>JBEHXK010000001.1:0-278824 GCA_048498735.1 Pseudomonadota bacterium
ATTATTGGCATAAACAAAAGAAGGTTCACGATATGTGGAGTACATATATGGAGTTTGTGATTCAAACTCAGCAGCGCAGGTATCTACGCGTTTATATACCGGCCTTATATTAAGTTTATGACGTGTTTTTCTAATATCGCCTTCTAGTTTTCTTGAAAGTTGGGCAATCCTTTTATCTGAGAAGCCAAGTTTTTTAAGATTTAAAAGTTGCGCTTTATCATTTAGGTCGATCTGGCCTCTTTTAATTAGTTCTTCATGATCAATTATTTTTTTGATCTGCTCCAGGAACCAAGGATCCCATTCAGTAAGTTTTGTAACCTCTGCAATGGAAAAACCTTCGCGGAAAGCTTGGGCTATAAGTAATATTCTTTTTGGTGTGCGCTTTTTTAATTCCTTTTTAAGGTCTTTATCTTCTTTTTCATTAAGGCCGCATAAGCCAGTTTCCAGGCTGCGTAAGGCTTTTTGCAAGCTTTCGCAGAAATTGCCACCGATGGCCATGGCTTCACCAACTGATTTCATAGTTGATGAAAGAATTGGCTCTTCTGAAGTGAATTTTTCAAATGTAAATCTAGGAATTTTGGTAACTACGTAATCAATTGTAGGTTCGAATGAGGCAGGAGTAGCTTTAGTACAATCATTAACAATTTCATCAAGTGTATAGCCAACTGCAAGCTTTGCAGCTACTTTTGCAATTGGGAAGCCTGTTGCTTTTGAAGCTAATGCTGAAGAACGTGATACACGTGGATTCATCTCAATAACAATCAATCTGCCATCTTTTGGATTTACCGCAAACTGTACGTTGGAGCCGCCGGTTTCAACGCCAATTTCACGAAGAACTGCGCAAGAGGCATCGCGCATACGCTGATATTCCTTGTCCGTAAGGGTCAGGGCAGGGGCAACAGTTATAGAATCGCCCGTATGAACGCCCATTGGATCAACGTTCTCAATAGAACAGACAATTATGCAGTTATCTGCTTTATCGCGAATAACTTCCATTTCAAATTCTTTCCAGCCAAGAAGAGATTCATCTATCAAAACTTGCGAAGTAGGACTTTCATTTAATCCGCTCTTAACATACTTCTCATATTCTTCTTCGTTGGTAGCAACACCACCGCCACCGCCACCTAGAGTAAATGATGGCCTGATAATTGCAGGAAGGCCTATTTTCTTTAGTGCAGCCTTAGCCTCATCCCATGTATTAACAATGGCATTCCGAGGAACTTCCAGGCCTATTTTTGCCATAGCCTCATTGAACATTTTGCGGTCTTCAGCTTTTTCTATAGCGTCTGGCTGAGCGCCAATCAGCTTAACATTATATTTCTCTAATATGCCTCTTTTAAAAAGAGTCAGAGTGTTATTTAATGCCGTCTGGCCACCCATGGTAGGAAGGATTGCATCAGGTTTTTCCTTAGCGATAACTTTTTCGATAAATTCTGGAGTTATAGGTTCAATATAAGTAACATCCGCAACATTTGGATCAGTCATTATTGTTGCAGGATTAGAATTGATCAGAATTACCTTATAACCTTCTTCCTTCAAAGCCTTACAAGCCTGGGTCCCGGAATAGTCAAACTCACATGCTTGACCTATCACTATCGGGCCAGCACCAATTATTAATATCGATTTTATATCTGTACGTTTTGGCATTTTTCAAAAATAAAAAGGCAAATTGCTGAAATTAATAACCGTATCCAGAAGATTTTCAAGCAATAATTGCACTAAAACAAAATTTTTTTCTGAGCAGGACTTCCGGGTTAAAAATTTACACCATAAAATCTCATAAGAAACAGGAAAAATTATGCCGAATACTAGCACAATTAATGTACAATTACCTTATTTGTATACCAATCAGGCGCAGAAAGAAGTTCTGGTCAATGAATCACTTACAAGGATTGATGGGTTATTGAATAATGGGGCGGTCACAAGATCATTATCTACTCCACCTTCAACACCAATGGAGGGTTCTTTATATATTGTTGGAGCCTCTCCAACGGGGGCATGGGTTGGTTATACATCATATATGGCGTTATATAATTCAGGATGGCGTTTTATTCAGCCAAAAGAAGGCATGCTGCTTTGGGTTAATGATGAAAATAAACAATATATATATAATGGAACTGATTGGAATTTGAATCAGGCTTTGCCATCCTTAACAGCTGGTTCAGTAACTTTTAGCGATGGCACTACACTTTCGCAGGATAATTCCAATTTTTTCTGGAACAATACAAATAAATATCTTGGCATAGGAACAAATGCTCCTTCTGCTCCTTTAGAGCTAAGGGCAACAACAGAAAACCTCAGAGTTTCATATAATGCAACTAACTATTTGAGCGTTAATACTGGCTCAACAGGATCGACAACATTTTCTTTAACTGGAACCTCTCCTACATTCGGCTTTTCTCAAAGTGTAAGTGTTACCGGTACTATAACAGCTTCAACGAATATAATTCTTTCGGGGAGCATCATAACTAATAGCACTGCTGTAAATGCTAACCTGGCTACGGCTTCAACAAGTAGTGGAGCAGGCACAACAACAGCAACAACATCACAATTATTGTTTGCCGGTGCAACTACTATAAATTACAGGATATTTTCCAGAGGAGGAACAGCAACTACACTTGCGGCCAATTCTTCATATAGTACATTAATATTGGGTACACCTTCTTTAACTGCAGCCGCATCAGGAACGCATGCATTAATAGCTCAACAAGTTATTAAAGCCCCTTCGTGGACTTCTGGTTCCGCTACGGTAACTGCTTCAGCAGGATTATATATCGATAACGTATCTACTGGTACAGTTACTGATAGGAACTATGCAATATGGGTTGCCTCTGGCGAAACCAGGTTAGGTGGGTCATTAAGCCAGCCAATCACAACAGTTACCTCCGCAACAACTTTAAGTGCATCGCATAGTACGGTGTTAGTGGATGCAACGAGTGCAGCGGTAACTATAAACCTACCTGCTGCAGCTGGTTGTACAGGGCGCATATATAATATTAAGAAAATAGATTCATCACCTAATACGGTAACATTAGATGGTAATGCTTCTGAAACTATTGATGGGACAACAACCAAGATCATATCGGCGCAATGGAGTAGTTACCAGATACAAAGTAATGGAACTGCTTGGTTCATCTTATAATTAATAGGGAAAATTATGTCATATATTCAATCTTCAGCCATAATAGCTGCAACACAATCTGATCAGGAAGCTTCTACAAATGGCTCTGTTTATGTGAGTCCAAATACGCAAAAATTTCATCCTTCTGCTACAAAAGTATGGTGCTCTTTTACTATCGTGTCGGGTACGCCAACTATTCAATCTTCATATAATGTAACAAGTTTAACTGATAATGGAGTGGGCGATACGGTTGTTAATTATACAACCTCCTTTTCTAGCTCAGCTTACTCTACTTTTGGAAGTGGAGATGATTTTACTATCTGGACTTATCCAACAAATTCAAACTCATCTTCTCAAGGTAGGATAAGAACCAGAAATTCCTCTGGTACACTAACTGACAGTGTGGCCTCTGTTAATTTTTCGGCATATGGAGATCAATAATGGATAAAGTTATAATTTTTAAAAAAATAGACGGTGGTTGTGGAATAATTTTTCCAGTTGCGGATATGTTTGATGCAAAATCTGATACTAGAAAATTATTGGGTATAGAATTTCAGAATGATGAAGAAATTTTGAGTTGGATTGCTCAAAAAGATGTACCCGAAGGCTTAGAGTGGTATATAGCAGAAAAATCAAACCTTCCTACCGACAGATACTTTCGTGATGCATGGATTTACAGTAATATGGGAGGGGTGACTAGTATTGATATCTCTAAAGCTAAAGAAATTCATAAAAATAAATTAAGGGATCTCCGTAAGCCGATATTAGAAAAATTAGATATAGAATATACGAAAGCCAGTGAAATAAATAATGAAGATAAATTAACTGAGATAATTTCTAAAAAGCATCAACTGCGTGATATTACAAAGCTAGAATTATCTGATGATCTGGAAGTTTTAAAAGGGCAAATTCCCGAAGTCATTTATTCGTAGTAATAAACAACTTCATTAGATTTTACCTTTCCAGTAGCTCTACGAAATTGTTCATCAAGAAGATCTGCATCAAGTGTGGATGGATGAAGTTTATATACCTTATTTACTAACTTGGTTCTTTTATCCTCGACTTCTGACAGGTGTTTTTCCATTATCTCAAGTTTTGCACTTTGTCTTAGATAGCTAAAAACGCCGTTTTTGCCATTTATGAGGCAATAACCAAAATTCAAAAGAATAAATGTAAAAAACAACGTTTTCGCTGCTTGTAGAGAAAAAGAGCGGATTTTTACAGTTGAATATGGAACGTTTAATTTCATTAATAAGTATTTTTGGCAAAAATATACTCTATCAAATTTAGATCAATCATCAAGAAGAATAAGGCCTTGTGCGGAGATAAAGTGCCACAATAAACCTAAAAAGCACAATTAAGGAATTTTTCACAGTCTTCTAATCCCTTCATATCACCTATGTGAAGCCAATAATTATCATGAATTAATGCGCTAATTCTTTTTCGTTGGCTTAGGTCAGTAAATACTTCAGAAAGAGAAAATATTTTTTTATGAGAATATTTTTTTAGTACCTCAGTATTAATTATTTGAAGCCCTGTATAGATATAAGGTCTGTCATTGTCCTTTATTACCATGCCTTGATCATCAACATTAAAATTTCCATCTTCATAGTAACCTATAGCCTTTTCTTTTTCGGAAAGTAGCATAAGCAAATCATATTTTTCCGGATGCCAGTTGTTTATAAGTCGATTTACCGGATTTTTTTCATATTTAAATATTACATCGGCATTTAAAGTTATAATTGGTTCATAGTTTATAAAACTCATGGCATTAAGCAATCCGCCGCCTGTTTCAAGGCGTTCTTCTTCAAGGAATATTTTTATATTAACACCAGATTGAAGATATTTTTGTAAGTGCCCTTCAATTTGGTCTGCAAGATAAAAGCAATTTATACCAATTTCTTTAATGCCTGCAGAGATCAACATCTCCATTTGGTAATCCAACATCGGTTTGCCATTAACTTCAATTAATGGTTTTGGTTTATGTTCTGTTAAGGGGCGCATTCTGGTGCCCAGGCCGGCCGCAAAAATAAATGCTTTTGTTGGGATTAAAGATCGCATTGGTTTTCTAAAAATTGTTTTAATTCCTTAAGGCTTTCATGCTGAAGGTCTTTTTTTAGATAGTTTTTTACACGTGGTATCATCGGCAAATAAACATCCTTTTTGTCTCGTACTTTCAAGCGCGAAAATATCCCTATAATCTTCAAATTTCTTTGCGCACCTAATATATGATAATCGTTTATGAAATCATTTTTGTTTAGATTGGCTCCCTTAATAAAGTATTCAAGCATTTCGCGCTGAATATCTTCTGAGACATCGCGTCTTGCATCTTCAAGTAAAGAAACTAGGTCATAGGCAGCATTGCCTATCAGGGCATCCTGAAAGTCAAGTAAGCCAACTTTTTTTGCATTACTTCTTTTATCTAAAAGCATTAGATTGTCTGCATGATAATCCCTTAATACTATAACATTATTAGAAAGCCTTAATCTGTTGATAGTCAAATTTATGACATCTGCGTAATTTTGTGAAAGTGCCTTTAATTCATCGACATTTTTATTGCCAAATAAGGGTAAATACCAATCAGGGAAAAGCATTGCCTCAGAAAGAAGCTTCTCCTTTGAATATTCAGGAATGTCAAAAATTTTGCGTTTTTTATATATCTCTATGAGCAGATCAACCGCAATCTTATATAGGGGTTTTTCACTTTCAGGATTGTTTCTGAATATGTGGTTAAATTTATTATCTCCCAAATCCTCTAAAAGCAAAAAGCCATTGGCGATATCTTTAGAAATTATCAGCGGGGCTGAAAAGCCTAAATTTATTAATATTTCGTCTATTTTTATGAAAGGTTTTACATCTTCCTTTTCAGGAGGGGCATCCATCAAAATATAATTTTCTTTTTCTGTAATGATTCTTTCATAATGCCTAAAAGAGGCATCGCCAGGAATTTTAATGCGTTCAAAGCTGCCAATGTTTGCCTGCTTTAAAAAGCCTTCTATAGCTGAATTTCTATCCATAATTTAGTACCCTTAAGCAACATTAATGGAAAACAGCCATTATTATTGCAAGAACAAAATTCTTTTTACTTGTTATAATCCTGCTATTTTTTAAAATTGCATCATGTTTGATTTTTTTAAGAAAATCCTACGGCCGCTTGTGGCTGTTTTTTTTATCCTGTTAGGTATTACAGGCCTAGTGGCATTGATCTCATATAATTCATCTGATCCTTCGTGGGCTTTGTTTACAACGAAGGTAACAAAAAACTGGGCAGGTTCTGTAGGGGCTAACTTATCCGCTATCTATTTGAGTGTTGTCGGGATTGTAGGCTATTTTATCAGTTTGGCATTTTTTGTATGGGGGTGTAAATTATTAAAGTTCTCTTTCCATCCATTGGCGAGAGATGAAATGGCTTGGTATAAAGGTGGATATGCGAAGTTATTTTTCTTTATTTTTGCTCTGATATTTTTAAGTGGTGTATTTGCATGTTTAGATGATTTAAAATCAGTGCCGCAGGATTGGGTAACTAATAGTCATGGCGGTCATTTGGGGTATTTCATAAAAACTCAATTAACGCCGGTAATAGGTTATCCACTTTTCTTAGGCATATTCATTGTATTTGGAATTATAACCGGACTGCTGGCCTTAGGGCTTTCAACGGGTACATGGGCGAAGATAATATTTATTAGTTATTCATTGGTTATATCATTTGTAGCTTTTGTTTATTTTAGAATTGTTGGAACAATAAAATGGTTAAGAAGGCTATTTGGTAAAGAGGCAAAAGAAAAAATTCTTGAACAGCAGGTAGCTGAAGCGCCTAAAAAAGCGCGCAAAATTGTTACAAAAGAAAAAGCGCCTAAAAAGGTTGTGGAAAAGCAGGAGTCATTTGATCTGGAAATGAGTGGTGATTTCCAATTGCCGCCACTTTCTTTGCTTAACTTGCCAGAAGACGCAAAAGCTAAAGCTCCTTCCGAAAGCTCACTATCTGCCAATGCTGAAATGTTAGAGAAGGTTCTGGATGATTTCGGTGTTAAAGGCAAAATTATTGAGGTGCAACCTGGGCCTGTTGTTACCTTGTACTCATTTGAGCCTGCTCCAGGAACAAAATCATCTCGTGTTATTGGTTTGTCGGACGACATAGCTCGCTCAATGACGGCAACGTCTGCACGTATATCTGTGATTGCCGGTGTGAATGCAATAGGTATTGAATTGCCAAATTCGTTCCGCGAGAAGGTTTATCTGAAGGAACTGATGCTTGATAATGAATTCAAGAAAACAAAAGGCGCTCTTCCACTTATTCTCGGCAAAGATATATCTGGCAAAGCTGTTATAATAGATTTGGCGCGTACACCACACTTGCTTGTAGCCGGCACTACGGGTTCTGGTAAATCCGTGGGATTAAATGCTATGATACTTTCGCTTCTCTATAAATATTCGCCTGATGAATGTAAGTTTATAATGATAGATCCAAAAATGTTAGAGCTTTCTGTTTATCAAGATATTCCACATCTTATGACGCCTGTAGTTACTGAGCCGCAAAAAGCAATAGTTGCCTTGAAGTGGGTGGTTAAGGAAATGGAAAATAGATACAGGTTAATGTCGAATCTCTCTGTTCGTAATATTGATGGTTATAATGAGAAAATATTAGCAGCTGCCAAAGCGGGTAAGGTTTTAACTCGCACGGTTCAAACTGGCTTTGATGTAGATACTGGCAAGCCAACAATGGAAGAAGTGCCTTTGGAAATGAAAAAACTGCCATACATCGTGGTTATTGTGGATGAAATGGCCGACCTGATGTTAGTTGCAGGTAAGGAGATTGAGGCTTCTATCCAGCGCTTAGCACAGATGGCGCGTGCAGCCGGCATTCATATTATCTTGGCAACGCAAAGACCAAGTGTTGATGTGATCACTGGTGTAATCAAAGCAAACTTCCCAAGCCGTATTTCATTCCAGGTCACTTCAAAAATAGATTCGCGAACAATTCTTGGTGAGCAGGGCGCAGAGCAACTTCTTGGTATGGGCGACATGCTATATATGGCTTCCGGAAGTAAAATAATCCGCGTACATGGGCCATTCGTTGCAGATGATGAGGTTAGAGAGGTGGGTGATTATTTACGTAAACAAGCTAAGCCAAATTATATTGAAGAAGTGACTGTTGGAGAAGATGAAGAATTCGGTCTGCCTTTTGGAGATAGTGGTGGCGAGGGGAAAGATTCCCTATATCAACAGGCGGTTTCTGTTGTACTTCGAGATAAGAAAGTTTCTACCTCATATATACAGCGTGTATTTAAAATTGGTTATAACCGCGCGGCAAACATAATTGAACAAATGGAAGAAGAGGGCGTTATATCTGCGCCAGATCACGTTGGTAGAAGGCAAATTCTACTTAATAATTAGATTTCACCAAAGCACCAAAGCATTATGGCTTTTTGTGCGTGCAGGCGGTTTTCAGCCTCATCATAAATAACTGAGTTTGGCCCATCAATAATATCAACGGTTACTTCCTCGCCGCGATGTGCAGGCAGGCAATGCAAGAAGATATAATTTTCTTTCGCATGCTTAACTAATTCTTTGTTAACCTGATAAGGTTTTAAAGCTTTCTTTTTCTTTTCGGTTTCAATTTCATCGCCCATGGAAACCCAGGTATCTGTGGTGATGATATCAGCATTTTTAACTGCATCTACTGGGTTTTCAAAATATTTTACGCTAGAATTATCTGCTGCTTCTGCACAATATTTTTTGGGGCAGCTAATACGCAATCCAAAACCAAATTTTTCTGCTGCATGTATCCAGCTGCGGCAAACATTGTTTACGTCTCCTATCCAGGCAACAATTTTCCCTTCAATATTGCCTAAATGTTCTTCCGCGGTCATTATATCAGCCATGATCTGGCATGGATGGCTGTAGTCAGTCAGGCCGTTTATTACCGGTACAGAAGCATGTTCAGCAAGGTCTTTCAAAGTGTTATGTTTAAATGTGCGTATCATTATTATATCAACATAGCGTGAAAGAACTTTTGCCGTATCAAGAATAGGTTCACCACGACCAATTTGAGAATCTTTATTTGTTATAAGAATGGCATTGCCGCCAAGTTGATTGATACCAACTTCAAACGAAACGCGTGTACGTGTAGAGTTTTTTTCAAATATCATGGCAAGTTGCTTGCCTTCAAGATATTTTGCATGACCTTTTTTCTTCAACTCATCTTTCAATGATTTTGCTTTATCTAAAATTGCGCGCAGCTGAACGTGGTCAAGATCGCTGATATCTAAAAAATCGCGATTCCCAACAAAAGCCATTTTGGTTTTTGTAGTCACGTTGCTCATAGTTCCTTATTGGTGTAAAGGATTATTATTACAGCAAAATTAAAGCGTTTTCAAGTAGCTTTCGATTATTTCTATGCCTTCTTGAACCTGTGCTTTGGTTATAACCAAAGGTGGAACAAGGCGAAAGACGTTATCAGCGGCCGCAACAGTGAGTAGGCCGCGGTCGCGTAAGGCTTCAATAACTTCTTTAATTTCCTTTTTGGCAGGGTTTATTTTCATGCCTAAAAGCAAGCCTTTTCCGCGGACTTCAAGCACTATATCGCTATATTTTTTCTGTAGATCTTGGAGTTTTTCGATCATCGTTTCAGCAACGTCTAAAACGCCATCTAGGAATCCCGGAGCCATCATAAGGTCCATAACGGCATGGCCAACAGCCACGCCTAGAGGATTGCCGGCATATGTAGAGCCGTGGCTACCCGTGTGCATAGTGTCTCCCACTGCTTTAGTGCATAAGCACGCACCCAAAGGAAAGCCGCTGCCGATGCCTTTTGCGGAAGAAATTATGTCTGGATATACTTCTGACCATTCATAGCTGTATAGCTTGCCTGTACGACCCATACCACACTGAACTTCATCAAACATCAGAAGTAGGCCTTTTTCATCGCATAGTTTGCGAAGGGAGCGAAGGAACTCAGTTGAGGCTGGGCGTATGCCACCTTCACCCTGGATTGGTTCGATCAATATGCCGCCAGTATCAGGACCAATTGCATTTTTTACTGCTTCGAGATCGCCCCAAGGAACTTGGTCAAAGCCATCGGCTGCAGGTTCAAAGCCTTTCATAAGCTTTTCTTTCTTGGCGGCAGAGATTGCTCCTAGTGTGCGGCCATGGAAGGCGCCTTCAAAAGTTATAATACGGAATTTATTTGGGTTGCCGGTTTCATCATGATATTTGCGTATCATTTTCATGCCGCATTCAACCGCTTCTGCGCCAGAATTACAGAAGAACGCATAATGAGCGAATTTGCTCGCTTCTGTTACACGTTTTGCTAAGTCTTCAAGCCCATCAATAGTATAAAGGTTTGAAACGTGCCATAGTTTACCAGCCTGCTCCTGCAGTGCTTTTACCAGGTGTGGATGACAGTGCCCCATGGACACAACAGCGATTCCTGATGAAAAATCAAGGTATTTGCGTCCACCGAAATCGAATAGGTAAACACCTTCGCCGCGTTCAAAGCTGAGTTTAGACGGGCTGTATACAGGTAATAAATGAGGCATTTTCTTTACTTTTTTATTTAAATTAGTGGAGTTTTCCTATATATAGGCACAAAAATTAATTTCAATAATTTAAATTAGAAAACCGCGATTTTTCTTCGGTTTTTCTACAAATATAAAAATGAACCGTTTTATTGCAAATAAACCTAAGAACGAAACCCGTGTGGTAGTAGCTATGAGCGGTGGTGTTGACAGTTCCACTGTGGCAGCCCTAATGCATGAAGAGGGGTATGAGGTTATAGGTATTACCTTGCAACTTTATGATCATGGTGCTGCAGTTGGCAAAAAAAATGCGTGCTGTGCAGGGCAGGATATAGAAGATGCCCGAGCTGTGTGCGATAAAATAGGTGTGCCGCATTATGTGCTTAATTATGAATCTTTATTCAAACAATCGGTGATAGAAGAATTCGCAGATTCATACATGAAAGGTGAAACGCCTATACCATGTGTGCGTTGCAACCAGTCGGTGAAATTCCGTGATCTATTTACTGTCGCAAAAGATCTTGGCGCTGATGCATTAGTAACCGGGCATTATATCCGCCGTGTTCAAGGGCAAAATGGTGCTGAGCTTCATAATGCAATTGATGCTGGAAAAGACCAAAGCTATTTTTTATTCGCAACAACTAAAGATCAACTCGAATTTATTCATTTTCCTCTAGGTGAGTTTACAAAAGAAGAAACCCGTAAGCATGCTGAACGTTTTGATCTGCCAGTTGCTGAAAAGCCCGATTCCCAGGATATTTGTTTTGTGCCTAATGGTAATTATGCTTCTGTAGTTAGTAAGATTCGTCCGGGTGCAATAGATCCTGGTGAAATAGTTTATGTTGATGGCACAGTTTTGGGCAAACATAACGGAATAATTGGCTTCACCAGAGGGCAGCGCAAAGGCTTGGGTGGTGGGTTTGAAAAGCCGCTTTATGTTATACGCGTAGAGCCTGATACAAAACGTGTTGTGGTTGGTGAGGAAGAGCATCTTTTCGCTGATAGTTTAGAAATAAAAGAGCTTAACTGGATAGGTGAAGGTGCTGAGATTCCGGCAGAAGGTATAGAAGCTGAAGTGCGCTTGCGCTCACTGTCGCCGCGAAAAAAAGCCAGAATAGTACCGGCAGGAAATAATTTGTATAAAATAGAATTATTTGAAAAAGAGCGGGCCATAACGCCTGGACAGGCCTGTGTTATATATGACAATACACGCGTGCTTGGCGGCGGCTGGATAGTTTAATTATCTATCCCATCTTGTTTTATTTTTTATGCGGGATTAAAAATTACTCATGAACAAATGAGTAATGATCATGAAAAAAACTCTGGCATTTTCGCTTATTGCATCGCTTCTTGCATCTGCTGCATGGGCTGAAGATCAGGTCACAAATTTAACCATATATGGCAATTCACCGCAAAGTTGGGACATGCCATATAGTGCTTATAACTCCAACATTCCTGGTTATGCAGTTATTTCATTTGCACGCCAGGTTTCATTTTCGCTTGGTAATAATACAATTGCGGTTACATCTGTTCCTGATGAAATAGATTCTTCATCAATAATGATAAAAAGCGCTAATAGAAACCTTCAGGTGGTTGAGCAGAATTTCATTTCTTCTAAACTTGATGTAGATAATATTTTGAAGCAAAATATAGGCCATCAGGTCGAAGTTGAAAAATATACTGGTAATAGCGCCGTCACAACTAAAGGTACTCTTCTGGATATATCAGATGGATTAATTGTAAAAGATGGAAGCAACGTAAAAATAATAAAAGATTATTCTGCGGTTTCAGTTGCAGATAATGATTACTCTTCCGGTAATATGATAAAATGGGTGATCAATAGCTCAAAAGCTTCGGAAGGGCTTTTCGAATATTCATATAAAACCACAGGCATAACATGGGTTGCAAATTATAATGTTTATGTTGATGGGGAAGGCCCCGATGTTATGGCAAGGATTGAGGGCTGGGCTAACTTGATAAACAATACCAATATGGATGTGAAGCAAACCGGATTAAAGCTTGTGGCTGGTGAAGTTGCACAGGATAGTAGACCGGCTATGGTTAGGCCAATGATGGCTATGGCAAAAGGAATGGCAATGGATAGTGTTGCTGCATCAGCCCCATCTTCAATGCAGGAGCAGAATTTTTCTGACTACCATATGTATACGATCGATAGAAAAGTTGATCTGCCTATGCATTCAAGCAAGAAAGTAAAGTTATTTGAAGACAAAGAAGGCGTGCTGGCAGTTAAGAAATTTATTTATGACAGTTCCCTTGATCAAAATTCTGTAAAAACTCTTGTTGCATTCAGTAACGATGAAAAATCTCATATGGGAATTCCACTTCCTGGTGGTAAATATTCAGTTTTTGCAAAAGATAGTTCTGGAGTTTTTGAGCAGATTGGAGAGGTCACCCAGGAACATCATGGTGAAAATGAAAAGATTGAACTGGCAGTTGGCAATAGTTTCGATCTAAAGGCAAGGCGTGCACAAACTGATTCTGAGCAGGATAATCTACGCCATAAAGGTAAATACACGGTTACGGTGGAGATCAGTAATGCTATGGATAAGCAGGTTGAGGTTATGGTAAAAGAGCCAATAAACCAGCAAAATTGGCAGATAGTTTCAGCTAATCTGGAATATAAAAAAGTTAACTCGAACACGGTTGAGTTTGCTATGCCTATAAAATCTAAGGATAAATCTAAGCTGGAATATGTGGTTGAATATAGCTGGTAGAGCTGATTTATTACCTTAATACGTGACTTTCCCTTGGTTTTTGCTATATATTACCTAAATTTATCCTGGAAGATTGAAATCAGATGGCGCAAACAATGGTAAAAGATCAGTCAAAAAATAGCAGTATAGAATCTGCTGTGCTTGAAATTTGCCGTAATGCAAAAGCTGCGGCCAGTGAGTTGGCATTGGCCTCATCAGAATCAAAAAATAAAGCTCTTTTGGCTGCTTCAAAAGCAATTCGCGATAACGTAAAAGAGATTCTTTCTGCTAATGAGAAAGATGTTTTAGAGGCCAGCAAAAACGGTATTTCCAAAGCTTTTATTGATAGGCTTACGCTTAACGAAGCAAGGGTTAGTGCCATGGCGCAAAGCATAGAAGAGGTGGCGAAGTTTCCTGATCCGGTTAATCGTGAACTTTCTAGATGGACCCGTCCTAATGGTCTTGATATTTCGCGCGTTGCAACGCCTATAGGTGTTGTGGGTGTTATATTTGAATCCCGCCCTAATGTTACTGCTGATGCAGGTGCTCTTTGTTTGAAATCAGGTAATGCTGCTATATTACGTGGTGGTTCTGATAGTTTTTATTCCTCTTCAAAAATAGCTGAATGCCTGCAGAAAGGCCTGGCAGAAGCCGGCATAAATAAAAATGCGATCCAGCTTATACCTTTCAAAGAAAGGGAGGCGGTTGGTGCTATGCTTGCAGCATCTGATTATATTGATGTTATCGTTCCTAGAGGAGGAAAAGGGCTTATAAAGCGCGTAATTGAAGAGAGTAGAATTCCTCTATTTCAGCATTTAGAAGGTAATTGTCATACATATATCCATGAATCTGCTGATCTTGAGATGGCAGTTAATGTTACTATTAATGCAAAAATGCGCCGTGTGAGTGTTTGTGGCGCTACCGAATCAATCGTTATTGATGAAAAAGTTCTTTCTACTCACCTGCCTAAAATTGCGTCAGCTTTGATTGAAAAGGGATGCGAAATAAGGGGTGATGAAAAAGCACGTAAGGTTGACTCACGTATAATTGCCGCAACGTCTGAGGATTGGGATACAGAATATCTGGATTCAATTGTTTCTGTTAAAGTAGTCAAAGATTTTGAAGAAGGAATTGCCTTTGTAAAACAACATTCTTCTCATCATACGGACGCAATAATTACGCAAGATCAAAAGCTTGCTGAAAGATTTTTGCGTGAGGTTGATAGTGCTATCGTGCTGCATAATGCTTCCACCCAGTTCGCAGATGGTGGCGAATTTGGCATGGGTGGGGAAATAGGTATAGCAACTGGTAAGCTTCATGCCCGCGGCCCTGTTGGCGTTGAGCAGCTTTGCACATTTAAATATATAGTTCGTGGTGATGGTCAGATCAGGCCATAAATTTTTGAAAATATTGCCTAAAAATCAGTAAACTGTTAAGATTTTCTTAACACTTATGCCTTATAGTTAGTGGGTAGTATTAAACTATGAAAGTTGAAAAACGAAAAACTCCAGAGCGTACTAATATTGCTACATTGGCACGCACGAAAAAGCCATCAGTAAACCATATATATGGCATTAATATGTCTGTTCCTTATGAAGAGCTTGTTTCTATGCAAAGAGGTTCTATCCCAGGTAAGATGACAGTTTATGACATGTTTGGTCCTGAGGGGCATATTTTGTCAAAAGGACAAGGTATACAGGAATCGATAGATGTTAGGGCAGGTAATAGGCTTGTTGTACTTAATGAACTGTCTCAGATTATAATGGATAAACATAATAATCCAGATAAGCCTTTGGATATATGTATTGCAAATAGGTATAATAGCAGTTCATCACCTCTAAAACATCTTGCTACTGAAAATTTTATTAGAGGTAAAAAATCTGAGACTTTCCTGAAAGCATTTGAAGGATTTTATGCTGAGAGATTTAAAGGTAAGAACGAATTAAAAATAGATAATGTTATACTGGAAGTAGAAAACTTCAGTTGGTCAAATTTGTGGGGCAAAAGCCTGATATTAAATACAGCTCAATTTAAAAAAGATGAAGTTCAGAAATTTAACCAAAAAGCCTATGTATTCCGTGAAGGTGAGATAACTCAGCCGGTTTTTGGTGTAAGTGAATATAGATTGGGTTGGAACGAGGCAGAAAAAACAGCAATTAGTAAATATGAAGAATTAACCTCTAAAGAATATGTAAAAGGTATAAGGGAGTTGGAAGAAAAACAATCTAGATTTTATACTCAAAGAATAGAATACAATAGGACCAGGCGTTTTGATGCAGCAGGAGAGCTGGCTAATAGAATAAATGAAATCCAAGAAAAGCTGGATCAATATTATTCTGATTTATACGAATGGGAAGAATTGAAAATTGCTATTGCTGATTATCGTCAGAACGGCGTGATGTTCGATAATGAAAAATGGAATGTTTTGTTAAAAGAAATTCCAGAAAAAAATGGCCTAAGAACTATAGCCCCGGAATTCAACGAAACTAAACACCCATTAATTCAGGAGTTTAATGATAATTGGGGCAAGCAAATAGATTGTTATATTAAAACTACAGGATTTAAGGGGCCTGACCGTATGGAAGAAAAGATCGGTCAGACAGCTTATGACAATGATGCAAGTAGTTTGGGAGATGGTTTAAGATCAACTTTTGCATACAGTAAATCGGTACAAATGGAAGTCTATATTAGACAGAGAATGCAGATAATGAATGAAGATGGTATAAAATATACTTTTGAACCTCCAGAAATTACGCAATCAGGTTGGTACTCATGCAAGTTTAATACGGCAATACCGATTGAGTTTGAGGGAAATAAATATTACCGTTTGTCAGAAAGTAAAGTAACCATTGGAAAACAATTAGAAGTAAAGCCAGAAGCAGATGTTATTTATAATGTTTGCAGGGCTATGGCTCCGGAAGTCAAAAAGGATGAAAGAGAATATTTGGATATTTCCGATAATCCAACCGCTACTCAAGAGGAGAAAAGTAAAATAGCAAAAGCTTTATCTAATATAAGACGTAATATTGAAAAACTGTTTAAAAATGGAGAGTTTAAAAAATTGTTAAAAAATTCAGAAAAAGACCATGGCATAAAAATAGAAGAGCCGGAAGCTTTGCGAGAATTGTTTATTAATCAGCAAGTTTTCAATAAATTTCATGATACAATTCAGCCAATGGAAAGAAGGTTATTTTATGAATCTTTGGCAGATTGTGATGAAAGTGTAAGGAAAGAATTTTATTTATTATTCCGTGATAATAATGATAAAGGAAAGAAAGGTTTTAGTGCAGAAGATTTAAAGCGGCTAAGTGACTTAGCTTTATGGCCTGGAGAATTAGAAAAATTTGAAAGCGAATATCAAAGTAAAAAACAGCAAGCTAAGGTTCTTCAACGTAAATAACCCGCGCTCAACTCTGTTTTCCTTAATTTTTTATATTTGGATTGTTATTGCCATGGTGTTGGCTTTGCCATTTATTTTTTCTTATCGCATAACGTATGAACTAATGGCGCTTTGGTGCGCATCAATTCTTTGGCTTTTTAAGAAAATAATAGGGTGTGATTATAGGATTGAGGGATTCGATAATTTACCTAAAGAAGGTGGTTATGTAATTGCTTCAAAACACCAGTCGGCTTGGGAAACTATTGCGCCGTTTACCTTTTTATCAAAAGCCACCTTCGTATATAAAAAGGAGCTTGGATCTATACCTTTTTATGGGTGGTACAATAAAGCGGTGCATAATATAAAAGTTGATAGAAAGGCTGGTGGGGCGGCCCTGAAAAAAGTTGTTTTGCAGGCCACTGAGCGCGTTCAGGAGGGGTATAAGGTAATTATATTTCCTCAGGGTACTCGGGTTCGTTTTGATCAGCCTGAGGTGGAGTATAAGCCTGCGATATATGCAATGTATAAGGCCGGTTTGCCAATTTATCCGGCGGCCCTTAATTCCGGCAATTTCTGGCCAAAGGATGGAGCAAAAAAATCGGGAACTATTGTAATGAAATTTATGCCAAGAATATCACCCGGCCTGTCACGTGAAGATTTTATGGCGCGGCTAAAGGCTTGTATTGAAATAGAATCCAATGCGTTAAATGATTCTGGTCATAAACATAGTCCGTTTTGTGGTTGCCATAACCAATCAGATGAATAGCTATTTTATAGCCAAGTAATCATCCTGCAACAAAACTCAAAAAAATTGATCCAGAGACTTCCGGTTATAAACTTTTAAGTTTATTATTTTTTTATTTTACATTTATGTTAGAATGCTATAAGGCATGCTCCTTGTTTTTTTGTTCTTATTTAAGGCTTTTAATAACAACTAACCAATAAGGAACAAATAATGAACACATATGCCACCGTTGGAGAGGTTGTAGATAACGTCCCTCCAGACCACCCCCAGCATGTATTTAGGGAGCATACCCTTAAAAAAGCCGCAAATTTTTTCCTCAATAATTTTAAAGGGCGTATTCTATACGCAGTAAAAACTAACCCTGCACCTTATGTGATCAAAAAGGTGTTTGAATCCGGTATCTCTTCATTTGACGTAGCTTCGATCGAAGAAGTTCGTCTGGTGAAATCTTTGGTCCCTGAAGCTAAATTATGCTTTATGCACACTATCAAATCTCGTGCTGCTATTAAAGAAGCATATTTTACGCACGGCATCCGTGATTTCTCTCTCGATTCAGAAGAAGAACTTAATAAAATCATCAGTGAAACTGGCGAGGCAAAAGATTTAAATCTATATGTCCGTCTGGCTATCCCAAATACATATGCAGAACTTAATCTTTCCGATAAATTCGGTATATCTCTAAAAGATGCACCAAACCTACTAAAACTTGCTCGTGAAAAAGCCGCGAAGCTAGGTATGTGTTTCCATGTGGGTTCTCAATGCATGCATCCTGATGCTTATCGTATCGCAATGCGTATGGTAAAAAACGTTATCAATAAAGCTGGTGTTCAGATTGAAATGCTGGATGTTGGCGGTGGTTTCCCATCGGTTTATCCTGGTATGATCCCACCTGATATGGAGAGCTACTTCTCTACGATTCATGATGAATTCAAGAAATTCAAAAATTACAAAGAAATTGAATTAATGTGTGAACCTGGAAGGGCAATTGTTGCAGAATCTGGTTCTGTAATTGTTCGCGTTGAGTTACGCAAAGATTCATTCCTTTATATAAATGATGGCACATATGGCTCATTATTTGATGCAGGAACTCCACATTTTATCTTCCCGGTAAAATTATGGCGTCCTGGTAAAACTGAGCATTCAGAAAACATCATGCCGTTTTCATTCTTTGGCCCAACTTGCGATACGCTTGATTTCATGAAAGGGCCATTTTATTTGCCTGAAGATGTAAAAGAAGGTGATTATATAGAAATAGGGCAGCTTGGTGCTTATGGCCATACACTAGCAACGCAATTTAACGGGTTTAAACCTGCGACCGAGGTTATTAGCGTTGGTGATGAGCCTCTCATGACAATGTATGATGAAGATCATATAGTTTCGGCAGAGCCTTTAGAAGTTGTGGCAGCATAAATCGAAATTTGGCCCAAATTCTCTATGGGCCAAATTAGCCAAAAAATCTGTTTTAATTTTCCAAAAAATCTCTAAACAATATTTGCATTAATAAGGAAAAATTAATGAGCATCACAAAATTCATCGATAATAACTATTTTCACTTCAATGCCGCTGCGTTAAAAGACGCTGCCAAGGCATATAAAAAACATATCGATGAGGGTAAATTGATGTTTGTTACTCTTGCTGGCGCTATGTCTACGGCAGAACTTGGTATTTCTCTGGCGGAGATGATCCGCAAAGGCAAAGTTCACGGTATTTGCTGTACTGGTGCAAATCTTGAAGAAGATTTTTTTAATGCAATTGCGCATGATTTTTATAAGCGCATCTCAAATTATCGTGATCTTACTCCAAAAGACGAAGAAGAGCTGGTTGAGCACCATTTTAACCGAGTAACAGATACTTGTATCCCTGAAGAAGAGGCAATGAGGCGTTTGGAAAACTTTATTGTGCCTCTATGGAAGGCTGCTTCTGATAATAAACAACCTAAATTCCCTCATGAATTCATGTACGAAATAGCCCGCAATCCGGAATTCATCAAAGCATTGCAAATTCCAAAAGAAAATAGCTGGCTGATAGCAGCGGCCGAAAAAAATCTACCGATTTTTGTTCCAGGTTGGGAAGACTCAACTTTTGGTAATTTCTTTGTTGGTCATACATTTAAAAATAATTTTGATGTCCGTTCGGTTAAATCCGGCCTTGAATATATGCGTGAGCTGGTGCTTTGGTATAAAAAGATAACTAAAGATAATCAGCTGGGCTTCTTCCAGGTTGGTGGTGGTATAGCAGGTGATTTCCCTATTTGTGTAGTGCCGCTAATTCACCAGGATCTTGAAGAGGATGCAAAACTTTGGGGCTACTTCTGCCAGATTACAGATGCTCAAGAAAGTTATGGTGGTTATTCAGGGGCACTTCCAAATGAAAAAATTACCTGGGGTAAATTAGGTATAGATACACCTAAATACGTAATTCACTCTGATGCAACGATCGTTGCGCCGCTGATTTTTAACTACGTTCTGGGTAATTAATTTTACTTCTTAATCAAGAACTGAGCGTTCGCCCACAAGGTTTTCAAGCTTTTCCTTAACTGCGTCATATGCTGCCTGAGAGTTACGCTTTTCAAGGGCACCTATGATATTTTCCTGGTGCCCCTTCCATTTAACAGCACATTCATAACTACTACATGATTTTTTATGATCGGTTGTTTCCGAGATCTTTTTGCGAATATTTGAGATAACATCATACATTTGATGTAACATCGAGTTCTTGGATAGAGAGGCTATCATATCATGAAATTCGATATCAATTTTTTCCAAAGCTTTAAAATCCTTATCGCTGATACGGCACATTTGTTTTAATTTTTTTATGTCGTCATCTGATACATTTAATGCTGCTATATGAGCTATCTGAGGTTCAAGGATCATACGTGTTTCAAGAACTTCTATGTAGTCACATTTCGTATTTATTTTTGTATAGTTTTCGCGCAATTCATCGGGTGAAATTTTAAAAAATGTACCTACACCAATCTTGCGATCAAGCAAGCCATCAACCACCATGCGATGCATAGCAGACCTTAAAGTTGTGCGATTAACATCAAGGTCTTCCGCAATTTTTCTTTCACATGGGACACGATCCCCGCTTTCAAAGCATTTCAATGAGAAATACTTTTGCAGCGACTTATAAACCTCATCACAATTCGTGTATTTTTTCTTAAATCCCATAACTCTCAAATTATACCATATATTTACTGCAAAACCGCAGAAATTCAAGGTTATGGATATAAAATCTTGGTTTTCCAACCATTTTTTGTCTTTGTGTAGACTTCTCTGTGGTGGTAGCGGAATTTTTCGGCCTTCCAAAACTCTATAGTATTTGGCAAAATTCTCCACCCGCCCCAAAAATCTGGCCTTTTTATCTCCTTGCCCTCAAATTTCTTTTTAGTTTCTGCGAGTTGCTTTTTAAAAGCTATTCTAGATTCTAATTCTTTAGATTGCTTTGAGGTCCAGGCGCCTATTTTGCTTTCGCGAGGGCGTGAAAGGAAATATTTATCAGATTCATTTGCTGAAACTTTTTCAACCTTGCCCTCAATACGGATCTGTTTTCCTAATGCGGGCCAATAAAAACATATGGCCGCATAAGGATTTTCAACTATTTCTTCTGATTTGCGCCCGGTATAATTTGTATAAAATACAAATCCTTTCTCATCAAAGTCCTTAAGTAATACTATACGTGCTGAGGGTTTTCCTTTTTTATTCGCGGTTGCAAGTGTGAATTCCGTAGCATCTTTTATTTCTGGATTTTTCCTGGCTTCATTAAACCAACTTGAGAATTTTTTTATTGGATCGTTGCTCATAATTTTTGAACCGTTGAAACGGGTTTTAATATGTAAAAATTTAGTTGCTAATTTATTGCAAGGTAATATAAACTTTAATGCACGATATATCAATAAATCTAATAGTTGCGGGGCAAAATGGCGTTAAATTTACAGGTACCTCAGTCTTTTAATCTTAAACCTACGATCACGGTTATCGGCGTTGGTGGGGCAGGGGGAAATGCCGTTAACAACATGATAGAATCCAGTGTTGAGGGTGTAAAATTCGTTGTGGCGAATACTGATGCCCAGTCTATTGAAAATTCAAAATGTACAAACCGTATCCAGCTTGGAACAACTGTTACCCAGGGTTTGGGTGCTGGTTCATACCCTGAAGTGGGTAAAGCGGCCGCTGAAGAGTCTGCAGAAGAGATATTGGATTATCTTCAAGGTTCAAATATGGTATTTGTTACTGCTGGTATGGGTGGTGGTACTGGAACTGGTGCAGCACCTGTTGTAGCTCGTTTGGCGAGAGAGCAGGGCATATTGACAGTTGGGGTGGTTACAAAGCCATTCCATTTTGAGGGTACCCACCGCATGAGAGTGGCAGAACTTGGCCTGCAGGAGTTACAAAAATATGTAGATACAATGATCGTTATTCCGAACCAGAATCTTTTCCGTATAGCTGATAAGAATACCACTTTCCTTGATGCCTTCCGTTTGGCGGATTCTGTTCTTAAATCTGGTGTTAAAGGGGTAACAGATCTTATGGTCATGCCTGGTTTAATAAACCTGGATTTTGCAGATGTTCGTTCGGTTATGTCTGAGATGGGCAAAGCGATGATGGGTACTGGTGAATCAGATGGTGAAAACAGGGCTATTAAAGCTGCTGAAGCAGCTATAGCTAACCCTCTGCTTGATAATGTTTCGATGCAGGGTGCGCGCGGAGTTCTAATCAATATCACTGGTGGTGCTGATATGACCTTATTTGAGGTTGATGAGGCGGCTAATCGTATCCGTGAAGAAGTTGACGAAAATGCAAATATCATTTTCGGTTCAACTTTTGATTCTGCGCTTGAAGGAAAAATACGTGTATCCGTAGTTGCCACAGGTATTGATGTGGACGCAAATAATTATATGAATGCCCCTAAAGCGGCTCCTCGTGCTGCGATTGAATCTCGTGAGACTATGACACTGCAGCCTCAGGCTATAGAGGATAATGCCTTTATATCGCGTGAACCAATTGAGCCGGCATCATACTCTCGTAATACAGAAAATTATAATAACCAGCCCGAAAGATATGAAAGGCCTCAGGCTCGTAATTCTGCTCCGACACCTCAGCCTCAGCAGGCAGGTTCTAATGGATTGTTTGGTAGCCTTTTCCGCAAAGAAGAAGGGGTGGTATCTACAGTGCAGTCACAGCAGCCAGCGCAGCAGAAGTCGAAACAGGAAGAAGAGCTTGATATTCCTGCCTTTATGCGCAGAAAAGTTTAATGATTATGTAAGGGGTTTTTATGCTTAAAAACCTGTTTAACATTATCATTCCTCATCGCTGTATATGTAATAATATATTGTTTGATTATAATGCTGATCTTTGCGCTCCGTGCTGGAATAAAATCGAGTTTGTAGGGTCTAATATATGCGCTGTTTGTGGTGATATATTTGAATTTGAAATGGGTAAAGATGCTTTATGCGCAAATTGCATATCAAATAAGGTGCATTTTGATACTGCGCGTGCCGTGTTTAAATATGGAGATGGGGTTGAGAAGCTTATTACCGGTTTGAAATATATGGATCGGACATTCTATAGCAAAATCCTCACCCGATTTATGGTTAATAAGCTTTCTGATTTAGGAAGTGTTGATATCATAACATCCGTTCCTATGCATAATCTAAGGTTATTGCGCAGGAAGTATAATCAATCGGCATTGCTGGCTAATTATATAGCAAATAGAGTTGGGAGTCGGGCAAATAATATGCTCCTTCTAAAAAATCGTAATATACCAGCTCAAGCTTCACTTTCGCGAAAAGATAGAATTAAAAATGTTCAAGGGGCAATTAAGATTAATACTAGGTTTAATAATGGTATTAAAGATAAAAACATTTTGCTTGTTGATGATGTGATGACCACCGGTGCAACTGCTAACGAATGTGCCAAAATATTAAAAAGCGCTGGTGCTGCCAAAGTTTATGTATTAACAGCAGCAAGAACAGTTTTGGATAGATAAATGAGAATAGCCACCTGGAATATTAATTCCGTCCGCCTTAGAAAAGATAACGTATTAAAATTTCTAAAAGAATATAATATTGATATTCTTTGCCTTCAGGAAACTAAGGTTGATGACCCTCTTTTCCCTAGCGCCGATTTTATCGCAGCGGGTTATAGAGATGTGCATTTTTCGGGGCAGAAAAGCTATAATGGGGTAGCAATAATCTCAAAAGTATCATGTATTCTCAACCGCAAACTTGAAATCGTTAACCAAGATAAAAGACATATCTCAGTTAAATTTGAATTTAAAAATAAAGAGATTGAACTTCATAACCTATATATACCGGCAGGCGGAGACATACCAGATCCAGAGGTAAACCCTAAATTCCACCATAAACTTGAATTTACAAAAGAACTTACAAAATGGTTTCCAAAAAACTGTAAAGATAAAGAGCTTATTATTGTTGGTGATCTGAATATTGCTCCATATGAGCATGATGTATGGAGCCATAAACAGCTACTCAAGATAGTTTCTCATACACCTATAGAAGTGGAGCTGTTGCAAAAATTCCTTAAATCAATGGATTTTGTAGATATAGCTAGAGAGTTCATTCCACACGATAAAAAGCTTTATAGCTGGTGGAGCTACAGAAACCAGGATTGGCGTAAAAGTGACCGTGGTCGCAGGCTAGACCATATTTGGGCAACTCCTAAAACGGCAAAACTTGTTAAAGGCTTTGAAATTATAAAAGATATAAGGGATTGGCCACTTACATCAGATCATGTGCCAGTCATAATCGAATTATAGTTGCTACCTTTTCTGACAAATGCTAGTAACTTGGCCAAAAATAATAGGTTTCAATGGATATATTCCAGACATATAAAGAAAAAATAGTTTCAATTTGCGGTGAGATTTTTAAGGATGCAGATAAGAAATTGTTTAATCCTATCACTGCCGAGCCACCTAAAGATTCATCTCACGGTGATATAGCAACCAATGCAGCTATGGTTTTGTCAAAGCCTCTTGGTTTGAATCCGCGTATTATTGCAGAAAAAATTGCAACGGAATTAAAAAATCTTTCCACGGTAGAAAGTGCTGAAATTGCAGGCCCTGGTTTTATAAATATCAGACTAACAAACACATCTTGGTATGAGATTGTAAAACAGATACTGAGCAATTCAAAAGATTATGGCCAGTCAAATATAGGTAATGGTGAGAAAATTAACGTTGAATATGTTTCTGCCAATCCAACGGGCCCAATGCATATAGGCCATGCACGTAATGCGGTAATAGGTGATGTTCTTGCCAATATACTTGAAGCCAATGGATATGATGTGATTCGTGAATATTATATAAATGATGCTGGTGCTCAGGTTAATGTGTTGGCAGAGTCAACTATGCTTCGTTATCGTGAAGCACTGGGCGAAAATATTGGCGAAATACCAAAGGGTCTATATCCGGGTGAATATCTTTGCGAAGTTGCACAAAAAATGAAGGAAAATTTTGGTAACTCTCTTCTTGATAAACATGATGAGATAAAGCGCATTGCTATCGCTGAAATGCTTGTAATGATCAGAGAAGATTTAAAGGCATTGGGTGTACATCATCATGTATTTAGCTCTGAAGCTGAGCTGCATAAGCAAAATGCTATTCAAAAATCTGTTGGTCTTCTAGAGTCTAAAGGTCTGGTATATCGTGGAGTGCTTGAACCACCAAAGGGTAAAACCCCGGAAGATTGGGAACCTCGCGAACAGCTTTTATTTAAATCCAGCGAATTTGGTGATGATGTCGATAGGCCGCTTCAAAAATCTGATGGGGCTTATACATATTTCTCCGGGGACATAGCCTATCACTATGACAAGATTCAGCGTGGTTTTGGTAATATGATAATAATATTGGGTGCTGATCATGGTGGTTATGTAAAACGCCTAAAGGCTATTGTTAAAGCTCTGTCTGATGATAAATCAAAAATAGAAGCGATACTTTCCCAGCTTGTAAACTTGATGGATAATGGGCAACCTGTGAAAATGTCTAAACGAGCAGGAAATTTTGTGACCATGCGTGAGGTTATTGATGCAGTGGGCAAGGACATAGTGCGCTTTATAATGTTAACACGCAAAGCTGATGCCACTATAGATTTTGATTTAAAGAAGGTTTTAGAAACAACAAAAGAAAATCCAGTATTCTATGTGCAATATGCTCATGCAAGGATTTGCTCGGCTCTTCGTAGTGCAAAAGAGCAGGGGATAGAATCGACGGATTCTGATGATATATCGGTGCTGACACACTCTCAGGAGCTACTTTTGATCAAAAAACTTGCAGAATATCCACGCATAATAAAATCTTCGGCACGTGAAATGGAGCCGCACCGTATTCCTTTCTATCTTTATGACCTTGCAAGCCTTTTCCATCAGCTTTGGAATCTTGGTAAGGAAGAAGGGCTAAAATTCATTGACCAGCAAAACCCTGTTGCAACAAAAGCGCGGTTAAACCTGCTTAAATCATGTAAAATCGTTATAGCCCTGGGTTTGGGAGTGCTTGGAGTTGAAGCTCTTGAAAGAATGTAGTAGCTCTTGCGCTAGAAAAACATTTAATTATTGAGGCTTCAAATGGCGAAACCAGAACTAGATGAACAGGAAACGGGGAACAGGTTTGCAGATGGCCTGTTAATGCCAATATTCGCAGTTGCTGCGGTATTTCTATTCGTGATTCTTTGCTTTTATGCATATGACCATGTGATGAAAAACAAAAAATCTGGCGATATAGTTGTGCTGGATGAAGATAATTCATCATTCAAAGTTGCACCTCAAGATCCAGGTGGAATGCAGGTTGAACATACAGATAAAGCTGTATTCAATACGGTTACCGGCCAGAAAGAAAATATCGATGATGCAAAAGTGAATGTTCAGGATTCTGAAAAGGCCATATCTCCTGCCCAACTTTCTGACTCAGTCGATAATGCTGATAAAAGTTCTACAGTTACTATCGATGCTAATAATATGCAGGAACCTTCTCAGCCCAAAATTCTTGGTGATGCAGTTTCTGCGGATAAATCGGAACCTGATGCAAGTGCCAGCATAAAAGAAGATTCTTCTATTGATGAAGCTTCGGCTGCTTTGAAAGATGATACAGTTACGGCCACCGTACAACCATCTACAGCAAATTCTACAATAACTGCGCCAACATCTGCTTCTCAGGAAGATCAGGCAAAAAATAAACCAGTTCAAGCTGTCGTGAGCAAAGAAACTGATAAATCTACCGGTGAGAGTAAAACTATTATCAATTTCCATGACCAGCCTAAATCATTAGCAGCAAAATCTGGATCTTCTGGCACAGAAACTGGAAAGTTCTATGTCCAGATCAGCTCTCATTCATCTAAGTCAGATGCTGACGCTGCATGGAAAAGCTTTAGCCAAAAATATTCTGCTGAAATCGGAAAACATTCTAAAAATGTGACTGAAGCAGAGGTAAAAGGAAAAACATTCTATAGGCTTAGCTTTGGACCATTTGCAGATAGATCTGCTGCTTCTACCCAATGTGGAATATTGAAAGCTAAAGGGCAGGATTGCATAATTCAGAAGTTTTAGCCTTAAGCTATCTTTATGAATTTTTTATCTTTTTTAGTCTGAATCATATTTGTTTATAATGTGTCCTGCGGGAAAATCATTCAATAAACTAATAGGTGAGGAATATGAAATTTTTGATCAATATATCTGTTATAATTGTGACGACTATGAGTCTTAGTGGATGCCTTTTATTTGCAGCTGGAGCTGGAGCAGGCGCTGGCTATGTAGCCGCAGATAACAGCGATAAAAACAAACCGCACACAACAACAGAAACTACGACCACAAATTCTGATGGCAGTGTTACTACTCAAAAAACAACACAAAAATATTAATAGACTATTTTATTCTGGCGGGTTTACCTTATATTAATAAGGTAAACCTATTATGCCGACACTTTTCGAGAACATAAACACATCACCATTGCCAGACCTGCTTCGGCCTAAAGATTTTGCCGATGTTGTAGGGCAGGAGCATTTGCTTAAAGATGGCGGCGTTTTGGATAATTTTGCCAAAACCGGTTATCTGCCATCGGTAATATTGTGGGGCTTTCCAGGCAGTGGCAAAACTACCCTGGCAAATATAATAGCGCGTAAGAGCAAGAAGCATCTTGAAATGCTCACAGCCATAAACGCAGGTGTGGCCGACCTGAAAAAAGTTTTCGCCGAAGCGGAGAAGCGTCGTAAAGACGGTATGGATACCATCTTATTCATAGATGAAATCCATCGCTTTAATCGCGCCCAGCAAGATGTTTTTCTTCCCTATATAGAAAACGGCACAATAACTCTTATAGGTGCCACAACTGAAAATCCCTCATTTGAACTTAACAGTGCATTACTTTCGCGTTGTAAGGTCTTAACCCTTGATAGGCTTAATGATGAAGCCTTGTTAAAGCTTATTAAAAGAGCAGAAGATTATTATAAAAGACCAATTCCATTAAATGATGATTCTAAAATTGCATTTGTAAAAATGGCGGATGGGGATGGTCGTGTGCTTTTAAATATGGCTGAGGAATTGTTCAATTTACCTAACCAAACTCCCTTAGATACTAATGAGTTAATTAAAATCATACAAAAACGCATGCCCATTTATGATAAAAACAAGGAAGGGCATTATAACCTTATTTCAGCATTACATAAGTCATTGCGCGGTTCTGATGTTAATGCGGCTCTTTATTGGTATGCCCGAATGTTAGATGGTGGTGAGGATCCATTATATATTTCACGCCGCCTTATACGTTTTGCCTCGGAGGATATAGGTCTTGCCGATCCTGAAGCATTGGTTCAGGCTTTATCGGCAAAGCAGGCTTATGAGATATTAGGTTCGCCGGAAGGTGAGTTGTGTATTACTCAGGCGGTTATATATCTTGCCAATGCCCCAAAATCTAATGCATCATATACAGCTCACAGTAAGGCAATGCGCGCCGCTTCCGAATATGGATCGTTAATGCCGCCAAAACATATCCTTAATGCCCCAACAAAATTTATGAAATCGGAAGGATACAGCGAAGGATATATATACGATCATGATACACCGGAAGGTTTTTCAGGACAAAATTATTTCCCTGAAAAAATGAAACGGCTTGATATTTACATGCCGCAAGAACGCGGTTTTGAACGCGAAATACAAAAACGTATGGATTATTGGGATAAGTTGCGCCGCGAAAAAACGCAAAAATAATTTATATTAATCTTATTATTCACTCACTGTTTTGGGATATAAACTTTATTTGATGACTGCCATGGTTTTCTATACTTAACCAACCATGGAGTTTCTATGCCACAAGGAGATAAATCATCATACACTGATAAACAGAAAAGACAGGCAGAGCATATTGAAGAAGGCTACGAAAAAAAAGGTGTCTCAAAAAAAGAATCAGAAAAGCGTGCATGGGCTACGGTAAATGATAGAACCGGTGGTGGAAAAAAATCTGGCAGCGGTAAGAAAAGTTCTTCCAAAAAATCTACAGCAAAGTCCAAATCTTCATCAAAAAAAAGGGTCCAACAAAAGCGCACAGAAAAAAGGTGGCAAGGATGCGGCTAAAAAAAGAACCTCAAAAACAAAATCAAGAAAATAATACAGAGACTTATTTCTAATAAGCGATGAGCCTTCTTTATAAGGCTTTCTATTAAGCTGTATCGCTTATTTATATAGAAATTAGTACTATCAAATTTGAATCAATAGGAGAGTAACATGGTAAATACCCCTTCACGTAGAAATATGAATGAGAATCAGAATGCTAAATGTAAACCTGAAGATAGGTTTTGTGGAATAGACGATGCTGGTGGTGCTGGGACAAAAAACACGACTGGTAAAAAAAGCCAATTAGATAAAGAATATTCAAAAGAAGAAAATATACAAAAACCTAAAACTGCGAAAAATAATGCATATGATCATGCTGGAAAAGAAGGATATAACTCTCCTTCTGAAAGAGAAGGGACGGTAAAACATCCAAAATCTGTTCATGAAGTAAAAAACTCAAATGATAGTATGGCTCGTAACCCTCGTGATGTAATGGGTACAACAAACCCGGCAAAGGCATTTAATGAAACTGATCTGGGAAAGGATCTTCCAAATCTATATGTGGAAGAAAGTTCAGATGTTGACCCTAATCAAATGAGCCGTAGCGAGGAAATGGAGCTTGAGAACAATACAGAACTTAATATGGAATATAAAAACCGTAAGAAGGCTAATTTTCTTGGTAACGAAAGCCTATCTGATTTAACTATGCTTACAGGTCAGACAAAAAGAACGCTTAACTAGAAAATATAAACCCCGCATTTGCGGGGTTTATGTTATCAATTATAGATGAGACCAGTCATGGTGTTTAACTTTTTCACCATGGTAATCATCCAAACCAGCAGTTTGTTCTTTCTCGGTTGCGCGTACCGGCATGAACACATTCACTATTCTGATGATCAAGTAGGTAACGATCATAGAGTAGAACGCTACAACCACAGTGCCAACAAGATTAGCAACAAATAGTTTTGTTTCTCCGCTAACGAACAATCCCTGAACTGTAAGAGAGCCATTTACCGCCTTATCGGCAAATGCGCCCGTAAGTATAGAGCCAACAACTGCCCCAACACCGTGGCATGCAAAAACATCAAGTGCATCATCCAAATGGCTGAGTTTTTTCATGAATTCAGCCGAAAGATTGCAAACGATACCGGCTATCACACACATGAAAATGCATGATTGCAGGTCAACATAACCTGCTGCAGGTGTTATACATACAAGGCCTACAACAATACCTGTTGCAGCGCCAACTGCAGTGGGGCGGCCAAGTCTGATCCAGTCAACCACCATCCAGGTCAGGAATGATGTTGCTCCACCAATGAATGTCAGCATGAATGCATGAGCTGCTAAAACACCCGATGTGAGTGCTGAACCGGCATTGAAGCCGAACCAGCCAAACCACAGAAGTGCGGCACCAAGCATGATCATAGTAATATCATTTGGAAGGGTATGTATTTCACGATATCTGCGGCCATATAGAAGTGCTGCCACAAGGCCAGAGAAACCTGCTGTTATATGAACTACCAAGCCACCTGCAAAATCAATACCGCCAAGATTCGCTATCCAGCCTTTAGGTCCCCATACCCAGTGAGCAACCGGAACATAAACAAGTAAGCTCCATAGCCCCATTATTATGAGCCAAGGCCTGAATCTTACACGTTCAGCGAATGCGCCAGTTATTAGAGCGGGAGTTATAATTGCAAACATCATTTGGAAGGCGATGAAAGCATATTGAGGTACGGATGCTGCTTCATAAACCTGGTTCTGCATGCCCTTTAGCATAAAGGCACTAAAACCACCGATAAATCCGCTATGTTCAGTAAATACCAGGCTGTAACCAGCTATTACCCATATAACACCAACAAGCGCCAGCGCTGCATAGTTTTGTAATAACGTTGAAACCACGTTCTTAACGCTAACCATGCCCGCATAGAAAAATGCGAGGCCAGGTGTCATTAACATTACAAGTGCCGCAGATACCAAAAGCCATGCAGTATTTCCTGTATCAACGGTAGGTGTAGCCGCAGCTGGCGTATCAGCTAATGCTGGGAAAGCCATCATAAAATAAAACAGTGCAGCAAGCTTCGTAAAATGCTTCATCGTAACTCCTTAGGATTTTTGGAATAAATTATATGAAACTTATAATTATGAAGCTTTAGGGAAAAGTAAACAGATTAAATTCAAATTATAAAATATTGTTTCAGATAGTTGATGAAATGGTCATAGTCTGGAATATTAGAGCGATATGCCACATACATATCAGGGCGTATAAGATATATACCACATTTTACTATCCCAAATTCCTTCAGCAGATAAGGTTTTTCTAAACTTGGGCTGATAAAGTGGACAGAGAATATATCAATATTATTATCTGCGAATTCCCTGATCTTAAACCAGCCACTTTGTTGAGGGATACCAAAAAATATCAGATGAAATTTTTTTCCTTCCAGATAACTGGTTATACTACATGGCGCCCTGTCACCAGGCATTGGTGAATGTGAAGAAAATGAGCCCTTAGAAGCTTTTTTTGTAAGGCCTGTTTGTCTGTAATTGATATTAACTTCTGAGATTATCTTGAATATATTGGTCTTCAATTTTTTGAAATCCATAAAAAATTTAATAGCTCTCATTACAATAGGTATAATAACTTTTCTTATATTTTTGTTTTTCCCCCTGATTAATAAATGAAACATCTTATCAGTTGTGTGAACCAGTTTTTCTGCCACTTTTATTCGCTCTTCACTATAGGTAGAAAGCAGTTTTTCTTGAGCCTTTCCATGTAAAACAAGGCTTAGTTTCCAGCCGAGATTATATGCATCCTGAATTCCTGTGTTCATACCTTGTCCGCCTACAGGGCTATGGATATGAGCGGCATCTCCAGCTATAAAACACCTGCCAACCTGGAAATTCGGAGCGAATCTATGATGAGCATGATAAACGGCAAGCCATTTGGGGTCGTAGAGTTTAATTTTTGCCTGTAATTTATTTGCAAAATCATGGTTTATTTCATCAAACTTAATTTCCTTTTTTCCCTCTAATTCACCAGGCAATATGCCGATCACGCGATAACGCTCATTGGTCATTGGAAAAAAGCCGGCAAAAGGAATTTTATCTGAGATGAACATGTTTATCTCACTTGCCTTTTGATCTAGGTCAGCCTTACAATCTAATACATATAATGAGGCCGGGTAAGTGCTGCCTTTAAACGTCATTCCAAGTTTTTCGCGTATAATGCTGTGCGAGCCATCAGTACCAACCAGATATTTAAATTCTGCACTCTCATTTGAATTATCTGCTTTCCTTAAATTTACTGTAACGCCAACATTATACTGGGCAAAATCCACAAGCTCTGTATTTCTCTCTATCGTAACTCCTCTTTTTTCCAGGAATTCTATAAGCAGTTTTTCGGTTTTAGATTGCTCCAGCATCAATACAAATGGGAACTTTGTTATATTCTTTTCAAACCCCTTCATTTCAATATGAATTATCTGCTTGCCATTGAACCAGCTATTAACCCCTTCAGTAACCTTACCTTTTTCTATGAACTTGTCGACCAAACCCAATTGATCCAATATTTCAAGGGTTCGTGCCTGTATTACGAGGGCGCGTGATTGTTTGGTTGCTTCTGCGTTTTTATCTATTATCCGAAAATTTATATCATTAATGGCAAGCTGAGCTGCAAGCATTAATCCTGTTGGCCCGGCACCTACTATAAGAACTTCACTTTGATTGGACATTGATATTATTTATTTTATAAAAGCTTAATGGTTTTCTAGATAAAAATTATATAATTGTAACCACAATAATTGATAAACAGTCTATATGGAAAGGCTTACCAAATTTTTTAAGCAAGAATCTGCCGGTGGAATGGTGATGATAATTGCGGCAACAATGGCCATGATTATGGCTAATTCCCAGGGTTTAGATTTATATAACAGATTTATATCCATGCCAGTTGGGAACATGAATCTAAATATTGTTGTAAAAGATGTCCTCATGGTCCTGTTTTTCTTTCAGATAGGAATGGAGTTGAAAGAAGAGGTTAAAGAGGGGTTTTTAAAGAATCGGGATCAGGTGTTATTGCCTTTTCTTGCAGCGTCTGGTGGAATTGTAGTTCCGGCACTGATATATATCTTGTTTAATTCAGGGAATGAAGAGGTGGTCAGGGGGTGGGCAATTCCTTCCGCTACAGATATAGCTTTTGCATTGTGTGTATTAAGCCTTGTGGCAAAAAATATATCGCCGTCAATTAGAATATTTTTGTTGGCGATAGCTATATTTGATGATTTGGGAGCAATACTTATAATTGCAATATTTTATAGTGAAAAACTTCATTATCTGCCGATTTTATTAATCGGAATAACAACTTTAGTTCTATATTTATTAAACCGCTATAATGTCACGTTTCGAGGAGCTTATTTGGCTGGCGGTATAGTTTTATGGTTTCTGTTGCACAAGGCAGGAATTCACACAACTATTGCTGGTGTTATCGTTGGCCTTATGATCCCGATGTATAATAAAGATAAAAACTATTCTCCACTTAAGAAAACTTCTGAAACCCTTCATCCCTTTGTGTCATTTTTTATACTGCCGTTATTTGCTTTTGTCAGCTCAGGTATAATTTTTGACGGCAGGATAATGAATGATCTTTTTAACCCAGTTTCATTAGGTATAATATCGGGTCTTTTTCTGGGCAAACAGCTGGGAATATTCATATCCGTTCTTTTAGCCATAAAGTTAAAAATTGCTTCTCGGCCTGAGGGATCAACTTGGCAGGAGCTATATTTGGTTTCCATTATTGCAGGTATAGGTTTTACAATGAGTTTATTTATAAGCCAGCTTGCCTTTACTAATGACCTGTTCAGGGAAGAGGCGAAAGTGGGCATCGTAGCAGGCTCGCTGTTTTCTGCGCTTGTTGGGACCGGATTTTATAAAGCTGTGTCTAGACTATCAAAAAAATAATTCTTGTGATTTTTAAACTGTGTGATAGAAGATCGGCCTCTCTAGGGGAGTAACCTCTTCCATATGGAAGGAGAGCGTCAACATACTTAACCTTTTAGGTTATGGCGCTATCGACAATAGTTTGGTGAGACCTACGATGAATATACCGGCAATCTCGGGCGGTATGTTCTGTCGTAGTAACCGCCCGGGCTTTTGTTTAAATATGGATATTCTTATAAGTTCGTTTTCGTTAGTTGCGCTTGCTGAAATAGGTGATAAAACCCAGCTTCTATCAATTCTTCTTGCTGCAAGGTTTAAAAATTTCTGGCCAATATTTTTTGGTGTTCTTATAGCCACTATAGTTAACCACGCTGGCTCCGCATATGTAGGTAAGGTTATTTCTGAGTATGTAACTGGTAATACGTTAAACTATATAACTTCTGCTATATTCATTGTTTTGGGTTTCTGGCTGTTGATACCTGATAAAATGGATGAAGATGTTACCAGAAAGGATGATGGTGTATTTATAACCAGCCTTATAACGTTCTTTTTAGCGGAGATGGGTGATAAAACGCAGTTCGCAACCATTACGCTTGGCGCAGAATATAGTAATACCTGGTTAGTTATAATAGGAACGACAATTGGAATGATGTTTGCCAATACACCGGCAATATTGTTTGGCGAAAAAATACTTAAAGTAATTCCATTAAAAAAATTCAGAATTATAGCGAGCTTATTCTTTATAGGCTTTGGAATTTATATCCAATTCCATAAATAAATTCAGTTTTTACGAATGTTTTCCTGATTTTTAGGGATATCAGTTAGTTTGAATTCCGGCTCTCCTTTGCTTGCCTGAGAAGCAAATAGGAATTTAACTATATAAAAAACAACTGATAATATTATTACTATATAAAGCAGATAATAAAGGTATTTAAAGGCTATTGCACCAGCACTGCCTTCGAAGAAAAATATTGAAAATATCATTCCGACAATAAAGAATGCGGTAATTCCAAATATAGATTTATTTTTCTTTTTTACGCCCATAGGCGATAATAACCCCTCTTATATAAAAACATTATTTCAAATGATCATTGAACACATAAATATTTCATAATGCTTTAAATAGGGCGAATAATATCAGTTTCTTATTGAAAATTTTAATGTTTCAGTTCAGCTAATTAGTTAATTTAGGAAAGAAACTTGGCTCAGGAATTACATATAGAATTTGATGAATCTGCTGGTGAAGTAAAAATAACCGGCCCACTTGATCTATATCATTTGAGCAATGCAAAAAAACTGATCGCAGAATCAATTAAGCATGCCGGTAAAAAAACCAAACAAGTGATTATAGATACATCAGGTATTACACATCTTGATACTGCCGGTGCTATGGTTCTTCACAATGCAGTTGCTGGAGATAAGGCGCAATTTAAAAACCTTACGGATGAGCAAAAATCGATACTTTCTTTAATGGGAAAAGATCCAATAAAACTGCCACCGGTCAAAAAGCCAAGATCACCTTTTTATCGTGCTGTTGAGCATTTGGGGGCAGCAACAGTAAAGGCATATGATGATACAATTGAGATAATAACATTCTCTGGTCATGCGTTGGTTGCTTTGTTTGCAGCTCTTTCAAAACCTAATAAGTTACGCTTTGGTTCTATTACCCATCATATTCAACAGATAGGAATGAACGGTATTCCAATAGTAAGCTTAATAGCTTTTTTAATAAGTATAGTGCTTGCGTACCAAGGGGAGGCGCAACTAAAACCTTTAGGTGCAGAGCAGTTCACGGTCAATCTTATAGCTATATCAGTTTTACGTGAGATGGGCGTAATGCTTACAGCAATTATGGTCGCAGGCCGATCCGGCAGTGCATTCACTGCAGAAATAGGTGTTATGAAGGTGCGTGAAGAAGTTGATGCCTTAAAAACTATCGGTATAGACCCGTTTGAAATATTGGTTGTGCCGCGACTCATAGCAATATTGATCTGCCTGCCATTACTCACTTTTATTGCAGATATGATGGGTTTATTTGGTGGGGCTATACTATCCTTAAGTATAATAGGCATATCCCTTCCAGAATATCTTGATAGAGTTCATCATGCAGTAAAATTCAGCACATTTTATGTCGGATTTATTAAAGCGCCAATATTCGCATTTACTATTGCTATTGTGGGTTGTCTACATGGTCTTAAGGTCTCCGGTTCTTCTGAAAGTGTGGGGCGCGAAACGACCGCTTCCGTAGTAAAATCCATTTTTCTTGTGTTATTGCTTGATGCAATATTCTCAATCGTATTTCAAAAACTGGGTATTTGAGCATGGAAGAGAAAAAAAATATCCTTGAAGTAAACAATGTTGTTAACCGCTTTGGTAAGCAGGTGGTTCATGATGGTGTTAATCTGGAAATAAAAAAGGGGGAAATAATAGGTATTGTGGGTGGTTCTGGCTCTGGTAAGTCAGTTTTACTTAGAACAATTATTGGCTTGCATCATCCTAATGAAGGTGAGGTGAAAATAAAAAATAAACCTATAAACAAAATCAAATCAGAAGAATCGGCATCGTTATTCGGGGTTTTATTCCAGCAGGGAGCCCTTTTTTCCTCACAAACGGTTGCGCAAAATATAATGATGCCAATCCGTGAGCATACAAATATTACATTAAAAAGCCTTAAAATGCTGGCGCAACTTAAGCTTGCAATGGTTGGTCTACCGTCGGAAACTGGTAATAAATATCCGTCTGAATTATCTGGAGGTATGATAAAGCGTGCGGCTCTTGCCCGTGCTCTTGCTATGGATCCTGAAATATTATTTCTTGATGAGCCGACTGCCGGTCTTGATCCCGTTGCTGCTACGGCTTTTGATGAGCTTATAGTTCAGCTTAATAGAAGCCTCGGAGTTACAGTTGTTATGATAACTCATGATCTGGATACCTTGTTTACTATCTGCACGCGAGTGGCGGTATTAGTGGATAAAAAGATCACAATTGACACTTTGCCTAACTTATTAAACAGTGATCATAAGTGGATACGTGAATATTTTCACGGTCCTAGAGCAAGAGGTGCTATAATGGCGGCGGAAACAGCGGGAAAGAATTCAAAAACTGATTATCTGGTAGCTAGCAATGGAAAATGATAAAAATTATTTCTTTGTGGGCATGTTCGTAATTATTACGGCGTTCGTTTGTATTTTGTTTGCTGTATGGCTTACATCTGCGGGGAAGGGGGATTTTCTTCGTTATCGTATCCGTTTTGCAGAGTCTGTAAGCGGGCTTAGTGTTGGTGGTGTTGTGAAATATCGTGGTGTTAATGTTGGTTCTGTTGAATCGATAACAATTGATCCGCATGATACAATGCTCATCAGCGTTGATATTAATGTTGAGAAGAAAACCCCTATAAAAACAGATACTGTCGCTAGCCTCAAATTTCAGGGCGTAACAGGGGTTGTGTTCATTGAATTAACCGGTGGTAGTAATGAAGCGCCGTTATTAAAAGGCGCCAAAGGTGAAGATAAAGTTCCTGAAATCAAGGCAAAATCTAGCCCACTTAATGAAATTGTTGATCGCGTGCCGGAAATATTAGATCGTATCTCTCACGGTATAGAGCAGATAAATAAAATAATGAGCGATGAAAATGTTGCTACGTTTAATGCAACCATCACCAAGCTTTCTGCCGAGGTTGATCAACTTCAGCCGATGATAGAAAATGGCAGTAAAGTTGCGCAAAACTTAAATGAAATAACAACAAGTTCTAAAGGAAGCATTAAAGATACGATTGAAAATATAAACCGTTCTTCTCAGCAGTTAGATGCCCTTATGCGTGACTTGAGCAAAACAACAAGGCATATAAGCAATCTTACGCAAAACCTTGATGAAGATCCTTCGAGGCTTATATTCCCGGCTAAGGAAAAAGGAGTGCCTACACCATGAGGAATTTTAAATTTTTACCTGTTTTTGTAGCATTATTAGCGGTTACTTCGTGCTTGCCGAAAAGTGTAGAAAATACTGTTTATACAATCCGTACTGAAGGAAGCGATGAAGCTTCTAAAACATGTAAAAATCAAACTGACATCCAGGTGACAAACCCAAGTAATGATCCCGGTCTTGATACAAGGCGCATCGCCGTTCTTCAGGATGGTCAGCAGATAAATTATTATAATGGAGTTAGATGGGCAGCTCCAGTTGCTGATATGGTGCAAGGTCTTCTGGTAGGCAAGTTAGAAAAATCTGGTGGTTTTTCTAGCGTAAGCACTGATGAAGATCCGGCAAATGCAAATTTATTTTTGGTTTCTGATATTCGTGATTTTTATGTGGAGCAGGGGAGTAATAAGGTTCATGTGAATATAGTCGCAAAATTAATCAATGCTGCAAGTCGCGATGTGATTGCGACAATTCCTGTAAGCAAGGTTTATGCGCCTAAAGCAAATAATATGGAAGGTATAGTAAAAACCTTTAATTCCGCTGCAAATGATGCCGTTTCAGACATTGTTGCAAAAGCAGCAAAAATCCAATGTAACGCATCCAGACCAGAATAATGATGCAAACAGTTAAAGAGCCGGTATATGTGCTTGCACTTGGTGGAACAATTGATTCCGTAGAACGCACATGGCCTATGCCTAAAGAAAAGAGACTTGTAAAAATGCTTGATGAAAGTCTTGTGGGAAAATTCGTTAAAAAGCTTGGTCAAAATCTTGAGATGCACGGTTATAAAAATGTTTCTGATATAGTTTTTGAGCAAAATGAAAAATTTGCTGATAGCTCACTGTTCGATGATACAGATATAGAAAAGGTTGCAAATAAAATAAGAAATAAGGGAATTAAAAATGTTATAGTCACATTCGGCACTGACTTTATGCCTGATCTGGCTGAGAAGCTAAATAAGCTACTTAAAGAAGATGGATTTACAATTCAGGTAACGGGTGCAATGACGCCGTTGGCAAATGGCGTTCAGCGTAATGATGAATGGGATATAACCGATGGTTTTGAAAATATAGAATATGCCTTGCAGAATTTTGAAAAACATAAGCTCAAACCAGGAACATATCTATCTTTCCATCACGAAACCTTTTCGGCGGGATATGTTAAAAAAGATTTTGAGCAGGGGGTGTTTTTAAAGAAAGGTGATTTCTATAAAAAATATACTCATGAAGCACAAGGTATCAAAGCAGTTAGGAATAAAATCAGACCATCAATAGAATATTCCGGCAAAAAAACTTACCTTGAGAGATTAACTTCTTTTGTCAAACACAGCTTTGATAACAAAGAAAGATAGTTATTAGCTGGCTTTCTTTTCTTCAGAAGATGCTTTTTGAGGAAGGGTGGCAATAATTGCTTCAAGAGCAGTTTGTGTACATAGACCTAACAGAACCGGATCGCGCGGGCGAAGGTTACCCATATTCCAGTGGGTTTTACCTCTGATATCCTGGATGGTTTTCTTGGTTGTACCTATAAGCTTAGAAATCTGGCCGTCAGACATATTAGGATAATGCTTTATCAGCCATGCAACCGCATCCGGCTTATCCTGCCTGCGTGCAACCGGTGTATATTTTGCTTTTTTACGCTTTTTCTCGACCGTGATATAGTCCAAATAAGTGCTTATGAAGGTAAGTTTCTTTTTTGGGTCCTTTTCAGCTGTTGCTATGGATTCGCGAGTGGTAAATCCTTTATTTACAGGGTCTTGGCCGGTAATTCCTTGCGCCACATCCCCATCAGCAATGCCTTGAACTTCCAGAGGGTGCAGGCCACAGAAATCTGCAATCTGTTCAAATGTAAGCTGGGTATTTTCGATCAGCCATACTGCTGTTGCCTTAGGCATTAGAGGTTGGGTCATTATAATAACTCCGTAATTTAAAATTTTGAGGGCCTTTATTAATGCCTTTAGAGGCTGCAGTCAAGATAAAAGCGCTTGACATTAGCCTGAATATGGATATTTTCCGCTCTCTCTTGCCACTTTGGTGGATGCCTACGATAAGCATTGGGTTTTAGACGACCTAACTAAGTCTTTGACGGGGTATGAGGTTTAACAATCAAAAGAGGACTAAAAACATGTCTAAACGCGATAGTAAAAAGCATAAAATATCCCGCCGTTATGGTATTAACATCTGGGGCAGGGATAACGACCCATCTGAAAAAAGAAATTTTATTCCTGGTCAACACGGCCCTGCAATTGGTAAACGTGTAGTATCTGATTTTGGTAAACAGCTTGCTGCAAAACAGATTCTTAAAGGCCATTATGGTAATATCGGTGAAAAGCAGTTCCGCAATATATATAAAGAAGCGATCCGCAGAAAAGGCGATACAGGTGAACACCTTGTAGCTCTACTTGAAAGCCGTCTTGATACAGTTGTATACCGTATGAATCTTGTTCCTACAGTATTTTCTGCTCGTCAGTTCATTAACCACAAACACGTAACTGTTAACGGCAAAACTGTTAATATCGGTTCATATGTTTTGAGAGAAGGTGATGTGGTTGAAGTGAAAGAAGCTTCTAAACAAATCCCTATGGTTGTTGAAGCGACTGAAACTCCTGCCCGCAACATTCCTGATTATCTGGAAGTTGATTTGAAAGCTCGTAAAGGTACTTTCAAACGCGCTCCTCAAATGAGCGAAGTTCCATACCCATTTAAAGCGGAAGTTCACCTAGTGGTGGAATTCTACTCAAGGTAATAATTGAGCTGCAAACTCTACTAAGGAAAACCGGCATTTATTGCCGGTTTTTTTATTCCAGAACAGCTTTTGCTGCCGCTAAAGATAAAGGTTCAATTGATGTTGCAATATGATCTTTTATATCAGTCAGTGGCTTAGCTTTTTCTCCATTAAGGCCACTGATTATTCTATTACTGGAATTTGTGAATATATCCAGGCTATTTAAAAGACGTTCCATCGCTTCAGCTTCATAATTGCTGTAAATTTTAGCAATGATTTTATTTGAAATAGTAAGCGTATCAGTAAATTTTTGTTCCATAAAGCGAGAGTGAAGCTCTATGGGTTGTTCTAAATATCTAACTGCATTTTCACTTGGCTGAATATAATATGCTTTGGATTGCAATTGTATGATCCTTCTGTCTTCCAGACTTACATGATCGTGATTGTCAAAATCCATTTTGTCTTGGCGGCAGTGTGTCCACTCGTGAACAACAGTAGATAATAACGGTATGGGATTGAATTTGCTTAGATCATTTGGAAGCTCGTATGAATTATTTATACGATTATATGACGCACATAATAATTCATCGTCTTCTAAATTAAATGAAACTTTTGCCCTATTCTCAGGTTTCAAATAACCGTTTAATTTGCTGACCACACTTCGAGCAAAACTTTTTCTATCCTCATTATTATAAGAGTCCCATTCTATACAAGTTCTAACGATAGCCCTGTCGTTTGCAAAATTTATCGCGACTTTTTCCGCAAATAGCGCTTCGGCTTCTAAGAATTTTTTACTTAGCTTACTTCCAGCGATTTTATCTTTTGAGATTAGTGGTTCGGTGATAGGAGCAGCCTTCAATATTTTGCCATTGTCCGTCACTGGAGCAAACGAACTTTTTATATCTAGAAAATTATTTATTTTCTCATCAACCATAGTATAAGGATTATAACATATTTTGGTTAATTATCAGTTAACAGATAACTTATTGTTTTATCATGCAAAGGTTCCCTTCAACAAGACTTCGTCGTAATCGTCAGGCTCCGTGGATCAGAGACTTGGTGAGGGAAAATAGTGTTTCGGTCAATGATCTAGTATACCCACTTTTCCTTTTGCCTGAAAAGTCTGCAAAGCAGGCTATAAAAACTATGCCAGGCATATACCGTTATGGTGAAAAGGAATTATTGCAGGAAATTTCAGCAGCTAAAAAGCTTGGTATAAATGCATTTGCAATTTTTCCGGTGGTGCCGGATACAAAAAAAGATGAAAAAGGCAGTTATGCGTTGGATAAAAATAATTTTCTTCTAAAAACCATATCTGTAATAAAAGATAAAATCTCTGACATAGGAATAATTACCGATGTGGCGCTTGATCCATATACCTCACATGGGCATGACGGAGTGCTTAACAAGAAAGGCTATGTAGATAATGATGACACCAATGAACTTCTGGCGGTGCAGGCATTGCTGTTAGCAAAAGCAGGTGCGGATTACGTTGCCCCTTCGGATATGATGGATGGGCGTATAGGTGTTATACGGGAAGCTCTTGATCAGGATAATTTTATTAATACCGGCATAATTTCGTATGCAGTGAAATATGCTTCGGGTTTATATTCACCTTTTCGTGATGCAGTCGGTTCTGGTAAAAAACTTGGTGTTAAAGATAAAAAAACATATCAGATGGATTTTGGCAGCGTTAATGAAGCAGTTATTGAAGCGCAGATGGATGCTGATGAGGGCGCTGATATTTTAATGGTGAAGCCAGGGATGCTTTATCTTGATGTTGTTGCTGCGGTGAAAAATGCAACTAAGTTGCCGGTTTTCGCTTATCAGGTAAGTGCAGAATATTCTATGATGAAACAAGCTTCACTTTCAGGTATGATAAATTTCGATAATGTGATAATGGAAACAATGTCATGTTTTAAACGCGCAGGATCATCTGCAGTTTTTACATATGCGGCCAAGGAAATAGCTCAGATTTTGAATGAAAAATAGCCTGTTAAAAATATTTTTGTTTTTTCTTTTGATTCCAATTTCGGCAAGGGCGGCCGACTCAGGTGAAATATATACCGACCCTCTATTTTTAAATGATGTCATCTACTATACCCCAATCCCATCACGTGATATAGATGCAGAAAAAACCCGTGCACTGGCTGAGAAAGATGCCAAGACAATGTATGTTTTGGGCATGATGTATAAAGATGGTCGTAACGTTGATACAGATTATGTTCAATCACTTGATTGGTTTAAGAAGGCGGCCGAGATAGGTAGTAGTGATGCCATGGTTGAGGTCGCAAAGATATATTGCCTTGATCAGGAATATACGGGTGTAGAGAAAAATGCAGATCTGGCAAAAAAGTGGATAGAGGAGGCAGTTAGCAGGAATAACCCCAAGGCGCTATATACTACTGGCCTGATGTATGAAGAGGGTTTTCCGTACGATAAGTCTTATGAGGAAGCATTCAGATACTACAAACTTGCTGCTAATAAAGGTGTGCTCAATGCCTATGTTAAGCTTTATATAGCCTATCAATACGCTAAGGGAACAGATTTTGATCTGAAGAAAGCGATCTATTGGTTACGCCGCATTCAAACAGAAGCGCCTGATGGTAAAGTAAAAGACTATGCAAAGGAAATGCTTAGTGACATATATTTTGAGCTAGGTCTGAAAGAGCAGGATCCGGCTCTGAAATTTAAACTATTTAATTTGGCTTGGTCAAATGGCAATCGTTATGCAATTGAAGCAATAGGCGATATGTTCCAAGCTGGCGTGGGCGTTAAACAAAGTTATTCAAGTGCTGTTGTGGCCTATGAAACTGCAGCGAAGGATTACGAAAGTGTATACGCGCTTGAACGCCTTGGATTTATCTATCTTAAAGGTCCTGGTGATATAGATAGGGATTTTAATAAAGCCTTTAATTATTTTAAAAAGGGCGCAGATCTTGGTGGTGTAAACGCTGCCTACATGCTGGGGTATATGTATTTCTACGGTCTTGGTACTGATAAAAATGCTGATCAGGCAAATACATGGTTTGCCCGCTCACAACAATTGGCTCAGAAAAAACAGTCAACAGAGAGCACAACAGTCGCTAACCTGAAGCAATCCACGGCTGCTATTAAGAATATCATATCGAGTGTAAATGAGAAAGAAAGGGCACGGCAGAAAGCATCCCAGGAAAAAATGGATAGTAATAAGATAAATCAGGGCGGAAGTGAGTATCCTCCTGTTCCAGATGTTTCCAAATTTTAAGTTATATGCCTAGTTTTGAATATGAAGATAAATACTCAGGCCTGATAGCGGGGGTGGATGAGGTGGGTGTTGGTCCATGGGCTGGCCCCGTAGTCGCTGCTGCAGTTATTTTAGATCGCAATTCTTTCCCAAAAGATATTAATGATTCAAAAAAACTTTCTCCGCAAAAGCGTGAAGATTTATACAATATTCTTATAAACTCATGTGATTATGCAATTGGTGTTGTTGAAGAGGCAATCATTGATGAAATTAATATATTGAACGCCGCTAAATTGGCTATGCAGAAGGCGGTTTTTAGCCTTATAAAAAAGCCTAATATATTATTGGTAGATGGTAATGGTAAAATGAAAATTGAGGGTATGACCATAGAATCCATAATTAAAGGCGATTCGAAATCATATTCTATAGCCGCCGCTTCAATAATTGCCAAAGTTACACGGGATAAAATAATGGCTGACCTGCATAATGAATTTCCTTATTATGGCTGGCATACTAACTCTGGCTATGGAACAAAAGCTCATCAGGATGGCCTTAAAAACCACGGAATATGCAAATATCATCGCAAGAGTTATGCGCCGATAAAGGTTTATATCAATGGCTAAGCGTGAGGAGTGGATAAATAATAAAAGAAGTAATTACCATAATCAGCTTGGTGATGTGGTGGATTCAATTATCCGTCCGGTCTTGCCTAAATTTTCTAAGATAGAAGCTGATCTATTACTTAACTGGCACAAGATATTTGATTCTAAAATTGCTGATAAGATAAAATTCGAAAAACTTTCTTTTACCGATAAAAAAAACAATCGCTTTATACTTCATATAAAGGTTTTACCTAAAGATTTGCTGGAAATTACCCATTCGGTTCAGATAATTCAAGAGCAACTCAACCTGTATCTTGGTTATAATGGTGTTGAAAAGGTAAGGGTGCATAAATAATAACAGGTCCATTATTAAGTTGTAACCTGTAAAGCTTTTATTATATTACAGACAAATATTTGGAGATATTTATATGAAATTCCTTAAATACGTTTTGCTTTCTGCACTTTTTGTTCCCGCTATTTCCCTGGCAAATGATTCAACTTCAGTAAAAAATACCAGTGCTAAAGATGCTGCAAAAAGCGAAGTGGCTTCCTATGATGACTACATAAAGCAGATCACTGATTTTGAAAAATCAGATAAATATAAACCTGAAATGCTTACCGAGGAATTGCCTTTTGATATGGATCTTGGCAAACCTGAAGCGCCGGTTAAAATTGTTGAATACGCTTCTCTGGGATGCATTCACTGTAAGCAATTTCACCAGGATGTATTTTATAAGCTGAAAAAGAATTACATAGATACTGGTAAAGTATATTTCAAATTCCGTAACTATCCTTTGAATGCACCGGCGCTGAAAGCTGCGCTGATAAAAGAATGTTTAGAGCCTAAAGATAGACTCGCATTCACTGCCGCTCTTTTCGAAGCTCAAGCTGAGTGGGCATATAGCAAGTCTGAAGCTGATCTTAAAGATAAGCTAAAAACCATTTCCAAAATTGAAGGTATGACAACTGAAGATTTTGAAAAATGCTATAATAACGAAGATACTCAAAATAAGATCCTTGATCTTATGAAACAGGCATATGACAAGCTTATGGTTAATTCAACGCCTTCAATATTCGTTAATGGAAAACGTTACCTTGAATCACGTGAGTATGAAGGTATGGCAAAATATATTGATGAAACCATAGCCGGTAAAAAGCCAGAAGAGGCAGCGGCTGCAGCTAAAGCGGCAAGTGGAGAATCTGATCCATCAAAAACTGCAGTAACACCTTCAGCCCCTGCACCTCAAGGTAAGTAACAAATGGCTGAAAACAACTTTGATGAAGATTCCAAAAAACTTCAGCAAGGCCTTTCAAGCTTGAAGAATAATTCGAACTTGCGAGATGTGAATAAAGATAGGGTTGCCGGGGAAAGGGTTTTCTCTGAAATCGTTGGCGGGCTTATCTTTGGAATATTAGTAGGTTGGCTTATTGATAGCTATTTTCACACGCGCCCGATTTTTTTGATCATTTTTGTGTTTTTAGGACTTGCAGCTTCTGTTTATAATATCTATAAGGCGACTAAATCCGAAGATGAAGGTTCGGAAGATATAAAATAATAAATCCCTAAGGTTTTAAAAATGGCAGAAAAGCACCATAGTCCGCTGGAGCAGTTTGAAATTCATCGCGTAGTTGAGCTTCATCTTGGCCATTTTGATATTAGCATAACTAACTCTACACTTTTCCTTTTTGGTGTTGTTGCCCTAATGATGATCTTTTTTGGGGTTGGCTTGAGGAATGTTTCAACCGTACCAAGTCGCTTTCAATCTCTTATAGAAAATCTATATGAGTTCATCGCAAATACGGTTCAGGAAAATATTGGAACTGAGGGTATAAAATATCTTCCTTTTGTGTTTTCACTATTTGTTTTAATTCTTGGTATGAATCTGATGGGCCTTCTACCTTATTCATTTACCGTTACAAGCCATATTGCAACTACATTTGCCCTTGCGCTTCTATGCTTTATTATAGTGAATATAATCGGTTTTTCACGTCATGGTCTGCACTATTTTCATATATTCGCACCTGAAGGTATTCCTATATGGATGTTGCCGATAATTTCCTTGATTGAGGTCATCTCGTACCTGATTCGTCCATTTTCACTTGGTATAAGGCTTGCTGTTGCAATGTCCGCAGGTCATATCATCCTTAAGATTTTTGCCGGTTTCGTACTTACGTTTGTTGTGGTTCTTGGAGGTTATTTTGCAATAGCCGGGATCATACCTTTTGCAATGGTTATAGGCCTAATTGGCCTTGAACTGTTGGTGTCATTTATTCAGGCGTTTATTTTCGCAATTCTTGTTTGCATTTATCTGAATGATGCTGTAAACATGCACTCGGAATTTTAAACGAATTTGAATAAGTCTTTGTTTAAACTAACTTTATTAACTAACTTAAGGAAAATAAAATGGAAGGTGAATCTTTAAAATATATTGGTGCTGGTCTAGCTGCTTTTGGTCTGATCGGTGCGGGTCTTGGTGTTGGTAGCGTGTTCGCTGCTTATCTGAATGGCGTTTCTCGTAACCCATCAGTTGAAAGCAAGATCAAAACCCTTACATTCGTTGGCGCTGCATTTGCTGAGATCCTTGGTCTTCTTGGCTTCGTTATCGCTGTAATGATCCTATATTCTTAATAAATTTGATTTAGGTTAGCTGGTAATAAGGCTAACCTAATCCTTAAAACCTTAAAATGCCTCAGTTACAACAAATAGATACATTTTTTTCGCAGATATTCTGGCTATTTATCTGCCTTGGAATTGTTTATATTTATATGCATAAGTTTGTTGTGCCTAGGCTTTCAGGTGTGCTTCAGAAAAGGCAGGAAACCATATCAGCTAATATCAATGAGGCTGAATATCTTCGTGATAAGGCGTCTAAAGATAATACCGATTATACAAAATTATTTGCTGATTCAAGGAGTAAGGCTTTCAATCTGATAAATGATGCATCAAAACGTGCCAATATGACTTATGAAGAAGGCATAGCCCATACTGAAGAAAAATTGAAAAAAGATATTGATAGTGCTGAAAAAGATATTAATCTTGAATTAAGTAAAGTTGAGAAGGATTTAAATAAAAACCTTCCAGCTTACATAAGTGAAGTGGTAGAGAAAATATCTGGAATATCTGCCGATAAATCAGTGGTCGATAAGATCATAGCAAAAATTAAATAGTTAGGATTTCCTAGTTATGCATTTCGATGAACATTTTATAGTAGCAGTTGCCTTCGTTATATTTTTCGCTGCGACATTCAAACCAATAAAAAAAGCCCTTCTTTCAATGATGGATACCCGCATTGAAAAGATAAAACAGAACATGCTGGAAGCCGTTACTCTTCGTGATGATGCGATGAAGCTTTTTGAAGCTGCAGAGAAAAAACTCGCTCAAAGTGAAGTGGAAGCTGCCGATATTGTTGCGCACGCGCACAAGGAAGCTGAACTCATTATCGAGAATACACGTGTAAAACTTGAAAAAGATATTGAGATCAGGAAGAAGCTTGCCCTTCAAAAAATTCAGTCTTTTGAGGAAAATGCCATTAATGAATTAAAGAAAAACATATCTAACATAACTGTTGCTGCTGCTGCACAGGTGATTGAAGAAAATAACGGTGATGAGAATTTTAAAAAATCTGTTAGCAGTTCACTTGAAAAGCTTTCTAAGACTATTCATTAGCATATTACTATTATTTCTGCCGGCTACCTCAAAGGCTGGTGCATGGCTGAACCGGCCGGGCGAAAGCACTCTAATAAACTCTATTTATTATTTTCACTTCAATAAATTTGTCACTACTAATGGCCATGTGCAAGATAGGCCTGATTTCATGAAATTTGAATATAAGCCTTATTATGAATATGGGGCTAAATGAGCGGTTTAGTGCCGGATTGTCGCCATCATTCCAGCACGTAATAGGCGAATATTTTAATGCATCAGGTAGTGGTAAAGATAAGAATGATGCATTTGTCAGCAGCGATGTTTTTTTGAAAACTAAAATGTATGAAAGTAAAGAGCAAGGTATTGCCCTTTCACTTATAACCTTAGCTGAAATACCAGGAATTTATAAAGAACAGACAACGCCATTCTTTGGTAAGCAGGAAACCTTCTGGAATGTTGGTCCTGCTATAGGAAAAAGCCTTTATAATATAGGTTCAAACTATGGCTATGTGAATTTTGAAACAAGCTACCGCAGTCGTGTTTCTCAAGCATTTACGGATGAGGGGGGGAGGAAGTGTGCGTTTTGATCTTACGGCAGGCCTGCCGATAAGTATTCGTGATTCTGCTATTTTTGATATAAATTACGTAAAAACGGTTTCAGCATATAGTTCAGCCAATTCATTCCTTGATCGTTATGGATATGACGCAATGCAATATACAATTGGCGCTAAGAGGCAATATAGTAATTTCGCCCTTGAATATGGCTATATAATCCAGGATTATGCCAGAAACACAGGTATAGGGCAGGGAGTAAAAATATCCCTCTGGTATTTATTTTAGCTATGAAAAAGATAGGCGAACATCTAACAGAAAAAGGTTTAATTACAGAAGAAGCTGTTCGTCGTGCATTGGAAATCCAAAATAAAACCGGTTCAAAAATAGGCAGTATACTTCAGGCAGAAGGTATGGTCTCTACCTACCATTTTTATAAGGAATTGGCAAAATTCAAAGGGTTGGAATTCGTTGATCTGCAAAAATATGATTACAATCAAAACCTGATGGTAAAAGATGAAAAGGACGAGTATCTCGAAATGCAATACTTGCCTTTTGATTATGATGGAAAAATCTATTATGTTGCCACTTCTTCGCCTTCAGAAGAGCTAATAAATTATCTCCATCGTAAATATGTGGATATAAAATTATATATTACTTCCCCCCTTGATATATTATGGACTCTTCAGAAGTGCTTCGATAAAGAATATATATATGATGCTGCGGAGTTGCTACATGAGCAAACGCCTTCATATTCCAGTAAATTTATTTTCTCAAACACTGCGGCAAAGCTTGTGCTGGCGGTATTGGTTTTTGCCTTTATTTACTTCTTAAAGAATAAAAATTTTCTTAACGTTTTTCTTGTGGTGATGAATATATTTTTCTTTTCATCGATAGCATCAAAGTTGATATTTTTTATAAACGGTATCAAAAAGTCTAAAGAGTCGGATATTAAAGAAACTGATGATAGCACGTTACCAATTTATTCAATCTTAGTTCCTTTATTAAACGAAAAAAAGAAAACCATCGCTCACCTCATAGAAGCTTTGCAAAAGCTTAACTATCCTAAGGAAAAACTGGATATAAAATTTATTGTTGAGATAAGTGATTATAAGACAGAAGAATATATTAAAGATTTAAGGCCCAATTATAATCTGCAGATAATTAGAGTTCCTGATAACTACCCTAAAACAAAACCTAAAGCATGTAACTATGCACTGCATTTCTGTAAAGGGGAATATGTAACCATTTATGATGCGGAAGATAAGCCGGAACCTGATCAGTTAAGAAAGGTATTGGCTAAATTTGCCGCTAACCCTGATTTGGCCTGTGTTCAAGCTAGGCTCAACTATTATAACCGTGAGGAAAATATTCTGACTAAATTATTTTCTATAGAATATTCAAGCTGGTTTGATTACATGCTATACGGTTTGCAAAAGCTTGATCTGCCTATACCTCTGGGCGGTACCAGCAATCATTTTAAAATAGCAACCTTACGTTCAATTTTGGCCTGGGATCCATATAATGTTACTGAAGATGCCGATCTAGGAATCAGGATGGCATTCAAAGGGATGAAAACTGAAATAGTTGATTCTCTGACCTTAGAAGAGGCGCCTATAAGTTTTTCAGCTTGGCTCAAGCAGAGAACCAGGTGGATTAAAGGATACCTGCAAACCTATATAGTTCATATGCGTTCTCCAATATCAATGCTAAGGCAACTTGGTATTAAAAAATATTTAGGTTTTTTTATTTTTATTGGCGCGCCAGGTATAATCTATTTTACAGTTCCTATTGTTACTTTGATTATATTATACTGCATTATTAACGATGTATATCTCTCTATGCCGCTAACATTGCTTTCATATTTTAATCTTGCGGCTACGATATTGGTTAATCTTTATATTGCATGCCATGTAGTAAAAAATAATGGCTGGAAGAACATGATAAGGGCAACAGCACTTTTCCCATTTTATTGGGTATTACATTGTATAGCGAGTTTCTTTTCTATTTATCAGCTTATGGTAAAGCCGCACTACTGGAGCAAAACTGAGCATGGGCTTAGTAAATTCGTTCCTTAGATTATTTTTTTAAGGCGTTAAAAATTCCACGTAGGGTGCGTACTTCCTGTTCTGTATAAAAATGCTTAGTAAAAATATTTCTGATATTGATCATCATTCCGGGCTTTTTTTCTTTAACCTGGAAAAAGTTTTTTCCTTCAAGTTCATTTTCAAGGAATTTTACCATTTCGTTAATGTCATTTCTTTCTGCCAGGTTTGCGTTATCGTTTTGATCTTTAATTTTACCGGCAAAACTTTGTTTATAAAACTCATAACAAATAACGCATACGGCTTGAGCAAGGTTCATTGAATCATAGGCTTCACTTACGGGTATTGAGATATGATAATTGCAGTAAGAAATATCATCATTATCCAACCCACTTGATTCCCGGCCAAAAATGATACCAATTTTTCCTCGGGCAAGTTCCGCCGCACGTTCTGGGGTGATTATCTCTTTTGTTATATCTCTTGCTCTTGATGCCGTAGCAAAAAGGCAGTTTAGATCTACAACCGCTTCGGCAACGCTATTAAAAATCTTGGCATTTTCTATGATATCTGAGGCGTTGGCCGCCATATCATGAGCTTTTTGGTTAGGCCAGCCATCTCGGGGAGAAACAAGCCTAAGATCAGAAATTCCAAAGTTTTTCAATGCCCTGGCTGCGGCGCCTATATTTTCCCCCATTTGGGGCTTAACCAGAATGATTGAAATATTATTGAGCTTCATTTGTAAATTCGCTATACTAACAAACCTTTTATGCGAATAAATGAAACAAATTCCAGTAATAAAATAGCCTCTTTGAAGAAAAAGAAAGGGGTGAGTGAAGCTGATGGTGGGCTATTTAGCCTGTCAACCGATTCTGCAGATTCTGCACCTGCAGCTCAAAATGCACAAAATATCTCTAATATTCAATCGGTTCTCTCGCTAGATGCCTTGAATATATTATCTCAGGTTAACGATGAGGAATATACCCAGAAGCAAAACATAGAATGGGGAAAGGATATATTAAAACAACTTGAAAGGTTTAAGTATCAGATTCTAAATGGAAAAATTTCACATAATGCTTTACTTGAGTTGCAAAGCCGTATAAATAATATACCAATAAACCCGCAGGATCACAAGCTTAGAGGAATAATTGAAGAGATAGAGATACGCGCTGCGGTCGAACTGGAAAAATTAAAACGCTTAACCAACTCATCGGAGATGTAAAAATGGCAAATAAGAAAAAAACTGCTGCTAAAAAAATAAAAAAAGCGGTTAAGAAATCTCCAGCCAAAAAAGCGGTTAAGAAGCCCGTGAAAAAAGTTGTTAAAAAATCTCAGGCTAAAGCAAAGGCGCCTGCAAAAAAAACTACTGCTAAAAAAGTTGCACCTAAAAAATCCATACAGAAAAAGCCTGCAACAAAAAAAAATGCAAAGCCATTAGCAAAAAAATCTTCAGCTCCGAAAAAAGAGATTGCAGTTAAGCAAACAAAAACTATAAAGGCACCTCTTGCAGGAAAATCTTCAACACCTAAATTGAATCCTGCAGTTAAAAACGCAAAGAGGAATAATATAATTAGTATGCCTGCAAAATTAGCACCAAAACAAGGGTTGGCAAAGAAGCTTGAGCTTCCTCAAGGTTACAAGCCTGTCGAAAAAGAAGAATATATGAACCCTCAACAGTTGGAATATTTCCGTCGTAAACTTGATGACTGGAAGAAAGACCTTCTTCAGGAATCAACTGAAACCATTCAGCATCTTCAAGCGGAAACATGGAACGAGCCAGATCCATCTGATCAGGCAACCATAGTTGAGCAAACTGGTCTTGAACTTCGCACGCGTGATAGATATCGCAAACTTATTGCTAAAATTGATGCAGCCCTCAACCGTATTGAAATAGGCGAATATGGTTATTGTGAAATCACGGGTGAACCTATAGGTATCAAGCGCCTTGAAGCAAGGCCAATTGCAACCATGACAATTGCTGCTCAGGAGCAGCATGAAATGGAAGAAAAAATGAGCCTTGAAGGCTAATTTTCTAAACTTAACTTCATGCCAGAAGAACAAGAACATAAATCCCCTGAAGTAGTCACTCATCAGGGGGATAAGTTTGTTCGCATAGATCCTGAAGATATAGACCTTAATTCAATGACAGAGGTGCAGAAGGTTACTGACGTTATTGCTGGGCAGGTTATTAAAGGCGATGTTAAGGTAGTTACTAAACGTGGCAATAAAGTAGAAACGATCAACCATGCAAAAGTTGGTGATTGGGTGGTTTATAATACTGGTTCCAGCAATCTTCTTACGATTCCGGATAAGCTTCTTGCCAGCGAGAAAAAAACCATCAGTAAAACTAACTTTCCATATCTTTATCGCGCTGATGGAGAAATATTATCTATATCGCCGGAAGACATAATTCGACTTACACAAGATATCATCCTTGATAATATAGATAACGCTGAGTTTAGTGACACCACTTTTTTGCATAACTTACGTAAGTATAAATATGTTGGCAAATCAGTTTATGCATATCATGTGCCGTTTAATTTTGTGATACGCGCACCCTGGGGTAGTGATCAGTTCATAAAAAGAGGTGGGCACCTTATTTATGATCCAAATATTTCTGATTCTGAAAATAAGGAAATATATGGTATTGAAGGAGCTCATGACCGCTTGCCTGGTGAATTTGAGAAAACTTTTGCACTCACACCTGGTGGTAAAACAAAAAATAAGCAGATAATTGCAGATACATTTAAACTGGCAATAAGATGCGATAGAAGCCCTATAGCCGGCATACAATATAATAATCGTGATCTGGCATTTGCCTATGAAAGGGCGCATAAGAAAATGCCTCACTTCTTAGAGAAGTTCCTGAAATAGCACGTTCTTATCAGAATGTACTTAAAATCGGTCTATGCATGAGGTTTATTCTTTATGTAACAAGCCTTAAATGCTTATCATTTTCGCATGATAACTGCAGGACAGATCCTATTTGCCGTGCCGCTTGCCATCACTTTTGAGCAGGCAATTAAAGTCTTTGCAAAAAAAGATCTTTTCACCATCACGCAGAAAACCCTCAGTAAATTGAACTTTTTCTTCATGACGATGTGTTTTGGGCTTTTAATATATAAATTTGTCACCTCAGATTTTTCTTACGCAGTAGTCTTCCAAAACTCCCATACAATGAAGCCTTTATTATATAAAATCACCGGGGTATGGGGTAATCATGAAGGCTCAATGCTCCTATTTTTGTTTATTCTTTCTTCCTATAATTTTATCTATGCCATGAGTTCAAAATTCCAATATAAGGATGATGTTTTGGGATTTAATGGCTGTGTTATATTTCTTATCGCAGCCTATACATATTTTACTTCTGATCCCTTCGATCCGGTTGCGGCAGATTTTATAGGTGTAAAAGAGGGGCTTGGTTTAAACCCACTTCTTCAAGATATAGGGTTGGCAATTCACCCACCGCTTCTTTACACAGGATATGCGGGTTTTTCGATCACGTTTTCGATCGCCTTAACGGTATTTCGCAATAATATTATTGATAGAAAATGGGTGGATTTTGTACGCCCATGGGTGTTGTTTGCCTGGAGTATTCTTTCCATAGGTGTAGGGTTCGGTTCATGGTGGGCATATCGTGAACTTGGCTGGGGCGGCTTTTGGTTCTGGGATCCGGTTGAGAATATATCTTTGTTACCATGGTTATTTGGCTGCTCTTTAATTCATTCGTTGTTGTGTACAAAGAAATTCAATAAATTTACCCACCTAAGTCTATTCCTTGCCTTAGCTACATTTTTATGCGGGTTATTAGGATTTTTCCTTGTTCGTTCAGGCATTCTAAGCTCAGTTCACAGTTTTGCTTCAGACCCAACGCGCGGCATATTTATGCTTGCAGTGATATCTATAATTGCATTTTATTCCATGATAATTTTTGGCAAAAAACTATTTGAAGTTAAATATATTACAGAAGGGCAGACCTTCTTTTTGTCTCGCGAAATAGGCATTCTTATAATGATAACATTTTTACTAAGTGCGGCCTTGGCCATAATGCTCGGGATATTCTATCCTATGATAACCGAGCTGTTTTTTAAAGAGCGCATATCGGTTGGTGAGCCATATTTTAATATGATCGTAGTTCCTATCACTTTAGTTCTTATGGTCATTATGGTTTTTGCGCCGATATTAAAATGGCAACGGGAATCAATGCGCAATTTATTTAAAAGATCACTGCCAAGTCTTATCATGGCTGCATTTGCAATTGCTTTGCTGAGATACTTTTCGAAAGAGCATATATCCCCATTTTTATACTTCGCTATATTTTCGAGTGCATGGTTATTTATTTCTGCAGTGCAGATAATTTTACTTCGTGCTTTGAAACGTGAAAAGATAAGCAAGGGCTTCACGGCTATGATAATTGCTCACGCGGCATTTGGTTTACTGGGCCTTTCTATAACACTTAATTCAATCTACACTCAAGATGAGCAAAAAGTCATGCTGCCGGGGCAAAATGAAGAGGTCGCCGGATACAAACTTAAATTTAATGATACTCAAATTATAAAAGGTAAGAACTATCTCGCACAAAAAGGTGATTTTACTTTATCAGATAACAAAGGAGAGGTCGCAAATCTATCTCCTGAAAGTCGTATATATCTTCCGTTGCTGACAAGAACCTATGAGGCAGATATCCATTATACGCTTCTTAGTGATTTTTATTTGGTATTGGGTAAGTCAGAAACATTACCAGCAGACAAGAAGGGCAAGAATGGGCAAGAGGCTTTCCCGGTGAGGATTTATATCAGGCCTTTCATGTTTTTTATATGGTTTTCGATCTTGGCAATGGCATTTGGCGGCTTTCTTGCAATGTTGCCTAAGAAAAAAGCCTGAAATTGGGGATAAAATGCGAAAATTATTACCATACACACCTTTTCTAATTATCTTATGCATCACTGTTTTACTTTTCGTTAAAGTAACTCAAAGCGGCAGGAACAATGATTCCATCCATTTTGATGAAATCATGGTGGGTAAAAAAATTGCCGATATGGAGCTGGAAACCCTTACTGGGCAAAAGCTTAATATGAATTCATATATCGGCAAATATACGGTGGTTAACCTTTTTGCTTCGTGGTGTACTTCCTGCCTTTATGAGCATCCGCTTATAAGCACTTTGAAGGGAGAAAGGGGAGTTCAGCTCATAGGCATAGCCTGGAGGGATAAAAAGCAAGATACCTCACAGTGGCTAAAGCAGAATGGCAATCCTTATAATGAGGTTGCGCTTGATGAGATGGGTAAATACGGAATATTGCTGGGGGTTACAGGAATTCCTGAAACTTTTCTGGTTGATCCGCAAGGGGTGATAGTGATGCATATACGCGGAACGGTCATGAATGAGGATCTGCAAGCTATAATAAGTAAAATAAAGTTAAATAAATGAGATACTTACTGACATTGATGATAGCATTATTCGGTTTTAGTTCAGTGCTTTTTGCATTTGAACAGCCGCTTAAAAATGCTATGTCGGAAAAACATGCCCATGAGATATTTAAATCTCTGCGTTGTAAAATGTGTGAAGGGCAATCTGTTCTGGATTCTGACTCTGATTTTGCAAAATCAGTAAGGCAACTGGTTCGTGAAAAACTTGACGATGGCTTGGATGATGAGCAGATATATGATATGCTCAAGAATAATTATGGTAGTGACATAATGTTCCGCCCGCCATTTGATGAGCATACTGCTATATTATGGCTTCTGCCGTTTATAATGATTTTTGCGGGATTCATGGTAGTGATAAAAGTATTGCGTAAGAATAGAACGGAAATTTATACATAAACAGGATTGTAAATAATGCCAAATGTAAGGCTTTCAGGTAAGATCAGCGGAAATAAGGATTCAAAACGTAAAGAAAGGGCTGAGATTTTATATCATCTATTTGCAAATGGGTGGAATATCTATAACGGGAATGGTGATCAGACCACTCATCTGGAAAATATTCAGGAAAAAATAATTGAGGCAGATGCCTTTGTATTCACTACAAATCCTGACCTGCAGGACTATTTTAATCTAGCTTCGGTATTCGTTGGTTTCCAGACGCTTGATGGTGATCTGCGTAATAAGCCTGCAGTTCTTATGAATAGCGATGGTTCCTGGGATTCTTTTCTGCAAATAATGGACCATATGCATTCCTTGGGTACGGTACGTGAAAAATATAGCCAATATCTTCAGGTGGTCAAAACCACTGATGAATTAGTGGAAATAATGAATAATAAACAACAGGCAGTTAATAGAACTATTCCTGAGATCAAAAAAGTTAGTGCTGAGCCAGATATTATAAGTGCAGGAACAATAGCTGTAGAAAATTCTGATAATAAAATCCCTGACTATAATGTTTGTGTATTCTGCTCGGCGAGTATCAGTAAACCTGATTATCTACATGAAGGATATGAATTAGGCAAAGAGCTTGCTAAGAAAGGTTGGGGGTGCATATCGGGTGCCGGTAAAACTGGGATCATGGGGCAGGTGGTAAAGGGTGCCTATCAGAATGGTGGTTGGAGTGGTGGCTCAAACGTGCCGCACATAATCCAGCTTGAGGGTTTGCCGGAAGGTCTAAGCCAATTCTGGCCGCGTGCGGATATATATACCCGCATGCTGGTAATGATCGAAAAATCTGATGCATTCATCATTATGCCCGGTGGTATGGGCACATTCCAGGAATTACTTGCAATGCTGCTTTTAAAGCATCATCGTAATGACCTTATGAAAGGTAAGAAAATCATCATGTTCAACCGTTTTGATAATGATACGGGCAAGAATTTTTGGCAGCCTGCTGTTGATCTGATCCGCAACTATAGTGATTTTGATAAAGAGTTTGAGGTAACAGACGATTTTACCCAGTTACTTAAGAGGATCGGGCCAAGATAATTATGGATAGGATCATAGAAGCATTCAAGAATTCCATAAAAGGCTTGGTTGCTGTTTATGAAAGCGAAAAGGCATTCCGTGAAGATCTTTATATTGCCGCTGCTTTCCTTCCATTTGCATTATTTTCTCATATTACTCCAGGTCAGCGTGCGTTGTTAATATTAAGTCTATTTCTTATACTGATATGTGAATTAATAAATACTGCGATCGAAACTGTGGTTGATCGTATTTCTAAGGATCATCATCCGTTATCAGGTAAGGCAAAAGATATAGGCAGTGCTGTAGTGCTTTTGGCTTTTGTTAATGCCGCCGTGACATGGATTTTTATAATTGTATAAAAACAAAAATCCCCGCAAAAGCGGGGATTTAATAGAAAAAATTAATCTTTTGCTTGAATTAAGCTTCTTGAGCTTCTGCAGCTCTTTCTGCTTCAACGCGTGCAAGGTCTTTTTTACCTTTTGCAGATGCATCGCGGTCAACCAGTTCAATGATAGCTTTAGCGCCACCATCACCGAAACGGAAACCGAATTTCATAACACGTGAATAACCACCGTTACGAGCTTTATATCTAGGAGCGATTACATCGAACAGTTTTTTTACTGCATCTTCATTGCGCATACGAGACATAGCAAGTCTGCGTGCGCTAAGGTCACCTTTTTTACCAAGGGTGATAAGCTTATCAACAAAGGATTTAAGCTCTTTTGCTCTTGGCAGGGTAGTAGTGATCTGCTCATGTTCTATCAGGTCAGAAGCAAGATTAGCAAGAAGCGCTAGCCTGTGGCTTGAAGACTTGTTCAATAGTCTGTGTTTTACTCTGTGTCTCATAACGTTTACCTAAGTTTAGGGTCTTTTTAAATTAATTGAATGGATCCTCATATTTTTTAGCAAGGTCTTCGATATTTTCAGGCGGCCAGCCAGGAATATCCATACCAAAACGTAGGCCCATGTCTGAAAGAACTTCTTTTATTTCGTTCAGTGATTTACGGCCGAAGTTAGGAGTACGTAGCATTTCAGCTTCCGTTTTGCGAACCAGGTCACCGATGTAAACGATATTATCGTTTTTCAGGCAGTTTGCAGAACGAACCGAAAGCTCAAGTTCATCAACCTTACGAAGAAGGTTTTTATTGAATGGCAGCTCATCTTTAACTTCAGTAACTTCTTCAACTTCTTCGAAGTTAATGAATACGTTAAGCTGGTCTTGCAGAATTTTAGCTGAGTAAGCAACTGCGTCTTCAGGTTTAACAGTGCCGTTTGTCTCAACAGAAAGGATAAGTTTATCATAGTCAGTAACTTGACCAACACGAGCCTGTTCAACACGGTAAGAAACTTTCTCAACCGGAGAGAATAGGGAGTCGATCGGGATAAGGCCAATAGGTGCATCTGCAGGTTTATTAGCAGAAGCAGGAACGTAGCCTTTACCGGTTTCAACAGTAAGTTCCATGTTAAGTGTGGCACCAGCTTCAAGGTTACAGATAACTTGTTCTTTGTTCACAACTTCAATGTTTGAAGTTTCTTCAATGTCACCAGCAGTGATTGTTTTAGGCCCAGTAACTTTAAGAGAAAGAGTTTTCTTTTCTGCGCTGTGAGCGATGAAATTGATTGATTTGATATTTAGAACGATATCAGTCACATCTTCACGAACACCGGGGATAGCAGAGAATTCATGCAGAACGCCATCAACTTTAATTGCTGTAACTGCAGCACCTTGCAGTGAAGAAAGGAGGATGCGGCGAAGCGCGTTACCTAAAGTAAGGCCAAAACCCCTTTCAAGAGGTTCAATAACAACTTCAGCTTTACGATTAGTGTGTTCTTTGAAATTAACTTTTGAAGGTTTGATCAATTCGCGCCAGTTTTTAGCAATCATCACAGACATTTTATTCTCCCAACTTTTACTTATTACTATAAATTATTATAAAAATTACACTCTACGGCGTTTAGGTGCGCGGCAACCATTGTGTGGAACGCCTGTAATATCACGGATAGCGTTGATATTAAAGCCAGCGTTTTGAAGTGCGCGAAGAGCTGATTCACGACCAGCGCCAACACCTTTAATAAGAACATCAACAGAAATCAGGCCAACATCTTGTGCGCCACGGATAGCTTTCTCAGTCGCAACCTGTGCAGCATACGGAGTAGATTTTCTAGAGCCTTTGAAGCCACAGTTACCTGCAGAAGCCCAAGAAATAGAGTTACCATTAGAATCAGTTATGGTAACGATCGTGTTGTTAAAAGAAGCATTAATGTGAACGGTACCTTTAGATATGTTCTTCTTAACTTTTTTCTTTACGACCTTCTTCTCTTCAACGACGCCTTCGCCGGTTTCTTTCTTCTGTACTGCTGCTTTAGCCATTGTTTTTCTCTTAATCTATTAGTTTAAATATTTGCCTTAAATTCCTAATTACTTAGTAACTTTCTTTTTACCAGCAATCGCAACTGCTTTACCTTTACGGGTTCTTGCATTTGTGTGAGTGCGTTGGCCGCGAACAGGCAATCTTCTACGGTGACGAAGGCCTTGGTATGAACCAAGATCCATCTTTTGTTTGATGTTACCAGAAATTTCACGACGTAGATCGCCTTCAACCATATAGGTTGCGTCGATATATTCACGAAGTTTTATCACTTCAAGTTCTGTAAGATCTTTCACCCTTTTGTCTGGAGAAAGGCCTGTTGCTTCGCAGATAAGCGTAGCACGAGCCGGACCAATGCCAAATAAATAGCGTAGTGATATTTCTAATCTTTTTTGTGTAGGTAAGTTTACACCTGCAATACGAGCCACTTTTACAATACTCCTGTAGTTTTTTGAGAATGCGCATAATATTCGCAAAAGTTAAGCTGTCAACAACAATTTTATATGTTATTTATGTCCATCCATTAGTGATTTTTAATGGTATGAATTTTTTCGATTAACAAGGGCTAATTAGACTAATATATAAAGTATAATGCTTAGAGATCTATTATTAGAGACGAATCAGCGTTTTTGTGCAGTAATCAAGGATATTTCCCTTCTTGGATCCGCAAACTGGCCGGAATCCGCCAAAAGGGAGTTTTTAGCCAATGTTGAGAAGGGCAATTACAAAATGCCTAAATTCGAATTTGCTAAAAAAGACTATACTGAAAAAAAGAATATATTACAGGGTATTATAACGGATGTGGGCTCTATATCACACCCAGCCTGTCAATTAGTGAAGCGTAATGCTGAAAGTTATCTTCAGGCCCTGGAAATGCTTGAAAACCTTGGAACCCCTGCTGTTACTGAGATATCAGAGCAGCTTTATGGCAGTCTATATGATGTAATTCCAGGCTATCGTCACACCTCATTGCAGGCTGCACGTTATTTCTTAAGGGTTTCCGGCTCATTTAAATCTGAGAATTATGAGTCTTTTGAAGAAAATAAAGAAATGACTGCCTCTCAGCTGCGCAGTTACCTTATAAGCAGGATGAAATTTGTGTTTGGCTCGCGTGATATAGTGGTTGATCTGGTTCCCGAGCTTGCCTCAAAGGCTTCTGTTAGTTCTTCGCGTGTGAAGCTTCGTATGGATGCTAAATTTAAAAACTATGAAGCGCGCCAATTATTGCACCATGAGGTGTTTACCCATGCGTTAACATCTATTAATGGTGCCGCCCAGCCAATATTATCATGTATCCAGTTTACACCACCACGCGTTACTGCAACTCAGGAAGGGCTTGCACAGTTCTCTGAATTGATAACTGGCTCCATACATTTGTTGCGTCTGAAGCGTATAGCTCTTCGTATATTGGCTATTGATAAGGCTTTCAAAGGTGCTGATTTCATTGATCTCTTTAAATTCTTCAAGAAGCAGGGTGATAGTGATGAGGAAAGCTATCTTTCTGCGATGCGTATATTCCGTGGCGGCAGGCCAGAGGGTGGCGTGATATTCATGAAAGATGGCGTATATATAAAAGGCATGCTTGAGGTCTATAGTTTCTTCATAAAAACCATGAAGGAAAATAATCTTGAGAAACTCAAAATATTCTTCGCCGGCAAAATGACAAGTTCTGATGTTGAAAGCATGAATGAGCTTGTTAATACGGAAATACTAGAAGAGCCCAAATATATACCTCTATGGTTTGGCGAAATTCATAACCTTGCGGCTATCTTGGCCTTTATGAAGTTCGTTACGAACCTAGACTTTGCGAAGATGGAATAGTTTGGTATTTTGTAATTGGTACTTTGTAAAATTGTCATCCTGAACGTAAGTGAAGGATCTCACTTTATAGAATGAGATAAATTTATTTTGTCCTCTGAGCTTCGCGAGCTGCTCCATAAGCCTTTATAAGAAAATCAGCCAGATATTTAGATTCTTTTGCAGCTTCAATATTCCACCAATTCTGGTTCAACTGTTCCGGTTTTATTCGGTTTTCTTGCAATGTATTAAAAGTTTCCATAAATGTTTCTTCTTTAGAAAGGCCATGCATGATTTCCGTATAAGATCCTGTATCCACACCCCATCCAAGAACTCTTTTACCGGTTTCTTGCATTATAGATTCTATTAATTCTGATTTTTGCTCATCTGTTAAACTTTTATATAATTTGTTAGTTTCTATAGTCTTTATTATCTTAGTTAATTTCCTATCCCAAGATTTCGCCAAACTCGCATTACTCAAAATATTTTTTCTCTCTATTGGCTTTTTCTTTAAATTTTTTGGCTCTAATGACGAAGATGTCTCTCGGATTTCAGGAAGAGGATAAGCCCGTCCGCTTGTATCATTAATATAATCAACCAAGGTATTATAATGTGTAATGCTATGAAATTTGTTTTCTATTCGCGTCCTCATTTGTTCATCCGCTATCTGCCGTATTTCATATAGCATGCCGGGATGAGCATCATAATTCTCAAAACTGAGAGTAAAAAACTTCCAGGATGCTAGGGTCGCTTCTGATGGCATATGAATAATTAATCCGGAGTTTTATCGCCTTTTTTCTGGGCAATTTTGTCGTCCGAAAAAGTTACTGGGATTTTTAATCCTTCTATTGTTATTTCATCCTTATCACCGCTTACATTCTTGGCCGTTAGGTTTAAGCCATATTCTGTAGCTTTTTTGGAGATGAAATCAAATTCTTGTTGGCTAAGTTTGTTGTCGCCCTGTGCGTTGCCAGTATTAAACTCACTGGTAAAACCTTTTATCATCGCGAATATAGCCTGCTTTTTATCGCCACCATTGGCTTGGTTGTAAGCTGAGGCATATTCTGCATTAGTTGCTATAGTGGTAGCTATTATATAGTCAGATTGTGCCTGTAAATTAGCTTTGTCATTTGCCATTTGTTTTGGTATATTCTCTGTTTCTCCCGGTTTTTTCTCATGATTGTCCACTTCAACCGACTTAATGCTTTGCAGCATTTTGTACTCATCAGCAATCTTTGTTACATAATCTAATGTATTGATTTTTGCTTCACTATATTCTTGAGAAGTTTGCTTCAAAAAATCTTTAAGCCTGGGGTCAATATCTTGACGTCCGATAAAATCATTGGTGATTTTTAATATATTTGCTTTTTGTCCATTGTCAGCGATACCATCTCTGACATTGCTTTGGAGTAAAGAAATATAATCACTATATTGATTTATAAAATTTTCGCTTTCGTTCGTCATAAATTCCTAACTTTTCGTTTTTTTCATTGTATCAAAATATGGTTAATAAACAATTAATTAGAATATTTTAAATTAATAATAAATTTTATACTTCTTTAACTACAAATAGCTGCGCCAAACTATTGATAAATAATAGTTTTTGGCCTATTATTTTTTATGTTGGTGCTGTAATATACTGTAACAATATGATATAATAACCTTACAAATCCTGAAAAACTGAACTGTCAATTTTGACAGAGGTTTGATGGGTTAGGAGGATAATAAAATGTTAAATCATATTCTTAAAGATTGGACACTTAAAAGATTCGTAGACTACCTAGTAGTTGGCCTAGTGCTTGCTATCGTGATCTCTCTGGTTCAGATGATAATTGTGCCTATGGTGGTTAAATTCATACCCGGGACGATATTCGCCGGAACCATTTCATTAACTGATATATTGTTATTCTTCATAGTATTGTTAATGGTGACGAGGGAGTAGTTACTCTTTAATTTCCCTCAAAGGAGAGCCCCGGCATAAAAACCCGGGGCTTTTTATGTCTATATATTAAATTTATGATATTTATCATTGGTAATTGAGGGAATTAAAAAGTGGGTAAATGGACATTTAATTTAATAATTATCGGAACAATTGCGTTTTTTATCTACCAGGCAGAATATGGAAGAACGTATAATACGCAGGTGGCAAATCCTATAAGTGCACAAAATGTGCAAGTGTCTTCTAATATTAATAAATCAGCTAATGTTGTAGTTAGTTCTGTTGATACTTATGGCTTCGTTACCCTTGGAACTATAAGCGATCCAACTCCCGATCGTAATAAAGTAACGGTTATCATTCCTCCAAACTGCCCAAGTGCACAGGCGCAAAGGGCAACAAGTCTTGCTAATGCTCTTAGAGGTCATTCTATTCCGGTTAATGTAATATCCAGTTTTTCATTAAAATATCCCATGGATCCAATTAGCGCGAAAAACTCTGAAATAGTTAATAAGCTGTTGGCGCAGCCTGGATTGCCCGTATTTATTTACAGTAAAGTTAAAATTAATCCTTCTCTGGATGATGTTATTTTCGAATATAAATACGGAAAATAATTTATTTGCCGACGAGTTTCATGCAGCTTGCAGGCAGTTTTGGTTTAGGTTTTCGTAATTCGGCAATATGCGTTTTCAGCCATTCTATCATTTCTTCAGGCGTTGGCTTTCTGAACCACCATGCTAGCGTTTCGTCGCAACCATCTGTTTCTTTTATGGGCTCATAACCTTCAGGTGTTTTGCAGGTGGAATCTCCTTCAGGGCATAAAAGCCTTACATGGAAATGATCATCATGTCCATTCCATGGTCGAATGCGGCTAAGCCATTTTTCTCCGCGATCAGAACGACATAATTCTTGTTTTATTGCGGGGTTCACAAATATGCGATCAACATTCGGTTCATTGGCTGCGAGTTTTAATAAATTGCGCTGATATCTTCCCCAATTCTCATTTACAATTTTGTGCTTGGCATCAACAACATTAACAGCAGAAATCTTATCGCGCTCAAGCTTTGAAAGGTTTCGGCTTTTAGCTGCCTCTGGCGCTTCATACCAAAGGTCTACATCAAGGCCAATCTGGTGGGATTTATGCCCGAAAGTAAATGGGCCTCCTTTAGGCAGGCTCATATCGCCAACCATCAGAACATTATCAAGCTTATCTTTCACATCTTTGCTTAGGTTTGTAATGTAATCAATCAACTCAGGCTGGCCAAAAAAACGATCGCGACTCGGCCGCATGATTTGATATCCATATCCACTTAATGGCAGTGCAGTTGCCCCAATCATGCATCCATTTGAATATGTTCCTATGCTTTCAGGCTCACCCGCTGCAGGCTTATCCTGCGCTTCCCAGATATTGTGAATTGGAATTTTTGTATGTTTGGCTTGTACATCGTGCTCAAATATTAAAAGCATGAATAAAATAACTAATGAGCGTTTTAAATAAAGACTCATTGAAGATGTCTAAATTTTTTTGAATGTTCGTAACTGAGATGTAGTCCTTTCAAAATCCCCATTGAATCCTCAATTGTAGAATTTATTTCACCGTATCTGGCATTCATGCTTAATGAAAAATCACGCTTTTTGTTAATTCCAGAAGATTTTGTATTTTGATATAATTCATTAAATTTGCCGCGACTTTGCTTGTCCAGCTCAGAAAACGAATGAAGCGCCGATTCAATTGAATTGTGCAAATCTATTCTGATCTTAGAAAAAGCTTCCATTAAACTATATATCCCATCAGCAGTTGTTGGAAAGTCATGCTCAGAAAAATCTAACTTTATTTTTTTTCCTTCAATTTTTCCTATTTGCTCCAATTTTTTTATAAAATCTTCTGGAAGGCCTAATGAACCAGTTTTTTCTAATACCAATGAAACTTTATTACCAATACTCTGCAGGCGCCCATTAATTAATTCCTTATTCTGCACTAAGGAATCAATATCAGCTTTTCTTTTGGACTCTTCTACAGCAATTTCTCTTAATTTTTCTGCTATTTCTTTTTTAGTTGCTTTGTCTACAGTGTTTTTACTTTTATTAAGTAACGGAATCGCTAGTATGAAACTTACTAAACTATTGGCCATAATCAGAATGGATTTTTGATTAATATTGTATCTTCGCGTTCAGGACTGGTGGAAATACTTTCGATCGGAACCCCCACTAATTCCTCAAGCTTCTTCACATATTTAAGCGCATTAGCAGGTAGTTTGTCAAGCTTTCTTGCGCCGGCTGTTGTTTCACCTTTCCACCCAGGCACTTCTATGAATTTTGGTTTTGCTGCAGCTTGAAGCGTAGGACAGGAAGGCAGATAGTCATATTCTTTGCCGTTTATATCATATGATGTGCAGATTTTAATGGTTTCGAAATCATCAAGCACATCAAGCTTTGTAAGTACAATTGCATTTATTCCGCCAACCAGACATGCCTGGCGAACCTGAACTGCATCGAACCAGCCGCAACGGCGCTTTCTGCCTGTTACTGTGCCAAATTCATGGCCACGCTGGCCAAGTTTTTCACCAATATCATTGCTTTGTTCTGCAGGGAAAGGGCCGCTGCCAACGCGTGTGGTATAGGCTTTGGTGATACCAAGAGTTTTCATTGGTCTCGCGCCAAGGCCGCTGCCGGTAAAGGCCGAAGATGCAACCGTGTTTGATGATGTTACAAAAGGATAAGTTCCGTGATCAACATCAAGCATTATTCCTTGCGCGCCTTCGAATAGTATTTTCTTTCCGGCTTTTGCATATTCATGCAGAAGCTTCCATGCCGGTTTCACAAAAGGAGTTATTCTATCTTTTATGGAATTGATCTGCTCCAGAACTTCATCAAAATTAACAAGCTCAACACCCAAACCTTTTCTGAAAACATTGTGATATTCAACCAGGTTTTTTAATTTATCTTTCAGGCAATCTTCATTTTCCAGGTCGCACACGCGAATAGCGCGACGGGCGATTTTATCCTCGTATGCAGGGCCAATTCCACGACCTGTTGTGCCAATCTTGCTGTTGCCCTTCATCGCTTCACTGTTTAAATCAGCCTGTTTGTGAACAGGTAAAATCAGCGTTGCATTTTCTGCTATTATAAGATTTTCAGTAGTGATTTTTATTCCTTCCTTCTCAATGCGAGCCATTTCATCAAACAATGCAAATGGGTCTATCACTACGCCATTGCCGATAACAGAAATTTTTCCTTCGCGTACTATACCAGATGGAAGTAAAGATAATTTATAAACCTTGCCATCAATGACAAGAGTATGGCCAGCATTATGCCCGCCTTGGAAGCGCACAATTACATCTGCATGTAATGATAGCCAATCAACAATTTTTCCTTTTCCTTCATCACCCCACTGGGCGCCGATCACCGCAACGATGGACATCAACAACTCACCTAAAAATTAAAAATTCTAATAGAAAGATATGAAATTATTTTGCAAGAAATTCAGATAATCTTTCGTCTAAGTTATAAACTTTTGTTGTGTGATTTCAACATCAAAAATTTTTTCTGTGAAACATTGTTGACTAGTTTCATAAATTGCTGTTTATACCATATCTAGTGTTTATAATATTAATTCAAACTAGATATTGTAGGGTGTGATAATGGCGGAAATCAGGCAAAAACAAACAAAAAAACCAGTGTCTTTCAAAAAACCTTCTTCAGGGGCAGCAAAAAAATCTGTTCAGACAAATGAATATAAATTAGCAAAAAAAACTGGTTCGGTACCGCAATTAAAAAATCTTGAAGATGAAATAAAACTTCTGACATCTTATTCGTCTGATACAATTTATCGTCTGGATTACCGCTCGATGAAGTATGACTATATTTCTCCTGCTGTAAGCCGCCTGCTTGGATTTACCCCTCAGGAAATGAAGCGCATAAATTTCCGTTCTTTAATTGTAGAAACCAGGTTGATGACAGATGGGTTGAAAAAAATTTCATCATTTGATGAACTTGAAGAAAAACGTATCGATGGCGATGTGGGTAAATGGAATGCTGATTATCTTATCCGTACAAAATCTGGTGATAAGATCTGGGTTTCTGATATTTCTTATCCTTGGTTCGATGAAAAGGGTAGGGTTATAGGTTCGGTAGGCTCTCTTCGTGATATAACCGAGCGGGTTAAAATTGAGCAGAAGCTTTTCTCGGATCTGCAATCATTTTCAGCCCAGGATGCGTTAACCAGTCTTCCAGGCAAGGCGAACCTTTTTGCTGCATTAGATAAAGAGGTGCGTCGCATAAAACGCACTCAAGAACAACTTTCTATGGTTTTGCTTGATATTGATAATCTTGATAAACTGAATAAGCGTATATCTTTTGATGTGGCAGATCGCTTGATAATTGAAGTTTCCAAAATAATTAAAAACACACTTCGTGAAACTGATGTAGTTGCACGCATAGATGGTGGTACCTTTGCAGTTCTACTCCCGGATACTAATGTAAAAGGTGCATATTTTGTTGCAGATAGGATTCGCTCAGAAGTTAATCAGCGCGAATTTTCTTTCGGTGGTGATCTGCATTCTATAGCCTGCAGTCTTTCTGCTGGTATAGCGACAACAGATCCTCGCGACAATCTTGCGCCGGCAGATATATATAAGCTTGCTGATACAAGACTATATATTGCTAAAAATACAGGTCGTAATCAGGTTTCTATCGATGAGATAGCGGCAATACACTAATTCGCTTTCCATTTGTAAAAATTTGTGTAACAACAAGTTTCAATGAGAAAATTATCCTTACATCACCCTATCAGAAGCCTTGGTGTAGTTGCCTTGTCAATGCTTGCCAGCCTTGGCAGAATGAGCATATTCACAGGTAATTCAATTTATGCCATGTTCACGCCGCGTTTTCATAAGCGTAAAATCAGAAGGCAGTTTTTGGAAGTTGGTTTTTATTCACTTCCGGTTGTGGGCTTAACGGCAATATTTACAGGTGCTGTGCTTGCTCTTCAAAGCTATAGCGGATTTTCCAGGTTTAATGCTGAAAGCTCCATCGCAACTGTTGTGGTGCTTTCAATCACTCGTGAGCTTGGGCCAGTGCTTGCAGGGCTTATGGTGGCAGGCAGGGTAGGTGCTGCAATGGCTGCTGAAATAGGTACCATGAAAGTTACTGAGCAGATAGATGCACTTGTCACATTATCAACTAATCCATTTCGTTATTTGGTTGCTCCACGACTGTGGGCGGGTTTGATAACATTGCCATTGCTTGTGCTTATTGCTGATATAATCGGTGTTATGGGCGGCTATATGGTTTCAATCCATAAACTTGGTTTTAATCCTTCTTCATATTTAAAAAGCACTTTTGATTTTCTTGAGTTCAGAGATGTCTATTCGGGCTTAGTTAAAGCCAGTGTTTTTGGCTTCATAATCACTTTGATGGGCTGCTATCATGGCTATAGCTCAAATCGCGGCGCTCAAGGTGTGGGTCGTGCTACAACTGCTGCCGTAGTTTCTGCGTCAGTGATGATACTTCTATCTAACTATATTATTACTGAGCTCTTCTTTTCGACCAGATAAATTATGCTCGTAAAATTCTTTTTCACAGTTTCTTTTTATACCGGTCTATCTCGGATATCGGGTTTTATTCGTGATATATTCATTGCCAGATATATAGGCGCTGGGCCTATGTCAGATGCTTTTTTTATTGCATTACGCGTACCTAATTTCTTCCGTCGCTTCTTTGCAGAAGGTGCATTGAATTCAGCTTTCATTCCATTGTTTTCGCGTAAGCATGAAGCAGAAGGCAAAGAATCCGCAAAAAAATTTGCGGAGCAAATATTCATTTTCCTCTCCGTGGCTTTGATAATATTTTCCTGCATATTTATGATGTTCATGCCATATCTGATATATCTGATAGCTCCGGGTCTTATTGATCAGCCTAATATAAGGGAGCTCACAATTGAACTTACGCGCATAACATTCCCATATCTGATGTTCATATCCATTGCGACGATCTTTGCCGCAATGATGAATTCTATTTCAAAATTCTCTGCAGTGGCTTTCATGCCTGTTCTATTCAATGTCGCTATTATTACGGCATTGATTGTATTTGGCCATTTCTTTGTTGATTATGTGCATGCAATGGCATGGGGCGTTTTTGCGGCTGGTATATTGCAGATTCTATGGATGTTATTTTTTCTTAAGAAAAATGGTTATCTAATTCGCCCGCGTTTGAGTTATCTAAAACTAAGCCCAGATGTTAGGGAATTCTTAAAAAAAGTTACTCCTGCCGCGATTGGAGGTGGTGTTGTGCAGATCAATCTGTGGGTTGATCTGATGATAGCATCATTCTTCTCTGGCGCAGTGAGCTACCTGTATTACGCTGATCGCGTTGCCCAACTTCCACTTTCACTTATAGCTACTGCAATGGGAACTGCACTTTTGCCTATGCTTTCACGTAAACTTGGCGCTGGAGATATTGAAGAGGCTAATAAGATCCACGAAACCGGGCTTGAGATTGTTCTGCTGCTTACAGTTCCTGCCGCAATTGCCCTTATGGTTCTGCATTATGAAATAATGTCAGTTCTGTTCGAGCATGGTGAATTCACTCATCAAGCTGCACAGGCTTCTGCATATGCAATGGCTGCTTTTGCTTGTGGCTTGCCGGCTTTTGCTTTGATCAAAATATTTTCTTCATGTTTCTTTGCGCTGAAAGATACTAAAACACCGGTGGTTTCCGCAACAATCGCAATGCTTATAAATATAGTGCTTAATGTGATTTTTGTTTTCACTCTGCGCGCTCTTGGAATAATGCCGCATATAGGTATTGCGCTTGCAACAGCTCTTTCAGGCTGGATCAACGCTTCATATCTTGGCATAAAACTATTTAAAACCACTCACTTTACTTTAAGCAGGCAGTTTAAAGTAAGGATAAGCAAGATAATCCTTTCTGCGGCAACTATGGCGGCAATATTGATAGCTATGATATTAACTATGCCAGTGAACATAATAACTTTGGCAATCCACATAGCCGTTGGCGGCGGCACTTACTTATTTATGATTCTAGTTCTAAAAACCTTTCCGATAAATGAACTCAAAAAATATCTCTCCAGAAAAAATAGAGCTGCGTAAGAAATTTCCTCCCACTTATGGCAGAAGGAAGTCGCGCTCATTAAGTAAAAATCAGCAATTGCTGATGAATGATCTCTTTCCTAAAATTTCTGTTTCCCCAGAGAATATCAATGAATTCGTTAAAGAGGCTAAAGGGAAAAAAATATTCCTTGAGATTGGTTTTGGTGGTGGTGAGCACTTAATCAACCAGGCCAAATCTAATGCGGATTCAATATTTATAGGAAGCGAAATATATCTGAATAGTCTTGTGGTTTGCCTGCAGCAAATAAAGTCTGAAAACATCTCGAATATAAAATTATATAATAACGATGCTCGCTACCTGCTTGATAAGCTTCCATCCGATTTTCTAGACGGTGTATATATATTGTTCCCTGATCCATGGCCGAAAGAGCGCCAATTCAAGCGTCGCATAGTTAACCCGGCAACTTTAGATATGTTACACCGCTCTTTAAAACCAGGTGCATTTATAAATATGGCAACGGATATAGAAAGCTATTCATCCTTTATGATCAAGGTTATGAATGATGATAAAAGATATAAGGCTTCAAAGGTTGAATCGGAGTACGGTAAGCCTCACACAAATTACATAATAACAAAATATCATTCAAAAGCTAAGGAAGCGGGAAGGGAGGCAAAATTCCTTTCTTATACTAAATTATAATTTTACCGAAAACCTGTTGTTTTCATACAGGAAATTTATAAGATGCCTTATATTGATACTAGGCTAGGCATAAAAAGAGTATGAAGAAGCTATTAATTATTTTGATATTATATGTGGCATTTCTTGCCACAAGTGCTGCTGCTAAGGATTACCGCGAGATCAGGCCTGCTAGTAACATAAAGCCATATTATAACACAAACTATAGCGCAAATAATTATTATCAGACCCGTTATGACAGGGGGCCTATGTTCGGCCGCAAAGACAGTTATAAATACTGGAAAAAGAAAATGGACTATGTTGAAGTGACGCCTGGTTCGTAACAGGATTTTTATTGCATTATTTTTTCAACCATTTAAATCAAATACGAACAGAAAAATAATTGCATGAGACTATCAAAATATTTCCTTCCACTTTTAAAAGAAGATCCGCGTGAAGCGCAGATCGTTTCTCATCGTTTGATGCTTCGCGCAGGCATGATCCGTCAGCTTGCAAGTGGTATATATAACTGGCTTCCGTTAGGGTTGAACGTTTTAGGTAAAGTAGAAAAGATAGTGCGTGAAGAAATGGATCGCGCGGGTGCGCTTGAAATCCTTATGCCAACTATGCAGCCGGCTGAATTATGGGTTGAATCGGGTAGGGGTGATTATGGTAAGGAAACACTTTTTGCAATTGATCGCCATGAGCGTAAGCTGATTTATGGTCCGACGAACGAAGAAGTGGTTACAGATCTTTTCCGCCAGAATGTGCGCTCATATAAAGATCTTCCGCTTAATCTTTATCATATACAATGGAAATTTCGCGATGAGATTCGTCCTCGCTTTGGTGTAATGCGTGGCCGTGAGTTCATGATGAAAGATGCTTATTCCTTCGATATTGATGAAGAGTCGGCGCTGAAATCATATAATAATATGTTCGCAGCCTATATACGTATATTCAAGCGTATGGGGCTGAAAGCCATTCCATTCCGTGCGGATACCGGCCAGATCGGCGGTGATCTCTCTCACGAGTTCCAGGTGATAGCAGAGACAGGTGAAAGCCAGATATATTATGATTCTGAGTATGAAAAGCATTTTGAATCTGATGAAGTTGACATTGAGGCTGTGAAAAAACTTTACGCGCGTGCTGATGAAATGCATGATACAGCTAACTGTCCACTTCCTGCAGATAGATTGAAAACTGCGCGTGGTATCGAAGTTGGGCACGTATTCTATCTTGGTGAAAAATATTCTAGCTCTTTGAAAGCGGAGGTTCAGGATAGTTCGGGTAAAAACACTACTGTAAAAATGGGGTGCTATGGCATTGGTGTTTCGCGTCTGATAGGTGCAATTATTGAAGCTAACCATGATGAAAAAGGTATAATCTGGCCAGATGCAGTTGCGCCATTTAAGCTATGCTTAATAAACCTTAAAGTTGGTGATGCAGAAACCGATAAAAAATGTGAAGAATTGTATCAAAAATTTATCTCTATGGGTATAGAAGTTCTTTATGACGACAGGAATGAATCTGTAGGTGCAAAATTTGCGGCTTTTGAACTCATAGGTTTGCCACGTGCAATAGCAGTTGGTCCTCGTGGTTTGAAAGAAGGTAAAGTTGAATTCATCGATAGAAGGTCAGGAAAAAAAGAAAACTTAACTATTGAAGAAGTTTTAAATGCTATTAAATAAGTAATAGAAAATATTAATAAATTATAGGTATTTATGAGCGATAAAGTTGTAAAAGCACTTACGGATGTTCTGGCGAATAGCTATACATTAATGCTAAAAACCCAGAACTATCACTGGAACGTTAAGGGTAAAGATTTCTATGAGCTTCACCTGCTTTTTGAAACTCATTATAATGATCTATTCACCGCAATTGATGAAGTTGCAGAGCGTATCAGAACACTTGGCGGTTACACCATAGGTAGTTTTAAAGAATACACTGCTCTTTCAAAAATACAGGAAGAAAAAAATCATGAGACAAATGGCGTGAAGATTCTTAAAAATCTTTCCAAAGATCACGCAACTATAGTTTCAGTTATTAAGAATTCACTGGCGATTGCCCAAAAAGCTGGAGATGAGCCAACGGCTGATATATTTATCGGTCGTCTCAAATTCCATGAAAAAGCTAAGTGGATGCTTGATAGCAGCCTATAATACCAACCAATTAAGGAGAACAAAAATGGCTAATACACCTAATTATACTAATAATCCTGGACCTAAATCTTCCAGCAAAAAAGCTATTATAACTATCGTTATAATAATAGTTGCTATCCTTGTAGTTAATGCGTTTTTAAAACCTAAGAAAGCGGCTGAACCTACCCAAGCAGAAACAACGCCTGCAGCAACAACTACAGAAAGTACAACTGCTCCTGCAGCGGCTACAACCACTACTACAGTTCCTGCTGGTACAACTGAAACGGCGCCTGCAACAACTGAAACGCCGGCTGATGCTTCCGCGCCAACTTCTACCGTTGATGAGGATGCCGCGCCTGCAACTGATACAAGTGGCAGCACAACTGGAACTGGCACAGACGGCACGCCATACAATGGCACCGGCACAACAACTGATAATAACTCTGATAACGTTAATGATGTTAACGACATGAATGGCGGTACAGCAACAACTCCGGCGCCAACTAATGCGGCTCCGGCAACCACTACTAACGGTCAATAAAGTTCAATAATTAAGGGCCGGTTATCCGGCCCTTTTCGTATCTAAAGATGAAAACAAAATATCTCATCATATTAATCGCAGTAATAATATTGCTGTTTGCGCTTAACGAAACTTTTCTAAAAAGTAAAAAAATTGAATCATCCTCTTCAAACTCAAGCGGAGAAGCTTTGATAGGCGGAGCGTTTGATCTTATTGATCAGAACGGCAATAAATTTACCGATGCAAATTTGAAAGGTAAATATTCCCTGGTTTATTTTGGATTTACACATTGTCCTGATGTCTGTCCTTTAACACTTTCTAATATAAGCTTGGCATTGAAAGAGCTCGGTTCTGATGCTGATAAATTTCAAGTGATTTTTATAACCGTTGATCCTGAGAATGATACCAGCGCTTCTTTAAAGGAATATCTGAAATCATTTGGTATGCCGATCACAGGGCTTACAGGCGGTGGAGAGAAGATTGCGCAGGCGGAATCAGCATATCGTGTGTATGCACAGAAAATAGGGGTTGAAGTGAATCATTCCTCAATAATTTATGTAATGGATAAAAACGGCCAATTTATTTCGAATCTGAATTCCGAGAGTAAGGTAGAAGAGATCGCTGCAAAATTAAAAGCTGTTATTAAGGATTAAATTCATTTTTACCCTTTTAATCGCAAGTAATTGCGCTATATATGTTTTACCCTATGCCGGGACATAACTTAATTAACAAAAAGGTAAGCACATGTCAGCTGAAGCATTAAAGAAATCATCTCCTCAAATAGATTATACAACTAAAGGAAGGGGCAAAGTATACGATAGTATTCTTGATACTATCGGTGATACACCACTTGTAAAACTTAATAAAATCGCAAAAGAAGCGGGCGCGAAGGCAGAAGTTTATGCCAAGCTTGAATTCTTCAACCCACTTTCATCTGTAAAAGACAGGCTTGCATTAGGTATGATAACTGATGCAGAGAAGGCAGGTCGTATAAATAAAGATACCGTTCTGGTTGAGCCAACTTCTGGCAATACCGGTATTGCGCTTGCATTTATAGCTGCATCTCGCGGTTATAAATTGATTCTTACAATGCCAGAAAGCATGAGTCTGGAGCGTCGTAATATGCTTAAAATCCTTGGTGCACAGCTTGAGCTTACTGAGGCTGCAAAAGGTATGAAAGGTGCTATAGCGCGTGCGCAAGAGATCGTTGCGCAAAATCCTAACGCTATAATGCTTCAGCAGTTTGAAAACCCTGCAAACCCTGCAATTCACCGTAACACTACAGCAATTGAGATATGGAACGATACTAAAGGTGAAGTTGATATCTTCATAACCGGTGTTGGTACTGGCGGAACATTGGAAGGCACTGCAGAAGTTCTAAAAGCTAAAAAGCCTTCTGTGAAGATCATTGCAGTTGAGCCAGAAGATTCTCCTGTTCTTTCTGGTGGCCAGCCTGGCCCTCATAAAATTCAAGGTTTAGGCGCGGGTTTCATTCCTAAAATTCTTGATACTAAACTTATTGATGAAGTTGTCAGGATAGGTAATGAAACGGCATTCAAAACTGCACGTAAGCTTTGCATGGAAGAGGGTATTCCTGCTGGTATATCATCGGGCGCTACAGTTGCAGCTGCTTTAGAAGTTGCTGCTCGCCCTGAAAATGCTGGTAAAAAGATAGTTGTTATCATTGCTTCTTCAGCTGAGCGTTATATTTCTACTGCCCTCTTTGATTTTTAGCAAATAAATCAATTGGTTGTTTTGAAAAAAGATTTTGCATAGTTAATATAAAATTAACTATTTTAGGTTATAATCCTTCTATTGGTCATTGGTTCAATAGAAGGATTTTCTATTTTAGGCAAAAATATGAATGACAACTCAAACATAGTTTTACCTGAGAGCGTTATCAATACTAAACTTGATGTCACGCGGTTAAATAAAATCAAACAAACCTCGGAAGAGATAATGAGTTTGTTGGAAAACCTGCCTGATTCAAGCCAATTGCAATCTTCTGAAAATATTTCTCTTTCAATAAAACGGATAAAATATAATAATAGTTATATAAGCCAAATAGATAAAGACTTCGGTAAGGAGTGTTCAATATACAAAGACTATAAAACAAAATATAAAGAATATCTTCAAGGGAAGCGCAATGTAGAAATTATATCTATTAGTTCTGATTCGCATTCCAATGATGAGGGTGAGGGAGCCAGTGCGGCTAAGGAAATTGCTGGTGAATATAGTAAATATCTCCGCTCAAAACTGGATGATAAGCAATATTTCTGGAATAGATATACCAGGCCATTTGAATCTGTGATGAGTACTGTTAGAGCAGCGCCACAAGATGAATTTTCTGAAAAAATATCATTAAAAATACAAGATCTGTTTAAGGATATAATGCCCCTGGTTCTAAGTAATAAAAGAACCATACTTCAGATATCTTCCAAAGTTTGCTTTGGCAAAAATGAAAGATATTTTTTGTTAGAGCGCTGATTATTATAACATTTCTGCACCATACCGGTGTTTTTATTTGGATAAATTATTCTTTTTTACCCTTTCCGTTAGCGTATAGATCTTTTATATATAAGCTTGAAAATCCGCTAACTTATAACGGTACATTATATGATGAAAAGAATTACACGTGCTATATGCACTTTAGGCATGTTTGCTTCGACTTCTGCAGCAGCAGGCGGCTCACACGAGCCTGCGCAAACTCCTGCATCAATGAAACCAACCGCATCAGCACCAGTAACACAAACCCCTGCCTCATTGCGTTCAGATTATCAGAATGGCTTTAAATGGATCAGGCCGGCAGAAACCCAAAATATTCCGCCTGCAACCTTTGTTGCTGCAGCTCCTGTGCAACCGGTGGCTTATACCCCACCTCCTGCACCAATTCAGCCTCCAATGCAGGCTCCTGAGAAAGTTTCTGATGTTGGGCATATTACTGTTGGACCGAAGCTTACAACGCTTGGATATGGTGCTGAGGTTGGTACAATGTTCAACGAAAATTGGGGCGGTCGTGCCAATATGCAATATGTCAGTGAGAGTTCACATATAGATACTGATAACGCCAAATATGATGCTAAAGCTGACTGGTTCACGACCGGCGCCCTTGTGGATTTCTATCCATCTTCTGAAGATGGCTTTAGGGTCACGGGTGGTGGTTTCCTGGGTGATAATGATGTAAGCTTTACGGCAAATCCAACGAATAATATCACGATCGGCAGCACAACATATACTCCTGTTCAGGCGGGCACTATCAATGGTAAGGCTAAAACCAATTACTTCGCGCCATATTTAGGCTTGGGTTATAGTAGCCTTCGTCATAATTGGGATAACTGGGAAGTTGCCATTGATGCCGGTGTGAAATATAACGGTGATCCTGATGTTCATATGACATCTTCCGGAACTGTAAGCCAGGCTGATCTTGATCAGGAATCGGGAAGGATAGAGGATAAGCTTGATCTTACAAAGTTCTATCCAGTTGCTGGTCTAACTCTAAGCTATAAATTCTAATAACTAATTAGCCTGCCAGCGTGCGATGGCCTGCTGCAGTTTTTTCTTGTTCTCATCAGTTGGCAGAACAAGTGGCAATCTCAATGTATCACTGCAAAGCTCAAGCAATCCGCTGCAATATTTTGCGGGGCTTGGGCTGCTTTCGATGAAAAGTATTTTATTCAGTTCTTCAACTTTTTTATTAAGTTCAAACGCATGGTCAAAATTTCCTGTCAGGCAGTTTTCCTGAATTTTTGCACATGTTTCAGGGGCTATATTGCTGGTCACGGAAATGCATCCCACGCCACCGAGCTTATTGAACTCTACTGCAGTTTCATCATCGCCGGACATCATATAAAAATCTTTGCCTTTAGGCAGAAGTTTTTTAAGTGAGGTTGGTCTTTCCAGATTTCCGGTTGCATCCTTTAAACCCACAACTCTTTTAAGTTCAGCTATACGTGCAATAGTTTCATCTTTGATATCCACAACGCTGCGGCCTGGAATATTGTATACAAAGATCGGAATATTCGTTGCATCATGTATGGCTTTGAAGTGCTGATATATACCTTCCTGACTTGGCTTGTTGTAATATGGGGTCATTATAAGCGCGCAATCTGCTCCGGCACTTTCAGCGTGCTGGGTTCTTTCAATCGCTTCGCGTGTTGAGTTTGATCCGGTGCCGGCCATTATTTTAACTCTTCCAGCTGCAACCTTGATGCAATATTCTATCACCAGATCATGCTCTTCATTTGTGAGAGTTGGTGATTCACCTGTGGTGCCGCAAGGAACAAGACCACGAGTGCCAGCTTTGATCTGTCTTTCGATCAGATTTTTGAAAGCTTCATAATCCACCTCATAGGAATTTTTAGCTTTGAAAGGAGTTATTAGTGCTGTATATGAGCCTTTGAACATAAATTTGGTTTTCGGTTAAATCCGTGTTTACAAATTACTAAATAAGTACGCAAACTTAAGTAATAATGAGAAAGTTTTTATATATTTTTATTAGCCTTTGTTCAATCCTTTTGTTTGCAGGCATTTCGGCCGCAAAAATAAGCTCAACTGTTCATGTCTGGCCGGTTCCGGTCAATGAAATGAACCATTTGAACAAAGTTCTTCAGGATTCCCGCTCCAGAAAGTGGCAATCTGCCATTCTTTCTACCTTTCAGCCTTCTGACCCGGTTATTAAAAAGATCCTGCAATGGAATCTGTATGCTTCCGGTTCTCCGGCTCTGAATTTTAAGGATGTAACGCAATTCATTAATGATAATCCATACTGGCCTGAGCAGGAAATATTAATGAATAACGCTGAAAACGTTATCAATGATACTACTGATCCTGATGATGTTATAGCCTGGTTCTCCTTAAGCCCGCCACTCGCGATGCAGGAACTTAAATTCCGCCGCCCTACAACTGCAAACGGCAAGCGTCGCTTGGCAGATGCTCTTATAAGGCTTTATAAGAAATATAATTTTGATCACAACCTGATCCCAACCTTGATAAAAGAAGCTTGGATCGAAGGGAATTATTCTTCAGAAGAGGAGCAAAAATTCCTTACAGTATATAAACCGATTCTTGATAAGGATGCTATTGAGCGCAGGCTGGATAGGCTTCTGAGTGATCGCCGGATCAACGATGCTAATCGTCTTTCACGATATGTAGATGCTGACTATAAAAAACTTTATGAGGCGCGTATTGCCTTTATTGGTGGCAAAAGGAATGTTGAAACGGTTATTAACACGGTGCCTGCAAGTCTTCGAAATAATCCCGGCCTGATATATGATCGTATCAAATGGCGCATAGATCACAATATTGATGATGGCATTACGGAGCTTCTACAGCAGTTGCCAAGCAAGCTTGATTACCCTGAGAAGCTTTACGGCGTTAGAAAAGCTGCAATAAAAGAACTCATAAGCCATCGTAAATATCGTGATGCATATTTAATGGCGAAAAATCATGGCTTCCGCGAGAATACCGAAAAACTGGCGGAATTTGAATGGCAGGCGGGTTGGCTTGCACTTCGTTTCCTGCATGATCCAGATGCGGCATATGATCACTTTCATAATGTTTACGATGTGGCAAAAACCCCGATAACTCTTGCCCGTGCAGCATATTGGTTGGGGCGTGCATCAGAGGTTTTACGTAATGGTGAGGAGTCTAAATGGTATGGTGAAGCCGCTGCATATCCGGTGGTTTTCTACGGTCAGCTTGCGGCTTTGAAACTTAATGATCGTGCGCCAGATTTCCCATCTCCCTCTGTTATAACTAAGAAAGATCTTGTTAATTATCGCGGTAACGAGCTTGCAAAAGCTGCTTATATAATGTGGCAGATCAAGGAAAACCGCCTTGCTAAAGAATTTTTAAAAGCAGCAGCAGCAGCAGCAAAAACCCCGGGTGAAAGGGTTTTGGTTGCGCAAATGGGTCTTGACCGTGACAGGTATGATTATTCGCTTCACGTTGCCAAGGATATTTATAAGGTTTCCGGTGAAGTTGTTATGAACGCATTATTTCCGGTATTTAACTTACTTTCAGTCTCCGGAAAGCAGATAGCAACTCCGCCATCAGAATATACCCTTGCAATTATCCGTCAGGAAAGTGAATTTGATACCACGGCAATTAGCCCGGCAGGTGCGCGCGGCCTCATGCAGCTTATGCCGGCAACAGCGCAAATGTATGCTAAAAAACTCGGCCTTCCATTTAACAAGAATCGCCTGAGTGGTGATCCTCGATATAATATCACAATAGGTGCGGCATATCTTCAAAGTAGGTTACAACTTTATGATGGTTCATACCTTCTGGCTACTGCAAGCTATAATGCAGGTGAGGGCAATATACGTAAATGGATAAATGCTTTTGGCGATCCTCGTAATATGGATCTTGAGAATGCCGTAGATTGGATAGAGCTTATTCCATTCCCTGAAACCAACAATTATGTTCAGCGTGTTATTGAGAATATGCAGATATATCGTATAGCCATATCAGGAAAACGATATAACGATATAAACACTGACCGGGATCTTACGAGGTAAGCCTACCCTCCAGCACTTTTTTCATACCGTTTTTTAGTTGGTATGGTGTAATTAGTCCGGCCATTTCACATACATTTAAAAAATCTTCATTGTTGTTGGTAAGCCAGTCTATAGCTTTATACTTTACCCTTTTGTTTCGTATTCTTCCCGAATTGGTTTTTGCGTCTATTATGGCTTGTAGTAAAACTGCCTGCCAAAGTCGCTTTTCGCTATTATATTGATCTGTAAATCTGATTTGTGCGTTTTTGTGTAAAATAATACGGTTTTGGCGCTTTATTTGCATAAGTAAAATATTCCCCCATTATAAATTATTACTGCAAAATTGCTTATTGATACTTTGTATGTTACAGTATATCTTAATTTAAACTTATTTGCAAAAATGCATGTAGTCAATGCAAAAATGCATTAAAGGATTTTTATGGCGCTGAGAAAAAAGCATTTAGATTATATTGAATATATAAAAACCAGAACGGGCCTGTCGCTTTCTGCGCTGGCAAAAGCCGCAGGATTGGCTGATTCTACACTTACGCGATTTACGGTAAAAAAAGATTTTAAACGCCTAAGCACAGCAACCCTTGATAAACTTTCAAAGGTGGCAGGGTTTGAGTCATATGAAAATTATCTGGTTGAAACCCATCAGCTTGAAAATGAAACTTTAGGTGATGATTTCCGTATTGAAGATGCACAGAAGTTTGAGCTTTATGAATCGGTAAAGCGTTTGCTTGCTAAAAAATTTGGTAATGCCAAGCCCATGATGGTTTCAAATGTTTCGCAGAATGTTCTGGCGCATGCATATAAGCTTCGCACCGACTTTATTTCTGATAGTCTTATCATGTACGTTATCGAGCGTATGGAAACTGAAGGCAGATTATAATGTTTCTTACATCCCCAATTATAAAAGCTCATCACGGGTTTTTTACGCGCAATGGTGGGGTGAGTCAGGGTGAATTTGCATCACTTAATTGCGGTTATGGTTCTGGTGAGGATAAAGAGCTTGTATCGAAAAATCGGAATATAGTTCGTGAAAAACTTGGTGCCGTAAAGCTTTTAACAGTTCATCAGGTCCATAGCAATATTGCTGTCTATGCTGATGACTGGGAAAAAAATCCTGAAGCCGATGCTATAATTACCAACAAGCCTGGAATTGCAATAGGTGTTCTAACGGCTGATTGTGCGCCTATATTATTCTGCGATGAAAAGGCCTGTGTAATAGGTGCCGCTCATGCCGGTTGGAAAGGTGCGCGTTTTGGCATAATTGAATCCACTATAAAATTGATGAAAGATCTGGGCGCTAAAGATATATCGGCTTCAGTTGGGCCATGTATTCATCAAAAATCATACGAGGTGAGCGATAATTTTATAGATTCATTTTTGGCGGAATCAGTAAGCAATAAAAAATTCTTTAAGCCATCACAAAAAGCAGGTCATCTAATGTTTAATTTGCCAGCATATATTGAAGAAAAGCTCAGACAAAATGGCATAAATAAAGTTGATGTTCTTAATGAGGATACTCTCACGCAACCCGATAATTTTTACAGCTATCGTCGCGGCACACTGGCAGGCAAAAGTGAATATGGCCGGCAGATAAGTGCTATTGTGCTATAACGGTTTTTAGGGTAAGATCAAGTTGGTAAAATTTGGGGGCTATGCAGCAGTTATTGGAATATATGTATGAGCACATAGCTGGCCTGGATTGGTGTGAGATGAAAGATCCGGGCGTAGTAACTTTTTTTGATGCTACATATAAAAAAACTCCTGACGTGAAAGAATTCGTGAAGTTGGTAGATGCTGCATTTAAAAATTCTGGTATCGACCCTCTTGATAATCTCACTAGAAGCTACCCTGAATTAGGTGCTTATATGGGGCATCAGCAGCATGCTTTGGTATTTATGGGTATAAGTGAGAATTTGGGTCTTTGCGAAGTTAGTACGCCGCATTTGAGAATGATTGAAAAAATGAATGGTGCTGTCCTTGGGGCTGTTAGTGAAGGGGGGTATTTATCGGAAGATCAAGTGAAAAAAATAAAAACTGAAGTTGTAAATAAACTTGAAAATTTGCTTGTTGCTAAACAGGAAATGGCTAATGGTGAGTTGTTTTTTATTCCTGATCAGAAAAAAATAAAGGCAGCTAGAGAGCCAAAATCTTTAATTGAGCAAAAAGGTTCGCCTAATAATCAAAAATTATTAGGTGACGAGGGAATTGATATATAGTTTATTTTGCCGGCTTGCGGCATTCAAGGCCCAGCATGTCGCAGCTGAAGCCTTTCTGGTTGTTGTTCAGTTTTACCGGTTCGATCTCAAGCGGGGTGGTGCAATATTTACAAACTGCAACCTTTACAGGTTCCAGATTTGCATCAACCGCCAGGCGGTCATCGAACACATAGCAACTACCTTTCCATTTTTCATTCTTGTTCTTTGTATCTTCAAAATATTGCAGAATGCCGCCATCAAGGTGATATACATTCTCAAAGCCTTTGGTTTTTAGCAGTGCGGTAGATTTTTCACATCTGATGCCGCCGGTGCAGAACATCGCCACTTTTTTATGTTTTTTTGGGTCGAGGTTCTCATCTACCCATTTTGGAAAACTTCTAAAGTCATCGGTTTTTGGGTTCACTGCGCCTTCGAATGTGCCCATTAAGTATTCATAATCATTTCGTGTATCAACCAGCACAACTTCCGGGTCTGCAATTAATCTATCCCAGTCTTCGCCTTTTACATATTCACCGCGGTCAGAAATATCCAGATCTTCCATGCCCATACGCACTATCTCTTTCTTCAGGCGCACTTTCATCTTTTCAAAAGGTTGCACCTCGGCATATGATTCTTTGAAAGGCATATTTTCAAGAGCCTTATGCTGGTTCATGAATTGCCAGAATTTTTCTATAACCTCATCTGTGGCTGAGATGGTGGAATTAATGCCTTCGCGAGCAAGCAAGATAGTGCCTTTCATGCCGTGCGCCTTGCAGAATTGCTCGAATGGCTTTTTAAGCCTTATGAAGTTTGGCAACTCCACAAAACGATAAAATGCCCTAATATGATATTTGCCTTTATTTTCCATTGCTCTTATGTATAAACAGATTCAAAAAATTCAATTCCATGGATAAAATTCTCATACTCGATTTTGGTTCCCAGCTAACCCAGCTTATAGCCCGCAGGGTAAGGGAAATCGGCGTATATTGTGAGATCAGGCCATATAACACAAAGCTTGATGAAATCAAAGCTTTTTCGCCAAAAGGCATCATATTGAGCGGTGGTCCGGCATCGGTTTCATTTGAGAAAAGCCCAACAGTAACGTCTGAAATATTTGATCTTGGCCTGCCTATACTTGGGGTCTGTTATGGTCAGCAGCTTATGTGTAAGCTTCTGGGTGGTGTTGTTGAATCTTCCAATGACCGTGAATTTGGCCGTGCTTTCATAGAGATATCTAAAGAAAGCAGTTTAACAAAAAATATATGGAAAAAGGGCAGTAACCATCAGGTTTGGATGAGCCACGGTGATAAAGTGACTAAACTTCCTGCTGGGTTTGAGCTTATCGCCCATACTGAATCCGCACCTTTTGCAATTATTGGAAATGAAAGCAAGAAATTTTATGGCGTTCAGTTCCACCCAGAGGTTGTGCACACGCCGGAAGGTAAGGAGTTATATAAAAATTTCTGTCTGGAAATATGCAAATGCACCAATGATTGGAATATGGGCAATTTCATCGATATTGAAATTGAAAAGATTCGTAAACAAGTTGGTGATAAAAAAGTTATTGCTGCAGTTAGTGGTGGTGTGGATTCAACCGTTATGGCAGCGATTATCCATAAGGCCATTGGCGATAATTTAACCTGTATATTTGTTGATCATGGTCTGCTTCGCAAAGATGAGGCTAAAAAAGTTCAAGCGATGTTTGAAGGTTTTCATATAAAGCTAAAAACAATTGATGCTTCTGAAAAATTCCTTTCCAAGCTTGAGGGCGTTTCCGATCCTGAGAAAAAACGTAAGATAATCGGCGCGGCGTTTATTGAGGTTTTTGACGAGCAGGCTGATTTATTTAAAGGTGCTGATTTCCTGGCTCAAGGCACATTATACCCTGATGTTATTGAATCAGTTTCAATCCATGGCGATGCTGCAGTTACTATAAAAAGCCACCACAATGTCGGCGGGCTTCCAGAAAAAATGAAATTAAAACTAGTTGAGCCATTGCGCGAGCTTTTCAAAGATGAGGTGAGGGCGCTTGGGCTTGAACTCGGTTTAAAAGAAGAGATGATTAAGCGCCACCCATTTCCGGGACCTGGCCTTGCAATTCGTATTCCTGGCGCTATTACGCGCGAAAAAATAAAGATCCTTCAAGAGGCTGATGATATTTACATTAATGAGATCAGGAAGGCCGGTATTTATGACGATATCTGGCAGGCATTTGCGGTTCTTTTGCCGGTTCAAACGGTTGGTGTTATGGGTGATGGCAGAACCTATGAATATGTGATTGCATTAAGGGCAGTTACCTCAACAGATGGTATGACCGCAGATTTCTACCAATTCAGCCACGAATTTCTGGGGCGTGTATCAAATCTAATCGTGAATAAAGTCAAGGGTATAAACCGTGTCGTTTATGACATAACCAGCAAACCACCTGCTACCATCGAGTGGGAGTAAAGCCTTTTTTCTTGTTCTTGGGGGGAGTTGCTCTAGAATTTTTTGTGAAAACAGCCTATATTAGGGGTAGGAGAAGGTTTAATGAATAAGCCAACAACAGATTCCATAAAGCAGTTCCTGGAAGAGCAGCGTAATATACAAAAAACCAAAGAAGCGGAGGCTCCGACAGCGGCTCCTAAAGTGGAAGAGGCTCCGGTAAAATCTACTGAGATAGTTTCCAAGGAAAGAAGGGATGTTGAAAGCAAAGGTGCTGCAAAAACCCGTATCCCTCTTGGTCAAAAACTTATCCAAAAAAACCTGATCACTAAAGATCAGCTGGAGATCGCTCTTAAGATTCAGCGCGATAACAAAAATAGCAAAATGATCGGTCAGATCCTTGTAGAAATGGGTATCGTGACCGAGAACACCATCGCCCAGATCGTGTCTGAGGATAGTGGTGTTAAGCGTTTTGATTTCAAGAAAAATATTATCGATCCTAATCTTATCAAGCAGGTGCCGAAAGAGATCGCTATGCACTATAAAGCGGTTCCGGTGCTTATCGAAGAAGGTGTTATATATGTTGCGATGACGGATATTTATAACGTTCTCGCGATTGACCGTGTTCACCGTTATTTCCCTAAACGTTTTGAGGTGAAGCCGGTTCACGCCAGTGAGAAAGACCTAAACGAGCTTATCAGTAACTATTATGACTATGAGCTTTCGATCGATGGCGTTCTGAAAGAGATGGAGCACTTGAGCTCTGAAGATACTAAAGATCTGATCCAGACCGCGAATGATAAAGATGGTTATGTAAATCCAACGGTTCGTCTGATCGATGCGCTTCTGATAGATGCCATTCAGCGCGGTGCTTCGGATATCCACTTCGAGCCGGAAGATATGTTCATCCGCCTTCGTTATCGTATAGATGGTGTATTGCGCCTTATCCGTTCCTTCCACAAAGATTACTGGGCGGCGATCGTGGTGCGTATGAAAATTCTTTCTGATATGAACATCGCAGAGCAGCGTAATCCGCAGGATGGTCGTATCACCATGAACGTTCTTGGTCGTGAGGTTTCATTCAGGGTTGCAACTCAGCCTACAATTCACGGTGAAAATATCGTGCTTCGTATTCTTGATAAGCAGAAAGCGCTTCTGCCAATGGAAATGTTGGGCTTTAGTGAAAGTAACGTAAAATTACTGCAGAAAATGCTAAAGCGTCCGGAGGGGTTGATCATAGTAACAGGTCCTACGGGTTCCGGTAAATCAACAACTCTTTATTCCATTCTGAGCTTCATCAATACTATGGATGTGAACATCATGACGCTGGAAGATCCGGTGGAATATTCCCTTCCGATGATCAGGCAGTCTAACGTGCGTGCAAACTCAGGTATGGATTTCATCTCGGGTGTTAAGTCGATGTTGAGGCAAGATCCGGACATTATCTTCGTGGGTGAGGTTAGGGATGAAGGAACGGCAACAATGGCACTTCGTGCCGCGATGACTGGTCACCAGGTATATACATCACTGCACACAAACGATGCGATCGGTGCGGTGCCTAGGTTAAGTGATATTGGTGTAAATCCAAAAGTTCTTTCCGGTAATATTATTGGTGTGATAGCGCAAAGGCTTGGCCGTAAGCTTTGTAAGAGCTGTAAAAAACCTAAGGTTGCAACCGAATATGACTGTAAAATATTAAATGTTGATCCTGCAAATCCTCCTACAATATATGAAAAAGGTGGTTGCGATAAATGTGAATATGTAGGTTATAAAGGCAGGATAGCAATTTCTGAGATCGTTGTTATAAATGATGAGATCGACAACCTGATATTCCACGGTGCCAGTAAAATGGAGCTTATGGAGGCGGTTAGAAAAACTGAATATAAATCCATGGCTGAAGATGGTATTGATAAAGTTCTAAAAGGCATCATAGATTTGAACGAGATTATAGAAACCATCGATATGACAAAGTTATTATAGTTTATGCCTTTATACAGTTATAAAGCAATCGACCATACCGGTAAAAGGGCCAAGGGTAAGATCAATGCCGTTAGTCCTGGCGATCTTGAGGTAAAGCTTAAAGAACAGGGATATGAGCTTCTTACCTTCAAAACCATCAAAATGAAAAAAGGTGGTTTAAGGAAAACCCTTAAACCTAAAGATCTCATAATGTTCTGCGTGCATATGGAAGAACTTGAAAGAGCTGGTGTTCCAATTCTTGATTCTCTGATAGATATGCGCGACACAACAGATAAGCCAAAAGTGCGTGACATGCTTACTGACCTTATTGAATATATTAAAGCTGGTGATCAATTATCAGCAGCGCTTGCAAAAAGGCAGGACGTATTTGATGAGCTTTTCACGGGCCTCATAGCTGTCGGTGAGGAAACTGGTAATATCGGTGATGCTTTCGGGCACTTGTCGAAGCAGATAAAATGGCAGGCTGATTTCCGCCGTACCATAAAAAAAGCTATCACATATCCAATAGTGCTTATCATAGTTATGGGTCTTGTTGTAACTCTGATGATGTTATTTGTGGTGCCGCAACTGGTAGACTTCCTGAAAAACCAGGGTTTTGCCCTTCCTATTTATACTAAGGCTTTGATTGCAGTCTCGCACTTTTTCGTTAATTATTGGTGGGTTATGCTCATATTTGTTGTACTAACGCCGATAATATTTATTCTTTCATATAAAAGAAGTTATAGATTTAAGCATTTTATGGATGGAATATTTTTAAAAGTGCCGGTTCTTGGTCAGCTTGTTCTGAAAGTGAACCTTGCCAGGTTTGTAAAGTTCTTCTCTGTTACATTCAATTCTGGCTTAGGCGTGCTAGAGTCTCTTGAGATAGCACGTAAGGTTGTTTCAAACGCAATTCTGCGTGATTCAATTGATATAATAACAAGTGATATCGGCAATGGTTCGTCAATAGCAGAGGCGATTGGTGCGCGTGAGAATTTCCCAAGCCTTGTTGTCCGTATGTTCCGTGTTGGCGAAGAAAGTGCTAATATGGAGCGCGCACTTGCGAACGTAAATTTCTTTTATGAAAGGGAAATTGATGATACGGTTGAGGCTATGGTTGCCATGATCCAGCCGACTCTTCTCTTTGTTCTTGGTAGTATTCTGGTATGGGTTATTGCTGCTGTATTCGGCCCGGTATACGGAAGCTTTAGTCAAATGAAATTCTAGTATGGCACTATTCGCAAAAAAACCTGACATAGTTATTTCTCTTGGTGATGATGGTGCCATAATAAGTGCTTTTCTTGAAGGGCAGCTTATAAAAAGGATATTTGTTACCACTCCAAGTTCTACAGACTTCATGGATCTGGTGAAATCATATGCTGATTCGCCAATATATCTTTTGCTTGATACCATCGATCAGAACTATATTTTTTCTAACGTTCCGGCGATCAGCCGTGCCGGCGTGAATAAGGTTATTGAACGTAAAATAACCACTGAGTTTGATCCGAATGATATCAACGCCAGTTTGTTTCTTGCTAAAGAAACAGGTAATAAACCAACACTGCGTTATCTTTTCGTATCTGTTCGCAATGCCCCGCCTTTAAAAGATTGGCTCACTGAGATATATAACCTGCCCAACAAATTCATGGGTATATACCTCCTGCCGATTGAAGCTGAAAGCTTCATAAAAGAGGTAAGAACTATTACTCATGGTGAACTTATTCCTATACCTAAAGAGTGGGAAGTTTTTATCACGTATAACCGTGTTGGTGGTTTCAGGCAGGTAGTACTCAGAAATGGCAAGCTTATTTTCACCAGGATTTCTCAGTCAGTGAGTCTGCAAACTCCTGATGCCATAGGTAAGAACATAAGCCATGAAGCTGCAAACACCCTTGAATATATCAGGCGTATCGGTTTTGGTGATCAGACCATTTCGATATACATCATATGCTCTAAAGATGCTGGTAACTATATTGAGATACCTGGCGTTAAATCCAAGGATGTCTATACTTATACCCCGTTTGAGCTGGCCCAAAAAATGGGCTTTGAGCAGAATGCTCAGGAGAGCGACAAGTTTGGCGACGTAATTTTTGCTACAAGCTTTATCAATAATCAGAAAAAGATATTAAAGCTTTTAACGCCTGAGATCAAAGCTAGGCAGAAACGTCAGGCCATTGCTAAATCGGTGTCATACACAAGCTATTTCATGTTTGTGGTTATGCCATTGGTGGCAGCATTTTTCCTATATCAGGGTTTTTCTTCTCTTAAGCAGGTAGGTGCAAACAGTAAGATACTTGAAGAAAAGCAGAACCAGTTTAATGCATTAAAAGACTTTAAGCAGGTTTATGGCATATCGCCTGAAATGCTTGATGATGTAATGAAAACTCGTGATGCATTTAACGAAAAAGATAAATTTTTATTCGATATTCTTAGCACATATAGGCAGCTCGACCAATATTCAACATCAATTACGGATATAGGCTATGAGGAAGGCAGTGTTCCTGGTGCCTTCGAGTTAAAGATTGTCTCTAAGTTCATTTTTCCTGCGGGCCAGAGCTTCAGCGATGTGTTATATGCCTTTGATCAGTTTTCATCAAAAATGAAAGATGCCTTTAAGCAGCAATATGATGTTAACTTTGAAGGGCTTCCTAGTGACAAGGATCTTAAAGTTGATGTTCAGAGTGGTGAGCAGAAAGGCAGCTCATATGATGTAACTGTTATAATAACGAATAAGCAGCAATGAAGATACCAAGTTTAAAAAAATTGATTAAGAATGATATCTTTTTGAAGATAGCGATCGTTGCTATTCTTATATTGGTGGCTTTAGGGTCATTTTATTTTAAGATATCTAAAAGCAAGCAGCTAAGCCAAATAAAAGATAATATTTCAAGTCTTGAATCGCAGATACAGCAGAGCACGGATGCATTCCATAAATCCGAGCAATTATACCAGCAATATAAACTGGTGGATAAAAAACGCCTTCCTGATGATAACGGTTATAACACTGCTCGTGACAGGTTAAGTGTAGCACTTCCGATGATACAAAAGTTAAAAGATATTTATCTGTTCAAAAAGCTCAATATTACTCTTGGTGAGATAGCTCCAATGCAGAATAACCCTTCGAGTCAAAGCACCCCGTATGATAGTAAAGTAACGTTGGAGTTTTCCGGGCCAACAGATCAGTATGTATATTCTTTTATTAATGACCTAAAACATATTCTTCCGGGATATCTGAACGTCTCAAGCCTCAAGATGGAGAAAAACAACGGTGTAGATCCTAACGCTGTAAGCGCATTCTATAAGAACAAAGAATTTACTTTCACCTCAGGGTCTGTTGAATTCCACTGGACAACCTTAATGAATAATTCTGCAAAACCTGCTGCTCCTGTCGATGGAGGTGCTCCTCAATAATATGAAAATAAATCTTAAAATATTTGTTTTTGGTTTTATGAGCATGGCGCTATCTTTTTCTGCCCAGGCGCAGACGGATGAGTTATTAAAAAATGAAACTCCACCGGGAACAATAAATCCTGCTACAGAACAAGCTGCACCTGCTCCATCAGCAAGCGCCCCTCCTGTAATTCCAAATTCAACAACTCCTGAGATAGCCTTGCCACAAAGTAATGCTCCTGTACAGCCGCCAATACCTGTTCCTGCAGACAATACTACCGCCCCAGCTATAAATGCAGAGACGCCAGTCAATGCGCCAGTAGCTCAACAAAATACTAATACTACTCCTGTTCAGGCTCAGGGTGAAAATGGTTATGTTCCGTTTTCTGGGGAGCAGGGTGGTAAACTAAATAATATGATAAAATCCCTTTTCTATACTGATGAAGAAACCGCACTATTCAACTCAAGTGCCATGTCCTATCATTTGACGCCGGAAATGACCTCAAGTCCTGGGGATACCTCTAAGATGATAGACCAGATGACTGGTGGCGGGCAGGAGCCTGAACATCCGCCGATCATGTCATATGCATTGAATGCAACTCTTTATCCAAAAGGTTCAAAATGGACCATATGGTTAAACGGAAATAAGCTAAGAGAGGAAAATAGGGATTCTGCTGATATCCGCATTATTTCAATATCTGACAACAGCCTAACAGCGATCACAAAATTGCCAAAACCAGTTGCCTACTATGATCCTGATTTCAAAAAACAGTTGGTAGTAGAAAACAATACCAAGACAGCCCAAAAGGAAAATGGTTATTATTTTGATTATAAATCTAAAGATGGTGCCATAAAAATTTCATCTTTAGAAAATATAGTCCAGTTTACTATAAAACTTCACCAGACCTTCGTTGTGAACCAAATGAAGATATATGAAGGCATAAAAACCAATGCGGATCTTACTGCAGAAGCTGAAGCAAAATATAAGTCTGATAATGCACAAACTTCGGCGGCAAGTGCGCAGTTTAATCCTCAAAGCCCGGCAAATAACGCGGCTCAGCAATCATATGATCAACAGCAATTGAAAGGCCTGTTAAATCCAGCAACAGGCTTACAGAGAACTGATCTTAATTCCCCTGTTGATGCAACTGGTGCCCCGGCAACGCCTCAAGCACAACAACAGCCCGCAAATGGTCAAACTCAGGCTCCTACGGGTGTACAACCTGTGAATAATCCGGCACCAGGTGTAGCGCCACAATACAGGATACAAGACATTTCCGTTCCTGCAAATCAGGCTCGTTAAACTAATTTATACTTCCAGGAAATTGCCATTATGGTTTTTAACCATGTCTTCTATCTTTGTCGCAGCTTTTTTTATTGCCATTTCATCAGTAGATCTAACTACCAGGCTGGTGGCGTATCTTCCTTCGTGAACGAACGGATAGCTTCCAATATCAGTTTGTGGAAATTCTTTCTGAATTGCTGTTAATTCATCGGCAATATCTCCCTCCAGCAAGTCACATGAAATGGTTGCCGAATCGATCTTTTTCCCCTGCTGAAGATAAGGCATGGCATAATCGAACATAATTTGCATAATGCTAGGTATTCCGGCAAAAATGAAAACATTTTCGATCTTGCATCCCGGCGCTGATGTCAGGGGGTTTTCTATCAATTCTGCACCTTCCGGAAACATAGCCATACGAAGTCTTGCATCGTTCAATTTGCTTTCGCGCCCCTTATAATAAGAAAGCAACTTTTGTTTGGCTTCTTCGTAAACGATAACTTTTTTTCCAAATGCCTTGGCAATGGAATCTATAGTTATATCATCATGTGTGGGCCCTATACCGCCACTGGTGAAAACATAGTCATATTTTTTACGCAGTTCATTAACCGCAGAAATTATTTCTGTATCAATATCTCGCACAACCCTTGCTTCAACAAATGTTATGCCCATGTCAGCAAGTTTTTTTGCAATATAATTGAGGTTTTTATCCTGCGTTTTACCGGATAAAATCTCATTTCCGATAATAAGCATTGCTGCAGTTTTATTTTCCATAGAGAAATTTTATATTATATAACACCTTATATAATGCATGTTTAAGAAAAAGGATAAATTATTAATATGAATTTAATCGCATCTCTTTCAACCATTGGTTTGCTCTTTGCTTCTAATATATTCATGACCTTTGCCTGGTACGGACATCTGAAATATAAAACCCAGCCTTTATATATTGTGATTCCTGTAGCCTGGGGCATTGCCTTTTTTGAATATTGCCTGCAGGTTCCGGCTAACAGGATTGGCAGTAATTATTTTACTACAGTGCAGTTAAAAACCATTCAGGAAATAATTACTTTGGTGGTTTTTTCCATATTTACAGTATTATATATGAATGAACAGATCCGTTGGAACCATATAGTGGGATTTTTCTTTCTGGTGGTCGCGGCGTTTTTTATATTTTTAGATAAATAAATTTTATAAACCCAAAGAATAGGTAACATCATGGGAACAGCAGAACAAAACACACCAGCACAGCAATTATTATTCTATCGTGAGCCGATACCTCTTTCCATAGAAAGGCACAGCGCTGCGGGTCTTACAAACAGCATAGATTTCTCTTTCAGCAAGGCTACAAACAGTGTTCCCATCACAATTCATGAATTCATTGAAGTATGCAAAACCTACCCGATAGTTTTTGCTAATACTGAAAATTTTGATCCGGTTGCGGTTCTTGGTTTTGAAAATAATAAAAACCTTTTTGTCAGCGGTGAGGGAAATTGGGTTAAGGAAGTTTATGTTCCTGCTTATGTTCGCAGATATCCTTTTGCTTTTATGTCTATGGAAGATAAATTGATCCTTTGCGTGGATGAGGCTTCGAAACGATTTGTTAAAAAAGCAAAATCTACTGATATGAAATTCTTTGAGGATAAAGATCAAAGCTCGATGACAAAATCTGCCTTGGAATTCTGTACGAAATTCCATACAGACCAGCTTGCTTCTCAATCTGTCAGCAAATTACTGAATGAAAAAGGGCTATTGATCGATAAGATCATAACCTTCAACTCAAAAGAAAAACCTTTGAGCCTGAGCGGATTTAAAATTATTGATGAGGAAAAGCTTCGTGATCTTGATCCAGCAGTTATAGCTGAGTGGCATAAAACCGGCATCTTAAGCCTGGTATATATGCATCTGATGTCACTTTCCAACTTCGATCATCTCGCAAGGATGGTAAAGTAACACCAGAAGCTGATTACTTTCTCTATATAACGTGAAATAGATAAAGCAGGATAATGATTGGGATCGGAAGCCCAAGCAGCCAAAGTAATATACCGCGCATAAGCTCTCCTTATTTATTGTTTCTAAATGAAGGTAGAACAGAAACGATATAGCCGATAGCTAAAGCAAGAAGCGCTGAACGAACTGGTTGAGCTTTTATTTCAGTCCACGCTGCACCTGCAGCTTTTTCTGATGCTTCCAGAAGGTCTTCACCTTTTTCTTCAGCAAATTTAACTAGCTTTTTGCCTAGTTTATTCGCTTTAGCTTTAAGGTCATTGATATCCATATCCTGCATTTCAGCAGAAAGTTTTTTTGCGTTGCTTTTAGTAGTCATAATAACCCTCTAATTGGTTGTTGATTATTATATTAAAAAGCAGTGGCCATAATTTTTCGATAAGTAATTAAATTTACTACATAAAATTTTAATACGGAATGAGAGGGGGTTAATTATGCTTTTAAGCGTCTGTTTTTGGCTTCTGCAAATCCATGAAGGCCCAGGTGCCATTGTAAGGCAACTATCGCGCCCTTAACCGGCTGCAATAACGCCAGAGAAATAACAAAAAATGCCGGCATCCAGATCAACATATGCACCCAATCCGGCCAGCTATAATATGACATAACAATAAGCATAACGGGGACAACCAAATGGCCTGCGAGAACAATCACCACATAGGCCGGCATATCATCCGCACGATGATGGAAAAATTCTTCCCCGCAGGCAGGGCAGGTGTCAGATACTTTTAGAAAAGTGCGGAATATTTTGCCTTCCCCACATTTCGGGCACCGGCATTTCAATCCTCGTTTTATTGCTGTTCCTAAAGATATTTTTTCTGACATAAATGATAATTTTGTTCGGGAAGTATATATTATTTATACTTAAATTCATATCATTATCATATGAAGTTTTATGCAATTTACATCGGTGGTGCAGTCAAAGGTTCTAATGTTGAGCTACACGATATGCGTTTTATCATTGCAGATAATATTACTGATACTTATCCGGCATTGAAAAAAGAATGGTGGGGAATTCCTAAAAGCCTGCATCTGGATGCCTGGGCTGAACTGAATCACATTGATGGTTACGATATATCCCTGAAGCATGAAAAACCTGCAAACGAGAAAAACAAGTTATATTTCCTGAATCTTGGCGGCTATCTAAAGCATGAGTTCTCAGAGGTCCACAGGAATATATTTGTCGTTGCCGAAAATGAGATGGATGCAAAAAAGAAGGCTTTGGGCCAGGTTCCGGAGTGGCAGCAGGCTCACAAGGATTTTTTATATGATGTTGATGATATGCATTGCCTAAGCAACATCGCGAAAGAGAAGGGGCTATATCTCCACATTAAAAAGTCAAAAGAGCAAAAGCCTTTTGACTTCACCTGCAAATATGTGCCACTTTATAATAAGTGATTTTGTTAGCTTGCCGAGCCGTAGCCAGTCCGCCTACGTTCTTACAGAACTTCGGCGCGACAGCCTTCTTCTATATTTGTTTTTGCAAAACTAATTAAAGCGAAGGCTGGTTGCGGGGGACCGCAATGGTTCAAACTTGAATACAATTAAAGTCGGACTGGTTGCGGGGGCTGGATTCGAACCAACGACCTTCAGGTTATGAGCCTGACGAGCTACCGGGCTGCTCTACCCCGCGATAAGATGAAATAGTTGCTTCTACTTAAGCTTTTTAAATATAATGTCAACCAATAACGCCCGCAATCGTGTTTTTTGCGTATCAGGGCGCAATAGTTGCCATCTGGTTGATAAAATCAGCTAGACTCAAAAAGCATCAGCCTATATAAAACCACTTCAGCTATGCATTATAATGCAGCTTGGTTAATATAATATATAGAGAAGCAATGGCAAAAGCAGCAGAGAAGACCTTCAAGAAAATTCTTATAGCGAACCGTGGTGAAATCGCGCGCCGCGTGATCCGCACATGTAAAAGGCTTGGTATTAAAACGGTTGCAGTTTATTCCGAAGCCGATCTCAATTCTCTTCACGTTTCTGAGGCTGATGAGGCGATCTTCATCGGGCCATCCCCTTCAAACCAGTCATATCTGGTGATTGATAATATTCTTGATGCAGTTCAGCAGAGCGGTGCAGATGCGGTTCACCCGGGTTATGGCTTTCTTTCTGAAAATGCTAAATTTGCTGAAAAGCTTGCCGAGATCGGTGTTAAATTCATTGGCCCAAGCCCTAAGGCGATTTCTTATATGGGCGATAAGATCGAGGCGAAAAAACATGCCGTTAAAGCCGGTGTTAGCGTTGTTCCTGGTTATCAGGGGCAGATCGAAGATGAGAAAGAGGCTGCAAAAATTTCTGAAAAAATTGGTTTCCCTGTAATGTTCAAAGCTGCTGCTGGTGGTGGTGGTAAGGGTATGCGTATCGTTAACAGCAAGGAAGAGGTTGCTCAGGCGCTTTCTTCAACCCGTAACGAAGCGCGCAAATCGTTCGGTGATGACCGTATATTCATCGAGAAATTCGTTACTAATCCACGCCATATAGAGATTCAGATCCTTGGCGATGAGCATGGTCATGTTATATGTTTGGGTGAACGCGAATGTTCGATCCAACGCCACAACCAAAAGATCATTGAAGAAGCTCCAAGCCCATTCATTGATGAAAAAACCCGTAAAGAAATGTACAAGCAGGCAACTGCTCTGGCTAAACTTGTTGGTTATGCAAATGCCGGTACGGTTGAATTCATCATGGATCAGGAAAAGAATTTCTATTTCCTTGAGATCAATACCCGCCTTCAGGTAGAGCACCCGGTCACTGAATATGTAACCGGCCTTGATCTTGTTGAAGAGCAGATAAAAGTTGCACTTGGCCACAAACTGCCTCTGATGCAGGAAGATGTGAAGCTTAAAGGCTGGGCGATCGAAAGCCGTATCTATGCAGAAGATCCTTCACGTGGCTTCCTGCCTTCCACAGGTCGTATCACTGAATATATGGAACCTAAAGTTGGTAAAGATGTCCGTGTTGATAGCGGTGTTTATGCCGGCGGTGAGGTTTCCATGTTCTATGATGCCATGATAGCAAAACTCATCACTTATGGTAAAAACCGTAATGAAGCGATCGACCGCATGCAGGTTGCGCTTTCGGAATATCTGATCACGGGCATTTCTCATAATATCAGCTTCCTTCAGGCGATATATGAGCATGAACGTTTCCGTTCAGGTAAGCTTTCAACAAAATTCATTGAACAGGAATATCCTAAAGGTTTCTCTGGTGCTGAATTGACTGAACATAAAACCAAAGTTCTTCTTTCAATTGGCCTATATGTATATGTGAAAGATGCCAACCGTGCTGCTAAAATAACCGGCCAGATACCGGAAAAACCTCGTCGCATTCCTGATCGTCTGGTTGTATCGGTTGATGATAAAAAATTCACCGTAATGTACGAGCCTGTTAAAGAGGGCTTCCAACTTGATATTGAACGTGAAGTATTTGAAGTAACCAGCGATTATACTTTGGGTAATAGGCTGTGGCAGGGTAAGGTTGATGGCGCCATTGCAAATGTTCTGATTGAAAGCATTGATGGCGGCTACCTGCTTACATATATGGGTACGCGCGCTAAAGTTACGGTGCGTTCACTTCGTGTAGCTGAACTTGAAAAATACATTCCTGAATTTGATGATTCATGGATGAATAATGATCTTGAAGCGCCGATCTCGGGTGCGATCGTTGAAGTGAAAGTGAAGCAGGGACAAACCGTTCTTCGCGGGCAGGAGCTTATCGTTCTTGAAGCGATGAAGATGGAAAACATTCTTTATGCTGAACGTGATGTCATCGTGTCAGAGATAAAAGTTAAAAAGGGTGATAGCGTTTCTGTAAATCAAACCCTGCTCAAGTTCGAAGATATAAAAGATGATAAGGCGGCTTAATAGCCGTCCTTACTTTATCTCGATCTTCTTGCCTTTTTCCTTACCTTTTTCTGTTTTTGGAATGTGGATATAAAGCACGCCTTCCTTATATTCTGAAGTGGCATGTTCCTCATCAGCATTTGAAGGAAGTGAAATCGCGCGTTCAAATGACCCATGTTCGCGCTCACTTAAGATATAGGTTTTGCCCTTTTCCTGAACATCATTTTTATTCTCATGGCTTATCGAAACCATGCCGTTTTCAACCCTCAGGTTAATATCTTCTTTTTTTATTCCCGGCAGGTCGGCAACTATTTCAATTGTTTTATCGGTCATATACATATCCATTTGCGGATATTCAGCTATGCCGCCAATGGCTTTAAATGGAATGAAGCCGCTATGTGCAAATGGGTCATTGGCTGTATTGCCCGGGCCAAAAAAACTATTGATCATCTGGTTCATCATTTGCGGCATCTGGCTGTTTTGAACCTGATCATCATCCTGCGGGCCGATTTTGATGGTATCTTGGGCATATGAAAAACTCGGGATTAGCACAAAAAATACAGCAATTACAGATAGTTTCTTCATAAATCCTCCTTGGCTATATTGATCTTGATAGTGTATTTCTACCAATTATCAGTGAAATATAGCTTTATAAGCTTAAATTTTCCTTAAAACTTGCATCTAAGGGTATAGTGATATATAAGCCCCGTGAATAAAATACCAATGAGGAAAGATCAATGAACATTCATGAATATCAGGCAAAAGAGATTCTTAGGAAATTCGGCGTACCATGCTCACCGGGCATTGCGGCTTTCACAGTTGATGAAGCGGTTGAAGCGGCTAAAAAACTTAACCACCCATTATATGTTGTTAAATCACAGATTCACGCAGGTGGCCGTGGTAAAGGTAAATTCAAAGAGCTGCCTGAAGGTTCAAAAGGTGGTGTTCGTCTGGCTAAAACTTTTGATGAAGTTAAAAAGCATGCTGAAGATATGCTTGGTAAAACTCTTGTAACTGTCCAGAACGGCCCTGAAGGCAATGTTGTAAAACGCCTTTATATTGAAGCTGGTTCTGATATAGTAAAAGAATATTATCTATCCCTTCTGGTTGATCGCGCTACTTCAAAAATCGCTATCATCGCTTCTTCTGAAGGTGGTATGGATATCGAAGCTGTGGCTCACGATACTCCTGAAAAAATCACTACATTATATGTTGATCCTGCTGCTGGTCTGCAAGGTCACCACATCCGTTCAGTTGCATTTGCACTGGGTGAGGGCGATAAAGAAGGTATGGCGAAGATCCAGAAAGTTATGGTTCCTCTATATAAATGCTTTGTTGAAACTGATGCTTCTCAGATCGAGATCAACCCTCTTGCTAAAATTGATAATGGCGAGATCCGCGCACTTGATGCTAAATTCAACTTTGATGATAATGCGCTGTTCCGTCATAAAGATATCGAAGCGCTCCGCGATGAAGATGAGGAAGAGCCTCTTGAACTTCGCGCAAAAAAGCATGAGCTTTCATATGTAAAAATGGATGGCAATATCGGTTGCATGGTTAATGGTGCCGGTCTTGCGATGGCAACTATGGATATCATTAAGCTTTCCGGCGGTGAGCCTGCTAACTTCCTGGATGTTGGTGGTGGTGCAACAAAGGAACGCGTTACTGAGGCTTTCAAGATCATTTTGGCTGATAAAGGCGTAAAAGGTATACTTGTGAACATCTTCGGTGGTATCATGAAGTGCGATATCATTGCTGAAGGCGTTATAGCTGCAGCAAAAGATATTAAACTTGATAAGCCGCTGGTTGTTCGCCTTGAGGGTACAAATGTTGAGCTTGGTAAAGATATTCTTGCTAAATCAGGTATGAACATTATCCCGGCTAATGATCTTGGCGATGCTGCTAAGAAAATCGTAGCCGCAGTTAAATAACCAATCAATGATTTGGGGGATTTATGGGAAATAAAACTTATAACTATACAACAACTGCAATAAACGAAACTGTAGTTAATGATATAACGAAAACATTAAATGAAGGTTTCCATATATATGGTGTAACAACTGAAGAGCCTGGTTCTGATAAAACTGGTCATTCATACAAGTATATAGTTAAAATTTCAGGTGTTCCTGAAGAGAGGTTAAACGATAAAATAATAGGTTATGAGAAACAGATTCCTGAAAAGGGTAAAGTTGATAATACAAAACCAGCCACTCTTAAGGATATACTTAACAGATATAAATTTAAACGAGATGATCTAAGGCAAACAAAAGATTATAACCCATTAAGTAAAGACGATTAAAATAGGAGAAAATAATGTCAGTATTAGTTAACAAAGATACAAAAGTTATATGTCAGGGTTTTACAGGTGCGCAAGGCACTTTCCACTCTGAACAGGCTATAAAATATGGCACTAAAATGGTTGGTGGTGTAACTCCTGGTAAAGGCGGCACTAAGCACCTTGATCTTCCAGTGTTCGATACTGTTCATGATGCTAAAGCTAAAACTGGCTGTAATGCATCTGTAATTTATGTTCCGCCTCCGTTCGCAGCTGATGCGATTCTTGAAGCGATCGATGCTGAGATCGAACTTGCAGTTTGTATCACTGAAGGTATTCCGGTGCTAGACATGGTGAAAGTTAAAAAAGCTTTGGCTGGTTCTAAAACCCGCCTTATTGGCCCTAACTGCCCTGGCATCATCACTCCAGATGAATGCAAAATCGGTATCATGCCTGGTCACATTCACAAAAAAGGTAAAGTTGGTATCGTATCACGTTCCGGCACATTAACATATGAAGCTGTATTCCAAACAACGAATGCTGGTCTTGGTCAATCAACATGTATCGGTATCGGCGGTGATCCTGTGAATGGCACTAACTTCATAGATTGCCTTGATCTGTTCCTGAAAGACCCTGAAACTGAATCAATCATCATGATCGGTGAGATCGGTGGTTCGGCAGAAGAAGAAGCTGCAGAATTCTTGAAAAAATCAAAAGTTAAAAAACCTACAGTTGGCTTCATTGCAGGCCGTACTGCTCCTCCAGGCAAACGTATGGGCCATGCTGGCGCTATCGTTGCTGGTGGTAAAGGTGATGCAGGTTCTAAAATGGATGCCATGAAATCAGCAGGTATCGTTGTTTCTGATTCTCCATCACTATTAGGTCAAACGCTGGTAGATCTTCTGAAAGGCAAAAAAGCTGCCTGATGTTTAACGAATTATTAACCTGTTTTATGTATACTTTAAAAGCAGGCTAATAGTATGGTTAAAACCTCAACATTTGATGAGATAATTTCCACAGCGTTAAATCTGAATCCCGGTAATTATGCTTTGAATCAGCTGCAGCGGGAAATCAATAATTATCTTGAATTAGAAAACAGGGAATACAGTGTAATCTCTGCTATAAAAAAAGTTCTTAATTCAAAGGATCTAAAGCAATTTCAACATTTAAGTCCAGGTTTTCAGGAGGCTAATGTTGCAATAGCACTCAATTGTGGGAATGGTGTTGTTGCCAAGATTATACCGAATGAATTTGTAGATAAGTTGCCAGACATAACAGGATCCGGTTTTGGCCGTTCTCCATTTCATGTACCTTCTTTTGATTCGTATGATGTGGCCTCCAACCGTCCCGTTTCTGGTTTTAAGGTAAAGTTCTATCCTTTTATAAAGGATAATCATGTGATGCTCCCAGAAATTGCCGACTATAAATCTAAAATTTTGGAATATGGTCTTGAGGTTACCAGGGATGATGATAGACCGGTAAATTTTCGCCGTCTGCCTGATAAAAAAGGTACTGTAGTTGCAATAGATTCAGATATGTTAAAAGTTGTTGATGAAGAAAAGTTCAAGATGTCAGCACCAATTCTTGATAAGTGGATTGATTATATGGCAAAGATTTATCCAATTTATAAGACTAAAGAAATTCCACCTCAGAAAGATGGGTTTATTTTTTCTGAAACCCAAGAAGCGGCCATAGTGGCTTCAAAACATCTGGAATTCAGTCCAAGAGAAAACCCTCTGCCAATTAATCCAGGTGATATTAAAGCTCAACCTCGTGGATGGAAGAGGATTTTTAGTTAGTTTTGATAGCCTTCAGGGTGAAGGTCAGTTCAACTTCGTCTTTCACTTCATCAGTCTTTTTCCATTCGCCTTGGCCAATACCAAAATCATTGCGGCGTAAAATGGTTTTGCCTTTTGCCACCGCTTCCTTGTCAGAATATTCATCAAAGCTGAATTCAAGTTTCGTTGGCACGGTTTTATCACGTATAGTTAAAGTGCCATCGGCCTCATATTTTCCTGGAGCCATTAAACAGCTTTTGGGAACACATCAACTGAGAACCAGTCTGCGGTTTTTAATGTAGTTGAAACTTCATCATAACTTGCTGAAACACTGCCGGTATCAACTGTTATTTTTACTGACGAATCCTTCAAATTGTTTTTATCGAAGTTTATATCCGCAGTGAATTTATCAAAGCTACCTGTAACTGGTGAGTTATTTTGCGTTGCTTTAAAATCAATTTTGGAACCGCTTGGATCCATATTCCATTTTGTAGCTTCAGCTTTAGAGTTAAAGCTGAGCAAAGTAATGATTAAGGCTATAGCATATTTTTTCATGGCAGCATCCTTTTTAGAATATTATCTTTATCAATAAAATGGTGTTTCAGTGCCGCCAGAACATGCAGGCAGATAAGCCCGATCAGTGTATATGCGATATAAAAATGTGCAGTGCCGAAAAGTTTTCTCATATCAGCATTGGGCTGGATAAGGTCAGGCAATTTAAACCATCCAAAAACCGATACAGGGAATCCTGCGGCAGAGCTCATCAACCATCCGCTTAAGGGCATGAATAACATGCAAACATAAAGCGCATAATGGCTCAGGTCAGCACCAATCTTTTCCCATTTAGGCATATGTTCTGGCATTTTGGGAATCAAATTCATTGCTCTCCATAAAAGCCTGAGAACGGCAAATGCAAGAATTGTTGCGCCAACAGATTTATGAATTCCATATAATTTGAATTTATTTGGCGTTGTTCCAAGGCCAACCATGTAAAGGCCCAGAATTAACATACCAATGATCGCAAGTGCCATCAGCCAGTGGAAAAACTTTGCAACTAAGCCAAATTCGTATTCGGAATTCTTAAGCATAACAATATTTTATAAGGTTGAATCTTGAATATAACGCGAAAAATAAATATTCCAAGGCCTGCCTCCAAATAATAGAATAAAGTTGCTATTTTTGCCTTTTAGGGTTACAAAGCGACCTCTTAAAAATAGTTGAGGAAAACCTATGTCAAATCCATCAAATCTTCGTTTGAACACATATGAATATGGCGGTAACGCAGTTTACATTGCCGAAATGTATGAGAAGTATTTGAAGGACCCAACAACTGTCGATGCTTCATGGCGTGATTATTTCAAGAATTTTAATGATCAGCCTCGTCAGGTTAATCAGGATTTTAAGGGTGGTGCATGGGGTAGAACCCGCAGCCAGGTTATCGGCGTTGCTGAAGTTATTGACCCTAGAAATGCGAAAGTAGAGAAGGGTGCAAAAGCCCCTAACGCTAATAACAATGTCTCTCAGGAAGCGCTTGATTCGATCCACGCGCAAATGCTTATGCGTGCATATCGCGTTCGTGGCCACATGATAGCTGATCTTGATCCGCTTGGCCTTTCTGTTACAGCGAAAGAATCTCACCCGGAGCTTGATCCTGCCCGTTATGGCTTTACCGAAGCTGATTATGGCAAAGAGATCGCAGTTGACGGCTGGCTTGGTTATGACAAACTAACTCTGGCTGAGATCCTTGGCATATTGACTGAAAGCTATTGCAAAACATTCGCAGTTGAATGTGGTCAGGTTCAGATACGTGAAAGGCGTAACTGGCTTCAGAACCGTATTGAAAAAGCTTTAGGCAGGCCATCTCTAACGGCAGAAGAGAAAAAAGCTGTATTACAACAATTGATCGAAACCGTTGGCTTCGAAGAATTCCTTCAGAAGAAATATCCTGGCACAAAACGCTTCTCGTCAGAAGGTGGTGATGGCCTTATGCCGGCACTTTACGCAACAACTGCACGCGCTGCTGAACTTGGCGTTAAAGAAGTTGTTCTTGGTATGCCTCACCGTGGCCGTTTGAACGTTCTTACAGCATTCATGGGTAAGCCATATGTTGCCATGCTTTCTGAATTTAACGGTAACCTTGCGATCCCTGATCACATCAACTCATCAGGTGACGTGAAATATCACCAGGGTTATTCGAATGATAAAGAATTTGCAGGTCACACTGTTCACTTGTCATTAACTTCAAACCCATCACACCTTGAAACCGTTAATCCGGTTGTGTGTGGTAAGGTTCGTGCGAAGCAAGATCAGCTTGGCGATAAAGAACGCACGCAGGCACTTGGCATCCTTCTTCATGGCGATGCTGCATTTTGCGGTCAGGGCGTTGTTGCTGAAACTTTTGCGCTTTCTGAACTTGATGATTACACAACCGGTGGCACTATCCACATTGTTGTGAATAACCAGGTTGGTTTCACTACTTCTCCTAAATATGCGCATAAAACCCCATACCCGACTGATATCGCGATGATGGTTCAGGCACCTATCTTCCACGTAAATGGTGATGACCCTGAAGCCGTGGTGTTCGCTTCGCAGGTTGCGGCTGAATATCGCGCTGAATATAAGCAGGATGTCGTTATTGATATCATATGCTATCGTAAGCATGGTCACAATGAAGGTGACGAGCCTCGTTGGACTCAGCCTCTAATGTATGATGTGATCGATCAAAAACCTACTACTCGTGAAGTATATGGTGAAACATTGATCGCTGAAGGTGTTATCACTTCTGAAGAATTCGATGCGATGAAACAGGCTTTCTATGATCGTCTGGATAAAGCTTTGGAAGGTTCTAATAACTATAAGCCTGAAAAAGCAGACATGCTTGAAGGTAAATGGACAGGCATTAAGCAATCACCTGATGAAGGTTCTAAAACCAAAGGTAACACAGGCATTCAACTTGAGCGTCTGAAACAGATCGGCACGAAAATAACTACTGTTCCGGAAACTGTTAATATCCACCCTGGCGTTAAAAAAGTTTATGATGCCCGTGCTAAAATGGTTGAAACCGGTGAAAATATTGACTGGGCATTTGGTGAAGCTTTGGCTTTCGGCTCACTTCTTACTGAAGGCTTTCCGATCCGTTTTACAGGTCAGGATGTTATCCGTGGCACATTCTCAAGTCGTCACAGTGGTATCTGGGATCAGAAAACTGAAGAGATTTATTTCCCTCTTAATCATATCAGTGATATCCAGGCGAAAGCCGAAATATCAAACTCGGCACTTTCTGAATATGCAGTGCTTGGTTATGAATATGGTTATTCTCAGGCAGAGCCCAACGCTCTTGTTCTATGGGAAGCGCAATTCGGTGATTTCGTGAATGGCGCGCAGATCGTTATCGATCAATATATCACTTCTGCTGAAACTAAATGGCTTCGTATGAGTGGCTTGGTTATGCTTCTGCCTCATGGTTATGAAGGTCAGGGCCCTGAACACTCTTCTGCGCGTTTGGAAAGGTTCCTGCAGAACTGTGCTGAAGATAACGTAGTTGTTGCGAACTGCACAACTCCGGCGAATTATTTTCACATTCTTCGTCGCCAGTTGCACCGTGACTTCCGTAAGCCATTGATCATGATGAGCCCGAAATCATTGCTACGTAATAAGCTTGCTGTTTCTAAACTTGAAGATATGGCTGAAGGCACAACTTTCCACCGTGTTTATGGTGAAGTTGATAAGATCAAAGCGGAAGCAAAGGTTCGTAAAGTTCTGCTTTGCACCGGTAAGGTTTATTATGATCTTCTGGAAGAGCGCCGCAAACGCAATATCGATGATGTTGCTATCCTGCGCGTTGAACAGCTTTATCCTTTCCCTGCAGCATCAGTTGCTGAAGAGCTTTCAAAATATAAGAATGCTGAAATTTTTTGGGTTCAGGAAGAGCCAGAGAACATGGGCGCATGGACGTTCATCGATCGCCGTTTGGAAAAAGTTATGACTCAGGTTGGCACTAAATCTAAACGCCCGTTGTATATCGGTCGTCCGGAAGCAGCAGCTACTGCATGTGGTTATATGAAGGTTCATAAACACCAGCAGGAAACTCTGATAAACGAAGCATTAAAATAGTTATACGGGCGGTGCTGAAAAGTGCCGCCTTATAATTTTAGGGGGAAATAATGGTCGCGGAATCTGAAAACTTTATAACCATCGAATATGACAAGAACAATAAGGTCATAGCAGTTACTTTTAATCAAAGTACGGAAGGTTCAGTTGCAGTCACAAGATACACGCGTGATAAAAACGGTAAGTTTAGCGGCACGCTAAATAAAACCAGAGCCCTTGAAGAAAAACTGGAGTCCTTGTCTCAAGATCAATTATATAAACTGGTCGAGGATAAAATGCAAAACCCCGAGACCGTAGGTCTTGGTATCGCGCAAATTGAATCCCACAAAGATTCAATTAAAATTCTGAATTCGTTTGAATATAATAAAGAAGATGTTCAACAGGGTGATGCCACTGCAAAACTTATGGAGCTTGGCATTATTGATAGCTATTCAAAGCTCGCAAAGCCGGGCTTACATATATATGTTGATAAAAACGGCTATCCAGAGACCATCAGTAAAACCGAAGGCGATAACACTTATGTGTATTCCAGAACTGATGCAGGTAATTTCGAGGTAACCAGACTCCAAAAAGGCACCGGAATTGATATTAACTATTTACCAAGAATAGTTGATAAAGCAGATATAGCTGATGAATTTAGCGATGTTAAGCCATTGCTAATATCGGTTACTACCGGAAGTAAAACGAAATTTAAGACGAATTATTATTCTGGTGAGGATCTTCCTTATGCGCAAAAACAACTTGGCCAGATCTTAGATAATGCCTCTAAATACCAAGGTACACCCCCTCATATTAGATATAGAAAGCATTTTTCTGCAGAGCATCTAGCTCTGAATGATGTGGTGCATGTTAATGAAGAAATATCAGTAACGGATTTCTTCAAGCCATCTAATATTAATGAAATAATCAGTAAGATTAAGAAAGTAGAAATAGCCTAAGCCGGTTCCTGCTGTGTCAGGCAGTGGATAGTGCCAAGGCCTAGTACCAGATCAGTCGCATTTATCCCTACAACTTCATGTCCTTTAAATGCGCTCTGGACTATATTCAGTGCGATACGATCATTCACATCATTGAACACCGGTACAATAACGCGCTTGTTAGTAATAAGGAAATTTGCGTAAGAAGCGGGCAGGCGATAGTCTTCAAAATAAATTCCTTGCGGCATCGGTAGTTCGATAACTTCAAGCTTTTTATATTTTCTCAGGATCTTTAAATTTTCACCAAGATGCTTGCTGTTCTTATCTTTTTTACTACTTTCAACTGCAGTGATAACAACATTCTCACTAACAAACCTTGTGATGTCATCAACATGTCCATGCGTATCATCGCCTTCAATGCCACTCTTTAGCCAGATAATTTCTTCAACACCTAAATATTTATTGAACACATTCAGATAATCATCTTTTGAAAAACCCTTATTCCTGCATTGAATATTGCTCTGTAAACATTCTTCAGTGGTAAGTAGCAGGCCTTTGCCATTCACATCGATCGCGCCACCCTCAATAACCACGGGCTTGCCGTTATAAACTGGCTGAATAAGCTTCAACTTTAATTTTTTATTCACCAGTTCCGGAACTTTATCATCCTTCTTATGATTGGCATATTTGGCCCAGCCATTGAATTTGAAATCGAGAACTATTTTTTCTTTGCCATTCTTTACAAATATCGGCCCGCAATCACGCATCCAGCCGCGGTCAGTAGGGGTAATAAAAAACTCAATATTACTAGAATCTAAATGAATCTGCTTACAAAGTTTTAATACATGTTTTTTTGTAGCAGTATCATTAACTAATAATTTTAGTTTTTGTCCTGCGGTTATGTGGCGGATTATTTCCAGGAATATCCATTGTACCGTCGGAAATTTACCCGGCCAATCTGGTTCATGATGTGGCCATGCAAGCCAGGTTGCTTCTTGGTGTTCCCATTCGGCAGGCATTTTCAAATTTAGTTTTTCTTCCATTTGTCTCCACCAACGTAATACATCCACGCACCATCTTTACGAATTCCTAACCTCATGCCGATATATCCTCTGCCGCTTTCAATGATGTTACGATAATTTTCTTCGCCCATAAGTTCTTTCCATTCTCTGATCTCAGAGGCCGAAAGATCATTAGGCGCAATCAGGAAAAAGCCAGGCCAGACATAATTCTGTCCATCAAAACGATATTTGGTCTGCATAACGCTGATAAGTTCCTCAAAAAAATCTTCACCCTTCTGGTTTGGCTCATATCTTCTCCAGTCAGAGATCGCGCCATATCTTTGCGAATTTACATTATAGATGAATTTATTTCCGGCGCCTTGTTCAATGACTTTCTTCAGTGCTTTAAAATCCTTAGTTTGTGCGGCATCTATAATATCGTTGTAGGTTTCCTGAACTGCTGGTGGCAGGTCAGATGGCGCGCGATATGCTTTACGTTGTGGTTCCTGCGCGCAGGCTACCAGTGAAAATAACAGAAAAAATGCAAGGAATTTTTTCACAAGCGTTACTTTACATATCTTTTAAGAATATCGCTATAAGCATCAATACGTCTGTCCCGATAATGCGGCCAGTTACGGCGCTTCATTTCAATAAATTCCGGATCAATCTCTGCGACGAGAACTTCTTCCTTATTATCAGAAGCATTTGCAATAAACCTGCCATATGGGTCAGCGATGAATGAATTGCCGAAAAACTCAATGCCATCACCGTTTTTAAACGGCTTTTCATGGCCGATACGATTTACTGCGCCAACATAAACGCCATTAGCAATTGCATGTGATTTTTGCATGGTCATCCAGGCATTTTCAACTGCTTCACCCCAGTCTTTTTTCTCAGACGGATGGTGGCCGATCGCGGTCGGGTAAAATATAATATCTGCGCCCATCATAGCAGTGATGCGTGCCGCTTCCGGATACCATTGATCCCAGCATATAAGCGTGCCGATTTTGCCATAAGTAGTTTCAAATACTTTGAATCCCAGATCACCGGGAGTGAAATAATATTTTTCATAATAAAGCGGGTCATCAGGAATGTGCATCTTACGGAAAATGCCAAGCAGGCTGCCATCAGTTTCAATGACCGCAACAGTGTTATGATAAAGCCCGCGCGCGCGTTTTTCAAATAATGATGCAACCACTACCACTTTGTGTTTTTTGGCAAATTTACCTAATATCTCTGTTGAAGGGCCGGGAATGGTTTCGGCAAGGTCAAATATGCTTGCATCTTCACTCTGGCAGAAATAATGCGTTAAAAATAGCTCAGGCAGGCAGATTATCTTAGCTCCTTTCTTTACAGCTTTTTCCATAAGCTCCAATGCATGAGCCATACTTTTTTTCGGCTCCGGGCTGCATTTCATCTGTATAAGAGCCACTTTAAATTTCTGCTGGTCCATTTTATCTCCTATTTTGCATTTCCCTTATCATTTAGGGGCATGTTATGCAATTTGTTTTTGACACTTATCCATTTCAGGGGTAAAACGCCCCCACAAATTAAAATAAGGTTTTAACGATGGCTGAGATAAAAACTCCAACTTTAGGTGAATCAATTTCTGAAGCAACCGTAGGCAAATGGCATAAAAAGCCAGGTGAAGCAGTGAAAAAAGATGAGCTGCTTGTAGAACTTGAAACTGATAAAGTTACTCTGGAAGTTAATTCTCCTGATAATGGCGTTCTTGAAGATATCAAAGCTCAGGAAGGTTCATCTGTTAAAGTTGGTGATATTCTTGGTTCTGTAAAAGCAGGTGGCGCTGCCGCTGCTGCAGCTCCTAAATCAGCTGCTAATGAAAATAAAAATGCACCTGCAAAAGCTGCTGCTCCGGCTCCATCTGCGCCGAAAGTTGCTCCTCCTTCTGCTCCTGCAAAAGGTATGGAAGGTGCTGGCCCGGCTGCTCGTAAAATCGCTGAAGAAACTGGTGTTAACACTTCAAGCATCCAGGGTTCTGGCAAAGATGGCCGTATCACTAAAGGTGATGTTCTGGAAGCTGCTTCAAACCCTTCAGCAAATGCCGGTTCTGCAAGTGCAGTTGTAAATAACGGTCCGCGTGAAGAGCGTGTTAAAATGACCAAACTTCGCCAAACGATCGCGAAACGTCTGAAAGAATCACAAAACACAGCAGCAATGCTAACCACTTTCAATGAAGTGGATATGACTAACATTATGAAGATCCGCACTGAAATGCAGGATTCTTTCGTGAAAGCTCACGGCACTAAACTTGGCTTTATGTCTCTATTCACTAAAGCTGTGGTTCAGGCTCTTAAAGAAATACCTGCAGTTAATGCAGAGATTGATGGCACTGATATCGTTTATAAGAACTATTATGATATCGGCATCGCGGTTGGTACAGAGCAGGGGCTTGTTGTTCCTGTTGTTCGTAACTGTGATCAACTATCATTTGCGGATGTTGAGAATGAGATCGCTCGCCTTGCTAAACTTGCTCGTGAAGGCAAGCTTGCAATGTCAGACCTGACAGGCGGCACATTCTCTATCACTAATGGTGGTATATATGGCTCAATGCTCTCAACTCCAATAATCAATCCCCCTCAATCGGCTATCCTTGGCCTGCACAACATCGTTAAGCGCGCAGTTGTAATGCCAGATGGTAAAATTGAAGCTCGCGATATGATGTATCTGGCCCTTTCTTATGATCACCGTATCATCGATGGAAAAGAGGCAGTAACATTCCTTGTTCGCGTGAAAAACTTTATCGAAAACCCAACCAGATTGCTGTTTGGCGTTTAATGGCTTAAGTTAAAAACTTAATGCTATACTTTATATAGAGAAGGTCGGTTTATCCGGCCTTTTTTATTACCTGCCAACTGCTATTTTAGAAGTATCGCCTTTCGCCTGTTCAATCCTTCGTTTCCAGAAATCTTTCATCTCTGGGTTTACCTGTTTGACATAGCTAACACTATCCTTGCCATCCAGGTCATATCTTTTTTCAATTTTTATCACGACTACGCGATTTGGTGCAAAAACCTTGCCGGTGCTATCAGAGCGCAAACATAACTTATCATAAGCATCCCCACTAATAACCAGATTTTCAGCCATTTTGTGCGCGGTGTCGCCGTTTAAAAACTCTGCATACCCAACTGAGCGATTGCACTCTTTATTGTCGATCCAAACGCTTCCGTGAATTCCTTTGAACTCTACCAGATATATTCCTGCCGGTACATTTGGCTTGGTTTCTATTTGTGTATTTTTAGGGGTGTTATCGCAGGAGGAAAAAGATGCGCTTGCCGCCAGCATAAATGTGAACAAGACTTTATTATTCATGTGCAAAACCCCAATATAGAAGGGTTGCAAGTATAGCATGGCCGCGGCCAAACACAATCTTTAATATACAGTTGCTTTAGGCCCAATTATAACTATATTCCCCGCGAGATTATAAACTTAAATTTCGAGTCATAAAATGTCAGATAATAATTTTGATTTAGTGGTGATTGGTGGCGGCCCGGCTGGTTATGTTGGTGCAATTCGTGCAGCACAATTAGGCATGAAAGTTGCCTGCGTTGAAAAAGGTTCAACTCTTGGCGGAACTTGTCTGAATGTTGGCTGTATCCCATCAAAAGCGCTACTTCACTCATCTGAAGTTTATGAAGAGATCAAAACTCACACTGCCAAGATCGGCATCGAAGTGAAAGATGTTAAGTTGAATTTGGCTGATATGCTGAAAAATAAAGATGATGTTGTTAAACAACTCACCCAAGGTATCGATTTCCTGTTCAAGAAAAACAAAATCACCCGCTTCAAAGGGCATGGCGTTGTTATGGGCAAAGGTCAGGTATCGGTTCGTATCGATGGTCCAAATACAGAATCTCTTACAACTAAAAATATCCTTATCGCAACTGGTTCTGAAGTTGTAACCCTTCCTAATGTTGAGATCGATGAGCAGCGCATAGTTTCATCAACTGGCGCACTTTCCCTGCCGGAAGTACCTAAAAAACTTGTGGTTATCGGTGGTGGCGTTATCGGCCTTGAGCTTGGCACTGTATGGCGCAGGCTTGGTGCTGAGGTTGAAGTTATCGAATTCCTTGATGAAATTATTCCTGGAAATGATGGTGAAGTTCGTAAAAACTTCCGTCGTATCCTTGAAAAACAGGGTATCAAATTCCGCCTGTCAACTAAAGTTACTGGCGCTAAAGCTGATAAAAAAGGCGTTACCGTTTCTGTTGAAGATGCAAAAGGTGGCAACCCACAATCTATCGGCGCTGATTATGTTCTTGTATCGATCGGCCGTAAGCCTAACACTCACCAGCTTGGTCTGAAAGAAGCTAATGTGAAGCTTGATGAACGCGGTCGCGTTGTGGTTGATTCACACTTCCAGACCAATATCGAAGGTATATACGCTGTGGGGGATGTTATCCCTGGCCCTATGCTTGCGCACAAAGCTGAGGAAGATGCCGTTGCTGCAGTTGAGATCATGGCTGGTCAGAAAGGCCACGTGAATTATGATCTGGTTCCTGCGGTTATCTATACTCATCCTGAAGTTGCAACCATTGGTGCGACAGAAGAGAAGCTGAAAGAAAAAGGTATTGAATATGCAGTGGGTAAATTCCCATTCATGGCAAATTCCCGCGCTAAAGCTGTTGGCGATACTGAAGGTTTCGTGAAAATTATTGCGGATAAGAAAACCGATAAGGTTCTTGGGGTTCACATTATTGGTCCACAAGCAGGCACTATGATAGCTGAAGCTGCGGTGGCTATGGAATTCGGCGCTTCATCGGAAGATATCGCGCGCACTTGCCATTCTCACCCTGATCTGAACGAGGCCGTGAAAGAAGCAGCCTTGGCAGTTCTAGGCCGTGCAATCCATATATAATTGAGCCATGACACAGCAACCCCTGAAAAAAGATGTGGCGATAATCGGGGCGGGGCCTGTCGGGCTTTTTGCTGCGTTTGAATGTGGTCTGCTGAATATGAGCTGTGCCGTGCTTGATGCTCTTGATTTTATCGGTGGGCAATGCACAGCACTTTATCCCGAAAAACCTATCTATGATATTGCAGGTCTTCCTGCAGTTGCAGCTGAAGAGCTAATCACCAATCTTGAAAAACAGGCAGCACCTTTCCACCCGGAATATCTTCTTGGCCAGCAGGTTGTTGAAATTAAAAATGTTGAAGATGGCTTCACGATAAAAACCTCTAAGGACAATTTGATCCATTCTAAAATTATCATAATCGCTGCTGGCTGTGGTGCTTTTGGGCCTAATCGCCCTCCGGTTCCTGGTCTTGATGAATATGAAAAAACCGGCGCGGTGAATTATCTTATCCGCAGCAAAGAAGATTATCGCGGTAAGAAGGTCATTATCGCTGGTGGTGGTGATTCGGCGGTTGATTGGGCGAATATCCTCGCTGATGTTACTGATAAACTTTATGTCGCACACCGTCGTGATAAATTCCGCGCGGCACCAGATTCAGTTTCAAAAATGATGAAATTGAAAGATGAAGGCAAGATCGAATTTCTTATTCCATACCAACCTTCAGGCCTTGTTGGTGCGAACGGTAAACTGGAAAAGGTTGAGATATCTGATCTATCCGGTAATAAAAAACATATAGAGGCTGATAATCTGCTTTGTTTCTTTGGCCTTGCTATGGAGCTTGGGCCGATAGCAAATTGGGGCCTAAGCCTTGATAAAAGCCATATCAACGTTGAGTCTCATACTCTACAAACCAATATCGAAGGCATTTATGCCATTGGCGATATTTGCACATACACAGGCAAATTGAAACTTATCGCTTGTGGTTTTGCGGAAGCTGCAATGGCCGCGCATCATGCTTATGAGAAAGTGCATGGCAAGCCGCTGCATTTTGAATATTCCACTTCAAAATCCCTGCCAAAATAGTATAATGACCTTTCAGAGATAAGATGGCACATTTTAACTAGCTGTTCTGATTTCTGGCTTTATTCCAAGGCTTATAGTGTACGAATGGCGTTTTATATCTACATATTGGCAAACGATAGTAATTCCAAATTCATTATAGGCTTTACTCGTAACCTTGTTAAACAGGTGCATGAAGTTAAGCATATGCAGGATGGAGTGGCAGCTAAAGAGAAGATAAACAAGCTGGTATATTACGAGACCCACCCATTTTTCGAAGAGGCCAAGCGCCGTGAAGCGGAAATAATAAGCTGGGATGATGATTACACGAAGCTGATAGTGGGCTTACGGAATGCAAAATTTGCTGATTTATATAGCAAGATATTCTAACAAAAGTGATTATTTTACCTTTTAATCATTGAAATTTCATATTTTTGTGATAAATTCTGCCTTCAAAAATAACTTGGGGGTTATGATGGTTCTAATAAATGAAAATGAATTAGATGAAAAAGATCTGGGTTTATATAAAAACCTGGGCTCAGTTGAGCAAACACATGAAGGTTTTGCCGTAAAAAAAGAGATCGAAAAGGCCGCCTTAAAAATAAGGGATCACCATTCTGATTTTAATGAGAAGCATCCCGATGAGATGGGTTGGAATTCGGCTACGGAAGAAACCGGAATTGATCTAAAAATGCTTAGTCATGTTTTATCTCCCGATTATAAGGATAAAACTGTTACATACGACTTTAGAAATGTGGGTGTTTTCATGCCGCTTGAAAATATGAACAGGGAAAAAGCCCTTTCCACCATTGGGTCATTCTTTCCAAAAGAACTTATAGAAAATCCTGATTTTCCTAAATATCTTGGTGAGTTTGTTAAAGAGCATTTTGTTTCAAGAAATGTATTTATGCAGGAGAGGGGGAAAATAATCCCGCCTGAATTTATTTATGAAAAAGATAGGCAGATAAAATCGATCATTGCCAGAGGAGGTGATGAACCTGTCGGTCATTTTTTGATAAAAAAGCAGATAGACGAAGGAATTCAGAAATTTTGGAAAAATAATTATCCGACAGATAGAAAAATAGATTCAACTGAAAGGATTACCTTAAGAAGTAACACTATATCAAAATTGAAAGACTTATCGCAGGTTTTAGCTCCAGGTTATAGTGATGCTGAAAATAAAGAAAGAACATTATCCGAGTTTAAGGATATCTTTTCGGAAAAGTTATTAAATCATCCGGGCTTCCATATTTATCTTAAAGGGTTTTTGAACACCGCATTAGGTAATTTTAATCAAAAATAACTATGATTTTTCTGGCAAGCTGAATGCCGATACATTATAACCTCCCTGCAATAGCCAGGAATGTAAATGAGCAATAAGATCATAGATGGTAAGGAATTTTCCGCTGCTTTACGTGAAAAAATAAAGGCGGAAGTTGCGGAGTTAAAAGCAAAAACCGGCAAAGTTCCAGGCCTTGCAGTTATTCTTGTGGGTAATGACCCCGCATCTGAAGTTTATGTCCGCAATAAGGATAAACAGGCGAAAGAGATCGGCATGAACAGCTATGAGCATAAGCTCCCAGCAACTGTTTCTGAAGCTGATCTTATCGCGAAAGTGAATGAGCTTAATAATGACCCTAAAGTTCATGGCATATTGGTACAACTTCCTCTGCCAAAACATATCTCTGAAGATAAAGTTATTGATTCAATTTCCTATGCGAAAGATGTTGATGGCTTTCACCCGATAAATCGCGGGCATCTGGTTGCGGGAATTGATAGTCTTATCCCATGCACACCGCTAGGTTGCCTGATGCTGATAAAAGATCGCTTGGGTGATATCGCCGGCAAGAATGCCGTAGTTATTGGCCGCAGTAATATCGTCGGCAAGCCTATGTCACAGCTTCTGCTTAATGAAGGTTGCACAGTAACGGTCTGTCATTCCAAAACAAAAGATATCGAAAGCATAACCTCAAAAGCTGATATTCTTGTTGCTGCAGTTGGTAAGCCGAAACTCATTAAAAAGAACTGGGTAAAAAAAGGTGCCTGCGTGATCGATGTTGGCATTAACCGCATTGAGGAAAATGGAAAAGCCAAGCTTGTTGGTGATGTCGATTATGATGATGTATTTGAAACCGCTGCCTTCATAACACCGGTTCCTGGCGGAGTAGGGCCAATGACAATCGCCTGCCTGTTAAATAACACCCTTAAAGCCTTTAAAAAAGCCTAAACCATTGATTTTTGATTTATCTCTGGCTTTATTTTTAACCAACAATCTCTTGCATATTCCGGGAATAGCTGTATATACTGTTCCGTTAAATTTAATCCTGAGCAAAGCGAGAGAAAATGGGCGAGAAATATATATCGGTTCACGGTGCGAAAGAACATAATCTAAAAAACGTTTCAATTGATATCCCTAAAGAACAACTTGTAGTTATAACCGGCCTTTCTGGTTCCGGTAAATCATCACTCGCGTTTGATACAGTTTATGCTGAAGGTCAGCGCCGTTATGTGGAATCACTTTCTGCATATGCGCGCCAGTTCCTTGAAATGCAGCAGAAGCCTGAAGTTGAATATATCACCGGCCTTTCTCCTGCAATTGCGATCGACCAGAAAACCACTTCACGCAACCCACGTTCAACCGTTGCAACCATCACAGAGATCTATGACTATATGCGCCTTTTATTCGCGCGCATTGGCGTTCCATATTCTCCTGCAACCGGCCTGCCTATTGAAAAGCAGTCAGTTACACAAATGGTTGATAGGATACTTGAACTTCCGCAGGATACAAAAATATATCTTCTTGCTCCGATCGTTCGTGGTGGAAAAGGTGAGCACACAGCAGAGCTTCTGAAACTGAAAAAAGATGGCTATTCGCGCATTCGTATCGATGGCACAATTCACAGCCTGGATGAAATCCCGAAAGTTGATAAGAATAAAAAGCACGATATGGAAGTTGTGGTTGATCGCCTTAAAGTTGATGCCGAGCTTGGTAATCGCCTTCCTGCATCGATTGAAACATCGCTGCAGCTTTCTCATGGCCTGCTATACGTTGAGATCGCAGAACTGCCTGCTTCATATAAACCTAAGAAAGATGAAAAAACCTATAAAAACGGTGAAGTTCTGATCTTTTCAGAAAAATTTGCCTGCCCGGTTTCTGGCTTCCAGATAACTGAGATCGAACCGCGCATGTTCTCATTCAATAGCCCATATGGCGCATGCCCTGCGTGCGATGGCCTTGGTTCTGAAAGTTTCTATAATCCTGAACTTATCGTTCCTAACAAAGCTCTTTCACTAGTTGAGGGTGCAATTGCGCCTTGGGCGAACAGTTCAAATAAAACTTATCGCCAGACTTTGCAGACGCTTGCGAAATTCTATAAATTCTCTCTGGAAACTCCTTGGGGTGAACTTCCTGAAGATGTACAGAAACTTATTCTTTACGGTTCAGGTGATCAGGAATTAACGTTTGAATTTGATGATGGTCTGCGCACCAGCCGCGTAACACAAGCTTTTGAAGGTGTTATCCCGAACATGATCCGCCGCGTTGCGGAAGCTGATACAACCCACATCGCATCGGCGTATGAAGTTTATCAGGGCACAACAAAATGCCACGAGTGTAAGGGTTATCGTCTAAGGCCCGAAACCCTTTGCATCAAAGTTGCCGATCATCACATAGGTAATGTTGGTGAAAAAACTATCGAAAAAGCTGCTGAGTGGTTTAAAGCCCTGCCTACAAAATTGAATAAAGTTCATAATCAAATAGCAGAGCGCGTGATTAAGGAAATTCAGTTGCGTCTTAGCTTCCTGCAGGATGTTGGTCTTGATTATTTAACGCTTGATCGTAAATCTGGTTCGCTTTCAGGTGGTGAATCACAGCGTATTCGCCTTGCATCGCAGATCGGTTCCGGCCTTTCAGGTGTGCTATATGTTCTGGATGAGCCGTCTATCGGTCTTCACCAGTGCGATAACGATAAACTAATCCAAACGCTAAAAAATCTTCGTGATCTTGGCAACACCGTTATCGTTGTTGAACACGATGAGGATACAATGCGCCACGCGGATTACCTTGTTGATATCGGCCCTGGTGCCGGTGTTCATGGTGGTAATATAGTGGCTGAAGGAACGCCTGCAGAAGTTGCGGCAAACCCTAAATCCATCACAGGTAAATATCTCTCCGGTGAGAAATTCATTCCAATACCTGCACGCCGTAAACATGAGAAAGAGCGTTTCATTCGCCTTCGTGGCGCACGTTCAAACAATCTTCTGAACGTAAATGCAGATTTTCCTGTTAGGAAATTTACATCTGTCACTGGCGTTTCTGGTTCTGGTAAATCATCATTGGTGCTGCAAACTTTATATCGTGCAGCGAACAAATTCATCAATGGTTCTTTCAAGAAGATCCCTGGTGCGTATGACTCGCTTTCCGGCCTTGAATATATTGATAAGATAATCAAGATAGATCAATCACCGATCGGTAGAACACCTCGCTCAAACCCGGTTACATATACTGGTGCGTTCAGCTTTATCCGCGATCTTTTTGTTGCTCTGCCTGAATCAAAGGCGAGGGGTTATAAGGCTGGTCGTTTCAGCTTTAACGTAAAAGGTGGGCGTTGTGAAACCTGTCAGGGTGATGGCATGCTGAAGATCGAAATGCACTTCCTGCCGGATGTATATGTTACGTGTGATACATGTAAAGGTCAGCGCTATAACCGCGAAACGCTGGAGATCAAATATAAAGGCAAATCGATCTCTGATATACTTAACATGACGGTTGAAGAGTCATGCAAGTTCTTTGAGAACCAGCCGCTGATCCATGAAAAACTTAAAGCAATGCTTGATGTTGGTGTAGGTTATATCGCTCTTGGTCAGTCAGCTACAACGCTTTCAGGTGGTGAAGCGCAGCGTATTAAACTTGCGAAAGAACTTTCCCGTAAATCTACCGGCCGTACGCTTTATATCCTTGATGAGCCGACCACAGGTCTGCACACCGATGATATTGCGAAACTCCTGAACGTATTGCATCGCCTTGTTGATGGTGGAAACACAGTTGTGGTGATCGAGCATAATCTGGAAGTCATTAAAACTTCTGACTGGGTGATCGATGTTGGCCCTGGTGGCGGTTCTAAAGGTGGTAAGATCGTTGGCGTGGGCACTCCGGAAGAGATAGCTGAGATCCCTGAATCACAGACTGGTAAATATCTGAAACGCGTGCTTGAAGGTACCGGCAAGCCATCTGTTAAAGCCTCTTCCAAGGAAAAGGCTGCAAAGGCGGCAGCAAAGCCTAAGGGTAAAAAGGTCGCTTAAATTTAGGCATTTTTTTAGTAAGAGCATGCTTATCCTTGCAATATAGGCGGGTTTGCTATATAAAACCCTTCCCGAAAAGATTTTAGAAGGCTTTGAAATGAACACGAAATTATCAGTTTATGAGATCATAGAGCAGAAAGATGAAGCGATATCTCACACGCTTTCTGTCATTCTGGATGATGAGCCGGGTGCGCTATCACGCGTTATAGGCATTTTCACCAGCCGTGGCTACAACATTGATTCCCTGACGGTTTCAAGCGTTGATGAGGATAAAAAAGTTTCACGTATAACTATCGTGACCAAAGGCTCTATCGTTGTTATCGAGCAGATCATGGCGCTATTGAACCGCCTTATCCCGGTATATGAAGTTCGTGACCTTACCTATGATTCACCTCATATAGAGCGTGCTTTGGCACTTGTTAAAGTTGCTGCAACGGGCGAGAAGAGGGCTGCTGCTCAGGCGTTGGCTGACAGATTCGGCGCTAAGACCATCGATTCAACCCCTGAATCATTCATTTTTGAACTGGCAGATCTGCCGGCAAAGATCGATAAATTCATTGGACTGATGAAGCCACTTGGTGTAGTAGAGGTCGCAAAAACGGGCGTTACTGCATTGGCCAGAGGCGCAGATTTTATTAAGATAGAAGAATAATTTTACTAAAAAACGGAGCACAACATGAAAGTTTATTACGATAAAGACTGTAACCAGAACCTGATAAAAGAAAAAACCGTAGCGATCATAGGCTATGGTTCTCAAGGTCACGCGCATGCGCAGAACCTGAAAGATAGCGGTGTAAAAAACGTTATCATCGGCCTTCGTGATGGTTCAAGCACTAAAACACGTGCTGAAGCTGCTGGTTTCACAGTTAAAACTCCGGCTGAAGCTGCAAAAGTTGCTGATGTTGTAATGATCCTTACTCCTGATGAATTCCAGGCTGATGTTTATAAAAACGAAATTGAACCTAACATCAAACAAGGTGCTTTCCTTGCATTTGCACATGGTCTGAATATTCATTTCAAACTTATCGAACCACGTGCTGATCTTGGTGTATTCATGGTTGCTCCAAAGGGCCCTGGCCACACTGTTCGTTCTGAATTCGTTCGCGGTGGCGGCGTTCCTTGCCTTATCGCAATTGGGCAAGATCCATCTGGCAAAGCTAAAGAGGTTGGCTTGTCATACGCATCTGGCGTTGGTGGTGGTCGTTCTGGTATCATCGAAACTAACTTCAAAGATGAATGTGAAACTGATCTATTCGGTGAACAGGCTGTTCTTTGCGGTGGCACATCTGCACTTGTACAGGCTGGTTTTGAAACTCTTGTTGAAGCCGGATACCCACCTGAAATGGCATATTTCGAATGCCTGCACGAATTAAAACTTATCGTTGATCTAATGTATGAAGGTGGCCTTGCTAACATGCGTTATTCAATCTCTAACACAGCTGAATGGGGTGATTTCTACACTGGCCCGAAAATCGTTGATGCAGCTACTAAAGCTCGCATGAAAGAAACTTTGAAAGAAATCCAGTCTGGTGAATTTACTCGTAAATTTATTGCTGATGCAAAAGCTGGTTACCCACAACTTAAAAAATGGCGTGAAGCTTCTAATAACCACCAGATCGAGAAGGTTGGTAAAACCCTTCGCGATATGATGCCTTGGATCTCTCGCAATAAGATCGTTAAAGAAGCTGCATAATTTATCTTTATTTATTAGTCGGTTAGCTAACTTATACAACTAGCCGGCTAATAAAATATAAAATTCCCGTCCATTCCTAACATTCCTGTAACCATCCGCAGATATTATCTTGTTCAGAAAATAAATTTGAACAGCTAATGCCGCAAATCGATCATTTCGCATATAAGGATAAGGAAGAGATGTATCGCCGTCTTCGTAGTAGAAGCAGGGTTAAGGAAAGCTTTTCAAAATCTTTCAATATTCTATTCGGGGCTGCGGGTGTTTATATAGGATATATCGTTATAATCACAAATTTTCACTAGTCTAATTCTTTTCCAGCAGATAACCTTCACCGCGAACTGTCTTCACCATTTCTGCGATCTCAGGTGCAACCCGTTCAAGCTCTGCACGGATGCGGCGAATGCACACATCCACAGTTCGGCTTTCAACATTTGTTTCGTTTTCTCCCCAAACATGACGCAGTAACTGGTCACGCGAATAAACTTTTTCTGGCTTACTAACCATATAATGCAGCAGCGCATATTCCAGTGGGGTAAGTGCAAGCTTGTGTCCACGTGCAAAAATACATTTGCGGTTATTATCCACCTTTATCTCGCCATAACTGATCTCAGCTTCTAGCAGGCTTGGTTTTGCACGTTTCAGAATGCTTTTTATACGCGCTGAAAGTTCTTTTGGTGAAAATGGCTTGGTCATATAATCATCTGCACCGGTTATAAAGCCTTTCAGGCGATCAGCTTCCTGGCTACGTGCAGTGAGCATTATAACGGGCAGGTCTTTTGTATATTCAAGCGCTCGTATCTCCTGGCAAACCTCTATTCCATTCATGCCAGGCAACATCCAGTCCAGCACGATAAGGTCAGGAATGCGTTCTTCAACAGCTTCCAAAGCGGCAGTTCCACTATTCACGCATTTAACTTCATAGCCTTCTTTTTCCAAATTATAACGGGTGAGAAGCGCAAGCGCCTCTTCATCCTCAACCACAAGAATATAAGGTTTTACTGGTGATGCAGACATGGATTATCTTTTCCCTATCGGCTTAACTTTACGTTCCACCTGGCCGGTATAAAGCTGGCGAGGACGACCGATCTTATTATCCGGGTCACCATACATTTCCTGCCATTGTGCAACCCATCCCGCAGTTCTTGCCATTGCGAACAAACCGGTGAATATCTGCGAAGGAATTCCCATCGCCTGATAGATAATGCCGGAATAGAAATCCACGTTCGGGAATAGTTTGCGGGAAACGAAATAATCATCCTGAAGGGCGATTTTTTCGAGTTCTTTCGCAAGTTTAAGAAGTGGTGAATCCTTAATGCCGATCTCATCCAGCACCTGGTCGCAATAATCTTTAAGCACCGCCGCTCGTGGGTCATAATTTTTATAAACACGGTGGCCAAAGCCCATAAGTTTAAAGCCGGAGGTTTTATCTTTTGCTTTTGCGATATATTCCGGAATGCGGCTAACATCACCGATCTCACGAAGCATATTGATAACTTCTTCATTCGCACCGCCATGTGCAGGGCCCCATAATGAAGAAATACCTGCACCGATACATGCAAACGGGTTCGCCTGCGAGCTGCCTGCAAGCCTTACGGTTGAGGTAGAAGCATTCTGTTCATGATCTGCGTGGAGGATAAGGATCTTTTCAAGTGCGGTCGAAAGCACCGGAGAGACCTTATATTTTTCACATGGCACAGCGAACATCATATGCAGGAAGTTTTCTGCAAAACCTAAATTATTATCAGGATATATCATTGGTTGGCCGATAGAATATTTATATGCCATTGCTGTCAGTGTCGGCATTTTTGCGACCATTCTGATAGCAGCAGTTTCGCGCTGCTCAGGATCATTTATATCGAGAGAATCATGATAGAACGCAGAAAGTGATGCAACCGCACCGATCAGGATCGCCATCGGGTGCGCACGGCGAGGGAAGCCGGTATATAGATTTTTCAGCTGTTCATTCACCATCGTATGGCGCGTGATACGGTAAAAGAAATCTGCCTTTTCTTTTTCATTTGGCAGGTCGCCATAGAAAAGCAGGTAAACCACATCCAGATAATCACAGTGTTCGGTCAGGTCGCGGATATCATAACCACGATAACGCAGAATGCCGGCATCACCATCAATATAGGTGATAGATGATTCGCACGATGAAGTTGCCAGGAAGCCAGGATCATGCGTAAAAACGCCGGCTTTACTGTATAATTTTCTGATATCGATTACATCCGGGCCTTGTGTACCGCGGAGCAGGGGCAGTTCGCATTCTGCATTCTTGCCATCTTTGCGGGTGATGCTTATCTTTGCTGTGCCTATTTCTTCAACCATTTTAATGCTCCTATAAATTTGAATGTGCTGTAATTAATAAACACTAGCACCAGCACTTGCACTAACACTATGAACTATCTAAGGCAGGATATTATCACTTTCCAGTGTAGGTGTGATGCCGCTTTGCAACTCCGCATTTTTACGGATGCGTTCTTCAGTCTCATAAAGTTCGATCCTATCCTTCAAAAGCCTGTTCTCTTTTTTGCTGCTATTCTCAGTAAAGAATTTTCTGATACGTTTTCCGGTGCCAATAAAATGGCCAAGCAGAATGCCAAATATCACCGAAACGATAATAACTATAAACAACGGAACAGATTCTATATTAGCGATAAAAGGAACAGTAATAGAAAGGCGCTGCAGGTTTTCCAGGCAGAACATAACTGCATAGGCAAGCAGGGCAAAGAATATTATTGTTTTTAGCAGCCTCACCAGAGACCTTTAAGAATTACTTGTTCATTCTTTCTTTCAGGCTTTTACCAGCTCGGAAATAGATAGCGAATCTGTCACCAACGGAAACTTTTTCACCTGTGCGAGGGTTACGAGCTGTGCGAGCCTTACGTTTGCGAAGCGAGAAAGTACCGAAGCCGCGGATCTCAATGCGGTCTTCTTTTTTCAGGCTTTCAGTCAACATATCAAAAAATACATCAACAAGTGATGCAACTTCCTTTAGTTGCAAGTTAGGATGTTTGTCTTTCAATATTTTAACTAGCTCTGATTTTGTCATTTTTCTCTCCGCTTTATTATAACTTTATAATTAGTATAACATTAACCCTTTAAAATCAAAAATTTGATTAGCTAAAGTTTTTATACCCAAATTTTGGGAAATGGAACCAAAAAATTCCTCGAAAGGTTTTTTCGGTTTCTTAAGTTTCACTTCCCGTACCTTTATATCTTTAGGTACGCTTTGAGTATTTACAAGCCATTGATATGCTTCTTTTTCGCCGCCTATCTCGTCAACAAGCTTATTATCAACCGCTGCCTTGCCCGAAAACACCCTGCCGTCACTCAGCTTATAAGCCTCATCCAGCGGAAGTTTACGATTCTCGGCCACCACTTTAACAAAATAGGTATAAAAATCCTGCATCATATTATCCAGGTTTTGATATGCTTTTTCGTTTTTAGGCTCAAACAGGGTAGGGGAGCCTTTTATCGGTGATGTACGGATATAATCTACCTTTACGCCCAGTTTTTCTGCAGAATCATGCAGGTTTGGTATCTCCATTATAACGCCAATAGAGCCGGTTATAGTGCCTTGATGGGTGAAAACATGCCCACAACCTAGTGAAATTAGATACGCAGCTGATGCCGCCAGTGAATCCATAACTGCAACAACAGGCTTTTTAGCGCTCAGATCTTTCAGTGCGCCATAAAGCTGCTCGCCGCCAACGGCTGTGCCACCAGGCGAATTGATATGAACAATAACGCCTTTGATATCATCATTATTTGCGATCTCATCAATTATATCCACACGTTCCTGGTCTTCCATGATAATGCCATCAACATCAACACGGGCGATATATGGGCCTTTGCCTTTATTTTCCTTCTCTTCCCATTTTTTATCAACCAGATAAACAAAGAAGATCGTCAGGATTATCACAATGAACGTAAGCGCGCGCCAGAGGGTAACTTGGCTTTTTAACTTCGATCTTTCAACCAGCGAATCGGGGTTTAGCATAAATCCTTTGATATTGAACGGAATAGAGATATTACTACATCCGTTAAATCCGTTTATATAATAAATGATAAATCCTCAAGATAAAATTTCTGCAATTCTGCATACGGGTCGAAAAACCGCATATTCCGATAACCGCACTCTTATTTTCAGTGGTTTAAAAAGCAGTTTTATCGCTAATGATTTTTCTGGGATTCGTAATAAACTAAGCCCAGAGGCTAGATGGCTCGGCTATTTCAGTTATGACCTTAAGAACTCCCTTGAAAAATTACCACATGATCAGGAATTTTTTATTACTACTCCACTTTCATGGTTTGGTGAATTTAATGATATAAAAACTATAGAATCTGCAAGTCTGCCAAAATCAAAATTCAAAAATCCAGAAGTTGCTTATGTAAGATCAAATATGAGCAAAGCGGAATACTTGAATAAAGTTGAGAAGATCCGAGAATATATAAAGAACGGCGATATCTATCAGGCCAATCTCACGCGCAAATTTTATGGTGAATTTAAAAATGAATGTGACGCTTACCAGCTATTCCTAAAGCTTAATGAGCTAAGCCCTGCACCATATAGCGCCTATATAAAAATTGATGATCTTCATATTATATCCAGCTCGCCGGAATTATTCCTGCGTGTTGATGAATCGGGCAATGTTATAACATGTCCGATAAAGGGTTCTGCAGGTAAGGGTGAGGGGGCCAAACTAAAAGCCAGCGATAAAGATATGGCCGAAAACCTCATGATAACTGATCTGATGCGTAATGATCTTTCGCGTGCATGTGAAATTGGCTCCGTGAAGGTTGATAAGCTTTTTGAGGTGGATGAGCTAAAAACCATATCGCACATGCATTCCGTAATAACCGGCAAACTTGCAAAGGGTAACACCAGCCTTGACCTGATAAAAGATTGCTTTCCTCCAGGTTCAATGACCGGCGCTCCTAAAATCCGTGCTATGGAAATATGTAGCGAGCTCGAGGTTCATAAACGCGGTATATATAGTGGCATTCTTGGCTATTTTGATGAAAATAATTCCTGCGAATTTTCTGTGGTGATAAGAACCATAATGATCAAAGGCAATAAATTTGAATTCCAGGTCGGTGGCGGGATAACCTATGCCTCAGATGCAGAGTCTGAATGGAATGAAACCATGATAAAAGCAAAGCCAATGGCTGATGCCTTGGATATCTTTGATGAGATTAAAGAGCTCTAACTATATGCCGAGAACATTTTTCATGGAATAAAGGCCTGGTATCTGTTTTTCACCCCATAAACAAGCTCTTACAGCGCCTTTAGCAAAAACTTTCCTGTCAGATGCCTTATGAGATATTTCAACTCTTTCGCCATCAGCTGCAAATATTACCGTGTGGTCACCAACCACATCGCCACCTCTTAAGGTCGCAAAGCCTATCTCGCCTTTTTTGCGCGCGCCGATCTGACCATTACGTTCTTTGCACCAAACCTCGTCCAGTTTTACCATGCGGCCTTTTGCTGCCGCTTTACCAAGACCAAGTGCAGTGCCGGAAGGGCTATCAACTTTTTTGTTGTGATGCATTTCCAGAATTTCGATATCGTAACTATCATCAAGCACGCCCGATACTTTTTCAACCAGTGACATAAGCAGGTTAACACCGATACTGAAATTCGGTGCATAAATTATCCTTGCTGATTTCGCATACATGGTCATCGTTTCTTCCTGATGTGCATTAAGTCCGGTTGTACCGATCACATGCACCAGGCCTTTTTCTGCCGCCATTTTTCCAATGGCGATAGTTGAGGTCGGTGATGAAAAATCAATTAAGCCATCAATATTTTTAAAGAACTCCGTAAGGTCATCAGTTATTTTTACGCCGGTATTTTTTTCGCCAACAAGAACGCCGGCATCCTCACCAATAAGGTTGCTTTCTTTGCGCTCTAATGCGCCACCAAGTTCTGCGCCATCAGTTTCCAGAACTTCACGGATATTCATCCTGCCCATTCTGCCGCCAGCACCAACAATGCCAATCCTCATAAATACCTAACTTGTAAAATTTTGATGAATTATATATACTAATCCCAGCACAATCAAAAGCATAATATGATCAAAATAGTATTTCGCCTGTGGGAAGCCTTCATTCCTTTCGTCATATTCGGCATCTGGTATTACAGGAATATAGCTTCAAAAAAGGACATAAAAGTCACTGATATCGTCATCGAAAAGAAGAAAAAATACTTTTTTTATACAGTTTTATCATCAGCCCTTTTAGTTATTACAGTGCTGCTCTATTTTGCACTATCGGAACCTGCAACGCCGCATATTGAAATAATAGATACCAAAACGCCAAATGTTAGATAAAGCGAAAAAGCTTCTTAATATAATAAACGCATCAGATGGTGAGGCGCGGTTTGTTGGCGGTGCGGTGCGTAACCAGCTTTTGGGCTTGCCAACCACAGATGTTGATATAGCTACTAACCTTACGCCTACTCAGGTTAGCCATGTATTTGAAATGCGAAAGATCCGCGTTATTCCAACAGGCATAAATTATGGTACAGTTACTGTCGTATATGATGGCACTAACTACGAGGTCACCACGCTCAGGAATGATGTATCTACCGATGGTCGTCACGCGGTCGTTTCATATACTGATAATTGGCAGCAGGATGCCAGCCGCCGTGATTTCACTTTCAATGCACTTTATCTTGATGAAGAAGGTAAGCTATATGATTTCTTCAATGGCCAGGAAGATCTTAAAAATGGCATAGTCAGATTCATTGGTAATGCCGAAGATCGTATAAAAGAAGATTACTTACGCATATTGCGCATGTTCCGCTTTCATGCTTATTACGGCAAGGGAAGCATATTGCCGGAGCAGATAGAGGCCTGCAAAAAGAATGCTAATGGCCTTGAGATGATTTCAGGTGAGCGTATTCGCACTGAAATGTTAAAACTTCTCATAGCTCCGCATGCACATGAATCTCTTTCAGCAATGCTGCAAAGCGAGATCCTCACTAAAATTTCTTTGCCGAGCAAATCATTTTTTGAGATCGATAAGATCACTGCCTTTCAGGAAATTGACCAGAAGCCAAGTCCGATAGTTGCTTTAAGTGCTATCCTGCGTCAGCAGATAACAGAGTCTAAAATAGATGAGCTAGCAGAGAAATGGCGCCTTTCAAACCGTGAAAAATTTTTGTTATATCGCCTTAAAGAATCATTGGAAGTTGATTTTAATGATGCCTATGAGGTTAGGAAGCTCCTTCGTATAAGCGGTAAAGAAGAGTTTCAGGATTATATATTGGTTAATTTTGCGAAGGCTCATATAAACAAAAAACAGGCCTTAAACCTGCTGAATTACGCGAAAGAGTTCGTTTTTCCAGAATTTCCGCTTCGCAGCCAGGATTTATTGGATTTGGGGGTTCCTCCGGGTAATCGTTTTGGCAAAATTCTTCGTGAAGCTGAGGAAATTTGGGAAAGGGCTGAGTATAAGCTCACCAGAAATGAGATCATTTCCAAGTTAAATTTAAAGAATTAACCTTCATTAACACTTTATTAACTATTTCATGATATTATCTAAAAGTTATTTAGATATTTATGAAATTTAACTTCTTAACATCGTGGCGTAATGAGAAAAAAATGATCGATTCGATCTTTGATTCTCTTGTTCAGGAGGCGATATCACGAGATGATCTTGAATTCGTCGATGAAGAAATTGAAAACGCCAATTCCCAGACGCAGCACCCATAACTTGAACATGATATAGATCCCTTATATATGTATCATTATGAATAGTGGTGCATATGAAATTTTTACAAAATATCTTTAATACCAGAAATCCGGAGCCGTTAAGTAAGAAAGATCTTCTGTGGCAAGTTGAGGCTTCCTTGCATATACTTTCTGCCTTCTCCAAACTTGATTATGAGGGCACAAAAAATTCTGTTGCTAATTCTTCAGCTATAACCTTGCATAACAGATCGCAGTTTAAAGCCTCAATAAAATTAGCGCACGGCCTTAATTCAAGCCTTACTTCCTATAGGGACAAGATAGAGAACAATGAAATAAGTCTGAATGATAAAAAAGATATCAAAATAATGGTTAAGCACCAGAACCGTTTTAATGAACTTCTTAAAAAATTGGGTGGAGATGAGATAAGTATAAAACCAAACAGGAAGGTAAAATCGATCAGGCCAGATGGCTGGAAGGATGATATATATTTTCAGAGTTATCTAAGGTCTTCTTCTGATGGAACGAACCTTTCAATGCGCCAGGAATTATACAGATCAATTAGTAATTCGGTCAGCGGTGCTGTCAATCGCGGTACAATGGGGGTTGATGCAGTTAAATCAGCTGAATTAAAGCCTGATATTGATAGTGCTTTTCAAAATATATTTGAAAATAAAGAACTGACAATTTTTACCAAAATAAAAAAATATATCTCTAACCTCGATAAGTCGGTCATAAGATTATTTTCTGAAAAAGTTGATGATGAAGAGGGCAGGGGAAAAATTGTTAATTTTAAATAATCTGTAATTTAAAATTTACCCCTGATCGCCATATTCAGGTCAGAGAATTTGGTCGTTGATTGGTAGAATGGCACAAATGCATTAATATCAGTCAGTTTTATTTTACCTTCAAATACTGCATCATTTTCTTTCGGCATCAGCTTATTATCAAAAATATTGAACGCATCGATAGTGAACCTGTCAACGCGCAGGTCTTTAAAGTCACGGGCGATATTATTTATATCCTTTTTGAATTCGTTAGCTTCTTTTTCATCTTTCGGTGTTATCATTGAATAATCGATAGCAAGTTTGATCACATCAAGCTTGTTTTCGCGTGTCAGTTCTTCAGCAGGTTTTCCAACTAAAGCCTGAACCTTAGGTGCCAGAACTTTTATTGAACTTGCCCAGTCTTTTTCCGGCATGAATGAATAATCATTCATGAACCTTTCCATTTTCTCAAGCTCTACCGTTTCGTCATAATTATTATAATTCACGTCCTTGCTGCCAGAGGTGATATAATTGAACAGAAGCTCATCATCTGGTGAGATTATGCGGCTTGCAAACTCGTTATAAAGCAGTCCAAGTTTGTCATTATCGTTCTGTGCGGCATATGCCACCATCAACCGGTCTATATCACCCAACTCCTGCCTTGTCAGCGGCAGAGGTTTTGTTTCGCGTAAATCATCCAGGCGCGATTCGATAGTATCCATGACACCAAACCAGTTCTGTTTCTGCCAGAAAAGTTCAGCGCGCACTTTTTGTGCTGGTTTTGAGAAATCGCCTTTTATAAGGTTCATGGCCTTGTCATAATCGCCGCGCAAAGCAGTGATATATGCAAGCTGATATTTCTTCTGCGCTGCATAGGTGGGGCTTGATTCGCTTTCACGTATATAATTCAGTGCCGCTTCGGCTTTATCAAGTTCATGGTTGTCGATATTGATATCTGAAAGCCATAGGGCAAGTTTTGCCTTGTCGTCACCCTGTGCGCGGAATTTGATCTGGTGCTCGATGATCTTGGTTGCCTCATCGGTCATATCTGTTGAAATAAAGAATTTGGCCATTTTGCGGATTATCTTGTCACCTTCTTCACCGGCAGGCGTCAGTTCACGGAAGCCGAAATATAATTTCAGCGTTTCAAGAGGTTTCATCTTATAGGCTATTCCGCCATCGAACAGATCAATGAACAGCTGTTTCATTTTTCCGAGTATGAAAAGTGATTCTGTCGTTTCAGGGAAGTTATTGGCGATCTGCTTCCAGGTCTCAAGCGCGCTGACATAATCTTTCTTGTCCATGTACAGGTTTCCAACCATCTCCAAAACATCCATATCAAAATAATCATCACGCCATATGGTTGTGGCCTGCAGGAAGTTCTGGATCGCCTGATCCTGTGTCATCTGGCCTTTGAGTAATTTATCTCGGCTTTGTTCCACAAGCGCCCTGGCACGATTTCTCCGGTCATTAGGGTCCTTCAGTAACTCTCCATATAACCTGTCAGCAATTTTATCATTATGCTGTTTTGATGATATATATGCGGCGTAGAATTTTACATCATTAAGCATTGATTCAGGCACGCCGTTATATGTTATCAGATCAAGGATATTCTTTGCATCATCGATCTTGCCTGCCTTCAGTTTCTCATCTATATACATCAGCGCAAACTGGAAACGCAGGCGCAGGGGATAATTCTGCATGAATTTGTCATAGCTTGAGATGAAATTTATATCGATCGGGGTTTCATCATTATTGCGGCGTTTCAGATTGAACATATGCTGGCTTGCCCACTGCCACAGGCGCAATTCGTTATAATTAGGATTTTTTTCGTTACCTTCACTTAGGTTCGCAAAAGTATCAAGTGCCTCATCATATTTACCTGTAAGATATTGTGTCACCCCAAGCATTGATTCCACCATGCTCATATTCTTGTAATTAGGGTCATTGGTTTTGATATCCATAAGCTCGCCAAGGCTTTCCGCATACAGATTGTGCCTGAAATAAAGATTGGCGAGTTCCAGTTTCATATCAGAGCGTTTCTCTCCCTTGGCCTGGTTCATCATATCAAGCTGATATTCGACCAATGTGGTTATATCTTTTCTATCAGTTTCTGTAAGATCATCACTGTCATCGATCAGGTTTTCCTTGAAGTTATAGGTCTGGTCATCAGTGTTTAAATTAGGCACGTCGCTATCTGGGGCGGCAATTGCGGCAGCGGCTTTGCTGTTTGCGGTTTCGGCCGCATAGGCATCTATGCTGAATATATCAAGAAGGGATGTTTTCTTGGATTTTGTTTTTTTAGCTTCAGGTTTTTTCTCTTCTTTCTTTTCTTCCTTTTTTTCTTCTTTCTTTTCTGCAGGCGCACTATCAGTGCCATCAGTGGTTTCTGCCTGCTTTTTCTTCTTGGTTTTTTCCTGCTCGAACGGGAACATGGATTTATCTGGAAACACTCCGCTTGTGGTAGTGGTCATCAGAGATGTAGTCTTTTTGATATTTGGCGTATTGTTGCCCGAAGATAAAATTTCTTCCGAGATCTGCAGGTTTGAAAGCTTGGTTATCGTAAGGGTATTATCTTTATTAACATAATTCAGATAATCTGATTTTTCCTTCACAAATATCCCCTGCAATGATTGCAGGAATTTTAGGTCAACAAATTCGCGCGGTAGAACTACGCCAAGCGCATTATCTTTAACCAGGAAGCCCACGATCCTTTCGCCGGTAAGTTCATCATTAAGCAATATCGGCCCATCTATCTGTTCGGCATTGGCAACAATGCGCTTTTCACCGAAATTATTCTCAGCGCTCAGATTAACCTGGTTGACCTCGAATTTGCGGCTTTTATCATCATCTTTATAGATCTCAAGCGTCCAGGCTTGTTTATTCTTATAGAATGCCTTCTGATATTGTGCGGTTACTTTTTTGGCATTCAGGGTCAGTTCAACCACCTTGAATTTATTATCCGGCAGTTTTTTGACTTCCTTGATGAAAGGGTTCTGGTTCAATTCGCTGATCTGCAGGTTGTTGACCGTGTTGAAAGCGATATCGATCTTATCTCCGCGAACTATTGCCGCCGCTGTCGAGCTATCAATATCACTTAATGAGAATGAGATGGCGATGCTGTTCTCATCCATAGTGATATCAGGCGCAACATTGCCACGTTCATTCTGCTTCATTATTTCGAATATTGCGTATTTTTGCGGGTCGTAATGCGGTGGGCCGATAAAATCCGGGTTCGCGCGCATTATCTGCTCAATTCTAGGTGGGCCGATGAAATCGAGTGGGAAGGTTATGATCTGTAATTTGTTGCCATCATCAGCTGGCGGTAAGGTCTGGGCCACAGATATTGCAGATGTATTATCAACACTTGCAGCTTCCTTGCTACCAGGCAGAGATGACATCAATATGACTTTCTTATTACTGGCAGCATTACTAGTGAACAGGTCAAAGCCGGTTGTATTATTATCACCTATAAACTTCCGCAGCTTTATGCTGCCGCCCTTCATTTTTATTATATATGATTTTCCATCTGCACTTGCGCCAAAAGATTTTATGACACTGGAAGGATATATGTATTTGCTCAGGTCAAGGTTATTGGCATCCTCAAAATCCAGTATTATATCATTTCCATCGATCAGCACATCAAAAGGCAGGTCTTTTCTTGATTTGAATGTGAATCGATAGAAGTCAGCGAATTTAGTTATGCCGGAATCAACGTCAAAAACCTCCTGCGCCCGGCAGATGCCCGGCAGGAAAAGCAATATCAGCACTAATAGGGATAACCTTTTAGAAAGCAAATTCATAACCCTTAACTAAAATTTGTATCTTCAGGTTATTTTTATCTTTTTCAAGGTTTTCTGTATTTTCGTCGTTGACGGTCTGAAGTATATTATATTCATAACCTGACTCAACTATCCTTCGACTGATCTCCTGTGCTAGATGCATAGAGAGTGATGGCTCTTCACCAAGCACGCGAACCTCGATCTGGTTGGTAAGTGAATTCAGGGTTTTTGTAAGCAGCAGAATCTGGTCTTTAAAACTGCCGGAAAAATTCTCTATTGATTGCTGATCTGAGAAAAACTCAATTACAACCTGATTAGGCTCAGTGTGGGTCGTCATATTTAAATTCTGGTTACCAAGTAGGGAATTTTTTATCACACCCTCCACATAATTAACGCCAGCCGCTTCGCGAATGGTTTTTCCTTCCTGTTTTTTATATATGAACTTATAGGGGGAGTCTTTTTCCATATATTCAACGAAAGAGGTTTGTATGGCGTTGAGTTTATCCTGTGGAAGATCACGTGTGGAATACATAAGGATAAAAAACGTCAATACTAACGATATAAGATCAGCAAGGCTTATAAGCCATGTTGCCTGCATTGTATTAGGGCGCACTTCATCGTGAAGGTTATTTAGTTCATCAAAATTCATTTTTGCTGAATATTATATATATCTGGTTATCAAGGCTCTTATCCTTGGTCTTTATTGTCGAAAAACTCATATTTCTGTTTCTACCGCTTGTAAGTATTCCCTGCAGGGCGACAGACCTTTTAGTTATCAAGGCCTGGTCATCCTGATAGAACATCACAATTTCTGCTCTTGCAGCGGGTTTCTTTTTGTTCAGGCCAAGATATGTATCAAGTGCCACCAGAAAATCTGCGGCATTTTGTTTTGGCTCACTGCTGTCTATATTAAAAAAACTCAAATAGTTTAGTTTTATCATATAAAGCGCCGGTGTTTCAGTCAGGCTGGTAGGAACTTTCTGACGCTGTGTATCCAGGAATTTAGTTATAACATCCTTGAATGTTTCTTCCGAGGGTCTTTCCTGTTCGCGCTGGTATAATAAAAATTCCTGGCTGATGTCTTTATCATTAAATTCTTCGTGCAGGGCCCGCAAAACTTTACCTGATTTTTCACTGTCGGTAGGTGAAATGGCGTTCAGCATTATGAACAGCGAGAGCAGGGCGAAGAAAACAGATATCAAAAGGCTGCGGGAGCTCGTGTTTATCTGCGTTTCAGCTGTGGTTTCCGGTATATCCATAAAACATGCTTTGCAGTTGCGATAATTTGTATATATTAGGTTTTGTGGATATATGAAATTAAAATAATATATGCGTATAATTAATTTTCTTTTTTTCTTTGGTCTAATCTTATTTAGCACCAATTCTTATTCGGCAGATAATAACTGCAAACTTCTGGGAGACAATCTTTACAACTGCGTTCCATATGAGTGTAACACTCCTTGGCCGGCTGATAACAAAAAGATCGTTAATAACAAAATCACTGGTTATAACGATAAAAAAGAATGTGTGCATGTTCAGACAAACCCTAATGGCGATAAGATAACCTGCAAATACAGCGAAGAATCTCGTAAATATCTCTCCCTGCGTATGAAAAAAGCATCGTCTGATCTTCTGCATATGCCTGAAGGCAGTGAGATGGAAGAGAATATGCTTGCAGATATCTTCCAGAACGAATGTGAGGTTGTTAACAACAGTGGCGTGAAAGAATCAGCGGATAGCGAGCCTGCAGATTCTTCTGAAGAAGAGTCCCAGCAGCAGACCCAAAAACTGCAGGAGAATTACGAGGAATCTCCTGATGTGAATAATGATGAATCCAGCCAGAATCCTGTAAGCATGGATGATGATTCGAGTGAGTCCGACAAGTCAAGCGCTGTGCCTGCGGATATAGATGAAAATTCTGATCTTACTCAATCACCAATGGCTGGAAAAAATGATGCCCAATAAAACTTCTGAAAAAATAAAAGGCTTTACCATTATAGAAATGGCAATAGTGATTGTTATCATCGGCTTGATAGTTGCTGCTATACTTGGTGGTGAATCTCTTATCCAATCATCAAAAAGGCAGGCCATTATAGCCAGCCTCAAAAAATACCAGGTCGCTTTTGATCAGTTCAATGAGAAATATTATGCTGTTCCAGGTGATATGGGTGATGCTGTTAACACACTGGGTGCTTCGCATGATGGCAATAATAATGGCTTGATAGATCCCACCAGTACTGATCCTAACCGATTTGAAGCTTATGGTTTCTGGCAGGATCTTGAGCTTGCTCACCTGATTGAGGGTACATATTCCGGTTCCATGAGTAATGGTGTTAATGCCACGTTAGGAGTAGATGTCCCTGCGGGTCCATATCCTAACAGCGGCTATACAGCGCAGCAATGGTCTTTATATACTGCAAATGAAACAAAATTCCGCAGCACAAATGTGATCATATTTGGTGCGGCAAGCACTGGGCATTCAATAACTTCTGCAGTTATCAGCTCCCGTGAAGCGTTTATGATCGATCAGAAAATGGATGACGGCATGCCATTCAAAGGCCGTTTATGGACAAATACCAGCACCGCCTGCACCAATTTCACTGACGATAATAACTATGATAATGATACTTATTTGAATAATAGTGATACAAATAAGCAGTGTATTCTGATATACTTCTTAACAGAGGCATTGAAAAGCTGATGAAATTTCAGATCAAAAATAAAATTATAAAAAGAGTTTCTCGTGGCTTCAGCATGATAGAAATAGCGATCGTGGTCGTTATTATAGGTGCGCTGGCGGGGGCGGTTTCTTATGGTGTCAGTTTGAAAAAATCCTCTGATATAAATGCCATTGTTGCAAATTTTAAAAAATATAAAAACTCATATCTGGTATTTAACGATAAATATGGTGCTCTTCCCGGTGATATGTTCGATGCTGTTGGTGCTTTTGGTGCAGGCACTGCAAACGGTAATGGTAATGATCATGTTGAAGCGCAAATTTTTGGTGATCCTGCTAGCAATGAAGGTTTCCTGGTTTGGCAGCATCTTGCACTTGCCGGCATGATAGATGGTCATTACAGTGGTTCAAAAAGCGGTGCTGGTGGCACAATCGCTGTGGGTAGCGATGTTCCTCAGGGTTCTATGGAAGGTTCTGCCTACGGCCTTGCATATTTCACGCATAATGCAAATTTCCGTTTCAACAATAATAATGCGCTTTTGTTTGGTGGCGCCACGGCTGGCTATATAGATAACGCAGCTGTAACTCCTGAGCAGGCTAGGGCAATTGATGTAAAAATGGATGATGGTGATCCCTTTAACGGATATGTAAATGCCATGGAAGGTGTAAATAGTCCGGCTAACAGTTGTATCTCCGGTGCGGCATATAATATCTCTAACACAACCAGTAACTGCCTGGTAATATATTTCCTTGATACCTCATGGCACGTGGCTGATGCCGGGCCCATGGGTTCCGGACCCGTAGGGGGAGCAGGATCAAGTACTTCAACATCAGGCTCTACATCATCATCTTCTTCTTCCACATCAAGCTCCACCTCATCATCTACATCAAGTTCAACATCAAGCACAGGTGGCGGGGGCACTGGCACCTCTGGTTCCACTTCAACCTCGAGTTCTACAACAAGCTCGTCAAGCACTTCAAGCGGTTCAAGTTGTCATCAGGTAACAATCCAGTGCTATTCACCGGGCGTGCCAACTGATCCTCTGCCGCCAGCCCCAATGTGCCCTATATGCGTAGATGGCAGTGATGGAAACAGTGTCAGCGGTCAAGTTTTACCGCCTAGCAGTAGTTCCAGTAGCGGCAGCTGCGATAGTGGTGGCTATGTATATCTGGTCAACAGAGCAGAAGATGCCTGCTATTTAAAACAAAGTGATGGTTCATATTGCTGGGAATGGGATGAATATTCACATAATGGCACGATTAATTTTCCAGGTGGCTGTCACCAGGAGCATCATTGTGATGCAACAAGGCCAAGCACTCATACATATGATGATTCCTATACATATCTCGATTGCAGCAATGGTACAAGCACCTCTAGCTCTAGTGGCGGTGGTCCAGGCTCAACTTCAAGTTCGAGTTCAAGTGGTGGCGGAGTATGTGAATGTATAACTACTCAGACAGGTTTTGTGGGGGCTACAGGAAATCAAAATGATGCCCAGATTGCATGCTATACATATAATGATGACGAGGGCAAATATTGTTGGAACTACAGCTATATACATTTGAACTGTCTCGCTAGTGGAAATTGTACAAAACTATGTGTTGATAATAAACCAACTGAATATGAAGGTCCGGCTAATATAGTTGAGCAGGCAACCTGTAATCCAAATGGCCCGCCGTCATCATCTTCAAGTGGTTCAACATCAACTTCTGGTGGCGGCCATCCTTTCAATGGTACATGCGGTTCAACATATTATACATGCGGTATAGGTTCGCCTATTAATGAGCAAAGTTCAAGCGGTGGTGATCAATATGGCAGTACAACAGTATACACATGGGATTGTCCTGGAAGCAGTGGTGGAACAACTGCAAGTTGTTCACAGTGTGAAGGATATGGCCAGGATCATTGCAGTGATTATAATGTTCACACAACAAGCAGCAGCAGTAGCAGTGGCGCTGGTGCAAATTGCCCTGCCGGAACACAATATTGGGGTGGCAATGCTTGTAGCGTGCATGTAGATCAGGGATCTGATGGCACATGCCTGAATCTTTACTCTTCAACCGCACCTGGTCTGGCAACTATCGAATGTTTTAACGGCAGCTGGACCGTTAATGGATATTGCGGCTCAAGCAGTGGCACGCAGTCATTCCCTAACTGTCATTAGAAAAGTTAGCTGAAATTGTAAGGATCTATATCGATCTTGATCTTTATATTGCGTGATGGGTTAAATTTCGTCAGCGCTCTTCTGATATAATCCTGCATATTGAAATTTCTGGCTGCTTTCAGCAATAACCTATGCCTGAACGTGCCGCGATATTCATGATATAGTGCCTGTGCGGGGCCGAATATCTTCACATTATTATTCCGCTCGAAATATGAAACCAGTTCCTTTGCAGATCTATGTGCGCTGTTATCATCAGGTGCAGAAACAGTTATCGCGCATAGTCTTGCAAATGGTGGCATGCCGGCAAGTTTTCTTTCCTCAAGTTCATATTCCAGAAAGCTCTGCAGGTCATTTGCAGCCAGCGTCTGCATCACTTTATTTTCCGGTTGATAGGTCTGGATAAAAACCCGGCCCTTATGTTTCTCACGTCCGGCACGGCCTGAAACCTGATGCAATAGTTGGAAGGTTTTTTCTGTGGTGCGCAGATTCTCAAAATCGAGCCCTAAGTCACCATCTACCACGCCAACAAGGCTCAGGGCAGGGAAGTGATGTCCTTTTGCTATCACCTGCGTGCCGATGACTATATCTATCTCGCCATTTTCAATTTGGGATATAATTTCCTCCACTTTTTTTTGGCTGGTAGCGTTATCGCTCGCAAGTTCAGCAACCCGTGCCTGCGGGAATAATGTTTTTATTTCTTCCGCAAGTCTTTGGATTCCTGGCCCGCATGGTCTGAAACTATTTTCTGCTTTGCAAGAAGGGCATTGCTTGGGCATCGGCATTGTAAAGCCTGTATGGTGGCATTCAAGATAAGGAATTCCATGCGAATCTATGTGCATCACCATCCATGCTGAAGTATCTGGTGAACGGAAACGGAAGCCGCATTTACTGCATAATGTCAGCGGCGCATAACCACGACGGTTAAGGAATAAAAGCGTCTGCTGCTTTTCATTCAGGTTAGCTTCTATCTCAGCGCGCAGCCTGTGAGAGATAAATTCTTTCGCGGTCAGGTCATCTTCGCGCATATCGATCAACCCAACCTGTGGCAGGGTAACTTCATTAAAGCGGCGCTTTAAAACTTCATGCGAATACTTGCCATTTTTTATATTGTGATAACTTTCAAGCGAAGGTGTCGCTGAAGATAATATCACCATGATATTTTCGAATTTTGCACGGATAACCGCCATATCTCGTGCATTATATAAAACCTGCTCATCCTGCTTATATGAATCATCATGTTCTTCATCCACAATGATAAGCCCAAGGTTTTTATATGGCAGGTGCAGGGCAGAGCGGGCACCGATAACAACTTTAGCTTCACCATTTGCGATAGAGAAAAAGCTCTTTCGTCTTTTTGCCTCAGAAACAACTGAGTGCCATAAAACAGGTTTAAAACCAAACCTGCGCTCGAACCGCTTGATCATCTGGCTGGTAAGCATTATTTCCGGCAGCATCAGCAGAACCTGCTTTCCTTCTGCCAGAATTTTTTCCATCACCTGGAAATAAACTTCAGTTTTGCCGCTGCCGGTAATGCCTTCCAGCATGGTAACATTAAAATTATCCGTTCTCACCGCCATATTATCCGCAGCTTTTTTCTGTTCTTCGGAAAGCTCCGGGATAACCAGTTTTATTTCCTTTTTATTTAATTCTTTTTCCGTACGAGACTTTACTTCCTTGAAATATTTATTGCTGTAAACCAGCCCTAAAACCTTGCCTTTTTCGCTGACGTAATAATCAGCCTGCCATTCGATCATATTTATCAATTGTGCTGAAAGTGGTGGTGTCGCAAAGCCTTTTTCTGCGGCTGAAAATGTTATGGGTTTTATCTTTTTTTCATCGATATCAGGTTTATCACCGATATGCCATATCACGCCATAGATCTGCTTTCGCCCGAAAGGCACGGAAACTATTTCGCCAACCGTGTAATGCTTATCTTCCGGTATCAGATAATCAAAGGCCTCGTTAAACGGCAGTGGTAATAGAACTTTTGCGAATTGTTTCATTGGTCAGAGATAAAATAATTCATTAAGTGAGGTAAACAATATCGCGGCTTTTATTTTTTTGTCATAGATCTTTTCAAGAAGCTCTGAATAGGCTTTCAATTGTGGCCTGAAATTTTCTAAAGTTTCCTGTACTCTGCTGGCGGAAATATTATTGGTTTTATAATCAACAATAATTACCTCATTATCGTTTTCTACTAACCGGTCTATTTTTCCAGAAACAAATTTTTCATCAACAAACCCACAGATGGGCACCTCTGCTTTGCTATTATTACCAAACAGAAAGGCAAGTTTTTCGTTATCTAACACTGCCCGCACTTCTTTTATGGCCTTGCTTTTTTTATCCTCGCTTAGTTCGGGATAGTATTTAAATACTTTCTTCACTAGCTCATCGGAATATTCTCTGCCAGCCATAACCTCCAAAAGCTTGTGCACTGACAATCCGTAAGAAAAATCAGTATTGTTAAATTTTAATTTATTGTCGTCGCTAGAGGCCTTATAAAGCGCTGAAGGTGTAATAACCTCTACCTTATTCTCCTTATATGCTCCGAAGTTAAATATGTTTTTTTGCGGTTTATCTTCCAGTGCTTTTTCGTGCGGCTTGTTTTCTAGATAATTCTTATCAGTGTAAGTCAGTCTGCCATTGTCCATTTTGCCGAAAGAATTGGCCGCCTGTAAAACTATATTATGCCAGTTATCTGGTCTGGTTTTCCTGCTTTTTGCACCCATAATATAAAGTTCATCACGTGCGCGGGTGAGGGCCACATAAAGCAGGCGGAAATATTCTTCTTCATCTTTTTTATGCGTAAGTTTTTCAACTTCTTTAAAATGTGCATCTTTATATTCCTTCAGTACCGGGCAGAGGAAAAGGTAGTTCTCTGTAAAACCATATTTAGGGCTTTTATCAGGTGTTCCGGTTGTATCGGGCAGAATAACTATCGGCGCCTCAAGGCCTTTTGCGCCATGCACCGTCATTATGCGCACCTGATCCTGTATGCCACTTAGGTTGCGCTTTATTTCCGTATCATTTTTTTCAAACCAATTAAGGAACTGCTGCAGATTATTGCCGTCATTGAGTTCAAAATTTTTGATCACTGCAAGAAATTCATCCAGGATCTCATTTATCTGCACGCCGAAATAAGCGATAAAACTTTTCCTGTATCCCAGAACCTCGATCACATTAAAATAAAACTCAAAGGCCGATTTGGGCAAATCCATCAGAATTTTTAATTTATCCTTTATTTGAGCGAATTCAGCTTTTTCATTAAGTGATTGGTAAACGCTTTTATCTCCACGCTGCCAGCATATTTTGAATAGATCATCTTCGCTTAATTCGAATATTGGCGATTTTAGTAAGCTGGCAAAATTCAGGTCATCATTTTCAAGCATGATGAATTTACCTAGTGCTATAAGGTCCATCACTGCAAGGTTATCTTTCAAATGCAGCCTGTCCATACCTGAAACGGGAATATTTCTTTCCTGCAGCTTCTTTATTATCAGGCTGAAAAGTTCCTTGCGTTGGCGCAGCAAGATCATTATGTCGCCCGGGTTTGGCATGCGCTCTTTATCTGCAAGCGCGTAATTGCGGCTAAGAATTTCATTAACTTTGGCCGCAACCTTTTCTGCTAAAAGCTCTATATTTTTTAATTCTTCGGTCGTTTCATATTCTTTTGGCAGATGCCACTCAATTTGTTCTTTACGGTTTTTATTACCAATAATTTCACCAACAAGTTCGCTGATCTCAAAAAAACCAAATGCCTCATCCCGGCTTAGAATATGCTCTATCACTTCTTTGTTCTTGCTTACAGCGCCACTTATTTTTTCATCGGCCAAAACTTTATCAACAACCTCAAGCACGGCTTTTGATGATCTGAATGAACGGTTCAGACTTAAAGGCATGAAAGAAGTTTCCGAATAGCTTTCGTGCAAATTGGTATAATGTTGTTTTCTGCTATCGAAAATATTTATATCCGCCCCTTGGAAGCTGTAGATAGATTGTTTCTCATCGCCCACAACGAACAGACTGCGTTTGTTGTTATTCTTTGCTCCCGCACCTGAGAAGAATTCTGATGTCAGTGCCTCTATAACCTGCCATTGTGCCGGGTTTGTATCCTGCGCCTCATCTAGTAATATATGGTCAATGCCGCCTTCAAGCTTATATAAAACCCATTGCGAATGAGGGTTGTTGGGAGAAAATAATTTTCGCGTTTTCTCGATCAGGTCATCATAATCAAGCGCATAACACTGTGTTTTCATGATTGAAAAATATCCATTCAGCTCAACAAATATTCTGATAATCGCCGAAGTTATCAAATAAAGTTGGATAGATTTTTTCTTATCCAGAAGTTCCTTGAAAGAATTGGAAAAATATACAGCCTGCTCGCTCAACACGGGGTGATCTTTTGCCAAGGCCTTTACGTAATAACTTCTTAATTCTTCTTTATCTTTGGTGAATAGAACAAGTTTTAGGTCATCTAAATTTTTACTACTCTGATATATCTGTAATTGCTCAAGCAGGCTCTGTTCTGTCTTTTTTCCTTGAGCTAAAACACTCGCAAGTTTTTTTAAGAATTCGGCGATATTATTTTTAAAACCTTCTTCCAGTGCAAAAGTATCTTCTTCTATAACGCCTAATTCTGTTTTTATTGCGCTGATATATTCATCAGGTGAATTGTGTGAATAAATTGAGGTGAGGAGCTTTTCGCGTTCGTTCATCAGATTAGAAAAAAGCTCGCGAACGCTTTTAAAACTGAATAATGAAAGTAGATAGGAAAGGTTATCATCAGCACCTTTTGCAATTATTTTTTCCCATGCGCCTTCAAGCATCTGCTGGCGAGCATTTTCGTCTATAACATTAAAAAATGGTGGCAGCCCGGCCTCCAGTGAAAATGATTTTAATGTGCTTTGGCAGAATGCGTGGATGGTTTCTATTTTTAAATTCTCAGGGTTTTCCAATATTGCGGCCATTCTCTTTCTGGCTGCGATCATCTGGTCGGCATCAAATTTTACCTCATATCTGAGTTCAAGTTCTTTTTTAAGGCCCAGATCATCCAGTAATATCAGTTTACTGATATCCTCGATTATACGCCCCTGCATTTCAGCGGCCGCAGCCTTGGTATAGGTTATACATAAAATGCGGTTTGGCTTATTACCCTCGATTATCAGGCGGAGCAGGCGGTTCACCAGAACAAAGGTTTTACCCGTGCCGGCATTGGCCGTAAGCCAGATAGAACGCGAAGGATCTGCGGCAAGGATCTGCTCTTTAAGTGGTTTCATATCCCTAGAAAATAACCGAAAATCAGCCTATTGCAATAAATAGAGGCAGGATATATAATAATGCCTTTCCAAAGGAGCTTTATGGCCAATAAACTATACCAGAACGATCTTCCCGCTGACCTACATATTGAAGGCGATATTGCAATAGATACTGAAACGCGCGGATTAAATATTTACAAACGTGATCGTTTATGTGTGGTGCAGATAGCTGATAGCAAAGGCCATGCATATCTGGTACAGTTCAAAGATTCTGATTATGACAAGGCCGTGAATTTAAAGAAGCTTCTGCTTGATGACAGTCGCCAGAAAATCCTGCATTATGCGCGTTTTGATATAGCGGCGATAAAAATATATCTTGGTGTTGAGATAAATAATGTTTTCTGCACAAAAATCGCTAGCAAACTTGTGCGCACATATACTGATAAACATGGTTTGAAAGATCTGGTCAGGGAGTTTCTGGATATTGATCTTTCCAAGCAGCAGCAGAGTTCTGATTGGAGCGCTGATCTTTCTGATAAACAGATCGATTATGCCGCAAGTGATGTTCTTCACCTTCATAAATTGAAAGATCGCCTTGAGAAAATGCTGGTAGAAGAGAATCGTTTAGAGCTTGCGAAAAAGTGTTTTGCCTTTCTTTCAACCCGTGTTGAGCTTGATATGGGCGGCTGGGCTGAAGAAGATATCTTCGCGCATTAATTCTTGTTTGCCACTTCGCCAGGGGTAATTTTATTGCCGCGCAGAAAATCCTCTATCTTCATGCGGGCCTTGCCTTCTTTCTGGATGATCTTTGGAATTATCACTCCATCAGAACAGTCGATATGAAATTCGTTATTTATTATCACGCCGGAATCCAGCTCAGACATCAACGCGCTTGTAGTCGCAAACTCAGCTTCAAATAATTTATATTTTACACCGTCTAAGATGAAATATGCGCCGGGATATGGCGAAAGCGCGCGTATCTTATTTATTATATCTTCCCCCGAATCATGAAAATTTATAAGCTCATCCTGCTTGGTAATTTTCTTTGCATAAACCACGCCATGCTCACTCTGCTTGGTATATTTCGGTTTAAGGTTTTCAATTGTATATAATGTTTTTAACACAAGCTCTGCACCAAGTTCTGCGCATTTATCATGTAGCCAGCCCAGATCGGCAGTAGGGGGGATATCAAATTCCTCTTTTAAAATAACATCGCCGGTGTCAAGCCCTTCATCCATTTTCATTACGCATACTGCCGTGTGTCTGTCACCTGTCATAATGGTACGTTGCAGAGGCGCGGCTCCACGCCAGCGCGGCAGCAGGGAAGGGTGCAGGTTGATGCAGCCATGTTTTGGTGCTTCCAGAATTTCTTTCGGAAGCAACATTCCATATGCCACTACCACAGCAATATCAGCTTGCAGGTTCTTGAATTTTTCCTGTTCGATCGGAATTTTCAGCGACTCGGGTGTAAAAACATCAAGGTGATGTTTTTCAGCCAATTCATGCACTGCAGATTTTATTATTTTCAAACCGCGTGCAGCAGCTTTAGGCTTTTGGGTAAAAACACCAACTATCTCATGTTCTGATTCTATAAGTTTTTTTAATGTGGGAACTGCAAAATCCGGCGTTCCCATGAATATAACTTTCATTTCTATAAACCTTTTTCCTTAACGAAAGCGTGAACATATCCACCGAATATTTTGCCTCGCTCTTCATAATTCTTAAACTCATCAAATGATGCGCATGCCGGAGATAAAAGAACAACTGCTTTCTCACTTTTATCTGCAGAAACCATCTCTGCAGCCTTTTCAAAAGCCTCTTTCATGGTTTTTACTTTCGTATAATTTTTATATCCGGCAGTTTCATATTCTGATGAGAATTCATCCGCCGCAGTAGCATAGAAAAAGGCATGTTTTATTTTAGGAAAATAATTCTCTAAACTTTTAATACCGCCATCTTTTGGTTTTCCGCCGGCCAGCCAATAAATATTCTCAAATGTTTTTAGCGCTGGTTCGGTTGCATCGGCATTGGTTGCCTTGGAATCATTAATGAAACTTATCTGCTTATTGCTGAAAATATTTTCGATCCTGTGTTCAAGGCCCTTAAAGGTTTTTGCTGCCGCTATTATCTGGCTGTCATTTAGTCCAAGTGATTTACAAACAAAATAAGCGCCGACAATATTCTGCCTGTTATGCTCACCGGGCAGCAGTGGGAATTGTTGGTTGTTCAGAATGTGGCCCTTGGTTATATATGTCACCAGATTTGCATCTGATTCCTTCTCAATTTCTTTAGCCATATTTTTTGTGATATCCTGATCAACGCAGATTATCGCAACATCATCTTCATCCTGGTTATTGAATATCTGTTTTTTTGAATCGGTGTAATTCTCAAAACTGCCGTATCTATCTATATGGTCAGGGGTGATATTCAATAGCAGGGCTACAGTGAATTTTGTGTTTTTTAGTAAATCCAGCTGATAGGAAGATGTTTCAAGAACAAATATATCGGGCTTTTTTATATTCAAACTAAGCGCTGGAACACCGATATTCCCACCCATCTGCGCTGAGATGTTATTTTCTTTCAGTATATGATATATCAGCGCGGTAGTGGTTGATTTACCATTCGTGCCGGTGATCGCCACAAATTTTGAACCTGCAGAGGCATAGCGGAACAATATTTCAATATCGCATATTATTTCAACTTTATGCTGTCTTGCCAGTTCTACAACCTTATGAGGTTGAGGGTGAGTTAGTGGAACGCCAGGTGCTAATATCAGCGATTCAAGTCTTTCCCAGGGCCAACTTTCGATCGGTGAGGGAATAACATTCTGCACGTTTAATGCATCAACAGAAGCTTTTGAATCATCCCATATATAAACATCATAACCAAGATTACGGAAATATGTTGCTGAAGCGGCACCAGATTTACCAAGCCCAAAAATGCCAACTTTCTTTGATTTCATTTCTTTAGGTAATCCTTGAATTCAACCAGCAGATTTTTATAAAGCTCACGCTTGAACGGAACGATTATATTCGGCAGCAGATCAGGTTTAACCCATTTCCACTGGCGGAATTCCGGGTGTTCAGTGGCAATATTCACATCCTTATCTTTTCCTTTGAAATTTGCCAGGAACCACATTTGTGTCTGACCGCGATATTTGCCGTTCCAGAATTTAGGTATCAGGAAATCAGGTATGTCATAATAATGCCAGTTTTTTGATTGTGCGATTATCTCAATATCTGCGGTGCCGATCTCTTCCAGTAATTCCCGTTTTGCTGCGCGTTCAAGGTCTTCACCTTCATCAACTCCGCCTTGCGGCATCTGCCAGGCATCGGCCTTATTGTCGATCCTCTGGCCGACGAAAACCTCACCATTATCGTTCAGAAGCATCACGCCGACGCATTTTCTATAACCGAGTTTTTCCCTTTCAACTGCGCTCATTTTTCTAATCAGTTATTGGTTACAAAATATGATATAGGTGCAATTTGCACATTTGCACCCAGGTTCTCATCAAGCCATTTTTTCATGGTACTTATTGATGTCGGATATGGACGAAGTGCAATAACCACACGCTTCTTGCGCAAGACCAGATCTTCCTTCACCTGGTTCAGTACTTTTGAAACATTTTCCTCGCCGGGGTTATCGTCGATCAGGTAATCAACCCCAAAAATATCTGCGGCCAATGGTTTTGCATCATTTTCCAATGCCAGGTTATTGTTATTTTTGAAATAGCCGATGAAGGTATTTAATTCGCTTACTTTTTGCAGGATCGGGGTCATCTTGTCTATTTTTGCTGTAACCACCTCATCACTGTCAGCAAGCAACCCCTGATAATCTTTAGCCACCGCAAGTGCACTGTTCAGGCGTTGGGCGTTGGTTGAGTCATCATAGTTAAGCTGTATTGATAGCGGGCCATTATCCTTGACCGGGAAGCTGGAAGGCTGCATCATAAGGTTCAGCAACACTTGTCTGCCGTCTGCGGCGCTGGCATCCATTTTTTTCTGCAGATCATCGGCATAAGGGGAAAATGCAAAAGTAACTTCTTTTGGCAAGGTTTTTGCCTGATCAAGCTGAGACTGTATCATGCCAACATTGGTTACTATGATTGCAAGGTTTGCAGAATTATAATCAAGTGGTTTTGGTGGCTGGGGCTGATCTTTATTTGCGGTTGCCGCTGGTTGTGGGCCCTGTTCTGTTTGTTCAGGCACTTTTGCTGCTTCAACAGCTTTTTGGGCATTTTTTCCCAATGCTTCCAATTGCGTCTCGGTCAGATCCTGCAACGCAACTTTATTGGTTTTTGTATTTATATTCATTATGCGGCCCTGAGCCTGCAATTCGCCTTGTTTTTTTGAATATTTTCCAAAAAAACCGAACAGTTCATAGGCAACAAGCAAACAGGCAACAACAAATATTAAAAGCATGATCTTATTAAGCGCTCTTATAGCTTTATCGCGCGGGCGATCATGCTTTGTATTGGGGTTTATTTCTTTTTGTTCGGTATCGGCCATCAGCTTTTTTAAGTTTGCTAAAATACTTATAAATAAATTATAATAAAATGTAACTAAATTAAAAGCTTGTTAGGCTGGTGTTAAAAAATTTTCAAATCACTGATGAAAAACTGCTGAAAGCGAAAGCTATTGAGGGGATGCTCACTGAACTCAATATGAGCAAGCAGGAACTGATTGATCTCATCAAAAGTCTGCTTGAAAATTCAGTCGGGCATGAGGCGGAGCAGGAGCTCGATGTTAACGATATAGGGCTTGAACAGCTTCTTGGTGAAAAAGATATCGAAGGCATTGAAGGAGATGTGACTATTGAGGCTGTTGCGGTAGAAATAGCCGATAATAATGTTGATTTTCTTGCGCGTTTCTTAAGCCTGGTAGATCTAAAAAAACTCATGGTAAAAGTCAGTTTTGCTCTAAGCATGAAACGCCTGCGTGAGTCCGGCCTGTTGCAGATGCAGCAGGAGGCACTGGCCAGCGGGCTTGCCGGCATTGATAATGCTTCCGTACTTCAGATGACCGGCAGTTATGAGGATGCTGAAGGTAAAAAGAAATTCCTGCAGCTTGAGGAAATGGTAAAATTCACAAATGAGTTCAATGCCATTGCACTCAATCCGCAATTGCTGCGCGCAACTTTTGCCGGCCAGCAGATGATGCGTGACGTTGAGCAGAAATTAAATGATCCCAACTCATTAAGTAATGCTAATTCCTCTGTGAATGTTGTGAATCGTGTGGTCAGTTCCGTAAAGATGCAGATGCAATCTTATGGAAACGCGGTAAGTAATACGATGAACAATTCTGCATCTCTTGGGGCCGCGCGCCAACAACAGGCGCAGCAGCAACAGGTGCAACGTATGCAGAACCAGACTCGCACCATGCAGCGAGTATTTACCAACATGCGGCGTCATGACCGCAAGTTGAAAGGCATGTTCCCAGAGATAAAAAGTACGCGTCATGGTAATAAGAATGATATATTTGCTGTTGTACGCACTCCCAAGGGAGATAAGGATGTTAATTTGAGGGATTATCTGCGTGAATCCGGCAGATTAACGCCAAAAGTACAAAGGCTTCTTGATAATCTTTCAGAAGGCGCCATGGAGTTAAAGCGTGGTGCAGAAGCCATGTCCCGCGGTCTTCCTGATGCGGCATCATTCACCTTCAGTGCAGATGGCAGGCTTCAGGCAAGTATGCAAACGGAAAAGAATCTTTCTCGCGTCAATATCGAAGATTACCTTAATGACCTTAAGCGCGATCTGGAAAAGAACAGGGGAAGGCTTGATTCAAAGCGTGAAGAGGCTCGGGAGCTTGCAAAAGAGCAAACTATCGAAAGGGCTAAAGACCTCACGCGTGGGCCGGAACTTGATAATGCCAGTTTAAATGCCATGAAGGCCAAGGCAGAGCTTGACCTGTTAAAAATGGCAACGCCTGATGCAAGTGGTGAGGGGGCAAGTAAGGAGAGAAAAGAGGCAAAACGCACTGCAGATGAACTGGTTACTCTTGATGCCATGTCAGACAAGGCCAAACTTCTTGAAAGCCTGAAGGCAACACATGAGGTCAAGCAGATAGAATCTTCAATAAAAGAGGTAATGAAAAATATGGAGGAGGCGGAAAGAAACCGTGACCTTCTTGATGACCTGAAGAAAAATCCGGCCAAAAGTAAAGTATTAGAGTGATCAAATTAATATGTATATTCCAGGTTTGCTGTCCTGTTTTCAGTTGGTGCCTGTTTTAATATCACATAAGTTCCATTTCCTGCTGCCTGATAATATTGCGGCGCATAAGTATCGTTATAACTATAACGAGTGTAGCTATTGTTTTCGCCAATATCAGGTAGAGCTGTTCTGCTGGCCTGATAGTTTCTGAGTGATGCACGAACGGAGTCATCATTGTTATATGATGAAGTATCAACCCTCTGTGTGCAACCTATCAGTGTTATGAGGCCTATAACAGCCATTACATCTTTGATATGATTTTTAGTCATGATTCTTCCCTTTTCTTAAGAATTATTGAAAACAGAAGTTACTATTATCAACTTGAGATATATACTAAAAAATCAACTTTCAGTTCGGTTTTAAAATAAATTTCAACCTAATTTAGCGAAAATTTATTTCAAATTTTATGTATGAGGATAAATGACTAATATTTAATAGTAACATGAACTAGCTATGGGTTTAAAAAATTATTTAAAGGGGTAAAACCAATAAAAATTAGAAGCTGTTGAAATCAAATGAGAAGAAAATTTTGGTTGGCTGAAAGATGATTGTAGTAGATATAACACAGGTTTTTATAAGGTGGCGGAACTGATCAGAAAAATTTAGATATGCTTCAAGCTATACCGAATCAGTTTAATAAAAATTACTAATTATATGGGTCTAGAAATCAGAAGTTGCGGCATATGCTGCGTTCTGTCCAGCGCTATTGATAACTATAACCTGCGGCCTTTCCGGGAAAATGTCATAACTGCTGTAATAGCTATAAGTTTGTTCTCCACTTGCCTGAGGAGCAGGGAGGCTGAATGCAGGTGCTGCAGCTGCAGGTATTGTAGGATAACTATTATATGCATAAACCGGCTGAGGATTTTGCGTCACCATGCTTGAATACATATTGCCTGCCTGCGTTGCACGCGTACTGTCATCCATTGAATATTTTTTATATTCTTCATTTGTGCAGGCAGAATTAAATCCGGCTATCACAAGGAATAAAAGGAAATATGTTTTATTTGTAGTCACGGCACCTCCTATGGATTAGTTGTTTAATCTATACGGAAAAAGGTCAACCTATGATATGAAACTCATCGACAACTTCAAATAGATAACATTTTTATAATTGAGTCAATACGATATTTTAAAATAGTTTATTATTGATAGATTTTGCCTTTATATAAATTTATTATCGCCACATAGAAAATTACAAAATTAAAACATGATCACTTTTCTGATAATCATTCTTCTGCTTTTCATCTCTGCATTATTTTCCCTTGCTGAAACCGGTATAACGGGCGCCAGCAGGCCAAAAATATTCAAGCGCAAGATTGAAGGTGATAAGCGTGCTGCCAAGGTTGCAGAACTTCTTGAGCGCAAGGATAAACTCATCACCACTGTGCTTTTGATTAACAATGCGGTGAATATCGGCGCATCAGCTCTTACTACTGCATTCTTCATAAAAATGTTTGGCAATGACAGTGAAAGTATCGTCTATGCCACTATTATCATGACTCTGGCCATTTTGATATTCTCTGAAGTTCTGCCTAAAGTTTTTGCACTTAAGAACCCTGAAAGTGTTGCACTCACAACTGGCCCGGCTATCGCGCTGATAATGAAAATAGTGCGTCCGATAACATATGTTGTAGAAAAAACCGTGAATTTCCTGCTGAAGATATTGCGTCTTGAAAAACATGGCATGGAAGGTGTTGTCCACGGGCTTGATGCCCTGCGGGGTGCGCTTGAGCTTTATCATGAGGAAGGCGATGTAGTTAAGGAAGATAAGGATATGCTAGGTTCCATCCTTGATCTTGATGAAACCGAGGTGCAGGATATCATGCATCACCGCCGTGATATCGAGATGATAGATATATCCCTGTCAGCGCAGGAAGTTGTAGATATAGTTCTGAAAAGCCAGTTCTCACGCATCCCGGTCTATTCCGGCGCATCTGATAATATTATTGGTATATTACATTCAAAAACCCTGATGAAGAATTGGGCTGAATCAAAAGAAAATGTTTCCCAGCTTGATATAAAATCCTTGCTGGTTGAGCCTTGGTTCGTGCCGGAGACCACTACGCTGAAAGAGCAGCTCATTGCCTTCCGTGAAAAGCGCCAGCATTTTGCACTAGTGGTTGATGAATATGGCTCGCTCATGGGCATAATCACTCTTGAAGATATTCTTGAAGAGATCGTCGGTAATATCGAAGATGAATATGATGTTGATTACGACATTATCGAAGATAATCTGGATGGCTCATACACTGTTGATGGCACACTTTCAGTGCGTGATCTCAATCGTGAAATGCATTGGGAACTTCCTGTGGATGTGGCAAACACGGTTGCTGGCCTTATTATCGCTGATGCAGAAATGATCCCATCCACTGGGCAGATATTTAACTTCCACGGTTTTCGTTTTGAGATATTAAAGAAAAAGCGCAACCAGCTTACTAAGATAAAAATATCCAAGCTACCGGCAGAAGAAGAGGGTGGGGAATAGATTTTAAGTCAATTCAATTGCGCTGCTCAGATCAGAAATAACAATAGGCCCAGAAATATTCTTAACATCACCAAGGCTTTTAATGCCGATAAACGCCGCACCTAACTTCTGTGCATCTTTTTTAACATCATTGATGTTTTGATCCGTTTTTTCTTGTTTATCAGACTGGCCAACATCCTTACCATATTTTAGATCAAGTTGTTTTTGTATTTCGGCGATCTTCTTTTCCACCTTTAATTCGTAATCATCGCCTGGTTTTATGTAATCATATTTTCTATCGTCATTAATTGTATTTACGGTTTTATCCCAGATATCATCCCATGAGATGTTTTTCTTATGCAAAATATTATTATTGATCTCATCAATGATCTTCATGTTTATAGCGCCCACGCCAGTATTAAACGTTGAAGGGCCCTGAGCATTAAGAGATTTATCAACAATGGCATCTTTAAGGTCGGAATGGCCATTGCATGCACCAACTACAAAAATCTGCACTTCTTGAGGAAGATTATCAACCGTTGCATCAACATGCGTCGAATGACCGCGGTGAACTAACATGCTTACTTTCCCACCCTGTGCATGTATATCATTAACCATCTCACCTATAACCCTGCCATCTTTTTTGTCATTTGGAAGGTCGTATGTTGAAACGCCATCTTTTTGCTCAACCACATTTTTATCTGGTTTGGCAACATAGATATACATTTCAGTCAGGTTATTTTTTTTATCTTCGTCAGTTAAAACATTTTTGAATACTAGATAGTCAACTTTGTCCACATGCGTCCAATGCTTTGTATCTTTAAGCATTGGTGTAACAAATTGTTCATAATAGATCTTGCCGTCATTCGCCGGATCTTTCGGATCATTATAAAAAGTGTGTATCTGGAAGTGGCGATTCTTATCATCAACCATATCTTCAACATTCTTACCCTTCATCTCATCAAGTTTATATTGGTCAGCCATATCTTTAAATGTCTGGCGATTCTTATCCCCCATAGTGTTTTTGTTCTGTTCGTAATAAGCGCTCATGCATATGCCGATTATATCGCGTGCTTCTTCGGCATCTCTGCCTGCTCCATTTTTTAATCCATCATATATTTCTATATACTTTTCTTCGATGCTTTGGCGTATATCGGCAAATTTTGTATTTTTTGCGATCTCATTGATCATTAGTGCCCTTCTAAGACCATTATTTTCTTTCGAATTAAATAATTTGTCTATCAGCTCTTGTTGCTGATCTTTGTCGTAATGATCGATAACTTTAGAGAATTTGCCAAATTTTATACACCTGTCTAAAAATTCAAATTCTTGATCGCTAGATTTTTTTAGATCCTCATGAATATCCCTTTTTTCTGTTCCAAGCTTTTTGAAATAATCATCAAACAGTTTGTTGAAAGTTGAAGTGTATGGTTCAGTATATCCATCGCTCATTAAATCATAATCCATTTTGGATTTTGATTTCGTTAATAATGGAAATCTGATGGGATCATTCTGTGCGTGGTTATAATTCATATAATCCACTGCGCCACTCAAGTAGTGGTGCTTCATTTGCTTATCAAATTTTTCGAAATTATTGATACCGGTCATCACTCTCTGGCCAACAAATTTCATTGAGTAATCTTCGCCAAGCGCATGCTTTAAGGTATATTGATAACTAAATGCGGCAATATCCGGCACTTCATTTGCTGCTTCATTGACAAGATTTTTTGGATATTTGAATCTTTCAGCATTTGAAAGAATATATGTTGCATTGACAGGATTTTTTGCAAGATTACGACGTGCATGCTCAGTTTCTTCGGCACTATAATGATAAAGATTTTTTAGTTCTTTATTGTGATCTGGATCTAATAAAATTGAATCAAGGGCAATATTTTTAAGAAACCCAAAATGCTTATCATTCTTCAGGTCTTTTGCAAAATTGGCAAAATCCTTTGGGTGTTCACGGGCCAAATTTTGATATATTCTTTTTTCCGCTTCTGGCCCTAAGGTTTTAATTTCGTTTGTGTAAGATATAAGCTTTCTAGGGTTCATTCCCTCAAGTGAAATCCAGCCGGCTTCTTTCATATTGCTGATTGCAAGCTTCCTTAATTCTGCCCAATCATCACGTTTTTTGTAGAAGTCATCATCGTTTATAATTAATTCTGGCTTTGTCTTTGCCCAAATATGAGCCTGATCATCATTCTGTCCGTCTGTGGTGCTTCCCATATCTCTATATAATCTAAATATTTATCCCCAAGCCTGATTATGCCATGGAATTGTTAATAAGTTATTAACAATTATGGAAGAAATAGTTCGAATTTTAGGCAAAAAGGTCTTACAAAACCCTTGACTTGGGAGGCAAAACGGCTTAAGAAGCCACACCTCTATTGATGAGAGTACCCAAAAATCAAGGCAATTAAGCCTTTTGGGGATGGTAATGGGAGATGATCATGACCTTTTCTACAGCTACATTAAAAGCGAATAAACGCGAAAAATCAGGCACAGGCGCTGCAAGAGCAGTTCGTCGCGAAGGCAAAGTGCCGGCAGTAATCTATGCAAAGGGTAAAGACCTTGCGCACGTATCTATTCCTGCAAGGGAACTTACGCTGGAATATCAGCGTGGCCGTTTCTTCTCACGTATTGTTGAGATTGATGTTGATGGCAAAAAATTCAATGTTCTTCCACAGGAAATTCAGTTTGACCAGGTGAAAGATTTCCCTCTGCACGCAGATTTCCTTGCGGTGGAAGCTAAATCTCGTATCAAAGTTTCTGTTCCGGTTGAATTCGCTAACCAGGATAAATCACCTGGTATCAAACGTGGTGGTATCCTGAACGCGGTAAGAAGGGCGATCGAAGTTTACACTGATGCTAACGCGATACCTGAAAAATTCGTTGCTGATCTTAACGGTCTGCAGATTGGTGGTAACGTGAAGTGGCATAACATTAAAGCTCCTGAAGGCGTTGAGCCTGTTATTAAGGGCAGGGATTTCACCATTGCAACTATTGCTGGCCGTATGGCTGAGGAAGAAGTTGCAGCTACAACTGATGCAGCAGCGGCAGGCGCAGCAGCTCCGGCAGCGGGTGCGGCAGCTCCAGCAGCGGGTGCGGCAGCTCCGGCGGCGGCAGGCGCAGCAGCTCCGGCTAAAAAATAATCAAAATATTAAAGATTGTTTCAAAAGGGCTCAGAATTTTTTCTGGGCCCTTTTTATTTGTATTTCAGTAAGATATCAAAAAAGCTTTGTAAAAACTTATATCCTTTTTATCTCCTTAAGTGATATTTAATAAAGGAATTTTATATCATTGAGCGTATAAGTTAAGTCAAAGGCCTCTGGATATACTCAATCTTCCCTCATCCCCAAGTTGTCCAGGGGCTTTTGTCTGATAGGGTAGGGCTTTTATTTTGCTTTATTTTTTCCCCATTAAATTATACAAACATAAAAACAAATTTTAAAAGGGTTCAATATGAAGCTTATATCGAAATTATCAACTTTGGTTATTGCAACTGCATTGCTTTCATCATGTGCGAAAGATCTATCCCCAAACACGGTGGTAAGTTCTGATACTGCCGGTATTGTATATGAAGGTACGGTTATTTCTGCACGCAATGTTACGGTAAAAGATTCTGATGAACTTGGTTCAAGCCCTGGCCTAGGCACGCTTGCAGGTGGTGTTGGCGGTGGTGTTCTTGGTAGCCAGCTTGGTAAAGGCAAGGGCAGCACGCTTGGTGCTGTTGGTGGTGTTGTAGGTGGTGCGGTTCTTGGCACCCTTCTTGAAGATCAGCTGAAAACCTCAACCGGTGTTGAATATCTTGTTAAACTGAATGATGACAATGTTGATACTGATGCCATCACAAAGCGCCAGTATAACGGCAATTCTAAATCTGTTGGTGATAAGATCCGCAATTCAACCAGCACGAACCTGAAATCAAAAGTGATATCAGTTGTGCAGAAAGGCGATCAGCCTATTGGTGTTGGTACGCACGTATATGTTATCTATAACGATAACCGCCCGCGCATAGTTCCGGCTAACTAATATTGATTCTTGGGGGGAAGAAGTGTCATATAATCCTTTATATGTTATTACGGCAAATGCCGTGAATGAGATTGAGGGTGTAAAAGTCAGGCAAGATGTGAATACGCCTTCGTTTTATATGGCTATAATTTCCGCTGGCAGTAAAGCCGGGTTTGAGCATACCTGCAATTTTTTGAAGGAAAAAGGTATAGAGCCGGTAACCGACCCCAAAGAATTTGATTCATTTTTTTTAGGAAGTTTTACCAGGCGCACAAAAATGAACGTCGCTCAGATAAAGTTTGAAGATTATGTGCAGTTGTTTGCAAGTAGTCGTGCAGATGACGTAAAACTTATAGATAATGCCGGGGCATTTCATTCATTGTTTGAGATGAAGGCCAATCTGACCCCCATCTCAAAAGATAGATAATTAGTCTTTAAATGTAAAAGTGAAGGCTTTATCGTTCAGGGTTCCATAACCTGAACCTTTTGTTCCATCAGTATTAAGTGTGAACTGACCAACGCGGCCGTCTGTACATTTAAGTGTGCCGGATGCAATTGTCGGGCCTTTATTATCGAAGTGGCCTTCACAATTAACGCCATAGTTTGAATTCAGTAACAACTTACCTTTGCTTGAAGAGAAGTCCTTCACAGTTCCTGTGAACACTTCAGTTGAGCCTGCAACCTGGCCTGTCACCGGTGCATGTTCAGAATGGCATGCGGTGAGGGCAGCAGTTAATAACAACGCCGAATAAAGTTTTTTCATATGACTCCTTGTTTGTAATAATAGTAATAAGTTGAGATTTTTTGCGTAAGAGAACAATTACTAATTAAGGAATTATATATAAGTTTTTTATTTGCTAACCTGTAATTTTCATTGTAATCAATTGTTTAATATGCTACCTTAAGGATGCTGTCTATAGGGGGGATCTAATGTCATCTGAAAATATTATTGAAGTAAAAATAAATGAAGATCGTTTTGAGCTGAAAACATCAGAGGATGATAAAGTTCAGTCACATATATTTTTTGATGATTCTGAAAAAACCTACAAGTTTAAGCACGAAAATTTTAGTAATGATCTTTCCAATCAGGAGGCAAAAGATTTTCTAGTTTATGAATTAAGTAGGGCCTTAAATCATAATAAATATAATTCTTTAACATTAAGCTTCGATGATGATCAGATCACATATAGTTTGAATGATAAATCAAGTGATTGGAAAAAAGAGTTTAAAGAAGCTGTTTCCGATACGCTTGAAAAGTTTGAAACACTAAACAAATCACCTGGCTCGGAGATAATGTTAGGCAATAAAAAATCTGTTTTGGCAGAAGCCAAAGAATCTCTCATGCATATGTAAGAATGCATTAATTTCAAAGCTTAAGAGTAAGACGACAGCTCCTAACTCGAAAAGCCTTGCATTTTCTGTTCATGGCTTTAAAACTTTCACCTCTTAATCAACAGGGATGTTAATGTCACAGAATCCGAATATGAAACGCGTTATTGCAGCAACGATGGTTGGTAACGGTCTTGAATGGTATGATTATGCTCTATATGGCCACTTTGCGGCGATCATAAGCAAATATTTCTTTCCAAGCCATGATGCCAGCGTCGCGCTTATCGCAACATTCGGTATATTTGCAGCAGGCTTCCTTATGCGCCCTCTCGGTGGCGTGTTCTTCGGTTTCATCGGTGACAAATATGGCCGGAAGAACGCACTCGCGCTTTCAATCCTGTTAATGGCCATGCCAACTGCTTGCATCGGTCTGCTTCCTACATATGCCGCTATAGGCATCGCGGCACCAATATTACTTACCGTTATAAGGCTTACTCAGGGTATGGCTATCGGTGGTGAGTTCGGTGGTTCTATCGTATATCTGGTTGAACACTCTAAAAAGGATAACAAGAACCTTATCGGTTCTGCAGCTATCATGAGCATGTTGATCGGTATACTTGTCGGTTCTGCTATTTCCACAATTCTTGCGCAGACTCTAACTCCCGCTCAGTTTGATGCATGGGGCTGGAGGTTGCCATTCGTTCTTGGCTTCTTTATCGGTGTTATTGGTCTTTATGTCCGTTCTAAACTCAGCGAAAGCCCGGTATTTATGGATGCCAAAGAAACCGGCCACATTTCCGATAAACCTGTGAAGGAAACCCTGCAGCAGAACTGGAAGGAAGTTCTTCTTGGTATGGGTGTTTATCTGGCAGTCACTATTCCATTCTATATCCAGACCGTGTTCATGAACACTTTCATGCAGCAATATTTAAAATTCACCCCGCGTGATGCACTTACCATTAACACCATCAACCTTGTGGTGATGCTTGTGTTCGTTCCTATCGCTGCGAAAATATGTGATAGATTTAACCGTGAGCGTATTTTGAAGATCGATCTGGTTCTATATATCCTATACGCAATTCCACTTATGCACTTCATGAATAACCAGCATATATTAACTGCGCTTGTGGCCCAGGTGATATTCTCGGTTATCGTTGCATTCTATATCGCGGTGATCCCGGCATTACTGGTTGATCTGTTCCCGACCAAAACGCGTTATACAGCAATGTCACTTACATGTAACGTTGCTGCAGCCGCATTTGGTGGCACAGCACCTATGGTTCTTACATGGCTGCTAAAAGCGCACAGCAACTATTCCATCAGCTATTACATCATGACGGCATGTACGATATCCCTTATCAGCATAATCTTGGCTAAACGCAGCCTGCAGGCAAACAGCCTTCACGGCACGCATAGCAATGGCGGTAATGATGGCAGCGCAACTGACAATGGCGAATCTGCTGAGAATAACGCTTCTTCAATGCAGCAGGCGGCATAGGTAAGTCTATTTTGGCGGATAATGCGCCTCGACCGTGCTCTGGTTGTGCCTTAAAGCACCGCCGATCAAATTAAACCTTGAAGCATTATTTGCTCTTTTTATTTCGCTTAGTTGGCCGCTGGTAAACTCCATATTATTTTCTCCACAGAAAATCGCCAACGTGTTTCTTATGTGATCTTTATTTTCTTCTGAATAGTTAAATGGGCCAAAGCTCAAGGTAATATCATTATGTGTGCTTTTTAGTTTATCCGTTGATTTTAGCGCTACATAAATGTTTGTTATCTCTTCTTCTGGTCTGCTATTCGTATAGATTCCCTCAAACTTATGAGTTGGTTTTAAAGGCAGGTTTTTGCAATAATCACTATAGAAACTATTTATATTAGTAATATCGCGTTTATCAGTGATGGTTTGTTTGGTGGTCATCGCAGTAACAAAGCTTTCCGGTGTCTTGAATTTTGCTTCGTCATATAGGTTATATTGAACCAGTTTGTACTTCACATAATTCAGCAGATCTTCTTTCTCGTCAGGCGCAAAATAATAATTCAGTTCTTTAGGCGCAAGGGTATATGTTTCTATGCTTTTTGGAGGGGTGAACCTCAATTGCAACCTGTTATCCGTTATTTTGATGGATTTTATATTATAGCAGTATGAATTCCTGCGGTTTACGCGGCCAAGATCTTGGAAGTCTTCTTCCAGCCCCAATATGCCAGGGCTTAATTCTTTTTTATCTTTAAGGAAAAAATTCTGAATGTCATTGTGAGGGGCTTTATCCTTTTTATTATCTTCTTTTTTGTTATCAGGGGCCTGATATTCATTATCCGCCGCTCCAAGGGCTTTCTTGTTAAAATCTTCCCTTATCCTTTGAACCTGCTTTGCTTCCTCTTCCTCATTCTTTGGGGTGATCTGGAATTGTAGTTTGTATCTTTCGTATCCTAATGTTTCGATCATTTTGTTGATCGCGCCAAGGGCATAATTATAGCTTATATAATTCGGCTTTATATATCCGTTCTCGTCAGTAACCTCTTTGTCATGGATATTGATGGAGATCGTTACGTTCTCCTGACGAAAGTTGGTCTGCATGATCTTAAGATTTCCGCCGCGTCTGTAACTAACTACCATGGGATGTTCGCGTGAGATCTGACCTATAAGCTGAAATAGGCGCTGGATATCCTTGTTATCTTCGGCCTTAAAATCCGGTATATTTAGATTTATGTTATTTTCTGTTGCCATAATTTATCTGGATTATATCACGCAAACGTTAAGAAAACGTTATCAGGAAGCTGTTTTTGGCTGTCTAGCCTGAATTTGTATGGTGCGGATAAGAAGACTCGAACTTCCACGCCTCTCGGCGCTACCACCTCAAGGTAGTGCGTCTACCAATTCCGCCATATCCGCATGCGTTTATTGAAGTTGTTTCTCTATGGTAATATTCTCCTCATGTCAATATTTGCAATGTTATTTTGTAATGCTGTTCAGCCTATCCAACTGCCCGCCATCAAAGGATATGCCATTACCAACAAATAATATTCGAAGGTTTCTTCTGATATCTCCCCCTGCCATAGTACCAAAATTGTAAGTGCCTAAAGGCAATGTCTCTCCATTACATTTACCTGAAAAAGTAATCTTGCTGCCATTGATGTTGAGATTGGCTATAGAAATATTTTTATTTCCCCCGGTTTTATCTTTTATAGTGCTTATAAGTGCTTCGAATGGATCTGTAACAGCAGGTTTCTGCTCATCTACAATTGCAGCACTATAAGGGGTAGGTTTGCTTACGCCTCCACTTATTACTTTTTTATTTTTGGAATACTCTGCCTTATTACCCTTCTGCGTTGCAGCTTTTGGTATTACGTTGAATATGCTTTGAATATTCTCATTCAGATAATCTATGAATTTTTGGGTTTCTGAATCTTTGCAGGTAAATCTTTGTACAAAACTGCCGAAATGCCCTGAGCTATTTCTTACGTTGAAACCTATAACACGATTATCACCTTTTGGCTGGGAGGCCATAAGATAGGCGCCGACATGCCCCTGCATAGAAGCTTTTATTGATCTTTCTGAGAGGCCTTTTAACGTATCATAAGCATTATAGATATCCGGGCTTAGGCCATTATCTGCTGCGTTCGGAAAGAACTTGAGCAGATTGCTGTGCTTTGCGGCATCAAAATTAGAAACAATATTATTCACCTAACCCCCCGTTAATGTTGCCACCTTATATACTAAAATATTAGAAAAATCAATTGGTCATAACATTTTTAACGCAGGGGTCTTTGATAAAATACATAGTATTTACAATTAGTTGGCTGATTGTTGTGTAACTGATCGCATACGGCCATATTTATTCAGGCAAGGCAATCCTTCAAAGGCAACATATAAGTTGACAGTTATCAACCCCGGGTTAAAAAAGTTAAACAACCAAAAATATTATAGAAAACATGTCTGCAATTGATGATAAAATAAAATCTTTAGGAATTGAAATCCCAACCGTTGGCAAGCCTGTGGCATCTTATGTGCCTCATGTGCGAAGCGGCAACACGCTTTATGTTTCAGGCCAGCTTCCACATATAAATGGTGAAGTTACATTCAAAGGCATTCTTGGTGATAATGTCACCGTGGAAGAGGGGCAGAAGGCTGCACGCCAATGCGCAATCAATCTAATTGCCTGCGTTAAGGATGCCTGTGGTGGTGATCTAACAAAACTGAAACGCGTTCTGCATTTGCAGGTTCTGGTTGCTTCAACACCAAATTTTAATGAACAACATCTGGTTGGCAATGGTGCATCTGATCTGTTCGTGGAAATATTCGGGCAGGAAGTTGGTTCGCATTCACGCGCAGCTTTCGGCATCGCATCTATCCCGCGCGGTGCTTCTGTAGAGATTGCCGCAACATTTGAACTGAAATAGGAAAATATGCAAAGCATCCTCAAAGGCCCTGAAGTTACACCAACACTTGGCACAAAACCAAAGAACATAGTTATAATGCTGCATGGCGTCGGGGCAGATGGGGATAACCTTATTTCACTCGCTGATTTTTTATCTGATGAATTTCCTGATACATATTTCGTAGCACCAAATGGCCCGGAGAAATTTGCCATGGGTGGGCCTGGTTACCAATGGTTTCCATATTATGAACGTTCGCATGAGCAGATAATTGAAGGCGTGCAGAAAGCTGCAGAACTTGTCAGTGAATATGCACAACAGCTTCTGGATAAATTTGATCTCAAGCCTGAAAATCTTATCATCATGGGTTTTTCGCAAGGCGCGATGACGGCCATTCAAACCGGCCTGACCATGCAGGATAACTGTGCTGGTGTTCTTGCTTTTTCCGGTGGGCTTATAAAAGTTGATATCACTAATTTTGAAGTGCGCTCCAATCCGCCGATCTGTCTGATCCACGGCACTGTGGATGATGTTGTTCCGGTTCAGATGTCAGAGGTCACAAGTTCCATTCTAGAAAGTTTCAATGTTCCGGTTGAGCTTCACAAGATCATTGGCCTTGGCCACTCCATTGATATGGAAGGCGTCAATATCGCCAAGGGTTTCTTGAGTAAAGTTCTGAAAAGCTAATTTATACTTTGACCGTCATTGCGAGCAAAGCGAAGCAATCCAGCGGTTCTACAAAAGATAGATTGCCACGTTGGCTAAAGCCTCCTCGCAATGACAATAAATTGTGTTTATCTCACGCCAAGAATGCGGCAAATAGCAGCAGTTTGATGTGCGCGGTTAAGCGTGTAGAAGTGGAACTGTTCGACGCCGCCTTGTCTTAATATCCTGCAAATTTCAGTGGTTATATTCACTGCAACGCAATCACGTATCTGCGGATTATCATCCAGGCCAGAAAGTAATTTCTTCACCCATGCCGGAACTGTCGCCCCACATGCTTTACTGAATTTTAAAAACTGTTCGTAATTTGAAATTACAAGAATTCCAGGCACGATCGGAATGGTTATTCCTGCTGCACGTGCGCGTTCAACAAATTTGAAATACAGATCAGGATTGATGAAATATTGTGTTATCGCACGCGTTGCACCTGCTGCAACTTTTTCTTTCAAGTGTTCAATATCTTCCTCAATGCCAGATGACTCCGGATGACCTTCAGGGAAGCACGCAACTGATATTTCAAAATCACCGATATTGCGTAAACCTTTCACCAGCTCACTTGAATATTTATAACCATCACGGTTAGGGGAATAACTTGTTAAACCTTGAGGTGGATCACCACGCAACGCAACTATATGGCGAACACCCATATCCCAATAATTTTCTGCGATCTCATCGATCTCAGCTCTGGTGGCGTTTATGCATGTCAAATGTGCGGCAGGTTTTAGGTGGGTTTCTTCCAATATACGCTTAACCGTATTATGGGTGCGCTCACGCGTAGTGCCGCCAGCACCATAAGTTACCGAAACGAAATAGGGGTTTAGCGGCTCAAGCTTTCTTATTGTATTCCAAAGGTTTTCTTCATTTTCTGGCGTATTCGGCGGAAAGAACTCGAAAGAAACAGCTGGTGCATTAAAGCCATCAACCAGTTTCTCAAGGCTGAAAATATCCTTTTCTATATTATTTTTCTTCACCACAGGGTATAATGTTCTTAAATATAAGGCAAAATAATAACGAACCTATATAGGCTTATGAGAACATTAATCAATAAATTTATTCTGATATGCGCCATAATGGCTATTTCCGGCCATGCAATGGCAGATGAGCCACAAACTATCAGGGTCATCAATGTTGATGTCAAAAAATACAGCAAAGAATATGATAAGGCAATGAATTCAGACCCTTGGCATGGTTTTAACATGGCAATGTTCAAGTTCAATAACGCGCTTGATCAATATCTGGTTGAACCGCTTGCACGAAGCTATCGTTTTGCCGTTCCTCAATGGGGCAGGGATAGGGTTTCAAACGTATTCAGCAACCTTGGCGAACCTAGAAATTTCGTGAACAGTTTATTACAGGGTGATGTAGAAGGCATGTTCCGTTCATTCTGGCGCTTTACCATCAATACAACCTTCGGTGTTGCAGGTATAAATGATGTTGCATCCGGTTTCGGTTTAAAGCAAAAGCAAAAAGGCTTCAGCCAGACCATGGCATTATATGGCATTGGCAGCGGCCCTTATTTAGTTCTGCCATTCTATGGCCCATCAACTGCGCGTGATGCATTTGGCTTAGGTGGCGATGTTGCAGCTAACCCTGTTACCTATACTGAAGATGCGTGGCCATATATCATCGGCGGTGTTGATCTGATCCAGCAGCGTGAATCTATTTTGGATTACACTGATGATGTGAAGCGTAATTCATTCGATGTATATTCAACATACAAAAGCGCTTATCTGCAGAACAGAAAGAAAAAGGTTCTTTCGACGCTTGAATAATCCGCGTGGTTTCGTTATATAAACGTATAAATTAAGAAACCTTAAGGGATTACATGAAAAAATTATATTCTTTCCTTTTTGCGCTGGTGGCTATGCTTGCGCTTGCTCCTTCTTCTTACGCTGAAACTCCGGGTGATTTCGCAAATGGCCTTGCAAACAAGGTTCTGGGCATCATTAAAGCCGATACATCGGAGGATAAAAAGCAGGATGAATTGATCCAGCTTTTCCATGAGAACGTAGATTCCGCATGGATGGGCCGTTATGTTCTTGGTGGTTATTATCGCCAGGCATCTGCTGATCAGAAAAAGAAATTCATCGATCTATACACTGATTACGTAATTTATTCTTATATCCCGAAATTCCGTCTTTATAGCGGTGAGAAAATGACCGTTCTAAAAACCATCGATGAAGGTGATGGCATCTATACGGTTAAAACTTCACTCGCTACTGATAAATCTTCAACCGGTTCTGTGCTTGTTGATTATAAAGTTCTGAAATCTGGCAGCAGCTATAAGATCGTTGATATAATCGGTGAGGGCATCAGCCTTATTTCAACACAACGTGCTGATTTCGGCGGCGCACTTGCGAATACCGATCTTGATTCATTCATCAATAAACTTGCTGATAAAGTGGCTTACATTAAAGCCCACCCACAAACTCAGCTGAAGAAAGATAACGTGGCTAAAACCCCTGCTATAAATGATAGCGGCAAAGGCGATGCAGCTCCTGCTTCTAAAGGCAAACAGCTCGGCGAATAATTTATCTTACTATAGAGCCCTCTAAACCATAATTAATAAGGGGGCTTCTATTCATTTCATATACTGGCGCCTCACCAATAATTGCCTCATATGAATTTTCCCCGATACCAACAATAACCTTACCATTACCAAACTTATTTGATTGCCTGACAATATCAAACTTGGCTAACTTTGCCTCCTTAGCCAGTCTTGCTAGAAGTTTACTTACATTAGATTTACTTCTTATTTCATTTACTTCTTTTAGTGCTTTTAGAGACTGTTCATGAGCTTCTGGAGAGGGTGTAAATTCTAAACGCTCTTCATCAGAATGATCTATACTTTTTAAATATTTTGCTTCTACGGAGCCAGGAATCTTACTGAGATGCCTTGATAATCTATTTATCAGCTGTGAATCATCTGGCCCCCAACTTTGTACAAATTCCTCATCGTAACCACGCACCGAATAAAAATCATTCTTCCTTAAAGCAAGCCTTCCACCGCCGCCCCCAACACCTATAGAGCCTTTATCTCTATTCAGTATTTTTCTTACATTTGAAATTACACCGTGATAACAGAGGAAGCCTTTATCATTTTCTTGGAAATAATTATTTAGATATTGAGCAAAGCCCTCTCCGGTAAAATTGTCTGCATCAACATTACATAAAATATGATCATTATCTTTTTGAAAGTTTCCATATTCAACTGCAGCCCTGTGAGACATATTTTTTGAGTGGGTCATATTAAAGCCAACCGCTTCTGGGAATTCCACATATAAAATTCGACCGGAATCAAGTTCGGCTTTATATTCACTTTGCAGGCGTTCTTTTATATTGCCCGGACTATTATAATTCAGGATTGTAATTTGTAGATTTCGATAATCAGCATTGTCTGCTAGATTTTTTGGCAGGGTTTCGAACAGATGGTGTTCGCGCCCTTTACAGGAAGTGCAAAATGAAATCGGCAGCTCATTCATAGTCCCCTCAATCTATAAATTTGTGCCAGTTTAACACAAAAGGTTTTAATCTCAAAGGGTTAAGTTGGCAAGGGTTAAACTCCTGATATTAATACTCTATCTGCACGTCATAGACCTTGTCTTTCAGCTTTTCTATTATCTCATGATTATCAGTGATCGCTCTTAAATCCTCTATCGCGCGGAGTTTTTTGCGCGCTGCCTTTTTATAATCGTTATTAAAGAACACATTCAAATAAGCCGCGCCTATTTTATATGACTGCACCTTTTCCCAGGCGCGTTCCATCACATCCTTTGCTTTGCGTTCGTTGTTCAGGCCTTTGCAAAGCTTCATCATCAGAATGATCTTCTCAGTGTTATACGGATCAGCATCAAGGCTTTTATCAAGTTGCCTCATCGCTCTGGTGAGTTCAATTTTATCGCCGCGTGCGTTCTGCAAAGTTTCCTGAGCGCGGATATATGAGATGTCGCCCAGTTCGTTTTTAATGTTTATCTTATTATGCCTGTCCTTCCGGATGATGAATTTTCTTTTATAACGGTTAAGGAAATCTTCCGCACGATTCAAATGGCCGGCCTTTTTATATAGTTCCAGCAGTGAATGCGCGCCGCCTTCAACATCAGGTTTCAGCTTATAAGCTTCTTCAGCGTGCAGAATTGCTTTCTCAATATTTCCCTGCCTGAATGCGGAATTCAGCAAGCCTTTAACCGCAAAGAATTTGTAACGCTTTTTGCCGGCCAGCTTGTTATAATTATCCTGTGCCGCGATAAAATCACCTTCATTCTCGGCGGTTTTAGCAGCAAGCATATATGTCAGGTTCTGCAGTGAATCATTGGGTGCTGAGATTTTCTCAAGCTTACTAGATAAGCGCCTTGCTTCCACAATGTCACCAGAGAGTAGGGCGGCATAACCTTTCTGCAGTGTAATCAGGTTCTGTTCAAATTTTGTCTTCTGATATTTTTTCTTCATACGCTCCGGCAGGAACATTATGAACAATAGCACCTGCACCAGCAGCGCAAAAACTATCATGCCGAACACAACGCAAACTATCAGGAATGCTGTTGTTGTGTGCGCCTGATAGCCGAGCCAGTAGAAATCAACCATGCCGTTATGGTCAAACAGCCAGGTGATGCCATATGAAATGCAGGTGACAAGGAATAGGAAAAAAAGAATGCGGAATAGCATCATAAGATCACCGCTTATTTACCTTTTGATTTTGCGGCCTTCTGCTGTTCAGCCTGATCGCGCTGGTCATTCTTCTCGATGAATTGCTGTGATTCCTTGCCCTTCATATCAAGCAATAGCGAATCAGGTGCTGATTGCTTATGCGCAGGCGTATCATTCTTGCTCAGAATTATCAGGTCGATGCGGTTATTGATCGGTGATTCCGGCTTGCGTGGGTCATAAGGCACGTTATCGGCACGGCCTTCAATGCGTGAGATCTGCTCCGGCTCAACACCATTCTTCTCAAGGAAAATCCGCGTTGCATCCGCGCGGTCCATTGAAAGTTCCCACTTGCCATAATTCTGCACTTTTGATTGCACCGGTTGCGAACTTGTATGACCAATGAGGGCGATATTGTTCGGAATATTGCGAAGGATTTTAGAAAGCTCCACCAGCACATCTTTCATTTTCTGTTTCATGTTCGCATTATCTTTCTCGAACATTGAATCACCTGAGAGATCTTTGATCTGCACCAGCAGGCCTTCCGGTGTGCGTTTGATCTCAAGCGCGCCTTCGTCCAGGCGGCGGTTCTTTATCATATCCTGCACTGTATTATTAACTGCCTGTTCGGTTTTTGCATCTTCAGATGAAGATGCGGAACTGGTGCTCTGGTCGTTCTGTGAATCTGATTTGTCATCATCACCTTTCTTCTGCGTATTCACATCATTGATCTGCACCTGAATGCTTTCCTGCTTATCCTGATCGGTGCGCTCTTCAAGTTCGGTGGTAACTTTTGTTATCGGGCCGGTAGGAACGCCGCCGAAAACGATACCTTTATTCGTGTTCTTATCCGCACCGATACCTTCTGATAATGCCGCCTTACCGCCACGGAAACCGATACCCATTTCATCTTTCACGCCAACTGTCGGTGCAAAATAATCCGCCAGACCTGCCAGGTTTTCAGCTTCGGTCGCGTTTAAAAGCCATAAAAGCAGGAAGAAGGCCATCATCGCTGTCACGAAATCGGCATAGGCAACTTTCCAGGCACCACCGTGGTGCCCGCCGGAAACTTTCTTGATCTTTTTGATGATTATGTCGTTCTTAGCTGCCATGGTGATAACTAAACTCCAAACTCTAAACTCTGGCAACTATAATCTACATCATGCCGGTTTCAGCGTCGGAATCAAAGATGAGCGGATATTTTTTTGCATCAAAAAGCTGGTAATGCCACCACTCGTTTTTATAGAAATCCCAACCTGCGGCACTCATTATCCCTAAAAGCAACAGGCGATTCTTTTGCGCCTCGATTGAAATGCCATCCGTTTCCGCGTGGAAGGAAAGGGGGGTGAAGGCATCAAACGCAGTGCCCATATCAAGCTCATTATTGTTTTTATCAATAAGCGTCAGATCAACAGCAACCCCCCTTGAATGTGCGGAACCTTTTGTTGGTGGCGCAAGGAAGTTAGGATCAGGCGTGTGATCCCATAATTTTTGCTGTGCTTCAGTTGGGCGGTAAGCATCAAATATTTTAAAGCGCAGGTTAAATTTCGCAGCTATCGCTATTGCCTTTCTCATCTTCTCTGCAGCTTCTGTATGAAGGAAACATTTCTGCGCCTTATAAACTGGCTTGCCGGTGAAATTATCATCCGTGCCATAACGCAGATCAATTATCACGTTAAAATCTTTCTCTGAAATGCTGACGAGATTATATTCTGCTAGCTTCATCACCAACCTATTTCAGGTTAGGTTCGGATGTCAAATCGCGGTCTGATTCTGCAGGTGCGGTAGAATTATCAACCACCGGCCCCTGGTCATCACTATTTTTGCTGCTTTTCCACTGGTCTTTACGCGGGTCTTTGGTCGCAACTTTTGTGGCATCAATTTTTTCGCCATTTTTCAGCGCATCTTTCACACGAGTATTTTCTGCTTTTGCATCAACAACTGGTTCTTTAGGTGCGTTATACCCGAACGGATCAAGAATAGATTCTAAAGTTCCACCGCGCTCAGTTCCCATCACGCCGGTTTTGGCATCATGTTCCGCATCAACCTGCTGGCGAATGCTATCATTTGCGCCGTCTGCTTTTTGTGCGACTGAGTTTTCAAGAGGTGAGTTTGCAGTTGCTGCATTATCGGTTGAGCCTTCGCCGAACATAAGTTTTTGCGCATTTTTGCTTGCATCAGCTGCGGCTTGTTTTTTATCAGAAGGCGCTGGCAGAGGAATTGCCTTATCAGGCACTTTCAACTGCTGACGCGGCAGCACCATGAATTCATCAGGTTGTTCGCGTTCAAGGCCAAGATGTTGCTTGAAGGCGGTCATCGAGCATGATGATAACGCAATTGTTGAAATTAAAACCAGGCTGATATTTTTTGCTGAGATGTTCATACTTCACGCTTTTTTAAAGATTGAGCAACCAATCAATATTACAGCTCCGGTGAAAACACAAGAATCTGCAACATTAAATGCCGGCCAGTGATATTGCATATAATGAAAATCGAAGAAATCTGCCACAGCTTCCAATCTTATGCGGTCTATCAGATTGCCGAGCGCGCCGCCGATAACAATGCCGAAAGCGATCGCTTCAAGCGTGCTTCTGGCCGCTCTCATAAAGAAAAATAATGAGATCACGATGATGCTTGTGAACGCCATGAAGAAATAATTGCTGTAAGCATGGCCCTGGAACATTCCAAAACTGATGCCGCGGTTCCACACCATCACCAGATTTAAATAATCACCAACTATCAGTTCCTGCTTTATCTGCATATTAAAAATATGCAGCATGTAGAACTTATGCAGCTGATCAAGCAGCATCGCGATTATTGCGGCAGTGGTGCCATATTGCGCTTTCTTATTCATTGGCTCAAGGCGATATCTTTTTTTATCTGTTCCTGCAATTCACTTAAATTGGCGAACTTTCTTTCTTCCCTTATAAATCCATTCAATTCAACAGAAATATTTTTTCCATATATATCGGCGTTGAAATTGTACAGGTGAACTTCCAGCAGTGGCTCATTATTGCCATAGGTCGGCTTCACCCCGATATTGGCAACACCTTTTACTTTTTGCCCTTCAATATCGGCGGTAATATTATAAACCCCATATTTCGGAATTACATAATCCTTCAATTCAATATTTGCCGTCGGGAAGCCAAGTTTTCGTGCCTCTGCCTTGCCTTTAACCACCTTGCCTGCAATTATATACGGCCTGCCTAAAATATCTGCGGCCTCAATAACCCGGCCTTCTGCGATATATTCGCGCGCCAGTGATGATGAATATCTCTTGCCGCTACCATCTTTGATATCGCTTATGGCAGTATATTTATAACCATATTTTTCCCCAAATTCAGCTAATATCCTGGCATTGCCACTACGCTTATAACCAAAGGTGAAATCCTCACCCGTTAAAATTTCTGATGCGTGAAGCTTATCGCATAACAGTGTTTTGATAAAATCTTCCGCGCTCAGTTTTGAGAATTCCTCGTTAAAATCAGCATAGGTAACAAAATCCACGCCATAATCGTCAAGCAGGGCGGTTTTCAGCTTGAACGGTGTGATGCGATAATTATGTGATGCCGGTGAAAAGAACGAGATCGGATGCGGTTCAAAGGTCAATATAGCCGCGGCTTTCTTGGCTTTTTGCGCTTTTTCAAGAACTTGCCTTACTATCTGCTGGTGGCCTTTATGTACGCCATCGAAGTTGCCAATCGCTAAAACGCTATTATATAAGGCATCAGATATCGGGTTTTTGATATTTATTATTTCCATGAGGGGTTTTTATAAGAATCTTTGCAAGTTGACAAGTTTACAAGTTGTTTAGAATAGTTTAGTAACACAAGCATTATGACAAAAGAGCTTTCACCGATTGAAGATATAATAGCCGAGGCTAAAGCTGGCAAGATGTTCATTCTTGTTGATGATGAAGATCGCGAGAATGAAGGCGATGTAGTTATTCCTGCACAAATGGCTACGACGGAAGTCATCAACTTCATGGCAAAAAATGCTCGCGGGCTGATATGTCTTGCGATGGAAAGATCTCGCGTTGAAGATCTTGGCCTGCAATTGATGAGCAATAATAACGGCACTCGCCACCAGACCGCATTTACAGTTTCGATCGAGGCTAGGGAAGGTGTGACAACCGGCATTTCTGCGGCTGATCGCGCCCAAACCGTTAAAGTTGCTATCGACCCGAATAAAGGTAAATATGATATAGTTACTCCCGGTCACGTATTCCCATTAATAAGCCGTGATGGCGGCGTTCTGGTTCGTGCTGGCCATACAGAGGCTGCGGTTGATATTGCCCGCATGGCTGGTTTGAACCCATCCGGTGTTATATGTGAAGTGATGAATGATGATGGCACCATGGCGCGTCTGCCGGAGCTTTTAAAGTTTGCAAAACAGCACGGATTAAAGGTCGCAACCATCGCAGACCTGATCGAATATCGCCGTAAAAATGAGAGGCTTATTGAGAAAATCTCAGAAACTACATTAAAAACTGATTATGCCGGTGATTTCAGGCTGGTCGTATATAAAAGCAAACTTGAATATGCCGAGCATATAGCGCTGGTAAAAGGTGATATTTCTGCTTCCAAAGAACCTGTTTTGGTTCGCATGCACCAGCTGGATGTTATATCCGATGTTTTGGGTGCAAAGCAAAGCCCAAAATCAGGAACGTTGCATAAGTCGATGGAGATTATAAATAAAGCAGGCAAAGGTGTTGTTGTGTTGCTACGCTCGCCGAACAAGCAATCGCTTAGCCGTGCAGTTGAAATGCTGTCAGGCCAAGTGGGCAAGGGTGATGAGAAGTCATCTGCCGGCCAGAATGAGATCCGTGACTATGGCATTGGCGCGCAGATATTATCTGATATTGGCGTTAAGAAAATGAACTTGCTCACTAACTCTGGCAAATCCATCATAGCACTTGATGGTTATGGTCTCACCATCGAAGATTACACTGAGATAAAATAGGGCTGATAATTGCAGCTCCAAATATCAGTAATAATCCTGCCATAACACCCCTGTATCCCACGTATAACTGCCGCATAATATATATTATGGAAAGTGAATGATGTGTTAGAGATCAGAATCTTAAGGCTTGGAACTATTAGATTGCCTAATTTCTGTAACCTACTATTAACATGCGCGTGGTATTATCATTTTGGGGATAAAAATGCACGAAGCTGCAGAGAAAATAAAACAGATATTCAAAGGCCATAGAAACCTACGTGCTGAACTTATAAATGCTCAGCCGGTTGATGATGGCGGCCTGCACCTCCAATATAGTATCATGGATCAAAACGGTCTGGTTGAGTTCACTCAGTGTAACCACAATATAGAAAACTTCTCACTGGTCATAACTGGTAGAAACCGAAAATATAAAGATATCGAAACTGGCGATGAACTGGTTGATTATCAGCATAATGTCGTAAAGCAAGTTCCTCATGAAAATACTGATCATGCAATAAAACATATAAAAAGCTTGCTGGAAAAAGCCCATTTCACATTTACAGAAGTTCACTATCAACAACCCGCATTTAAGGCTTATGTAAATTCGGATAATAAAGATCAAAATGATCTTAAAAAAAACTCTCCTAAAAAATCGTAAGCCAAGAACTGATGTGAAAATTGAAGAGCCAGTTAAAGAAACTATAGCGCAGATTGCAGGTGCTGTGGCTGAAGTTTAATTAGAAGAATGAGCATGCATTGGCAGAATTACTATCTTTCCCAATGCTGATCTTAGAACACCTTTCGCCGAATAATTTTGTACTAAGTTTATTATCCATTTTTATATCCACAACTTCAGGCGAAATGGTTTGTGAAAGCGCTGTGTTGTAAACTACATCAGCAATTTTCATTGTCGGCTTTTGGGAAACCTGCGTCACTGTATCTGGCAATGGCGGGTTAACGATCAGCTTGCCATTCACATAATGAATATCATAATTGTTTGAGGTATAGCCGCTTGGAACAATGTCATAAATACCCGAAACACTTGTGCCTGAAGATGTATCCTGAATATGCAGTGTGCCACCAAGAGCTGAAGCATCCTGGTTGTTTTTGAAGCCGCTATAATATACAGCAAAAACCGGCTCAACATTATCCAGAATCTTGAAAGTATTTTGTGCGATCACATAAAGCTGTGCTTTATCGATGGTCAGAATTCCATTCGCAACACCCGTAGAAAGATTCAGGCTGTAATTATTATCGCTGAATGAAGTAAGCGAAATCAAATGTGTTGTACCGGCATTTGCTGTTGATGTTGCACTACCTGCAATGCTCAGCGCTACGCTATCTAGCACGCCGGCCGTCTCATTGTTTTTTAGGCCTGTCCAGGTTACATCATATGCGCTTAAATTAGGATTAGCATCGCCATATATTCTGTGTTCATCATTCACAACCGCAGTCAGCACCGCCTTGGTCACATCCAGATGGCCGTTAGTAACAGCGGTCGGGATGTTCAGGCTGTAGTTGTTATCATTGAATGATGAAATCGAGATCGCATAATTCCCGCCAACATTAGAGGTTGCCCCGGCTGCAATATTGAATCCGATACTGTCAATAACGTTATAATTTTCACTATTTGCAAAGCCTGTCCAGGTCACATCTGCAGCCGTAAGTGTAGGGTTGGCTGAGCCATAAGCCCTGCTCTGGTCATGCACAACAGCTGTCAGTGCTGCTTTAGTTATGGTCAATGTTCCGTCAGAACTTGAAGCCAGATCATAGTTGTTATCACTGAATGAACTGATAGAAATTCCATGGGTTGTGCCGGCATTCGCAGTTGAATTTGCAGATGCGGAAATTGTCAGGCCAACGCTATCAAGCACGCTTGAATCTTCGCCATTTGCAAGGCCTGTCCAGGTTACATCTGCTGCAGTTACTGTCGGGTTGGTTGCGCCATAAGCCCTGCTCTGGTTATTTACAACTGCAGTTAATTGCGCTTTTGTAATTGTCAGAGTGCCATTAGTGCTGGTGGTTAAATTGTAATTATTATCATTGAATGATGCGATCGAGATGGCGTGAGTTGTGCCGGCATTCGCAGTTGATGTTGCGCTGCCCGCATAATTGAAGCTAATGCTATCAAGCACGCTGGAATCTTCACTGTTCCGCAATCCTGTCCAGGTTACATCTGCTGTAGTTAATGTAGGGTTTGCCGCGCCATATGCCCTGCTCTGATCATTAACAACTGCAGTTATATCTGCCTTGGTGATTGTTAAAGTTCCGTTCGTGCTGCTTACCAGATTATAATTATTATCATTGAATGATACGATAGAGATCGCGTGTGTTGTGCCGGCATTTGAAGCTGAATTTGCACCTGCGATATTGAATGTTGCGCTATCAAGCACGCTGGAATCTTCACCGTTCTTCAAGCCGGTCCATACAACATCCGCAGTTGTTATGGTCGGGTTGGCATAGCCATATGCCCTGCTCTGGTCATTCACAACGGCAGTTATATCAGCCTTGGTTATCGTCAATGTTCCGGTGCTGACATAATTGAACTGGTAACCCAGATTAGCCGTTAAGCTTCCTGCACCTACGGTAATTGTGAATGTTGAGCCGGCATTAGATGTTGCAAGTGATGTTGTGGTGAGTGATGGTGTGCCGCTATAAGCAGTGCTTGCGGTGTCGCCATCAATATATCCCGTGACCGTATATGCGCTCAGGTTATCAGCATAGCCATATGCGCGCGTTGCGTCTGATGAAATTATATTCAGCACCGGTGCGATCGAATAAATAAATCCATTACCGCTTTGCGTTACTGAAGAAGGTCCATATCCCGCATAGGTCTGATTATATAATTTGAAATCGAATGCGAGATTGTTCCTTGAATCATTTGCCGGGTTTGCTGAGTAAACAAGGAAGCGCCCGCCGGTACCAGGATTCAGTGCCCCTGCCCCAAAATTATTTGTAAATACGCCATCGCTTAACACTATCGAATTGCCACCGCCACCCGCAATTATGGTTTTAGTAAGTTTTAATGTCCCGCTGGTCAATATTGTGGTTGCGCCTGATGTCGTGATGCCATCGTAACCATTCGCAGTTGCTATATTGATGTTATTTGCGCCGTTATTCAGGTTCAGGCTGCCAACATTAGCTGAAATGTTCGCAATATTATTTGTGCTTGCAAGGTTATAGGTGCTGCCTGTTCCGATGAATGATGCGTTACCCGATACGGTTATTCCCTGATCCTGCGTGATAGTGCCAGAATCATTCAGGTAGAAATTAGTTGCTGATAAACCATTTACGCTGTTGATCGATGTAACAAATAAATTATTGCTGCCATTATTGATATCTAATGTTCCGGCAGTGCCGGCAAGATTTGAAATGCTGTTGCTTGAATTGGTCAGCCTGTATTCCCCAGTTCCCGAAGTTAAAAGATTTGTTACGGATATAGCCTCATTCTGGGTAACTACGGCATTATCTGCCAGATATAAACTCGTCGCACTTATCCCTGCGATGCTGTTAACATTTGCAATGGTCAGGTTATTGCCTCCATTGCTGAAATTAAGTGTAACAGCGCCAGTAGCCGCCAGATTGCTGACATTATTATTTCCGGTCAAAGTATAACTGCCGTTTGTTAATGTCATATTCGTTGCAGTTATTATCTGAGATTGTGTAGTGGTTCCGCTATCGGTCAGATAGAAATTTGTTGCCGTAATTCCGCTGATGTTATTTACCAGGCCAACAGCAAGATTGTTGCTTCCGTTGTTCAAATTTAGCGTACCCACATTTGCTGCAATAGTATGAAGATTATTGCCGGAATTAGTAAGGCTATAAGTTGCGCCGCTACCGTTGAAAGCTGTGCTATTGGCTGTAACCGCCTGCAACTGGGAGAGATTGCCACTGTCGGTCAGGTAGAAGTTGAAAACGGTAATACCGGAGGTGCCGTTGATCGATGTTATAGAAAGATCGTTAGCACCGTTGTTCAAATTTAGTGTTCCAGCATTTGCTGCAATGCTGCTTATGCTGTTAGAAGCATTTGTCAGCGTGTAATTACCATTTGTGCCTGTAAGTGACAGGTTGGTTGCATTTATTGCTACAGTCTGCGTTACCGCGCCGCTATCGTTAATATATAAATTTGTCGCGTGTACACCTGTAGTTCCAGCAATGGTAGAAATTACCAGATCATGGTTTGAATCATTTAAATTTAAAGTGCCGGCATTCGCTGCAATCGCACCGATATTATTACTGCTGTTAGTTAATGTAAAATTACCCGTGCCACCTGTCAGAACTAAATTAGGCGCGGTTATTGCAGCGCTTTGTGTTAGTGATCCCGTAGTATTAATTGCAACAATGCCAGTACCAGATGTTGTGATCGCAGCATTTATCACTGGGCTGGAATTTGTCATCACCAGGCTTAAATTATTATTCGCACTCATCACTATAGAACTGCCGTTATTCGTATAAGTGAAGTTAGAACCTGTGTTTGCGCCCTGCGCAGTTGCAAGGTTGCCAAGAGCGGTGGTCAATGATGCATCCGCAGTATTGATAGTTAAATAAGTGCTATAGATATTCAGGTTGGTATTTGTGCCGGTGATATTTTCACCAAGTGTCTGACCTTTTGTGCTGCCAGATCCTGAGCGATAAACCAGAACCTCCGCATTTGATAAAGTTCCTGCAGGCACGTAATAGAAATAATAGCCACTTGCACCGGTTGAACCGCTGCCGTTTGTATATGCCGTGCCGTTTATCAGTAATGAAACTTTTACGTTTGCAGCAACCGAGCCATCAGAAAAATATACGATACCACCAATAACTTCCGGTGGTGTCGCGAATTGTGAACCGAAATATGCATATGTAGAACCCGGGTCAATACTCCATATCGTCGGGCTCCAATTCACCGGAAGTGCCGCCTGCATCTGTGCAGTTGTTTTACCAATCTCTGGACCAGCACTTGTCGTCTGGCCTGAAGTCTGCATATCCCAATATGAATCTGCAGTTGTTCCTGCTGCCAGCGATCCAATTAATCCACCTGTAGCAAGATTTACAACCGTATTAGAAACATAACCTATCGAATATGTACGTGCGATTGTTCCGCCCGTATCATTCATATAACCTACCAATCCGCCAAGTAACGAACTTGTAGTAGAACCTGTATATGAAACCGAACCCCACGCATATGAATCGGTTATCGGGTTAGCATTTTGGCTGCTTAGGTTACCAACCAGCCCACCTAATGATTCGCTGCTCGTAGTAGTATTTATTGAGCTTGTAACGTTACCGGTTGCATATGATGTAGTGATGAAAGCCGTATCGGTGGTGCCATTACCCAACTGCCCGACCAGGCCACCCATTTTAACACCCTGTGAAGTGTTATAAGTATTATCATAATATGTAGCCGTAAGATTTCCTTTTGCATAGGAAGCTGAGATAGGATTGCTTGCAGAACCTGCATAACCAATTAAGCCACCTATGTTAACACTTCCATTTGTTACACTCAATGCCTGCACTACATAAGTCACATTTTCGGTAGAATAATCATTCGTTATTGCGCCGCTACCGGTTGATGTCTGGCCGATAAATCCGCCGATTGCAAATCCAGGACCAAATGTTGTACCATTTGTCGCCTGGTCGATCACTTTCACCAACCCGCCGGAAGTGCTACTGTTTGTAACTGTTGAATTGCTGAAACCGATCAGCCCGCCAACAGTTCCGTAAGAATTTGTATCAGCAGTTGTTCCGGTGAATGTAAACGTAACATTGCCGCTTGCTGTAGATGTATCAATTGTTGAGGATGTAGACTCAGTTCTTCCGATCAACCCCCCTGCAGTTCCTGTTTTTGTGCCGGTATAAATAACATCACCAGTTGCATACATATTAGATAATGTTCCAGTGCTGGTTAAATCACCGATCAACCCACCAATAATTACACTAGATGCATTGCCGCTATAAGTTACAGTTCCACTCGCATGCAAACCGGAAAGTGAAGCATTGCTTTGATAATTACCTATTAACCCACCAACATATTGTAGGCCGCTGTTTAAATAATCCGTCACATTGCCGGATGCATAAGAACCATTAGTGATATAAGTGGTGCTGCCACTGCTGCCGCTGTTTCCGATCAACCCGCCAAGGTAGGCATTCACATAACCAGCGCCAGTGGTCGAATCGTAACTATAACCGGTGCCATATTGCGCAAGCACAGTGCCGGTTGCATATGAATTTGAAACGCCATTAGCAACTGTTGTTAGGTTATTACCGATCAACCCGCCGATCGATTCATTCATATTGGTAGAAGTGCTAGTTGCGCTATGTGTATAAGTTACGTTTTCTAAACTGTGCGAATTAGCAACGGAACCAGTAGTTTCATTCCTGCCCACCAATCCACCAACATACATATTCGCATTATTGGCGGTTGTTGTTCCTGATGCCATATTGATGCCTTTCACGGCACCAGTCTGTGTATAGCTGTTGGTGATCGCACCATAGTTATAACCTATCAATCCACCAATGCCGAAAGGCAATGCATTTGGTGTGCCAATATAAGTTCCGGTAACATTACCAGTTGCATAAACCTGATCTAAAGTTGCTGCAGATTGATCCTGGTTACCAATCAACCCGCCCATACGAACGCTCGTTCCATTCCCAGAATAGGTAACCTCACCGGTTGCGCGAATGCCGGTGTTAGTTCCGGTGCCGGTCATATTCGCAGTGCTGTTGTAATAACCGATCAACCCGCCAACATATTCGCTACCACCGCCCACTGTCACATTTACATTTCCAGTTGCATAGCTGTTGCCTGCAATACTAACAGCATTTGTTGCGCCTACACGCCCAACCAATCCGCCTGCATTGGTGGTTACTACTCCAGTATATCCGGTGCCATATTGTGCAGTTACTGTGCCCGTCGCAAAGTTATCAACAAAGGCGTTTGATGTTGTTGATACATCTGTACCAATTAACCCACCGATAGTAGCGGTGTGGGTTACCGTTGCTGTTGATTTATAATTATAGATAACAGATTCGCTTGAATTAGAGCCGCTCACTTTTCCGCTATTGAAATAACCGATTAACCCGCCTGTATAGATGGTATGTGCTGATGATGTGTTATCACTCGTTTCATTAGCGGTGACTATACCTGCTGATGTAGAGGCGTGAGTGTAAATAGTGCTGCTTGTATTTCCGACCAAACCACCCACTGCAGCCCCTTGCCCACCAGTTGCACCATAATTTAATGTTATGTTACCTGTTGCATAAGCCTGGTCAAAAGTAAGTGCGGAGTTGCTGAACCCAATCAATCCACCAATTGCTACGCCATTTGTTGTTGTTGCGCCAGTATATGTATCGGTGACATTTCCGCTTGCATGCAGGCCAGTAAGCGTTGAAGTTGAAGAGCTTTGGTTGTAACCTATAAGTCCACCTAAAAACTGGTTATCTCCGATCAATGAATCTGTTATATTTTCAGTCGCATAAAGATTGTCAGCAATTGTTATTGCGCCCGTGGATGTAAAGCCAATTAATCCGCCGATGTAACTTTTTACTGTGCTGGTATTGCTTGCGGCATTAGCTGCAGTGATGCTGCCTGTGGCATATGAATTTCCAGAAATGCTGTTGGCAGTAGTAGAGCCATCGCTAGCAACTAACCCACCTGCGGCTAGTGTATTTGTTATTCCTGCCGCTGCATTTGATGTAAAGATTATAGCTTCTGATGATGTTGAATCTGTGATCGTGCCTGCAGCTAAAGAACCAGCCAATCCACCAGCATAAGTGGTAACTCCAAAAGAAGTTCCTGCATTGGCATTAGTTGCATAAACCGTTCCGTTCTGTGTATAGCTGCTGCTTATAGATCCGTTAGTTGTACCAACCAACCCGCCAACATATTGTGAAACTCCCGCAGTTGGCGTGCCAATATAAGTTGTATAAACATTTCCTGTTGCATATGAATTGGCGATGGTGGCGGTGGAATTATTTCCAACTAATCCACCCACATATGATGTCGCTGTACCTGAAGTGGTTGAAACGCCAGTATATGTAACGTTACCCGTCGCATAAGAGTTCGTATTAATAGTGGCGCCACTGCCATTATTCCCAACTAACCCACCAACGTTTTGTGTGCCGTTTGCGAGAGAGTCTACTACGGTTGCTGAAGAAAATGATGATGAAATATTACTTGAGTTATTTCCGGTCAATCCACCCATGTAAATTAAGGTTTTGCCGGTGGTTGCATATGTACTGCTAAAGTAACTTCCCGTAACTGAACCAGTTGCAGATGAGCTTACTATTGAAGAACTGGTACTTAAATTCGCCCCTACCAACCCGCCAAGATAATAATTATTAGTTGTGGTTGCAGTCGCATAGTTTGTATCTTTAAATATATAGTTAACGGAGTTCGATGATGTGGATCCACCTACATAACCATTAGTAGTGTTATCAGCAAGTAATCCGCCAACGCCAAGGTTAACTGCGGTGCTGCCGTTATATAAGCTTGTAAAGTTTATAGTACTATTTTTTGCAGTGCTATTAATAATATATGCGGTGCCACTTGCTGCAGTATTAATACCAACCAACCCACCAACATAAATACTGCCGCTGGATGGCGCATTAGTATAGCTATAGGTGATATTACCCATCGAGGTCACGTTAGTAATCGTTCCGCCATTACCTGCTGTCACTACACCCAGAGTTACAGCTGATGTGCCCGTATAGGCCTGTGTAATATCCATCCCAACAATATAGCTTCGTAACTTACCTGTATTATTACCAAACATACCAACGTTTGCAGTTGAAGCCGAAGGCGCCAGAGTAAGTTGCGTAACGCCGCAGACAGAACCTCCCATCAGCACGCAATATTGGCCGTCCAGGATGCCGGTGAAAGTGCCCATTGGTGTGTTGGAATTGAATGCGCTATATCCACCGAGGATCAGTTTACCAAAAGCATATGTTCCAGATAAGCCCGAATTTATCGCCGCAAGATCAGTGACGGTGTTTATCAGTGAATAAGTAGTAAGTTGTGTGCTGACAGTCTGGTTGGTTAGATTTGTTGCTGCCCATGTGCTCCAGTTGCTGTTCTGGTTTATTGTGCCTTGCGTGAAACTGCCGCCATATGTTGATCTATCGATGAACACCGATATCGCGCCGGTGCTACTCGAGAAATTTATTGTACCATTATTTGTGACCGAACCATTGTTAGTAGAATTCGTTCCAAACATATCAGCGCGAAGAACCAGCTGAACAGGAATTGTTAACGCGCCATAACTTCCCGTATTAGCGTATGTATTGGTTATAGTTCCATTAACCACCACATTAGTTGCGGCATTAAGCGCCAGCATACTATTGCTAGCCCATGAAATGGTTGAAAAAACAGAATAAGTAAGCGGGCCGTTGATTGCTTCAATAACCACATTATCATTACTCAACAAAGATTGTACTTTTGTGCTATCAACCCAAGCCATGCCGTTACTTGGATCGCTCGGTGCAACAATAACCCCATTAGAATTGAAGCTTAGTAAGAATAAATTCGCATCCGGGTTCATGGTGTGCGGCACATTTATAGTGATATCAAAATTTGTTCCGCCGGATTTTGTCATCGGAATAACAAGGTTTGCACCACCGGTCATCGTTATAGTAGAGCCCGAGATCGTATATGGCCCGGTTATTCCTGAAGCTGTTTGTTCAGTCGCAAGTTTTGCGAGTAATCCAGAAAGATTTGAACTCTCACTTCCAGGAACGCTTCCCAGCCATAACGAATTATTGAACAATGAAAGCACGTAAGTGTTTTCATTACCGCCACTGAAGTTCAGCGCGTTCACAGAACCTGTCACACCTTCAGTGAATGAAACGCCTGTCGCAGTGCCAGCTGTTGTGCCCGGAATATAGATCAGCACATTGCTACCCGTGCCCTGAATGGTTCCTTGCGGAACCAGAATCGAATAATAACCATTTACTGACGATGCTTTTGCCGAACCTGCGAAAGTATTATCAACATAAGCATATATTAAACCATCAGTATAAGGTGTTTGCCTTGCCGGGCTGTTGAACGCATAACCTGCCAACACCTGCGGCGTTGTTCCATTTGCAAACTGCCATAATAAATATGGATAACTATTGCCTGCTACTATTCCCCATGTGCTGGTTGAAAAGTTCGGGAAGTTCGTCGTCAGATTCGCCTGCATCTGCGCTGTCGTATAGCCGGTGACGTTTGCCGTCCCTGTATTACTTCCCACACCGCTACTCTTGCCGCTGGTCACCGTATCCCAATAGCCGTCATTTATCGTACCGGCGTTTTTACCGACCAGCCCGCCGATGAGGCCACCATTGTTTGAGATCACCGCTCCGGTAGAATAAACCCGTGCAATTCCGCTGGTAGAATTGCTCTCAATTCCAACAAGTCCGCCAAGTACGGAAGCTGTATTCAAACCGTTATAGGTTACGTTGCCGGTCGCGTATGAATCGGTGATACCGGTTGTTAAGGTGGTGTAGTTGTTACCAACCAAACCACCCATATTTTGGGAACCGGTTCCGGAAAGGCTGGAAGTAACATTGCCGGTTGCATAAATTTGGGTGCTTGATGTTGTTCCATTTGAACCATTACGCCCCATTAACCCACCAATTTCACTCGTGACATAACCTGCATATGTGCCATCATAGAAAGCTGCAGAAACATTTCCGGTCGCATATGAATTTGAAACGCCGTTTGTAATTAATGAAGAGTTATATCCGATCAATCCACCCAATATCGCATAAGTCTGTACTGATGAATTTGTTTTATAGAGATAGCTGACATTATCAGACGAATAGGAATTGCTTACACTGGAAGTGCTGGCTACTGAACCGATCAATCCGCCGGTGAAAAATCTTCCGTCATAACCATTAACGCCATTGAAACTTTCGATATCAGTTACAGTTCCGCCAGATGAATGGCTGTTGGTAATAGCGCCAGCCGTATTTCCAATTAATCCACCGGTGTAAATACTTGTAGATGCGCCTGATGGTGCACCAGTATATGTGGTTGTCACATTTCCTGTGGCATAGGCATTATCTATCGTACCTGCAGATTGATCCTGAAATCCGATCAATCCCCCAACAGCAAGCCCTGATGATGGCGTGCTGCCGCTATAGGTCACATTACCTGTAGCGTGAACGTTAGTGATGGATAATGTTGAACGATCCCAGCCCACCAATCCGCCAACATATTGCTGCTGGTGATTTGACATATAGCTGGTAACATTTCCTGTGGCCCATGCGTTAGAGAACGTGCCAGCTGCGTTAGCATTACCAGCCATACCAACCAGGCCGCCAACATAACCTTTGATGATGCCGTTGCTATAAGTTGAATCATAATATTGTGCGAGTACATTGCCGCTCGCATATGAGTTAGAAATGCTATTTGTTGCAGTTGAAAAATCATTGCCGCTTAATCCACCCACATCTGCCGTCAGTATTCCTGTGGAAGTCCCTTTATATGTAAAAGTGACATTTTCTGTTGAGAATGAATTAACAATTGTTTGTGCCCCATTTAAATTGCCTGTCAATCCACCTGTATAATATAAAGGTGCCCCAGTCCCACTCACTAAAGTAGTTGCCGTAACCGCACCTGTTTGTGAATCGCTATTGGTAATGGAAGCGGTGGTCGCGGAACTGTTTATAGTTCCAACCAGCCCGCCAGTGTAACTACTTGCGGATCCGCTGCCTGAATAAGTGTTGCTAACATTTCCTGTTGCATGCGAATTATCAAGGGTAATAGAGCTGTTTATGTAACCGATCAACCCACCAATGCTTGATCCGGAAGCGCCGTTATAAATAACATTTGCTGAAGAACTTAATCCGGCGAGATTTGATGTTGAATAATCATAACCTATCAATCCGCCAACATATTCAGTGCCACCCTGCAGATAGCTTGTGACATTTCCGGAGGAAGTTGAGCCGGTAAAAACACCTGATGTATCATTATTTCCTATCTGCCCGACCAGGCCACCGAGATAACTGGTCATATTGCCGCTGTAACCGGTCGTATATTGTGCAAGAACATTTCCGCTTGTCGAAGAAGTGCTGATGGAATTGGTTATTGTTGAAATATTTTCACCGACCAACCCTCCCAACATAGCAACGCCGGTAATGCTTGTTGAGCCCCGATAATTATAGATAACGCTTTCTGATGCTGTGGATCCTATGATGCTGCCGCTGGTGTTGTTATATCCAACCAGTCCGCCGCCAAGAAAAGTTACGCTCGATGTCCCGCCATTAACGGTATTATATAGTTTCACCTGCCCGGTATATGTTTGGCTGTTGCTTATCACCCCAACATTGTGCCCGACCAGCCCGCCTATACTTAATGAGGCCGAGGTTGTAGGGGTTCCGGAATAAGTTACAACAACATCACCTGTCGCATAAGCATTATTCACAGTTCCTGTCGCAACACCTATTTTGCCGATCAGGCCACCTACAGATCCGCTTGTTCCAGTTACTGTGACAGTGCCTGTGGCGTGAACGGAACTGATCGTGCCGGAACTGTAATCATAGCCGATCAGGCCGCCGACATACTCATTTGCACCAATTAAATAGTTTGTCACATTGCTGCTGGAACTTGAACCTGAGAAAACACCGGTCGCATCATTGTTTCCCACCTGCCCGACCAGGCCACCTATATATCCTCCAACTGTTCCGCTATAACCGGTTGCATATTGTGCAAGCACACTGCCGGTTGAGTTTGAGTTTGAGATAATATTTGTTGCCGAAGAAAGATCTCTGCCGACAAGGCCACCCATATAAACGGTATTGGTTGCACTTGTTGTTCCGCGATAAGTGTAAGTAACATTATCTGAGCTGTCAGAATCACTTATTGCTACTGCGGCACCGGCACTGCCGACCAAGCCACCTACATAGAATATATTGCCTACAGTTCCATTTATAATATTGGTTGCAGATATATTTCCGCCATGTGAATAACTGTTGCTTATTGATGCTGATCCGGCGCCGACCAACCCACCGATATAATAAAATGAACCATTGTTGCCTGTGTAATTTATAGAATTTGTTGCATGAGAAAATGAAATTCCTGTAGCCGAACCGGTGCTACCGATCAGGCCGCCGACAAAAATATTCGCGCCATCAATATTTCCGGTTATGGTTCCAGTCGCATAAGAGTTGCTTACACTTCCCGCCCCCATCTGGCCGACCAAACCACCGATAAATATACTATCTGTCAGAACAGCACTGTATCCGCTGCCATATTGTACGGTTACCGCACCACTTGCGGAAGAGCCGGAGATCGATGGCGTGCCGCCTGATGCTATTGCGCCGACAAGGCCACCTACATAAAGTGTGTTAGTGGTACCATTGCTGCTATAGGTGAGATTGACCGCACCGCTGGCAGATACATTTGAAAGCACGGCCGATGAAGAAATCGCGCCATATACATCACCCAGTCCCGTGCAATATAGGCAACTATCACTTCCGCTATAAGTGTAATTTATATTTCCTGTGGTTACTACGTTAGCGGTAACCCCGGTGCTTCCGGCAGCAAGTGTGCCATAGCGAACAATGGTTGTGCCGTTAAAATTAGATGTAAGGTCAAGCCCAAGGGTAAAATTCCTAGCTATGCCGTTCATCGAGTTAAAAAAACCCGCCTGACCTAAAGAGCTTCCGGTGATATTCATCGTCAGGCCGGTAATCCCGTAATTGCTTCCATCGATTAATGTTCCATATTGTCCGTCCAAAATACCGGTGAAAACGCCAAGCGGTGAACTTGAATTAAATTCCGTATTTCCGCCATCAATATTTTTTCCGAGTGCATAATTGGCTGTCAGGTCATTATGTATATTAACCACGTCAGTCAGATTGTTCAGCAGTTGATATGCGGTGAACTGGCTTGATACACTTGCGTTGGTCGGTGCAACCCATGTGCCGCTATAAGGTGTTAAAGTTCCTGCTGCATATGAACCGCCATTAGCCAGCGAGTCATAAAATATTGCGACCGCTCCGGTGCTGGCTGAAAAATCTATCGTACCATTATTAATTACCGAACCACCATTATTCAAACTGTTTGCATCAGCGCGTAAAACCAGAAGGGTTGGATTCGCACTTGCGGCCAGGCTTGTGCCATATGTATTTTTGATAGTTACACCGCTATTGATGGTGATGTTATTATATGCTGAAAGCACGAGTCTGTTGCTACTGCTCCAGGTGATATCATTCGCAACGGTGATATTTCCGTCCTGGGTGCCGCTGCTGCCTGTGCTTACTATAACGTTGCTGCTTGCAAGGGCGCTTTGTAATGTTGCAATTGTTAAAATAGAATCATCAGAAAAAGGTGTGCACACTCCTGCGGAACATGACACTGCCGGCGTGCCTGAAGTTTGTATCGTTACATTTTCCGGGTCTAATAATAGTGTTCCGGTATTGCCATTTGCAGCCGTTAAATCTGTGCTGCCATTATAATTCAATAATTTCTTGCCGGAAACTTCTGCAAATCCACCATCGCCACTTCCCACGCCTTTAGCAGAGATGCCGCCCTTGTAATCTGTTTGTTTATCAGACCAAACAATCACTTTGCCGCCTGCCCCATCAGCAAGCGCATCAGCTTTTATTTGTGCACCAGCTTCAACAGTTGTGTTCAGCGCATTGGCAAACACATCTGTAATTCCATGCTCATCACCGCCGATCAATATCTTCCCGCCACCAGCAAAGCCAGATGTATCGATTAGCGAGCCACTTCCTAAATTTATCTGGTTGGAATAAATTTCTACCGAACCACCCTTCTCGCCAGTATTTGTTCCGGTCGCAGTAACTCTACCACCAATCACAACTTTGCTGTCTGTGGTTGCTGTTGAGCCCGCAGGTTTTGCATTTGAAATTAAAATTCCGCCAGCCTGCTCTTTCACAGTTCCGGCTCTCACTTCGCCCTGAATATTTATCAGGCTTTTTACTATCTCACCGCCTGCCGCTGCTGTCAGCGCGATCTTGCCGCCATTGGCCTGTATAACTCCGGTGTTTTCAACAAGCTGCGTTTTCACATTGTTGCTAACCGCAACTTCCATCAGCCCGTCACCGTAAAGATCAACCGTTGCCGTATCACCTGAGGATAATTGTATGCGGCCCAAGTTCGCAGTGATCACACCGCGATTGATAACATTCGGTGCAACCAGGCCCACAAGTCCAGCATCTTTTGCAGTGATCACGCCTTCGTTAATTATTGATGCATCAGGATGCCCGGGAATATCAAACCTGAAATCACCCTTCATGAAATTTTCATTTTTAATATCGGCTGTGGTTGCAACCAGTCCACTCACATCAACTTTTGATCCGGCGCCAAAAAATATACCGGCCGGGTTTATCAGAATTATTTTTCCATTCGCTGAAAGTGTTCCAAGAATTTGCGATGGGTTTGCGCTATTGATCCTGTTCAACGTAACCGAATTACTTCCCGGCTGATTGAAAATTGTTTTCTCATCAACGCCAATATCAAATCCGCGCCAGTCAATTATCGCCTTATCAGTTGTTTGATTGATACTTACAGTTGAGCCGGATTGCTGGATCGTTGCACTGCCACGACTAACCACACCATCCGTCGGATTGGCAAAAGCCACGCCGGGGTAAGCCAAAGCCACGCCACTTAGCAATCGGATCAGGAATGAACCTGAAATATGTGAGGGTCTACCGATTTCCATTAAAATTCAGATATGTATCAATATGAGTCAAATTATAACATAATTGGGCATTTATAGCCATAAAATTAAGCTTTTTCATGAGGTCAAAAACCCTTTGAAATTTGTAATAAAATCCTTGGCCCATTGTTGTCCTGTCCATAAATCGGGTTTGCCTGTTCGCGCGTTATCGGGAAGGCCAGCCCTAAATTGCCTGTGATCTGATAAAGTGATGCAAATCTGATGCCAAATCCGGCAGAGCTTCCAGATGCTGTATCAACCTGCGAACTATCATAGCTCCATACCTTTCCGGCATCATAGAAAATATAAGGTATCGGCGAAAAATCATGCCATATCTCTGCAAATTTCTGGAAGCGTAATTCAAGCGATGCATCCACACCATCATCACCGGTAATTTCCGACGAGTCATAAGCACGGCCAAAAACCTGGCCGCCATAGCCAAATTCTTCTGATGAAAAAAGCGGCCCCGAAGCCTTCTGCCCGGACAATGAACCGATGATATTCCAATCATCGCTTATACGCTGCATGCGTGAAAGCGATAAATTCACCTTGGTGAAATCTGGCAGTGCCTCAAGGCGTGAAAGTGACGGGTCGCCTTTATCGCTCGCGCCTAAACCAGCAATCCCCTGACTCAGGATAAAATCAATCGAGTCATAGCCCTGCCACTTATCAAACATATCAAAATCAGCGGTTCCACGAACCGCACGAACATGGTCACGGTTGAACGGCACATCTGATATCGTGTTCGAAGTATTCTTACCATCAAAATCAAATTTTAATGAAAGATTCTTTTCACGCTGGCGAATGGCCTGATATTTCACCGCAGCACTCATGGATGTTGCCTCACTGTCAATGTCATACTGGCTTAAACTGTAACCAGGTTCCGCTTTTGTTTTTGATGCATTCAGATCAAGTGAGATATCAGAAAATATCGGAATAGATTGTTCGATGCTGCCATATTTCAACTCGTTCGTCGGCGTGCTAGTAAGCACTGAAACAGTGGTTTGTTCTTGTGGTATAATGCTCGTCTGATAGGAAACGGTCATTTCATTCGGCCCCAAAAAGCGCGAGCCATAATTATCAAAACTAACACTGCCGTGGCCTTTTTCTTTTGTTGCAACCAGTGTCAATTTTACAGAATTCTCATCAGCGCCTTTTTCATCATTGGTTGAAAGCACTGCGCGATATGATGTTCCCGGCAGATCATTCAAACGTAGTAGGAAGCTTTCAACTTCTGAAGCCTTCACCGGCTTTTTAGATTTTATATCCGCGATCATGCTTTTTACGATCCTGCGCCCTGCGATCTTATTATCTAACTCAACATCGCCGATATAGCCTTCCGATATTTTTATTATTATCTTGCCATGCTTCACGAATTGCTCAGGCACATAAGCACGCGATAGAAAATATCCGGCATTATGATATTTATCTGTTATTTTTGCGGCAATTTCCCACGCAACATCCATGGTGGTTTCTTTGCCGATATAAGGCTGATAGATTTCTGCCAATTGTTCATTGGTGAAAACGGTTGAGCCTTTGATCTCAACTTCCTTCAGGGTAAAATGCACTTTCTTTGCACCTTCAGGCGCTTGTGCGGCAGGTTCAGCTTTTGGCAGTTCAATTTTATCTTCTTTACCCTTTAGTTCCGGCAGGTTTTCCTTTGGGTTGATGCGCCCTGCATCAGCAGAGCCAGGAATATTCACTACTTGGGCGTGTGCAGCAGTGCTTAATGCCAGCAGCGAAATTGTGGCTGTTAAATAGCGGATTTTTAATGCCAAGCTTAAGGCTTTTTTCATACTTCCGGAAATATGTATTATTACGGAAATATAAGCAGGTATTTAACATTTAAATCAATAAAATATTAAACCATCTGCCTACTAATTTCTGACTAGTGATACATCATTGCCGCGAGTTAAAAAATCTGAGTATTTTTCAACGAATTTTTATTCGCTGACAAGGCTCATTTTTTCTTCATATGAAGCAAGCTTATTTAGCGCTGCGATATATGCTTTTGCTGATGCCACTGTGGTATCAATATTTGCATCAGTGCCTGTCACTGTGTGTCCGTTTGATTTTAAACGCACAGAAACTTCCGCTTGCGAATCGATGCCTTCGGTAACTGCTGTCACATCATATAAAAGCAGATCAGCATCAGTTTTTGTGATATCTTTTATCGCCTTAAAGATCGCATCGATAGGCCCTTGGCCCATTGCTTCAACGCATTGTTCCTTGCCACCGGAAACTAAACATACTTTTGCTTTTTGCGGGCCATTTGTTCCGCAATGCACATCCATATATTTGAAGCTGATCTTTTCGGCAGAAGTTTCCTTCGCTGAACCATCAACAAGTGCGATGATATCAGCATCAAAAACTTCCTTCTTTTTATCGGCAAGGTCTTTGAATTGCGAAAATATCGCATCAATTTTATCATCGGCAACATGTAAGTTTAGCTCTTTCAATTTATCTTTGAAAGCGGCCCTGCCCGAGTGCTTGCCCATAACAAGTTTATTGCGCGTCAAACCGACAGATTCTGGCGTCATGATCTCATAGGTTGCAGCATGTTTAAGCACGCCATCCTGGTGAATGCCCGATTCATGCGCGAATGCATTTGCACCCACGATCGCCTTATTCGCCTGCACATGCAAACCAGTAACATTCACGATCATTTTTGATGCGCGCATGATATATTCTGATTTCACATCGCACTGGAAATTCAGTAAGTCTTTACGCGTTTTTAACGTCATGATGACCTCTTCTAATGAAGTGTTACCAGCCCTTTCACCAATGCCGTTAATTGTACATTCAATCTGCCTTGCACCTGCCTGCATCGCAGAAATTGCATTTGCGACAGCCAAGCCAAGGTCATTCTGTCCATGGAACGAGAAGATTGCCTTATCGGCATTTGGCACCTTATTCATCACTGTCGAAAATATATGATATATTTCCGATGGGATCGAATAACCAACCGTATCAGGAAGATTGATGGTTTTTGCGCCGGCCTTGATCGCCGTTTCAACAGCCCTGCACAAAAAATCAATCTCGGTGCGGGTTGCATCCATTGCGCTCCACTCAACATCATCACATAAATTGCGCGCGTGGCGGACGGTTTTATCAATGATATCTATTGCCTCCTCGCGGGTTTTACGGAACTGATATTGCAAGTGTATATCAGAAGTCGACATGAACGTGTGGATGCGCGGCTTTTTTGCCGGCTTCACAGCTTCACCTGCCGCATCGATATCTTTCACGATAGCGCGCGCAAGTGAACAAACACTCGCATGTTTAGCACGTTTTGCGATCTCGTTGACCGCCTTGAAATCACCCTTTGAGGAAATCGCAAATCCAGCCTCGATAACGTCAACCTTCATCTCATCAAGCACTTCTGCTATCATAATCTTTTCTTCAACGTTCATCGTACAGCCCGGGCTTTGCTCGCCATCGCGCAAAGTGGTGTCGAATATAATAATTTTATCAGACATATAATTACCAGTATTATCTAATTAATTTGTAAAAGTATAAAATGTAAATGGGGTGCAAAAAGCAATAAGAATTTCTATCCGCGCCTAGCGGAGTAGCAGTTTTAGAAGGGATGTAGACAAATTGAATGACATATGCCCTTTTATATCCTATTTAAAAATGAAGTAAATATTATTTTTATGGCAGAACCGCAGTCAAACCCGAATATTTTCAAGAAAGTTGAGCGCAAGATCAGCTCGAAAGGGCCAAAATCCTTATATTTCCGCTTTCTTCTAATAACTATTGCGCCAGTACTTCTTATCCAACTTGTCACTATATATACATTCTATAGCCGCCACTGGGAAAGCCTTTCGCGTAACATGACAGCCACATTAACAGGCGAAACCGCCATGATCATTAATGGCCTCACCAGTGTTCCGGAGGAAAAAAGAACTCCACTGATAATGGCGAATAATGAATATCTCGGCTTGCAAGTATCGGTCGATAAAAATAAAAAACTTGATATCACTCACAATATAAATGAGCGCTATCCCGAACTGGTCGAAGCCTTGCAGCAGAAGATAAACGCTCCACTTGCCTTGTTCAACGAACATGGCGGCCGGCTACGTTTTGGCATCCAGATAGATGATGATGTGATAAACATTATCTTCACTGATAAACGCATCATCAATCCATCTACATATATATTTATAATGTGGGTGCTTGGTTCGGCATTGTTCTTGAGCATCATATCCGTTCTATTCATGCGTGGTCAGGTGCGTTCAATATTGAGCCTTTCCAGTGCTGCGGAACACTTTGGTAAAGGTAGCGAATTACAGGACTTTAAGCCCTCGGGCGCGCGCGAGATCAGAAGAGCCGGCGTTGCCTTCATCGAAATGAAAGAGCGCATCAAGCGTCTGATCGACACCAGAACGCAGATGCTTGCCGGCGTTTCGCATGATATCCGCACTCCGCTCACCCGTATGAAACTCATAACCTCCATGCTTGCAGATAAAAGCGCCCGTTTAAGTCTGGAGCAGGAAGTTGATGAGATGAGCAAGATGATCGAAGGTTATTTGAGCTTTGCCGAGCTGGAGATCAGCCGCCATATGGCCGAGCCTATTCAATCGGTTAATTTAAAAACCTTTATTGAATCGATAACTTCGCGTTATGTGAATTTTTCAAATGAAGTAAGGGTGATGATACCGGATAATATCTATCTCAACATCCGCCCTATATATCTCAAGCGCGCATTCAGCAATCTGATCGATAATGCCATAAAATATTCGAGCCAGCTTTTCATTTCTGCGCGCATAGAAAATGCCGGAGAGGAAAATGAATCCGTATTGGTGAATTTTGAAGATAACGGCCCCGGCATTCCGGAAGATAAGCTTGAGCAGGTGTTCCAGCCATTTTATCGCTTGGATGAATCGCGCAATTCTGAAACCGGTGGCGTTGGCCTTGGCCTTTCGATTACGCGCGATATCATCAATAAACACGGTGGCGATATAAAACTTTCCCGCAGTTCCATCGGTGGTTTGAAGGCAACGGTCATCCTGCCTAAATAATGCCCTACACCCCTCTTCCGCAATTGGCAGTTGCCTGTTATATAAAAACTGTTCAAACTCTCTCACATGAGCAATGAAGTCGCAAAATATATAGAAATGCTGAGCAACCGCGAAAGCCTTTCGCAGGATGATTCCGCGCGCCTGTTCCAGATAATCATGAATAACGGTGCAACCCCGGCGCAGATATCTGCCATATTAATGGGCCTGAAAACCAAGGGCGAAAGCATTGATGAACTCACCGGCGCGGTGCAGGCACTTCGCCATAAAATGGTGAAACTGAAATTATCGGCAGAACTTCACCACGCGGCAATCGATGTTTGCGGCACAGGTGGCGATGGCATTAGCACCTATAACATTTCAACCGCAGTTGCATTTGTGGTTGCCGGTTGCGGCATACCGGTTGCGAAACACGGTAATAAAGCTATTTCATCACGCAGTGGTTCAGCTGATGTTCTTGGCGAGATCGGCGTTCGTATCGATCTAACCCCTGAACAGGCTGCCGAGTGTTTGAAAGAGGCCGGTGTGGTTTTCCTCTACGCACCAACTTATCATAAAGCGATGGTGCATGTTTCCCCTGTCAGGAAGGAACTTGGCATCCGCACAATATTCAACCTTCTTGGCCCACTTTTAAATCCGGCGCAGGTTCGCAGGCAGCTGATCGGTGTATATAGCAAAGACCTGGTTCTGCCTATATGTGAAACGCTAAAAAAACTTGATGCCATATCCGCTATGGTGGTTCACGGCGGTGATGGCATGGATGAAATTTCCATCTGCGCTGAAACTTATATTGCAGAATTGGTGAATGGAAAAATCCATGAATATACGATCACCCCTGAGGTAATGGGCCTTTCAACCACAACTCCTGATAAGATCGCCGGTGGTGATGCCCGTCATAATGCTTATGAACTTAAAGCTGTGCTAACAGGCACACGCAATGAATATCGCAACGCAGTTGTACTGAATGCCGGTGCTGCACTAAAAGTTGCTGGCCTTGCTGCAAGTCTTGATGAGGGTATGCAAATGGCCGCTGACTCAATCGATTTTGGCAAGGCCAATGGTGCACTCAACCGCTTGGTTGAGATCAGCAATATGTTTTAAACCTATTAAATATTGACTATATTTTCTCTGGAGTTTTTAATCTCTGCTATCTAAATAACCATATTATTAATTTAAATCTGATTTTGGTTTGAAAAAGATATTTATCATTGCTGGTGAGGAATCGGGCGATAATCTCGGTTCTAAATTAATGCATCAGTTAAAAAGGAAAGATCATCATCTGCAATTTGTCGGTATAGGCGGCAGCAAGATGATGAAAGAGGGGTTGGAAAGTATCTTCCCGATGCAGGAACTCAACCTCATGGGCTTCATGGAAGTTCTTCCTCATGCCAGCAAATTGATGAAGCGCATCGATCAGACCGTTGAAACCATCATCGCTGAAAAGCCAGATCTACTTGTCACTATTGATTCCCCGGGCTTCAACTGCCGCGTTGCAAAAAAATTAAAACAGAAAAATATTGATGTTAAAAAGCTTCATTATGTTGCACCGACCGTCTGGGCATATAAACCAGGCCGCGCAAAAAAATGGGCAAAACTATTTGATCATCTATTATGCATCCTTCCGTGGGAGCCTCCATATTTCGAGCAGGAAGGCTTAAAAACAACATTCATTGGCCATCCAGTTTTTGAAGATATCCACATTCTTTCATTTGAAGAAAAGCAGGCGCTTCGCGCTGATTATAACTATCTGCCCGAAGATAAACTCATCGCCATATTGCCCGGCAGCAGAATGGGAGAGATAAAAATGCTTTTGCCAACTTTTATTGAAGCTTCCAAAAAAATATATCAGCAGGAACCTAATGTTAAATTTATTCTCATGCCAACTGAATCCATGCGTGGTGAAGTTGTTAAACACGATCACCAGATCCCAAACTGCATCACCATTTCTGATCATGAAGAAAAGCGCAAACTATTGCAGATATGCGAGGCCGCCATTGTTAAATCCGGCACTATAAGCCTTGAAGTTGCGGCCCTGAAAGCCCCGGCTGTCATATGTTATAAGATCAATCCCCTTTCCCACTGGATGATCAGAAAAATGATAAAAATTGATTATGCCAACCTGATAAATATTTCTGCCGATAAAGAAGTTATTCGCGAACTGATTCAGGATGAATGTACGTCTGATAATATTGCGGCAGAGATGCTGAAACTTATAAAATCAGATGCCATCAGGCATGGCCAGATCGAAGAAGCTAATTTCGAACTGGCTGAAATGGGTATGGGCAGCCATGAAATGCCAAGCGAACGCGCTGCTGAAGTTGTTATGGAAATGCTGAGTGAGAAATAATTATTCGGTCTTATTTAAACCTATTTCTGCTGTATGACCTTTCTGATTTTTTCCTTCCGTCGTCCAGTTGTTGCGATATTTAATACCATTATCTGCATATACTGGCATTTGCTCTTTTGCCCTCACTTGTTGTTTTAGCCAGTCTATATCTTCACGAATAATGCCAATATTAGGTGATGCGGGTATTGCTACTGGTTTTATATTTTTATCCACATTGAGATGAGAATCTATAAGTCCTTCCGCCTGTAAAGCGTTGATCATATTTGCCCCGCTAACATTCCCGGCAATAAGCTCCCCTTCTTTTTCTGCAATTTTATTACTAAAAATATCCCACAGGGGCCTATCTATTTGTTTATGCAAAAACATTAATTGCACACCCTCTGTCATAACACTTTCCGGTGTGTGGATTATAACTTCTGCTGCACTTACTGATGATGTTGCAACCCACTCCTTGGTAGGTAATCCATTATATTTACTGATAACATTCTCAAATTTTTCTGACGGTAATTTATATAATGCGCATGCAGATTTAGATAATTCATCTTTCCACGATTCATGGTCAATAAATAAGCCTATCGGCGAATCGCCATTACTTAAGGTAGAAATCATTTGGGATGTTTTTAAAGTATGAACCACGCCCCACTGCTTATCGTCTGTTGCGAATACCAATTTTCTACTTCCTTCAGGGAAAGCACCATTAGCATCGCCGCTTTGAGGTCTCGGGGTTAAGTGGCCATCTGGTATGCCCTTGCATGATCCGTGATATACAAATTTCGGCTTATCCATGCCTTATTATAGCATAAACCGGTTAAAAAACCGTTAAGATGCGCCATTTTAGGGAATTATTATAAATTTATTCCTCCACTTCCGGGGATAAATTTTACTAAATATAATAGTATGGAGAATAATTACTCAGCAAGTTTTTTTGCTTCTTCCAAAGTTTTTGGGAAGGCTTGCAGATAGTTATATTGCTTATCAAAGGCATTGCCGTAAGTTTTTGGGAATGGCTGTAGATTATCTTTTAATCCGGCATAGATTCCTTCCAGGATTTTTTCAATAACATCGGCAGGGTTAGCATCAGCACCTGCAACACGGTGTTCAATATGGCGGGTTGATTCATCATATGAACTTTCCGGAATACGAATTGCCGTGGTGCGGTTATTGCCGCCCCAGCTCACATTCACCGGTGCATTATTATATGCCTGCAGCGGGTTGCCATCAATCGCTGGTGACTTATTACGCGCAGAAGTGAATCGCAAATATGAAAGTTCATTCGGCGCAAAATAGATGAAGTTTTTCAGCATTGTGCTGCACAGGCCCGCAACGATATTCTTCATTACCGCGGTTTCTTCAGGTTTATTGCCGCGCTTACCTTCGCGTTCAAAAACTGATTCACCGTTCAAATCGTCAACACCAATATGAATATGAAGGCCGCATCCTGGCAAATCTTCATATGGTTTTGCAGAAAAACTCACTTTGCGTTCATACAAGGCCGCAGTTTCAATAATTATGGTTTTTAATTTTTCTATTTCTTCTGCAGATTGTGCTGCAGGCGTTGGTTGCAAGGCAACTTCAAATTGTCCTGGGGCCACTTCCCGACTCATCTGCCATGGTTTAATATGGGCAACCATGAGGTTGAAAAGTATCTTCGCCAAAAAATCATTATCTTCATCTTCATAGGTGAATTCGGGATAGACATAAAATTCTATTTCGCCGGCGATCTTAATTTTGAGGCCGAATTCATCAGTTATTTGCTGTGAGAGTTTTTCAAGCATTTTATAAATCTAATTAGGAAATTTTATGCTTCAAGTTTAGAAAGAATTTTATCAAGTTCGGAATCAGAAGAAAATTTGATTACAATTTCATTCTTCTTGATTGTAACCGTTTGGCCAAGTTTTGCGCTAATTATAAGCTGCTTTTCCAGAATTTCAGGGCTGTCGCTAGTTTCATAACCCTCGCCTTTTTTCTTACGCACATATTTTTTGCGTGAGAAATTTTCGCCACTTACTTCTGAAAGTTTTTTTACAAAATTTTCAGTCTGGCGCACGGAAAGATTTTTCTTGATAACCTCATCAGCAGCTGATGCAATATCAGGTGCGGAAAGGATCGCGCGGGCATGGCCAGTTGTTAAACGGCCATCGTTCAGGAAGTCTTTCACATCATCAGGCAGTGATAACAGGCGCAGAATATTGGTCACGTGGCTGCGGCTTTTACCGATCACATCTGCAAGCTGCTCCTGGGTATAATCAAATTCTTTGATCAGCCTTTTATAGCCTTCAGCTTCTTCCAGGATTTTCAGGTTCTGCCGCTGAATATTCTCGATAAGGGCGATTTCCATTGCCTGCTTATCTTCAACTTCCAATATGATAGCGGGTATCTTTTCAGCCTTTACCAGCTTGGAAGCGCGCCAGCGGCGTTCACCGGCGATGATCTCATAACCCTGCCCTGGCCTTTTACGTACCAAAATAGGCTGGATAACGCCATTACGGCGGATGGATTCTGCAAGTTCTTCTAATTCCGCGGGGTCAAATATGATTCTAGGCTGAAAACGACCTGGAAAAACCTCATCAACAGCCAGGTCAGCACGGCGGCCATTATTCTCAGCAAATGAGTCTATATCTATCTTTCTTTCTGAGATTAATGCCGAAAGGCCTTTACCTAAACCTGATGTTCGTTTCATAATTCCCGATATCCCCAAATATCCCTAATTTTAGCCTTATTTCAAAGGCTTATTTAAAAAATAATAATTTAATATAAATTTTAATCTGGTTAATTATTTCTTAACCATTTAATGTTATAATGATATCTAAGGTGATATTCGTACAAAGTTTTTATTTATAACGCAAGGTGTGTTTTATAAAGTATAAGTAGAATATGAATAGTATAGATACGATGAAAGATATTTTGAAAAAAGCCTTTGACCTAACCGATATCCAGGAAATGGATTATGTGGAAGGGATATTCGCAGGTAAGGCTAAAAAATTCATTATCCCAGAAAAAAATCTGACTGATACGATCGCAAAATTCCCGTTCATTAAACATGCGGTAACTGCGGGCCTTATCGGTAAAGATAAACAGGGTAATTATTTCACGACCGAGAAGATCCTGGAAGTGCGCTCGAACGATAAAAAAGCCGCTAAAAGAAAGCAGTTTTTCTCTATAAATGGTGATGATAAATATGAACGTACAACCCTTTATGATGGGCTTGTAACCCTTACTAACCTTAAGTTCATTTCGAGCAAATTTGGTATCAAAAGTGATGAAATCAAGTTTTCGATCCGTTATGAGAACGGGAATGATAACAAAATTGTCAATTTTGTTCAGTTAGATAAGCGTTTATTCGGTAATAACGACGAAGAAATAGTGGAAAATGTTGAAAAAATGAATAAAATAGTGAAGTACGAAAGGCCAAAACTTAATGAGGAGGCGCATGCCTAATCTAGCGTTTGACATAGTAGATAATAATGTAGTTCTAAAAGTTACCAGTGATTATACGCACGGGGATAATTCCGTGGTTAACCAGGTTTTTAATACAAGCCCTGCTGTATTTGCACAAAACGTGCCAAATGCAGGCAAAAATCTTGGCCCTTCAACAAGTATTCAAGTTGATGGTATTAAAGCAACCGAACAAACCACTACATTGGTTGTATCAGATGCAATGCAAACTGCACTTAATGAGTATAAGAGTGGCGCACCAGTTGCAGGCGCACCTACAAGCAACCTTACCACCTTCTCGAACAAGAAGTTGGAAGAATTGCAAACTGTAGATCCGACAAAGACAGTTTAATTCGGATTTAAAAAATCAATTTTAAGGGCTCTTTTAAGGGCCCTTTTTATTTGTATAACTTATTCATATTCTTTTTATTTATAAGATGAAGGCGCCTTCAACAATTCATAAATCAATATACCTACTCTTCTTTTTGGCAAAGCATCAAAGGCCGGAAAAGCTTCAAATGCGCCCGGAAGAACAAATTATAATATAGATTGCACTCCCGACCTGATCTCCAAGTGGCTGGTAGCAAAACCTATAGATATATCTTTAACTGTACAGTCGCAGAATATTTTCCACGAATACGAGCGAACCCGCAAATATAAGAATATTAGAAAGTTTATTTATTCGGAAGTAGGGTAAGAAAAATTATTCTGTCGGGAAGCGTTTAAGAAGTTCACGCGCAAGCAGCATATATGCTTTGGAACCCGAGCAGCGGTGATCATAAATTATGCCGGGCTGACCATGCGATGGCGCTTCAGATAGCTTCACGTTACGAGGGATCATGGTTTCAAACACAACATCTTTAAAGTGTTTGCGCACCTCGCCTTCAACATCATTAGTGAGTTTATTGCGGCGATCATACATGGTGAGCAGGATGCCACCGATATCGATATCTTCATTCAGGTTCTGCTGAACCAGGTCAATGGTGTTGAGGAGGTATGAAAGCCCTTCAAGCGAATAGAATTCGCACTGAAGCGGGATCAGGGCATAATCAGATGCAGTAAGTGCATTTATGGTGAGAAGGCCCAGAGATGGAGGGCAATCGATAAATATATAATCAAATTTGGTCTTCAGGGTTTCAATGCGTTTCCTAAGTATCTTTTCACGGCCAATTCGGGTTGAAAGCATGACATCTGTGCCTGAAAGATCGATCGATGCAGGGCAGATATAAAGGCCGGGAATGACGGTTTCTTTCAAGGCTTCATCAAGAAGTGTGTTTTCAACAATAACATCGTAAGTGTTTGGACTGCGCTCTTCCTGAGAGATGCCGAAAGCCGTTGTGGCATTGCCTTGCGAATCCATGTCGATTATCAGGGTCTTTTTGCCGCACGCTGCAACTGCTGTTGCAAGGTTAACGGTTGTAGTGGTTTTGCCCACCCCACCCTTCTGATTTACTAATGAGAATACGGTCATTTCAGTTTAAAGCCCAAGAATTTCTTTCACAAAAGGAATAGTTATATTTCGCTTTGTTTCAAATGATTTTTTATTTATTTCCTCGACCAGATTGGAAACCGCATCAAAGCTGCGCTCTATGCGCGGGATAAGAAAATCAACCAGGCCGATCTGATAAGTTAATTGGTGATCAGAAAATAATTTGAAAATTAGCGCTTTCAGAAGCTCATTATCCGGCGGAAGAATATTCATTACCGTTGCAGCGCTAAGGCGCGAGCGCAGATCAGGCAGTTTTACATTAAGCGATATTATCGGCTTTGAAGTTGTCAGCAGTAGATAACCTTTATGATTGAGAACATTGTTGTATAGGTGGAAAAGCTTTTCCTCATGTTCGGGAAGAAGTTTATCAATATCTTCAAGGATTATATTTTCTGGCTTATTTGAGCGAAAAAGATTTTCAGTATTATTTATATCAATAACGCGCGCACCTGAAATTTCCTGCCATATACGGCTTAGGAATGTTTTTCCGGAAGCCTTATCACCGGTGACGATCAGGCATTTATTTTGCCATAAACGCGGCCATGATGTGACCATGCGGAAGGCATCAATATTGCAGGAAGAAACGATAAAATCATCCTGCAGGAAGCTTTTATTAGGTATGAACTCAAATGCTATTTGTGGCATGATATTACAATATATGTTTAAAGACCGACTCTAGCTAGGATGTTATTTATTAAATTTCAATTCAGGTTCTTTTTTCTTTTTCTTCTTTTTAATTTTCTTTTTTGATGGCGTTGCAGAAGCAGGTTCTGACTTTTGCTTATTCATTTTTATTGTTGCTTTCTGCTGGTCAGGCTTGGATTGATCCGGCAAAGAATCAAACAGAACCGGCATTTCTAGTTTGTCTGTCAGCACGCCTTCCTGATGGGCGTGAGAGAAATGTGTTAGCTGAACCGCACTATAACCAAGATATAATTCACTGTGTTTGTAGGCGTCAACCGTGCTGCGTGTTAGAACGCCTACAACGGCAGCGACCGGAATTGCAATAAGGATGCCGGTAAAGCCCATGACCGAACCACCGGCAAGAAGGGCAAATATTATCCATGCCGGATGGAGTTCAACCGAATTGCCGATCAAGCGCGGGCTGACGAAATTGCCCTCGATCATATTGCCGATGACGAATGCAAAAATGGTCATCCACATGCCCTGCTCAAAGCCAAATTGCATATAGGCAACGATAACGCCGGTGATGGCGCCAACCGCCATGCCAATATATGGAATGAAAGTGAATATGCCAGTTAAGAAACCAATGGCAAAGCCATAGTTCAAACCCACGATAGTAAGACTTATTGCATAGAAAAGCCCCATGATGATGCAGACCGAAAGCTGGCCACGAATATAGGCTGAAATGATTTCATCAATCTTTTTGAAGTTGCGACGGATGACTGAAAGTTTTTCACGCGGCATCAGGTCATCGATCTTTTTCACCAGCACATCCCAATCGCGCAGCAGGTAATATGCTACGATCGGGCTGACCAGAATCAGGGAAAGAATGTTGAAAACGGCCTTGCCGGAAGTGAATATGCCACTCGCAATGGCGGTGCTGACCTTTAATATCTCACCGGAATATTTGGATGCAATATCTTGCGTCTGCCCTTCGATCTCAGGAATATAACGATGCACCCAGACCCTTAGCGCACTCTGGTTATCCTGCAATAATTTGGCAGAATATTCAGGAATTTTTGAGATGAGGTCTGATATCTGATTGAAGATCAGCGGCCCGAAAAGCATGATAAATCCGATCAAAACCCCGGCGAATATAGCCAGAATGATAATAGTGGAAAGATTGCGGCTTAGATTACGTTCTTCCAGCCTGTCAACTACAGGATCAAGGAAATAAGCCACTATGGTGCCAAAAATGAATGGCATCAATATATTGCCGACCATAGAAATAAGGAAGCATCCGGCCGCAATTATCAGACACCAGACGATAGTTGATTGTTTTATTTGCATTGTGCCCGCTTTGGTTTTATAGAAATTCTATCCTCAAAAGTGAAAATATATCAAGCATGACAAAAAGCAATATCAATTCAGGATTAACTTACGCACAAAGCGGCGTGAACATCGATGCCGGCAATGAGCTGGTGGAGCGCATAAAACCGTTCGCAAAAGCCACTTCCCGCACAGGAACAGATTCTGCACTAGGCGGATTCGGCGCATTATTCGATTTGAAAAAAACCGGATTTAAAGACCCTATTCTTGTTTCAACAACCGATGGTGTTGGCACAAAATTAAAAATCGCTCAGGATTTAAATTTACATGACACTATCGGTATCGACCTGGTGGCAATGTGCGTGAATGACCTGATAGTTCAAGGCGCCGAACCTTTGTTCTTCCTCGATTATTTCGCATGCGGAAAACTTGATGTTTCGGTTGCAGAAAAAGTTATAAAATCAATCGCTGATGGCTGTAAACAGGCTGGCTGTGCGCTTGTGGGCGGTGAAACAGCGGAAATGCCAGGTATGTATAAAGATGATGAGTATGACCTTGCAGGTTTTTCTGTGGGCGCAGTTGAGCGTGATAAAATTCTGCCATCAAAAGGTATAGCTGAAGGTGATGTTATTATCGGTATCGGTTCCGCAGGGTTGCATTCAAATGGTTTTTCACTGGCGAGAAAGATAGTTGATTCAAAAGGATTTAAATACACTGATAAACCGGAAGGTTTTGAGAAATCTATCGGTGAAACGCTTCTGACCCCAACCAAGATATATGTAAAAACTGCATTGGAGCTTCTGAAGCAAGTTAATGTATTGGGTTTTGCGCATATCACCGGTGGTGGTTTGACCGAGAACCTGCCACGCGTTCTTCCTAAAGGAATGAGTGCTGAAATAAAAACTTCTGCATGGGAAAAACCACAGATTTTTGAATGGCTGAAAAAGACCGGCAATGTAGAAGAAAGCGAATGTTTACGCGTGTTCAACTATGGTGTTGGCCTGGTTGCGGTGGTGAAAAAGCAGGATGCCGATAAAACCATTGAGATATTAAAACTGCACAGCGAAAAAGCCTGGGTTATCGGCACTATCGTTGCCGGAAGCCATATTAAATATATCTAGTTTAAACTTTTTCGGTTTTTGCAGATGGCCTGAATGAGCCATTGCGACTACGGAGATCCTGCGCGCTATCGCCGACTGTTTCATTGGCCACCGATTTAAAGAAATTATCCATATCAAAAATCTTATTCGCCTTGTCGGTAGAATCTGCGGTTGGGCGAACTTGTGAATATGCACTGTTAAATGCTTCCATGGTTTGTTTTAGGTTTGATGCGATCTTAACTTTATCGGCAGAACCTATACGATTGCGAAATCCGAAACTCGCCTTTGACTCATCGTTAGAATAAGTTTTAACAAGCTGACTTGCGGAATCTATAGCCTCTTTCATTATGCTTGTAAAAACCTTATCCGCGGGCTTATCCGGTGCCTCGGAAATATTATCAACTACCTCTTTGATCCTGATAAAGCACAGAGTGAGCTTTTCTTTTTCTTCAGAATTGGCTTCAGCCAGAGCCATCTGCGCGGTGACAAGGTTAACTTTTTTGCACATTATCTGTGCAGTTTTTTTGATGGTCTCTTCAAAAACAGCGCGGGTATCATCATCGGCGAACCTGTTGAGTTTCGCATAACTGAAAATCACATAACTGATATTATCTTTGATATCGTTGAGATATTCGGCTTCATGATTTTCCATCGGCAAGCGAGATCGTGCAGATGCATCATCATTAACCTGCTGATAGGCCTCTTCAGTTAATTTTATAATATCATCTATTTTAGAGAAGATATTTTTCTGTAACTTGATGAAATTCATTTGGCCTTATTAAAATTTTCTAGATAAAACCATAAAATTGTTAATATTTTGTTACAAAAACCCAAGTATTTGTGCTAATAGCAAGGGATATAACAATATAGAAATTTATGACCAAAAAACGTGTGGCGGTAGTGATATCAGGTTATGGAGGCAATCTGCAGGCGCTGATGAACGCCTGTGAAAAGCCTGATTATCCAGCGAAAATAATTGCGGTGATATCGAATAAGGCAGATGCATATGGCCTGACAAGGGCGCAAAATGCAGGGATTCCTAATTATGTGATAAGCCATAAGGAATATAAAACCCGCGAGGAGTTTGACCGCGCCCTACATGCAAAGCTACTGGAAGTTAACGCAGAGGTGGTTTGCCTTGCAGGGTTCATGAGACTACTTACATCTGAATTTGTAGAAAAATGGGAGGGCAGAATGTTGAACATCCACCCTTCTCTGCTGCCATTATTTAAAGGCGGCCATGCAGTTGAAGATGCGCTTGCTGCAGGAGCTAAAGAAACCGGCTGCACAGTGCATTACGTGACAGCAGAAATGGATTCCGGCCCGATAATCACTCAAAGAAAGATCGATATAAACCCTGGTTATGATGCGGATATTCTTCATCAGCGTATCCATGAGCAGGAATGGATTGCCTACCCAGAGGCCCTGAAGATAGTTTGTAAGAATTTAAAGTAATTTATACACTCCTAAAGCCGCTTTATACATCATTGCAAGTGTTAGTGAAGCAATCCATCTTCTTGAAGGTTGGATTGCCACGTCGGCTTAGGCCTCCTCGCAATGACAAAAAGTTTAATGCGGTAGTTTTACTATCTGAAGCCAATAGCCTTCTATCGCTTTTACGAGTTCAATGAATTTTTCAACATCGACCGGTTTCACGATATAAGAATTTGCATGCAGCAGATAGCTCATGGAAACATCCCTCTCCTCTTCTGATGAAGTTATAATGATTATAGGGATAACTTTCAAAACCGGATCGCGCTTGATGGTATCCAGCAATTCGCGGCCATCTTTTTTTGGCAAGTTCAGATCAAGCAGGATGAGATCGGGCTTAAGTGCGGTTTTGTACGGGCCTTTGCGAAAAAGATAATTTATTGCTTCCTCACCATCGCGCGCGACATTTATCTGGTTAGGAATTTTCGCTTCCTTGAAAGCAACCTTAATAAGCTCGACATCACCGAGATTATCCTCGATCAATAGAATCTGTACCGGATCTACCTGTTTAATGTTCATCTGATGTTTTCCTGCTATTATTCTTTGGAATTGTGAAATAAAATGTTGTGCCTAGATCCTCTACGGATTCTGCCCAAATGCGTCCGCCATATCTCTCAACAATCTTTTTGCATATCGCAAGGCCGATGCCTGAGCCAGGATAATCTTCTTTGCGGTTAAGGCGCTGGAATATGATAAATATTTTCTCAAGATATTCTTCACTTATGCCTATGCCATTATCCTGAACCATAAACTGCCATCTATCCGGCAATTCTTCGCAATATACGTTGATCTCAGGAATAACACCTTTTTTACGGAATTTTATTCCGTTGCCTATCAAGTTCTGGAACATCTGCACGAACTGAATCTTATCGCCATATATTTTTGGTAACGTGCCTACATTTATTACCGCACCAGTTTCCTCTATTACTGGTTGTAAGAAATTCAGAACATCCCTCACAACATTATTGAGATCAACCGGCTCATGCTGGTTTTCCTTACTCTCTATGCGCGAATAAGAAAGAATACTTTTTATCATTTCCTGGATGCGATCTGCGCCTTCATGCATAAAGTGCAGATATTTTTCTGCATCACCATCAAGTTTGCCCTCTATTTTAAGTGCAAGAAGTTTTGAATAGCTGGAAACCATGCGCGCAGGCTCCTGCAGATCATGCGAACAGATATAGGCAAATCGTTGTAACTCATTGTTGGATTTTGTAAGCTCATCAAGCGCCTTATTGAGCTTTCCTTCAATGCGGTTGCGTTCCAGTATTTCATTTTCGAGCATCTGGTTTTTATAGGTGAGCTCTGCGGTGCGCTCCTGAATGTTGGATTCCATCTGGCGATAAGCGTTCTTCAGTTCTCTTTCAGCCTTATCGCGTTGGGTGATATTTTCCTGCAATTCTTCATTCAAAGTTGCAAGTGTGGTTGGGCTTGCAAGGCTTAAAGCCTGAGGCATCATGCGTGCGATATAAAAGAAAGTGGTGATTGAAACTATTGCAGTTGCGGCTTTAATAACACCTTCCAGCGCATAATCCGGCTTCCATATCGTCAATATCGACATTAAATGTGTAGTGCCGCACAGAACAATGAATGCACCAAACAGCCAGAATACCAAAGGGAATGGGATGTCGCGGCGTTTGCGAATGAAATATATAAGCGCGAAAGGAATAGAGAAATATGCGGCAGCAATGTCGGCATCTGAGATCACGTGCAGCCATAAGATCTGCGGCTCCCACAGAAAACAATGCCCGTGGGGCATGAACTCATCAGAATTAAAAAAATCTAATATCGAACTCATCTAGAAAAAACATTAACTACAATTGCATATTTGAATAACTTAAATCTAAAAATTCAATATAAATTTTATTTTTAACCTTAAGCTGCGTGTCTCATACCCTGCATATTACGGCAGGCAGCGGCACATTGGCGGCACATATCAGCGCATTTTCTCATGCGGGAATCACCTATTTTTTCGCAAGATGCGGCACAGGCCTCGCAAATTGCAGCGCAGGCCTCGCACGCGATATAATGCATCGGTGATTCGCGGCTTATCATATCTGCGGCAAGCTGGCATGAATCAATGCAATCAAGCATGAGTTTAAGGTGTTTTGGCGCGGTGTGAGTATCACCCTGCTTCAAGCAATAAGTGAAGAAGGTTTCCATGCACTCCGTGCGCGTGGCCCAGCATAATTCCTTGCAGGCCTTAAGTTCAGTATCGGCGACCATTGGTGTTCTCCTAGAGGGGTTTGATAAGAAAATTGTATCCGATGGGGCATAAAAATCTTATAAGGAAACAAAACTATTAGTTAAAATTTTATCTAATTTTAAGCCGAGTTTAAGCCGTGGAAATATTTTTTAAATTTACTCTGGTGCGAAGGCTTATTTGTTCTATATAGAAAGCGATTTATATTTTTCCACCCATGGCCCTTTCATTCAGCGTTCTCAAGATCCGTGATTTCCGATTCCTGATGCTTACCCGTGCACTTGTTACAATGGCGCTACAATCGCAAGCGGTGATCGTTGGCTGGCAGATATATTCGATCACGAAGAACCCGTTCATGCTTGGTTTGGCTGGATTGTTCGAGGCCATACCTGCGATATTATGTGCGTTATTTTCGGGCCATGTGGTTGATAATGGCAAACCGCACAAAATATATACGATATGCCTAAGCGTGCTAATGGTTAACACGTTTTTATTACTGATTTTTGCGGGTGGGTTCGCCGAAATACAATCGCATTATATTGTGTGCATAATCTATGCTGGGGTTTTCATTTCAGGCGTTGCGCGCAGTTTCATCATGCCATCTTCATTCGCGCTTTTATCGCAAATTGTTCCTAGGGAAAAAATGCCTGCGGCCTCGGCATGGTTAACCAGCGGCTTCCAGACCGCGGCAATTTCCGGCCCTGCGATCGCGGGGATCATTTATGGTGGATATGGCGCGCGTGATGCATGGTTCATGCCGGTTATCCTGATCGTGATGGCGTTTTTCATGCTGATGGCATTAAGCGAGCACCCGAAGAAATATAAAAGTTCGGAAGTTCGTGAGGCCGCGATATCAAGCATTGCTGCCGGCTGGAGATTCATTTTCCGCAATCGCGTTCTGCTTTCGATCATGGCGTTGGATATGTTTGCGGTGCTTTTCGGCGGCGCGGTTTCCATGCTTCCGGCATTTGCCGATCAGGTTCTGCATGTGGGCTCAAAAGGTTTGGGTGAGTTACGTGCCGCACCGGCACTTGGTTCGATAATCATGGCACTGATACTTGCGATAAAACCGATGAAAAATATTAAAGCGAGTTGGCTGTTCATTGCGGTATCTGGATTTGGATTATGTATCATCGGATTCGGTATGAGCACGGTTTTCTGGTCTGCAATGTTATTCCTGATTCTAAGCGGAATATTTGACAGCATCAGCATGGTGGTGCGTTCAAGCATGATGCAGCTTTTAACGCCGAACAAAATGCGTGGAAGGGTTTCATCGGTGAATAGTATGTTTGTGATTTCATCTAATGAGATCGGCGCGTTTGAATCTGGCGTTGCAGCATCTGTTTTCGGGTTAGTGCCTTCGATCATTATCGGTGGTTGCGCGACATTAGGAGTGGTTATAACAACCTATTTCATCAGCCCAAAACTTAGAAAAACTGTGATAAACACAGATTCTCAGGCGAAGTAATTATTGATTATTCATCATTAGTATTGGCGACCTTATATGGATCGCGTACACCTTCTTTGCCAGGCAATTGGGTGAGATCAAGCGTTTTGGGATTATGCGCGAAAACACGCTCTTCAGTGACCATGCCAAGGCTCGGAGGAATATTACATTTACCTAAGCCAACAATGGTTTTTGGTCCTTCGCGGAACATGCCAATCACTACACGCGGACGATCGATGAACACTTGCGAACCGCGAAGCTCATCAAGAACCTGGCGGGCTGATTGCGGCTTTGCGCCTTTGCTCAGATGGTGCACGACAATCACGGATGCATTTTTCTCATGGCAGAATTCTTCAATTGCTTCAAAGAAATGGCTGACCACAGCAGAGTCATCCTCATCACCAGTGAGATATTTACGCGCGGGATCAATCACCAGAAGCGGCACTTCCGGCATCTTTTTCAAACGGCGCAAAAATTCAGCAAATTCTATTTCAGCCCCTTTTGCATCGGTGAAATTAGTACGCTGGAACATGAGGCGCGTAGCGCGTTTTTCAGGATCAAAAATCTCATTACGCGCATTGATGATCGGCGGGCCATCTTCACCAGAAAAATAAACGATAATGCCTTTGCTAAGTTCTTTATTTAAAGGCTGGCCGATCCAGAGGGGTTGCTCATCATCACGCCAATCAGTTGCGGCCAAACAGCAGAGCTTATGTGCAAGCGAACTTTTACCTGTGCCGCCTGTGCCTGCCATAACCACAATGCTGCCGCGAGGAATAAGGCCATGAACAAGAAACTCAAAACCCTCCTTCTTCGATTCATCTTTTAAAGCATCGGGGCCGGTGGCATCAAACAATTGGAAGTCACGCCCGCAATAATTATAGAACTTCAGATTTTCTTCAAGATTCTCAACATCATTGCCGAAGCGTTTGAAAAGCGTGTGGTGATGATCATAAGCATCCCAGCAAGTTTTGGTATCTTTGATGGTTTTGAGCGGAACTGTATGAGCGGCAATTATTTTATCCAGATCGGCATCAGAATATTCATCCTTATCTGCACTTAAACCAAACATGGTTTTGAAATCAGGCAGAGTGTAGATGCCGGCGTTGGAAAGATATGAAGCGCCAGAAAGCAGATAATAAATGCGATAATCCTTGCTGTTGATATCGGCGATATCATAAAGTTCGCTACAGCCAGCAACAGTGCCATCTTCTGCTGGCGCAAGTTTTTCAGGAGAAAATGCGATCATCTTCAGGCCTGAAAGTCGGTTCCCTGCCCTCTCCGGATATTCAGCGGCAGCGTTAAAACTTTTTATGCGCTCCTGCTTATCAGTGGTGATGTTGCTGACACTCAAAGCTGTTGCCCAATAAATGCCGGAACCAAGCTTTTTATATTCTTCACCGACTTTCTCACAAACAACTGGGTCAAGCAGCAGTGCCGTGTGAGGCATTTTGCCATCATTATAATGTTGCTTGAACAACTCAACCGCTTGATCGATCTCATTTTCAGAGAACCAGAATTCAACCCCAGGCGTTTTTGATGGCCAAGGATAGTTATCCTTTATCGAATAAAGGCGCATTTTGCCGCTTAACCCCACGCGCTTATGCGCGCGCCATATAAGTTTTAGCTCGTTTTTTATATCTTTCAGCAGATCGGCCATTTGCAAAAACCCTTATAATTTTAATATATATGAAAATTAGCGGCTGACATGGCGCAATTCAAGCCGGGCCGCGATGAAAGCCCCGCATACAGGCATTATTTCACAATAACATGTTATTGTTGACACTATAGGCCTAATAAATTAAAAGGCATCCCTGTCCGGAAAATTTTCCAGGATAAAGCCCGTCTTCGCTCTTGCCAGAGCTTCGTCGGGCGCCAGTTTTCTAAGCAACAAGTTGCTAAGAAAATTATGCGGAGGGATGGCCGAGCGGTCAATGGCAGCAGACTGTAAATCTGCCCTCGTAAGAGTTCGAAGGTTCAAATCCTTCTCCCTCCACCACTGGAAATAAAAAGCACCCTTTATGGGTGTTTTTTATTTTTAGGTCGGGATGAAAGGTGAATGAGGCTTTGTTCACAAAAAATCCAGCAGGTATTTTTTGGTGAGTGAAATGAACCCGAAGGGCTAATGGCAAGCAGGCCATTAGCAGATCCTTCTCCCTCCACCACTTCATGTAAAATCACCTACATCGCAAATTCGCAGCTGATGCCCTGAGAAACGCCAGAGCATGCAGTTATATTGGTTTTGCGATCCTGCTCAATCTTTTCGGAAGTGTTCTGGGTGGTAGTGTTTACAGTGACCGGTGTATTAGAATTAGTCATAGAGTTGTTTGCTGCATTATTTGAGCTTAGCACAGCATCGGTTTGATCTGGAAGAACTGTTAACAAACCACCGGTGAATGATGTCAGGTTATAATTATTATCATTGAATGAGGCGATGCTTATTGCGTGTGTTGTGCCCACAGCTGCATCTTTGGTGGCGGTGTTGGCATATTGCAGCTCAACATCATCAAGCACGGAATAATTCTCGTTATTCATCAGGCCATACCAGGTGACATTAGCCGCGCTGATCGCAGGATTATTATGATTATACCATTTCAATTCATTATTCACGACAGCGGTGATATCTGCCTTAGTTATGGTCACTTGCGCTGTGCTGTTATCGATAGCGAAGTTATAACCCATAGCTGAAGCAAGGCTGCCAAGGCCGAGTGTGAGTGCATATGATGAACCGGCATTCAGGCTGGTTGAATTGGTTGAAACCGCAGAGCCGCTATAGGCATCTGCTGCCAGATCATTATCAATCAGGCCGGTGATTATATAATTAACATCGGTTGCGCCGTAAGAACGCGTGGTATTCTGTGCCGTAACCGTAAGGGTTGGAACATAGGAATATATGAAGCCGTTGCCGCTCATCGAAGCGAATGAACTTTCAGGATAAGCTGCATAAGTGCGGCCATAGAATTTGAAATCAGATTCAAGGCCATTCTTTATGTCAGAAAGCGGACTTGTTGAATAGACCAGCCAGCGGCCATTCGGAGTGCTTAAAACGTTCTGGTCGACGTTATTGATAAAGCTGCCATCAGCAACAAATATCAATGAATTGCCAGTTCCGGTTGTGGTAACGGTTGAGTTAAGCACGATATCACCTGCAGCATATGTACGCGCATAGATATCCGGTGCTGAAGTAACATCATCAAACACGATATATCCACTGCCGTTATATGCATATAGTGGTGCGTTCCAGTTGCGCGGGCCGATGGTTACATCTGCCGTATTGTCAGATGAGCCGAAACTATATGAACTCCAGCCGGTGCCTATAGAATCAAGGAATGCGTTTGATATCTGCACCGCACCGGCGCCATCAGCCACACCAAGTGATGTGCCGGTTGGTGTTGAGAAACTAAATGCACCGGTGCCGGTGATGGTCGAGTTATTCACAGGCGTTACACCGGAAATAATGGTGAGGTTATTATTGTTAAAATTCTGCGCGCCGTTGAATGTGATCATGCCGGTGCCGGTGATGAATTTCACGCTATCATTCCAGTTTGCCGCCTGAACATCGATGGCGCCTGATGTTGTGCTGTTACCAAATGTGATGCTGTTCCAGCCATCAAGTATTTTAGCAAGTTCTGCTGTTGAAAGATTTACAACCCCTGTCGAGCCATCACCGATACCTATGGTCGCGTTGTTAAGCGGGTTGATATATAAATTGCCGTGACCAGAAAGCGTGCCGGTGAGGACAATATCCGTATCTGTGTTGATGGTGAAATCATTATTGCCAAAATCAAGGTTGCCACCAAATGTCAGGCCGCCGCTGCCACCAGCATAATTAATATTTGAATCCCATGTAACAGAACTGTTGATGATTATCGGGTTATTGTTTGCGCTGTTGCCGAAAGTGATATTATCCCAGCCGTTATTCAGATGGCTTATATCTTCATCACTTATTTCAAGATCAGCTCCGGTGTTATCGCCGATACCGATAGAGCCGCTTGAAAACGGCTGGATTACCAGGCTGCCCGTGCCGGTTATGTCCGCATTCAGATCAAGTGATTCAGCTTTTATAGTTACGTTGTGAGAACCAAAATCCTGCGGTGCGTTCACCACTACTTCAATATTTGTTCCTTTGAGATAAAGATCGCTTGTCCATGTGCGCGCAGTGTTGAATATTACGCCATTGGTTCCATAAGTATCTGAGCCAAGCTGTATCGGCCTCCAGCCCGGGTTGATGTGGTCAAGTTCGGCATCATCAAGCTGCAATGTGCCGCCTGCGCCATCACCGAGGCCTATAACGGCACCAGAAAAATCAGTTGCGATCTGCATATATCCGGCAGAAGCACTTGCAGAATAATCACCTACATATGTAAGATCGGCCAAAATATTCATATCAGCGGCGTGAAGCGCAAGGTTAATTTTGGAAATATTTATCGGAGTTCTGATTTGTAGCAGGCCACTATAAGCTGAAAGCACCAGGCTGTTAAAATTCATGCTTGTGAGGTTCGAGCTGTAAACATCAAGCGTACCATCACCGTTTATAGAAGGAAGTGCAAAAGTTACAGTACCCCAATTGCCGGCGACAATGTTATTATATTCCGCATCGCTGATGTTAAACGCACCAATAGAACCTGTACCAACACCCATAGAGGTTAGCGTAAGCGGTTGGATCTTTAAAACGGAAGTGCTGGTTCCGGTTGGAACGCCAGTATAATTAAGATGATCTGTGATAAGCGTAAGATCATAATTTCCGAAAGTGGCTGGGCCGGTGATATTTATAGTGCCGGCAGTTTCAAGGAACGGATTGAAGTGAAAGACGCCATCATTAAGTTCTATATCACCTGTAGTTGTCGAATTGCCGATAAGAACATTACTCCAACTTACTATTCTTCCTAGTGATACTGTGGAAATATTTATGTCACCAGCAGCACTATCGCCGATACCGATACTTGCATTATTGATAGGTGTTATGCTCAGGGCACCAGTGCCTTTTAGCTGATAGCCCGAATCAACAATAATATCGCCAGAAGTCACCATGGTGAGGTTATTAGCACCTAAAATCCAAGTGGCCCCGAATTCGATGTTGCCGTTGGTGATAAGAGTAACATCATCAGATAAAGTAGCGTTGCTGCGGATGGTAATATTTCCGGTATAGGATGTATCACCAAATATCAGATCAGACCAGCCATCGATCAGATGTGCCACTTCTCCATTTCCAAGTTGTATTGTGCTGCCGGTAGAGCTGTTAAGACCAAGAGAGACATTGTTCAACGGATCAAGTGTAAATGTTCCTGTGCCGATGAGATCGGCATTTATTGCAATATCTGATGATGTTGCAAAGGTTAAATTATTTGCCCCGACATTTTGCGCGCCCACAACTGTTATTACACCCGTGCTGGTGAAAGAAACATTATCATTCCATGTGAGTGCATTAATATTGAATGCTGCAGTTGTTGAAGAATTTCCGATGATAATATTGCTCCAGCCATCAGTGATGTTAGCGACTGAGCCCTGGTTAAGATATATGGAACCGCTGGTTGTGCCTATCGTTCCACTTGAAACAGAAACCGGAATGAAGGTTAGTGTGTTTGAGCCAGTCAGGGCAGCATTGATATTATTTATTTTTGAATAAATGGTGAGGTTATGAGAGCCCATATCCTGCGCACCATTAATATTTATTATATTACTGCCTTTGAAGGTTATATCCCTATCCCATGTGTGTACGCCGACATTTACGGTCGAGGTAAAGCCGGTTCTGCCAAATGTGTATGATGACCATGCAGTGCCTATCTTTGCAAACAATGAATCATCTACAACGAATGTGCCGGTATTTTCATAAACGCTTAAAGTTGTGGCGCTGGCGTTCGCAAGCGTTAATGCGCCACTGCCTGTAATGCCATCATTTATGACAGGAGTTATATCAGTATCGATCTCGAGATTATTTGCTCCAAGCGTCTGCACACCATTAATAGTTATCAACCCCTTGGTGGCAAGTGTAAGACCGGCATTCCAGTTTATGGCATGATTAATGGTCAGAGGAAGAGAATCATATCCAATGCCAATAATATAATTGCTCCAGCCTTTACCTAATATATGAGTAAGTTCAGTATCATCGATTTCTATATCTGCACCACTTGCACCGGTTGCACCGCCAATAGCGATCGAGGCATCTGGTGTGCCCGTGGCAACACTTGATTCAATCGTTAATGTTCCTGTGCCGATGAGATCTGCTTCAATATCGACGGAGTGGGCTTCTATACTGAAATTATGAGTACCAAAATTTTGCGGGGCTTTTATCACTGTAAGTTCGTTATTCTGGCCATATGCCACAACATTGGAGTTCCATGTGCGTGCCGTGTTGAATATGGTTTCTACAGTACTTTGACCTGTCGAACCAAAATTTATTGTGCTCCAGCCATTTTTTATATGATCGAGCTCGGCATCATCAACCTGGAAATTTCCACCGGCACCATCGCCGACCCCCAAAATCTCACTATGCGTTTCCGGTGAAAATTGCAGAGTGCCATTACCATTGAGATCAGCTGCAAGATTCAAGTCACCGGTGACAAACAATATACTTCCGCTTACATTAATTGGGGTTCTTACACTCACATTGTTGCTGGATAAAAGATATAAGGCACCATAAGCAACGGCACCATTCGATGTGCCGTTGGTCATAGTAAAGTTCAGACTGGTCAGGTTACTGCTATAAACATCAATATTGGCAACGGTTGGAGCAAAAGGACTGGCCGTAGTGCCGCCGAATGCCATATAATACCAACCATTGTTACTGATATACCCGAGTTCAGTATCATCGATCACCACCGCACCGGTTGAGCCCGTGCCAACACCCATAGTTGTTGCTGTTTGTGTGCCTATCCCAATATTTGCACTAGAATTTGTTGAGCCAACACTGTTTATCGGCGCATTGATATGAATATTATCGCTATATATCGCAAATGCACGATTGGCAGTAACAGTTTGCGTGCCGTTAATATTCACCGCACCGGAAAGCGTTTGGAACTTAACACCTGAATTCCAGGTGACCGCCTCGGCATCAATAGCGCCGGTTAATGTTGTGCTGCCGATATTGATATAAGTGTTACCTGTCAGGTTAGCGAGTTCAGCACTTGAGAATGTGATCGTTCCAGTTGAACCATCACCCAGACCATAACTGATGGAATTAGTATAAGGAGTTATATTAATATTGCCGGCGCCGGTGATGCTTGAAAGCAGGCTGAAATCAAGATCGCTCTGAATGGTGAGAACGCCAACATTGGTTGTGCCCATGGAAACTGTATTACCACTTGCAAATGTGATGCCTCCAGTGCCAACCAGGAATGTAAGATTATCTTTCCAGGTTGAGTTCTCAACATCTATCGCACCGGATGAATTCTGATCACCAATAATTATAGTGCTCCATCCATCTGTTATCCTGCCGACTTCAGACGAGGTTATGTTTATGGCACCGGTTGGAGCTGTGCCACCAATACCAATGGTCGCATTGTTATATGGAATTATGTAAAAGGTGCCGGTGCCGGAAACGGTGTTGTTGGAGTTAATAGTTATATTTCCCGCAGTTCTTATTGTGAGATTGTGCGCGCCAACATCGGTCACCTGTGAACTGCCGAATGCAATGGTGCCGGTATTTGCACGAAGCTCGAGATCACTACCCCATGTATGCGCATTAACGGTCATAGCGCCACTGCTGCTGGCAGTGTTTGAACCTAAAATTATTTTGCTCCAGCTTCCGGTATCAATAAAGCCAAGTTCGGTTGAGTTCAGGAATGTTGCAGATGCCGTACCGGTACCACCAAGCACTATCGAAGATGAGCTATATGGTTGTGCAGTAAGTATGCCGGAGCCATTCACCGCTGCACTCATCACCAGACTGTTAGATGTTAGTGTAAGGTTATTTGCATTTAAAGTTTGTATGCCATTGATCGTGACGGTTCCGGCACCTGCGCGGAGTTCTACATTATCTTTCCATGTATATGCATTTGCCACCAGATTGTGATTTGTGGCAGTGCCGCTATAGCCGAATATCAGATTTCCCCACCCATCTTTTATGTGATCGAGTTCGGCATTATCAAGCTGAAGCGTGCCACCGGCACTGTCACCCAATCCGAAAGTATCAGCGCTGCTGCCATAAGTGTATATTGTGAGAGAGCCAGTTGATGAGCCGTTGAGATCAGCCTGAATATCAAGTGATGATGTTCGTAGCGTCAGGCTCTTGCCGCTCACCATTGTTTGTGCGCCAGTAATGCTCAAGCCACCTGCGCCACCAAAAATAGTTAAGTTATTCGCCCACGTAGTTGTACCTATAACTGTGGTTGCAGCGGTATCGCCACCAAAACCAAGCGAGATACTGTTCCAGTTGGAGTTATTAAAATAGCCGATCTCAGTGTTATCCAGTTCGAATACTGCTCCAGATGCACCGGTTGTGCCACCAATGCCAACACTTCGGCTGGCAGTCGGGGCGATTGTAAGATCACCGGTTCCTGTGAGATTGGAACCAATATTGATAACCGATGCATTTATGGTTACAGAATTAGCACCGAAATTCTGATCGGCGCTGCTGGAAATTGTTAAACCGTTAGTTGCGCTATCAACTACGGTGAATGTGACCGGAGCATTCCATGTTTGCGCGGTGTTTATTTTAATGGATGAAGTGTTGCTAGTATCACCGAAGACAATGCTACCCCAGCCACTCTTGATATGTGCGAGTTCTGAATCATCCAGCTGTAATGTACCACCTGCGCCGGTGCCAAGACCAATTGTCGAGGAAGCGTCCGGATAGAATGTTAATGTGCCAGTGCCACTGAGATCGGCCGAAATATCTACCTTTCTGCCGATAATGGCAAGGCTGTTGGAGTTTGTGTTTATAGGGGTTCTGACTGTCAGCCCGGCACCAGAAGTTGAATAAGGTATGAACTGCAGATTATTCAAAACTGAAAATTGCGTCAGATTTGAGCTATAAACATCAATACCTATTACCCTATATCCGCTGCTGGTACTTCCTAAAGTAATTTTCCCCCAACCGCCATTGATATTGGCAAATTCAGTGTCATCGATCTGGATAGTTCCAGTTGAGCCGGTGCCAAGACCTATGGTGGCATTATCTGCTCCACCGCGTATGGTCAATGTTCCAGCCCCGGTAGATGACATTGCCGCGTTTATATTAAGTGCACCAACGGCAAGATCCATATGTGACGAAGCTGTTTGAGTGCCTGAAACTGTTAACGTGCCTGTAGTTCTGAAATGTGGGTATAGATTCCACGTCATCTGGCCCAGATCAAAATTACCGGTTGAGCTGGAAGTACCGAATGTTACCGTGCCCCAGCTCAATATATTATTCAACTCTGCCGAACTTAAACTATATGTGTATAAGGTGCTGTCACCGAATGACATGTTCATTGCGGAGTTGGTGGAATATTGCAGAGCGATCGTTGAGCTTGCATTTCCTGATATAGGAGCATTGATGGCGATATCACTCGATTGAAGCGTTAGAGATGAGGCCGCGTTCAGTGTTATAGCGGAATTGATGGTGAGCAAATTCGCCGCAGTTAACGTTAATGTTTTTGTACTTGCCCATGTGATCGGCGCATTGACCGTTAAATTACCCTGCCCGCTGCCGGTGGATTTTGTCTGCACAATAACATTGTTATTCGCTAACTGATTTTGAATGGTTGTTGCGGTGAGATAAGTTGTGGTATCGGCCACTGACGGCTGATAGGTTACTGTGGTAGTTCCTGATGTTGCAATGTTTGTATCAGGTTGTGAGTTGGTTATTTCAAGATCAGTAGGATCGAGTAATAGTGTTCCGTCGGAGCCGTTTTGTGCGGAGGTGTTGACGGAGCCGTTGAACTCGAGATATTTTTCGCCGGAGGTTTCGACCAGGCCGCCATTGCCGCCAACACTTCCGCCCTTAGCGGTGATTGCACCTTCGAACCAGGTTTGGTCGCCAGACCATAAAATAACTTTACCGCCATCGCTGCTATTTAGCGCATTGGCATTTATCAGCGCGCCGCTTTCCATCACGTTCCTGAGTGCGGTCGTGTTGCTGCCGGTGCCCTGATAATCACCGCCCACAAGCACGGTGCCGCCGCCATTAAAACCAGATACATCGATCAGTGAACCCGAGCCAAGTAATATATCATCAGCATATATCTCAACCTTGCCGCCGCTCTGATCTTGTGCTTTGCCGGAAGCATTCAATTTGCCTTTCACCTCAACTTTGCGAACAGGTGTTGATGATGTTATCTGCGTATCGGTTGTTGCACGTGCATTCGAAATTATTATTCTGCCATTATGTTCTTCGTAAGTCGGCGCGTTAATTTCACCGCTGATGCTGATCAGGCTGTTCACCACATTCTTTGCCTGTGATGCAGTGATAAGAACATCGCCGCCTTCCGCATTTATTGTGCCGGTGTTTTCAATTTTCTGCTGCGTCGAGTTATCGCCCAGGCCAAGCTCGACCAGCCCATCACCATATAGATCAAGCGTGAATTCATCACCCGAAACTAACTGCACCTTGCCAAGTTTTGCATTTATCACACCGCTGTTCTTAACTGTCGGCGCCGCTAAACCTACAAGCCCCGCATCTTTTACAGTTATCGTGCCGGCATTCACTATTTCCGCATTCGCCTGCCCCGGCTTGTTGAACTGCATGCCGCCATTCATGAAGGCGTTATTATCAATATCGCCCGTGGTCGCAACCAGTCCTCCGACATCAACCTTGGAACCGGCATCAAATAATATGCCGCTCTGGTTCACCAAAATCACTTTACCATTAGCAGTAAGATTGCCCTGAATGTGTGATGCAGCACCATTAGTAACGCGATTCAATGCCACTGAATTCGCATCCGGCTGAATAAAATTTGTGCTCTCATTCGGTGCTATATCAAACGATCGCCAGTCTATCACTGCGCGATTGGTCGTCTGGTTTATGTTTAAATTATTGCCGCTTGTCGTGATCGTTGCGCCGCCGGCAACCACATTTCCATCGACAGGGTTGGCATAGGCACCCGTGCCCGCGCCAAGCGCCATCGCTATCGATATACCAACTAACGCCTTGCGGTTCAAACTTGAACCACTTCTGAAATGTAATTTACCAAACACCTGTACAATATTCCGAGGGAAGACATACTGTCATTGCTAACAACTTCATTATACCACAACCTTAAATTAACTTGTACCATTACAATACAAACTATTTCGATTTTTAAGCATTTTACCTACCCACAACTTTATATGGAATAAGTATCTAATTCATCGCTTAATTTCCTTAAGATTTTATAACATATGTGCAACTTTCAACACAAAATATGTAATTAATAACAAGATATTATAACATATGATACGGTTTGGGAATTTATCCTTCTCTTTTTAGGATTAATCATGTTAAAACCTCCACAACCAAAAGGAATGGCATTGGATACAAAAACGCTTCGCAGAATAAGGATATTGGCCTTATCAATAAGGTTGTGGAGGAAGCGCCTGCTGTTCTGGTGTGGCGCGATATCGATAGGTATCATAGCTTCTTATTTTGCGCTCGCAGCCGATTGGGCAAAAGATATATTCAACACATATATTGAGCCGCATAAATTTCTGCCAGTGATAATTACGCCTGTAGCTTTTGCAATCTCTGCAGGATTATGCAGCAAATATTTTCCGGCGGCAGTGGGAAGCGGTATTCCGCAGGTGATAGCAGCACGCATCATGCGCGAACAGGAAACAAGAAAAAAACTGCTTGGTTTAAAAGTTGCGATCGCAAAGATATTGCTGACATTACTGGGCATTATGGCTGGTGCTTCAATAGGCCGTGAAGGCCCCAGCGTGCAGATAGGTGCATCGATAATGCTTTTATGTGCCGGCATCTCTAACCTGACGGCACAGCGCGGAATCGTTCTGGCAGGCGCTGCAGCGGGCGTTGCCGCTGCATTCAATACCCCACTGGCGGGAATAGTTTTTGCGATCGAGGAAATGGCGCGCGCCTTTGAACAAAGGAACAGTTCTGTAGTATTGATAGCAATTGTTCTGGCCGGTGCTGCGGCAATGTCGATATTGGGGAATTATGATTATTTCGGTTATACCAATACCAGTATCTCACTTACATCAGACTGGGCAGCGGTGATCGTGCTTGGGTTACTTGGTGGCCTGCTTGGCAGTCTTTTCGCCAAAATACTTACTGAAGGCGGACAATTCTCGCAAAAATTATTCAAGAGAATGGGTAATAAAGGCCCAGTAATATTTGCGGTTCTATGCGGGATCGTGGTGGCGCTGCTCGGCATTGCCACAAAAGGCGCAACCTTCGGTGCCGGATATGCGCTTGGGCATGACCTGCTGCACGGAGAAATGCAGCCATATTGGTGGCAGATGCCGGCAAAATTCCTCGCAACAGCTATCTGCGCCATAAGCGGGATAGCCGGCGGGATATTCTCCCCAAGCCTTTCAGTGGGCGCTGCCATGGGGGCAGAACTGGCGCAATGGTTCAACACTAATATGGAAGGCATGGTGCTGCTTGGCATGGTGGCTTATTTTGCGGGTGTGACACAGGCGCCAATAACCGCTTTCGTGATCGTGCTTGAAATAACCGGCAAGGGAACTGACCCCGTGCCATTGATTGCAGCGGCAGTGATAGCGGCAGGTGTAGGCAGGCTTATCTGCCCAACTTCGCTATATCATGCACTGGCCAAAGGTTTTATCAGAACAAAAACCCCTGAAAATGCTTTAAATCATGGACAAGCGCAAAGTTTATAACTATTGCTGGCGCATGGAAGAAAAAAATAAAAATAGAAAATTCAACGGCCCCAGGAAGTTCGACAGGAAATTCGGTGGCAGGCCAGATCGCAGAAGATCAGAAAAGCCTGAGGCGACAAGCTATTGGCTATATGGCAAACATCCGGTGTTGATGGCGCTGAATAACCCTGACCGCAAGATAAATAAAATAGTCTGCACCAAGAACGCATATAATTTTCTGCAGGAAAATTTCCCGGCAGAAAAACTTGAGAAGTTAACTATCGATATGCTGGAGCCACAAAAGATCGACAGGCTGCTTGGCAACCGAAATGATGTGACGCATCAGGGTCTGGCGGCAGAAGTTGAACCGTTAAAGCAATATGAACCTGAAAGCTTTTTAAAGGCAAAGCTTATTGTTGCTACTGATAAAGTGACAGACCCGCATAATATCGGCGCGATTTTGCGTAGCTGCGCGGCGTTTGGGGCAGCGGCGCTGATAACGCAGGAAAAGAATTCTCCGCCTGAAAATGCGACGGTTGCAAAAACCTCTGCCGGCGGAATTGAGCTGGTGCCTTATGTGAGGGTGAGCAGCCTGTGGAAAACCTTAGAGCAGTTCAAGCAGAATGGCTTCAAGATAATCGGCCTTGCGGGTGAGACAGATAAGAATATCAGCGATATCACCAAAGCTGAAAAAACCGTGCTGGTGACCGGATCTGAAGGCTTAGGCCTGAGTGAAAGCGTTACCGCTGTTTGCGATGAAATTGCCCGGATAAATATAAAGCCGGAGATCGAAAGCCTGAATGCCTCGGTTGCGACCGCCGTGGCACTATATGAGCTAAAACGATAGTTTTCGCAAATTAGTATTGAAAAATAAAAAACTTCCATCTACGCTCTTAACCATAATCTTGGTTCATCATGAAATTAAAAGTCAACATCGGCAGAATTGAAGAGCTTGTAGGCGGCGATATCGAGCTGAAAAAAGCCCTGATAAAAATGTTCCTCGACACTTTTGACAGGTCTATCAAAACGCTTGAAACCAACCTGGATATGAAGCCTGCAACAGCGCTGAAACTGTGGAAGGAAACCAACCATGAACTTAAAGGCGCTGCATATAATCTAGGCTTTAATGACCTGGGTGATTATTGTGCGGAATATGAGGCGAAGGACCTGGCGCCGGAGCAAAAACTGCAGGTGATCGAAAATTATAAAACAGCCCGCAAAGGCGTAAAAGAATTGCTCAAGACACTTGAGCTGGTCGATATCAACAGCTAATGCTTGAAATCAAAGTCTCTAAAAAATCCGCTGATCTTATAAGAAAAGGTTACCCGTGGGTTTTCAAGAATGACATCACCAACAAAAACTCCAGCCTGGAACTCGCCGAAAAAGGTGAGAAATGCCATATACTGGATGATAAAGGCAAGAAGATAGCGATCGGCTTTTTCAATCCCCTCACCGCCATCTCAGCAAGAATTTTAACTACTGATGCAAAGAAAAAGATCGATGAAAATCTTTTCCGTGAGAAATTTGAAAGCGCGCTAAAACGCAGGCGCAAACATTTCAATAGCAACTTCTTCCGTGCGGTCTATGGCGAATCTGATGGTATGCCGGGGCTGATAGTTGATCTCTATGGCCGCTATGCAGTAGCGCAGGTGAACGCTGCAGGCATTGATGCGTTGCAGCATCTATGGCTGCCGGTGCTTATGGATGTTTTTTCACTGAAGGGAATTTATTTCGATAGCAGCTCGAAGCATCGCATCAGGGAGGGTTTGAGCACTCCGGTTGATATTATTTATGGTGAAGTGCCGGATATAATTGAGGTTAAAGAAAATGGCCTGACATATTTCGCCGATATTTTTCACGGGCAGAAAACGGGCTGGTTCTATGACCAGCGCGCCAATAGAAAATATCTATCCCTGCTGGCAGGTGGCAGAACAGTGATAGATCTATTTGGCCACTCAGGTGGGTTTGGGTTACTGGCGGCAAGCAATGGCGCGAAGAAAGTTACTGTGGTTGATAGGTCAGAGCTGGCACTAGAAATGGCTGAACGCGCTATAGAGAATAATGCGCTCGATGATTGCAGGCTGATAAAAGATGAGGTTTTTGATTACGCGCGTGAGCTTGTTGAGAAGGATAAAAAATTTGATATCGTGAATGTTGACCCGCCTGCTTTCATAAAAAGCCGGAAAGATGTTGTGGTGGGGTTGAAAGGTTATGAAAAGCTTTTCCGCCAATGCCTGAAACTGGTTGAGGAAGATGGTATATTCGCGGTTTCATCCTGCTCATATTTTGCACGGCCTGAAATGTTCCAAAAAGCGGTTGAGAACGTGCTGCAACAAAGCGGACGTGATTTTGAACTATTGCGTAAATCAGGTGCGGACAAAGATCACCCCATCCACCCAATGCTTGACGAAACCAATTATTTGAAGTTTCTAGTCTATAAAATGGATTGAGATGAAAAAATTTATTTTAAGTCTTTTAATAATTTTATCCTTCAATTACCCAACTGAAACCAAAGCTGGCTATACACATGAATTTAGAAAAGTTTCAATTGAATTGAAAAATCATAAAAAAATAAATGGCTATATTATTTGGTATTATGATTGGCCCTATAATGGCAACTTTCCTAATAATGATGTTCCATTTAATAAGTATAGTGAACGTGAAGACGAGTTTTCAGAGATCCTCACAGAGATTGAAGTTTATAAAAATATTAGTTTTTATAGTTTAGAACCTGATATTGAAATACCACTTATACTAAAAAATGATGTTGAGACAGTTCAATTAGAACAAATAAAGACAATGAAATCTGTACCAGGTAAATATAATGGAGCTACTGCAAATGCATTACAAGTTATCAGCTCACAAATGGCTGAATTGCTAAAAAATAAACCGGCAGCTAAATATTGTAAGGAAGATGGAATGGGCGGTAGGTGTTATGTGAGTTTTAATAAATCAATAAATGAAAAAAATCTGATCCAGTTCGATAAGAGTTTTTATAAAAGTATCAAAAGCCCATATTACGATGATAAAAATGAGATAATATATTTTTATTTTACTGACGGCGATTAAATACAAAATAGATTAGTGAAAAATAAATTTCTTACATTTTTTATCCTTACAGTTACTGCTTCATGCTCTCAGCCGAAGCAGAAGATGGCGTTCAACCCGATCATCGCGAGTGGCAAAAGCTTAAATTACAGCGTTAATAGCGGCCAGTTCTATGCGGTTACGCCGAAATCCGGATTTGCCGGGGATGCGACAGCGCTGATGAGTTTAGTGGTACTTGGCACTTCTGAATTTGATTCATCCGCAGATGAGAATGACCCATATGGTTATGATATGGAAGCTATCGGCAATGACCTGACAACTCAGATAGCTGCGGAAGAAGGAAAAGTGATAATGGATAAATATAATTTATCTGACCCGGCATATGGAATTGCCGATACGGCGGCACAGGAATTCGCACACAAATATGATATGAAACTTGGTCACAAAATTGAGCTGAAAACCGATAAGAAAGGCTATCTGGTGAAAGATGAAAATGTGGCTTCAGCGAATTATCTGCTGAATGTCAGCTCACAATGGCAGATAAAGAACCGCCCGCTTTATGGCCAGAAATATGAGTTCATTTACAGAGCTTATCTCTCCCTTAACGATGTGAGTGCTTTTGCTGCGCCGCAAAAACTCGAATCAAAAGTTCTGGTGGATGAGTGCGAATATGTAGAGAAGGAAAAATTCACCTATGATGATTATGTGGCGAATAATGCGGCAAAGTTAAAAGGATATGTTGAGCACGCAAAGATTTATTGCACGAATTATTTCACAAAACGCATCAGAGCCGGTGATATCGGCGCAAAATATCAACGCGTTGATTAAGGCTTAATCTATGTATGACGAAAAAGGTTTTGAAAATATTTTAAAATATTTTGATGCGGCTAATAAACCTGCTTGTGTAAAGAATTTTCTAAAAAAAGTTGGAGATAAAGATTTTTGGGAAAAAGAGTTTAAAAGAAGAAAACTTAAATTAGATTATGATCATTTTTATGCTTTTTGTTATATATTTTGCATAGGTATTACATATGTATATAACACTTGTAGCACTGCGCCCAAAGAAATAAAGATATATAATAAAAGGCCCGATAGAGGTCATTATATGACCGGCATGTTTTATGACAATGAAACTAAAATGGTCTATATATCGTACGATACTTTTCTAAGAAATCAGAATTGGTGGAGCTACTTTTATTATCCTGTTCTTGATAAGTTTATGTGTAAGTTCCAATATGCCTTTAGAGCTGGGATTGAAGAGGCTTACCACCATTTTCAAAATACTAATAAAAAACAGTTTTATAAAAAATGGAGAAAGTTATATAATTATGAATCGCCCACTGTACATTACGACAACCCTATAGAATTGGATGCACAAAAATTCCAATTGAAAGCACTAAAGAAAATGGAATTTAATTATTTCCCTTATAATAACGAGAGGGAAATTGATGTATTTTACAGATCTCTAACCAGAAACCATAAAAAATATTTTCTTAGAAACTGTAAATTTCATCTGGAAGCTATAGTCGAAGAAAAAGTTCCAAAAAAACTTAATTTATCAAAACACATCCAGAAACAAATCAAAAAACTCTAACTACTGCTGGTCGGCATCGAGGCCATAAGCGGTGTGAAGCGTGCGCATTGCAAGCTCGAGATATTCCTCATCAATAAGCACGGAAATCTTGATCTCAGAAGTTGAGATAACGTGGATGTTGATGCCTTTATCTGCAAGAGTCTGGAACATTTTCTGCGCAATACCGGCATGTGAGCGCATACCTACACCGATAACAGAAATTTTAACAACAGCAGTGTTCTTGTAGAATTCATCATATTTCACGCCGGATTTTTTCATCGCTTCTTCAGCGCGCGCAATATCAGTTTTCGCAATTGTGAAGGTGATATCAGCTTTTTTATCTTCCTTAGATACGTTCTGCACGATCATATCCACGTTCACACCGGCATCAGCCAATGGGCCAAACACGTGAGCTGCAACGCCCGGAACGTTTTCAACACCGACCAAAGTCACCTGCGCATCATTACGGCTATAGGTAACACCTGTTATAAGTCTTCTTTCCACAACTTCCTCCTCTTCTACGAGATAGGTGCCTTCAACATCGTCAAATGATGAAAGAACCTGGGTTTTAACTTTATATTTCATTGCCAGCTCAACGCAACGTGAATGTAGTACCTTCGCGCCAAGTGATGCCATCTCCAGCACCTCTTCATAGCCGATCTTACGCAGTTTGCGGGCTTTTGGCACGATACGTGGATCAGATGTATATACGCCATCAACGTCAGTGAAGATATCGCATCTATCAGCTTTTAGCGCCGCAGCAATCGCAACGGCAGATGTATCAGAACCACCGCGGCCAAGCGTTGTAATATTGCGATCGATCGGGTTTTCTTCGGCTGTAACGCCCTGGAAGCCCGGAACGACGATAACTTTTGTTTTAAGCGCATCCATAATGCGTTGAGTATCGATCTCTTCAATACGCGCTTTGGAAAAATCAGATTCGGTTATGATAGGCACTTGCCAGCCCATCATTGATTTCGCGGGAATGCCGATTGATTGCAGTTCAAGCGCAAGAAGGCCTGAAGTTACCATTTCACCCGATGAAACGATGGCATCATATTCACGAAGCGCTTCATTGCTAGTTAACGAAGAAACGCCTTCACAGAACGCAACAAGCTTGTTGGTTTCACCGCTCATGGCAGAAACTACAACGACAACCTTATTGCCTTTGTCGATCTCTTTCTTGACCTTGGTTGCAACATTCTTGATGCGCTCGATATTGCCAACTGAAGTGCCACCAAATTTCTGTACGATAAGTGCCATTTATAAGTGCTAAATTAATTTCAGGCGGGAATATATTGTTTTAGAGCCAGATAGCAAGGATAATTTAGCGGCTGATGGCGCAAGGGATGTTAGGGAATTCAGCAACATATTTCTGCGCCCTCACCTTCTCATCTGCGGTTAAGCTTTGATCGAGATTATCTTTCATTATATCAGCATATTGATAGCCGTTTTCCGCTGCCTTACTGAAATATGCATATGCCAGAGAGCGATCATAAGGGATTGGGCTTTGCGGGCCTGCGGTGACCTCATGCGAATATAGGCGGCCGATCTCGATCATACTGGCGCGGTGACCTGCCATTGCAGCGCGGCAATAAAGCTCAAGCGCCTTAACATCATCATTTTTCTTATTCGGGCCGCAGCAATAAGATTGCGCCGCAGAATATGAGTTTTCAATATCTTCATATTTATTCGACTGGTGATCGTAATAATGAGCATGAACATCATTATCAACGCGATCAATCAGCCCCGGAACCTTATCCATGCAACCTGCAAGCAGAAGCGAACTAATGATTAAACCAACTGAAAGACTAAGCAGCCTTTTTGAATTTTTCGAGAATTGCATCACCCATCTCATTTGTGCCAAGCTTAGTGCAACCAGGCTGCATTATATCTGCAGTGCGCTTGCCTTCAGCCAGAACGGATTTAACCGCCGCTTCCAATTTATCAGAAAGGCTGCCCATATCAAATGAGTATTTGAACATCATGGCAAGGCTTAATATGGTTGCTATCGGGTTTGCGATATTTTTGCCAGCTATATCAGGTGCGGAACCGTGGATCGGTTCATAAAGCGCATTGCACTTCTTGCCTTTATTGGCATCATCACCAAGAGAAGCTGATGGCAACATGCCAAGCGAGCCTGTAAGCTGCGCTGCGATATCAGAAAGGATATCACCGAAAATATTGTTAGTGACCACAACATCAAACTGATGCGGATTACGAACAAGCTGCATTGCCGCATTATCAACATACATATGTGAAAGTTCAACGCCCATATTGCTATGGTGGTGATGTTCGCGGATAACTTCCTGGCGCCACAGTTCAGAGGCAACAAGAACATTCGCCTTATCAACACTGCAAACTTTCTTATTACGCTTTTTAGCGATCTCGAACGCAACTTTTGCAATACGCGTGATCTCAGAAGATTTATAAACTTCGGTGTTCCAGGCTTTGCGTTCGCCGTTCCAAAGTTTTTTCATACCCTTTGGCTGGCCGAAATAAATGCCGCCTGTCAGTTCGCGGATGATGACTATATCAAGGCCGGCAACAATCTCTTTTTTCAAAGTTGATGCATCAGCAAGTTCTTCATACACAAGCGCCGGGCGGATATTAGCAAAAAGCTCAAGCTCTTTACGAATGCCAAGTAAACCTTTTTCAGGCTTTTTAGCTGATTCCAGGCCATCCCATTTCGGGCCACCAACTGCACCAAGCAATATTGCATCAGCTTTTTTCGCTGCATTTTTTGTTACATCCGGGAATGGATCACCATGATTATCAATCGCGATACCGCCGATATCAGCATATGAAACTTCAAAAAGTTTTTCTTTCGCATTTACGTAATCAATTATCTTTACAGCCTGTGCAGTTACATCAGGGCCGATACCATCACCGGGAAGAATAAGAATTTTTTTCATGTGCGAATGAACCATTAATTTATGGTTGTGGTTTTAATCGCCAAATAAATGGTTTGTCAACTTTTAATGGGATTAAAATCGCCAGGAAAGAGAGATCGCGCCATAATTATCATCATTGACCTCACCTTTGAATTCCGGCGTTTTGAACACTTGCGTATAGGCCAGGCGGAAATCACTCCATGTGATGGCAACACCAGTTTGCAGGCCGCCAACAAAGATATTCTTATCAACGCTCGGGCTGTTACCAACGGTATTTCCATCAAGGAAGATATTCCTTGCAACCGCCTGCCCCTGTATGCCACCAAAGAAATACCAGCCGAATTTTTTGGTCGGGATGAAGAATTCAGAGCCACCGACAGAGGTGCCGATAAGCGGCGGGCCGTAATCAGATGGCAGATCACGCCCCAAACGCGCCATTAAAGCGACATTACCACTGGTATCAACGTTACCTAGATTCGCACCCCAGCTTGGCGTGATATCAAAACCAAGGCCGAACGGGCTCGCTTCAAATATATTTCGCCATTTATGATCATAGGAAACTATCACGCCTGGCTCATCATGAAGCTGGTAGCGCCAGCCCTGCGGTTCCTGATAGCCCATCATGCGATGAACCGAACTCTGCACATCATCAGCGTGGGAATCAGGGCCCACAACGCCAAGGGTTACACCGAATGTATCAAGGCCTGTATCGTTATCCGACATCAATAGTGCGGTTCCATATAGCCATCCGGCATAAGGTTCATCACGCGGATTAGGTGGATTCAGAGAAATATCGGCAGGCGTATATATGCTTTGACCGATCTGAAAACCCCAGCGTTTATTACCCGATGTATCCATTAGCGGAAGAAAATCCGCGGTTTGTTCAAGCCAGTTAGGAACCGTTTCAGGCGATAGATATGATATGCGGAAACCGTTGGTATAATTATCATCTTCATTGGCAAAGAAATCATTTTCAAATGAAATGCTGATGATACCTTCTTTATCCTTAATACCGGAATTGGAAGGTGAGATCTCGGCATGAGCCTGGGTGGACAAGGTTGCAGCGAGAACAAAAAGAGATAATTTTTTATACATGGTTATATTTTAATAGGTTATCAGCTATAATTTTCTATCGTAGATAAGTTTTCTATATTTTTAGATCTTATACCAATAATTTCTTCATAAAAAAAGGCCGGCTAAAAAAACCGGCCTTCAGGGTTGGTATTAACTTCAAATATTAGCGACCGCCACCACCGCCCGCACCTGCTCCCGCTGCAGCGCCTGCGCCACCTGCAGATACACCTGCACCAACGCCACTTCCGCCCCTTGTTCCACCACCAACACCTACTCCACCGGAAATGCCGGTTCCGGTGTTAGTACCGCTGTGAATACTTGTTGTGCCAGCAGCACCGCGTGCGCCTGTCATGATACCTGAATTATCCGTTGTCAACGAACCGCCAACACCTGTTCTAACGCCAGGAAGTGTTGAGACTGCATTGGTTGTTGCGGTTGAACCCGGAGCGCTGACAAAGCCGCTGCCCGAAGTTGTGTTAATGCCTGTAGCCGTGTTACCGTTTGCACCATTAACACTAACAGTGCCGTTCGTTGATGCACCCGGGGTTACATAACCACCGGCACCTAGATTAGCCCCCGTGCCAGATGTTGCAAGACCGCTGTTGGAACCAACGCCAACTGTTGAATTATATGTACCGTTATTATTGATTGAAGTTGATGAGCCGCTGGAACTGGAACCTGAAACCGGAGTTGTTGTACTGCCGTTCATATCGTTAATGTGAACCCCACTACCAACGCCATATGAAGCGCTCTGCGCCATAACTATCGATGGAACAATTGCTGCTGAAATCACCAGTGCTGCAACAACATTTTTAATCAATTTTGTATTATCTTTCTTCTTCATGTTTCTCTCCTGTTTAATATTTTTCGCTTGAACCAACATTGCTGCCAGAACCCATTGTCTGGCCTGCAACCATGCCGGAGCCGGAATTAAGACCCGGTCCAGTATCACCATTAGTTGCTGAATTGCTGGTGGTTGCGTTCATATCGACATTTGAAGTATTGATACCCGATCTTATATGTGAGTGGATGTTACCCGCAGAGGTGGTTTTTGCAGTTTGGGCGATTACGGCAGCAGGCAGAACCAATGTGGTTGCAACGAAAGCCAGAAATAGTCTTTTCATATAATTCCCTTTCAAGGTTATGAGTGTATAATCCGGGAATGGCGGTTTTTTATCGATTATCTTTGTATACGATAATAATAAAAAACCCCTAAATGACTTATATCTAAGCATAAGATTTATAGTTGCATTATCATCATGAATGAACTAAATGACTGCCTATCGGCCGGTTAGCAAAGTGGTAATGCGCGGGACTGCAAATCCCGCATGCGACAGTTCGATTCTGTCACCGGCCTCCATTAAAGGTTGCTATTCCCAGCCAAACCTCTATTGCTTCAACTCTAAACAATCATAAGGGCGTTATGCTTATCAATCTATATGGCCGCTGGGTCAATCCACAGAATATTCTTGCAGTTATCAATGACACAACCGAATCAGGCGAAAAAATCACCCGTGTAGTTTTCAATACTGCAGAAAAAGGCTTCGTTGTTGAATTCACTGATAAAAGCACCGATGATGTTGCGGGCGAAATAAACAAGGCTATAGCGGCAACTAAAAAACCTGAATTCAAAGGCCGTGGCGACCGAGGTGGTGAGAAACGTGGCTTTGGCGGCGGTGGCTTTAAAGGCCGTGGCGACCGCGGAGACAGAGGTGACCGTGGCGGTGATCGCGGACGCGGTGGCGACAGAGATCGCGGTGACAGGGGTGATTTCAAAAAGAAATTTGATGGCGATAGGCCGGAACGCTCGAGCGAATATAAAGATAAAGTTCGTGAAGAGTTCAGCGACAGAAAGAATAAAAAATTTGAATCACGTGATCGTGGTGATTTTAAACCGAAGAAGCGTAAAGACTGGAATTAATTTTATAAAATTGATTTTATCTATAACGAAAAAAGGCCGGCAAATAACCGGCCTTTCTTTTTAGTTAGCAAAAATTACTAATTATTGTGCTCGTCATGACGGAAATCCTGACGGCGATCACGGCGATCTGCGTGAGTATCGTGTTCATCACGACGATAATCAGCACGATCATGTCTTAACTCGCGTTCATCACGGCCTGCATGACCATTATGCTCTTCGCGATCCTGACGTATATCACGGCGGTCATCGCGGATCTCACGACGATCAGCACGATCTTCATGGTGATCGTTACGAAGTTCGTGATCATCTCTTCTCACATCAGGTGCATGTTGAGCATTCTGGAACCTCTGTTCAGCACCAGGGTGATTCTGGAAATATTGCTGACGGCGCTGATCTATATCAGAATGGGTATCAGCACGATCCTGCCTGTAAGTTTGCCTGTCCTGCCGAAGCTTTTGCATATCAGCGGCACCCTGGCCATCATGAGATGCCCTATCCTGATGAAGCTGCTGCTCATCAGATCTGATCTCGCTTCTATCGCTCCTGTCCTGAACCCTATCATTATGTATAGTGCCGCCGGAAGAAGTTGAAGAAGAAGTGGTTGTAGTATCAGTTACCGGTGTGTCAGTTGTAACGGTAGTGCTTGCATCCTGCGCATGGGAAGCTGCAGGAATTATAGCCGCAGATATGGCAAGGCCTAATAGTAATTTTTTCATTGATCTCTCCTGTTTGGTTTGTCTCAATAAGGAACATGGAGTTGAGCCATATTCGTTTTAAGACATATGAATATACGTATAAAGAATCCATATCCCTACGAATAATTATATAAAACTTAAAAATCAGTGCTTTATTTTAAGATCTTAAGCTTGGAATACCACGACCGGGGTTGAGAATGAGGTTTGGATCAAATATACGCTTTATCTCTATGAGTTTTGAGAGGATATCAGGATCAGTATATTGCTCCACCCGCGAAAGCTTGGCACCATTGCCATGTTCGGCAGAATAGCTGCCTTTGAGGGTTTTTATATTATAATCAAGAACTATGAGTTCAATATTTTCCGCCTGAGATCTTATATCAAAACCAGCTGACGAGGCTGGCTTCACCACATGATAATGAATATTGCCATCGCCCCAATGGCCAAAACCGTAGGCATATATTTTATTTTCTTTGAATTCGGCGGGATAAGCGGACTGCAACTTCACTTTAGTTTGAATCAGCGATTCAGCGATCATATCAAGCGGAACTGCATTATCAAAGAACACGCCTTCGCGATTGCAGAATTGCGCACTGCTATCACTGCAATGCTCACGAAGCGCCCAAAGCTTTTCACGATCAGTTTCATTATTCGCAAGGGCGATCTGATCTTTATCTATCAGCGATTCGTTAGAAATGATGAATTGCTGGAAACGATCTTTCAAAGATTCATCATTAGCAATGGAAGAAGAAACTTCGAATAATATATAGGCCTCACTTACCCCCATGTTCTCTGTGATAGATTTTGAAGATGCTGTGTTGTTACGCGAAATGTTAAAAATATCGCGTTCCATGAATTCAAAAGCCTCAATATCATTTGCGAATGCTGCACGGGCCAATGCAAAAAATTTGCTGATATTATTTATCGGCAGGCCGATCATTGCCGTTTCAAATGAGCTTGGTTTAGGGTGAATTTTTATTTCAACTTCGGTGATGACGCCAAGCGTGCCTTCACTTCCAATGAACAGGTGCAGTGGATTTATTGGCAGGCCATTATCTTTAATATTACCGCCAAGTTTTTTGATGGAACCATCTGCGGTTACAACAGTCAGGCCAACCACCTGCTCCCGCGTAACGCCATATTTAAGCGCATTGGCACCACCAGCATTGGTGGCGACAGAACCCCCAATTGTTGCAAGACCAGTGCCACCATGTTTTATGGAACAGAACATGTCATGCGCGGAAAGTGCTTCATTTAGTTTATCAATTATAACACCGGCCTGAAGTTTTATCGTGCCAGCAAGTGCATTTGTATCGCTTATAATTTTATTCATTTTTTCAAAACTAAGAACAATGCCTTGCCCTGATGAATCAGGAGTTGAGCCTGCAACCAGACCGGAATTGCCACCCTGGGTAAAAACCTTGATATGATTTTCATTACAATATTTAAGGATGGCAGAAACCTGCTCGTTAGTTTCAGGGAATAATACCAGCGGAGATTTTCCTGCAACCATGCCGTTATATGGGCGATAATTCCTGAGATATTTATAGATAATGGAATTTTCAGCTGCAGAGCCATCATGAATGAATTTGCACACCAGAGATGTGAGTTTTTTAATATGATCAGCCGTTAATGCGGAATATTTATCTTTCATCGCTGATAATCTAGTGCAATGAATTTTTTGGGCAAGAAAATTTACTTATTCCTGTTCTGCGTAAGTGAAGTAAAGATTTTTTGAGATATAATATTATTTAAGGCCATCTCCTGTTTGCTTAATTCTTGCGCCAGATCACGCGCTTCAAATGAAGGGATTGAAGGCTCGGTAAAAAGAAAGTTTCGAAAATCGTCCATTTTTTCGAGCATGATATTTGCATTTTTTAAAGCATCTTTTTTTATTTCTGTGTAAAAATTACCAGCTCTTGCAGAGTGATTATTATCTCCAAGTAAAATGCGCGTAGGCTCCTGCAGTTTATTCACCCGCTCTTCAAATTTATAAATAGCACAGAAATCATTTATCAGATCTTTAAATTCAGTCTCATGCTTTTTTATGCGCTCGATCAATTTGTGGCTATAATCCGGGCCAACATTAACAATATGTTGAGTTGCACGAAGGTCAGTAAAACTATTTTTTAAAGAAAGTAGATCCATGTTTTTACCAGGAAATTTACCCTGGGCTGAGTTTTTATAAATTGTGTTTATGCGGGCAAAATCCTTAGGCGAAAACATTTTTGTTATATTTTCAAAAGCCTTATCAAGTGCTTTTTCACTTTGGCCAGCAACACCATCAAAGTTATGATCAACCTTGATATTATGTTCTAGCAATTCGGCAGTATATCTTATTTCTGCAAGTGGTTTGAAATAGGTGTTAAAATATTCTTTCTGAAAATCAGAAAAGTTTTTTATTTTTTTACTGAGCTTTATGTTCGTTTGATAAACCGGAAATTTTTTCTTGAGCTCACCAAGCATTATACTAAGATTATTTTGGCCTTTATAGCTTCTAGACAGATCATCAACTGCGGTTTTTGCATCCTTATCGATATCATTATGATTAATCGCCTTATATAATGCATTCACCTGATTTCGCTTCAGGAAAGAGCCTTCCTTTGTATCATATAAGTTAGCGGTTTTATCTACAAAACTGGTTATTACATCATCGGCGGTAGTACTGGTTTTATCGGCAGTATAAAAATTAACCCCGGCATCATGCAGCATATTGAATAGCTTTTCTAGTTTATCGGTATATTCAAAAACAGTATTATTATGATTCTGGCATGATTTAACAAGGTTATCACTATCTGTCAGTTTTGAAATGATATGAGCCGCATTTTGACCATTGCCATCTTGCTGGTCATTATAATTAATATCTCTTTTTATCTCTAGCTTACTAACTTTAACTTCCTTACCCTGCTGAGCAAATTCAAGGTTAACAGAAGATTTTTCGTAAGTGGCATTATTCTCAAGAACTTTTTCGATAAAGGCTAGATATCTGTCATCTAGAAGATTGTGATATTGATATGTGTATGGAGGAATCATTTTGGCGATTTCAACAATTGGGACTTTATCACGCTCTAGTTCTTCCAGGGAAAATGTTGTGGTGTTAAATTTTTTATTAGTTGCATAGCCAAGCGACATTAGTGATTCAAGGATATTCATTTTATCCAAACGCTCTTTTGCTGTCGATTTATCGCTTCCATAAACCGCCAGCACAAAATTAAATAAGTTTTGGCCGTTATTGAATTCAAGGCCGCTCATCCTCTTAAAAGCCTCGCTATTATCTTTAACGATTCGGAAGGCAGAATCAGATGTGGCAAGTACTTCTGCAGTAAATGCCTGCAGAACATTTGCATTATCACTGCTCATTCCACCCATCATGGAATCGTTTAAATACTTATATAGATTTGACCTAAAATATTGATTCATTTGTTATAGAAATTATACTTGAAAACCCCATAGGAATTGCACTAGATATTCTATACCACAAAATGATTAAAAAAAACATGAATGAAGACCTATCTTTATTGAAATGCCACGCTTTTGCAGGGGGTGAGAAAGCCCTAACCCTGATAGAAGCCCTTGAATTACAAGAAAAAGCGCCTGATTGGCAGATAAAAGAAAGCCATAGCAAATTAACCAATGATTATAGCTTCAAGAACTTCAAACAGGCACTTGCCTTCGTTAATGAGGTGGGAAAAGTAGCCGAAGAACAGGGCCATCACCCGGATATCAGTTTCGGCTGGGGTTATGTGAAGTTAATTTTTACAACGCATGATGCGAAGGGGCTGACCATTAATGATTTCATCATGGCAGCGAAGATCGATAAACTGCCTAGATAATTAAAACAGATTTTCCTGATTTGTATCAGCTTTAGCTTTAGGCTTTTTTGGAGCTTTTTGTTGCGTTGGTTCAGAACCGTTAACACTGACAGGCACTTTGCCATCATAGAATTCTATAGTGGCGGAAGATTGTTTCTTCATATCAGCAGCATTTTTTATTACCGCGCCATCATTCGCATGAACAAGTGAATAGCCGCGCTTCAGCACGTTTTTATAATTATAGCTTTCAAGCAGAGCTTTGTATGACTGCAGCTCTTTTTCTTTTTGTTTGATGAGATTGGTTGGAAGCGACGGGGGAAGCTGGATCGCTTTCAATTCCGATTGTTTTGATTTCAATAGAAAGGCTGCAGAGTTATTAATCCTTTCCAGCATATCATCAAGACGTTGAGAGATATTCTGCAGCATTTGTTTTGGCGAGATCAGCGCTTGTTTTAACGCCGACATTAATTTCGAATGATTTTCAAACAAACGATTTATTGCGGTATATTGGCGGGTTTTCAGATCCATGACGTAACGCACGATCTCAGCCTTTACAGGCACTGCCATCTCAGCCGCGGCGGTTGGTGTTGGCGCACGTTTATCCGATGCATAATCGATCAGCGTGGTATCAGTTTCATGCCCGACTGCTGATATAAGCGGGATTTTGCTATTGGCTGCAGCACGAACGACTATCTCCTCGTTGAATGGCATCAAGTCTTCAATAGAACCACCACCACGCGCAACAATCAGAATATCCGGCTTATTGGGTGAGTTTTTATCAAGCTCGTTAAAGAATTCTATTGCACCTGCAACAGCAGCGGCAGAATCAGCGCCCTGCACAGGCACAGGATAAACCAGAACATGAATGCCAAAACGCTCTGAGATACGGTGAAGTATGTCGCGGATAACGGCACCGGTTGGTGAGGTTATAACGCCCACGCATTTAGGCATGAATGGAATTGCACGTTTGCGAGATTGATCGAACAGGCCTTCGCCCGCGAGCTTCTTTTTGCGCTCCTCAAGCATGGCCATGAGTGCACCTAAGCCCTCCTGCTTGATATCGCTGCAGATCACCTGATAGGCAGATTTGCCGGGATAAGTTGTTATGCCGCCATAAATGATTACCTCAAGCCCATCAGTGAGTTTGAACGGAATCTTGGCAAATGTTCCGCGCCAGCATATGGCGTTCAGCACCGCACCTTCATCTTTCAAATTAAAGTAAACATGCCCAGATGGCGCGATCTTACAGCCGCTCACCTCGCCTTTTATCGCCACCCGCGGAAACTGGCCGTTTAACGTGTTCTGGATCAGGCCGGATATCTGGGAAACCGAGTATATTCCCTCTTCCGCCTGCATATTCTGCTCTGTTATAGCAATGGACATATGATAAAGTTTATAGTAATAACTGCCGCAAATTAAAGAAATATATGAAAAGTTTTTATATCACCACGCCGATCTATTATGTGAATGACTCGCCTCACCTTGGCCATGCATACACCACGATCGCGTGCGATGTTATGGCGCGCTTCCACCGCCTGAATGGTGAAGATGTTATGTTCCTGACCGGAACTGATGAACACGGCCAGAAGATCGATAAGGCGGCAAAGGCTGCAGGCACCGAGCCGCAGGCATTCACGGATAATGTATCACAACGCTTCCAGGCGCTGGTGAATGTGAAAGGCTCTGAAAATCTGCTGAATATTTCAAATGATGATTTTATTCGTACCACACAGGAAAGGCATAAAAAAGCTGCCCAGGCATTTTGGGAAAAACTGAAAGCTAACGGCCATATATATCTTGATAAATATGCAGGCTGGTATGCGGTGCGTGATGAGGCTTATTACCAGGAAGGCGAACTTGTTGGCGGCAAGGCCCCGACAGGTGCTGATGTTGAGTGGATCGAAGAGGAAAGCTATTTCTTTGATCTTTCAAAATGGCAGGACAAACTGCTGAAATTCTATAAGGACAACCCGGATTTCATCATCCCTAAAGCGCGCTATAACGAGGTGGTAAAATTCGTTGAGCGCGGTTTGAAAGATCTATCGATCTCACGCACGAATTTTTCATGGGGCATAAAAGTACCTAACGATGAAAAGCATGTGATGTATGTCTGGATCGATGCGCTGGCAAATTATTTAACAGCAGTTGGTTATCCGGATGTGAATTCGGAAAAGTTCAAAGAATTCTGGAAAGATGATTCAGTTTTCCATGTGGTTGGAAAGGATATAATCCGTTTCCATGCTATATATTGGCCGGCATTCCTGATGGCTGCTGACCTACCGCTACCAAAGCAGATAGTCGCGCATGGCTGGTGGACAGTTGAAGGTGAAAAAATGAGTAAGTCACTCGGTAATGTTATCGCCCCTGCTGATCTGCTTGCGAATTACGGGTTGGAACAGACGCGTTATTTCCTGCTGAAAGCGATGCCGTTTGGTAATGATGGTGATTTAAGCCGCACGAAACTTGTTGAAACTGTAAATGCAGATCTGGCGAATAACTTTGGTAATCTGGCGCAGCGCACACTTTCAATGATCGCAAAAAATTCAGAATCAAGAGTGCCTGAACCATTTGAGATAGAAGATTTTGGTTGGGAAGAACATTTCAAAAAAATCCAGGCCGCGATGAATAATTTCCAATATCATGATGCAATTGATGAGATCGTTGCCCTTGGAAATAAAGGCAATGAATATGTTGATCGCAAGGCACCATGGGAATTGAAAAAGCAAGGCAAACTGGATGAGATGGGCGGTGTGTTATATAATCTTGCAGAAGTGGCAAGGAAGATAGCGATATTGTTGCAGCCTTATTGCCCGGTTGCAGCGAACAAACTGCTCGATCAATTGGCGGTGCCTGCTGATAAACGTAAATTCGCGAACCTGAAAGACAAGTTGAAAACAGGCGAATTTCTGCCGAAACCCGAAGGTGTTTTCCCTCGTATTGAAGTTTTACCTGAAGCGGATAAAGTTAAAGTCATCTAGTTTTTTAGCCACGAACTGGCTTGAGCCTGCAGATCAAGATATCGATCTTTATTATCAACAAAATCTGTCCATGAATTAAATCTTTGTCCCTTCTTCTGTAAATCTTTGCACTTATCAATATTTTCAAGCACCGCATCTGCATATACGTTATGTTCAAGCGCATAAACACGGTTATCAAAAGATGGATGGTTTTTTGCATCCGCTTTCATTGATGCATCATACATCAACCTATCAACAGGGTGCCAAAAAGCCTTCATAGACTCCCTGGCCTTTTGCCTTTCATTAATGGCTTTAAAGTCATCCACAATTTCCTGTTTTGCAAATATTCCACTATAGCTATCTGCTATATATTCAACATGATGTTTATAAATATCAAAATCAGGATGATTTAAAACCGCTTGTGTTAATGCACCAAAATCAAACCTGCGGTGCGATTCCTCATGAGGCTCCAAAGCCCTTAATTTTTTCATTTGTTCACTTATAGGAAGTGTACATATCAATGACATGTATAAATCTGGAATGCCTTCTGGATGCAATTTTTTTAGCTGCGCTGAATCATTATTTTCAATAACATTGCTACTGCCATTTACTGAAACTTTATTTAAAGAAACGCTATAACTAACACCGGTAGAATAAGGCACATATTTAACTACAATATTCTTATCTGGTGCAAGACCTGTTACATCTGCCATTTCCTCATACAAATCTTTTGTAAAACTACTTAGTTGCTTTAAAGTTCCGCTGCTGAACCCCGGCCAGAATTGATGATGCAAAATCTCACCTTTGAAATGCAAACTTGAAAACAGACGAGTTGTGATAGTTGCTGAACCAAGTTTTTGCTCTTTAGAAATTATGCCCATTATTCACCAGAAATTTATGTTTCCTGTTTAAATATGCTTATTATTATACTAGATAAAGGTTAACAAAGAATTAACAATAACTTATGTCAGATAATATTTTTATCGTAGATTCGCATTGCCATCTGAATTATGAGGGGCTGAAAGACCGTGTGCCAGAAGTTGTTGAAAGCGCGCATAAGGCTGGAATTGGCGTAATGCAGAGCATATGCACGCGCCTGAGTGAATTTGAAGACATATATAAAATCGCTGAAACTTATCCGAGTGTTTATGCATCGGTGGGGATTCATCCGCATGATTCCGACAAACACTGCCAGGACCATGATGATAGCAAAAGTGAAAGGAAAGTTGCCCCACAACCAGTGATGACAAATGATGAGTTGCTCACAAAACTTTTGGAATATGCGGGCCGCAAAAAAACAATCGGCATTGGTGAAACGGGCCTGGATTATTATTACGAACATTCTGATCGCGAAAAGCAGAAGGAAAGTTTTATCATTCATTTGGAGGCGGCATCACAAAGCGGCTTGCCAGTGATAATACATACGCGTGATGCGGAAGAAGATACATATAATATATTAAAAGATTTCATGAGCAAAAAGCCGCTAAAAGGCTTGCTGCACTGTTTCACCGGCACAGCAGAAATGGCGAAAAAATGCATGGAATTAGGTTTTTATGTTTCGATCTCCGGGATTGTAACCTTCAAAAATGCTGAAGATCTGCGCAATACTGTGAAAAATATTATCCCGATGGATAGGCTTTTGGTTGAAACTGATTCACCTTTCCTGGCACCAATTCCTTTCCGTGGCAAAACTTGTGAGCCGGCATACACGCGCATAACTGCCGAATTTATTGCAGAACTAAAAGGAATATCTCTTAATGAGCTGGCGGAAAAAACTACCGCAAATTTCCTGAAACTTTTTGATAAAGTGAAATTAGAAAAAACTAATTAAGCCACTTGATAAGCTTTCCTTCCATCTCAGAAACCTGAACCGGCTTGGCCATATAATCATCCATACCGGCGGCGATACAGCGCTCACTATCACCTTTTAGAGCATTTGCCGTGATCGCTATTATTGGCGTGCGTTGCTGACGATTAGATTTTTCTATCTCACGAATAATGCGGGTGGCTTCAAAGCCATCCATATTAGGCATCTGGCAATCCATGAATATGGCATCAAACTTTTTGCGTTTTACAAGGCTTACAGCCTCACCACCATCTTTAGCCACCTGAATATTAAAGCCATATTTCTCCAGGATCTTTTGCATTACAACGCGGTTAACATCATTATCATCAACGATCAGCACATCGCTGCCCTTCATTGATTCAAGTTTCTGGGCATCACCTTTGCGGACGCTTTCATCCTCTTTAAAACTATAGGTGGTAACAAATGGAACCGGCTCTTTATTCCTTGTTGCTGAAACAAGTTTCGCTATGCCGTTTTTCAGTGCATCAAAATGTATAGGTTTTGTAAAATAACCTTTATAACCAGCCTCCTCCACTTCGTGCTTCTCGCCTTTATAAGGCACGGCTGAAACATAGATCAGGATAATGTTAGGATAGCGCTTTTGAAGCACGTTTGCGATATCGGCTATATCGTTACTGTTCATTTCAATCAGAGAAATGATGGCAGCATCTATGTTGACATATTTACCGGTTATATCATCCACAATATTTTTGATATTGCGCATGCTGTTTGCGGTGATGATCTTGGCACCAAAACTTTCGGCCTGTTCAACAAATACATTCTGCGAAGCGATGTTGTCATCTGCAATCAGAAGCTTCAGACCACTCAAGGCCGCAAGATCAGGAATATTCCTGTTCCTTGCAGAGCGGTCTATCTTCAATTTTATATTGAACCAGAAATTAGAGCCAGCACCTGGTGAAGATTCAACCCCGATCGACCCACCCATCATATCAGCAAGTTCGCGGCAGATGGCTAGACCAAGGCCTGTGCCGCCATATTTGCGTGTGGTTGAGGAATCGGCCTGGGCGAATTTATTAAAGATGCCATCTATCTTTTCACGCGCGATACCAATGCCGGTATCTTTTACCGAGCCTTTTACAATTATATGCTCACCGGCAATTTCGAAAGGGCGCATATCGATAGAGATATAACCCTTATCGGTGAATTTCAGCGCATTAGAGATAAGGTTAATATATATCTGTTTGATACGCGCAGGATCACCAATGACATAGCGCGGGGTATCCGGCGAAAAGCGAGTAAGCAGATCGAGCTTTTTCTCCTGCGCTTTATAAGCGACCATGTCGGCAACATCTTCGATGAGAAGCTGAAGATCAAAAGGAACCGATTCAAGGGAAACCTTGCCGGCTTCAATCTTGGAGAAATCGAGGATATCATTGACGATCTCAAGCAGGTTTTCTGCAGAACGGATCATAGTATTAAGATAACCTTTCTGCTCGGCATCAAGCTCACTTTTTGCGAGCAGGTTCGCCATGCCCACAACGCCGTTCATCGGTGTTCTGATCTCATGGCTCATATTCGCAAGGAAATCTGATTTTAATTTCGTAGCGCTCTCAGCGATATTTTTGGCCTTCTCAAGTTCAGTGGTCTGGCGTTCAAGCATTTTTGTATAGAGGCGGTTGGTCTCGATAACCTTTTGCAGCTCGGTAACATCACTGTGCGAGCCGACAACCCTGATCGCCTTGCCGCCATCGGTTATTATCTTGGCGCGACTGATGATATATTTTATTGAACCATCTTTATGATAGAATCTGGAAAGCCTTTCGAAATTATCGCCATTCTTTATGGCTTCCTTTATTAATTTTTCAAACTGGATACGATCATTATTATCCATGCGCTCCATGATCAGAGTGTCAGAGGTGAGTTCATTTTCCCCATATCCCAGCAAGCCTTTAAAGTTCGGTGAATACCAGATATTATTATCTGCCAGGTTCCAATCCCACAGACCTATCTGACTCGCCTCAACGCCGTGAATTATGATCTCATTTCTTTCCCGTTGCGAATGCTCAGATTCACTCAGCAAACGCTCATTCTGATCATAGATTTCAAAAAGTTTATTAAAGCTAAGTGACAATTCATAAAGCTCATCACCGCCTTCGATGGTGATAAAGTTCTTTTTACCTGATTCACGTTCCTGCAAGGTGGTTTTATATGCGTTCAGGCGCGAGATTATATGCTTATCAACCAGTATATAGATAACGGTGCATAATATAAGCATCTGCGCTATCAGCAGTGCGATGCCGGTGTCATTTTGTTTTTGCAGGTATATTAATCCGCCAAGCAGGATTAAACTGATGAATATATAGGGTAATAAGATCTTTAGCTTTAGGGTTTTATTACTGGCTTTCATAAGTTCATTATATACAACCCAGAGTTATTCTTTTTAAGAAAAATCAATGTATCTCGATCTTTTCACGAATAATAACTTTCTTCGGTAATATAACCGTCACTTCAGTACCTTTGCCAAGCGCGCTTTTAACCGTTAGCGTACCGCCATGCAGCTCAGCAAAAAGCTTGCAGAGCGGAAGACCCAGGCCCGTGCCACCGATTGATTTATCCTGATGCACCTGACCAAACGCCGTCATGGCTTTTGGTATATCTTCTTCCTTCATGCCGATACCGCTATCTTTCACCACAAAAATGAATTCACCATTATCCATCTCTTTCGCACTGACTTCGATAACATCGCCTTTTTCGGTGAACTTGATCGAGTTAGAGATCAGGTTGATCAAAATCTGTTTGATCTTACGCTTGTCGACAAATATATGCGGCAGATTTTTTGATGCATTGACGATAAGGTTAATGCCTTCACGGCGCGCCTTCTCATCAAACATGCGGATAACTTCGGTGATGATACGGCTGACGGCAACTTCTTCCGGCCTGATCTCCAGCTTACCGGCCTGCCCTTTGGAGAATTCAAGGATATCATTGATGAGTGACAGAAGATGATTACCACAGCCGTGAATATCACGCAGCCTTTCCTTCTGGCGATCATTCACCTTGCCGAAATATTCGGTGAGAAGCATTTCAGAGAAGCCGATGATGGCATTAAGTGGTGTGCGAAGCTCATGGCTCATATTTGCAAGGAAATCAGATTTGGCCTTACTGGCCGCCAAAGCACGCTTTTCTGACTGGCGCAGTTTTGAAACTTTGCGCGCCATCTCTATCGAGAAGAATGCAACCACCAGAACGAACAACAGGAAGATGACATATAGCACGGCATCACTGACACGTTCGGAATTCCAGTTACGCAATATATCATCGCCATGGAAGATCAGCGCGACCTGCATCTGCACTTCCGGAACATCAAGGAATGAATATATGCGAAGTTTATTATCACTGACACCTGTGGCCTTGATTATGACAACTTTCGGCGGAGTGTTATCCTGACGAAAGTTACTGCTGAAAGTATATTTTTCATTGAACTGGTCGGAATCCTGCTGCTCATCAGTTGAGAATGGATCATATATTTTTGCACCATCAGGTATATGGCTTAGAACTATTTTTGTGCGTGTACTTTTTTCAAGCGAGTTAAAGAAAGTGAGAAGATAATCGATATTAACCACTGCAACGATGATGCCATCAAAACTGCCATCGAGCTTTTCGAGCCTGCGGCTCAACACCACAAAACCACTGTGGTTTTTGATGTAGCTCTCCTGCCTGCCGACATAAAGCGTATCAACATCATCTATGTGATGTTTGAAATATTCTTCCTGGTTGACGAAATCTTTCCCTTCCATCCATAGCTTGTAACCTGTTTTTCGATATATGGCTTTGATTTCACCATATTCATTGGTCATTAACATCGCAGAGATTTGCGGGGTTTCATCCACCCATGAAATGATGTTGTTTTCTGTATCGTGCTGAAGGTTGTCGCCAAACAACAAGTTCAGGCGATGTTTCTCAACCGCCCTTTTCAGCACCACATCAACTGCCAGGAATGTTTGTTCGGTATGATCGCCGATGGCACGCGTAATGCTTTCGATACTATCTTTTTCGGTGTTGATTTCCTTCTGATAGCGGTTTATGCCACGATATATGATGATTACTGTATTAACGGCAACTATCAATATACTAAATAGTATAATAAACCGGACTATAGTAAATTTGAATGGACTGACTTTACCAATTTCTGCCATGTAATATTTGTTGGATTTTATTGGAATATATGAATTAAATACCCGAAAAATCCATTAAGAAAAGGCATAATAGTTCAAATTTTATGAAATTAACTCGCAGAGGGAATATTGTATACACATGGTGGTGGACCCTCGATAAATATATTGTAGCGGGAATCGCGCTGCTTCTGGTGCTTGGCGTGATGCTGGTGATGGCCGCAAGCCCGACCGTTGCTGAGCGTATCGGCCTGACCTATTTCCACTTCATAAAGAAGCAGATATTATATGTTATTATGGGGGTGACGATAATTTCGGCCATATCATTCCTTGATCCGGTGACAACGCGCAGGCTTTCAGTGCTCGGCTTCGTGATATTTTTTATATTATTAATTGGCGTTGATGTTGCAGGGTTTGAAACCAAAGGTGCAAAACGCTGGATATATCTTGCCGGAATTTCGATCCAGCCATCGGAACTTTTAAAACCCTTTTTTGCCGTGCTGACCGCATGGCTACTCACAAAACGAAACACCGATAAGCAATTCCCGGGATTTACAATTGCCACAATTATATTTGGCATAATTTCCGTGCTGCTGATACGCCAGCCAAATTTCGGTATGACACTGACCATGGGTGTTATATGGGGCGCGCAAATGTTCATCGGCGGCCTGAATATTATTCTTATACTCGGGATGGGCATTGCCGGGGTGATTGGCATATTCGGTGCATATCATTATCTGCCGCACGTACAGAACCGCATCAATACATTTTTCAATACTTCTGAAGCCGGTGATAATTATCAGACGGAAAAATCTCTGGAGGCGTTCCATAATGGTGGAGTTTTTGGTACTGGTGCGGGTGAAGGTGTGGTGAAACAGATCCTTCCTGATGCGCATACGGATTTCATCTTCTCGGTTGCGGGTGAGGAATTTGGCCTACTTTTCTGCCTGGGCATCATTGCTATCTATGGCTTCATAACATTCCGCTGCATCTACCGCGCATATAATGATAATGACCTATTCACGCTGCTGGCAGTTACGGGCCTGACAATGCAGCTATTCTTCCAGGCGGTGGTGAATATGGGCGTTGCAACGAATCTACTGCCAAACACCGGTATGACATTACCATTCATCAGTTATGGCGGTTCATCGATAATGTCGGTCTCGCTGGTAGTGGGAATGATATTATCATTCACGAAAAAGAAATTCGGCCATTAGAAATATGAACGACTCTACCGAACAAAAAACTATATTCCTTGCTGCTGGCGGCACTGGCGGACATATATTCCCGGCACTCGCACTGGGCGAGGAAATGTATAAACGCGGATATAGAGTTGTGCTGGTGACAGATTCCCGCACGCAAAAATATCTGGGCCCGAATGAACATATATCATATGAATTCATTCCGGTCAGATATCCATATGGTAATTTGAAAGCGAAAATATTAGGCGCATTGAGTCAGGCAAAAAGCTATTTCATCGCAAAAAGGCTGATAAAAAAATATAAAGTCTCATGTGTGGTGGGTTTTGGTGGTTACCCAAGCTTCCCTACACTTTATGCCGCGATCTCAAAGAAAATAAAAACCGTTATCCACGAACAGAATTCTGTGATGGGCAAGGCAAATTTAATGCTCGCGGGGAAAGTTGATCTGGTGGCAACGGGCTTTCCAGATGTTATGTACCTTGCGGAGAGTGGCGCGAAGAAAACGGCTTATGTCGGCAACCCGACAAGGCCGCTTATTCGAGCCATCGGTGATTTCCCCTACCCTGATTTCAATGAAGATTCGATATTGCATATATTAGTGACTGGTGGCAGCCAGGGGGCATCAGTTTTTGCAAAAGTTGTGCCGCAGGCAATAGCATTACTGCCGAAGGAATATCTGAAACGAATCCGCATCGACCAGCAGACGCGCAAGGAAGATATAGATAATGTACGCGGCATATATGAAAAACTTGGTGTTAATGCCGATATTTCGCCATTCTTCACTGATATGCCTAATCGTATGGCCAGTTGTCACTTAGTGATATGCCGAAGCGGCGCTTCTTCACTAGCGGAAGTTGGTGTTGCAGGCAGACCTGCAATTATGGTGCCGCTGCCGAATTCGAAAGATGATCACCAGATGATAAATGCTAATGCCTATGAAGATTTGGGTGCTGGCTGGGTTACGCCGGAACCTTCATTTACACCGGAAAATCTTGCATATCGCCTGGAGAATTTCTTTAAACTGCCAAACTCACTGATTGAAGCAGCAAAAAAGGCGAAAAAGGCCGGCAATCCTGATTCTGACAAAAAACTTGCCGGACTGATAGAAGATCTAGCAGTTTAGCACCATGCCATATAAAAAAACCACAGGTGGCTTTAAATTTGATATTCCCTATGGACAAATTATGTTGACTTACTATTTTATTGATTTATTAGAAAATTCGTTAACAACAAAATTCACGGTAATCAAAATGAGAAAACTATTAACACTAGTAGCATTAACCGCAGCGCTTGCAGCAACTGGCGCGTGCAGCAAAAAGAAAGACGAGTCGATGGATAACACTATGCCACCTGCACAAGGTGCTGCTGATGTTAACAGCGAAGCACTTCCTGGCGTTAACACTTCTGCTCAGGAACAGCTTGTTGCTACTGCTGGTGACAGGGTTTTCTTTGATTTCAATGGCGCAACACTTTCTTCTGAAGCGCAGGCAACTCTTACTAAACAAGCTCAATGGCTTTCTGGCAACGCAACTAACGTGACTGTTGAAGGTCACTGCGATGAAAGAGGTACAAGGGAATATAACCTTGCGCTTGGTGAAAAACGTGCAACTGCAGTTAAAAACTTCCTGGTTTCTAAAGGTGTTCCTGCAACGCGTATCACTACAATTTCATACGGTAAGGAATTCCCAGAATTCCTTGGCTCTAACGAAGAAGCCTGGAGCAAAAACCGTCGCGCAGTTACTGTTGTTAACCAGTAATTATATTTAAGTGGCCAACGCTTTAGTTGAAAGTTTCAAACATTCAGTTAAAGAGCTTGGCTTAAACGGAAAACAAAAAATAGCGATAGCGATTTCAGGGGGCAGTGATTCAACTGCCCTTTGTTTTTTGTGTCACGCGGCAAAGATCCCGGTTCAGGGTATTATTGTAGATCATGCTTTTAGGAAAGATTCTGCCAAAGAGGCAAAGCAGGTTAAGAAATATATCGAAGATAAGTTCGATATTGCCTGCACCATACTAACCAACAAACAACCTATCCCAAAAGCGAATATTGAAGAATATCTGCGCGAGACAAGATTCCGCCTGATCGGGGAATATTGCAAAAAGAATAAGATCAAAGCAGTTCTGACAGCACACCACCTGGATGACAATATCGAAACATTCCTTATGAGATTAGAGCGTGGTTCTGGACTTGATGGACTGACAGGTATTAAACCTGCTAATGAATTGAATGTTACTGGTTATAAATTGAAACTTTATCGCCCACTGCTGAAAAATACAAAAGTGGAATTAAAAGAAATCCTGGTAAAAAATAAGATCCAATGGGTTGAAGACCCCAGTAATAAGGATACAAAATTCACCCGCAATAATATCCGCAAAACGCTGGAAGGCTTTTCTGATTACCAGACGATTCTGAAACGCCTTTCAGGCGTGCTGGATAATTTAGATCGCGCGCGTGATTTCATAGAAACTGAAAAAAATAAGGCTGCCAAAAAACTGGTAAAAGAAAAAAAGGGCGGCGCAAGTTTTTCTCTAAAAACCTATGCCGATCTGCATAATGAGATCCGCCTAAAAATATTGCGGGAACTGGTAAAAAAATATTCAAAAACGAAAAAAGATGTTCGCATGGATAGCATTAAAAACCTTGATAATGAACTTATCAACGGCAAGCTTAAGGCACTTTCCCTGCAAGGGATAAAAATCAGCCGAAGTGACAAGGGTTCAATAAGTTTCGAATAATATTCCATATCAGCCAATTACTATGGGTTTAGCTTGAAATGGCAGTTATATCTGCCTATATAATTATGGCATTCCAATAAATTAAACTGTAAAATATAATCATATGAACTTCGGTAAAAATATAATCATCTGGCTGATCATCATCGTTGCTATAGGCGCGGTCTATGAAATGATGAACAATGAACAGCAGAAACCTAATATGAGTTTCTCTGAATTCCTTGATGATGTTGATAAAGGCCAGGTAGCTTCGGTGCGCATTCAGGGCGATAATAATATTTATGGTGTTCTGACTGATAACAACAAGTTCAGCACCTACAGCCCATATTATCCTAACCTGATCGACCGTTTGAATACGGCTGGTGTTAAAATCGAAGTAACGCCGCCGGATAATTCCGGGAACTTTTTTATTAACCTGATAGCAAGTGCATTCCCTATCCTGCTTCTGGTTGGTCTATGGTTCTTCATGATGCGCCAGATGGGTGGTGGCAAAAATGGTAGTGGCGGCGCATTTGGTTTCGGCAAATCAAAAGCGCGTATGCTTACTGAAAAAGATGGCGTAGTAAAATTTGATGATGTTGCCGGCGTTGATGAGGCAAAAGAAGAAGTTGAGGAGATAGTTGATTTCCTGAGAGACCCGAAAAAATTCACCGCACTTGGCGGGCGTATACCAAAAGGTGTTCTGCTTTCCGGCCATCCGGGAACTGGTAAAACATTACTTGCGCGCGCTATAGCAGGTGAAGCCGGCGTGCCGTTCTTCAGTATTTCAGGTTCTGATTTCGTTGAGATGTTCGTTGGTGTTGGTGCCAGCCGTGTGCGTGATATGTTTGATCAGGCGCGTAAATCTGCTCCTTGTATCGTGTTCATTGATGAGATTGATGCTGTTGGCCGCCATCGTGGTGCCGGTATGGGTGGTGGTAATGATGAACGCGAACAGACGCTGAACCAGCTTCTGGTTGAGATGGATGGCTTCCAGCCGCAAGAAGGAATTATAATAATCGCAGCGACGAACAGGCCGGATGTGCTTGACCCTGCCCTGCTCCGCCCCGGTCGTTTTGATCGTCAGGTGGTGGTGCCTCTGCCAGACTTGAATGGCCGTGAAAAAATTCTGAATATTCACTTACGCAAAATACCGGTTGCACCAGATGTTGATACAAAGGTTGTAGCGCGCGGAACACCAGGCTTTTCGGGTGCTGACCTTGCAAACCTATGTAACGAAGCTGCCTTGATCGCAGCGCGTAAAAATAAAAAAGCCGTGACCATGCGTGAGATGGAATATGCAAAAGATAAAGTGATGATGGGCGTTGAACGCAAATCTATGGTGATGGACGATGAGGAGAAAAAACTGACAGCTTATCATGAAGCAGGCCACGCCATTGTTGGCATATTTGCGCCGGGCTGTGACCCTATCCACAAGGCAACCATTATCCCGCGTGGCCGTGCGCTTGGTATGGTGATGAGGTTACCAGAGAAGGATAAATATTCCGTAACCCGCCAGAAAATGAAATCTGACATGGCAATGGCAATGGGTGGACGTGTAGCTGAAGAGATCATCTTCGGTTATGACCGCGTTACCAGTGGCGCTTCTTCCGATATTCAATACGTAACCAATATCGCCCGCAGCATGGTGAAGAAATGGGGCATGAGTGATGAAGTTGGCGCAGTGTTCTATGGCGAAGGTGAGGAAAACCCATTCCTTGGTTACAGCCTTGGCAAGAAAGAAAGCGTTTCCGAAGAAACGCTGAAAAAGATCGACGAGGAAGTGAAGAACCTTATCAATGAAGCGCATGATTATGCCCGGAAGATATTGAATGAGCATCTGGATAAGCTTCATATACTTGGCGCTGCATTATTAGAATTTGAAACGTTGAATGGTGATGAGATAAAAACCATCATCGAAGGCGGCAAGCTGGATAGAAGCACGCTGACCAAACCTATTGAACCTAAGAAATCATCTTTCGGTGGCAATAAGCCTGGCATTACGATAACGCCAGATGCACCTCCACTTTTGGGCGCTTAGAACCTGATCCGAATAAGTTATTGTTATTCTGAGCCTATCTGTTAAAGTACCATCCAATAAAATATACAACGGGGGTATTAATGGGAATAGAAATTGAAGAGCATGGGATAGTTCTTTCGCATCTCATAGAAGAAATGAATGAAAAGAATTTTGGCAAAAACCGTAACGGCACATATGCCCGCATCACTTTGAAGCCTGATCGTTTTACTGTAGCTTTCCTGAATGATGGAGATAATAAACAACATGACGATTATCCTCTTTTGAACGAGGAGGTATTACATGAAGTTAGTTATTTTATAAATAAGGGCGCAAGGCCTGTTAATGTTGCTGTCATGCGAGTAAATGACATTTGCGATTATTTCGACAATATCGGCATGAAATATGAAGTTAAAAATGAATATACATTGCTACCTGATTCAAATATAGAATTAAAGGGTAAACGCTTACTTATAAAAACGCCGGTTACCTCTTTAAGTTAGTCAGGAAAATCAAGTCTAAATTACTACTTGGCACCTAGATTTATATCTAATAAACAACAGTCAAAAGCTGTTATATCTCTCTTTTGGCTATCATTGCCAGATCAAGGAAAGTAAAGCGGTCACGAGTGTAAAGGCTGTGGGTAATGGCCGCCTGATAATCGGTGTGCTGCCAGCCAAGATGTTTGTATGTATATGGGCCTTTGATCTTTTTGATTATATCTTCAAGCGCCTTGGAAGGAATGTGGATAGCAAGTATCTGCTTCTTTATTTCATGCCATTCTTTTGCAAGCCTTGCATTTATTTCTTTTGCTTTATCGGCAGAGATTTCCTTCTTCTCAACTTCGGCTAAAAACTGCGTGCCCTTCTCTGCCCCGAAATGTGTGAGTAACGGTTTTTCATAATAATATGTAGGATTGATCTGCAGGTGATCGATCAGCAGAACTTCTTCCTGCAGCCTTGCAGATGTTATGGAAGTAACAGCAATCTGCTCGCCATGGAAAGTGTGTGGATATTTGCCTTCGAACATCATTTCCATATAATGGTGAATCAAATGCTCGCCCTGACTTGCGGGATATGAGCCGCCGCAAATATACATACCAAGGCCTGATAATATCGAAAGGCGGCAGAGTGAAAGAATGGTTTCATAATCATTCTGCAGAAGTTTTTCAGCGTTGGCGAAAAGCTTTTCTTCATCTTCCTTCAAAATATCAAATGCGAATTGGTTATATGGCGTGTTAAGAAGCAGATGGCTCATCAGCCAATCGCCCTGTGCGGTGGTGCGTGCCAGCGCATCACCCAGGCCGGAAACTATCAGGCGATATGGCGCCTGCACCTGAACATCGATATCCATGAATATTGCAAGCGGCAGATGCGCGGGCAAAGTTTTTTTGATGCCGTTGATCTCTATTGATGCATTGGCAGAAGAATAACCATTCACTGATGGCGCCGTTGGCACACAGATATATTCCTTGCCGAGCTTGTGAGTAACATATTTTGTAAGATCAGAAATCGTGCCACTGCCAACCGCAATAGCAAAATCAGATGATGATATATAAGGCATCAAAGCTTCAACATTCGCATCGTCAGCATTTAGGTCGGCAGGCATGACAATCGAGAACACTTCAAAATGATTCAGGCTTAAATGGCGCTCAACCTCTGCGCCGGCTGCAAGATGGGTGTTTTCATCACTTATTATGGCAGCACGTTTGCCAAGAGAGTGTTTTTCGCAGAATGGCGCTATCTGATTTATCACACCGCTATCGATCAAAATCTTTTTAATCGGAATGGAAAGTTTCTTTCCCGTTGCAGGATCGCTAACTTTACCCTTAATTAAATCTTTTATAATATCTGTCATCAAACAAATGAAAAACCAGTTCTTAAAATTATTGATACTATTTGCTTTATCACAAGCCCTATTTTCTTGCTCCGACAATAACGGAATCAGATATAATAAGGAAGAGTATGCTAAATTTATCGCAGATATGCGTGCGCGCGCCAGTCAAAAAGGCGTGAGCGACGCAACTATTCATGAGGCATTCGATAATGCCCAGTTCATTCCTAATGTTGTTGTGCTGGATCGCAAACAGCCGGAACGTAAAAAAGGCCCTGGCTTTGCAAATTATAAAGCCAGAACCGTAACGCCGGAAAGGATCGCCCGCGCGAGAGAAAAACTGAAAGAGAATTATATGATATTAACCGATATTGAAAAACGCTTCGGCGTGCAGAAGGAAATTCTGGTAAGCTTGTGGGCGGTGGAATCATCATTCGGTGAAGTGATGGGGAAATATGATTTGGTGGATTCGCTTTCGAGCCTTGCATATGAAGGCAGGCGCCAGGAATTTTTTGCAACTGAGTTAATGAACTGCCTGACAATTCTTGATCAACGCCATATTGATAAGGCGAATTTCAAAGGTTCATGGGCAGGCGCATTCGGGCAGGTACAATTCATGCCATCAACATTCCTGAAATATGCATACGATTATGACGGCGATGGCAGGAAAGATATTTGGTATAATAATGGTGATGCACTTGCATCAGCTGCGAATTATTTAAGCTCTATCGGCTGGCAGCGCAGCGCACCATGGGGAAAAAAAGTTAAACTGCCGGCAGGCTTCAACAGCAAATATTTAGGCAAAGAAATCACCATGCCGCTTTCAAGCTGGCGCAAGATGGGCGTGAAATATGCCAATGGCGAGCCACTTGCCAATTCACCAACTGTTGATGCATCGGTCATCGGGCTTGATTATGATTATGACAAAACCAACGTATATATAGTGTTCGATAATTATAAAAAGATCCTCAACTGGAACAATTCCGTATATTTTGCAACATCAATCGGCCTGATCGCAGATAGATTAAAGTAAGTTTACGGGTTGACAGTTGGCTCTTTAGAGGGCTTACTAGTGGCCTTGAAATCAAATCAGGGAAGTTTGAGAGTAGTTTTTAAAAGAATATTGTTTATGAGCGCTTTAAGCACTTTGTGCTTTCAGCTTTCATGCGCCCCTACCCCAGAACCGCGCCTGAAGATAGGCGAAGCTTACGCGGTTGATGGCACCACATATTACCCGCAGATCCAGCCGGATTATAAGCAGGTGGGCCTTGCTTCATGGTATGGCGATGAATTCCACAAGAAACGCACCGCAAATGGTGAAGTGTTCGATAAAGGCGAATATACCGCTGCACATAAAACCCTGCCGCTGCCAAGCATCGTGAAAGTTACTAACCTTGATAATGGCCGCAGCATATTGGTGCGGGTGAATGACCGCGGGCCATTCGTGCGCGGAAGAATAATTGACGTTTCCGAAAATGCGGCAAAGGCGTTGGGCTTTTATGGCCACGGCACCGCGCATGTGGAGGTAGAGCTGGATAAGGCGGCAAGTTTATTGCTGCTGAACGATCCGACGCTCAAGATAAGAGAGGCCGAAAAAAAGCTCATCCTGGAGTCGTATCTCAAAGATATGCCTCCATCGCAACCCTCCCGAGGAAGCCAGAGTATAGCAAGCCAGCCGATAACGCAGACGGACACGGAAGCCAAGATACATCCGGAACAGCAGCGAATACAGAAAACAGCAGCCCTGCAGCAGGCGGCGTTAAAACAGCAGGCGAAAGCAGCAGGAGTGCCGAAACAATATTACGAGAAGAAGGATCTCACCACGACACAGACCCAAGCTTTGCAAGCGTCGCTGCCGTCCCAAACGACCCAACCGCAGAAGAAGGGACAGACGAAGAAAGCGGGCCGATCCACCCAAAAAGATGGAAGCACGAATACAACTGGGAAGGATATCTCCCACCAGCAAAACCAATCTACATCCCAAGGCCAGATGATGCAGCCGCAAGTGCAACAGGCAGCTCCATCGGCACAACAGCCGGCACAATTGCAGTCCCAAACGTCAGTGCAGCAACAAACACAGCGAGTGGCAACACCACCGCAGGAAATCCGGCACGCACGACCAGCGCCGGCACCAATGCCGCAACAGCACCAGTTGCAACCGGCACCACGGATCCAGCCAAGCCAGCTGCCGCAAAAAAACACCACAGAAAAAAACGTAAGCCCACAACAGCAACAAGCACCTCAGGCAGCGCCGCAACAACAAACGGCGCAACCGCAAGCCCAGCAACAAATGGGCAAATACAAAATACAAATAGCATCCAGCCCATCGGAAAGTGATGCAAAAAAAATCGCCTTAAGCTTGCAAAATTTATCTAGCAAAATTGTAAAGGCTAATGTAAATGGCAAAGTATATTTTCGTGTTCAGCTGATCGGTTTTGCAACAAAAGCGGAAGCCCAGAACACACTGAATTCGCTAAAATCCAAGGGTTATAAAGATGCGTTCATTTTCTAGGATATTGTTTTTATTCGTTGTAATTTTCAGCGCCGATGCGGCATTTGCACAGGTTGCAGCCCCTACCCTGCAATTAAATGCTGATAAACGCGCAACGCAAGGCCAGCCTGCAGCGCCTTCAAATGGCGTGCCTTCAGTGGCAGAATCATCCGCACCTGCACCGATAGAGAATTTTGAAACTAACGCGAAACAGGCTATCCTGATCGATTTCAATACAGACACAGTTCTATATGAAAAGAACTCGACCGAAAAAATGTTCCCATCTTCAATGACTAAAGTTCTGACGATGTATCTGGTATTTGACCAGCTTCGTAAAGGGCACATTACTATGGATACGGTTTATACAATTTCTGAGCGCTCATGGAAAACCGGCGGCTCGCAAATGTTCCTGAAAGTTGGTGATCAGGTAAAAGTTTCTGACCTTATCCAAGGCGTGACCGTTCAATCAGGCAATGATGCATGTATAGCACTTGCGGAAGGGATAGGCGGTAGTGTGGAAGCTTTCGTTGATGATATGAACAGCGCTGCAAAACAGCTCGGCATGAATGATACGCATTTCAAAAACCCGGACGGCTTGCCGACTGATGACCATTACACAACCGCGAAAGATCTTTCTATCATTGCGCGCCATATTATCGTGGATTACCCGGAATATTATCATTATTTCTCACAGAAAGAATTCACCTACGCAAATATCACCCAGCAGAACCGCAACAAACTTCTTGATATGCAGGATCTTGGTGTTGATGGCATGAAAACCGGCTTCACCGATATGGGCGGTTATGGCATGATCGCAACCGGTGTGAAAGATGGCCGCCGTGTGATAGCGGTTATAAACGGCCTGAATTCAGTGAAAGAACGTACAAAAGCTGCGGCTGACATGATCCGTTATGGCTATTATAACTTCCGCAATATCAACCTGTTCAAAAAATATGACCCGATCGCGAAAGTGAAAGTTTGGGGTGGTGTTCGTAATGATGTGACGATTGCATCGAATGTGGATGTTGATGTTCTGGTTTCCCGCCGCGATGCGGGTGCACAGACTTATAAAACCTTCGTTGAATATAAAGAACCTTGGGTAGCGCCTATCCAGAAAGGCACTCATCTGGCGAATTTAGTGGTGAAAGATTCTTCGGATAAAGAGATAAAAGAATATCCGCTTTATGCAACTGATGATGTTGCTGCTGCTAGTGCGCTTCAGAAAATGGTGCAGAAAATCAAGTTCCTACTGCATAAATATTAGGCATTGCTTAAGTTTTTCGATTTAACAAATTGTAATAGCTGGAGAGTTGTTGTTACGAGGGAGCGCTAGCGACCGTGGCAATCCAACCTTATCAATAGATTGCTTCGCTTTGCTCGCAATGACGATGAAGTTTACAAGTCTTTATTGCTGCTCTATAGTTTTGCCAAATAATATAATTTTTTATGCTTATCTCATTTGAAGGTGGTGAAGGCTCTGGCAAATCAACCCAGGCCAAAATGTTTTTCCAATATCTGCAGGATAATAATATCCATGCAATATTCACACGCGAACCAGGCGGCACTGAAGCTGCGGAAAAAATACGCGAGATTTTAGTTACCGGCAGCATCGATAAGCTTGATAAGGTTTCCGAAGTTCTGCTGCATTATGCGGCACGCAAAGAACATCTAAAGAACAAGATATTCCCTGCCCTGGCAGAAGGAAAAGTGGTTGTGACCGATCGTTTTTATGATTCCACATTTGCCTATCAGGGTTATGGCCACGGTGTTGACCTGAGTGTGATAAAAGAAGTGCATAAACTTATTGTGGGCGATTTCAAACCAAACCTGACACTTATATTCGATATTGATGTGATAAAAGGCCTGGAGCGCTCTGACCGCAGGCTGGCACAGCAGAATTCCAACGAAACGCGCTATGAAAAACTAGGTGTGGATTTTCACCAACGCCTGCGCAATGGCTTTTTGACCATAGCAAAAGCGGAACCTGAGCGCTGCATAGTGCTGAATGCTGAAGAAACTATTGAAAGCTTACACAAAAAAGTGCTAGAGATTTTTAAATCAAAATTTGCCGCCAATAAATAGAGGAAGATATGAAGTTCAACACCGAATCATTTAATAATTTGATCCACCCTATCCACAAAGATGGCTATGTCTTCATCGCCATTGCAGGATTAATTGCTCTGGTACTGAACGCGGTTGCAGGTTTCCTGGGATTTTTAGGTTTGATATTGTTTGTATGGACCATCTATTTCTTCCGTAACCCAAACAGGTTCGTGCCGCAAACAAAAGGCCTTATTGTTGCACCTTCTGATGGCACTGTGGTTGATATCTGCCGTGCCCGCCCGCCTGCAGAACTTGATATCCCGCTTGATCGCGAATTCACGCGCGTAAGCATTCACCTAAGCATTTTCGATGTGCATATTAATCGCATACCGATCGCAGGTGTTATTGATAGAATTGAATATAACCCGGGGAAATTTATCAGCGCCGCAAAAGAAAAAGCCAGCGACGATAATGAGCGCAACAGCCTGCTGATAAAAACCGATGAAGGTTATGTTATCCCGGTGGTGCAGATCGCCGGCTATGTAGCGCGCCGTATTGTTTCATGGGTAAAGGAAGGCACAATTTGCGAAACCGGTGAAAGGTTCGGCCTGATCAGGTTCGGCAGCCGTTTGGATGTTTACCTGCCGGAAGGCATTAACGCGAAAGTTTCACTCGGCCAGAAGATGATCGCCGGCGAAACTGTGATCGCCGACCTGAAAGAGTCTTACGATCCGGTTTACACAAAAGAAATTTAAGGTTGAGTGTTTGCCCAAAACCACTAGAATTGTGAATTATGCCATCAAGTATTGAAAAGAAATGTATCGAGAAAGGCCTGAAGATGACCGATCAGCGTCGCCTGATCGCGCGCGTTATCGCTGAAGCGCACGATCACCCGGATGTTGAAGAAGTTTATGCACGCGTTTCAAAGCAGGATAATACTATAGGCATTGCAACGGTATATCGCACTATTCGCCTGTTCGAGGAAAACGGCATTGTTGAGAAACACGATTTCGGTGATGGCCGCGCACGCTACGAGGAAAGCTCATCCGATCACCACGATCATATGATCAACATAAAAACAGGTAAGATCATTGAGTTTTATGATGAAGAACTTGAAAAACTGAAAAGCGCAATCGCTGAAAAGCATGGTTATAAGCTCATCGGCCACAAGCTTGAGCTCTACGTTGTGCCTGAAAAATAGTCTTTATTTGTCTATTTTCAATCTCAACCTCCAGTTCCCAAAATATCACAATCTTGTACAATAAATTAACCTCAGTTAAATTTTGGTTAATATTATTTACATTTGAAAATTAGGGATTATCTTCATTAATAGTTTGTTAATGATTGTTAACTTAAGCAAATTCATTTTATGCGCATACTTTTGATCGAAGATGATATCTCAACCGCAAAATCTATAGAGCTTGCACTTGCCGCTGAAGGCATAGTTTGCGACACGGCCTCTAAAGGTGAAGAAGGCCTCGATTTCGCGAAGATGTATGAATATGACATTATAATTCTTGATATGATGCTGCCGGATGTAAGCGGCTTCGAAATTCTGCGTGACCTGCGCAAGAACGGAATCAAAACGCCAGTGATGATCCTTTCAGGCCTGACAGGTTCTGATTCAAAAGTTAAAGGTTTGGGCATTGGCGCTGATGATTATGTGACCAAGCCATTTAACCGTGGCGAGTTGATCGCAAGATTGCAGGCTATCGTTCGCCGCAGCAAGGGCAATTCTACATCAAAATTAAAAGTTGGCCGTGTAACCCTTGATATGGAATCACGCACAGTGGAAGTTGGCGGGCAGCCACTTAACCTGACCAGCAAGGAATATGGCATACTTGAATTACTGATGCTTCGTAAAGGCACGCCGATAAAGAAAGAAACCTTTATCAGCCATCTTTACGGCGGCATTGATGAACCTGAGATAAAGATCATCGATGTGTTTGTCTGCAAACTGCGCAAGAAAATTGAAGACCTTACCGGCGGCGATAATTATATCGAAACGCTGTGGGGCCGCGGTTATGCTATCAAAGACCCTGAAGCTGAGAAAAGTGGTTCAGCTGAAGTAGTCAATTTAAAAGGCTAAACGTTTAAAGTCTTAACGAGATGAAAAAAATATTTTTAATGCGCCATTCCAAGGCTGGGCAGACCGATAAATATATGCTCAATGATCATGAGCGCCCGCTTACTGAAAAAGGCGAACAGCTTGTGCCTGAGCTCGCTGATTATTTCAATAAACATTATAAAGATTTCCCGCCGCAGCTTATCATCAGCTCAACTGCTCTGCGTGCAAAACAAACTGCAGAGCTTTTCAAAAATAATTTCAAGCTTGGTGAGCCTGAGATAAAAGAATTTCAGGAGCTTTATATTACCGGTGTTGATGAGATTTTATCTGTGATACATAATATAGATAACAAGATAGATTCTATATTGATGGTGAGCCACAATCCCGGCTTACATACATTTGCGATCCATTTTGCGAAAGATGGTGATAAGCATAAATTCCGTGAGATGCGTTCTAATTTCCCTCCCGGTTCATTTGCTGCATTCCAGATCGATTGCGATAACTGGTATGAGGTGAATGAGAACACCGCCACCCTGCTAGACTTCGTCAGTTCAAAGAATTTTAAAGAATAATTTTATCTAAATTTAAGCGCCTAGCTGATAAATAAAGGCTTCATCAGGGATAAGGTATTTATCCTGAACTGCTGAAGTTTGTGTAAAACTGCCAAGTTCTTCACCTGTGCCAGTAATGATCTTAATATTTTTACCAGAAAGATTTTTGAATGTGATCAGGTGCTTTATATCGCTCTTGAAGAAATCTTTTTTAATAACGCCAAGAAATTGCCCAGAACCTTCTTCCTGATATTTTACTATCTGCCATTTTGCCGGTCTTTCATATTTGCCGCTCAGAACTAGGCAAAGTTGATGGAGCCAATAGAACGGTGTTCTGATATAGGTGCGCTGGTTAAGCGCGAAACGGTGCCAGTTGCAACGGTGCAGAATATAATCAAGCGTGTCGCTATCATGAATGGAAGTCCAGTTGAACTCCATCACATAACCATCTTCATTCCTGCTCAAAATTGCTTTTGATGAAACTTCATTTTCCAGAAGTGTTATCTTAACATCCACTTCAGAACCAAGTTCAAAGCCAGGGTTTTCAGATATTATAACTTTATCTATGGATATATTATGAGCGCTTGCATGGAAGGTTTTGCCATTTGCAGAAATTTCAACAGGAACAGAAATTTCGAACTGATAGTGCTCATCATCATTATCAGTGCAGCGGTATGAGGTATATATCACCATCCATGCGAAATAGGCATTCAGCGCGCACCAAATAATAGAAACTGACCAGAGGAAATATTGTATATCTGTAGAATTATTGCTGAGCTTTACAAAACTTACAGCGATAGCAATGGTGCTTATTACAAAAATGATTATCTGCGGGATAAGATCAAAAATCGGGAACTTTCCGGAATAGAATTTTGGGGTGACGTTGAATTTGCTTTTTGTTCCCGTCAGGCCAAAGAAGGCGAGGATATAAACGAAGAAGGTACACATGCCATAAAATTCATTCGCCCAACCGCGCGTATGGCCACGCCCAAGTTCGATATATGCAAAATATGAAAGGAAGAACATCGGCAGGAAATGTGGGAAATAAGCGCCCGCAGTCGAAACCATCGGTTTGATATTAAATAATAGAACCAATGCCGGCAAAATATAGAACATACCCCTTATCCATCCTGAAAGGCATGAGAAGAATACCGTTCCATAACACAGGCGCTGCAGAAATTTCAGACCTTTAGTGAACGGAAATTTCTCAATACGGCATGCATGGAGATTACCGTGCTGCCAGCGGAAACGCTGTTTTGCAAATATATTGAACTGGCTTGCAGAAAGACCAAATGCCAGTGGCTGATTGTGATAGGCAGCTTCCCAGCCTATTTTATGCATACGAAGTGAAGTGTGAAAATCTTCGGTTGAAGTTTCATGTGCGAAACCGCCAATATCATCAAGCGCCTTGCGGCGGATAACCGCGCTGCAACCACAAAGGTGCATGCCATCCCACGCGTCTTTCCCGGGCTGAAGCAGGCGATAGAACTGGTTCTGGCCATCCCATATAATTTTTTGCGGGTGCCTTTCCCTATCTATATGTTCAAATGAATTAAGGTTATAAAAATCCTGCGGAGCCTGCACAAAACCAAGTTTCGGATTATTGAAATAACCAAGAATTTTATCCAGGAAATAAGGCTCCGCCACGTGATCCGCATCAAATATAGCGATAAAATCTGCGCTGCTGAATTGCATGGCATGGTTCAGGTTACCAGCTTTCGCGTGAATGTTTTTCTCACGCGCGATATATTTCACGCCGATCTCTTCCGCCAATTTACGAACCTCATCACGCTTGCCATCATCTAATAAATAGGTTTCATGCGGGTAAGTGATGTTCTTTGCGGCGATTATGGTTTTTCTGATGATAGAGATAGATTCGTTATAGGTTGGCACGAACACATCAACTTTTAGGCCTGCAGGTGCAGGATCGAACTGTTTTGCCTCAACACGCCAGGTTGCTATCACATAAAGGAAGATGGTCAGGCTGGAATAAACCTCTGCAAATAGAAGAAGTGCTGAAACTATAGGTTCTTCAGGATTAAATGTGGTGAAGCGCCAGTTATAATAATAAAGCGCGAAAGCGATAAATACGGCAAATAAAATACGGCGTGCATAGGTGTAGAATGGATAATCCTCTGAATATATCGAGGAAAATCTTGCATGAGGGTCACGTTTTATCTGAGTTGCTCTCTTTTCCATGCGCGACTTATATAATAAAATACACCGTTTACCCCTAACTTAAGGAGCAGTTTCGCACATCGATTAACCGATATTAAAGCAATTTTAAACAAAAATTTTAAGTTCCGGCCAATTTCAGCACTCAGGCCGCAGAAAGCCTGTTCTTTTTGTCCCCATTTCCGGCAGACTTTAACAGGGCAGATAAGTCTTCAAGCCTTACCGGCTTCACCAGGTGATAGTCAAAACCAGCCTCTTTTGCCTGAGCTTTATCTTTATCCTGCCCCCAGCCGGTCTGCGCGATGAATATGGTGTTTTTAAAAGCACTGTTCTGGCGCAATTCCTTGCAAACCTCATAACCATTTTTGCCCGGCAGACCAATATCCAGCATTATAACATCAGGCTTTATGGATTTTGCCTTTTCTATAGCTTCCACCCCATCATGTGCAAGAGTTGGCATATGCCCCATTAATTCCAGCATCCAGCCGGTGGTTTTGGCTGAAGCCTCATTATCATCAACCACCAGAACATTCAGCGGTTGAATTGCTTTGGTTTTTTCCTGCTCGTTTTCGCCTTTTACTTCCCCTGCACCATTTTTTATTGCAGGAACTGTTATTGTGAAAGTGCTACCCTTATTCACCCCGCCACTTTCAACAGTAATCTGCCCACCGTGCATATGCACCAGGCGTTTGACAAGTGCAAGGCCAATACCCAGCCCACCTTGCGATCTTTCCAGCGTACGATCAACCTGAGTGAAAAGATCAAAAACCTTTGGCAGCATTTCCGGCGGAATACCCATGCCGTTATCTGTAACTGATACTACGGCATTATTATTTTCAAGCTTTGCACTTAAAATTATATTCCCACCGCTTTGCGTATATTTCGCAGCGTTATTAAGCAGGTTGCTGATGATCTGCGCAAGCCTTGTCAGGTCGGCATCAACCCATATCTCCTTTTCAGGAATTTTTAATTCAAGCATATGTTTATTTGCTTCGATAAGAGGTTTGCTACCCTCAATTGCAGCCTGTATAGCCGATTGCAGAGTTATATGCTCACGGCGCAGTTCGATCTTACCCTGGCTCACGCGCGATACATCCAAAAGATCATCAATAAGGCGAACCATATGCGTAAGCTGCCTGTCCATCATGCTGCGCACTTCTTCAGAGACCTCTTCACTTGGTGACATACGAAGCACCTGCAAACCATTCCTGATGGGAGCAAGCGGGTTTCGAAGTTCATGTGCAAGTGTTGCCAGAAACTCATCTTTCTTCCTATCTGCTTCCTGCAGAGCTTCAGAACTGCTTTTCAATTCATCACGTTGCTGCAGTAATAACTGTTTTTGCAAATATAGGTCAAAAAATACCTGCGCCTTACTTTTTAAAATATCCGCTTCGATCGGCTTATGAAGAAAATCAACCGCACCTGTCTCATATCCGCGGAAGCGACGCTGGCGGTCTGCACTGCCGGCGGTGAGGAAAATTATTGGTACACGACGTGTGCGCTCTGTGCCGCGCATCAGCTCGGCAAGCTCAAAACCATCCATGCCAGGCATCTGCACATCCAACAAGGCAAGCGCCACATCATGCTGCAGCAGGAGTTCAAGTGCTTCCGGGCCTGATCGTGCTTTCAGCAGAACCAGATCATCACGCTTAAGCAATGCTTCTAAGGAAAGAAGATTTTCCTCTAAGTCATCAACAAGCAGAAAATATATCGGCTCTTTTTTCATAATTGTCATATCAACCCCCTATTAAATATTGTGCGATCTCATTCAGACTCAGCTTCAGCGCTTCCGGACATTTATTAAGTGCAGATTGCGGCATGGTGCCTGCAAAAGCGGTTTCCGGATCCTGCACCAGAGCTATTCCGCCAGCTTCACAAACAGAGCGCAAACCTTCTGAGCCATCATTATTCGCGCCGGTTAAAATCACGCCTATGAGGTTTTCTGCATAAGCATCAGCCGCGCTTTCAAAAAGAACATCGATCGAAGGGCGTGAAAAAAGCACCGGCTCATCACTTGAAAGTGAGATATATTTTTCATCCTCGACCAGCATATGATAATCCGGCGGCGCCAGATAGACCGTGCCGGATTTTATATCTTCCTTATCCTCTGCCTCTTTTACCTCTAATTTGCATTTTGCCTGAAACAGGCTTGCCATAACACTTTCTTTATCAGGCGGGATATGCACAACAATCATTATCGGCAATTTATAATTGGTAGGCAGCGCAGAAAGAATGGTGGTCAGTGCATCAAGCGCGCCTGCAGAAGCGCCTATCACCACAGCTTTTGATATTTGTGGTATCATAGAACACCCCGCTTCTGGTAAATGCGTTCTGAACGTGCAAATTCGGTGAATGAATCAAAGTGACTGGAAAAACGCATATTTTCTTTTGCACCCAGACCAAGAAAACCTTTTCGCACCAAAGAATCTTTAAAAAGCCCGATGGCTCTATCCTGTAATTCACGATCAAAATATATCAGCACATTACGGCATGAAATAAGATGCATCTCTGCAAATACTTGATCACTCACCAAACTATGATCCGAAAATAATACACGATCACGCAGGGATTTATCAAAGGTCGCCCCTCCATATGCCGCAGTGTAATAATCTGATAGCGAACTCTTACCGCCCGATTTATGGTGATTTTCAGTGAATAGCGGAATGCGGTCTATATTATAAACCCCAGCTTCTGCACGCTTCAAAGCATCGTGATTTATATCAGTTGCGTAGAACATGGTGCGGTCTTCCAAACCTTCTTCACGGAAAAGAATTGTGAAGGAATAAAGTTCTTCACCGGTGCTGCAGCCGGCTATCCACACTTTAAGGGATGGATAGGTTTTTAATATCGGAACGATTTTTTCGCGGATCGTTTTAAAATAAAGTGGATCACGAAAAAACTCGCTCACCTGAACTGTCAGGAAAGAAAGTAGCTTAGGCAGCATTTCCGCATCATGCAGAATTTTTTCCTGAAGCATGGAATAGCTGCTGCACGAAAAATAATCTTTAGCCTGCTTTAATCTGCGTTTGACAGAAGCCATCGAATAACCACGAAAATCATAATGGTATTTAAGGAAGATCGCTTCCAGCAGAAGTTTTAATTCTATTTCCTCGGTCTTGTCGTGCATTTTCTACCTCGGCATCCACACGCGCACAAGCGATAGAAGCTTATCCACATCCAGAGGTTTTGCCATATAATCATTCGCACCGGCATCAAGACATTTCTGCTGGTCATCACGCATTGCCTTGGCCGTAAGCATGATTATTGGCAGCTTCTTCCAGTCTTTATTTTTTCTGATCTCACGCGTGGCGGTGATGCCATCCATCTCAGGCATCATTACATCCATAAGCACCAGATCGATCTTCTTATCTTTTTCACCCTGGTATTTATTAAGGATCTCAAGCGCCTCTTTACCATTTCGTGCCACCCGCAGAACAGCACCATATGGCTCTAATATACTTGTCAGCGCATATATATTGGCAACATCATCCTCAACTATTAAAATGCGCCTGCTTTCAAGAATGGCATCGCGGTTTCTTGCCTTCTCGATCATCTTTTGCTGTTCAGGCGGAAGTTCTGATACCACCTGATGCAGGAACAATGTAACTTCATCAAGCAAGCGTTCAGGTGATTTTGCACCTTTGATGATTATAGATTTCGAATATTTGCGCAGCTTCTGCTCTTCATCAGTAGAAAGATCACGGCCTGTATAGACTATAACTGGCGGGAAGGAATATGCATCTTCCTTGCTCAAGGTTTCAAGCAGCGAATAACCTGAGGCATCCGGCAGGGAAAGATCAAGCACCATGCAATCGAATTTATCTTTCTTGAGTTTGTGCAGACAGTCCGCCGCGGTACGAACACCAACCGTTTTAACATCATTCTTACCGAGAAGTTTCTGCATACTATCAAGCTGAACTTTATCATCCTCAACGATCAACACACGACGCATGCGCTGCTCAAACCTGGTTTCCAGCTTTTTCATCGCACCGATCAATTCATCACGCTTAACCGGCTTCAACATATAGCCCACCGCACCAAGAGAAAGCGCGGTTTGCGTATAATCATTAGCAGAAACCACATGCACTGGAATATGCCTTGTTCGAGGGTCTCGCTTGAGGCGATCAAGCACTGAAAGGCCGGAATTATCAGGCAAACTGATATCAAGTAAAACGGCATTCGGCAGATATTGTTTTGCCAGAGTTAGTGCATCTTCTGCCGTAGCAGCCATCAGGGACTGGAAATTAAGTTCGTGCGAAAGTTTATATAATATCTCAGCAAAGGCTCTATCATCCTCAACTATTAAAAGTGTCCGCTTATCACCAGCAAGTTTTTCACGATCATCATGAAGGGGAGCCACCTTTCGCACCTCTTCTTTTTTAGAATAATTTTCTGCAGCAGATATGATATCTTTCGATGTCTGCACAGACGCAGATGAATCATAAGCAGTAGTGGTGTGCGGCATTATAGCTTCCGGATTATAATTTTCCGGAAGTGTTATTGTAAATGTACTGCCCTTGCCCGGTTTGCTTTTTAAGCTTATTTTCCCGCCGAGAAGTCTTACAAGTTCGCGTGAAATGGAAAGGCCAAGGCCGGTGCCGCCATATTTGCGACTGATAGTTCCATCCGCCTGACGGAAGGCTTCGAATATCGCATTCTGCTGTTCTTCTGCAATACCGATGCCGGTATCTGTAACAGAAAATTCGATCTTACCGTCCGTATCTTTACTAATTGAAAGTTCAACCGAACCTTTTTCGGTAAATTTAAGTGAGTTGCTAATCAGGTTCTTGATCACCTGTTCCAGCCTCATACGATCGCTTTCAATAAATTCAGGACAATCAGCAGATATTTTTGTTTTGAAGGATATTTTCTTCTGCTTTGCTACGGGTTCAAAATTTGCCGTTAGATCTTTCACCATTCTATCAAGCGAAACGCTTTCAGGACGCACTTCCATATGGCCTGCTTCTATCTTAGAAAGATCAAGAATATCATTGATCAGGGAAAGAAGCGAATTGCCCGAATTCTGTATGGTTTGCGCGAATTTCACCTGCTCTTCCGACAAGTTACCGGCAGGATTATCCGCCAGAAGTTTTGCGAGTATCAGCGACGAATTAAGCGGCGTACGAAGTTCATGGCTCATATTCGCAAGGAAATCAGATTTATACTGGCTGGCCTTTTCAAGTTCCTGCGCTTTTACCTGCAGTTGGGATTTGGAACGCTCAACATCATCGCGCTGGTTCTCAAGCTGTTGTGCCTGCTCTTCAAGTTGTGCGTTGGTCTGTTCGAGCTCAAGCTGCTGCTGCTCTAAACGAGATTGTGATTCCTTAAGTGCACGGCTCTGTTCTTCCAGCTCTTCGTTTGAAACACGAAGTTCTTCACCCTGCGCCTGCAACTCTTCTGATTGGCGTTGAGTTTCTTCAAGCAGATTCTGCAGATGTTCACGATAATTTGCTGAACGCACCGCCATTGAAATATTTTCTGAAACTCTTTCAAGCAGTTCCAGGCTCAACTCATCAACTGGATTAATAAACCCAAGTTCAATTACTGCATTCACAGTGTCATCACTTATTGCCGGAGAGATTATAAGCTGGCGCGGCGAACTTTGCCCCATGGCCGATGCCACACGAATATAGCCATCCGGCACATCGTTTATCAGGAAGGTTTTTTTATCTTTTACTGCCTGGCCAAGAAGCGTGTGACCGATACGAAACTCCTTCACCATGTGGTTTTCCGCAGGCAGGCCATAGCTTGCCTTGCGTTTATATACATCACCTTCATGGGTGAAGAAAGCACCTGCATGCGCACCAAAATAATCAGCGAAGAATTTCAAAATATTCTGGCCAAGCTGCTCGATTTTTTGCTCGCCGACAAGGGCACTGCTTAAAGTTACTTCACCGGTTTGCAACCATTCCTGGCGCTGGCGAACAGTTGCAGCCTTTCTGATCATAAACGAAACCATGGCAGCAAGCACTATGCCTAGAACGCCTGATAAAATACCGCTGACCAGTGCAGAATAATATGCACTGTCCATTTCAGCAAAACGCTTATTCCGAAGTTCCTTTTCATCCTGCTGCATATCACTTATCTGGCTTCGGACGGCATCCATGAAATTTTTGCCGCGGTTAGTGACAACCAGCGCCCTTGCCGCTTCAAAACCTTTATTGCGGCGCAGGTTTATGGTTTCAGCAAGTTCATCAAGTTTGGCTTTTATATTAGTTCGCAAAGAAGGAAGGCGTTGCTGCTGAACGGGATTATCCTTAGTAAGGCCGGCAACCACCTCAAGTTTATCCGTTATATGGTTAAGTGCCATATCATATGGCTCAAGATAATCCTCATTACCGGTAAGAACAAAGCCACGCTGACCGGTTTCGGCATCTTTCAGGGCAGAAAATATTTCTTCCAGATTTATTATCACTTCATGTGTGTGCGTTACCAGAAGTGCATCGCGACTCAATGTTCTGGTGTTATAATAGGAAAGAATTCCGCTGGCAGCAAAAAATAATATTACCGCTGTTAGCCCTACAACTATTGTTAAATCATTCTTTTTATGCTGTGAACGTCCACCTATCAGATCTGTCATTTTACTTCTTCATTAAATTATATAAATTGAACCAACCCTATATATGGACTGATCTCCCCTCCGAAAATATAGAATCTTCGACCTTGGAGATGGGGGTATAAAAAATCAATAAAAATTTGTGTCTAAATAATACAAAGGTTATAAATACGACCGCAGGAAGATTGCGGATGTTCTGCAAGGCCAGGCTGTTTGTATGTATGGCAGTAGGTCTAGCTTATACTGCAGCTGCCACCATGAGTAATAACTGTCAGGCAATTATCAAGCTGTCGTTTTCTTTCCTCAGGCTTTTGAGCATCTGGCTGCGGCAGAACTTCTGTAACACTTGAAGATGTTGCCTCGCCACTATCAATAGAATTAACCGCACTTAGCACTGCTTCTTCTATGGTTTGGCCTGATGTATAGATGGCAACACCGCCGGCACCCGTGTTAAATACATTTGCCGCACCAGAATTATTTATGAAATTCAGGCCAGATAAAATTACATTGCCGTTATTAGTAGTGACAAAAGCACCGAAATCAAATGTTATAGCGCCCTGACTGTATATGCTCAAATTGCCATTGACTGCGAATGAATCACCAACCGTGAAATTACCAGCCCTGCCATTAGAAATTGTATAAGGTGAACCCGTGCCACCAAGCTGCAATGTGCCGCCATAGACGATCTGCGATAGGAAATCAGAAGAAATATTCATGGCAGAGCCGGCATCATCAATACCCATTGTTGTGCCCGCCACATACGGGCTTATACTGATATTATTTGCTGCATGCCATGAGAAAGCATCTGTCGGATCATGGAAGAAACCATTAGCTACCAAATTGATGTCATGGCCGGAAGATAGATTTGATATATTGACATCATACCCGGTTGGATCCAAAGCATAAAGATCGATATCGCCAGTGCCTGTGGTTTGCACCACAGCTTTTATTTTCAGGCTTCTGCCATTATTTTTTGGCCCGCTGGAGGCGGTGATATTGATATTTCCATTTTCAGCCGAGATCAGCGAACCCACCGTTTCCTGGAAACCTATGCCGTTGGTCGCTATAGAGCGGCCATTGATATTTATTGAACCATAACCATTCGTCTGCACGGTTGAGGTATCTATATTCACACCGTTACAACTTGCACTGGCACATGAGGCATCGCTGTCTAAACTCTGGCCGTTTATATATATATCACCACCGCCTGCATCAACGAAGCTATCTTCAATATCAACACCGTGTCTATAAGAACTGCCAGAACCGATCATACCATCAGCATAATCTGTAATTGGGTTTAGCCCGCCACCCATTATGATATCGCCGCCATTAGAACTTATATTAAACCCATTTACGATACTGATGGCACCAACCTGATCAGCTTCACTATCACTATTAAATAATATTTTTCCACCATGCGTTATAATGTTACCGCCGCCTTCAGAGCGAATATTATTCTCGGCAATAAGATTTATATTCCCGGAACCGTTAGCCAGTAGATTAATGTTATTGGTGAATGTAATATTGTTACCCGTGGTAAGATTTATCGAACCGCTACCTGATGTGGTTATGCCACTATCTGAAGACATGTTTATATTGCCTGTGTTACCAGCCGTGCCTTGCTGATATGTATTTATATTAAGGGTTTTATCAGTAGCCATTGTCAATGTGCCGCCAAGCATATCAAACTGAACTGAAAAATTCGTTGATATATTAGTATTATTATTAAGTGTTCCGGAACCTAAATAGACAAAACCTGTCCCATCAGCACGACCAAGATTAACTGCATTCCAACCTGAACTGATATTTGAAATATCGGCGCTGCTTAGTGATAATGCACCAGCAGTACCGGTATCACCAATGTTCATTGTTGTTGCGATGCTATTCTGAGATATGTTCAACGTTCCGGTACCGTTGAATGCCGAATTAATATTCACATCGCCATCAGAAATTATTGAAACATTATGCGCGCCGAAATTCTGGATGCCGTTGAAATTTATTGTACCCGCTGCAGTCATGAAAGTAATATTGCGATTCCAGGTAAGTGCACGAATATCAAATATTGAATTAAAAGAAGAATTGCCAAAGCCTATCGTGCCCCAGCCTGAACCGATATTTGCCAGATCCGCATTGCTTAAATTTACAGCCCCACTAGCGCCATCACCAATACCAAAAGTGATATCACTGGATGGCAATATACCTATTACACCGCCGGCAATAGAATCTATAGGAGCATCTATCTCCACATCACCACTTACTCTAATAGCAAAATTACCGCGGCCAACAGAATCAAGAGTTATAGTATTTGCACCCAGGAACATCTGCGCTGCGCTTATGGTAACGGTGCCGGTGCCATTTCGTAATAATATTGCCGAATCCCATGTGTTTGCGCTTAATAATGTAAATGGCATAGTGTTGCCGGTGCCGCCAAATATTATTTCATTCCAGCCTTTGCCTTTTATATGTGCGAGTTCGGAATCATCAATTTCAAATCCGGCGCCGCTTGCACCATTCACACCACCGATCGCAACTGCAACAGGATAACCATCAACCGGTGCTAATGTAAGCGTACCTGTGCCTATTATGTCGGCATTAATAGTAACTGCCTGACCATTTATGGTGAAACTATTAGCGCCGAAATTCTGCGTTGCATCTATTTCAACCAGGTCATTCTCACCACCATAGGTTATCACGGAATCATTCCACGTGCGAGCTGTAGCAAATTTTATGGAAGCTGTGCCGGAATTGGTGCTGCCGAATCTGATAACACTCCAGCCATCAGCAATGTGATTCAGTTCTGCATCATCCAGTTGATATGAACCACCTGCACCATCACCCACACCCAGGCTGCTATGTGCTATAGGCGCGAACTGCACATAACCTGAACCTGAAATATCCGCCTGCAGATCCATGTCTGATGAAACCAAATTTATATTGCCGTTAGTGCTGCCATCGACATCAGTAACATTAATGGCGGTTCTGATACTTATATTATTCTGCGCCGCTACAACCACCTGAGATGAAGCACTATCAGTTACAACAAAATTCATACGCGAAAGATTAGCGCTATATATATCTATGCTGGTTGCGGTTGGCGCGAATGCACCGCCCGTTGCACCGCCAAAAATAACCTTTGTCCAGTTATTGCTCGAGATATCTGCAAGCGCAGCATCACTGATGTTCAACACACCGGTTGCACCGGTGCCCACACCCATTGTTATATTGCTCTGCGGCGCGATCGAAAGCACTGCATTACCATTACCGCTGTTAGGGCCATTGATAGCAGCATTGATATTTATATTATCCCCCATTAGGGAAAATCCTTTATTACTGGTAAGCTGGTTTTGCACGCCATTAATATTTATCGCACCGGAAAGGCTGTTGAGCAGAACATTCGCAACCCAGTTCGTTGCCTCAACATCCATTGCGGCTGTTGCAGTTGACCTACCTATGATAACATTTCCCCAGTTTGACATGATATTAGAAACCTCAACCTGGCTGAGGTTAAACTGTCCGGTAGAACCATCACCTATACCAACAGTAATGTTATCATGTTGCGGTTGCAAAATTAACGTTGAAGTGGTGGAACCTGAAAGCAAGCCGGAAAGATTAAGATCAGAATCAGTGATGATGGTAAGGTTATTACTGCCCATCGTCTGTTTGCCAGTGATATTTATTATCCCGGTGCTTGAAAGAATTGTCAGTGGTGCATTCCATGCTGTTGCGCTAAGATCAAACGTGCCGGTATAATCATTTGCACCAATTATTATATTGCTCCAACCCGTGATTCTGCCTGCTTCAGCGGTTGTCAGATTTAATGCACCACTGCCCGCAGTTTGCCCCACTTGTGCATTGGCATTATTATATGGCAGAAGAGTTAATGTGCCGGTACCGGTAAGTATGGAACCAGTATTTAACTGAATATTCCCGCCAGTAACTATGGTCAGGTTATTCGCACCCATATTGGTAGTAGTAGATGATTGAAATGCAATATTACTTGTAAGCGTTCTAAGCTCCACATCATCACGCCATGTATAGCTGTTTATGCTGATCTGGCTATTATCTACATCATACGAACCAAAGATCAATTTGCTCCAGCCATCAGTTATATTATCAAGTTCGGTAGCTTCTAAATAACCAGTGCCTGTTGTTGTCCCGATCGCCATTGTGATACTTGAATATCTGCGGAACCATAGGTTGCTTGTACCGGTAAGCGCTGCTGTTATAACAGGGTTATTACTTGTTATTGTCAGGTTATTTGCGCCCATATTCTGCGCGCCTGATATATTAAGCGCACTGTTGCCGGAACGAAGTTCAAGAGCGGTTGTCCATGTATGGGCCGCAACCGTTACCGCACTTGCGCTGTTACTACCAGAATAACCGAGAGATAATGTCCCCCAGCTTTTCAAGTGCGCAAGCGCGTTATCATCAAAACTGAATGTACCACCTGCACCAGTTCCAATGCCCATTGTTGTGCCGTTCACATCAGGTGAAATACTTACCGTACCAGTAGAGGTTCCGTTGAGATCAGCAGTTAAATTAATTGTATGGGCGTTGATGGAAAGGTTCATACCCGCAGCCATTGTCTGCGCGAAACCAATATTTAAACCACCTGCACCGCCATTGATCGTTAAATTAGCTCCCCATGTATTCGCGCTAAGAATGCTTGTCGCTGAAGTATTGCCAGCAAGGCCAAGAATTATATTGCTCCAGCCCTGGGTTTTAAACATTCCCATTTCAGTATCATCAACTTCAAATGCTGCACCACTTCCGCCAGTGCTGCCGCCAAACGCTGTTGATGAACCAGTCACCGGTGCGATCGTAAGTGTGCCGGTACCAATAAGATTTGAACCAATAGCGATAGATGTGCCTATCAGTGTTAAGCTATTACTGCCAAAATTCTGCGCCGCAGATGCATTTAGCGTTAATGCACCGCTGGTTTGGAAAACAATGTTGTTATTCCATGTTCTCGGCGTTGCAACTGTGATCGATTGGGAGGTTGAGGTGCTGCCAAATGTTACTAATGAAAACGCCCCGGTTATATGATTCAGCTCGGCATCATCAAACTGCATTGCGCCACCGGCACCTGTACCGATACCCATTGAAGAAGTATTCTGCGGTGTGAATGTTAGTTTACCAGTGCCATTCAAATCTGCCTGCAGGGAAACATCAGCACCTTGTATATTCAATGTTCCGGCACCGGAATTGATCGCAGATCTTATAGTGATACTGTTATTATATGAAATTATATTTATCGTCGATGCGCTGGTAAAAACAAAAGGATTAGTGGAATTTGAACTATAAACATCAACGGTAGTAGATCTGAACCCGCTTGCTGTCGAACCAAATGTTATTGTACCATTCCAGCCCATTATATTTGCAAGCGAAGTATCACTTATATTAAGTGTGCCGGTTGAACCCGTTCCTATACCCATTGAAACACTGCTTGCCGCTGGTCTTATAACTAAAGTTCCACTACCGGTTGTGCTGATGGTTGAATTAATATTTATATTGTTTGAATCAATAGTAAAGTTGTGGTTGCTGGCACTTGTCTGCGCGCCGGAAATTGTCACTACTCCGGTTGCCGAGGTTCTGAATGTCGGGTTTAAAAGACCTGACCAATCCATAGCACCTACATATATCGTGCCATTCAATGAAAAAGCACCAAATTGAAAACTGCTATAACCTGTGATCAGGCCAAGCTCCTGCGCGGAAATATTATAACCAACACTCTGCCCGCATGAGGCCACACACATATTTGTTGCCGCATTTCCTGATTGGAATATAGCTAGTGCACCGTTAGAAGTTCCTATTATTCCGGCGTTTATCGCTATATCTGAAGATTGCAAAGTTAATGTAGCTGTACCGCTGTTGGTAATAGCAGAATTAATGGTCAATAGATTATCAGCATAAAGCGTCAGGTTATTTGCTGAACTCCAGCTAATCGGCGCGTTAACCGTTAAATTTCCGGAATCAGTGCCGGTGGATTTTGTCTGCACCTGCACCGCATTTGTGGCAAGCATGTTTGTTAGTGTGGTAACACTTAAGTTAGTTGCCGTGCTTGCCGTGCTTGGCTGATATATCACCGGTGCCGTGCCGGAAGTCGAGATATTGCTGTCACCACTTGCCGAGATTACTATGTCAGTTGGATCAAGCAATAAGGTACCGAATTCGCCATTAGCAGCAGATGTATCGACCGCTCCATTAAATTCCAGATGATTCAAACCGGAGGTTTCAACAAAACCTCCATTGCCGGAATTGCTTCCGCCTTTTGCTTCAATGCCGCCTTCGTAATAGGTCTGGTCATCGGCCCACACGATCACCTTACCACCATCACCATCAATATTTGCATTGGCTTTTATGTTCGCACCATTTTCAACAATCGTACGAAGCGCCGTCGTGCCATCACCACTTCCATGTATATCACCGCCGATAAGAACGGTGCCGCCACCATTATCACCCGAAACATCAATATTCGCATTTGATGCGACATCAATATCATCACCATATATCTCAACATCGCCACCACCGGTGGCGTTCACTTCGCCCTGAACGATAACTTTTCTCGCATTCTGCCCGTCAGCCAGTTTGGTTTGTGATTTCGGCCGCGCATTGCTGATAATTATCTTTCCGTTCTTCTGTTCAAAACTCGGCGCGTTCAATTCGCCTTTAATGCTTACAAGGCTATCAACCACATTACGCGCAGCAGAAGCTGTTATCGCGATCTCACCGCCTTCTGCATTTATTACACCGGTATTTTCAATTTTCTGATTTGTGGAATTATCACCCAAACCTAATTCAACCAGCCCATCACCATAGAGATCAAGCGTGAATTCATCACCAGAAACTAACTGCACCTTACCAAGCTTTGCACTTATCACGCCACTGTTTGAAACCTGAGGAGCCGCCAGACCGATAAGCCCTGCATCCTTCGCTGAGATAGTTCCTTCATTTATTATCGCGGCATTGGCATTTCCCGGCTGGTCAAATTTCATGCTGCCATTCATGAACGCGCTGTTATCGATATTACCGGTGGTTGCGACCATTCCCCCAACATCCACTTTTGAACCGGCGCTGAATAATATTCCACTCTGGTTTATCAGAATCACATTACCATTTGCATTCAGGCTGCCTTGAATGTTGGTCGGCATATTATTAGTGACGCGGTTCAGCGCGACCGATGTTCTTCCAGGCTGGATAAAATTTGTTGTTTCACCCGCAGCAATATCAAAACTGCGCCAGTCTATCACGGCGCGGTCAGTCGTTTGGGTAATGTTCAGGTTATTGCCCGCAGATGTTATAGTTGCGCCACCCGCAACCACATTTCCATCAACCGGGTTTGCATGCGCCATCCCCGCATACAGCACCGTTGCCGATGCGAACGGGATAAACACTTTTTTACTTAGGCTGGAGCCTGATTTGAAATGTAACTTATCAAACACAATTTTCTGAGGGACGACATACTGTCATTTAATAATTACTAATAAAGTACTATAGCACATTAAGCTATAAATCTGTATCACTTTAATACAGGTTTATTTCGAATTTTAAGTATTTTTAAAAGAGTTTCACCCTTTAATCCAGTGATAATTACTCATTGATAGATATATGTAAAGCCAGTGCCCATATGGCAACAATTCATCATGATCGATTTTTGATATCACATGCGATTATCTAATGGCATGGATAAGATATTGCCGCAGATAAAAAGAGCGAAAAACCGCTATAAAGTTCTGGCGCTGAATTGCAGCTTGCAGAAAAGTTCAAAAAGATCTTCAACGCATAAATTGCTCGAGCAGGTTCTGGCCCAATTCAAAAAACATAAAGTGGAATGCGAACACCTGCTGATGAATGATTTCAATATCCTTCCCGGGGTTGAGTCGGATGAAGGAGAAGGTGACGACTGGCCCGAGATCAGAAAGAAGATCCTGGATGCGGATATCCTTCTTATCGGTACGCCGATATGGATGGGCCACCCCACCAGCATCTGCCAGCGTGTGATGGAACGTATGGATGCATTTTTATATGAAAAAGATAAATTCGGTCGCATGCTTTCATTAGGTCGGGTAGCAGCAGTAGCGGTTGTGGGTAATGAGGATGGTGCGCACCATGTGAGCGCAGAAGTTTATCAGGGCCTGAATGATGTCGGCTTCACCATTCCCGCTGCGGCGTTGACATATTGGGTCGGCGAGGCTATGGGCGATACGAACTATATCGATCTACGTAAAACACCAAAGCCAGTAAAAGAAGCCACCGCGCAACTTGTTACAAACACCCTGCACCTGGCAAAACTGCTTAAAAACTCACCTTATCCGGGGGAATAGAATTATATTTTAACTTGGGTAGTCGTATGCATTTCTGTTGATATAGGAATCTCTAGCCCGAATCGTGTTCTAATAGAATCCAACGTATCAGTTCCGGAGAATCTTTCTACACGATAACCCACCGATCGTAACATTTCATCCCGATAAGCATCGTTTTTCTTATTATGGCCGCTGCCATCATATTCCACGACTGCAATAAATTTCATGGTTGCGCGATCACAGATGACAAAATCAACAAATTTATGATGAAACTTTCTCCTTACTGTATTTACATATGAACCATAAATATGTGGCGCATGGGTGATCAATACATTGAAAGAAACCTGCGGAAAAATATGATATCCTGGCAATGCTTCACCTAAAAGTCTAAAAAAGCGCAGCTCGCCCGATCTCATAATCGAATCACATGATACAATAGAGGATCTCTTGGGTTTATTCCGGATATTTTTTGATACATCCGAAAAATCTTTTTCTACTACCTTTTTAGATTTTAGAAGAATTAAAATTAAGATGACTACAACTATGAAAAGGAAAACCAATAATCCTCCTTCCGCATTAGGCGGGCTTTTTATTTGGCGCACTCGACAGGACTCGAACCTGTAACCTTCTGATCCGTAGTCAGATGCTCTATCCAATTGAGCTACGAGTGCAATAAGGAACGAAAAAGAGCCGTATTAATAGTTAAACCTTGAATTTTTGCAATATAATTATTTAAATTTAGCCATTAAAACGGCTTTTATTATGGCAGCAATTACGGCAAAAATAAGGAATATCTGGGTTATCAGTGACGGCACGGATAGCATTACGCAAAGCATGCAACTGGCCTTGAACCTCACTTCCGCCACAAATATCCGCAAAATATATAAGGATGACGGGCATATCCAGGCGCCTTACCCTGATCTTGCTATCGGTGTGGGTTTCAACGTCACCGATACGTTGCTGGATATAAAAGCAAAAAGCGGTGGTGTCAGCAAAATCGCCATAATCCTGGACCCGCTGAAAGAATATGAAAAATTCGATTTTATAATCCTGCCGAATTATGAGCCTTATAAGATCACCGGAAGCAATGTTATCCGCACCACAGGTCTGATGAATTTCGTAAATGCCCAATACCAGGTGCAGATGCTTGATGAATATAATAATGCAGAAAAATTCCGCTATCTGCGCGAGCTCAAGCTGCAGCCACCATTTTTAACCGTTGTAATCGGCGGGCATCATACGGGCGGAAATATTTCAGCGGATGACGCACTGAAAATAACCGATAAAATAAATCACATCATTCGTAAAAATGGCGGCACTGCACTGATAACAACTTCGCGTCGCACGGAAGTTCAGGTGCCTGAGATCATAAAGCAGAACATCACCGTGCCGCATTTTATTTATGATTATAAAAAACGCGAATATGAAAACCCCTATGGTGTTTTTCTAAGCTTGGCGCATGAAATAATAGTCACCGGTGAATCAGTGCGGATGATGAGCGAATGTTGTTCAACCAATAAAAAAATACGCATATTCAGGCCGGAAAAATATGGCTTCCAATATGCGCCGCTTATAGATGAATTGATCGCTAAAGGCCACGCAGTTGAATTTGATAATGATGCCGAATTCACCCCAAACCACCTGAATGAAGCCAGAAGCATTGCGGATATCATTTTAAGATCAGTCAGTTAGCCAAAGATAATGAATTTCTTATAGTTTTATGCTATAATCGCGCGTTTTTTAATTATTGTTTTTATCGTTCTTTATTCGCTTTTATTTGGTCTTTTCCAATATAGCACTGACAATAATTTATAGTCATCCCGGACTTCGAAATTATTGTTCAAAACAGTTTCATTTTTTCACCCAAAAAACTCTTAAAATCACGTACTATGAAAAAGTTCATTTATTTGCTCGCTTTATTTGCGATTGGTCTTGCTATGTCTTGCAAGAAAGATGCTCCAGATTTTCCGCCAGAAACTCAGGCTAAAAAACTGGATAACGGATTTACCAAAGACCAGATCAAGAAATATTTTTCTGATCTTGCCAATGGTATTACGCAGAAAACAGAAGTGGTAATTCATTATGATACCGCTCGCACAGATTACTATGACACCATCTCTCATCCCGGGTTAAAATTAAATTATTACTGGGAATATTGGGGTGTTCAGGGTTTGTGTTACGGTTACTTTATCCTGCATAAAGATACTATGTATGCCTCAACCAGCTGGATTTTATCTGGACAAGGCCGCACAGGATTTATGATCATGCATGAACCAACCGTAGATGCAAAAACATTAGCACCTCCTCCACCGACGGATAACTATAATACTCCGTATTATAGTTATGTGCCTCATGAGAA
>JBEHXK010000002.1:0-218670 GCA_048498735.1 Pseudomonadota bacterium
TACTGGGATCAGGTTTCGATATACAGGCCATATATAGTTAATGTACCTGTTGATAAGGATAATTATATAACAGGCCAGTATACAAGCACCATGGATCCGCTATACAACAATAACATATGTGCAACCACTTCTGCTAATTTCCCTAAGCCACTAAACATTGACAGGATAATACAGATAGCAACGCAGGAACATATTCCTCAGGCAACCATTGATAAAGGGGTTAGTGCTATAGCGGCTTATGTCAGGGATCAGATGGATAAAAAAACATCCGGTTATTCAATTAATGATGTGATGTATAACTCACAGAAATGGAAGTTGTTGGCCAGCAATTTTGGCACATATCCTGAGGATGAGGTTAAACAGTTCCTGAACAATCCTCTATTTGGCTCGTTGAACAGATGTGATCCTCCAGTTGAAATGCGTGATAACTATACAAGCGTGGCAAATGATACTGTATTAAAAATGGGTGCAAAAGTGAAACCTGCAACAAGCAGCAGTTCTTCTAGCAGCAGCTCAAGCAGCAGTTCTGGTGGAAGTTCTTCAAGCAGCTCAAGTAGTGGAAGTCTGGTACCGTAATATGAAATTATTATCTTACATAACAATCTCATTACTGCTGGTGTTACCTGCAATTAATGCATATTCCCAGGATAGGGATTATACTGGCCCGGCATCAATAGAATATAACCAGATAACGCACAAAAAACCTGATCAGACAGGCGGCATGCAGAAAGCCGGAGGGCTGAACCTGCCTATAAATCTGAATATGGGGGGTGTTAATTTTTCGACCACAAGGAAGGATCTTGATCCTTATCGTGGGCCCGATGTTCTGAATTCATGCGCTTATTTCAGTTCAAGCCTTGTGGATAATCAGGCGGATAAATCTGTTTGTTGTGCCATAGAGCAGCAGTTGAAAGATCAGGGTAAGACCAACCAGCTTTCATTATGTGGTAGCAGCAGTTCCAGCAGCAGTTCCGGCGGCGGTGGAGATTGTTCAGCGCAGCAAAAGGCAGATGGTTGCATATGGAAAAGCGGTGGTCAGGCATGTATATGCCCGGTATGTCTGAACAGCCAGAAAGCTGTAGGTTGTGCGGACTGGACAAATCCACAAACCGGTGCCGTGGTTTGTATGTGTGATGAATGTTCAAAAGGTACAGCGGGTTGGACCAGGGATAACACCGGCACATGCAATCCTCCTCCTGTTATACTGACTTGTGCAGCAAATGAGGTTAAGGTTAATGGCCAATGCTGCCAACCATGTGTATTTATAGATGATGCGGTTGATTCTAATGGATATATAAATCCGCTTCAGATCTGTGCTGATAGCACTATGACAAGTTATAGATATGCTTGTTTTGGATATTATCCAGATTACAATCCTCCATCTACTTGCCAGGATTGGGATTATGACTGCCAGCAAAACCAGCCGGCACAAAGATGCCAGAAGGCACGTACATGTAATAAATCCGATTCTTCATGCTGGCCAAATTTCCACTGCCATGCACCTGGAACAGTTTCAACTAGTGGCGGAGGAGGAGTAGAATAATATGAAAAAAATATATATTTTAACTCTTTTTGTTTTGATCTTCTTTAATAGCAATTCTTTTGCTGCCGATGATAGCTGCACAAAACTGATCAGTGATTTTTCGTCATCAAGTAAAGTTGCTGATGGTGCCACAAAAGATAAGCTTATAAGATGTAAGGCATTCTGTGATAAAACGCCTAATTATAATGATTCCAAAAACTATTGCGGCATTGACGAATGTAAATTGCAATATGCAAGCACAGGTAAGCCAAGCACATGGTGCTGTCATTTGGCAAAAAACTGGGGCCTGAAGCAAGGGGCAACTACAAACCCGCTTGAGCCTTTAAAAGAAGCCTGCACTTATATTCCTCAGGATGATTTTATGCAGTGTGTTGAAACCTATAATGGTTCCGGCATAGTTTCAGATCAGTGTTGTACTCACCTGCAGGATATTGCAAGGTTTGATTCTTCAAAACTAAGCGGCATGTATCAATATTGCACCCAGAGAAGATCAGCCCAGGTTTGTAAAGCACAAATAACAAAAGGCATTTACAGTAATGCCTGCTGTAGCTATGCAGCGGCAAATGATAATAAGATATTAGGCACAGAATTCTTTAAGGGTGATAGTAATCTGGCACGTTATATAGAAGGTGGGTTAGGCACTTGTAAAGGTAGAAAAGATAATCATGACTATATTGAACAGCATCCGGAATCTCTGGCTCAAAGCGAAGATGATGCCAATAGCAGGCCAACTCTTAGGTATGATGCCCAATATGAAAAGGATTTACGTCCATTAAATGCCTGCACGACAAACTATAACAACAACAAACGTATCACGCCAAGTTGCTGTATAGCATTTTATAATGGTGTCCTGATCCCAGGTAAGGGAAATAATATAAACTTTATTGATCTGGATAAATACTGCTATCCGGAACATTACGAATAATTATAATTTCTTGGTCTTATCCTTATATTCGCACAAATGAATGATCGGGCATTTCGGGCATTCAGGCTTGCGCGCCTTGCAGGTATATCGCCCGTGTAATATCAGCCAATGATGTGCATATATCTTATATTTTTCCGGCACTATCTTATTTAATTTTTCTGCTGTCTGATCTGCGGTTTTGGTTTTTACCATTCCAATTCTGTTGCTCACCCTGAATACATGCGTATCAACTGCGATCACCGGTTCTTTATAAAAACAATTCAGAAAAACATTTGCGGTTTTATTTCCAACACCAGGCAGCTTTATCAGTTCTTCAAAAGCTTTTGGCACTTTACCATCATGCTGCTCAACCAAATTCTTACATAATTCTATAATGTTCTTCGCCTTGGCGTTATAAAGCCCGATGGTTTTTATATAATTCTTTAGGCCAGCTTCACCAAGTTTATAGATTTTTTCCGGCGTATCGAATTTCTTGAAAAGCTCTTTGGTTGCCTTATTCACCGAAACATCGGTTGCCTGTGCAGAAAGCACGATTGAAACCAGCAGGGTGAAATCAGTAGTATAATTAAGTTCGGTTTTCGGTTCCGGATCGAGCTTTTGAAAGATCTTGAATATTTCGCTGATCTTTTCCGCTTTCATGATTTAGGCTGCGTGTTTTTCCTGATCGTGCTCATGTTCACACGAATCAGTTTCGCGATGTTCGATCTTCTCGCTGATATGAAGGCCCAGGCTATTTAACAGCTCTATATCTTCATTCTTTTGCGGGTTAGGGGTAGTAAGAAGTTTCTCGCCATAGAATATAGAATTCGCACCAGCCAGAAAACATAGAGCTTGAGTTTCTTTACTCATAGTTTCACGGCCTGCTGAAAGGCGCACATATGATGCCGGCATCATTATGCGGGCCACGGCAATTGTTTTTATGAAATCAATATTATCAACTTCACTTGCTTCATCAAGCGCAGTGCCTTTCACTTTTACCAACATATTAACCGGAACTGATTCCGGATGTTCAGGCATATTCGCAAGTGTGATAAGCATCTTTGCACGATCTTCTTCTGATTCGCCCATGCCTACAATCCCACCGCAGCAAACTTTCATATTTGTTTTTCTGACATTTTCCAGAGTATCAAGGCGATCTTGGAATGTGCGGGTGGTTATAATACTTGAATAATATTCTTCTGAGGTATCGATGTTGTGATTGTAATAATCCAGCCCTGCATCACTAAGTGCCTGCGCCTGGTTTTCACTCAGCATGCCAAGGGTCATACAGGTTTCAAGGCCAAGGCCTTTAACTTCTGAAATAACTTCCGCCAGAATAGGGATGTGCCTGTCTTTAGGGCTGCGCCAGGCGGCGCCCATGCAAAAGCGGGTTGCACCCATGCTTTTTGCCTTTTTTGCTTCCGAGATAATCAGGTCTTTATCCAGCAGTTTTTCAGCCTTTACGCCGGTCTCAAAGCTTGATGATTGCGGGCAATATTTGCAATCCTCAGGGCAGCCGCCGGTTTTAATGCTTAATAGGGTAGAGGCCTGCACTTCATTGGCATCAAAATATGCGCGTGTGGCTGTTTGCGCCTTGAAAACAAGGTCATTAAGTGATTGGCTGAACAGGGCGTTTACCTCTTCAAGCTTCCAGTCATGACGGATTTGCGGTGTAAATTGCATTTGCTCTTTTAAATTTATATCAGTGTCTTTATATAGTCTATTTGAGTTTTAAGCAATGGCAGATCTGGAAGAAATATTATCTGATAATCTGGTGAAATTGAGGGCTGAGAACCTTGATCGCCAGACCATAGCCACGCGCCGGCTGAAAAAGGCCTATATAAGCCGCAACGGAAGGAAATTGTTATCTTTCAGCTGTAATGATTACCTTGGCCTTCAGGGCAATAGATCTGTTATAAAAGCTGCAAAATCTGCGTTAGGTAAGTTTGGTTCCGGATCATGCGCTTCACGTATGATCACCGGCAGCAATGATCTATATGATGAACTGGAAGCTAAAATAGCCGAAATTTGCTATACAGAGGCCGCTGTAGTATTCGGTTCGGGTTATCTTGCTAATATCGGTGTCATAACATCCCTAATGGGCTCGCGGGATCTTATAATCGCTGATAAGCTTTCACACTCATGCATAATTGATGGCTCGCTGCTTCCAAAGGCAGAACTAAAACGCTTTGCACATAATGATCTTGAATCACTTAAGACCATAATCTCGAAATATCGTAAGAATTATAAAAACTGTCTGGTAATTACTGAGGCGGTTTTCAGCATGGATGGTGACACGCCTGACTTGAAAAAGATAAAAGAGATATGCGAACAGCATGATGCCTGGATGATGGTTGATTACGCGCATGATCTTAATCACTTGGCATATCGCGCCAAAGTTAAACCGGATATAATAATGGGTACACTTTCCAAGGCTGTCGCAAGCTATGGTGGTTATATCGCCGGCAGTAAAAATCTGATCGATTTTATAAAATCCACTTCGCGCACTTTGATCTTCACAACGGCACTTCCGCCATCAGTCGTTGCTTCATCACTAAAAGCGCTTGATATCATTCAGAAGCAGAAATGGCGCGCGAAGAAGGCACTCGATAATGCTGCATATTTTCGTAATATTATTTCTGATAATCTGCCAAATTTGAATGTTGGCAAATCATCATCTCAGATAGTTCCGGTTATAATCGGCAGTGTTGAAGAAACGATGAAACTCTCGGAATATCTGCTGCAAAAAGGCTTTTTGGTTCATGCTATAAGGCCGCCGACAGTTCCTGCAAATACGAGCAGATTACGTTTTTCATTCAGCAGCGAACATGAAAGATCGCAGATAGACAGGCTTTGTAAAGAATTGATAAAATATTTCCGTAAAAATTAAAATGAATTTAAAAAACAAGATCGCTGCAAAATTCTCAGCTGCCGCGGATATATATGAGAGTGAAGCCGGTTTGCAGAAAAAGATCGCAAGCCGTCTTCTGTTATATGCCGCAACATACATTGCCGCCGATGCTTCTGTTCTTGATCTTGGTTGTGGTACGGGATTTATAGCACAAGGTTTGGGCAGGAAAATAACACAACTGGATATAGCTTTGGAAATGTGTAGAGCAGCGAATAAATTTTCACCTGCTGTATGCGCTGATATTGAAGCCCTGCCATTTAAAGAAAATTCCTTCGATATAATATTTTCATCGAGTGCGATGCAGTGGTTGAGTCATGAAAAAGCCATTGCAGAAGTAAAAAATATTCTGCGTGAAAATGGTTATTTCTGCTTTTCAATATTCGGTCCAAAGACCATGCAAGAATTGCGCGGAATGTATGATGACTTCGGCATTGAAGATAATCTTAATCAGTTTAAATCATCAGATGAGATTAGCGCCATTCTTACATCTCGGGGCTTTGAGATATTGCGCTTTGAAAGTGAAATTAATAAATTAGATTTCCCTAATGCCAAAGATCTATTATATTACATGAAGAATATAGGGGCGGGGGTTTCGGTAAAAAATTCTTCTGCTCTTACAAGGCAATCGCTTAAAAAGCTGGAAAAGTCCGGTGCGATTTCCTCAAGCTGGGAAGTTTTTTATTTTATCGCAAGAAAGCAATGAAGAAAATATTCATCACCTCTTCAAACACTAATTCAGGGAAAACCCTATTCACCTGCGCTCTTGCAGACAGCATAAAACAACATGGGTATGCAATTCATGCTTTGAAACCTGTTATTACCGGTTTTGATTATAACAGTCTTCCCAACGATATATTTTATATCTGCGGTGCGCTTGGCATAAAATACGATAAAAAGAATATTCAGGCTGTTAATTTGTATGCTTACGATAAACCATTATCTCCTGATATGGCGGCAAGGAAGGAAAAAAAGTCCTATATAAACTACGATAAGCTTCTTGATTTCTGCTCTCACACTAAAGAAAAAAATGATTATCTTCTGGTTGAAACTGCCGGTGGAATCATGGTTCCGCTCAATCCGGATAAAACCAATCTCGATCTTATACGTGAGGTGGCAGACATAACCATTCTGGTGGTCGGCAGTTACCTGGGTTCATTAAGTCACACGTTAAGCAGCTATAAGCTATTATGCGATCAGGGCAGAAAGCCTAAACTTCTGGCTGTTATGCAGAATTTGGGCAAATCCGATCAGCTTTATATTCCGGTGTTGGAAACAGTAAAATCGCTGGAAAAATTCGTTGCTACACCTATAATTGGCATCGAAAAGCTGACCGGAGCAGAACCTCTTAAAATCAGCAAATTATCTAAAATATTAAGTGATGCAAAAATTCTTAAAATCCTTGGATGATAAACTTAATCGTCGCAATAATTTGAAGGCGGGCGATATCAGATATGCGGGGCTAAATATCCGCATGCTTGCAAACCTCTTTGATATGATCTTGCTGCTTATGCTTGTCACTCCGGTAATGATGATGCTTCCACAGCCCGATCTTTCAAAAATGCAATCCGGTCTTTCACCGGAGGTTTCTGAAGCGTTTGAACTTCATGCGAAAGGTGAGATGAACAATCAGGAATTCATAAAACGCTTGCAACCTACATTGCGCAATCAGGTTATTCCTAAACTTGTAACCGCAGCCATCGTGCAAATCTTAATAATGGGCGTTCTATACATGATTTGCTGGAAGCGCTGGAATTCAAGCCCGGGTAAAATGGTTTTCGGTCTTAAGATCGTTGATGGCATAACCCTTGGCAACCCAACAACATCACAATATATAATCAGGTTCATTGGCTATATAATTGCTGCCTTGCCACTTTGTCTGGGCTTCTTGATAATTCCGCTCACTCCTCGTAAAAGGGGTTTGCATGATTATATGGCAGATACCGCTGTTATTTACTCCAGGACATTTGATCCAATTCGTGAAAAGAAAAAGATGAAATGGCAGATTTACTTAGGTATATTCTTCCTGATTTTAACAATAATAATATTCGCAAAAAAGTTTAGTCTATGATCCCACGCTATTCCCGAGAAAAAATGACCCAGATATGGGAGCCTGCAAACCGTTTTAAAATATGGCGCGATATAGAAGTTTATGCCTGTGAGGCCATGGCAGAGATAGGCATGATCCCGAAAGAGGCAGCGAAAAATATTTCCACAAAAGCTCCAATAAAATTTTCACAAACCGATATTGATAAAATCGATGAGATCGAGCGCACAACCAAACATGATGTCATTGCTTTCTTAACGCATATGGCAACTTTCATCGGTGATGATTCGCGTTTCGTTCACCAGGGTATGACAAGCTCTGATGTACTGGATACCTGCCTTGCGGTGCAGCTTGTTCAGGCAACGGATATATTATTGGAAGATATTGATCTGGTTCTGGCAGCACTAAAAAAACGCGCTCTTGAATATAAAGATCTGGTAACAATGGGGCGCAGCCACGGTATACACGCCGAACCTGTAACTGTCGGTTTGAAGTTTGCAAGATTTTATGAGGAATTCAAACGTAATAAAAAGCGTCTGCTTGCAGCGCGCGAAGAAATAGCAACCTGTGCAATTTCCGGTGCTGTTGGTACATTTGCAAATATTCCGCCTGCGATTGAAGAAAGTGTTGCGAAGAAACTTGGCCTGAAACCGGAGCCGGTTTCAACGCAGGTAATTCCTCGTGATCGTCATGCGGCATATTTTGCAGTGCTTGGCGTTATTGCTTCATCCATCGAAAATGTTGCGATCGAAGTTCGCCATATGCAACGTACCGAAGTTCTGGAAGCTGAGGAGTTCTTCTCTCCCGGCCAGAAGGGTTCATCTGCAATGCCACATAAGCGCAATCCGGTTCTTTCTGAGAACTTGACCGGCCTTGCGCGTATTGTCCGTGGTTATGTAACCCCGGCGCTTGAAAATGTTGCCCTATGGCATGAGCGCGATATATCGCACTCATCGGTTGAGCGTATGATCGCGCCTGATGCGACTGTAACACTTGATTTTGCGCTTGGTCGCCTTGAAGGGTTGATTGCGAAACTTGTGGTTTACCCGGAAAATGTTGAGAAAAATCTTAACAAACTTGGTGGTCTGGTTTTCTCTCAACGTATACTTTTGGCACTTACCCAAAAAGGCGTATCACGTGAAGATGCATATTTATATGTTCAGCGTAATGCCATGAAAGTATGGGAGAGGGGCGCCGTATTCATCAATGAACTAAAAGCTGATAAAGATGTTACTGCAAAGCTTTCATCTGCTGAACTGGATGAGATTTTTGATATGAAATATCACACCAAGAATGTTGATTATATCTTCAATCGCGTATTCAAATAGTGAAAAAATTTCTTAAAAATACGGCGATTGTAATAATTTCATTTATTATAATATCGCTTATCTCATCATCACTATCATATATCATGTTCAGGCTGATAGGGATAAATGCATACTATACTTATGTAATAGTATTGGCGTTTTTCCTGCTTTTTAACGCCTATCTGATATTAAAGAAATATATCACCGTTCTGATTGCCTCGCTGATATATATTATTCTACTTCTCTGCTTTGCGGTTATGGTTTTTATGCTCGAAGCACCTGGCCATTATAACATTATCGATAAGATAAAGGTTGGCATAAACACAAACCTTTCATTCATAGATCTTAAAAATAACGATGAAGAATCTCTCAACAAGCATTTCAAAATAGTTCACTGGGGTAATCAGGTCAGCAACCCAAGCCTTGGATATAATTTTGATATGGCACTTTTCAGCTGTATGTCATGGGCAGCGCTTGGGGATTCGGCCTTTTCGCCGGCTGATGTTGAAAAGATCCGTGCTAACGGGTTGGAGGTTTTCCGCAAGCATTTTAAGATCGCCTGTGATGAGAAGGAAATTTCTGAAAATATATGTGGCGAATTTCAGCGCTTAGAGGCAAAATGCACAGACCCATATGGAAAATAGGATTATGCCACAAGTTTCATTTTATCATCTATCTAAAACCAATCTTGAAGAAGCCTTGCCTAAGCTTCTTGAAAAAGTGCTTGATAGCGATGGGCGTGCCGTTGTTATCTGCGAGAATGATTCGCGCGTAAAACTTATTGATGATCTGCTGTGGTCAGTCGGGGGCACAAGGCTTATACCGCATGGCACAGCCAATGATAACTTCCCGGAACTGCAGCCGGTTTTTGTAACTGAGAAGCAGGAAAACCCTAACGATGCAAATTTTTTGGTAAGTTTTAATTCACGTGATGAAGGTTTTTATAAATCTTTTCAGCGTACACTTGTTGTGTTTTCAGGTTCGTCTGAAGCGGAGTTGAACGATGCGCGTGGCCTATGGAAAAAGCTTAAATCTGATTCGGCATATGAACTGAAATATTTTCTGCAGAATGAAAAAGGCCTGTGGGAGGAGAAGAAAAACTAATGGTTGATGCAATTAAAATCGCAAAATCGGTTATCGATAAAGAGATAGAAGGCTTGAAAGCATTAGAAGATGCGCTTGATTCAAAATTCACCTCCGCTGTGGAAAAAATTTCTAAATGCAAAGGCAAGATCGTTGTCAGCGGCATGGGCAAATCTGGTCATATCGCGCGCAAGATAGCGGCAACACTTTCATCAACCGGCACAACGGCTATTTTTGTTCACCCTGCAGAAGCTTCTCATGGTGATTTGGGAATGATAACCAAAGATGATATCTGCATTCTGCTTTCAAATTCTGGTGAAACTGCCGAGCTGAAAGACATTATATTTTACTGTAAGCGTTTTAATATTCCTATCATTTCAATGGTGCGCCGCAAAACCTCAACCTTGGTTGATCAATCTGATATCGCATTTGTTCTTCCTGAAGTGCCGGAAGTTTCAAGCGTTTCTGCGCCTACAACTTCTACCACCATGATGCTTGCCTGGGGTGATGCTTTGAGCGTTGCTGTGATGGAAAGCAAGGGCTTTTCAAAAGATGATTTCGGCATTTTCCATCCGGGCGGTAAATTGGGAAGCCAGTTCATCAAAGTCTCTCAAATCATGTTGAAGGGCGACATGCTGCCGCTCATAAGTGAAGATGAAAAAATGAGTGATGTGCTGATAACCATCACCCAAAAAAGTTTGGGCTGCGCAATTGCGGTTGATAAATCCGGTAAGCTTATTGGCATCATCACAGATGGCGATCTTCGCCGTCATATGAATGAAGACATCATCAATAAAAAAGCGAAAGACCTGCTTAACCGCAACCCGAAGAAAATAAAACCATCGGCACTGGCGGTTGAGGCTCTGGGCGTAATGAATCGCAGTGCAATCACTAGCCTTATAGTTTGTGATGATGATAATAAACTGCAGGGCGTAATCCATATCCATAATCTATTAACCGCAGGTATCTCGTGAACACCGCCAGAAGGTTCAAGAAAAAACTGGATGTTTCATATGCGCGTTATCTGAAATCAAAACGTGCAGACAGGTTTAATGAGCCGGGCGAACAAAGCTATGCTGAAAAGCACACTGCGCGTGTTGCGTTCTTGAAAAAATTCATCATGCGTATGGTGGTTCTTCTGGTGATTCTTCTGATAGTATGGCCGCTTGCGAACCGCCACTGGGATAGCAAAATAAGCTTTGGCGGTGCAACCGATAAAAAGACGGAAGATAATAACCTGCCAGTAATGCTAAAGCCAAAATTCTTCGGTAATGATAATGATGGCCAGCCATATCACCTGAACGCGGTCAGTGGCGTCAGCGTTAATTCTAATAAGGTTGTGCTGAATGATCTCAATGGAGATATGATCTCTAAGCAGAACAGCAAAGTTAATATAGCATCGCACCATGGGGATTATAGCGTTAATGAAAAAATATTGGTGTTAAACGATGGCGTTGTGCTGAATACTGATAACGGTTATGAATTCACCACTAATTCTGCCGCAGTTAAACTGAACGAAAACATGGCAAATGGCACTGAAAAGGTAAATATAAAAGGCCCGCTTGGTGACATAGAAGCCAAGGGTTTTATCATACGTGATTCCGGTAATGAGATAGTTCTTTTCGGTGGGGTTGATCTTAACGCAACCATTCCGCAGGAAGATATCGATAAAGCAAATGAGGTAACAACCCAGGCTACAGATCCAAATACAACTAACAGTGAGAAGAAAGATGAAAAAAAATCTGAAAAAAATCTTAACTAGCTTTTTTATATTTGCAGCGCCTGCAGCTTTTGCTCAGGTTGATATTGGCAATATGGTAAAGCCGCAGGATGGTGAGCCGATCAACATTACATCTGATAACCTTATCATCAAGAATGAGCAGAACCTTTCTATATTTAAGGATCACGTAAAAGTGGTGCAGGGCACGATGAACCTGAAAGCCGATCAAGTCAGACTCTACACGGTTTATGACCAAAAAACCAAAAAGAACCGCTTTAAACGTATTGAAGCTGAAGGCAATGTTGATTTCAAATCTGAAGATAAAGCGGCGAAATCCCGTCTTGCGGTTTATGATATTGATGCTGGTGTGCTAACGCTTACTGATGATGTATATCTGAAAAATGAGACCACTTCACTTTCAGGCAAAGTGTTTAAATATTATGTAAAAACCGGCCAGAGCGAGATCAGCAATTCAGTAGTTTCTGCTTCATCTGCTGATGGCAAACCAGCGGCGAAAACTACTGATAGCAGTGACCAAAGCGTCACGCAAACAAGTGGTGGCAGGGTTAAAGCCACCTTCGTTCCGAGTGAGGATGTGAAGAATTTTCATATGCCTGTCAATGCGATAGAGGGAATGAAGACCAAAGCCAAAACTGGCCCTGATACCCCGGCTTTACCTAAATAAGCAGGTCGTTAATGATTTCTTAAGCAATTTATAGTATAATTTAGGCATTAAAAAAGTGTCTGATGAAGAATACTATTTGGGTTTTTAGTGCTGATGAAGATGGCAACAGAAACAATGCCATGGGCGCTGCACGTCTTATCGGCAGGCAATTAGGTCTGCCGGTCGTCAATTATAGATCATATCTTCCGAAAGAACTCAGGTTTTATGATTCTTATGTTGATCCCGAGGTAACCGATAAATTTTTGAAAGGTAATATGACAGAGAATAATGTGCCTTTGCTCATTATTTCTGCTGATCAGCGCAGTACAAAAATTTCAGACACCCTTGCGCGATATTTCAATAAAGAAAAAGAGATTGAAGGAACTAACGAAACTATATCCAGAAAAGATATAACCTTCGTGCATTTCAATATTCCGCAGTTAGAGATAGCAAACCACCTTGATCTAATTGTTGCAGCAGGTGGCAATCAGAAAGCCCCAAGATTTATTTCAACTTTAGGCACGACGGATCGTTTAACTGAAGAAGTTCTTAAGCATGGATATGATAAGAATCAACAGTATTTCGATAAAGATAAGAAATATAGTGCTGTGCTGATAGGCGGCGATTCAGTTATCGATTTGACAAATATAGAACTGGGTGCCAAGGATGCAGAAGATATGGCACATAAGCTGATAAAATATAGTCAGCAATCAGGCTTTCACCATATAATTCACTTCAGCAGAAGAACTAATAAAGAATTCAAAGAAACCATGACGAATGTATTCAAAGAACAGAATTTTGAATCATTTACTATAAACGATTACATTCATAATGTCGATACTTCCAAATCAAGGCCGGAAATACCTCAGTTATTTGAAGCATCTTTGAAAGTTGCCCAGTCAGTTATTGCAACCGATGATTCCGTTTCCATGCAGGCAGATGCAGCAGGGCGTGGAACTCAGCTGGAAATTTACAAATGCAGTTCTGTAACCCAAAATTCTGCAGCTTTGCGTGATCATTTATTTGAAAATGGAATAGCGCGCGAATTTGATGGTAACTTTTCTGCGTGGAAAGATTTAGGTAAAAAATATTCAGCTAATGATGAAATAGCCGGTGCAGTGATTGAAGCGATACAGAATAGGCTTAGGGCAAATGGCAAAGAATTAAGCCTGATAAGGAATAGAAACACAAAAGTAACTATTGGTAAGTCTATTGAAGGGGTAAAAGAATCCCAATTAATTCAAGTTGAGTAATGGTTGTGAATAAAAGTATATGGGTAATATCTGATGAGCCTGGTGGTTTAAAAAACCAAACAATCGCTGCTGCTAAGAATGTTTCAGAAAAACTTGGCTGTGAAGTTAAAGATTATAATTTTTTTGATATTCATAAAGCCCAGGGGGCAGATAATTTTGTAAAAAACCAATTATCTAAGCAAAATATTCCTGTAGCGATATTCAGTACCGGGGTTATATCCTCTACCTATTCTAGTGATATACATAATGTTTTTCTAACGCCTAAAATATGTCATGAGGCTAAGAAGGCAATATCTTCTAAAAATATAACTTTTGTACATTTTCAAAAGCCCGAAACCGAACACGATCACCATTTAGATTTAATAATTTTAAGCTCTGCTTCCCTTTATCCGGAAAATGATAAAAGGCAGCACGTCATGCTTGGAACAGCAACACATCTAAATGATAAAATATTAATTGAGGCATATAATAAGAATGAGAGCTATTTCGATAAAGATAAAAAATATTGTACTGTTTTGATCGGGGGCGATACTGAAAGTGGAGAATTGGGTGCACAAGATGCACAAAAAATCGCAAAACAACTAATCGCATACAGTCAGCAGTCTGGAATGGATTTAATAATAAATTTCAGTCCAAGAAGTAATCCTGAGTTTTATAAAAGAATGAATGGTGTTTTTCTGAAAGAAAACTTTAAATCTTTTAAATTTAATGAATATTATGCCAGTGAGCATCGCCCTAAAGTTGAGGGGCTTTTTGAAGCATCCATTTGGCGTTCAGAAAATTTAATTGTTACGGGCGATTCTATTTCCATGATGTCTGAGGCTACAGCTACGGGTAAACCAACCGAAGTATACTTAGGAAATTCCACGGATAATAAATGCAGGCAACTATTTTACCATCTTGTTGAAGAAGGCGTAGCGAAAGAATTTGATGGAAATTATACAGCCTGGAAAGACAATGATAAAAAATTTGATGTAAGTGGTTCTATAACCTCAAAAATTCTTGATACGATGAGAATTAAATCTAAAGAGAGATTATTCTAACACCCGCACTTCTTATCTTTCTTCAGTTTCACTTTCCTGAAATTCATGGTTTTACCGTCAAAAACCAACAGGTTTCCATGAAGTGAACTTTCCAATCCTATAAGAATTTTTAAAGCTTCTGCCGCCTGAATCGTTCCGGTGATTCCTGCCACTGGTGAGAAAATGCCATTGGTCGAGCAATCCGGCATTGTACCTGCGGGCGGAACATTAGGGTATAAACATCTATAACACGGGCCGGTGCCATCATTCAAAAATGCGGTTACCTGGCCCTCAAAGCGCAATATGGCTGCAGTCACCAGTGGCTTTTTTAACTTTACGCAAACATCATTCACCAGAAAACGCGTCTCAAAATTATCTGAGCCATCCAGAATAATATCATATTTCCCGATAAGCTTTTCAGCATTATCTTTTGTTAGGCGTTCATTATAGGTTTCAGTTTTTATGCCAGGGTTCAGATCGTGAATGCTTTCAGCGGCACTTTTCACCTTTGGTTCACCCGTGTTGGGAGTTTCATGGATTATCTGCCTCTGCAGGTTTGATATCTCCACCTTATCGCCATCAATAATTCCTATCCTGCCCACACCGCTTGCTGCAAGATATAAAAGTGCAGGGGAGCCCAAACCTCCAGCACCGATCACCAGTGCGGATGAATCCAGCAGTTTCTGCTGACCCTTTTCACCGATCTCCGGCATTATCATATGTCTGGAATAGCGAACTTTGTCTTGGTGCTGCATTACAACAACTATAAATTATTGCCTCAAACATAGAGAATTATTACAGAAAATCCATGCCCCAGTGTAACAATATATAACTCTATATAATCAATGGGATAATTCAAAGCTCATTCTATTTTGAGTAATATTTCGTAACAATATTGCGCTGCCAAAAATGTATAAAAGTAACTAAATAAATTGCAGGTAATTATGCAAAGAACAAAGCAAAAAACATTAGAGCGTAAAGTCAGCTGCGTTGGCGTGGGTCTTCACTCCGGCCAGAACGTAAAACTGTCGCTTAACCCTGCGCCGGTCAATCACGGCATCGTATTCAAAAGAACTGATATCACTGGTTTTGATAACCTTATCCCCGCTCAATATGATAAAGTTACAAAAACCCAGCTTGGCACAACCATCGCCAATGATGAGGGCACGATAATTTCAACTGTTGAACACTTGATGGCGGCACTTTGGGGCTGCGGCATCGATAACACTTTGGTTGAAGTTGATGGCCCTGAGATACCGATCATGGATGGCTCATCTGAACCTTTCGTATTTCTTGCTGAATGTGCTGGCCTGAAAGATCAGGAGCAGGATAGGAAGATCGTGAAAGTTCTGAAACAGGTTGAAGTTCGTGATGGTGATAAATATGCGATCCTGAAACCTTCCGATGATTTCTCGATCGATCTTGAGATCGATTTCAACAGCAAAGCAATTGCGAAACAGAAATGGGTTTACTCACTTTCTGATATTTCATTCAAAACGGATCTGTGCCGTGCGCGTACATTCGGTTTTGAGCATGAGGTTGAGCATCTGCGCTCACTTGGTTTGGCACGTGGTGGCAGCCTAGATAACGCCATCGTTATCCGTGGCGATAAAGTTCTGAACAAGGAAGGCCTGCGTTATAATAACGAGTTCGTGCGCCATAAACTGCTTGATTGCATCGGTGATTTTTATCTTGCCGGCAATCGTATTGAAGGCAATTTCACTGCGTATAAATCAGGTCACGGCCTGAACAATATGCTTCTGCGCGAATTGTTCTCTGATAAATCCGCATATGCATTGATATAATTTTAGGCTATATTGGCCTTAAATTATAATCGCATCTCACATGATAATCCTTGGTGTTACAGGTTCTATAGGTTCGGGGAAATCTTATTTCTGCAAGATGCTTGCGCGCGAGAAGGGTGTGGTCATTCTTTCCTCTGATGAAGAAGTCCACAGGCTTTATAACAAACATCTGGTGCCGCATATCAAACGCCATTTTCCGAAAGCGGTTGAGGGCAACATCATTAACCGCAAAATCCTTGGAGAAATAGTTTTTAAAGATGCTGAAAAACGCAAACAGCTTGAAAATATTGTTCACCCAATATTAAGAAAAAACCGTGCAGAGTTTTTAAAAAAAGTGGCCAAGCAGCGCCCGAAACTCATAATATTTGAGATCCCGCTATTGTTTGAAAGCGGACTAGATGCAGAATGTGATTATGTTCTCACTCTTCATTGCCCACCATCAATGCAGAAGCGTCGTGTGCTTGCAAGGCCTGGTATGACCGAGGAAAAATTCTACAATATTATGAAATCACAAATGCCGCTTGCAGAGAAACTAAAGAACTCTGATTTCAGCTTCAACACAGGCAGAAGCAGGCAGTTCACTGCCGTTGCTGCAAAAAAATTATATCAGCATTTAACTTCCGATTAGAAATTACTGGCCGCGCATATTAGGTGGCAGCATCTGGTCATATGCCGGAGTTGCAGGTACACCTGGCGGATTTACGCTTTGGTTAGGCTGCAATTGTGCTGCCGGCTGTTGTGCTGCAGCACTGCCAGGATAAGGCGCGCCTGGATAAGCCGGATAGTTTGGCATAACTGGTGCCGGTTTATAAGGTGCCGGTGCAGTAGCCGCAGCCGCAGTGCTTTGAGCCGGAGCCTGTGAATAAGCCGGGATCCATTGCTGCTGCGCTGGAGTTGTTGGAGTAACTATCGCAGGTTGAGCTGCCGGTTGTTGTGCCGCCCCATTTGCCGGATATGCATATGGTGTTGGATATTGTTGGCCCTCGACCTGTGTTGGTGTAACCCTGCCATCATAACCTACCGGATAATTTCCAAGCCCTTCATTGGTCAGGATCGGCGTATTTACAGCACCTGATGTACCAGGCTTCAACATGAAATTACCATGATAGGTCGCGCTTGTAGGTACGAGAGGAACATCGATCTGTTCAGGATATGTCCATGCTGCACCAGTGTAAAGGTCATATATAAAACCAACGCCGAAGTTAAGCACGTTGGCAAGCACCCAGAAGTTAGCACCCGGGTGGGTTTTATAAGTGCCTGTGCCAAAATCAAGTTTGTTACAGTCGATCTTCAGGTCAGATTCAGATTTCTGTACGTGGATTACGTTAACGGTTGTCAAAGTGCCGCTTGATTCAGAGTTCTTGAACTGACAGGTTGCACCTTGCGGAGCCGAAGTCACTTTTATCGTTGCAGTTCTGCCGCTGATCATGCTGGCGCACGAGCTAAGCAACCCAATCATCATTATCGAAATAACAATCTTTTTCATATTTATCCTATACGTTGAAACGGAAGTGGAAAATATCGCCATCCTGAACGGTATAATCCTTACCATTGATTAACACCTTTCCGGCAGCCTTGCAACCGGCCTCTCCATTAAAGTTCACATAATCAACCGTGCTTATGGTCTCAGCCGAGATAAAGCCTTTCTCGAAATCAGTGTGAATAACGCCTGCTGCTTGAGGTGCCAGAGATTTCTTTTTTACCGTCCATGCATGCGCCTCTTTCGGGCCGATAGTGAAGAATGTCTGCAGGCCAAGCTGCTCATAGCCCAGGCGAATGATCTTGTTCAAACCGGTTTCCGTATATCCAAGTGATTCCAGGAATTCTTTCTTTTCTTCATCGCTTGAAAGCAGGGCAATTTCTTCCTCAATGCGTGCACAGATTCTTGCGACTGGCGCATGCTTCTCCTTTGCCATGTTATCAACCATTTCGCTATATTTATTTCCGGTGTTAACTTCTTCCTCATTCATATTGCAAACATACATAACCGGTTTTGTAGTCATAAGTTGCAGCATTTTATAATATTTTTCTTCTTCTTCGTTGCTTGGCTGAACTACTCGCCCAGCTTTTCCTTCAGCAAGAACCGGAATGATCTTATTCACTAGTTCAAGGGTGATCTTTGCTTCCTTGTCATTCTGTTTTGCTTTCTTTTCAAGGCCAGCAACGCGCTTTTCCAGAGATTCCAGATCCGCAAGGATAAGTTCGGTTTCAATTATTTCAGCATCGCGCAATGGGTCAACACTGCCTTCAACGTGAACGATATCGGTATTTTCAAAGCAACGCAGAACATAAACAATCAGATCAACTTCACGGATGTGTGAAAGGAATTTATTTCCCAGTCCTTCACCTTTGCTGGCACCTTTCACTAATCCCGCAATATCTACGAACTCGATTTGTGAGGGGATAATTTTTGCACTGCCTGCTATCTTTGAAAGTTTTTCCAGGCGCTCATCCGGCACCATAACCTTGCCAACATTCGGCTCGATCGTGCAGAACGGGTAGTTCGCTGCCTGTGCCGCCGCTGTTTGCGTAAGGGCGTTGAATAAAGTGCTTTTGCCTACGTTTGGCAGGCCAACAATTCCACATTTGAATGACATGATTTCTATGGTATAATTTGATAATAGGCCGTATTAGCAAAAGGCTTATAAAATGTCTAGGATTAACAATGGGGAATAAGTCTCTTACTTCGGAAGAAGTCTCACAGAAAATTTCAGAATTTTTGGGTGTAAAGCCTGAATTTCTGCAGGATCTTTCAAAGTTCACTCACATACTTAACTATATTTCACTTCGTAAAATTGAAAAGATTGATGTCAACGATGATATGGCGGAGTTAAAAAATATTTTCTGCCGTATGCGAAATATAAAACCACCAAAATATATAACTATTTATCCTGAGCGCCCGGTTGAAGCCAATCTTGGTCTGACAAAAGAAAATATTTCAACTATAAGAAGCCTTGAATATTGGCTTGGTTCATACCGTAATGATTTTTATTCCGGCCGTATAAATGATCAGCAGATAAAGGCCGAAGTGGAGGGCAGAGTAAAAAATGCCTTTGATTCTTTTAAAGCCATACCTGTCACTAATATCCACGAACAATCTAAATTCATGGCTATAGTGCACGGTATAAAAGAATTATTCAACCGAGCCTGAACTATTTAGGCTCGATCATATCTTTTGCGATCACCCACTTATCGAAATCTGCAGGTTTCACCAGGCCAAGCTCAACAGCTGATTCTTTCAGTGTCAGGCCTTTTTTATGTGCGTTTTTCGCGATCTTTGCTGCATTATCATAACCGATATGCGTGTTCAGCGCGGTCACTAACATCAGAGATTGCTTCATCAGCTCACCAATGCGTTCTTTATTCGCCTCGATGCCAACAACACATTTATCAGTGAATGATCTCGCGCCATCTGCAAGCAGGGTGATAGATTGCAGTAGATTATATATCATCACCGGCTTGAACACGTTCAGTTCAAAATGTCCGTTAGAGCCAGCGATGGAAATAGTCACGTGATTACCCATAACTTGCGATGAGATCATCGTTAGCGCTTCACACTGTGTTGGGTTAACTTTACCTGGCATGATAGAAGAACCAGGTTCATTTTCTGGAAGGCTAAGTTCGCCTAGGCCAGAACGCGGGCCTGATGCCAGGAAGCGTATATCATTTGCGATCTTCATGAATGAAACTGCAATCGTGTTCAAAGCACCAGATGCTTCAACGATCGCATCATTCGCAGCCAAAGCTTCGAATTTATTTGGTGCGGTAATGAATTTCAGTTTTGTCAACTTAGCAACCGAAGTGGCAAATTTTTTGCCGAATTCTTTGCGTGTATTGATACCGGTGCCAACAGCAGTGCCGCCTTGCGCCAGCTGATATAATTTCGGCAGAACATTCTGCGCGCGTTCAATCGCATATTGAACCTGCGTCACATAACCGGAGAACTCTTGGCCTAGTGTCATTGGCGTTGCATCTTGTGTGTGCGTACGGCCGATCTTGATAATATTTTTGAATTCTTTCGCTTTTTTATCCAGCGCTTTGTGTAAGTGCTTCAGCGCAGGAAGCAGATTATTCACGATCTGTTCAGCCGCTGCGATGTTCATCGCGGTCGGGTAAGTATCATTTGAGCTCTGGCCCATATTAACGTGATCATTCGGGTGAACAGGTTTTTTCGAACCGATAACTCCGCCGAGCATCTGGATAGCGCGGTTAGAAATAACCTCGTTCGTGTTCATGTTTGTTTGTGTGCCTGAGCCTGTCTGCCAAACTGAAAGCGGGAAGTGCTCAAGTAATTGCAGTTCATAAACTTCTTTCGCAGCTTTCTGGATCGCAGTGCCGATCTTCTTATTTAGGTCACCCAATTCCATATTAACTTCTGCCGCGCAATATTTCACAATGCCGAGTGCGCGGATAAGCGGCTTCGGCATTTTTTCCTCGCCGATCGCAAAGTTGATCAGTGAACGTGCGGTCTGCGCACCATATAATTTATCTTCCGGAACTTCGATCGGTCCGAAAGTATCAGATTCCATGCGTGGTTTTACAGAAGTATTTTTGCTGGCGTTTTTCATATGTGAATATCCGGGTTAGAATTTTGCGCGGTTCTAATTCAATGGCAGATACTTGTCAAGAATTTGGGTTTTAACCCGCCGCCCTGTTCTTATTTTTTACGATCTCAACCGTGATAACTTTCATCACGAATATACCATCAGGCCTTGAAAGCGGCACTATGCGAACATTGCGCATTGTCTGTGAAGTGTTGGTGGTGGTTACGAATGAGAAACTGTTTTCTTTCGCATTGTTAATAGTGTCTTTGATTTTATCCAGATGTTTCGCATCGAAGAATTCATCATTTAAAATTTCAGTGTAAGGTTTGGTTTCAACTTCGTCAGATTTCATGAAGCTGCGTGCGAAGCTATCATTGTAGAATATAATTTTGCCCTGGCGGTTCATTATGCAATAACAATTAGCATAACTTTCAAGCGATTTGGAGAGGAATAGGCTCATGAATTCTGTCGCACTCAGCACATTCTTCAGGCGGTTGACCAGAAACACTGAATAGGTGGTAACAATTACGAAGCAAATAAGCATATATTGCAGGATATAGCTGATCTCTGATTTCTGCTGCTGCGTTTTAAGGATAAGCATCGCGAAATAAAGCATCATGCCGATGAAAACGAATTGTGTGATGACAAATATCATTATCATCCAGTTCGGGATATGTGAGTGACCGCGGCGTGAGAAGTTGCTTGCCGCCTTGATTATTTGTGCGCAATCAGGCCTGTCGACAAAGCGTTTCGGGTAAATATGGTTTAATAGCGGTTCATCACCGGGTTTTTTCTTCCTTGCCATGAGGCTTCTCTGTTTTTTATACGCAGAGGGTAATATTTACAAATGCTTACCACAAGCGATTTGGCTTTTATGCACACTTATATATATAGCTTTAGGAAATGACTGTGATTTTATTACAGTTTTGCCAGATATGCCTTGATCTTCAGCATATCCGCCCAGGCATTTTTCTTCTGGCTTGGTGAGCGCAGCAGGAATGATGGATGATAGATCGTAAAGCAAGGTATATCCTTATTCAGATAAGGGCTGTGATAGCTATTAACCTTTTTGCGAAGTGCAGTTACTGAATCTTTGCTGTTCAGCACGCTCTCAGCCGCAGTGCCGCCCACCAGAACGATAACTTTCGGGTTTATCAGCGCTATATGCTTTTCCACGAATGGTTTGCAGATCGCCAGTTCATCAGGTGTCGGCTTGCGATTGCCAGGTGGGCGCCAGAATATGGTGTTGGTGATATAAAAATTCTTCTCACGCGTATAGCCACCAAATTTCAGCAATTTATCAAGCAATCTGCCCGAAACACCACAAAAAGGCCTGCCTTCAAGGTCTTCATTCTCGCCAGGTGCTTCACCAATAAGCATCAGCTCGCTTTCCGGATTGCCGTCAGAAAACACCGTGTTTGTAGCGCTTTTCTTGATCGCAAGTCCGTCAAATTTCTCAACGGCCAATTTTAGTTCTTCAAGGGTTTTGGCCTTATCTGCCAGTTCTTTTGCGAGTTTTATCCACTCATTGCCGGAGCGATCGACATAATCATTTGCCGGAGCCGTAATGGGCGTTTTTCTTTCAGTTTGTGCCGCAGGTTTAGTGGCTGTTGGTTTCGCCGCGGAACTATCCCATTTCTGGGCGGAGGGCTCCTGAAAAGCCGGTGCTGCTTTAACGGCTTTTTTAGGCTTGCGTGTTTTTGAAAAACTATCCTCAACACCCATTGTAACCTGCCATTCCAACGCTGATTTTAATTTCTTTTTATCCATAATGATCCGGTCTGAAAAGCTTGAATTTCTAATGCAGACTCTAACGATAAAATTCCCCCTTGCATAGTAAAAATTCATATGCTAGTGAGTGCGCGGAAACCAAACTTAAATTTATAATCCGTGGCTATTAAGAAATCAGAGATTGAACTGTTGGCAAATCGCTATTCGAAAGCGATATTCTATGCTGCAAAATCAGGTTCAAAGCTTGAACAGGTGAATAAAGACCTCGCCGATATCACAGCAACGATCGAAGCTGATGATAATTTCAGGAAGATCATAGCATCCGGTGCGATCGCGACTGAGAAAATGAGGCAGATATTCAACGCTATTGCTGAAAAAGCGAAACTTGATGACATGACCAAACATTTCATCGAAATTCTTGTTGAAAATAAAAGGAGTTCTATAATCCCGCAAATATCAGGCAAGTTGAACAACCTTATCCTGAAAGATAACAACACTGTTAAGGCGCAGGTGATAAGCGCTAAAAAACTTGATGACAAAGAACTTGATAATGTTCAGGCAACACTTTCCAAAAAGCTTGGGAAAAATGTGATTGCTGAGAATATTGTTGATCAGGAAATTATCGGTGGTTTGAAAGTTAAAATAGGTTCAACCCTGTTTGATGATTCAACCGCTACAAAATTAGATAGGCTAAAACAAAGCCTGGCTACAAACTAGTATAAAAGGAGACTATACAATGGCAATTAAAGCTGCAGAAATTTCTTCGATCATTCGCGATCGCATATCTAATTTCTCAACCGAGGCTGAGGTTAAAGAAGTTGGCCAGGTAGTTAAAGTTGGTGACGGCGTTGCAACCGTATATGGTCTTGATAACGTTAAAGCGGGTGAGCTTGTTGAATTTCCTGGCGGCATTCTTGGCATGGCGCTGAACCTTGAGGAAGGCTCTGTTGGTATCGTGATCTTCGGTGAAGATAGGGATATTAAAGAAGGTGATACAGTTAAACGTACCGGCAACATCGTGGATGTTCCAGTTGGCCCTGAACTTCTTGGTCGTGTGGTTGATGGTTTAGGTAACCCGATCGATGGCAAAGGCCCGATCAATGCAAAACAGCGTTACCTGGCTGAACGTAAAGCTCCTGGTATCATTGAACGTAAGTCAGTTCATGAGCCAATGTTAACTGGTATCAAATCTATCGATGGTCTAATCCCGATCGGCCGTGGTCAACGTGAGCTTATCATTGGTGACCGTCAAACTGGTAAAACTGCTATCGCAATCGATACGATCCTTAACCAGAAAGCTGTTAACGCTGCTGCTAAAGATGATAAGAAAAAACTATTCTGTATCTATGTATGTATCGGTCAGAAACGTTCTACAGTTGCACAAGTTGTTAAAAAACTTGAGGAAGAGGGCGCGATGGAATATTCGATCGTGGTTGCTGCAACTGCGTCAGACCCGGCTCCGCTACAATTCCTTGCACCATATACTGGTTGCGCGATGGGTGAATATTTCCGTGATAACGGCATGCACGCACTTATCGTATATGATGATCTTTCTAAGCAGGCTGTTGCTTACCGTCAGATGTCACTTCTACTTCGCCGCCCACCTGGTCGTGAAGCTTACCCTGGTGACGTATTCTATATTCACTCTCGTCTGCTTGAGCGTGCAGCGAAAATGTCTGATAAACTTGGTGCCGGTTCACTAACTGCGCTTCCTATCATTGAAACTCAGGCGGGTGACGTTTCTGCATATATCCCGACTAACGTGATCTCGATCACCGATGGTCAGATATTCCTAGAAACTGCACTATTCTATAAAGGTGTTCGTCCTGCGGTTAACGTTGGTCTTTCAGTATCACGTGTTGGTTCTGCTGCGCAAACTAAAGCGATGAAACAAGTTGCTGGTTCAGTTAAACTTGAACTTGCTCAGTTCCGTGAGATGGAAGCATTCGCTCAGTTCGGTTCTGATCTTGATGCTGCAACGCAAAAACTTATCGCACGCGGTCAGCGCTTGACTGAACTTCTGAAACAACCGCAATATTCTCCTCTGCAATTCCAGGAGCAGGTTGTGGTTCTTTTTGCTGGTGTGAAAGGTTATCTTGATGGCATTGCATCGAAAGATGTTCAGCGTTTTGAAGCAGAGTTGCTGCGCGATATGCAAAGCAAATATGCTGATGTTCTTGAAACAATCAGGAAAGACGAGAAGATCTCTGATGAAACTGACAAGAAACTTCACGAGATCATGAAAGAATTCGTTAAGTTATTTGCTTAATAGGAAAAAGTTTTAGTAAATGCCGAGTTTAAAAAGTTTAAAGACCCGTATAACGGCTGTTAAATCTACCCAGAAGATCACCAAGGCGATGAAAATGGTGGCGGCTTCTAAGTTGAAGCGCGCGCAGGAGAGGGCAGAGGCTGCTCGTCCTTATGCTAATAAGATCGGCCAGGTGATCGCTAATCTTTCCTCTTCGATCAATGAAAATAATCGCCCCGATATATTAGGCGGTCGTCGCAACCCGGATGGTTCGATCAAGAATGATACTGTGCTTCTGATAATCACCGGTTCTGATCGTGGTCTATGCGGTGGTTTTAACACATCAATAATCAAAGCCGCAAAATTCCATATCCGCGAACTTGCTTCACAGAACAAAAAAGTGAAAATTGTTGTGGTTGGTAAAAAACCGACAGATATTTTAAGGAACGTTTATTCTTCCCTGATCATAGATTCAATGCCTGTAACGACCGCTAAAATGGTGCAGTTTGAAGAGGCTGATAACATCGCGAAACTTGCGATCGATCTTTTCAACCAGGGTGAAGTTGATTCAGTTGAAATAGTATACAGCAAATTCGTAAATCCACTTGTTCAAAGAGTTACACTCCAAAGCCTGATCCCGCTTAAACTTGAAGATTATGCTAATGATAATTCAGCGCCATCAAATGTTGATGCGCCATATGAATATGAACCTGATGAGGAAACCATTCTGAAATCCCTGGTTCCACAAAATATTTCCGTGCAGGTGTTCAAAGCTCTGCTTGAGAATGCCGCTTCTGAACAAGGTGCGCGTATGACAGCGATGGATAATGCATCAAAGAACGCCGGCGAGATGATAAGCAAGCTTTCACTTGTTTATAACCGCACGCGTCAGGCAACAATTACTAAAGAACTTATTGAAATCATTTCAGGTGCGGAGGCTCTGTAGTATGAAAAAATATTTTTTAGTTACTTTAGTCTTGCTTCTTTCTGGCTGTGTTCATGAATCAGCAATACCTCTGGGAAATGATCTAATGCAAATAGATATATCTGCTGCTCCGATATATGGCAGATCAGGCGCACAAAGAATTGCTTTTGATAATGCGGCCAAGGCAACTGTTGACGCTGGTTATGATAAGTTCATAGTAACAAATAATAATGGCTGGAATGAGACTACTGCTTCGGGCGGTTCATATGGTTCTTTTAACGCTAATCAATATAATGCTTCCGGTTCATACGGAAATGCTTTTAATATGTTTAGAAATCCTGAATCTACAATGGTTATAAGGATGTATCATTATAAAGATAAGGGTGCAGACAAAGCTATTGATGCTCATAAAATATTAGAAAAAAAAGACGGTCAAAACTCTGAAACAAACACAAAGAAATAAAGAATAAAAGGAGACTAAAGCATGGCAAATAAAGGTAAAATAACTCAGGTGATCTCGGCGGTTGTCGACGTTCAGTTCGATTCAGGAAAAATTCCTGCGATCCTTTCTGCACTTGAAACAAAAAACAATGGCAAAACACTTGTTCTTGAAGTTGCGCAGCACCTTGGTGAAAACACTGTGCGTACAATCGCAATGGATGCAACTGATGGTCTGGTTCGTGGTCAGGAAGTAACTGATACTGGCGCGCCAATCTCTGTTCCGGTTGGCAAGGAAACGCTTGGTCGTATTTTTGACGTAGTTGGTAACCCGATCGATGAACGCGGTGATGCTAAAACAAAAAAACGTAACCCGATCCACGCAAAAGCTCCTGCATTTGCTGAACAATCAACTTCGAAAGAGATACTTGTTACTGGTATTAAGGTTATCGATCTTCTGGCGCCTTATGTTAAAGGTGGTAAGATCGGTCTATTCGGTGGTGCCGGTGTAGGTAAAACCGTATTGATCATGGAACTTATCAATAACGTTGCGAAAGCACACGGTGGTTTCTCAGTATTCGCCGGTGTTGGTGAACGTACCCGTGAAGGTAATGATCTTTACCATGAGATGATGGAATCAAAAGTTATCGATCTTGAAAACCCTGAAAAATCTAAAGTTGCGCTGGTTTATGGTCAGATGAATGAACCACCTGGCGCACGTGCGCGTGTTGCGCTGACAGGCCTTACAATGGCTGAATATTTCCGTGATGATGAAGGCCAGGACGTTCTGTTCTTCATGGATAACATCTTCCGTTTCACACAGGCGGGTTCTGAGGTGTCAGCACTTCTGGGCCGTATCCCTTCAGCGGTAGGTTACCAGCCTACACTTGCAACTGAAATGGGTCAGCTACAGGAACGTATCACTTCAACTAACAAAGGCTCGATCACATCAGTTCAGGCGATCTATGTACCTGCGGACGATCTTACCGATCCTGCTCCTGCAACGTCATTCGCCCACCTTGATGCGACAACGGTTCTTTCACGTCAGATTGCAGAACTTGGTATCTACCCTGCGGTTGATCCTCTGGATTCAACTTCCCGCGTACTTGATCCACAAGTTATCGGTGAAGAACACTATACTGTTGCGCGTGAAGTTCAGCGCGTTCTTCAGTCATACAAAAACCTTCAGGATATCATAGCCATCCTTGGTATGGATGAACTTTCTGAGGAAGATAAACTTACTGTTGCCCGTGCTCGTAAGATCCAGCGTTTCCTTTCTCAACCGTTCCACGTTGCGGAAGTGTTCACTGGTTCACCTGGTAAACTTGTTTCCCTTGCTGATACGATCAAAGGCTTCAAAGAGATCATCGAAGGCAAACATGATGATATGCCGGAAAGCGCATTCTATATGGTTGGCACTATCGAAGAAGCTGAAGCAAAAGCTAAGAAACTTGCAGCTGCTGCAGCGTAATTTAATTATATTTGATTATAGTAATGGTCGAAAAGTTCAAATTAGAAGTTACAACTCCGGGGAAACTGGTTTTCTCCGGCCTTGTTGATCTGGTAACTATTCCTGGTGAAGATGGCGAATTCGGTGTTATGAAAGGCCACTCTCCGGTTATATCTGGCATTAAACCAGGTCTGATCCAGATATTTGAAGGCACAACCAGAATCGTTAAAAGAATATATATTGCTGGTGGCCTTGCTGAAGTTAACCAGCAGGAAGCAAACATTCTGGCAACTGATGCTTATGATCTTGAACAAATCACCCGCGCTGAGATCGATGCGCGTTTAAGTGCGGCTACAGTAAAATATAATACTTCTGAGAATGAATTCGATCGCCGCCGCGCTGAAGAAGCAATGAACCTGAATAAAGAACTTCTTTCTCATATTGCTTAATAAGTATTTGATTTTAAAGCAACATCCCATCACTTTGAAGCGCTTGCTTTTTACCCCTATCATATGATACAATCCACCGTTCTTTTAATGGGGGTTAAATGTCAGAACAGCAAAAGCTGCAGCAAGGCCAGAAAGTCGGGCCAGAATTTGAATTTCCAAAAGCTAATCCAGATAAAATTCTAAGAGATACAAAATTTCTCTGGAATAATATATATGGAAAAATGAATGAGGCGGCTGATCAAACAAAAGGTCAGGCATCACTCGTAAAGCTCGATGAATTCGCAGAATTTTGTCAAAATGAACTTTATCCTATAACTGAGATGTATTTCCGCGGCGAGATGCCTGTGGATATTATTTATAATGAACAAACTCAGGCAAACGAATATCCTGAAGTTACAAAACAAGCTTTCAAAAAATATGCTGATGCGGGTTTCATAAAAATAACTGCTAAGGAAGAATTTGGTGGTTTCAATCTTCCCAAGGCGCTTGTTCCAGCACTTGCACAGGTTGGGTTTAACGCCAACACTTCATTTTATTTAAAAGAGATGGTTACCCAGGGTGATTTAAACCTGCTTCAGGAAGCGATAAGTTTTGAAGCAAAAGATGGCCCTAAAGATAAACTGCTTCGTAATGTGATCAATATGATTGGAAGCGGCAGGGCCTCTGGCGCAATGGTTTTAACAGAACCATCTTCAGGCAATAACATAGGTAAAATGAAAGCCTATGTTAATCAGGTTGAGGGCGATCAATATTTAATTAATGGTGATAAGAAATATATCACCGGCTATACAACCGGCGGCATAGATACGGTTGAAAACTCATTCGCAATTGTTGTTACTAACACTGAAAAAGAGGGCAAGTTAACAGGTAAGGCAACTGTAACTCTTGTTCCTCTATATAAAATCGATGAGCTTGGAAACACACTGTATGATGAGAATAAAAAGCCGATAGCTAATGAAGGAATCACAACATCGCAATGGATAGAAAAGCCCGGTATTCGAGGCCAGATTCTGCAGCAGCATCAGTTCAATGATACGCAATGTATTCTGCTTGGCGAAGTTGAAAAAGGCTGGGATGTGATGTTCAAATGCATGGATCCTGCAAGATTAGAAGTTGCATCACAGGCGGTAGCTCACGTTCAGAACGCGCTAACTCTTGTTGATTCCCATGCTTCAAAGAAACACTGGGATACTCTTGAAGGCGTGCCATTAGGCCTTCGTCCGCAGGCGGCACTTAAGTTAAATGAAATAAAGGGTTTTGCGGAAGTTGGTTCAGCCGTGCTAATGAAAATCGGCACTGATATAGATAACGCTAAAACCTGCGAAAAATCTGCTGATCTAGTGAAGCTTGAATCATCTCTGGCGAAATATTATTTTACCAAAAATGCAAAGAATGTGATGAATGATGCCGCGCAATTACTCGGCACTGATGGCTTCATTTCTAAGCAATTCCAACAGATAAAGCATGATCTTGAGCCTACCACCATATATGAAGGTTCGAACGAGATGATGGCAAAACAAGTTGCCGTGCAGCAGTTTGATAAGATCCCAACCTTCATTGCAGAGACAAAAAAATTCATGAAGGACTATTATTACTATAATGCTGAAACGAAAATCGGTGTGGATAAGCATTGCTATAATGAAGTAGCTTCAACGTTTGAAAATTTTGAGACTGCTTACGATTTACTAAAAAACAAACAGAACGAATTAAAAGAAATAAAAAACACCGGCCAACCTTCAAGAGAAGCAATTCTTGCAACTGAAATACTTGCAGCAAGTGAAGTTTTTGCTGACCATATGGGTGCACTTATGATGGGGCGTGAAGCTTTGCGTGTAATAAAAGCTTGTGATAAGGAGCTATCAAACTCGAATTCGCAATATTCTGTTGAGGAGTTGAATGACAGGGTGATTGGTGCGCGTGCAGCGATAAATAATTTCGTCGTTGGTAAATATCCGAATAATTATGAGGAAGTTCAGAAGCGTTATTTCACCGCCCGTGAAGTAGAACATACTGAAGAATTCAAAGAAGAGCTACTGGCCTATCTAGAAAATATACCAGCTAAAAACCAAGCTGAAAAACCAAGAACTATATTGCAGAACTTAATGCATGCAGCTGTAGGCGTATTCAGTGGTAAGCAACAAAAAGCTGCGTGATAGCACAAAATAATAAAAGCAGTAATTAATTGAAATTAAGCGCTAGGTGCGGTTTCACCCTGTTTTTTCTTTTCTTCGTTTGCGGCTTCTAGTGCATAAACGCATAGATCTTCAAATGAAACGCCGTTCTTTTCGGCCAGGGTCAGAAGTTTTGAAAAACTTTCCATCACCTCACCAGGGATAGCGCCGCCACGTTCAGAAGCCAGCCAGTGCGCCTGATGCTGTAGCGGGTGGTTACCTTTTTTCGGAATACCGATATAGACATCAAAAGGTGCCTTCTTACCGCCAAAATCACATGGTATGGTAAATTTTTTCATGTGCGCATTATACTATAAAAAATCAGATGCTGAAATCAGTTTTTGCGTTTTTCCCATAGAGGCCCTCAATTTTTACCGCCCTGTTATATATATCCTCCAGGGTGATCTTGCTTAAGGTTGCGGAGAGTTCCGCCTCTATTTGCATATTTAATTCCTTGATTATAGGTGAAAAGTTATTTTCTTCAGATAGAGCATTAGCGCCTTTTACAAGGCCACAGGTTATCGCATATACTTCATTAAGGTCGATCCTGCGCCTTTCGCGAGCCAGCGAATATCCACCGCTTGCACCGCGCGAACTTTTCAAAATACCTTTTTTAACCATATTCTGCATGATCTGTTCGGTATATCGAAGTTTCAGACCGAATTTGCTGCAGATATCTTTACTGGAAACGGGTTTTTGCCCGGAGTTAAGCGCTATATAAGTGAGTGCTTCAATCGCGATATAGAATTTTTTATTAAGCGCCATTGAAGCCCTTTAAAGGTTTTAAGCAGCTTCACGCTCATCGTCATCGCCGCCGCCCATTCCAAGCGCGTGCTTATATAGATCAAGAATTTCTTCTTCCTCAGCAAGTTTTGCCGCATCTTTTTTGCGAAGTGAAATAAGCTTTCTTAGAACTTTCACATCAAAGCCCATGCCTTTTGCTTCTTTATATGTGTCAGAAATGAACTCAGCCGTGTTCTTTTTTTCTTCTTCCAATTTTTCAATACGGGAAACTATCTGTCTTAATTTATCACCCGCAACGCCACCAAAATTTACCATTTTTATTACCTCAAGAATTTTTGAATAAATAGGTCATCAATTAACTAAAAAACCTAGGCCAAGTCAATGGTTTTAAGCGATGCTGGTAAAGATTTTTTTAGCAGCTTCGGCAGGGTCTGGGCTTTGTGTTATAGGCCTTCCGATCACCAGATAATCAGCACCAAGTTTTATCGCTTCAGCAGCAGACATTGTCCGCCCCTGATCGTCCTTTTTATCATCAGCACTTCTGATGCCAGGCACCACAAGTTTCAACTCGTGGCCGAAATTTTCCCTGATCTCGGCGATCTCATGCGGTGAGCATACAATTCCATCAAGGCCGTTTTTTGCAGCCAGTTCTGCAAGGCGCAAAACTTCATCACGAATGCCATAATCGATCCCAACCTCACTTATATCTATATGGCTGGTGAGAATAGTAACTCCAATTAGAAGAGGGCGCTTCTCACATTCATCGATCTGATATCTCGCCGCCTTCATCACATCACTACCTGCAAGAGTGTGTATAGTGGTCATAAAACAATTTAGATGGCAGGTCTGCTTTATCGCTTTCGCAACCGTGTTTGGTATGTCGTGCAATTTCAGGTCGAGGAAGATATTTGTGCCGTCTTCGGTGATCTTTTTAACGCCTTCGGGCCCATTGCTCAGGAAAAATTCAAGGCCAAGCTTGAACGCGCCCACGTTAATTTTAGTTTTATTTATCAGCTCTTTAGCGGCAGATACGTTATCAGTATCAAGGGCGCATATGATGGGGTTTTGAACCATTTGTTCGGTTTTTAGGCTTTGTTAAGACTTTATTAATAATTCTGCCATATACTAAGCCCATATAAAAATTTTTAAAGAGATTTTATGCCAAGTGTAGAAAAACCTAATCCGCTAATGACGCAGTATCAGGATAGTATAAAAAGCGGCTGGTTTAAAAGAGGCAGCATTCATGCCGATGAAGTAGTTTCAGATGATGATAAGCGCGGTGTAGCAGAGCAAACGATAATTGATTATTTTAAAGATAATCATACAGAAGCCGGTGTTAAGCAGATCAATCAGTTCATTGCCGATTATAATAAAGCGGTGCCGGGTGCTATGATAGATTTCACTTTGAATATTGACGATAAGGGAAATATTTTCAAAAGAGAAAATGGCAGTAGTACCTTCACAAAAGTTTATGCGAAAGATGTAGATAAATATGATTGGAGTCGCAAAGTATCTAAGGATGATGTGGCTGACATAGCCTCTATAATTGCAAATGATACCAACTCTGCAGATATGGTTTCAAACCAAAAATTTTTAAAACTGGTAACTGATCTGCAAAAAGGCGGCAAGGATGTTTCCAGGGAAGATATAGATAAGGCTTATAAAATAATTTCTGAAGGTGGGATAACTCCGGCAGAACAAAAAATGTTTGATGCCCTTGTTAATGTTAATGAGGATATTGGGGTTTCTCACATAGCATCGATAGGAAAAACGCTGATCTATAAGCGCGATGAAACCTATGACAAAATAGATCATTCAACTGGCGAAATAGATAATGGCTTCCAAAAAGGCACCGAAGCGCTTTCTGAAAATACCGCGTCGGATTTTAACCCGGGTGGTAAAAAGGGTGGCGGCGGGCGCACAGGCAAATAGGGCCAAGGAATTACTTTAAGTTAGGTTTAAGTAATACGAAATGGGGTGGGAGCGAGTCTCACCCATTTCACTTAAAACCCTGGAAACAAAAAAGGGCTGGAATTTCCAGCCCTTTCTTTTGCGTCATTCCAGCGAATGCTGGAATCTATTATACAGAATAGTAATTGATGAATTCGCCTGGAGTCGGGGTAGTTTCGAAATCCAGAACTTCTTTCATTTTCAGTTCAATATAAGCATCGATCTGGTCATCAGTGAACACGCCGCCTTTTTTCAGGAATGCGCGATTCTTATCCAGATTTTCCAGTGCTTCACGAAGTGAGCCGCAAACTGTCGGCACTTCTTTCAGCTCTTCCGGTGGAAGGTCATACAGGTTTTTATCCATTGCTTCACCTGGGTGAATCTTGTTCTGGATACCATCTAAACCTGCCATCAACATCGCTGCGAATGAGAAGTAAGGGTTTGCAGTCGGGTCTGGGAAGCGAACTTCGATACGTTTGCCTTTAGGGCTTGCAACGTAAGGAATACGGATTGAAGCAGAACGGTTACGAGCAGAATATGCAAGCAGAACCGGAGCCTCATAACCAGGCACAAGGCGCTTATAGCTGTTTGTTGAAGCGTTAGTGAATGCATTCAGGGTTTTTGCATGTTTTATGATACCGCCGATATAGTAAAGTGCGATTTCAGAAAGGTCAGCATAGCCGGAGCCTGCGAATAGAGGTTTCGCTGCATTCCATAGAGATTGGTGCGTGTGCATGCCTGAACCATTATCACCTTTGATCGGTTTTGGCATGAAAGTAACGCTTTTGCCATAAGATGCCGCCACGTTATGCACAACATATTTATATTTCTGCACATCGTCAGCGCTGCTAATAAGCGTGCCAAATGCAATGCCAAGCTCACATTGAGAAGGTGCAACTTCGTGGTGGTGAAGCTGCGCGTTAACGCCAACTTCTTTCAGTGTAGTCACCATTTCAGCGCGGATATCATTCAATTGATCAACCGGTTGAACTGGGAAATAACCACCTTTAACACCCGGGCGGTGACCAAGGTTGCCACCAGGATATTCAGTGCCTGTGTTGTAAGGGCCTTCTTCGGAATCAATGCTTACGAAGCTGCCATACATCTGTTGGTCAAAACGAACATCATCAAAAATGAAGAATTCAAGTTCCGGGCCGAAATAAGCTGTGTCAGCAACACCAGTGCTTTTCAGGTAAGCTTCTGCGCGTTTAGCTGTCGAGCGTGGGTCGCGAACATAACCCTGGCCGGTTGCAGGCTCGATCACATCACAGAAAATGATCGCAGTAGGCGCTGCAGTGAATGGGTCTTTGAATATGGTTCTTGCATCAGGTTGCAGGATCATGTCAGATTCGTTGATATCTTTCCAGCCGGCGATCGAAGAACCATCGAACATGATACCTTCAGCCAGTTTAGCCTCATCAATCTCAGAAGCATGGTAGGCAGTGTGCTGCCATTTACCTTTGGAGTCGGTAAAGCGGAAGTCTACAAACTCAATTTCGTTATCTTTCAAGAACTTAACGGCATTTTTTGCGTCAGACATATCGTAAAAATTATTAGGGGTTAATCAGATATATAAACTAATAACACCAATTTTGCCCTTGGCAACAGGATTTTTCCCCAAATTTCCACTTTATAAAAAACCCCAAAAATGTTAAGGTGGTGCAGGATTTTAACGGGGGATCAATGCTTTCAGCAAAAATAGATAAATGGGATGTAAATCAAAAGAGCACTTTTCAGGTGCATTTTGATGATGAGATGCTTGCCTCGTGTGAATCTTTCGTTGAGAAATTCAATCAGGTCGCGGAAAAGGCTGCTGAGATAAATATCATAAAACATAACGGCCAGAACCTTATGGTCTATAAATCAGATATTCTTGAATATGATGAATTTGAACATTTGGTGAATACAGTCAGCGATGGTTCTGTTCGTGGCTTTGGCCATATGACAGAATCTAAAGAAACAGATAACTGGTTAATGATCAAAAAAGCCGGCCCGGTTTTAAACGCCGAACCACAAGAAGCAGCCTTTACAGCTTTGGATCAGATAAGCAAATATGAAAATGAATTAGTAAACAAACAAATAGATGAATTATCGAAAGCGACTAATCATAAGCTAAAAATTGATACAATAATTGCCTTAGGAAAAAATAAGAATCACGGAGTTGAGTAATTAAATACTCTCACTTAGCTTCTTCACGATATTAGTATGCAGTAACAGGCCTTCGTTAGTCAGCTTCACTGAATTTTCATTTATAATCATCAAGCCTTCATCGCAAAGTTTTTGCAGGAATTTTTTATCTAATATTTCTTCAAAATCTTTGCCGGTTTTTTCAGCGAAATCTTTTTTATCTATTCCCTCACGTATGCGCAGGCCCATGAATATCATTTCCTCGATCACCTGAGTTGCTGACATTTTCTCACGGCTCTGCAGGCCTTTGCCTTTTTCTACAACTGCCTTTAACCAATTCTCTGGTGAGTGAATATCCATCGTCGCGATCTTATCTTTTCCTTCGTGAATTCTTCCATGTGCGCCGGGGCCAATGCCGATATAATCATTATAATACCAGTAATTCAAATTATGCCGGCTTTCAAAACCTGGTTTTGCAAAGTTTGAAACCTCATAGCGCAGCAGGCCTTTATTTTTGCATTTTTCAACTGTCAGATCATAAAGGTCGGCAGCAAGTTCTTCCTCCGGCATCTGGAATTTATTCTTATGAAAATCGCTATAGAATGGTGTACCTTTTTCAATTGTTAACTGATAAAGCGAAATATGCGGGCTATTGAACTTCAGCGCAAAATTTAGAGTATTTTCCCATTGTTCCATAGTTTGTCCGGGCGTTGCATAGATCAGATCAAAACTGAAATTGCCCAATATTTTTGCGGCTGACTCAATCGCATTTATCGCCTGATTTTTGCCATGCCTGCGACCTAAAAATTTCAATATATTCTCATCGAATGATTGAACCCCGATCGAAACTCTATTTATCCCTGCGTCTTTAAATGCCCTGAACTTCTCCACCTCACTCGATGCCGGGTTTGCTTCCAAGGTTATTTCCGCATCTGTCTTCACATCAAATTCGTTTTTTATTTTCTCAATTATTCTTCCAACCGTTTCGGGCTGCATCAGGGAAGGGGTGCCGCCACCAAAAAATATTGTATCGATCTTTAAATCACCAAGTTTATTTTTATAGAATTCTATCTCTTTCAGATAAGCACCAAGCCATTTGTCATGCTCAATGCTTTCGCGCACATGCGAATTGAAATCGCAATAAGGACATTTGCTTTCACAGAAAGGCCAATGGATGTAAAGTGATGTCTTAAGCATTTAGAGTTTGAAAAGCAGGATACATTCTTTTAACTGCGTTTCTTTTTTATATTCGCCGGCGGCAAAGCAATCGGTTGAATTTTCTGAGCGGTTGACTGTCAGGTTTCCTTTATCCGGCACGCCATCATCGATCATCAGGTCAAGGTCATATGCTTCATCAGGTGTCAGCGCTGCGCCTGAAAGCGAGCCGTTCCTGTCGCTCACACCGCCAAGGCCAAATATTTGCGTTCCTAAAGCCTCGTTATATCCAAAATAAAAACCAGAATTTTCATCTTTGCCTGATGGCACATTCTTGCCTGGCACCAGCACATTCATGCCATTATCCCAGTTATTCGTCAGTGTGTATGGCAGGTCAATAAGTTTTGCTTCCTGCAATTGTTTCCATGCGTTTATTTCTTCATCGCTGTTGATTTCAACCTTTTTGTCACCATTGCCATCTTTAGTGTCCTTCCAATAGAAACTGCCATTGGTGATATCGCCCGGCAGGCCGGAATATATATTATTGAACGAAAGCGTTGCGTATCGGAATTCCTGGAATCTGCCCGCGATCTGGCGGATGGCAAATTCCTTATTCACATCGTGAATTATCGTTAGCCCTGAAACTATCAGTGCCGTTAAGATCAAAAAACCTATGAATTTCGCAAGCGGTGGTTTCGGTATTTTTATATACTTCAACCTTTTGCGATTTTTAACCTTATTTCTAAGCCCTTTGATTATCATTTGCCTTTTTCCTTGGCGATGCGGCTCGCCTTTTCATCAAGCCCTGAAATACCCATGCGTTTTTCAAGCTCTGCAAAAACCTTAGTTATACTGATCTTTTTATACCCAAGCAGAACCAACAGGTGGAAAAGCAGATCTGCACTTTCCGAGATCAATTCCTTATCGCCTTCCGCAAGCGCGGCAATCACAACTTCGCCGGCTTCTTCCGATACTTTTCGGCTGATCTTCTTTTCACCATCTTTGAATAACTTTGCGATATATGAAGTTTTCGGGTCGCCTTTGCGGCGATCAGCAATGGTTTTTTCCAGCTCTGCGATGATCTGGTTTATATCAATTTTCTCTTCTGCTTTTTTCTTCATAAACAACATGTTTCTATCTCCTTACATCCTAACAGCAATGCCCTGCGATTTCATATATTGTTTCACCTGGCCTATAGAAAGCTCGCCAAAATGGAACAAGCTTGCGGCAAGAACAGCACTTACACCGCCCTGCAGAACGCCATCGGCAAAATCCTCGATCCTGCCCGCACCACCAGATGCTATCACCGGAATATTCACCTTGCTGGTGATAGCGCGGTTCAGTTCATTGTTGAATCCCTGGCGCGTTCCATCCCTATCCATTGATGTCAGCAGAATTTCACCTGCACCATAATCTTCCATCTTCTTCGCCCATTCAACTGCGTCGATGCCGGTGGCATTCCTTCCGCCATGGGTGAAGATCTCAAAATTATTGCCATTCCATTTCGCGTCTATCGCAACCACTATACATTGCTTGCCGAATTTCAGAGCGCCTTCTTTCACCAGTTCCGGGTTGGTTATTGCCGCTGTATTGATCGAAACCTTATCGGCACCACTCTGCAAAAGCTTCCTAATATTATCAACACTGCGCACGCCACCGCCAACTGTCAGTGGCATGAAGCATGTTTCCGCTACGCGCTCAACAATATCATATATATTATCGCGGTTCTCAGAACTTGCGGTTATATCAAGGAAGCAGAGCTCATCTGCGCCTTGTTTCTCATATATCTTTGCCTGTTCCACCGGGTCGCCGGCATCAACAAGATCAACGAAGTTCACGCCTTTCACAACGCGGCCATCCTTCACATCCAGGCACGGGATTATTCTTGATTTCAACATTTGAATTATGCTTTTTGCTTACTATATCTTTTCTAATGCTTTTAAATAGGTAAAATAAGACAATATGTCCAAAAAAATCGATATAAATGAGAAAGATCTGAAATCCCGCCTTTCTGACCGCGAATATCAGGTTTTGCGTTGTGAGGCTACAGAGGCGCCGTTTTCCAGTGAATTGCTTGAGGAAAAGCGCGATGGGGCATTTGCCTGCAAGGTCTGCGGGCAGCCGATCTTTTCCTCGAACTGGAAATATGAATCCGGCACTGGCTGGCCAAGTTTCTATGATGCCATTCCAGGCTCTGTTGAATTCACTACTGATCATAAAATAGGCTATGCGCGCACGGAATTTCATTGTTCAAAATGCGGCAGCCATTTCGGCCACGTGTTTGAAGATGGTCCCAACCCGACGGGAAAGCGTTTCTGCACTAACGGCATCGCATTGAAATTTGAGCCTAAATAATATGTAACCTTTTTAATGGGGTTTACGAATATATTTATGAAACAAAAATTATGAATATATGAAAAAGCTCCTGTTCTTAATTACAATGCTATTATCAATCAGCGCCAATGCGGAGGATAAACCAATGGAACCGAAACCAAATACTGAATATGCAACTTTCGCAGGCGGTTGTTTCTGGTGCATGCAGCCGGTTTTCGATAATATACCCGGCGTGATCAAAACCACTGTTGGTTATTCCGGTGGCACTGCTGCTGATGCTGATTATGAAACTGTTTCCACCGGTAAAACCGAGCATAAGGAAGCGATCCAGATCGAATATGACCCAGGCAAAGTAACCTTCCACACCCTGCTTGAAAAATTCATGAGGAATATCGATCCTGAAGATCCAGTTGGCCAGTTTGCTGATAAGGGTCCGCAATATCACACAGCCGTGTTCTATCACAGTGAAGCACAGCACAAGGAAGCAGAAGAATTCTTTAAGCAGTTGATCGCAAGCAAAACCATTAAAGGTGATATCTATACCCAGATAGAGCCTTACACAGCCTTTTATCCAGCTGAGGAATATCATCAGGAATATTACCAGAAAAACCCGCTGCGCTATAACGCCTATAAATATGGTTCCGGCCGCCCTGCAAGGCTTGAAAAGGTCTGGGGTAAATCAGATGATTCGCACTGATCAGAGTAATATTTTCACCATCACCGGTACATAGATTATCGCGAATAGTGATGAGATAATAACTGCAGTTGCCATATCTTCCGGGTGACAATCCAGAAGCGATGCGATGGAAACCGTATCGGCAGCAAGCGGTATTATGCCGACCAGAATCAGTGAATTTTTTATATCTTCATTGAACACGCCGAAGAATTTATGGTCGATGAAATAACCTGCTGCTGCGATCGCTGGCCAGATTATATTTCGCCCCAGCATTGCGATGGCAGTGAATCTGAAATTGAAAGTGAATTCCTCGATGGTTGAAAGGCCGAGGCCGATTATCATCATGCCGATAACGATATAAGTTCCGCGGATATTAGTGAAAAAGCTTTCAGCAAAATCCGGAATTTTTAATCCGGCAGAGTTACATATCACGCCGATTATAAATGCATATATGACCGGAAGTTTCAGAACTTTTTTCAGGCTTTCTTCGGCAGTCATATTACCACGCGAAGTTAAATAAAAGCCAACAGTATTCTGGAATAGGTTTAAGCCCAGAATTGTAACTAAATAAATACCGGCGCCTTTTTCACCGAATAATAATATCGCAACTGGCAGGCCGAAATAGCCTGAATTTCCTGTTCCTGCGGCGAGGCCAAGAATATTTGCCATGGTTTTTTCAGGCAAAAATTTCTTTGCGATCTTATATTCGATCAAACATGCGATGCTTGAAAAAATACACACTGCAAACGGAATCACTAGCACACCAATAGTGATCTCAGATTTCATGATGCCATAGAACATTACGAACGGCACCAGCAGATATATTGATAAGATCGCGAGGCTTTCTTTTTGTAAGCTGAAATATTTTCCGGCCACATAACCCATGGCGATCAGCGCATATAATGGCATTATATGGGGCACAAGATGCGCGATTACTTCGATCATTTTTTCTCTTTTTCCTCGATCATATGGCCGAGATATTTTTCCAGCGCATAATTGAACTCAGCGCCGAATACATAAACAATATTCATTACATAAAAAAACAGCAGTGTTAAAATAACGCCGGCCAGACTGCCATAAACCGTGTTCACACGCGGATAATAGCTCACAAAAACAGTGAACAGGTTAATAATTATCAGCCAGAAGAACAGGCATAATGCTGCACCCGGAACGATATTCCACACGCGCTGTTTTATGTTTGGCAGCACCCAGTAAGTTATACAAATACCGATGAACATCATAAGTCCGGAGCCGCAATATCTGACCACGGTCAGGAATGAACCTATATAACTTTCCAGATGCAGGAATTTTATCATTCCCGGAACTATCGTCAGAAGGAACAGTGCAACTATAACAAGGAAAGAAAGTATAACAAACTGCATCATGCTTACCAGCCTGCGCCAGATGAAGTGCGGCGGATTACTCACCCTGTAAACGCGATTTAAAATTGTGCGTATTGCTTCAACCGTGCCGGAAGCTGTCCAGATGGCGCCAATGATAGCAATGGTCAGAATTCCATGCGGAGGGCCTGAAACAATGTCATGTATCACCGGGTTAAGTGCTTTAAGCACATCAGCAGGCATTACCTTGGTCAGTTCGGTTATAAGATTAGCTGCAAAATCCTTACGGCCAAGTGCCCCACCGATAGTGAACATAAAGATCAGCGCCGGGAAGATCGAAAGTAACGCGAGAAATGATAGATATCCCGCATGCTCTATGCCGTCGTCGCGCGCCGTCTGTCGCGCGGAATGATACATCAATCCAAATACGGTTTTTAATTTCATAGGCTGATTTTATCTATATCAGATATAAAATCACAATAAAAAAGGCCCCGGGAATGCCCGGAGCCTTAGTTTTATTTATGATATGAAGATTGTTAACGACATTAATTCGCTAATGCGGATAAAACTTGATGGGATTGAGAAGAAATTTTCTGATTTTTTGATTTTCGAGGCTGAGCATAGCAAAATCTATGTAAGGCCGAAGAAGTAAAAAAAATTAAAAATTTATACCAATCCCATTAGTTTTTATTAGAAGCCGCCCATGCCACCCATACCGGCCATACCACCCATATCTGGCATACCGCCGCCTGAAGCTTTATCTTCAGGAACATCAGCGATAAGTGCTTCAGTTGTGATGATCAGAGCTGCAACAGAAGATGCATTCTGAAGTGCATTACGCACAACTTTCGCAGGATCGATGATACCAGATTTATATGCATCAACATATTCAAGGTTCTGAGCATCGAAGATCTGAGGAGCTTTAAGTTCTTTAACTTTACCAGCAACAACAGCACCATCAACACCAGCATTTTCTGCGATCTGACGGATAGGAGCTTCCAGCGCGCGACGAACGATATTGATACCGGCGCGTTGAGCTTCGTTGATTGATTCAAGTTTTTCAAGAGCCTGAGCTGCACGAAGAAGAGTAGAACCACCACCAGGAACAATACCTTCTTCAACCGCTGCGCGGGTTGCGTTCAGGGCATCTTCAACGCGGTCTTTGCGTTCTTTAACTTCAACTTCAGTTGCACCGCCTACGCGAACAACTGCAACACCACCGGCAATTTTAGCCAGACGTTCCTGAAGTTTTTCTTTGTCATAATCAGATGAAGTATTTTCGATCTCGCTACGGATTTGTGCAGCGCGTCCATCGATCGCTTTCTTATCACCAGCGCCAGCAACGATAGTTGTATTGTCTTTATCAATGCTGATTTTCTTAGCGCGGCCAAGATCTTTCAATGTAACGTTTTCAAGTTTATCACCAAGGTCTTCGCTGATAACTTTACCACCAGTTACGATAGCGATATCTTCAAGCATTGCTTTACGTCTGTCGCCAAAGCCAGGTGCTTTAACCGCACAAACTTTCAGGCCGCCGCGAAGTTTATTCACAACCAGGGTTGCAAGTGCTTCACCTTCAACATCTTCTGCGATGATAAGAAGTGGTTTGCCACCTTGTGCAACTTGCTCAAGAACCGGAAGTATCTGTGCAAGGTTTGAAAGTTTTTTCTCGAAGATCAGGATATAAGCACCTTCAAGTTCAACAGTCATTTTATCAGGGTTAGTGATGAAATAAGGAGATAGGAAACCGCGATCGAATTGCAGGCCTTCAACAACATCAAGTTCGAACTCAAGTGTTTTGCCTTCTTCGATAGAGATAACACCTTCACGACCAACACGTTCCATTGCTTCAGCAAGTTTCTGGCCGATCTCAGTATCACCATTTGCAGAGATAGTTGCAACTTGTGCGATCTCGTTTTTGTCTTTAACTTTTTTCGCAGTTTTCTTGATGAAATCAACTGCAGCAACAACCGCAAGGTCAATACCGCGTTTAACATCCATCGGGTTAAGGCCGGCAGCAACAGCTTTAGCACCTTCATGTGCAATAGCTTGTGCAAGCACGGTTGCAGTTGTAGTGCCGTCGCCAGCGATATCATTCGCTTTGCTTGCAACTTCACGGATCATCTGCGCGCCCATGTTTTCGAATTTGTCAGAAAGTTCAATTTCTTTCGCAACAGTAACACCATCTTTCGTGATGCGCGGAGCGCCGAAAGATTTTGCTATAACCACATTACGACCTTTTGGCCCAAGGGTTACTTTCACTGCGTTTGCAAGTTTATCGATACCGCTAAGGAATCTTTCTCTTGCTTTAGAACCATATTCAATTTGTTTAGCCATTTTTATTTCTCCGTTTAGAAATTCTAATATTGTTTAATTAATTGAAAAATTATGCAGCTTTGGAAGATTTGCCGCTTTTTGCGTGTTCGCCATCAAGAATAGCAAGAATATCGCTTTCTTTCATGATCAGAAGTTCATCACCATCTAGGTTAACTTCAGTGCCGCCCCATTTTGCGAATAGAACGATATCACCTTTTTTCACATCAAGGGCGATCTTTTTGCCTTGTTCATCGCGGCCACCAGTGCCAACTTCGATAACTTTACCTTTCTGAGGTTTTTCTTTTGCGTTATCAGGAATGATAATTCCGCCGGCAGTTTTGCTTTCTGCTTCAAGGCGTTTTACCAGGATACGATCGTGAAGTGGTTTTATGCTCATTTTTAGTCCCTCCGTTATTTGTTATTATCGGCTGAAAATTCAGCAATATAAAGATGCTGCTATATAAACCTACAACGCGGAGTATTCAAGAGGGAAGTACCTAAAGTGAAATTTATTTTAAGCTTGGAAAACCAAATCCACTTCAAATGAAAATGTTGAAAAAATAATCCTTAAAAATCAAAATGTTATATTGGCCGAAAATCAGTCTATATCATTCGCAGTTTTTTTTGGGAATAGAACTTCCTGGCTGATTCAAGCTGCTCAGAATCATATGTAAACCTAGGTGTTTTAAGAAGTTTTACACGATTCAGGCGTGAAAGCAGGGTCGATTTTAATACCAGCAATCCATATTTCACCACGTTCACATTGCATACTTCAGTGCCATAGTGAGTAGGTATTGCGATCTCTTTGATGGGTAATTTATTATCTATCATCTGGATCAGGATATCAGTATCGAATTCGAAATAATCAGAGTTGATCTCGAACGGAACTTTTTTCAGCGCGCGGGTTGAATAGGCACGGTAACCTGTGTGATATTCTGAAAGATTTGCACCAAGAACTATATTCTGAAAAGTTGTCAGCGCAATATTGCCAATGAACTTATATTTAGGCATACGGCCCTTCAGCGCGTCTTTCTTGTTCACCATGCGGCTGCCCAGCACCACGTCATAATTGTCATTAACCAGCGGCGCAACGATCTCTGGCAGAAGTTCTGGCGCATATTGCGCATCACCATGTAAAAGCACTGCAACGTCATAACCATTTTTAATCGCATAGGTATATGCAACTTTCTGGTTACCACCATAGCCCTGGTTTTTCACATTCTTTTTTACCGTGATCTTTTCCGGCGCGATCTTCGCGTAATCTTTTGCGATCTCATAAGTATTATCGCTGGAAGCATCATCAAGCACAATAACATCAACATCATATGCTTTGCTATAGAGGAATTCTTCAGGGATTCTGTTCAGAACCTCAACGATATGGTTCCTGGCATTGAATGAAACTACGCAGATAAGAATTTTTGGTTTTGTGTTCATACCTATAAGCATTTGTTTATGGGTTTTAATATAACCTGCAATTGTTACAAAATTATTATAATTTTAATGTTTTCCACTAAAATTGAAAAAAACCACACTTAATATAGCTACAGTACATATAAGATAGGCAAAAATCACTGCAACCCTAAGACCCATTCGATATGCAAGCTGATCGAGATTGGCTTGCGATTGAAGTTTAAGTGTTTCAAAACTAAGGATTTTATATGTTCTTTTGGCTTCGGCAAAACCATTGGCATCACGGCCAATGAGCTTTGAATCAGCAATTGCCTGGAAGACCTTCTCAATATTTCCGGTTGCAACAGCATTATCAAGGTTTTCGGTAACTTTCCGGCGCAGGGAAACGCTGTTGAATTTCTCCAGAACCGGGGCCAGGGCAGCACGGAACCATGCTGTTATATTATTTAGCCTGTCTATACCCGATTTCTGCTGGGCAAGTGCAAACATTGCACACAACCTTATCGGTATGGACTTATAAAAGAACGGATATCTTTGCAGTGATTTTATCTTGATCGCATCCTCAACATCGGTCTGAAAGCATATATAGGCGGTCAGGTGTTTATCATTTTCCAGGTCTTTTCCTGTGATCCTGTTAGGTTGGTTGAGTGCAGTAAGAACCGAAGGCAGGCCAACAGAATAAGTTGCTTCCAGCAATGGTGATAGGCAAGGCAGATAAGGGTTCAACTCATACAAGCAGCGTTCGATGCCAAAACCCATCTCATGTTTGCGTAAATAATGTTTTATCTTTCGCGGGTGATAGCCAAGTATATTAGGCTTATAATTATCCTGATTTTCCTGATTCGTTATCCAGCCTTCTATATAACTGTTATCGATCGCGGTTATAAGACCTTCAAGCGATTGCTGGTCATTATATATCATGAAATATGCGAACAGATTTCCAAGCCCATCCGGGTGAAAGGCGATATCCTTATATCTGATCGGCCCCTCATCATCCAGAATATATATCATTCTGGCGATCTTTTCATCCGGCAGAATAATTTCAGCCTGTCCGCGTATTATCGATACCAGCCTTTTTTCCACTTCCGGTAGCCGTGAAGTGAAAGATATCCAGCGTACCAGGTCAGGAAGTTTCAACGTTTTCTTTGCGATGGTCCAGTTCTGCTGCAGAACATAGGCAAGATATTTCGGGCTGAAATATTCCACCCCCTCGAAAGTAAATGCAGTATTTGCCTGGCGGTGTACACGCGAGGGGGCTGGTTGGGTGAATTCTTTTCTTTGCCAGTTATTTACCTGTTTTGTCTGCCATCTTTCGCGGGTTTTATCGTGCAGTAAGCCGCGCAATAAAATTTCTGTTTTCGGTAATATCTCAGTATTTATATTCGCGCGCGATATGTTAAGAATGGCATCGTAAGAGCCAACTTCGAACTTCCTTTTTATTATTACATTATCCGGCACATTCACCAGCGCGCCACCGCCAGATACAAGTTCAGCAACCATCACACCGCAGGCATAAAAGTCAGCGCTATATTCACGATAGCTTTTTCCGGCCTTGTGGCACACCATGCGTTCCAGGGGCTCATATACCGGCTTCTGTGAATAGCCGACGAATTCCGAAACGCATTCACGCACGGTAATATTGGCATTCTGAGGGTTGAGATAGATATTCTCACAATTTATTGATCCATGCAGCACGTTATGATCATGCAGAACTGTGATCGCAGCAGCTACCTGGCGGAATATCTGCAACAGCACGAAGTTTTCTTCCAGTGGCGCACGTTGTATCAGGCTTGAAAGTTTTTCACCTAAAGGTTTTTTGAAGATGCAGCAAAGCGCTTCACCTCTGGTGGCCTGGATCTTTCCAAATTCTATCAGCTGCTGAATATTTTTATCTTTTATGTTCTTATAATTATCAAGCCTGTCAAGGTCAGCCGGGAAGGGTTTGTTATATATCAGTGCATAGAATTCAGCTTTATCAGGCGGTGGGGTTTTTGATTTTGCCTCATATGCAGTTGCGAATTCGGTCGAGAATTCCCTTAGCGGAACGCCAAAATTAATATCAAAATCCTGCTGGATGGTTGCCGAGAGAACAATATTATTGCTGTTCTTTGCCATAAATAATTCCGTCTTGGAATATCGGCCTGGGTTTAATTATTATTGAAAACTTTTCACCAGGCTTTCGCTTAGCATTGCCCACCCATCTATCAGCACGAAGAAAATGATCTTGAACGGTAATGAGATCAGAACCGGTGGCAACATCATCATACCCATGCTCATCAGAATAGAGGCAACGACCATATCGATTATAAGGAACGGTATGAAAATTAAAAAGCCTATTTCAAATGCGCGGCGCAGTTCGCTTATCATAAAGGCTGGTATCAGTGCTCTATATGGCACAACCTCATCAGGGTTTGCTTTTTCCTGTGCTTTGCCGGCTGCCTGATTGCTTAAGTCCACAAAAAGCTGGATATCTTCAGTCCTTGCATGTTTCTGCATGAATTCACGGAATGGTTCTGCGATCTTTGGCAGCGCTGCTTTTTCATCAATCTTATTTGCGATCAGGGGTGCAATGCCTTCATCATATGATTTCTGCAAGGTTGGCTGCATGATGAAAAATGTCAGGAACAAAGCTAAGCTGATAAGAACTACGTTCGGCGGTGTCTGCTGAATGCCGATCGCGCTTCTCAGCAGTGAAAGCACCACGATTATGCGCGTGAAGCTTGTCACCATCATCAAAATAGAAGGTGCTAGTGAAAGCACGGTGATCAGCACTATCAACCTGAAAATGGTACCTGTTGTGCTGGCAGAGCCATCCACGCTGATATTCACATTCTGCGCCATCGCGGTGGTGAATGGCACCAGGAAAATACCTAGATGCAGGAATATTTTGAATAGTCTTTTCATTATTTTATTATGTCCTTTTCAATTACTTCAATATTATTTTCTGAGATCGCTAGCAGAACTTCTCTATCATCAACGCCGATCAGAACCACTTTCTTTTTTGCATCAATAGGCAGCACTTCCTTAATGCTCAGGCGGCGAGCGGTCTTGGTCTTGATTGCCAGATTCGGGTTGCCATATTTTTTGAATGCAAGTGCTACCAGCCCGATCAGGCAGAGCACAAAAATCAGCGAAAGAACCGAACTTAATATAGTATGAGCATCCATGAATTTACTTAACAGTTTTTTTGATGTAAGTTCTACAACATAAAAAAGAGGTTTCAAATGAGCAATACAAAAAAAATTCTTTTAAGCGTGAGCATAATGGCAGCGGCATCAGCAGCGCTTGCACAAACCGCGGAAGATAAACAGGATCTGCCGCAGATGAAGAAAGAAAAATGTTTCGGCATTGTTAAGGCGGGCAAGAATGATTGTGCCGCGGCTGATGGTTCCCACTCATGTGCCGGTCTTGCAAAAAATGATGGCGGCGGGCAGGATTGGGTGTTGCTTCCATCTGGCACATGCACCCGTATTCTCGGCGGTTTGATCGAACCTAAGGCTTAAGTAAGATCCATTGCTTCCTGGGCAGGGATAAAGTTTTTCAGTTTTTTGAAAACTGAATTGCTGTCCATATTTTCCGGCGTTTGCTTCTTGTTTGAAAGCCAGTCATAAAGATCATTATCATTCTGTGCTAGAATTTCTTCCAGTTCATCAAGTTCAGCTTCAGTCATTTTATCTATATTCTTTTTCGCATAGCCGCCGATTATCTGGTCGGTCTCCTTGCAGCCACGATACCAGCTGCGATATAAAAGTTTTTTACGTCTGTCTTCACTCATTAGAATGCCGGGTTGTTTTTATATTCAGCAAAGCTCTGCATCACCAGGTCTTTATCGGAAACTATCACCACGCCTTTAATTCCCCAATCAAGCGCAAGTTCCTTATCATTATATATAATGCCACCTTCACCTTGCCTGTTATATACACCATCAACCTTATAAAGCACATCAGATGCTTCAATGCATGCAAAGCCATGCGCAAAACCGGCAGGTATAAATAATGCCAGGCCATTATCAGGTGTTAACTCAACTGCGAAATGCTTACCGAAAGTTTTTGAATTTTTTCTTATATCAACCGCAATATCGATTATTTTTCCATGCAGGCACATAACATATTTCGCCTGATCCGGGTTCTTCTGATAATGCAGGCCGCGAACAACATTTGCCTGGGAGTGGGAAAAATTATCCTGCACATAATGTGCCGGCAGGCCGATATTCTTGAATTTGCTTTCCGAATAACGCTCGCAGAAAAAGCCGCGATTATCCTTATAAACATCAAGCTGGATGAGTTTTAGTCCCTCAAGCGGTTCTTTTATTATTTTCATACTAGGCCCTGCCTATCTCTTATAGAAATTTATTGTTTCAATAATTCGTTCTTCAAATGGGTGAGACTGTTTATAGCCAAGTTTTTTCTGTGCCTTGCTGTCATCAATGGCATATCTTCTGTCGTGGCCCGGTCTATCAGTTACGAACTCGATCAGTTCTTTATACGATTTTCCATTCTTGCGCGGTTGAATTTTATCAAGCGCTTCGCAGATTATTTTTGCCACCTCGTTATTTGTCTTTTCTGCATTGCCGCCGAAACCATATGATTCGCCCGGTTCTCCGCGTTCCAGCGCAAGTTTTATTCCAGCGCAATGATCAGCAACATAGATCCAGTCACGCACATTCTTGCCATCGCCATATATAGGTATGGTTTTTTCCGCGAGTGCATTACTGATAATTTTCGGGATCAGTTTTTCGGTATGCTGGCGCGGGCCATAATTATTCGTGCAGTTAGTGGTGATAACCGGCAAGCCATAAGTTCGGCGCCATGCGCGCACCAGATGGTCAGCTCCGGCCTTTGATGCTGAATAGGGCGAGCTTGGGTCATAAGGTGTGGTCTCTGAAAACTTTCCGGTTTCGCCTAAACTGCCAAAAACCTCATCGGTTGAAACCTGTAAATAACGGAAGTCATCTTTTGCTTTGCCGCTTAAACCCTTCCAATATTCCAGTGAGTTCTGCAGTAAGTTAAACACACCAACGATATTTGTGAAAATGAAATCCGCTGGTTTATCGATAGAATTATCCACATGGCTTTCTGCTGCGAAATTCACCACCCAGTCAGGCTTTTCGGTTCTAAAAATTTCGGCTACAAGTTTTGCATCGCCGATATCACCCTTTATGAACCTGTAGTTCTTATGCCCTTCGATTTCTTTCAGGTTATCTTTATTTGCGGCATAGGTCATTTTATCCAGGTTGATTACCCGATTGCCGGCTTTTATTTCGTTCAGCGCAAAACAGCTTCCAATAAAGCCATAACCGCCTGTCATAAATATGGTCTTCATGTATTCTCAATATTATTTCGCGGTATAATATTGGTTCGAATCATGTTTACAAGGTGTTTTGTTAGGATATTATCCGCCCATGCTTAAAGATGAACTGACTCTCATAATTGTCACCTATAATAGCGGCGAAATGATAAGCAAATGCCTTGATGGCATCTATGGAGATGAGAGCAATATCATCATTATAGATAATGCCAGCACGGATAATGCTAACTCACTTATCGCGCAGAAATTTCCTAATGTTAGAATAATCAAAAGTGAAAAGAATCTTGGCTATGGCCGCGCAGCGAATCTGGGCTTAAAAGAAGTTAAAACCCCATATGCTCTTCTTCTCAATCCAGATGTCATCACCAGTATCGGTGCAATAGAATCATTGCTGGAACGTGCGAAACAGAATAACAGTGCTGCGATCTATGCTCCGCAGACGCGCCGAAATAAAGATGATCGCAACAAGCCATCGATGGAAAAAGTTGATTGGGTATCAGGTTCGGTAATGCTTTTTGATATGTCAAAGTTTCCAGCAAAAGAATTCTTTGATGAGAATATTTTCCTTTTCTATGAAGAAACCGATCTCTGCCGCCGTGTTATAAGTTCCGGGAAAGATATCATCATCTTCAATGATATATATATGGATCACCTAATGGGTAAATCATCTGGTGATAATTATGCCATTAACTACCTTAAATACTGGCATGCCGCATGGAGCCGTTTTTATTTCAATCGTAAACACTTTGGCGCTGCCATATATGCAAAAAAATCGAGCGGATATCTGCTGAAATATCTCTTCAAGCTTGTGCTAAATATATTTTCGGGTAATAAGAGGAAAGTACTGAAATATAAGGCGTCTCTGGCGGGTTCATTATCATTTCTCATTGGGCTTGGTGCTTTTGATGAGAATGGCAACCCTAGAGCAAAGCCTAAATCATAAAGGGATCGGATATGAAAGGTATCATACTTGCAGGCGGCAGCGGAACAAGATTGCAGCCCATGACCAATGCAATCTCCAAGCAGATCCTTCCAGTTTATGATAAGCCGATGATCCATTATCCACTCGCAGTGTTGATGAATTTCGGCATTAAGGATATTCTCATCATTTCCACCCCACGTGATCTGCCGATAATCAAAAATTTCATGGGTGATGGTAAAAATCTTGGCATAAAACTTTCATATAAAGTTCAGGATAAACCAAACGGCATCGCGGAAGCTTTCATCTTGGGTAAAGATTTCATTGGTAAGGATTCTGTATGCCTGATCCTTGGCGATAATATTTTCTATGGCAGTGAGATCTCGGATCTTTCCTTGAGCAAGCCGGTGAAAGATGCGCTTAAGCTAAAAACCGGTGCAAGCATCATGGCATATCGCGTCAGTGATCCTGAGCGTTATGGCGTGGTTGAGCTTGATAAAAAAGGCCAGAAGGCAATTTCGATCGAGGAAAAGCCATTAAAGCCGAGATCAAACTGGGCAGTAACCGGCCTTTATTTCTATGATAATGAAGTGGTAAAAATTGCCTCGTCACTAAAACCTTCTGCGCGTGGTGAACTTGAGATCACCGATGTCAACAAGGCCTATATGAAAAAGGGCAATTTAAATGTTCTGTGCATGGGTCGTGGTTTCGCATGGCTGGATGCCGGCACGCCGGATTCGCTTCTTGCATCGGCGCAATTCGTGCAGACCATTGAACATCGCCAGGGCATTAAAGTTGCATGCATTGAAGAGATTGCGCTGCGTCGCGGTTTTGTTAATAAAAAAGGTTTTGAGAAATTGATCAGCGCTTATAGTAAATCATCTGATTATCACCGCTATCTCACAAACGTTTTAGCTGATTACAAATAATGAAGAAGATACTTATAATAGGCAAGGGCGGGCAGGTTTCCACAAACCTGATAGAATTGCTTAATGCCAGCAAAGATATTGAATATCTTGCCATCGGCCAGGAAGAGCTTGATCTTTCCAAACCTAATTTGGTCTATGAAAAACTTTCAGCCCTGCAAATTAAACCAGATGTCATCATCAATGCAGCGGCCTATACAGCAGTTGATCTTGCGGAAGATGAGCGTGAAATATGCAATGCGGTGAATAACACTTCCGTTGCAGCGATCGCAAAATATGCATCAAAAATTCAGGCTGTGCTGATCCATTATTCCACTGATTATGTATTCGATGGTTCAGGCAATCAGCCTTTTGCAGAAGATAATCGCGCAAATTTAAACCCTCTTAATTTTTATGGAATCAGCAAACTTGATGGTGAGAATGCGATCATTAAATCCGGTTGTGAATATCTGGTTCTGCGTACCTCATGGGTATATAATGATCTCGGCAAAAATTTTGTTAAAACCATTTTGAAACTTGCTTCTGAAAAAGATGAGCTCAAAATCATCGATGATCAGATCGGCTCACCGACCTATGCATATGATCTTGCTCAGGCAACGCTAAAACTCGCAACTGCACCTCAAATAAAAAGCGGCATATATCACCTTGTTCCGCCAGAGCAGATTTCATGGCACCAATTTGCGAACATGATTGTCGAGCAGGGTAAAAGATCAGGCTTCCCGGTAAAAGTGCAGAAAGTGTTGCCTATCGCCACTTCGGAATATCCCACCAAGGCGAAAAGGCCACTAAATTCACGCCTCTCGGTTGCAAAGATCAAGCGTGATTATGGCATCGAATTGCCGCCTATATCTAATTCATTACAAGATTGTCTTGAAAAACTAAGCCCATAAGATATAAATAGCTATGGGTAACAGAGACATAGACAAAATATTGGCTTCCTATCCGAAGGAACGTCCGCCGCTTCCAGAATTTCATCTGAAAATCTACGCAGAGGAATACAAAAAAACTCGTGGTGATCGTAAAAATATGCCAACGGTTTCTAAAATCAGCTCTGGTTTTAACTCATGGATTCATGATAAGGTGGCGCAGACAAATGGTAAAAAAATCTTAGAAATAGGTGCTGGAACTTTAAATCATATTTCCTTCGAGAAAAATATTAAAGATTATGATATAGTTGAACCTTTCCGCTATTTATTCGCAGATAACCAGAACCTATCTAAAGTCAGAACCGTATATGATGATATACGTGATGTTTCCCCGGATAATAAATATGATAAAATATTATCTATTCACGTTCTTGAGCATCTTACAGAACTTCCTTTCGCGGTAGCAAAATCAGGAACTCTTCTTCAGGAAAACGGTAAGTTTTATGCAGGTATCCCCAGTGAGGGCGGTTTAATGTGGAAGGCGGCCTGGAAATTAACTACAGGTTTGGCATATCATATAAGAAACGGCCGAGGTAAAGCGGCAGTAATGAAACATGAACATGTTAACAATGCCTATGAAATAGAAGCTGTTCTTAAACATTTCTTTGATGATGTAAAAGTGCAGAGATATCCATTCAATACAGTTAATACCAGCATATTCACTTACCTTGAGGCATCAGGCCCAAAAATAGAGTTATGTAAAGAATATTGTGATCAATATCTGGCGCGCCAGGAAAGCATACCGCATGAACAGACGCAAGTGACTTGGAATGCCTCAACCCACGCTGATACTGAAATGTCGCTGGCAGCAATAAAAACAGTAAATAATCCTGAAAAATCTGTCATTTTAGAGTAGCAAAACTTCATATTGAGAATTATCTTTTATCCTGTATTTTACAACGAAATATAAACTAACAAGAGTAGTATATCTATGCCTATTGAAATTACCATGCCAGCACTTTCCCCAACCATGACCGAAGGCAATCTTGCCAAATGGGTTAAAAAAGAGGGTGATAAAATTAAAGCCGGGCAGGTGATCGCTGAGATTGAAACTGATAAAGCAACCATGGAAGTTGAGGCCGTTGATGAAGGTACGCTTGGCAAAATAGTTATTCCTGAAGGCACAAAAGGTGTGGCGGTAAATTCAGTTATCGGCCTGCTTCTTGCAGATGGTGAAGATAAAAAAGCCATCGATTCATATAAAATAAAACAACCTGAGGCTCCTAAAGAAACTGCTAACGAAAATAAAGCGTCTGCAGCTTCAAAAGCGCCAAGCGCAGCTCCGGCACCAACTGCGGCGCCGAAAGCAACTCAGGCTCCGGTTGCGAAAGCAGCACCAGTTGCGGCACCAATTGCAGCTCCGGCAGCGCCTGCAGTTAAACAGGATTTCAGCGGCATAAAAGCAAGCCCGCTTGCGAAGAAAGTTGCGAACCTTGCAAATGTTCAGCTTTCAATGCTGAAAGGCACTGGCCCTAAAGGCCGCATCGTAAAAGCTGATGTTGAAGAACATATTAAACGCGGTGGCAGTGCAGGTGGCGGAACCGGCATCATCAATCGTGATCCGGTTGAGTTCGTAACCGTTCCTAACAACAATATTAAACAGATCACGGCGAAACGTCTTCTTGAATCCAAGCAGACAATTCCTCACTTCTATTTAAGCATTGATTGCAATGTTGATGATCTTTTAGAAGCCCGCACTCATATTAATGATCTTGCAAAGGGTGCATATAAAGTTTCTGTTAATGATATGGTCATCAAGGCTGTGGCTTTGGCAATGAAAGCCGTTCCTGCTGCTAATGCCAGCTGGTATGATGATGCGATCGTTCGTTATAACAACGTTGATATATCCGTTGCGGTTGCAACTGATAATGGCCTTATCACCCCGATAGTTTTCAACGCTGATCAAAAATCTGTCGCGCAGATATCTAACGAAATGAAAGATCTTGCGAAGCTTGCACGTGAAAATAAATTGAAGCCGCAACAATTCCAGGGTGGTGGTTTCTCGATCTCTAATCTTGGCATGTATGGCGTGAAACAATTCCAGGCTATCATCAATCCGCCGCAAAGCTGCATATTAGCAGTTGGTGCATCTGAGCAGAAAGTTGTTGTTCATAACGGCAATATCGAAGTTGCCAACATCATGAACGTCACACTTTCGGTTGATCACCGCTCGGTGGATGGCGCAGTTGGTGCGCAGTTCCTGCAGGAATTCAAGAAATTCATCGAAAATCCTATCACGCTGTTTATATAATTATTAATTGAATCGAGGTTGATATGTTTTCAGTTTACCACTTCCTATTCATCATCATTATCCTGATAATTCTTTATTATCTTGGTGTATTCGACAAGTTTAAAAACGTTGTTGATATAATCAATATGAGCAGCCATGTTCCTGAGGGTTTGAAAAACTTTCTTGATATAGATGCGATGCAGATGCAAATGCCATCTTTTTTCCAATTCCTTCTAAAATAAATTTTAGAATTACTTTTTAGGTGAATGATATGTCCGATGTGAAATCCTTTGATGTTGTTGTTATTGGCGGTGGCCCTGGTGGTTATGTCGCGGCGATCCGCGCGAGCCAGCTTGGCTTTAAAACTGCAGTGGTTGAGAAGGAACATCTTGGCGGCATCTGCCTGAACTGGGGGTGTATTCCAACAAAAGCGCTTCTTCGTTCAGCGGAAGTTTATCACCTGATGAAACATGCCGGCAATTTCGGCCTTTCTGCAGATAATATAAAATTTGATTTCTCTAAAGTGATCGAACGCTCACGCGCAGTTTCAGCACAACTTACCAAAGGCGTGCAAGGCCTGATGAAAAAGAACAAGATCGAAGTCATCATGGGATATGGAAAGCTCAACGGCAAAGGAAAAATTTCTGTCCGTGAAACTGCAGACCGTGATTCGAAAAAGATCGCCGATATTGAAGCGCGCCATATCATCCTTGCAACTGGCGCACGCGCACGCACTCTTCCGGGTCTTGAACATGATGAGAAGCTGGTATGGAGCTATCGCAAGGCTATGGTTGCTGATGAAATGCCAAAATCCCTTGTGGTGGTCGGCAGCGGAGCGATCGGTATCGAATTCGCAAGTTTCTATCACACACTTGGTGCTGATGTAACTGTCGTGGAAGTGGCTGATAGAGTTCTTCCGGTTGAAGATGCAGAAATCTCTAAAATCGCTCATAAATCTTTCGAGAAGCAAGGCATGAAGATCCGCACATCAACAACAGTTGAGAAGCTTGATAAAGGCAAAAATGATGTCACCGTCACGCTAAAAACTAAAGATGGCGCAGAAGAAAAACTTACGGTTGATCGCGTTATCCTTGCGGTTGGCGTTGTCGCTAACACTGAAAACCTTGGCCTTGAAGGTAGCGACGTTAAAATAGAGAAGGGCATGCTTTCAACTGATGAATTCAACAAAACTGATGCTGATGGCGTTTATGCAATTGGTGACGTTGCTTCTGCCCCAATGCTTGCACACAAGGCTTCTCATGAAGGTATAATCTGCGTTGAGAAGATCGCTTATGATGAAGGCAAATATGATCATAAACCGCACCCGATGAAACGTGAAAATATTCCGGGCTGTACATATTGCCATCCGCAGGTTGCATCTGTTGGCTTAACGGAAGATAAAGCCAAAGCTGCCGGATATAATCTGAAGATCGGCCGTTTCCCTTATGTTGCGAACGGTAAGGCGATTGCGCTTGGTGATACTGAAGGCATGGTAAAAACCATTTTCAATGCTGATACGGGTGAGCTTCTTGGTGCACATTTGATTGGTGCTGAGGTCACTGAACTGATTCAGGGTTTTGTCATTGGCAAAACCGCTGAACTTTCTGAGGAAGATTTCATGCACACCGTATTCCCGCATCCAACCCTTTCGGAAATGATGCATGAATCCGTTCTCGATGCTTATAAAAAAGTCATCCACTATTAAACTTGCATGAGATCAGTTGGCGCATTTTTTGATAGACTTGAACGTAACAGCCTATATGCCATATTATTTACCATACTTCTCGTTGGCTCGCTGAATTTCTATAAATATCACCGCTTGTATAATGAGCTTACTGATAAATATAAGGTTGATCCCATAGCTGAACAGCAGCTGACACCGTTCTACCAATATCACTTTTCTGATTTCAAAGAAAATTATGTTGATATATATTATTTGGATGCCTGGGCACCGGTCGGTTACAAATTCATTCTGAAAAATCTTTCACCATATTTTCATCCCATCTCTATAATAAATGCAATAATCGCGCTGGAATATATGGTAAGCCTTATATTCGTCTATCTTGCTTCAAAGAAGTTCTTTGGCGTGATGGGTGCCGCGGCATCATGCATGTTTTTGCTTACCAATTATATGGTCACCCTTCAGGATGGCATGCCGCATTCCTATGTCATACCTCTGACCGCGATCACTCTTTATGCACTTCTCACAGACAAATTATGGCTCGGATTATTATCTGCCATTCTTGCTTTCTGCTTTTATCCCAGCGCCGGCTTTTTTATTGTTGTTACATTTGGCCTGAAAGAATATCTGGTAAAACCATATCTTGCCGGTAACAGATATGGTTTCAGGCAAAGCGCTGCAAATATCTTAAGCCGCAAAACATTATATTTTATTATTACTGGGCTAATTGCCATCGCCATTGCCTTTTCCATGATATCAAGCAGCAAGGAATATGGTGCGCGCATCAATGCGCATGAACAGCAGGAATTTCCTGAAGCCTACAAATATGGCCGTTATTTTGTCGGTAATGATATACCGCCGACAGGCAATGTATTTGTTGAATATTTCAACTGGACGCAATTCTTCTTCATGCTCAATTTCCTCACCAAAATGATACCTGAGGAATTCATGATCCTTTATGTCATAAGCGCTGTGCTTTATGCCATAAAGCTTGTCGCGCTTATACTGACGGTAAGATATTGTTTCAAAAATTTCCGCAGCAATCTGCCTAATACACACAGCATAACGCTGATCTCATATCTCGGGGCAATGACCATATGTTTCTTCCTCTCTGAGATATTCTTTCCTTTCTTTTTTATGCCGGCGCGATATATGCAATTACTGTTGCCTGCCATAATGGTATATTACACATTTCCCGGGTTGCTGATATTATTCCGGGTATATTTCAACAAACTTTCAGAGCAGAATATAAAACTTTTGGGGTTGGTTTTTGCTGTAATATTTAACCTCGTCAATGGCGCATATGTTGATAAGAATATAACTACTAATGAAAGCCGCGAAGAATATAAGGGCTTGTATGACTTTGTTTCCTCCCTTCCAGAAACAAGTGTAATTGCCGGCTGGCCAAGTGGTAGGATAAAAAGTGCTGAGGAGCAGCTTGCAGAACAGCAGATAAAAAAGAAGGACAGGAAATTCATTCCGCTTTCGCCGATTGAAGGGCTTGAAGTGATAACTGCCCGCCGTGCTTATTACAATTTTGAGGTTCACCAGGCGATCCATAAGAATTTCATGCTGCATATGCGTGAAGTGGCCGATAAATTCTTTGATGCATATTTCGCAACCTCAATTGATGAGCTTAAAAAATTCCGTGATGAAACCGGCACTGGTTATATGATAGTTGATAGCTATCAGTTCCTTGAGCCCACCGATCCTAATTATGCCAAGCCGGAATATTTTGTGCCGTTTGATATATATGTTAACGCTAAGCTTGAAAATGTGGATAAGAAAAAATTCATTCTTCCAAAACTGGAAAAAGATGCAGTTTATCATGATGACAGATATTACATCATCGATTTAAAGAAACTCTAAACCTTACCAGGCGAATTCTTCTATAATATAATCAGGCGTGCCCTGGTCTTTTTCAAAATGCTCTAATAACTTTGCTTCAACTATCTTTCCATTTACATAGAAATCGCGCTTGTGAATTCCACCTGCAACCAGCAGAGAGCCCGCACCAAGCACGTTAGCGCCGGCAATATCAGTATGAAGTGAATCGCCAATGCACAATATTTTTTCATGATGTTCTTTACCGAGGCCAAAAAAATCCAGGCATTTTTTATAGGCATTATCATGCGGCTTGCCAAAATAGGTTATCTTGCCACCATGTTCCATATAATATATACCCATCAATCCGGCACATATCTGCTCTTCACCGGTCTGCTTCACTACTATCTTATCAGGATTTGCAACGAACAGGTGTAGTCCAGCCTGCAGGCACTCATCAAGCTGGTGCTGCTTCTCATCAAAGCTTGAACCGAATCCTTCAAAGCCTGTAGCCAGTGCAAAATCAGCCTCTTTTGCTTTCGCAACTTCTTCAAAATTCAAACCCTGCAGAAGATAGCGGTCTTTCTCCGGGCCGATATAATAATATTTATTCCCCAGGTTTTTCGCGGTTTTGATGAATTCGTAGGTCACTTCGCCAGAAGTGATAAGCAGGTCATACATTGTTTCATCAAAGCCAAGTTCCTGTAATTTCTCACGTGCAATAGAAGCGCGGCGAGGGGCATTAGATAGTAAAACGATCTTTTTGCCTGCTGCTTTTAAATTCTTCAGCGCGCTTACGGCACCCTTATAAGGGTCGTGTCCGTCGTGCAGAACTCCCCAGAGATCGATTATATAATAATCAAATTTATTTGTTATTTCGGAAATGCCTTTGATGAAATTTAGCGCCATAACTAGAACCTTATGATCGCGCTGCCCCATGTTAATCCGCCACCGATGGCCTGAGTTGCAACCACGTCGCCTTTTTTGATCTTGCCTTGCTTCACGCCAACATCTAAAGCAAGCGGGATTGAAGCGGCAGATGTGTTGCCATGGTCTGCAACGGTAGAAATAAGTTTGTCAGGGCTTGTGCCAAGTTTTTTGATCGTGGCATCAAGAATACGCTGGTTTGCCTGGTGCGGTACAACCCAAGTGATATCATCTGCTTTAAGGCCGGCTTTTTCCATGCTGATCAGAGTTGTTTCAGCAAGTTTCAGAACCGCGTGTTTGAAAACTTCCTGTCCCGCCATTTTAATAAAGCCGGAATTCTGCGTGCTGCTGACACCGCCTGTTGTATAAAGCAGGTCTTTCGTGCTGTTATCAGAATGAAGTGAATATGCCAGCACGCCACCTTTCGCATTTTCTTCTGCAGAAAGCACTATAGCGCCTGCGCCATCGCCAAATAAAATACATGTGCCACGGTCAGTCCAGTCCAGAATACGAGACATTGTTTCTGCACCGATCACCAGCGCTTTTTTGAAATTGCCGCTTTTCAGCATGCTGTCAGCTACTGAAAGCGCATAGATAAAACCTGTGCACACTGCCTGAACGTCAAATGCTGCAGCGGTTTTTATCCCCAGCTTCTGCTGCACCATCACCGCGGTTGAAGGGAAGGTATTATCAGGTGTTGTGGTTGCAACCACAATAAGGTCAATATCATCAGCGCTGATCTTCGCATCTTCGATCGCTTTTTGTGCGGCTTTAGCAGCAAGGTCAGAAGTGGTTTCACCATCAGCAGCGATATGGCGCTGTTTTATTCCTGTGCGCTCAACTATCCACTGGTTATTTGTTTCAACTATTTTTTCTAAGTCAAAATTTGTAAGAATTTTTTCCGGCAGATAGCTGCCAATGCCTTTAATAATGTTTGCCATTATTCCAGTCCCTCAACATCAATTTCTTCAGTTTCATTCAAATGCCCGGAAGTTATCATTTCGCGGGTGATATGTTCGTTAATATTATTTTCAACCAGTTTCGCAGCAGTTTTTATTGCATTGGCAAAGCCAATTTCATCTGTGCTGCCGTGGCTTTTTATTACAATTCCGTTTAAGCCTAAAAGCATTGCGCCATTATACATGCGCGGGTCCATCTTTTTCTTTACGCGTTTGAATGCCGGAATTGAAAGTGCCGCACCAAACATTCCAAGCGGGTCACGTTTCAATTCAGTTTTAAGAATGTTATTATAGAGCTTTGAAATACCTTCTGCAGTTTTCAGTGCAATGTTTCCTGAGAAGCCATCAGCAACTACAACATCGGTCGTGCCCATAGCGATATCATCACCTTCGATGAAACCATAAAGGTTCAGTTTCAACTCGCTTTCATGTAGTAACTGCAGTGCGGATTTTACCGCTTCATTACCTTTATTCTTTTCAGACCCCACATTTAGCAGGCCGATAGAAGGATATTCAATTCCAAGCACTGCGCGTGCGAAAGCATTGCCCATCACCGCGAATTCGAACAGGTTATCAGCCTCACAATATATATTTGCACCTAAGTCAAGCATCACCGAATAGCCTTTCATGTTAGGTAATATTCCGCCGATAGCAGGGCGGTCGATACTTGGCAGTGTTTGCAGGGTGAATTTTGAAAGCGCCATCAGTGCGCCGGTATTGCCAGATGAAATTATCGCGCCGGCCTCATTATTCTTTACGGCGTTGATCGCCATATACATGCTGGAGTTCTTTCCCTTTCTAAGCGCATTTGAAGGTTTTTCATGATTGCTGATCACTTCATCGGCATGGATGAATTCGTGCCTTCTTTTTAATATAGGATATTTTTCGATCTCGGGCAGAACATCACGACTATTGCCATAGATCTTGAACCTTATATGCGGCAGTTCTTCTGCGGCAAGGCTTGCACCATGTATAACACTGCGTGGCGCATGATCACCGCCCATTGCATCCAAAGCAATGTGCACGGGTGGTTTATCAGCAGTGGAGAAAATACGGAAATTGTTTTCAACTACTGACATTTGCTTGAGGGTTTATGATTGAATGGTGGATAAACGACTAAAAATGCTTCAGGCTTAAACGATATTAAGCAGCATCCTCGTCATTTGCCAATCTATCTTTTACAACGAAAACCTGACGGCCGCGATAGTAACCATCTGGAGATACGTGGTGAGGAAGTGAATATTCACCAGTTGTGCTGTTTTCAACAACTTTGATCTTTTTTAGAGCTTGGTGACTTCTTCTCATATTCCTAGCTGAAGTCGATTTTTTCTTCTTAGGTACTGCCATTTTAAATCTCCGGTTCTTTAAGGCTTATTTTTAGCCTTGTAATTTAGCCATTTATAGTTTTTATATAACTATCTTTTAATGTGAGGGCTTAATAAAGCAACTTGAACCTAAAATCCAGCAAAAAATGAAAAAAACGCTCAAAAATTTACTTATACCATTAGTATTGATAGCAATTTCGGCCTGTTCCAAGGATATTGAAAATCGTGGCTATGTGGTTAAATTCTCTGATTTCTCTAAGATTAAGCCAGGCGTAACCACTAAAGAGCAGGTTCTGAAGGATTACGGCACACCAACCACCACCTCGATCTTTGGCCAGGAAACTTGGTATTATATAGGCAAGGAACAGACCAAGGAAACCTTTTTTGACCCTAAGGTCAAAACCTATGATGGCTATGCTATCAGCTTCAATGATAAGGGTATTGTGAGCGATGTGAAAGTGAAGGGCAAGTCTGACCTTAAAAAGGTTGATGTTGAGGATGATCACACTGAAACTGCCGGCAACCATATAACCATATGGCAGCAGCTATTCGGAAACTTGGGCAAATTCAACCCGACAGGCCGCCAGAACAGGGGCGTTTCACCTGGGGCGATGGGCACTTCATACCCGGGCAGGTAATTCCTTAATATATTTCTGGCATTTGTGTATTTTTCCATTATTTATGTGCCGGAATTTAAAAAAGAGTTTGAGGGCCTAAAATGACATCACAAGCCAAAGCGAAATATATCAGATATTATGACAGCCGTGATTTCTTCTTCACGTCTGAATCAGTATCACACGGTCACCCGGATAAAGTGGCTGACCAGATCTCTGATGCCATTCTTGATGCTTATTTGAAGGAAGATCCATACTCGCGCGTTGCGGTTGAAACCCTTGTAACAACCGATACAGTTGTTATCGCAGGTGAGGTTCGCGGTTCTGAATCGGTAAAAAATCGTGTTGAAGAGATCGTTCGCAATCAGATTAAACATATTGGTTATAACCATGAAGGTTTTTCATGGGATACTGCAAAGATCACTAATAAGATCCATGCTCAATCGGCTGAGATCGCTCAGGGTGTTGATGCTAAAGATCCTTCCAAGGAAGGTGCGGGTGATCAGGGCATCATGTTCGGTTATGCCTGCCGTGAATCAGAAGATCTGATGCCGGCACCTATATATTATTCTCACAAAATCCTTCGTTTGATATTTGAAGATATAAAATCCGGCAAACTGCCTAACCTTGGGCCTGATGCAAAATCTCAGGTGTCGCTTCATTATCATGGTAATGAACCGGTTGGCATACACAATCTGGTTATCTCAATTCAACACACACCTGATCTTAATCAGGCTCAGATACGTGATCTGCTTCGTCCTTACATTGCAAAAACTTTCCCGAAAGGCTGGACTGTTCCTGAGGAAGAATTCTATGTAAACCCTACAGGCAGCTTTGTTGTTGGTGGCCCACAGGCGGATACAGGTCTGACAGGCCGTAAGATTATAGTTGATACGTATGGCGGTTCAGCACCTCATGGTGGCGGTGCCTTCTCTGGTAAAGATCCTACCAAGGTTGATCGCAGTGCAGCTTACATGGCGCGCTATCTTGCGAAAAACGTTGTTGCAGCTGGTCTTGCAAATGCATGTACTATTCAGCTTGCATATGCAATAGGTGTTGCAAAACCTCTGGCACTTTATGTGAATGTTCACGGCACTGGTGAGAATGGTGTTGAAGATCATATCACTGAAACAATATGGAAAAATGTTGATCTTACTCCTTGGGGTTTGAGAAACCACCTGCAGCTTCACAAAGCGATCTATCTTCCAACCGCAGCATATGGCCACTTTGGCCGTACACCTGGCCCTAATGGTGAGTTCTCTTGGGAACGTGTTGATCTGATCGATAAACTGAAATAATTAAAAAATTATTTTCATCTGCATACTTCCGGCCTGAAAAATTCCGCCATATCATATGTTCAGCGGAAAGTTATTTCTGCTGTTTTGCGAAAGATTTTTAACCGGCCGGTTGATCTTACCTCTCACGAGGGCATGTTATTTTTTGCGGGATTCAGGCTTTATAAATAAGTTGCCACACAACTACCCTGATGAAATTAAAAACTGATATGCAATTGCTCGCGAAAATTGAAGGCGCCTTCATTTAGAAATAAATTTTCTGAGTATGAAATAAATTAGGAATTAACTTTCAAGAATATCCTTAACGCGTTCAGCAAGCTGATTCAGCGTATAAGGTTTCGGCAGGAAGTTGAACTTACGTTCAGCGCCATATTGCCCGTAGAAAGCATCTTCGCCATAGCCGGAGACGAACACTACTTTTATATTAGGGTATTTCTTTAATACCTGCGCAACCATTTCCGGGCCATTGATGCCTGGCATTACCACATCTGAAATTATCAGGTCGATATTACCTTTATTTTCTTCCACAACTTCCAGTGCATTTTCACCTGAAAATGCTTCCAGAACATTATAACCTTTGTTCTTAAGCGCGCGGGAAGAGAATATCCTCACCGGTTCCTCATCCTCAACAATCAACACTGTGCCCTGGCCGGTCAGGTCTTTCGCTTTTTCTTTTACAATATTTTCCTGTGCAATATCTTCTGCAGTTTTTTCATAACGTTTTATGAATATCAAAAACTCAGTTCCTGCCCCTTTTTCACTCGATACAAAAATATATCCGCCGGTCTGCTCAATAATGCCAGTCACAGTTGCAAGTCCTAAGCCAGTTCCATGGCCGATCTGTTTTGTGGTGAAAAATGGCTCGAATATTTTTTTCAAATTTTCCGGTGGAATTCCTGTGCCATTATCAGTAATAGAGATCATCACATATTTGCCAGGCGTAATATCCACAAAGCCAACATGATTATTATATTTGAACTTTATATCAGGTGCCGAAATTATTTCTTTATTGCGGCATTTTATTTCCAGCATGCCACCGCCTGAATTTTTTGCTACAATCGCATCACGAGCATTTATCGCCAGGTTTATAAGCACCTGCTCAAGCTGCGATTTATCCGCGCGAATGTCCCAGCTATCATGCTCAACATGGAAATTCAGGTTTATATTTTCGCCTATCAACCTGCGGAGTAAGTTAGATATCTCCGAAAGCACATTGCCGATCTGCACTGCTTCCATCTGCATTGTCTGTTTACGTGAAAATGCCAGTAATTGCTTCACCAAACTTGCTGCACGATTGGCATTCTGCTTTATATGCATGATATCAACGAATGATGAATCACCCGCAGCATGGCGTGTTAATAGCAGGTCGCAGAAACCGATAATCGCTGTCAGCAGGTTATTGAAATCATGTGCCACACCACCTGCAAGCTGGCCGATAGCCTGCATTTTTTGCGCCTGGATGAATTTTTCTTTCAGGCCAATATTCTCACTATTATCAATAAACTGTGCCAGATATATATGTGTATTATTTATATCCGCAACCGGCACTGAGAAGAAGGTAAATGGGGTTTTATTGGCATCATTCAATATCGCCTCACCAACAAGTGATTTGCGTTCATTATCAGCCATGAAACTAATGAAATCATTCACATTGCATACAAAATTATCTTGTATATTCCTGGATTCCAGGCTCAAACCTCGTTTTACCAGCAGATCCTTAAAAGCCTTATTGCGCTTAACAAGTTTCAAATGCTCATCGAACAATATTGAAGGTATGGGGTTATTCTCAACAAACTTGTCCCACGATACTTCGCGGGCAAAACTGCTGGTAGATTCCATTTTTATTGGCAGGCTCTTTTTGGTCTTGGTTTCATTTAATGCTTTTAGCAGCTTCGCGATATCATCAGCAAAATATGAAAGATAGATCCCCAGTAAAACCATAAGGCATATAATAGATAGGAAAGGGAATATGTCGTTCGAACCTGCATCATGTAACAGGGCGAAGGTCACTGTCAGGGTAGAGAGCAACAGGAAGATTGCGATCTTTAGAAAATTATCCACTAAAATAATTTATTTAACGTTTGCAAAAGTTTTTTACAGTTTTTATAAATAGCTTATAGGTTTTTCTATAATTCCATTTGTTTTGAGTATAATGAACAAGCTTGATGAAGCAAAATTAAATCTGAAAAAAACCGTTGAAAGGCTCGAAAAAGCCATTGATAAGAAACTCGTTCACTCACTTAATACCCCTGCAATCGAAGTCATGAACAAGGTCAAAAGCCTGCAGGAAGAGGTTGGCCGCCTATCCACAGAGGTAGATGATAAAAAGGATGAGATCACCTATCTTCGTGAACAGAATGCCGAATTACAGGCAAAAGTAGGTGAGGAACAGCACAAATCTTTCCAGATGGAAAGCAAAAATCGAGAAACAGCGGCAAAAATAGATCAGGTGATCGGCAAAGTGCAGACATATCTGGTCGATAAAGGACTTATATAGTGGGCATCATAAACGTAAAGGTCGGCAGTCGCGCATATCAGCTTGCCTGTGAAGATGGCCAGGAAAATAACCTGCTTGCCACTGCCGAGGAGATCAGCGAAAAGTTCGATAATCTTTCCCGTCAGATGCGCACTGGTAATGAACCGCTATTACTTCTTATGACGGCCATTATGGTGCAGGATGAGTTCAACGAATATAAACGTAAATATGAACTTTCTACTGATAAGGGGAAGGCAAAACGTGATGACGAGATATCAACCGTTCTTAACACCATTTCCGGATATTTAGAAAACCTGATCGATAAAATCGAAAAAGACTAATTAATTTTTCTTGAAGTAATTATAAGCTATTCCGCCGATACCGAATAGAAGTATACCAATCCCACCAAGGCCTTGCGTAGTTGGGTCATCAGTTTTACCAATATCAAGCAACGAGTTCCCAGGATTCACGGATGAATAGCGAACATATCGATTCGTGCCTGGTTGAATTGTAGTATAGATGCTATAATCAACCTTATTCTCAGAATTATAGATATTGTGATTGCCATCAGCGAAGCGATATTTCAGATAATAATATGTTGTATGGCTGTGCCTCTGGCTGACATATTGTGAGAATTTATCAGTGATCTGAGCGATGGTTTGAACGCCGTGATCTTGCAGGTCTTTCTGCTTTTTGTAGGCGCTGAATGCCTGATAATCAAACAACAGACTTAAGAAAATAAAAACCAGAAAAACAAGATTGTTCTTAGAGAAAACGCTCTGAGAAAAAGTTTTTTGGTTTGTTTCTATATTCATTATTCCTCAACCCTGATGAAAGCCGGCTCTGTAACTATGTAAGCCTGTTTCGCAATTTCAGCCAATGACTTCTTAATATTCTTCTCATTAACCTTATGGGTTATCATAACTATATAAGCGCTGCCTTTTTTGTCGGCATCCTGGTGGATCTTTTCAAAGCCGACCTTATTGTTGCTCAATATCGATGCGATTGATGAAAGCACGCCATCAGTATCTTTCACCGAAAAGCGCAGATAATATTCACTTTCATGCTCATCGATCTTGGCAAACTTGCCCGCTTTCAGATCAGCAGCATTCAACACGAACGGCTTAATGAATTTGCCATTTGCGATATCAATAATATCAGCAACCACTGCAGAAGCAGTTGGAAGCTGGCCTGCGCCTGCGCCTGTGAAAAGCACATCACCAAGATGATCACATTTTATTTTTACTGCACCAAGCACGCCGTTTATGTTGGCGATATCTTTTGAAGCTTCAATAACGCATGGGTGAACGCGTTGTTCAACTTCACCTTTGCTATTCAACTCAGCAATTGCTAGAAGTTTTATTTTATAGCCAAGCAGATTGGCATAATTGATATCTTCCGCAGTGATGGCAGTTATGCCCTCAATATAAGTTGCAGGGAATTCTGGTTTGATGCCAAAAGCAAGCGATGAAAGAATCACCAGTTTATGCGCAGCATCTATGCCATCAATATCAAAGCTTGGGTCTGCCTCGGCATAGCCAAGGGTTTGCGCTTCTTTCAGCACGGTTGCAAATTCAAGTTTTTCCTTATCCATTTTGGAAAGGATGAAATTGCATGTGCCATTAAGGATGCCCATAACTTTCAAAATTTTATTAGCCGCCAGTCCTTCCTTTATCGCCTTTATCACAGGAATTCCGCCTGCAACTGAAGCTTCAAACTGCAGTGCAAGATTTTTGCTTTCAGCAATTTTTGAAAGTTCAATGCCGCTTTTTGCGATCAGTGCCTTATTCGCAGTGACCACATGCTTGCCATTCTCAAGCGATTTTTTAACCAGTTCCGCCGCCACGCCTTCTGCGCCACCGATAAGTTCAATGATGATATCAATATCCTTATCGCTTGCCATATCGACAGCATTATCATACCACCTGATCTTATCGAACGGAAGACCACGATCTTTATTTTTATTGCGTGCGGAAACTGCTACAACCTCTATATTTTGGCCGGTTTTGTGCGCGAAGAGATCTTTTTTCTCAGATAGAATTTTATATACGCCCTGACCAACTGTTCCCAGGCCCGCTATGCCAACTTTTAATGATTTCATATTATTACTTTATTATACTGCTTTTTTAATCAGGCCTGACTTCGGTGATGAGGCATCGCCGAAATCTTTTTTCGCCATGCGGCCAGCCAAAAAGGCTTTGCGGCCAGCTTCAACGGCAAGCTTCATTGCTTCGGCCATCAAAATTGGGTCTTTCGCTTCAGCGATCGCGGTGTTCACAAGCACAGCATCGCAGCCCATTTCCATCGCCTGTGCTGCTTCAGAAGGCACACCAACGCCTGCATCAACCAGTACCGGAACTTTTGATTGTTCGATGATGAATTTTATATTCAGTGGATTTTGTATACCAAGGCCAGAGCCAATTGGCGCGCCTAAAGGCATGATGGCACAGCAGCCGATCTCTTCCAAACGTTTTGCAACTATCGGATCATCAGTTGTATAGACCATGACCTCAAAGCCATCTTTGATAAGGATCTCAGCAGCGCGAACAGTTTCGATCACGTTCGGATATAAGGTTTTTTGATCAGCAAGAACTTCGAGCTTTACGAGGTTCCAGCCGCCAGCTTCGCGCGCAAGGCGAAGGGTGCGTATGGCATCTTCAGCGGTGAAGCAGCCGGCCGTGTTCGGCAGATAAGTATATTTTTTCGGATCAATATAATCTTGCAGCATCGGTGCGCCTTTTTCGTGAATATTCACACGGCGAACAGCCACGGTTACAATCTCAGCGCCGCTTGCAACAACGGCAGCAGCATTCTGCTCGAGGCTTTTATATTTGCCGGTTCCAACCAGCAAACGCGAGGTGAATTCCCTTCCTGCAACTTTGAATTTATCCATAAGTTTTACCAGAGTTTATAAGTGAGTGGGAAGATAGAGTATAACGGGATTTTTGTCTAGCTTATCAGCAGCTTTCTTGTCGCCTTTTCAACATCCGGCTGGGACATTAAACTTTCGCCGACCAGAAATGCCTGGAAGCCTGCCTGCATCATCTGTTTGATATCAGCGTGGCTTTTAATGCCGCTCTCGCAAACTTTCACATAATCATCGGGGATCTGTTTCACCAGTTTTTTACCGGTATCAAGGCTTACTTCCATGGTTTTCAGGTTGCGGTTATTGATGCCGATGAGCTTGGATTTCATCTGCAGCGCGATATCAAGTTCCTGCTGATCATGCACTTCGATAAGCACATCAAGGCCCAGGTCATGCGCGACTTTTTCGAGTTCAAGCGCCTGACCTTTCTCAAGTGCGGCGATTATAAGCAGGATGCAATCTGCGCCAAGTGAGCGCGATTCATATATCTGGTATGGATCAAGCATGAAATCTTTGCGGATTATCGGCAGGGCGATATCACGACGAATCTGCGTGAGGTATTCATTCTTGCCGCCGAAATACTTTTCATCGGTCAATATCGAAACACAGGCAGCGCCGGCATTTTCATAGGCGCGGGCGATCTCAAGATGGTTAAAATCTTCGCGGATCATGCCCTTGCTTGGGCTTTTGCGTTTTACTTCTGCTATAAGTGCAGGCTTATTCTCAGCAGCTTTTTTCTTAATGGCTTCGATGAAACCTTTAGGTTTGCTGGCTTTTTTACGCGCCAACGCCTCAACGAACACCGGAGCCAGGAATTCCTTAGCAGCGGCGATCTCTTTAAGTTTATTCTCGCAAATTTCTTTTAAAACATCAGACATAATAAACGCTTAAATCAGGGAAAAAGGCTGAACTGTCAATAAATATCGCTTACCTGCGGACATCTTCACCCCATTCCTCAAGCAGATCCTGCTGGAAGCGCTCCATGCGGCGGATGAGGTATTTCGAGCGGATCTCAAGGAAAATCAGGGTGATCTTTGGGATCATGAAAACCACGATCCAGCCGAAGATGGCAAAGCCATATATAAGTAGCCAGGTGTTTGGATTATTCAGGATCGCCATGGCAGTGGAGTTTGGTGAACCTGTTGAAACCAAGGCAATTATTGATGGGAACATGCCGGTGATGTTAAAGGCCGCCACGGTTTTAGAGGCGAATCGGCCAGGTTTTTTATCCCAAACGATCGAGATCAGCATCGGCATAAGGGCGATTAGGGTGAACATGAAGACATATTTCATTTGCAGCCAGATAAAGGCAATGCCAAGGATGGTGCTGAAGATGGAAATGAAAATAAGGTTTTTTATCAGGCTTTTGAGCCTTTTCTGGCGTAAAGCAACCAGCCTTTCTTTGATAGTGCTTGATTCTGCCATAAATACAGCTAATAGATTTGGGAGTTCTATAGTATAATAATTTTACTATTTTACGTATATAACTAATATTTAGCAAATTATTTGGTTTTCATGCATAAGAGATTGTTTAAATTTTTCCTATTGATTGCCTTAATCTCAACGCCGGTTCTTTCAGAAGAAGCAAATAAGGCTGAAAATGTTAAGGAAAATGTTCCTGAGATAAAAAATCTTCCGGCAGAGGTAAAACCTAAAGGCACGGCCATTTCCAAGCTGCTTAATTCAGGTGGAGAATTAATAGTTGCGAACAATATTCTTGCGAAAGATGTGCTGAAACAGATCTATGAACCGAAAGGTTACAAGACTTTATATTTCACTGATAATGCACCTAATGCGAATTATGAAAAGGCGATGAACTTTTTGTCGCTTGCTGATGAAAATGGCCTGAGCCGCCAGTTTTTTGATCTTAATCCAATTCTTGAGCGCGTTAATAATAAAGAGAAGGATAAGATCACTGATGAGTATATCGCGCAGACCGATCTGTTGATCACACACTTCATTGTGCAGATGATAGTTGAGATTGGTAATGGCCATAAAATTCCTGATGAGCTGCAATTACAAACATTCTTCAAACGTCCGGTTAGGGTGGTAAGCGCACCGAAAGCGTTCAATGAATTCCTCGAAGCTGATGATACGGAAAAACTGATAGAGAAATATTCGCCGAAAAATCCGCAATACGCATTGCTGAAAAAAGCGCTGCAGAAAGAAATCAAAGAAGCTGGCAACAGGGATTATGCCAAGATCGATTATGATGGTGATGTGAAACCTGGTGAGAAGAACCGCGTTATTCCTGATATCCGTGCAAAGATCGATCCGGCCAGCACTGCTTTCGGTAAACCAAAACTATATGATGACAGGCTTGCAGGCAGAGTTGCTGAACTGCAGCGCAAATTCAATATGGAAGATGACGATGCTGTTATCACGAAACAGTTCATCGAATTTTTAAATGCATATGACAATAACGATATATATCGTCTGAAAGCGAACATGGAACGTTATCGCTGGTTGCCTGATAAAATGGAAGATAACCATCTGGAAGTTAATCTGCCTTCATATAGGCTTTATGCTTATCGTGGCGGCAAGGAAGATTTCAACATGGGAACCATTGTGGGCAAGGATGCGCATAAAACGCCTATCATGAGCACAGTGATGACGCAGTTCGTGCTGAACCCATATTGGAACGTGCCGAAAGAATATAGCCTTCGCAACATGGTACCATTATTGAAACAAAGCCCTGATTATATCGAGAAGCAGAATTTTGAACTTCTGGCGAATGGCCCTGAAGGCTGGCATAAGATCAAGCAAAGCGATGTTGACTGGAACAGCGTAAACAAAGATAACTATCACTATCAACTTCGCCAATTGCCGGGAAATATCAACGTGCTTGGGCCGATCAAGTTCGTGATCTCTAACCCATATGATATTTATCTGCACTCAACTTCTGAGCCTTGGCTGTTCACAAATGATTCGCGCGGATATAGCTCCGGTTGTATCAGGGTTGAAGACCCAACCAAACTTGCGAAATATGTTATCGATATCGGTGGCGCAGCAATAACCCAGCCGAAATTCAATGAGCTTTATAAGGCTTATTATTCAAAAGATGGCAGACCGCTTGCGCAGAAACCTGAGATGAATGATCGTTGGATAAAACTGAAAAATCCGATCCCGATCTATATAACTTATGTTTCAGTTATCGCAAATGATGATGGTTCAGTTGAAGAAGCAAATGACATTTACGATCTTGACCTAAAAATGTCAGAAGCACTAAAATTACAATAAGCCCGAAATAAATCTGGTTATCGGCAAAAATGCCAGTCATTGATTTTAGGCGGTTTTTTCTTTGCATTTATACATCGGTTTTAGCTTAATATATTGAATAATATATATTATTCTACGTCTCATGTTCTTGCGATATTTTCCTCATTTTAGCCCAATTACTTCCTTGGCAAGGGGTGGTTTCTGATATATATTCTAACTCCACCAGATGGCTGGACGGCTACTTGGAAACTAGCAATAGGGTTCAAGAGGAAAGTCCGGGCTCCACAAGGAAAGGAGCCGGTTAACAACCGGTCGGAGTGATCCGAAGGAAAGTGGTACAGAGAATGAACCGCTTAAAGGCAATAAACTAAGACTTCTTTAGTTGGTTGGTTATTAACGAAAAGAAATTTGCGATTAAGTTTGTAAATGTTTTTTGTTTATTGTCTTTGAGTAAGGGTGAAAAGGCGAGGTAAGAGCTCACCGCATCTATAGTAATATAGATGGCACACAAAACCCCTCCTGGAGCAAGACCAAATAGGGATATTTCAGAACGCTTGCGTTCTAAGCTTATTCTTGAGCTTTTGTTAAAAAGAAATATTCGGGTAGGTCGCTTGATAAGTTATGGTAACATAACTTTTAGATGAATGGCTGTCATCTTCGCAAGAAGAAACAGAACCCGGCTTATAGGCCATCTGGTGATTTCACGACAAAAACTCTGATAAAATCATTTTAGTTCCCCACATCAATATAATTTAATGTTCCATAAATGGCAGATTATTGCTAATAGTGCCTTAATGAATTTAAGAAAATTCCTACATAAAACATTAGTAAATAAGTTCCTGATCTATTTCGCCGCGGCGATAATATATATTCTGAGCTGGATGATATTTCTAAGCTGTCGCAAGGAAGTTATTCGCACGCGTGAGATCGAAGATTATGAGCGTTCGTCCAAGCCTATGATCTATGCTTTCTGGCATGGGCGGATGTTTCCTACGGCTTTCCTGAGGCCAAAGCACCGAAAGATTTATACTGTTATATCACTTCATGGTGATGGTGAGCTTATAACTGCGGTGCTGAAATTATTTGGAATCTCTGCGGTGCGGGGTTCGACCGATCGCGCAAAAAGCGAAAAGAAAACTTCTAAAAATCGTGGCGGCAGCAGGGTTATCAGGGAATCAATCCGTGTGCTTGAAACCGGTTATGATATCGCAGTTACGCCCGATGGACCAAGGGGGCCGCGTTTTGTGTTCAAACCAAATTTTGTAAAAGTTGCAGCAACTGCGAAAGCGCCGATCTTCCCAGTGACATATTCTGCGAGCCGTGCGTGGGTTTTCAAAAGCTGGGATCGCTTCATGTTGCCAAAGCCTTTTTCCAAGATCAAACTTGTTTATGGCAAGCCGGTATATCTGCCGGAGATAAATGAATATGACGCAGAAGCATATGGAAAACAGATAGAAAAAACCCTAAATGATTTAACTTTTGCGTTAGACGCAAAATATAATATTCTGCTTTAGTAATATTTAGTTGATATGAGCCTGAACCTCTATCGCATAGCGCAAAGCGCATTATCGCCGGTCATCAGCCTTTATCTGGGCTATCGTAAGATCATTGGCAAGGAAGATGTTGAACGTTTCAATGAGCGCCTTGGCCATGTGCTGACACCGCGCCCAGGTGGCGGGTTGTTGTGGGCGCATGCAGCATCGGTGGGCGAGGCGGTTTCGATTATTCCGCTATTGAAAATGATCGAGGATAAATATCCGCATCTGCATATTCTGGTGACAACGGGCACGGTGACTTCAGCAAAATTAATGCAGAAAAAACTGCCGAAAGAGATCGTTCACCAGTTCGTTCCGGTCGATATGCTCGGCGCGGTGAGAAGGTTTTTAAACCACTGGCGGCCTGATATTGCGCTATGGGTGGAATCGGAGTTATGGCCGAACCTGATATGCGAAACGGCATCTTCCGGCTGCCCGATAATTCTGGTGAATGCGCGCATGTCGCTCAACTCGCTGACGAAATGGAAAAGATATAAATCACTCGCCGGCAGAATATTTGGCTGCTTTGCAATGTGCCTGGCACAAAGTGAAGAAGAGGCGGAACGATTCAGGGAAGCGGGTGTTAACAATACATTTGCGATCGGGAATTTGAAATATGAATCTCCACCACTGCCATCTGACCCTGAAGAAATGACCAGGCTGGTGAAGATGATAGGCGGCAGACATACATGGGCAGCAGCTTCCACCAGCGAAGGTGAGGAGGAGATAGCCGGACGCATACATGAACATTTGAAAAAAGATGTGAATGATCTGCTCACAATTATAGTGCCGCGTCACCCGGAGCGTGGTGGAGAAATAAAAAGAATGCTAAGCGCGAAAGGATTAAAAGTTGCGTTGCGCAGTGATAAGGATGAGATCACGCCGGAAACTGATATTTATCTTGCTGATACAATCGGTGAGCTCGGGATTTTTTATCGCCTGACAAGCATTGTGTTTATGGGCGGTTCGCTTGTGCCACATGGTGGCCAGAACCCGCTTGAACCTGCGCGCCTTGATTGCGCGATCATCAGCGGTGATAATATAAAAAACTTCAAGGAAGTTTATAGCGAGATGGCAGCAAGCGATGCAGTTATCATGGTTGAAAATGAAACCCAGCTTTTGAACGATGTTGAAGCGCTGATGAAAAACCAGGATACGGTTGAGAAGATGGTGCAGAATGCTTCAATGTTCGTGCGCAGTAAGAGCGGAATTCTTGATAAATATATGTCTGCACTGCAGCCTTATTTAAAACCATTTGAGAAATATGTTGCAGAAAATTCTTAAAGCAATCGGTGAATCATCGCTTTTTTCAAGGCCAACGCCGCATTTCTGGTATCAGAAGAACAGCCTTGCAGGTGACCTGCTTCTGCCTGTTTCGGTGATATATTTCATCGCGCGCAGGTTCGCAAAAAGCAAGAAAACACCGCAAAAATTCAATGCAAAAATAATCTGTATCGGCAATGCAGTGGCTGGCGGTTCCGGTAAAACGCCAACTGCGCTTGCGGTGATGAAATTATTAAAACGCCAGAAGCCTGATGCAAGAATTGCATTTATCTCCACCGGTTTTAAAGGTGCATTACGCGGGCCATTGCAGGTTGATTTGCAAAAACATGATTTCATTGATGTTGGTGATGAGGCTTTATTGCTTGCGAATTACGGCACTACGATAATATGCAAAGAGCGCCTCAAGGCGGTTGAATTTGCTGATGCGCAAGGTTTTGATTATCTGATACTCGATGATGGGCTGCATGATAAATCTATATTAAAAGATGTCACCTTCCTTGTGGTTGATGGCAAATATGGTTTTGGAAATGGTTATGTGATTCCTGCCGGGCCATTGCGTGATCGCCTTGATTTCGCAACCGAGGGGGCTGACCATGTTATAATGATAGGTGAGGATAAAAACAGGGCGCTAGAAAAATTAAAATATGATACGAAAAAAGATTTTCTGGTGAGCCGTGCATTTATTAATAATTTAAGTGAAGGCGATAAAGGCCAGATATATCTTGCATTTGCGGGGATAGGATATCCAAAGAAATTCTTTGATATGCTGACAAATGAATTAGGGCTGGTGCTTGCGGATAAGGTTGAATTTTCGGATCATCATAAATATACAGATGATGATTTTAATTATTTAAATGAACTGGCAGAGGCGCAGAAGGCAAAACTTATAACCACAGAAAAAGATCTGGTAAAACTACCAAAAGATTTTGCCGCGAAGGTTGATTGCATAAAAATTGAGCTGGAATTCGAAGATGATTCTGTCAGCGAAATTCTAGAGAAGTTGTAGGATCTCTTTTCGCAGATCATCAATGCCGGTGCCTTTTTCAGAGCTGGTTTTTATTATTACCGGATGCAGAGCCGGATGTTTTTTTGAAACTGATTCAATCGATTTTACCGCCGCAGCCAGCTCATCCGAAGTAACTTTATCAACCTTCGTTAGCACGATCTGGTAAACCACCGCTTTTTCATCCAGCAGTTTCATGATCTTGATATCTTTATCCTTCAGGCCATGACGCGAATCGATCAGAAGAAATATACGACGCAGGCGAGGGCGGCCACCGAGATAATCTAATATCAGGCGATTCCAGTTGGAAATTTCCTTCTTGCCGCGTTCGGCGAATCCATAGCCCGGCATATCGACGAGATATATCTGCTCATCAAGCAGGAAGAAGTTGAGCTGACGCGTGCAGCCCGGAGTTTTTGAGACACGCGAAAGCGTGTTTCTGCCGGTGACGGCATTTATCAGGCTTGATTTTCCAACGTTGGAACGCCCGGCGAATGCAATCTCATTATGATTGGTCGGCGGGATATCTTCTATATATACTGCGCCAATTTTGAAATCGCATGATGGCCAGTGGATCTGTTTACTTTTGCCCATTATTTAAAAATTACGGTTTTGTTATCATTCAATATCACGCGGTGTTCTAAGTGCCATTTGACTGCGCGGAACAGAACCTGTGCCTCGATATCTTCACCTGTAAGTTTCAGATCTTCCGGCTTATAGCTGTGATCTACGCGTGTTACTTCCTGTTCGATTATCGGGCCTTCATCAAGATCATGGGTTACATAATGCGCAGTTGCGCCGATTATTTTCACACCGCGATCATATGCCTGATGATAAGGCTTTGCGCCTTTGAAACCAGGAAGGAACGAGTGGTGAATGTTAATCGCCTTGCCTTTCAGTCGAGCGCATGCCGAGTCACTTAAAACCTGCATATAACGTGCAAGAACCAGAAGCTCCGCACCGGTTTTTTCATAAAGATCGAGGATCTGTTTTTCCTGCGATTTTTTATTTTTTGTCATCGGGAAGTGATAGAATTTTATACCGAAATCTTCCGCCCATGAGCGAAGATCATTATGGTTTGAAACCACGCCGACGATATCTGCATCAAGAGCGCCGATCTCATGTTTATGCAGCAGGTTGCTAAGGCAATGGCTGGCTTTTGAAACGGCGATGATGATCTTGGCTTTCTTGGAAGTATCTTTCAGTTCATATTCCATTTTGAATTTTTTAGCGATGGGCTTAAAGCCATCTTCAATTTGCTTCGCTGATTTTGGGCAGGTGAATTCAGTGCGCAGGAAAAACCTGCCGGTAAATGGATCACCAAATTGTGCGGATTCTAAAATAAAGCCACCAATGTTGAATAAATAGCCCGTAACACCCGCAACGATGCCGGGTTTATCAGCGCATGAGAAGGTGAGTATGTAAGTTTTATCAGCCATATCTATATTTTTGCGGTTGCACCTTTGAGCCATTTTTTCTCATCAGCATCTAAAAGCGGCGAAACCTTATTATATACATCATCGTGGTAATTGTTAAGCCAGTCAATTTCTTCCTGGTTGAGCAGTTTTTTATCGATGAGGTTTTTATCTATCGGCGCCATTGTTAGCGTTTCAAATTCATAAAAGCCAGCTTTATCGCTTTCTTTCACCAGAACAAGGTTCTCGATGCGAATGCCATATTCGCCCTTTTTATAAAAGCCCGGTTCATTCGAAAGCACCATTCCTGCTTTCAGTGGTGCATTATTTATGCGGCTGATGCTGGCAGGGCCTTCATGCACATTGAGGAAAAACCCGACGCCATGCCCGGTGCCGTGTTTGTAATCCAAGCCATTATTCCAGAGCGCTGCGCGCGCAAGAACATCCAGATTTGCACCGCTACAGCCTTTGAGGAATTTCTGTTTTGCGAGGGCGATATGGCCTTTCAGCACAAGGGTGAAATTCTGTTTCTCTTCGGCAGTTGGCTTGCCAATTGTGATGGTGCGGGTAACATCAGTTGTGCCATCATAATATTGTGCGCCGGAATCCAGCAGCAATATGCCATCACCTTTTATTGTGGCTTTGGTTGCTTCCTCAGCGCGATAATGGATTATGGCGCCATTGCCCTTCCAGCCTGCAATTGTATCAAAACTCAGTGAATAAAAATTCTCACCTTTGAAACGGATTTCTTGCAATTTATCAGCGATTGAAATTTCATCGAGTTTTGTTTTGCCGATATTTTTTTCAAGCCATGTAAAGAATTTTGCAAGTGCGGCACCATCCCGGATATGCGCAGTTTTGGTTGCCTCGATCTCGGTGCTGTTCTTTATCGAACGTGCTTCCAGGCACGGATCAGTTGCTTCAATGATTCTGCCCTTATTCTTCTCTATCGCGGTTTTGAATTTCACCGGAGTTATGGCAGGATCAAGCTCAACAGTTTTATTTGAGATCTGTTTCAGATCAGAAAATATTCCGGCGGTTTCGCGGATAAAAATATCAGCATCGATCTTATTCTCGATCTTCTCAAGAGCTTTGATATTGCCGTATAGATAGACCTCGCCATGATTGCTTAACAGAGCGTAAGCGAACATAACAGGCGTATGCGCCAGATCATTGGCTCTAATGTTAAGTAGCCAACATATAGACTCAGAAGAAGTAAGCAGAAGATAATCCGCCTTGCATTCTTTCGTGATAGTTTTAATTTTTTCCGATGCCTTCTTGCCACTGAATTTTTTCTCCAAGATGAACGGTTTTGTATCGAGCGGTTTCGGACGCTTTTGCCAGATCTCATCGATAAGGTTCTTTTCGCTCTCAACTAATTTTATACCGCTTGCGGATAATTTTTCATGCAATTTTTTTGAAGATGTGATGCTGAAAATTTTCGGATCATAACCGACCTTACTGTTCTTCTTAAGGTTTTCAGATAGCCATTCGACCTCATTTTTTTCTGAAGAATCAAAAATCTCAAACTCGTTTTTATCAAGCTGCAGGCTTGCCTGCAGAGTATAGCGGCCATCAGTGAAAAAGGCGGCTTTAGTTGCGGTGATAACTGCAAAGCCTGCAGAACCGGTAAAGCCGGTGATGTATTTCAAGCGTTGTAAGTGTGGAGGAACATATTCGCAGCCCCATTCATCGCGCATTGGGATGAGATAAGCATCAAGCGCATATTTTTTGAGTGAGTGGCGAAGTTCGGTCAGTTCATTCATTACAGGGTTTTGAATCTTTCCAGTGCAAAAGGTTTAACATCTATCTCAGGCTGTTTACCCTCGATAAGATCTGTCGCCATTTTTGCACTTGCGAAAGCCATTGTCCACCCTAACGCACCCTGACCGGTGTTAAGCACCATATTTTCATAGATGCTGTTGCCGATGATAGGACGAAAATCTGGTGTGGCAGGGCGCAAACATGCCCATTCTTCTGCGGCATCGATATTGCCAGCATCAGGGAAAACCTTGCGTGTGAGGTTTTTTAGCATGGCAATGCGCTCTTTATCAATGCTGTGATCATAACCCGCGAATTCAGCGGTGCCGGAAACACGCATACGATTGCCGATGCGACTGAACACTGCACGCGCATTCTGGTATGTTATGCTGGTGATTGGCGCTTTAGCTTCGTTAGTGATCGGAACTGTGATGCTATAGCCTTTAAGCGGATAGATCGGCAGTTTTATGCCAAGTTTTTTCGCAATGATAGGGCTATATGCACCAAGGCTATATATAAAGGCATCGGCCTGAATATTACCCTGATCGGTAACTACCGATTTTATTTTGCTGCCATCACGCTCTAGATTTTCAATCGTTGTGTTATAACGGAACTCAACGCCCATTTCTTTCAGCTTATTTTCAAGGCCGACGCAGAATTTGTAAGCATCACCCGTATCATCGATCTGGTCGCGCACCGCGCCGACAATAACACCGCGAAGGTGAGAAATGTTTGGTTCATGTTGCAGCAGGTCATCAAATGAAAGCTTTTGATATGGTGCACCAAGAACTTCCTGCAAACGAGCCTGTTTCAGGCCGGAATCAAAACTATCCTGATCTTCATAGACGAATATTTTGCCGGTTTTCTGGAAATCAAAATCGAAATCAAATTCATTTTCATATTGGTGAAGAACTGCACGTGAATATAAACATAAGTTGAGAATATGTCTGGTGTTCTCATCTTCAGATCTTTTATTGCAGTTCAGCACAAAACGAACCAGCCATGCCCACATCTGAAAATCAGCTAAACGAAAACGGAAGCGTAGGGGAGCATCCTTCCTGCCCAGCCATTTCAGGCCTTTTATCAGTGCTGCTTTATTTGCCCAGGGTTGCGCATTACAATATGAAAGCTGTGCGGCATTCATGAAGCTGCATTCCTGCGCAGTGCCGGAATTGCGATCAATAACAACTACATCATGGCCGTTCTTCTTAAGAAAATAAGCGGTGGTTATCCCAATAACGCCAGCGCCTAAAACTGCTACTCTCATAAATAAGGAATTTATTATTCAGAAAGCATCATATATAGTAATAAAAATTTTTTTAAAGATGATTTAGCGGACTTAAGGATGAGTGAGTCTTCATTAATAGATATTGTTAAGCTTCTGGGCGTTGCCATAAGCATTCTGGTTATATTCAGGCACCTTAACATCAGCGCGGTACTTGGTTATATTGTTGTTGGGGTGTTGATAGGGGCTGACGGCCTGCATGTGATAAAAGATACAGAATCGACCCAGCATTTTGCCGAATATGGCGTGGTTTTCCTGCTTTTTGCGATCGGGCTGGAGCTGACTTTTGACCGCTTGAAGGAAATGCGAGCGCATGTATTCGGCTTCGGCAGCTTGCAGGTGGTTTTATGCGCGATATTAATCACTGCGATCACATATCTGATGACAAATAACTGGCTGCGGGCCTCGATCATCGGGATGGTGATGTCGCTTTCATCAACAGCGGTGGTGCTGCAGGTTATAAGTGACCGCGGCGAGCAGGCTACCCAGCATGGCAGGCTCTCACTTGCGGCTTTGATATTACAGGATCTTGCATTCGTTCCGTTAATGATCGTTATTCCACTGCTTGCGGATAAAAATGCGAATTTCTTGCTTTCCATAGGCGAAGGTTTATTGCGTGCTGCACTTGCGCTGGTGTTGATCGTGATCGTGGGTAAAAGGCTGTTAGGCCCGCTTTATCGCCTGATCGCCTCACAGGAAAGCCATGAGGTTTTCATCGCAACAACGCTTTTGATATTACTGGGTTCGGCATGGTTCACACAATATTACGGGCTTTCGCTTGCTTTCGGCGCATTCGTTGCCGGGCTGCTGGTTGCTGAAACGGAATATCGTCACCAAGTGGAAATTGACCTGAAGCCATTCAAAGGTTTGCTGATGGGACTGTTTTTCATCAGTGTTGGTATGTCGATCGACCTTGATATTTTAAAGGATAGTATCTGGCTGATATTAACTTTCACTGCAACGATCTGTTTCTGCAAAACCTTCATTATATATGGCCTTGCGCGCGCTTTCGGGTTTATGCCTGCATCATCTATCAGAACCGGAATGCTGCTTTCACAATCATCAGAATTCGCATTTGTATTACTTGGTGTGGTGTTCTCACTGGGCTTGCTTGATGGTGATCTGGAGCAGATATTTATCATATCGGTTGCGCTTTCAATGGCGATAACGCCGCTGCTTGCAAGCCTTTCGGCTATCATCTCACGCCGAATCGACCTGAAAAACCCGGTGCATTATGAAACCGGTGATATCGAGAAGGAAGTTTCTGACCTCGGCAACCATATTATAGTAGTGGGGTTTGATAATGTCGGCAAAACCACCTGCGACCTGCTTACATATAAGGAAATTCCATATGTTATAGTGGATGAGGATCCGCGCTCAGTGCATTATGGCCGCAAGAATGGCTATCCAATTTTCTATGGCAAATATGGCAGCACGGCTGATCTTGAGAAGCTTGGGCTGGAGCGTGCAAGGCTGGTGGCGTTGACATTTAATGATCGCAAACGCGTGAATGACCTGGCAAGTGACTTAAAGAAAAATTACCCGAATAAACATATAGTTGCGCGTGCGCAGGATCGCTGGCATGCACGTGATCTGAAGGCGCATAAGGTTGAAATTTCTATAGCCGAGAATTTTGAATCAAGTCTGATGATCGGCAATTTTATCCTCTCATCTTTGGGCCTGCCTGAAAGCGAACTTGTGGATGCCATAAACCGCTTCCGTGAAAGGGAATTTCCCGATTCGCAGATCGAAGGCCTTTCATACCGTATCAAAAGTGATGTTAAGCCAGTTTAGAACGGCGGTTTAAGCCATATATAAGCGCTTGCGGAAACGCAATATTACTATATTATCTCACCCGTAAATAATTATGGCTTTTAATGACTAATTCCAATCCTTCTTCCATGCTTAAAAATCTGAAACCACTGATAATAAAAGGCAAAGAATATCTGCCTATCATTGAAGGTGGTAAAGGTATCGGTGCGACCAATGGCCAATCATCAGGCGCATTTGCAGCTAGCGGTGCCATCGGCACTTTCTCTGGCGTTAATAGCGACAGGTATGATGAAGCCGGTAATCTGATCCCGGTTGTTTATCGTGGTTTGACCCGTCGTGAAAGGCATGAAGAACTGGTGCAAATGGGCATTGAAGGCGGCATTCAGCAGGCGCAGATCGCGCGCGATATTTCCGGCGGCAAGGGCCGCGTTCATATGAATATTCTTTGGGAAATGGGAGGTGCAGAACGCGTTCTGCATGGCATTCTTGAAGGTGCAAAAGGTTTGGTTGATGGCATCACCTGTGGTGCCGGTATGCCTTATCGCTTGGGTGAGATCGCCGAAAAATATAACGTTCTTTATTACCCGATCGTTTCCTCGATGCGTGCATTCCGCGCACTTTGGAAACGTGCTTACAGCAAATATAGCCATCTGCTTGGTGGTGTGGTTTATGAAGATCCATGGCTTGCAGGCGGACATAACGGCCTTTCAAACGGTGAAGACCCAAAACGTCCGGAAGATCCGTTCCCGCGCGTGGCTGAAATCAGAAAATTCATGAATGAAGTTGGCTTGAATGATACGCCTATCATTATGGCTGGTGGCGTTTGGCATTTGAAAGATTGGCAGCACTGGCTTGATAACCCTGAGATCGGCCCGATTGCATTCCAGTTCGGTACGCGTCCGCTTCTAACGCAGGAAAGCCCGATATCAAAAGCATGGAAGGATAAACTTCTGACCCTGAAACCAGGTGATGTTTACCTGAACAAATTCTCACCGACTGGTTTCTATTCTTCTGCGGTTGAAAATGATTTCCTCAAAGAAATGAAAGAACGCGCTGAACACCAGGTGGAATATCGCATGGAAGTTGAGGGCTATTTCTCTGAGCCGCTGCCGCTGCCACCACGTGGTCGTCCGGTTTACATCAACCCGGAAGATATGGACAGGGTGAAGCAATATCAGGAACAGGGATTCATCACACCTATGAAAACGCCGGATTCAACTTTGATATTCGTGACGCGCGAAAAATCGGAAGAGATTCTGAAAGACCAGATCGATTGCATGGGCTGCTTGAGCCATTGTGCATTCTCGAACTGGAAAGATCATGATGATTTCACTACCGGCAAGAAAGCTGATCCGCGCAGTTTCTGTATCCAGAAAAGTTTACAGAACATCATCCGCGATAAATCGGTTGAAGATAATTTGATGTTCGCCGGCCATAACGCTTATAAATTCGCGCAGGACCCGTTCTATAATAACGGTTTCATCCCAACAGTGAAACAGCTGGTTGATAGGATAGTTACGGGGGAATAGACTTTAAGTTAAAGGACAGAAATGAAATTCACACTTTCCTGGTTAAAAGAATTTTTAGATACTTCTAACTCGCTTGATGAAATATGCGCGAAACTCACTTCGATCGGGCTTGAAGTTGAATCGGTGAATAATTTTACTGAAACGCTGAAGCCTTTCACCGTGGCTGAAATTCTTGAAACTGAGAAACATCCACAGGCTGATAAACTGCGTGTTTGCAAGGTTAATACAGGCGCTGAAACTTTATCGATTGTTTGCGGTGCGCCTAATGCGAGGCCCGGAATAAAAATTCCTCTGGCACGCATCGGCACTGTTATTCCGACTAATGGTTTAGTTATAAAAAAATCTGCGATACGCGGTGTTGAAAGCAATGGCATGCTATGTTCAGCTGCTGAACTTGGTATTTCAGAAGATTCGGAAGGGATATTAGAGCTACCTGCAAATGCAGAAGTGGGAAAACCTTTTGCGCCGTTTATCGGTTTAGATGATGCGATGATCGAAATTGCAATAACGCCAAACCGCGGAGATTGTTTGGGTGTTTATGGTGTTGCACGTGATCTTGCTGCTGCTGGCATTGGCACATTGAAAAAATTTGATACGGCAAAATTTGAAGGCAAATTTGAAAGCCCAATAAAAGTTAAAATAGAAAATGATGGCTGCAAATGGTTCGTCGGTGTTTATGTGAAAGATGTTAAAAACCAGCCTTCGCCTGATTTTATCCGCAAGAAACTTGAATCGATCGGCAAAAAATCTATTTCCGCTCTGGTAGATATCACAAATTACCTGACCTTTACTTTCGGCCGCCCAGCTCACGTTTATGATGCTGATAAATTAAACGGCAATATTACAGTGCGTCTTGCAAAGAAAGGCGAGAAGCTTACGGCGCTTGATAATAAAGAATATGAACTGGATGAAAAAATCCTGGTAATAGCAGATGATAAAGGCCCGGTTGGTATTGCAGGTGTTATCGGCGGGCTTGATAGTGGCTGCACATTGGAAACAAAAAACGCATTTTTAGAGATCGCATATTTCACGCCGGATGCGGTGGCAAATTCCGGCCGTGCATTGCAGATTGATTCTGATGCGCGCTATCGTTTTGAGCGCAGCGTTGATTATAAATCATCAGAACTTACATCGTTGGCGGTGAAGCTGATAACAGATATTTGCGGCGGCACTTCTTCTAATCAGGTGGTTGCCGGTGATGTGAATTATAAAGAACGCGAAATGGATTTTGATTTTTCCATCATTGAAAAAGTTACAGGCATAAAAGCTGATGAGACATTAGCAAAAAATATATTTGAAAAACTTGGCTTTAAACAAAGTGGTAATAAGCTAATAATTCCATCCTGGCGCAATGATGTTTCAATGGCTGAAGATATGGCCGAGGAATATGCAAGGCTGGTAGGTTATGAAAATATCCCGACCACATATCTTACAAAGCCGGCGAAAAGCACACCTGCATTAACTGCAACACAGCGTAAATCAACTGCTACTCGCAGGATACTGGCGAGCAGGGGGCTTACTGAAGTAGTAAGTTTCAGTTTCATGGACGGTGCAAAGGCATCCTCGTTCCTGCTGGCTGATAAGCAGCTTATCGAAGTTGCAAACCCTATCTCTTCTGAGCTTGGGATAATGAGGCCATCTATAATTGCAAATCTTTTAGATGCGGCGGCGAATAATCAGGCGCGCGGAAAGCGTAGTTTTACGCTGTTCGAAGTGGGTAATATTTTCCATAAGGATAAGGGCGAATTCGTGCAGGCACAATGTGCAGCAGGTTTGCGTGCCGGCCTTGCGACTGAAAAAAACGCGCATGGAAAGGAAGAGCAGTTTGACGTTTTTGCGATAAAAGCTGATGCTCTCTCAGTGCTTGCGCAATATTTTGATGTTTCAAAACTCAATGTTGAGAAGAATAATATATTTAATTATTACCACCCGGGTCGTAGCGGTGTTTATAAACTGGGCCCGAATATAATCGCGGTTTTTGGTGAGATCCACCCGGGCATAAAACAGAAGTTCGGTATAAAATCTAATGCCTATGCGTTTGAGGTTTTCCTGGACAAACTGCCGCAACCGAAAGAGAAGGGCGATTTTGCACGTAAGGATTTTGCAGTTTCAAACTTCCAGTCGATCGAGCGCGATTTCGCATTCATAGTTGATAGCAAGGTTCTGGCGCAGGATATTTTAGCAGCGGTTAGGAAATCAGAAAAAAATATCACTGATGGCGTGATCGAAGAGATCAGGATCTTTGATATTTATGAAGGTGAAAAACTGGGTGCAGGCAAAAAATCGATCGCGTTCAATGTGCGTATCCAGCCGAAAACTGAAACGCTTACCGATGAGAAGATCGAGAATGCAACGCAGAAGATCGTTGAATCTGTGCGCACTGCAACGGGTGGCACGCTTAGAGATTCTTAAGAAAGTTCAAAAACTTCCTTATTTATATTCTTAAGCGGAATGTTTTTGTGATCTGCCTTGCCTAAACCAACTGCCGCAAGCCCATCACCGATAAGCTCTTTCACATCAACGCTAGCCAGATTATTATTTATCACATTGGTGTGATTGAAACCTATTTTCGTGCCTTTGCCGACAAAGGTTGAATACATTTTCTTATAGGCCTCGGTTTTATCAGAGCATTTATCGCAATCACCTAAAAAATCACCAAGTTTTTTGACTATCTCATCAGAAGTGGCATTATCCTTGAGGCCTAACATCTGGGCGATCTTTTTGGATTTTTCAGGGTCATCCTCGAGAAGGTCCTTCATGATCTTCTGATTTTTTGCTTCAGCGAATTTGTTTTTCAGGAAATTGAAAACATCTTTATGCGCTTCGCCCGCGGCATCATTTTCATCAAGGCCGGTAAATCCATGATGAGACTTTTCATAATCACCTGTCAGGCTGCCGGCTATTGCACCAGCTTTGGAATCATCGCCTAACATTCCAAAAGCAATGCTTTTACCCATGGATAAGTTTTTCTTTACTACGCCAAGAACAACCTGGCCGAAAGAAGTCTGGTTCAGCTCTTTAAAGAAATCAGCGATGCTGTTTTTATATAGCTCTTTAGATTGTGGATCTGACATTTTGCCCTCTGATCCGTTTTATATTAACACAAAAATGTTAACAAATCATTAAGTTAGAGAGCGAAATAAGGATTATTCGCCGTATTTCACGCTGCAGCCATAAGGTTGCGTAACTGAGGTTGTAACTGGGTTTCCGGCCAGAATTTCATCAAGAGCTTTGGAAACATAATTATCAGCTTTGGCAATATCAGCCTTATCAGCAGAAGGAATGCTATCGATCGCGCCCTGGTAAACCAGAATGCCCTTATTGATGATGAACATGTGCGGAGTTGTTGAAGCGCCGTATTCTTTGCCTATCACGCCGGTAGGATCAAGAACATAATTGGTAGAGACCATGTTCTGTTCTTTGACATATTTCTGCGCATCTTCATTGGTTGCGAAATAGCCTTCCTTGCCTTTAGCACCAGAATTGATGGTTATCCAGACTATACCTTTTCCAGTATATTTTTTCTGCAGAGCCTGCATGTTGCCGGAATCATAATGTTTATGAACAAAAGGGCAGCCAGGATTATTCCACTCAAGCACCACGATTTTATCTTTAAGATCAGAAAGTTTTACAGATCTGCCGACCGTATCGACCGTGCTGAAATCAGGTGCGGCATCACCAACGGCAGTTTTTGCGAAGACTTGAGTGCTTACAGCCAGGCCTAGTATAGCGAACAATAAAGCGAATTTTTTCATGGGTTCTCCATTTGGTTTAAAAGTTTTTAACCGGAGATGAAAATAAAAGGCAATATGAAAATATTTTCAAGTGCCCCTTGAAATTTAAGCTAGTCTTTTAATTTGGCTTCGTAGAACTCTTCGCCGATCTTGATCTTTTCGCGGCCATTCTTCTCGCGCCATTCATTAGTATCACGAAGTGAATAGATACAGCCGCAATATTCCTGCTTATAGAAATTCTCGCGCTTGGCGATATCATACATGCGTGCGCCGCCACCTTCCTTGCGCCAATTATATGTCCAATATTCTACGCCGCCTACGTGGTTAGCAGCATCAAGGCCTGAGGTGTTTATCTGATCCATATTTTTCCAGCGCGAAATGCCGAGCGAGCTGGTGAAAACCTTAAAACCATTTGCTTTGGCATATTCTGCGGAACGCACAAAACGCATATCAAAACACATGCTGCAGCGGCGACCGCGTTCCGGATCATGCTCCATACCCTTGGCTTTTGAGAACCAGTTCTGCACATCATAATCGGCATCGATGAATTCGATATTCAGCTTATCGGCATAGCGTTTATTCTCATTCTTACGAATGTCATATTCCTTAAGCGGATGGATGTTTGGGTTATAAAAATAGATCGTCAGATCAAGGCCAGCCTTTGCCATTGCTTCAATAACCTCGCCACTGCAAGGCGCGCAGCACGAATGAAGCAGAACCTTGTTCTCGCTTTCCGGAACTTCCAACTCGATCTCGGGGCGACCTTCTAAGATCTCACTTGGAATGGTTATTTTACGTGGCTCAGTCATACATTATATAGTTGTCATGGCTTGAGGTTCTTCCTCAACAATCTGGAATTTCTGTTGATTGTGGCGACGCTGATAGATCAGCTCGTTATAATCCATTTTACGCAGCAGAGCATACGGAATGAAGCCTAAAAACGCGACGGCTGTGAAGATGAAATAATATAAAAGCGAAGCCGCAACGCCGATATCGCTGTTCAGGCCGATATGCTGGGCAAGGGTGACATATGTAAATTCGCGCAGGCCCACACCGCCGAATGAAACCGGGATGACAGCAACTATATTAGCGATCAAAAACACCATGATATAGCCGGTGATATGTTCAGTGGTGCGAAGGCCATAAAGCACCGCAACGATCGAGATCAAAAAGAATACCTGGCTGATGAAGGAATATTTCATGCCGCCGATCTGAGTTGAGAAAGGTTCGCGCAATATCATTTTTGTGCATATTGAATAGCATGGGAAAATGAGAATTGCCGCTGCAATCAGCACAGCGTTGACGTGCGGAATTACAGTTAGATTATCGCGATAGTAAAAGGCGAAAACGATCAGAAAAATGCATAGGAATAGCAGACCGCTGGCCCGCCCGCGAAGGATCGCCATAATGGTTTTCTGCCATGGGAAACGGAAGCGCTTATGGAAATAAAATGCACGATAGCCATCGCCGCCGATACCGCCGGGAAGGATGATATTGAATAAAGTGCCGAGGAAATACATGCCGATTGTGTAGGTACGGCTGATGTGGAATTCCGCCTGCTCAAGGTTATAGCGCATACGCAGCGCGCCGAACACCTGTGCGAAAGCGATCATGATATAAGCAAGCACGAAATATTTATAGTCAGCGGTTTTAACCAGCTCGCTCAGCTTCTGCCTATCAACCTTATGCAGCACGATCGCGATAAGGATCACGCTTAATGAGACTTTAACTATCAGCGATAAGAGCTTTTTACGTTTTCTTTTCTTCATAAGCCTTTTTTATTCCAAGCTGAATCTGATAACCAAAATATAGGGGATTGTCTAGAGTTTATGGGAGGTTACGCTCTATTTTACCCCGAATAACTGTGTCATTCCGGTTTATACTAAGTTTATGGATATCAATATGATACTACATAGTAAACTTATGGGCTGAAGCATAACTTAAAGCTAATCAACGGAGATTAAAAATGAAAAAACAACTACTTGCTCTACTTGTGACCACTGCAACTGTTGCAGGTGTCAGCGCTTGCCACTCAAGCCCGACCGATATGCCTCCGGGCCAATATGAGAATAAAACAAGCTACACCACAACAAATGGTACTGAAGTTACAAAGAAAACCAATACAACTGTAGGTGAAGATGTTTATGGCAACAAAACTGCTGTCGTAAATAAGAAAACCTCAACAGACCCGAAAGGCCTGATGAATAAATCGAGCAGTGAATCAACCACTGTTATTGATGACAGCAAATAACTTCTGATGGGTTAATTAGAAGAGAGGTGAACCGGCTATTTCTTCCAACCGAAATAGCCGGTTTTTATTGGTTATTGTAAAAATTTGCATCTTTGCCCAATAAAATTCTTGAAGTTAGACCCACTAACTCGCTTCAAATTTTTTGAACAAATCTGCTAAATTTTTCCTAATAACCTGCCCGAACAATATTACTTACCAGCGCGTTTTACGCCTTCAGAGATCATTTTTTCAGCAGTTTCTTTGCCTTCCCAGCCGGAAACTTTTACCCATTTACCTTTCTCAAGATCTTTATAGCGCTCAAAGAAATGGCCGATCTGATCAAGGAAAACCTGAGGTAGATCTTTATAATCAGTGATCTTGTCATAATAGGTTGTGAGTTTTGAGTGAGGAACAGCCAGAACTTTTTCATCCTCGCCTTTTTCATCTTCCATTTTCAGAACGCCGATCGGACGGCAGCGGATAACTGCACCAGGCACAACCGGATATTGGCTGATAACCAGAACATCAACCGGGTCGCTATCGCCTGAAAGCGTGTTCGGCACGAAGCCATAATTGCATGGATAGAACATTGCAGATGAAAGGAAACGATCAACCAGAACCGCGCCCGCATCTTTATCAAATTCATATTTCACCGGTGAAGAGTTCATCGGCACTTCGATAACTACATTTATATCTGATGGCGGGTTTTTGCCTGAGCCTATTTGCTTAAGATCCATTTTATTACTCTCAATTTAGGGTTATTTTACGCTAACTTCACAGGTTTTATTGGTCTCGGTGAAATTATCGCATATCTTTTTCGCATCGCCGCCGCTGGTCACAGGGCCAACCTGCAGCAATACATTTTTGAAGCCTTTTACTACCGTTTTATAATTAAAGGAATCAGAAAATTCTTTGGCTTTGGTTTCAAAATATTTCTTCGCTATATCTTCAGAGGTAAAGCTGCCGATCTGAGCATAGACCTTTCTGTTACTTATGATACTATAATTAGAAGTGTTGCCAAGCACGCCGCAGGCATGTTCTGCAGTGCCGAACTGCGAGCAGAGTTCGTTGACCTGCTGTTCATTTGCAAGGGTGCCGATGGCAAGTCCATAATCGCCAGATGATGATTTCACAACCTTATATATATATACAAGGCCCGTATTGCTGGAGCGATCATTATAGAATTTTACGGCATCGGCCTCGCTTGCGAAACCACCGACATATGCATGCGCACCGTTAAGATCATTGTCGCTCTCAGAAGATTTTATATCGAGAGATTTTTCTGTAGTATTTGCAGATGCAGGAGTTTCAAGTGATGCCATATTTTCGGCATCAACAGGTGTTACTTGTGCAGGTCTTATATCGCTCAAACCACCATATGATTCTTGAGCTTTAAGTTTTTTATTCAGCACAGCCTTTGCGCGAACTTCCGGCGTTGTATCCGGTGAGGTTGGTATCTGTGCCGGTGCTGCAGGAGCAGGGGGCGGAGTTACAAGTGGTGCAACCTTCATTTCAGAAATGCTTTTATGCTCGTTATAATTCGCGCCGCCTTTATCCTGATTGTAGAACTGGTTGATATTGTTCACCAGATCACTGCGGAATGATTTATAATTTTCGGCACCTGCTGTGTCAGGGGTTTTTGCAAGCGCATCAATTGCAGGAGTTTGTGGCTGCATATATTGGTTGAGATCGTTTGTCAGTGCGCCTTTTGCAAGCAGGCTTTCTTTAGTTACGGTATAGATCACATCATCATTATTGCTTGCGGCAGGTGCAGCAGGTTGTTCAGTTTGTGTTGATTCCACTTGTATAGCTTCAATAGGTGCGGCTGCGGGGGCATCATTTGCATTCAGATTCTTAGGGGCAAGTTCCTTAATGACATAATTTGCCGGATTATTATGGAAACGTTTTTCATAACGTATTGATAGGGGAATATCTAGTGTCGAATTCTGGCTGTATGCTTTAGGTGAGTTATCGTTACTTTCAGTTGCTTCACGCATGATACGATCAACTTCTGACTCATAATTTTTATCAGGTTCAACAGCAGGAGCGGCCTGAGCAGTTTCTTGTACGGTTGCTTGTGCAGTCTCTGCCGCCATTTCAGAGCTTGCCGAATTAATGGTTGCGCTTGCTTCCTGAACATTGCCATCCGGCAGATTAACTTCCGGAGGGGTTACAGATTCAGAAGCAGGAGTTTGATCATTCACTTGCGGCGCTTCAACAGGAGTTGCTGGAGCAGGAGCAGCTGCAGGTGTTGAATCAAGATTATTCATCATATTATCAACTTCAGCAGCGTATTTTTCATCAACAGGTACTTGCGACTGTTCGGCTGGAGGATTTGCCGGTTCTGCAGGAGCAGTTTGATCTTTCTGCGCATCCTGTTTCATTGATGCTGGAAGTTCTGCCGGTGCAGTTTGCGGAGCAGATTGTTGTTCAGCAGTTTGTTTTTTGCCTTTCTTCTTTTTATCTTTCACAACTTTTGTGGTTGTGACCGTGGTTTGATCAGGAATGTTATTATCAGCTATGCTGATGACATCAGCAGGTTTTTCGACATAGTCATTGACCGGAATCTGTTTTGAAGTTGTAACCTGAGTTATATTTTCCTCAGTTTTTTCTTCAGGTTTTGCAGGTTCAGGAGCCGGTGCCGGTGTCGCTTCAGCTTCGGTTTTTTCCTCAGCCTTTTTATCTTTTTTAGTTTTTTTCTTCGGCTCTTCCTTAGGCTGCTCTTTCGGTTCCTCTTTTACCTCAGGCTGTTTTTCAGCTCCAGGTATTAAGCCATTATCAGGCAGCCTTGGTGCGCGCTGAAGATTTGAATCATCAATATTTTTTGCAGGCGTTGTAAGTGCCGATGCATCAATCGTAGCAGGGGCTATGATAGGTGCGGTTTGTATATTCTCAGCCGGTTTTGTTTCGGCCTGAGTGTTTTCTATTGGCGCAGGAGCCGGGGTCGGTGCAGGGACAGCAGATTGCTTTTTATGTTTTTTAGATTTTGGTTCTGCCTTTTGTTCAGGCTCTGCAGGTAATCTTGGTGCGAGCTTTAATTCATCAGAAGGTGCCGGAGTTGAAACTTCAGCATTTGTTTCTGGCGTAACTTCAGGTGCCGGGTTATTTGCCGATAGAACTGATGTAGGGCGTTTATTTGCCGGGCCAACATATGATCTGTAAGCAATAGATGCAGGCATTGCCGCTGTCATATCAATATTTTTGCCATCAGGCGCGGTGACAGAAGTTGCATATTCTTTCTGCATGAAAGCAGGCTTGGAATTTTTTTCTGCAGGTGATGGAGTATCAAAACCTTCCATCGATTCAACTTTCACATCAGCAACCGGAACCCTTACACCGGAAAGCTCACCAGTGTTTCCTGCCGCCTCGGTTTTTAAGAAATCCGGCAGTGGTTTTGGCGCACCATAGCTGGTGTTATCATTGGAATCTTCACGGCCCTGCAACTCAGCAAGTGATTTTGAAAGGATGGAATCCACCGCCGGATTGCGCATTTTCATGGCGTAATCAAGCGCATCAAGCCCTTTGCCGTTTTTCACATTACGGTTCGCACCCTTAACGATAAGTTCTTTCACAAGAACAGGGTTTGATACACGCACGGCATCAATAAGTGGTGTGTTGCCTTCTTTATTTTCTGTATTCACATTTGCGCCTGATGAGATCAGCATCAGCGACACTTCAGTTTTGTTGTTGCTGATCGCGCGGTGAAGTGGGGTATAGCCCTGATTATCCTTCGCGTTTATATTTGCACCTTTTCTAAGAAGTGTGGTTGCAACAGTTGTGCTGCCCTGACGCGCTGCAATGTGAAGCGGGCTTGCGCCGCCATAATCACGAATGTTTACATCAGCGCCATTTGCCAAAAGCAATGTTACCAGTTCAGGGTTATCATTAAATGCCGCGCGGTGAAGCGCAGAAGTTTCAAATTTGCCTGGCTGGTTAGGGTCTTCCCCCTGCATCAGCATGGCTTTAACTATATCAACATTATTTGTGTTAACCGCATCAACAAGGCGGTTGCCGAAGGAAAAATCGCTGTCATCGGGTGAAAAGGCTACTGCAGAAGTAGCAAGAACCAAACCAAGCGGAAGTATCAATAACCTTCTGAACATCAAAGACCCATGAGCAGTTTCAAGCAGAAATAACTATATCGAATTTTGATAAATGTAATTCTTGATTAGGTCAATATTATTTGGCATGCGGACATATTTTTCCGGAAGCTTAAGAAGGTTTGCCAAATGTGGTGGCAATTGAGGATGAACGCTGATCGATTCTATCACCACATCAGGGAATTTTGCAGGATGCGCGGTTGCAAGCACAACCATTTTGCGGTTCTTCTTGCGGAAAACATTCGCGGCCCTTGCGCCGGTTGCCGTATGCGGACAGACGATGTATTTATATTTGCCATAAACATTTTTGGTCTCGGCCTTTATTTCTTCATCATTTACCGCAATGCTGTTGAAGGTCTGTTTTATCTTTTTGAAAACTTCTGGTGAAACTTCGAGTTTGCCGCTATCACGGAAATTAGCCATCAGATCTTCGATCTTTGCGCCATCATAGCCATATTCAGCAAATAACAGGCGTTCAAAATTACTTGAAACCTGAATATCCATACTAGGTGCAACGGTTTTTACAACTTTGGCACGGCTATAATCATTATGGCTGAAGAAGCGGTGAAGGATATCATTTGAATTGGTTGAAACGATAAGCTGATCGACCGGCAGGCCCATTCTTTTTGCGATATAACCGGCGAACACATCGCCTAAGTTGCCGCTTGGAACAGTGAAGGAAACAGGTTCTTCAGCGCCGGTGAGTTTTAAAACTGCCTGGAAATAATATACAACTTGAGCAACGATGCGTGCCCAGTTGATGGAATTAACCGCAGAAAGCGGCTTGTTCTTCATGAATTCAGGTTTCTGGAACATCTGCTTCACCATATCCTGGCAATCATCGAAATAACTATCAACTGCAATGTTTGATATGTTGTTGGAAATAACCGTGGTCATCTGGTGGCGCTGGATATTGCTGATGCGGCCATCCGGGTGGAGCATGAAAAGTTTTATATGCTTGCAGTTCTTAACGCCTTCGATCGCAGCAGAACCTGTATCACCTGAAGTTGCTCCGATGATAACGATATCCTGATTCTTTTTGCTCAAAATATAATCCTGCAGCTGGCCAAGGAATTGCAGCGCTACATCTTTAAACGCAAGGGTAGGGCCATGGAAAAGCTCAAGGATGTAATAATTGCTTTCAAGCTCAACTATCTCAGTGACATTTGGTGTGCGAAATGTTTTGTAACTTCTATTAATGATGGCTTTCAGGTCAGCATCAGGAATATCGCCCGCAACATAAGGTGAGATAACCTTGAATGCGAGTTCCGGGTAGCTCAGGTTTTTCCAGCTTTTTATTTCATCAAGCGAAAATTGCGGAATTTTTTCTGGCATATATAGCCCGCCATCGCTCGCGAGACCAGAAATTGCAACTTCAGCAAAAGTTTTGGCTTCGGCCTTACCGCGTGTGCTAATATATTTCATCTATTGTTGCTCCTGCTGCGATTTTTTGTTCTTACCCATGTTTATACCGAGGCTGCGACCAAGATCTTTCAGTTGGTTGATATTATCTGGCGTGATCTGCAATTTAATGTTTTTCAGTTGAACTTTGGTGCCATCAATGGTGGATTTAACACCTTTTTCAACCAGCTGATCCGGGCGCGGCAGGAATTTTACATTATCGAATGAGCCGATAACCGTAACAGGCATCATTGCGCTTAAACCAATTGTTGCCGCGGCGATATCAAGGTTAAGATCAAGATATTGCTTAGGCAGATCAACGTTGCCATCACCTTTCACGCTTGCAAAACTATTGACTGCATTGAACTCAGAGATCTTGAGAACGCTGTTTTCAATAGTGAATTTTGCAGCACCTTTATCGATATCGATCTTTTCATTAGGGTTCTGTTTAATGTTATTCTCACTATTGTGGAAAAGGCCAGTAAGGCTAAGGCCGTGAATCGCTGCTTTTTCAAGCGCGATATTGCCATCGCCATTTACGTTATTTTTAAGGTCATCAAACTTTGCGCCTTTCGAAGTTGCTTCCAGGTTCAACTCGGCATTGCCGCTGAAAGTGCTGAACTGATCGTTATATTTGGCGAAATCAACCAGCCTTCTGATATCATCTATATCAGTGGTTTTGATATTGGTATTAAGTTCAACCGCAAAGCTGTTGCTCGCTTCATTTTTGATTTTCAGATCACCGGTTGCTGTTGTGCTTTTATGAGTGATGGTGAACTTGTTAAGCTCATAACTATCTTTATTACGCGTCAGGCTGCCGGTGATCTTTGCAGGAACCGGTTTTTCAGTTTTAACTTCAACATCTGTGGTGCCTAGGTTTATCAGTGCGTTGCGATTTGCCAGATAAATAGTGCCATCAACCTGCAGATCATCTTTATTGAAAGCGATCTCGAACTTTATTGATCTGCCAACCAGATCATGCGCGAGGAAGCCAATATAAACATTATCATAAACCGCTTCATTGCCGTTCGATTTTATCACATGGGCTTTTGGTGCCTTGAAATATATTTTTGGCAGGAAGCCGAATTTAACATCACCATCTAACTGCAGTTTATCGCCATCAGGCAGGGTGACGTGTTTTTCGATGAATGATTTAACCTGTTCCTGGCGAACAAAAATAGGTGCAGCCGCAACCGCAACCACCATAACTATAACAGTGATCAGAAGTGCAACGAGGAAATTATGTATGAATTTTTTAAGCATATTTTCAAAGCCATAACGGCATGACAGGCTTTAAAACCAAAGGGAGTTCAGGTCAAGTTAAATTAGAATAAAAAAAGCTTAAGTTTTTGATTATCTTAGAGAAGATTCAAGCCAGTTCTCGAAGCTCAGCTCGATCTGTTCAGCATTGCCGGAAACGCCCAGAAGTTCAGGGGTGATATTAAGCCTTTCATATGGGCCGATATATTCTTTCGGAATCGCCACCTGGTTTTTCGCCATTATACGCCCGCCCTTGCTATAGATCTTCACATCGATAACGGGAATGCGCGCTTTTTTATCGGTGGTGTTTATGATTGTGCCCTTGAGATGGAAATTGAGCTTGTTATCGGATATCTCAGATACCACGCGGAAGTTGTGGAAACGCAGGCCTTCATAATCTGGCAGATCAAGCTGTTCGGCAATGCTTGGATATTCATCCGGGTTCTTGAAAACTTCAAGCACGCCAACGCTGATTATCAGGGCTATTATTAAGCCTAAATATATATAATTGAATTTCGGCCTTTTATAACGCACAGGCATTGTGCTGCTTTCGCTATATTCAACTTTCAGCAGGTTATTGAACTGCTCTTTATCGATCTGGATAGGCTCCTGCAGCCATACATGCGCGCATTTAGAACATTTAACCTTGCGGCCGGTGGTGCCAATGGCTTTTGCCGGTATGGCAAAGGTGGTTTTGCAATTTGGGCAGGAAATCAGCATGAAATTTTTTTGCAAATTATTATTAATTATGAAAGAAGAATACATTAGCTATATATTTTAGCAAAATAATTTTGAAACATGAAAAAACTGCTGAAGACATTTTGGGTATTTGTTGAGTCGGTGCGATCATCGCTGATAATCATCAAGAATTTTGTTATATGGTGTTTCACCAATAAAGCTTCGATGGCGCTGTTCATGATATTGACTCTGGCGGCCGGTTCATGGGCCGGTGGTTTTTTAGTGTTCGTGAAAGATATTGACCAGACCAGAGGCGAACTTGTGGCTGACAGCCCGGATTTTGGGAATACTACCGATGCGATAGTTGTGCTGACAGGTGGCAGCGAAAGAATAAAGCACGCAATATATATGTTGAACCTTGGTTTTGCAAAAAAGCTTTTCATTTCGGGTGTGAATAAGGAAGTGAAGCTGAACCAGCTTTTGGCACTGCATGGTTATAACACGGAACAGCAGGCTGCGATGCAGGGAAGGATAGATTTGGGCTATCAGGCAAATGATACGATTGATAATGCCAATGAAATTGCCGCATGGGTGAAGCAGAATAACTTCCAGTCTATCAGGCTGGTGACATCAAACTATCATATAAAGCGCGCAATGCTTGAAATGCAGAACGCCATGCCGGATGTGAAGATAATTCCGCACGGTGTGGTGCCGATCAATATCCGCATCGACAGATGGTGGGCATTCTCAGCGACGAGGAAATTGCTGATCTCGGAATATGATAAATATCTGGCGGCGAATTTTAGGATTTTCCTTGAAAATCTTCACTTATAGAATAATGGTGAAGCCTTGAAACATTAGATTATGACAATGGATATTTTAGAAGCAGCAAAAAAATCAAATAACTGGGTATGGAAAGAAGCCTGGAAATTAAAAGATAAATTCGATAAAACCCCACCTGCAAAAGGTTATGTGCTGTTTGAAACGGGTTATGGCCCATCTGGCCTGCCGCACATTGGCACGTTCGGTGAGGTGTTCCGCACCACGATGGTGAGAAAAGCGTTTGAAAAAATTTCTAATATCCCAACCAAGCTTATCGCATTTTCAGATGATATGGATGGGCTTCGCAAAGTGCCTGATAATGTTCCCAACCCGGAAATACTTCGTGCGAACTTGGGAAAACCATTAACGGCGATACCTGATCCGTTCGGTACGCATGATAGTTATGCGGCGCATAATAATGCGCGTTTATGTTCGTTCCTTGATTCATTCGGATTTGAATATGAGTTCAAATCAGCGACCACAGCTTATAAAGCAGGTGAGTTTGATGAAATGCTGCTGCGTGTGCTGGATAAATATGATGCTATTCTGGATATAATGCTGCCAACACTTGGTGAAGAACGCCAGCAGACCTATTCTCCGTTCCTGCCGCTGGATGCTGAAACAGGTAAAATTCTGCAGGCAAAAGTTGTGAAGACCGATAAAGCAAAAGGCACCATAACTTATATAAACGAGGCAGGTAAAGAAGTTGAAACCAAAGTAACAGGTGGCAATTGCAAACTGCAATGGAAACCAGACTGGGGTATGCGCTGGGCGGCACTTGGTGTTGATTATGAAATGCACGGAAAAGACCTGACGCCATCAGTTGCGGTATCGTCTAAGATATGTAAGGCGATAGGTGTTAACCCGCCGATAACTTTCGTTTATGAAATGTTTCTGGATGAGAAGGGTGAGAAAATCTCTAAATCGAAAGGAAATGGTATTTCGATCGAGGAATGGCTTTCTTACGGTACAAATGAAAGCCTTGCGCTTTATATGTTCAATGCGCCGCAAAAAGCGAAGAAGCTGCATTTTGACATCATCCCGCAACATGTTGATGATTACATAAAACACGCAACTTCTCTTGCTAAACAGACCGATGAGCAGAAGATCGATAACCCAGCATGGCATATACATAATGGCAATGTGCCTGACAGGAATCTGCCTGTTTCATTCTCGTTATTACTGAACCTTGCCTCTGTATGTAACCCTGATGATAAGGAAATTCTATGGGGCTTTATTTCCCGCTATGCAAAAGGTGCCGATGCGAACAGTATGCCATATCTTGACAGGCTGGTTGAACTGGCGGTAAAATATTATAATGAGTTCACTAAACCGGGCAAAAAATATCACACTCCGAATGAATCTGAACGTGCGATTCTATTGAAATTGAAGGAATTCCTGAAAACTGTGAGTGATGCAAATACGCCGGAAGAGATACAGAACGGCATATATGATATCGGCATGAAGAACGGTTATGAGGCAAATCTGAAAGATTGGTTTAAGCTGATTTATATGGTATTATTGGGAAGCGAACAGGGGCCAAGAATGGGCTCGTTCATAAAGCTTTATGGTATACAGGAAACAATCACGCTCATTGACGAGAAACTTTCTTAAGGCTTTCTCATTTTCTTTTCTGCTGTTGATCTCGGCAGCGAATTCCTACGCTGAGGGTGAATATAAAAGTGATGCAGCCAGTGCCGATGATCGCGCTGAACAAGGCAAGGAAATGCGTGGTAATTTCAGTGCAGAAGATCTGGATGCGATGAAGCAATCACAGCTTCTTGATAATCTGGCGAATCCGAATTATCAGGCATCAGAATATGCGGTATATTATTTCGTACAGAAGGGTGAGAATTCGGTTGCGCCTCTCTTGGGTTATATGAAGCATCATGATGATGATGACCGTGTAGTTTCGGCGTGTATTTATACCCTTGGCCGTGTTGGACCTAATGCTGGACGGTCAGTGCCGTTCCTGATAAAATATTTGAGTCATAAAAACTATGAGATCAGAAAAACTACTATTGCCGCTTTGGGAAAAATTGGCAAGGCATCTGACCCAGCAGTACCTGAGATCGCAAAATATCTGGAAAGCGATGATCAATGGACGCGAGACACGGCACTTCGTGCTTTAAAAGATATTCACACGCCACAATCACTTTCAGTGGCGGAGCAATATGAGAATAAAATTAAACTCAGCGAGCAGAGAAAAAATCTTGGTATAATGGAAAATGGCAACGCTGACCCTAATTTTGTCGGCCCGCCTGAAAGGCCTGCAATAGCAACAACTGCACCTGTATCGATAAAATAATCAGCAGGCTTCAACCCACCAGTTTGGATTTTTTGAAATTATATTCTGCTTTGCCTGAAGCGCTTTATCCTTAGTTTCAAAAATACCAAAACAGGTTGCGCCGCTGCCGCTCATACGCGCGAGAAGATTGCCTTCCTGCGAGCCTATATCCGCAAGCACATCATGTATTGAAGGGCATAATTGCAGTGCATTTTTTTCAAGATCATTGTGAGTGCCATCAAGAAAATCGATCAGGGATTGTGTGCGCGAAAATTCAAAATTATTTTTCACCGGCGCTGAAAATTCTGAAAAACCCATTTTAAATATTTCAGCGGTGGAAACTTCCACATTAGGATTTGCAAGAACCAAATGAATTTTCGGAAAATTGGGAACAGGCGTTATTACCTCACCAATGCCTTGTGCAAAACATGGTTCTGATAAAATACATACTGGAACATCAGCGCCTAATTTTACACCAAGCTTGAAAAGATCAATCGTGCTTAGGCCAAGGTGATAACGTTTGTTGAGTTCGCGCAGAACCAGTGCTGCATTTGCAGAACCTCCACCAATGCCAGATGCAACTGGCAGGTTTTTTACTAATAAAAATGAAAGTTCTGGAACTTTTTCCGGGAATTTTTGCTGCAATAACTTATAGGCTTTGAATATTATATTATTCTCAGCATCGCCTTGTAGCTTATGAGCGAATTTGCCCATAATGAACAGGCTTTCCTCGCCTTCGGTTATTTCGATCTCATCATAGATATTCGGGAAATAAAACAGGCTTTCCAGCGAGTGATAGCCGTCGTCACGTTTGCCGGTGATATGCAGGAACAAATTGATTTTACAGAAAGCTTTCATCGATTTTAAAATATTAATATCTTAAAATCACTAGCGCCTAAATTTTTACAAATCAAACGAATCTTCGCTGTAGCCATTCACAGATTCAACCGCCATGACTTCAGGAATATAATGTTTCAGCATATTCTCTATGCCGTTCTTCAATGTAACGGTTGAACTTGGGCAACCAGAGCATGAGCCGTGCAGCTCCAGATAAACGATGCCATCATTGAAAGCTTTGAAAATAATATCGCCGCCATCTTCAGCAACGGCAGGGCGAACGCGCATATCGATCAGTTCTTTTATCTGTTTCACCAGCTCTGAATCTTCTTCGGTTGCGGTGTTGGCCTTGATGTTTTTCTTCTCAGATTCAGCGCTGCCTTTCATCACCGGGCGGCCGCTGATATAATGTTCCATCACGGTGGTAAGGACATTGGCTTTAAGCATATTCCAATCAGCATTTTCATTTTTAGTTACAGTGATAAAATCACGGCCGAAAAATATCTGCTCTACATCAGGGATCTCGAATAATACGGTTGCAAGAGGTGAAACGCCAAGCGCCTCATCGCGATTACGGAAAGTTGCACTGCCTTCTTCAAGCACGGATTCGCCCGGAAGGAATTTCAAGGTATTCGGATTGGGTGTCTGTTCGGTTTGGATATACATAATAAGCCATTATTATTTCCTGACTTATATAGTCAGGTATTTGGGAAAGTCAACCTAGAACTCTCTTAAAACCTGGCTGGCAGCAGCCAAGCGGCGCTGTTTGCGGCGTTCATTTATTACTGAATAAAAGGCTGCTGAAAGGATAACTATCGCACCAAGCAGGGTATTTACACTCATTTTCTCGCCAAAAGCGAAATATGCGATTCCTGCGCTGAAGATCAGGCGGGTGAAATCGATAGGCAGTAATACGGAAAAATCAGCGAATTTAAGGGCTTTCGCCAGGCCATATTGCATCAGGTTGCTGGCAAGAGCGACAAAGAACAACCAGATGCAGTCATCTAGAGAGGGATTGTGCCATTTATATATAGCCATAGGTGCGGAAAAACTCATCATGAAAAATGTCATGTAGAAAGTGGTTTGCATGGGCGTTTCAGTTTTCGAAAGCTTTTTAATTATGATGCTGGAAACTCCCCAGAAGAATGAGGCAATGAGCATCAACAGGCTGTGGGGGTCAAAACTTGTGGTGCCGGGCTGCACTACGACCATAACACCTATGAAACCCAGGAATAAGGCAAATGCCTGGTGTCGATTGAATTTATCTTTCAGAATATATATCGCGAATACTGCTGTGAAAAGTGGAGTTGTGAAGGAGATGGCAGTTACATCAGCAACTTTCATGATCGAGACGCAATAGAAATATAACATCATGGTACACAAGCCCGATGATGAACGCGCAAGGTGAACGCTGAGGCGTGCGGTGCGGAAATGCCCAAAGCCAGTGAAATACATGATAGGCAGGAACATGGCGAAGGCAAAAACATTGCGGATGAAGATGACTTCCGTCATGTGCATATGGCCGATTACATGCTTGGCCATGTTGATCATCACGCCGGAAAAGAAGCCGGAAAAAACAAACCAGAAAATGCCCTTGGTAACATTACGATTGTGTATCAGCGGATTATCCATGAACGAACTATAGACTCAAAACGGCCTAAAATAAATCAGACTATTTCTATTTGCCGGTTTTCTGCAGATCTTCAGGTTCAGATGGTGCTTTTGGCGCCTGATATTCCATATCATAATCAAGAGGAATGGTTTTCAGGCCCTTGTTATGCACTTGCGGAACATATTTCTCTTTCAGTTCCTTGACATCATCGCGGATGCTTTCAGGCACATATTGCATCACCCAGCCAGCGCCATAATAAAGCGCAAAGCCGATCATGATACATACGAACCATGCAAACATGCCGATCATATAGCCAACGATCATCATGATGCCATCTTTCTCAAGCACACCAAGTGAAAGCACGATTATAGATATAGCAGGAATAGTGTTAGACATTGGGAAAGGTAGGCAGATAGGGATATTCAGCAGAAGAATGAAAAGCCCAAGGAATATATCAAATTTGCGGGACGAAAGAATCACTACGCGTTTTTTAAGGAATTTTTCAATGAATTTAAGCATCGGCATGGATTTCGAAACGATCTTGCGGAAAGTATCAATGCCAAGTTCTTTTTTGCTGATCCAGGCTGGTAGCCAAGGCCTATCAGCGCCAAACATAAGTTGGAATGAAAAATAAAATATCGGCAGGCTCATTGCCGTGCCAAGACCAGTCGGAAGGGGAAGTGGGATAAGAAGCGGCAGGCAGAATACGATGAAAAGCACGCCAAAGCCACGCTCATGCAATGCGCCATTAATTTCACCCATAGAAATATGATCGCGAGGGTGATTGGTTGCAATGTTAGATAAAACTTCTGACGTTGATGATTCTTTTTCTATTTCCATGTTATTCTTTCTATTCTTATGTATAATTCCCGCATGAACATATATGCATTATAAAAGCATTCAACTTAAATATGGATATAAAAAATAACATTATCAAGCTTAAACAAGACTTAAATTCTATCTGTGCTGAATGTGGAAGAAACCCACATGAGATTGAAATAATTGCGGTTTCAAAGACCAAACCGGTTGAAATGATAAAGCAGGCTTATGAAGCTGGAATAAATAATTTCGGTGAGAATTATATTCAGGAGGCAATTGAGAAAGCGGGGGTTTTAAGTGAATATAAATATATCAATTGGCACTTCATCGGAAATTTACAAAGCAATAAAGTAAAATATCTGACGCAGTTCTGCACAATGTTTCACTCGCTTGATCGTTTCAGTTTGGCAGAAGCATTGCATAAAAGATTGGAGCAGGAAAATAAATCGATGGATGTGCTGATCCAGGTGAACACTTCCGGTGAAAAAACTAAATCAGGCGTGGCGATCGAAAATGCTTTGGAATTGGCGAAACAGGTTTCAACTTTAAACCGTTTGAGAATTCGCGGCCTGATGACGATCGCAGAAAACTCTGAAGATGAAAATGCGATCAGAAAAAATTATCGAGATCTGAAAAAGTTATTTGATGAATTAAAATCTCTCGATCTTCCGCATTCAGAAATACATTATCTTTCTATGGGTATGAGTGGCGATTATAAGATCGCGATAGAAGAGGGCGCAACGATGATCCGCATCGGCAGTAATATTTTTGGTGCGCGGGAATATAAGAATAAAAATGAAGATGCCCCTGCACAAACTGAACATAAAAAAACCGTGAAATTAAATCGTGTTGAGATATTCATTATTAAGCACACACCGCAAAAAGTTAAAGACATACTTAATAAATTGATAGATCGCATGCCGCCGAGGATGGGTAACTGGGTGCGCAATAACCGCTTTCTATCGATCTGCATAGTATATAGTATCCGCGGGCTGTTCTTTCGCCCTTCAATGTGGGCGGTTTATGGGGCGATCGCGGCCTATTTCGGCCTTAAACACTAACAAGCGTTATAATTCCTAAAAGTTTTCCTTTTCAGAAGCTTAATCAATTTCTTGCTTAATTTAAAAATCGCTATATTTTACTCGGACTTAAAATAATTATGGCGGCTATTATATATGACAGAAGAAAGATACTCGAATCCCGAAGCTTTAGCATTCCACGAACAGGGCCTTCCTGGCAAGGTGGCAATTGCTCCAACAAAACCACTGCTTACTCAGCGTGATCTGGCGCTGGCTTATTCTCCGGGCGTTGCAGCACCATGTTATGAGATCGCAGATGATCCGCTAAATGCATATAAATATACTGCCAAAGGTAATTTCGTAGCCGTTATTTCAAACGGTACGGCGATCCTTGGTATCGGTAACCTTGGCGCATTGGCTTCAAAGCCGGTGATGGAAGGTAAATCGGTTCTGTTCAAGCGCTTTGCTGATATTGATTCTGTTGACGTTGAAGTTGGCACTGAAGATGTTGACCAGTTCATCAACGCAGTGCGTTACCTTGGCCCAAGCTGGGGTGGTATCAACCTTGAAGATATTAAAGCACCTGATTGCTTCGTGATCGAAAAGAAGCTGAAAGAATTGATGGAAATTCCTGTATTCCACGATGACCAGCACGGAACTGCAATTGTTACTGCGGCAGCTCTTATCAATGCGTGCAAACTTACAAACCGTAAGATGGAAGACCTGAAAATGGTTGTGCTAGGTGCCGGTTCTGCTGGTATCGCGTGCCTTGCGCTTGCGAAAAGCATGGGTGTTAAGAACGCACTTCTGGTTGACCGCAATGGCGTTATCTACAAAGGTCGCAAAGAAGGCATGAACGAGTGGAAAGAAGCTTATGCTATCGACACCAAAGATAGAACTTTGGAAGATGCAATGAAGAATTGTGACGTGTTCTATGGCCTTTCAGGCAAGGGTGCTGTTACACCTGCTATGGTGAAATCAATGGCGAAGAACCCGATAATTTTCGCGATGGCAAATCCTGATCCTGAGATCACTCCCGATGAAGTGGCTGAGATCCGTAATGATGCTATCGTTGCAACCGGCCGTTCTGATTACCCGAACCAGGTTAATAACGTACTTGGCTTCCCATATATTTTCCGCGGTGCTTTGGATGTTGGTGCAACTACCATTAATGAAGAGATGAAAATTGCAGCGGCGCAGGCTCTTGCAGAACTTGCGCGTGAAGCAGTTCCACAGGAAGTTCTTGCTGCGAACAAGAAAGATAAACTTGGTTTCGGCCCGCAATACATTATTCCATCTCCGTTTGATCCCAGGTTGATCTCTACTGTTCCTGTGGCGGTTGCGAAAGCTGCGATCAAAACGAAAGTGGCGAAAAAACCAATCACTGACTGGGAAGAATATAAACGTACACTTGCAGCGAGGTTGAACCCGACTGCAAATACGCTTTCTCTGATCTACAAAAAACTTCGTGATAATCCGAAAACAGTTATATTCGCAGAAGGTGAAGAAGAAACAACTGTTCGTGCTGCTATCCAGTGGCGTGATAATGGCTATGGCCGCGCAGTTCTGGTTGGTCGTGAAGAACGCATCAATGAACTTCTTACAACTTTCGGTGTTGAAAACCGCGAAGGAATTGTAATAAAAAATGCAAAGAAAGATGAAGTTACAGAAAGCTATATTGATCTGATCTATAAAAAACTTCAGCGCAAAGGTTTCTTACGTCGTGATGTGAATCGTCATATTAAAAATGATCGCAATATTTTCGCAAGCGCAATGCTGATGAACGGTGAGGGCGATATTCTTATCACCGGTCTGACGCGCTCATACAGCTCATCTCTGCGCTCGCTGATGAAAGTTATTCCGGCGAAAAAGAATGAGCGTATCTTTGGTGTGACCATCGCGGTTGGCAAAAACAACCAGACGGTTTTCATATCTGATACCGCAGTTCATATTGATCCGAACTCCGAACAGCTTGCACGTATTGCAATTGAAACTGCAAATGTTGCACGCAAACTTGGTGATAAACCACGCGTTGCATTGCTTTCATATTCTAATTTCGGCAACCCGGAGCATAACAAAACGAAAACCATTCGTGATGCGCTGGCGGCACTTGAAGCACACAAACCTACATTCGAATATGAAGGCGATATTACGCCTGATGTAGCGCTGAACCCGGAATTGCTGAAACTTTATCCATTCGCAAAACTGACCGGCCCTGCAAATGTGCTGGTTATGCCTTCGCTTGAAGCGGCGAATATTTCCGGTAAAATCCTGCGTGAACTTGGTGGCGGCACATTGATAGGCCCGATCCTTTGCGGTTTTGAAAAACCTGCGCAGATCGTTCCGATGAATTGCAGCGTTTCAGAAATGCTGAACATCGCAGCTATCGCAAGCGTTGAGTAATATCAGCGCTTCATACCGAGGCCTTTGAAATTATCAACAATTTCATTGATAACTCGGGAGTAGATATTTCTGACAGCAGAAAATTTGTTTTCATATGGCGTGATCTCTCTTTTTAAAAGATCTTCAAGCTGGATATCTCTAACATCTTTGGTCAGGATGTTTTTTATGGCATTATCTATCATTACTGTGATGGTATTATCTTTGCCAGATTTATAATTCATGAAAGCACGCATGCTATGTGCATCTGAATCTGTTGAGTGCATGATCTGGCCGCGATTATTAAAAAACATGAAATCTGTTTCACCTTTTCCTATAACGGTTAATTGATCATTATTATTTTTATATATGGCGATATCTTTATTTTTTAAATAAATATCCTTGTTTGCATGCTCAGACAAATTTTTTTGAACCACTTTATCATTGATATATTCAAAAGTGAGGGTTTTGAAATAAACCTCATTATTGTTAGTGAGCTGAATGGGAGGGGCAACGCAAACTGCATAAACGTTAGACATTAGCTGTTTTATTTCATCATTATTGTAGCCAAGCCCTGCCATTTCTTTACGCATTATATTATTTGCAAATGCCATGCTTGTTGCGCCGGCGCTATGGGTGAATATTGTAAGGCGGCTGATCTTTTGCTGTGCTTCATCAATAGGTAGGCGCTTGCCACTCTGTGTAACAAACCTTAACATGAAAGCGGCAGCATCCTGCTGCATAGAAATATCAAGCCTACCGTTTTTTCCTCTATGCCTGAATTCCAGGTCTAAGGTTTTATCGTCGATAGTATTATCTTCATTATATTTTGCACGCAAGTAAGAGCCATTTAAGAATTCCTTGTTATCAAGATATGATGTTGAAACGATACTCACGTCTTGTTGCGATTGTAGCGGGTCAACCAGATGCTTTACCTTTTTATAAACCAGAGCGCATTCCTTGCGGGTGTCATTTTCATGTTTAAGTATACTATAATCCCAGGGGCGATCGTCTCTCAATATTGGCTTATATGCTTTGCAACACGCAACCGGTGGGAATATCATAACAACTTTCCCACTACCGCGCGTAATATCAAATATCTCACCCGGTGAAAGATGTGACATTTGATTTTGATTATCTACAGCAAATAAATGATGCATATGCTTACATGTTAATAAGAAGCATTATAGCAGAATAAGGTTAAGAAAGGGTTACCAGCTGATTGAGAAGCGTGGTCATCGGGTTTGATGGCTGCTCGATGCCCTTGTCGCATCCCGCTGATATTTCGGGTAAAATTGGCATCTGGCCGAGGAATTTAATTCCTGACTCTCGGCAGAATCTTTCACAATGTCCTTTGCCAAAGATCTCGATTTTTTCGCCTGCACCATCTTCGTAATAGCTCATATTTTCCAGCAAGCCAATTATCGGTATATTAACTTTCATGAACATCACGGCGGCTTTTTTCACATCAAGCAGGGCAACTTCCTGCGGCGTGGAAACCAGGATTACGCCATCGATCTTATAATTCTGTGCCATTGAGAGCTGGATATCACCAGTTCCTGGAGGAAGATCCATAATAAGATAATCAAGTTCGCCCCAGTCAGCAGCAAGCATAAGCTGATGAAGCGCTTTGGTGACCATTGGCCCGCGCCATACCATAGGTGTGTTCTCACCCATCAAAAGGCCCATGCTTAAAACTTTCACGCCGTGTTTTTCGCGTGGGATCATTTTATTATCGCGTATTTCAGGTTCTTTACTCAAACCCATCATCTTTGCAACTGAAGGCCCAAGAATATCAGCATCAACCAGACCGGTTTTTTTACCAGCACCTGCAAGTGAAAGCGCAAGATGCGTTGCGATGGTTGATTTACCAACGCCGCCTTTACCGCTTGCTACTGCGATTATTTTCTTTACGCCAGGAATTGCTTTTGGTGATGGCGGTTTTATTTTTGGCACTTCACCTTTTTCAATTTCTGTTTTCTGAACAGGTTTATTTTCTGTGGAATCTTTATAAAATTCTGGTGAATTTTCATTGGTGAGAACAGCCGTAACTTTATCAACACCGAAGATATTATAGATAGCATCTTCACACTGCTTTCTGATCTGCTGCATTTCATCAAGTGAGTTTCCGGCGCCAACATTGATAACAAACCCGACATTTTTATTGCGCACGATCACTGAAGAAATTATGCCGCTTGCAACTATATCATTGTTGTTATGTGGTGACCTGATTTTGGCAAGTTCGGCCAATATTATATCTTTACTTAATTTTGCCATATAAAACTTGAAATGCTGATTCTGAACTAATATATAAGAGTGCAGAAAAATAAATACAAAAATCAGGAAATTTAATGGGTTGGGGCGACAATACAAAAGGGCCTTGGGGGGATTTAGGTAAAGACAGGCAAAAGCCTGCGAATACTCCGCCAAGTGGTTCTTCTGGCGGTCCGAAAAAGCCATCCGGCAATAAAGGCGGCGGTCCGAATAAACCATTCGAATTTGAGAAATTCTTTAAAAAACCGTCCGGCTCTGGTGGCCAGCCTGTAAGCATTAATGCGAAAGGCATAATGATTATCATCCTTATCGCTGTAATCGGTTGGGCGATGACAGGCTTTTATGTGGTTGATGCGTCTGAGGAAGGCATCGTTCTTCGTTTGGGAAAATATCATCGTACGGCACCGGAAGGTTTGCGTTATCACCTGCCATCACCGCTTGAGCATGTTTATATTGTGAAAAAGACCGTGATCAATTCTATCCAGATCGGCTATCGTTCATCAATAAACCAAGCGCAACAGGCGAATGCACAAAGGAATTACCCGCGTTATAACAGCAAAGCACAAGGCAGCCGTGATGATATGAAGCAGCCGAAAGAAAGCCTGATGATCACAGGCGATACTAACATTGCTGATGTTTCATTCACGGTGCAATGGCGCATAAAAGATTCTTTCAATTATCTGTTCCAGGTGGCAGACCCGGCAGATACGATGAATGATACGATCAAAGCGGTTTCAGAATCAGCGATGCGTGAAGTTATCGGTCGCACAAATTTTGCTGAGGCGATGACGACTAAGCGTGCGCAGATCGAGGAAGATGTAAAGAATATCATCCAGAATATTCTGAATTCATATAAATCCGGCGTTGAGATCTATGCGGTGAACCTGAACGATGTGCAGAACCCAGAGCCTGTGATGCCAGCGTTTCTGGATGTAGAAACTGCAAAGCAGGATAAAGAAACTTCAATAAACCGCGCGCTTGCATATCAGAATGAAATAATCCCGAAAGCACGTGGCGATGCGCAGCAGATCATTCAGGATGCGGAAGCTTACAAACAGCAGGTAACTTCGATTGCCAATGGTGAAGCACAAAGGTTTGCAAGCGTTTATAATGAATATGCTAAGGCGAAAGATATCACGCGCAAACGTATATATCTTGAAACTATGCAGGCAATCATGGCCGGCACGGATAAAGTTATAATAGATGATAGCAAGAATGGTGTGATGCCATATCTGCCGCTGCCGGAATTAAAAAAACACAGTGATGATAATGCCGATGCGGTTGAAAAACCTCAGGCATCAGCGCAGCAAAATAATGGTAGCCAGCAATGATGAACCTGACCAAAGATGCGAAATATATAGCACTTGCAGCACTGCTGATAGTTTTCCTGCTTTATGGCAGTGTGTTTGTTGTTGAGCAGCAGGAACAGGCGATCGTGATGCAATTCGGTGAGCCGATATCAACAAAAACCGAACCTGGGCTTTACCTGAAACTGCCATATTTTCTGCAGGATGTAGTGAAATATGATAAACGTATTCTGGACGTGAACCTGCAGCCGAAAACTCTGCCTGATATCAACCAGAAGCAGGTGATTATCGATGCATTCATAAAATATCGCATTGTTGATCCATTAAAATTCTATCGCTCTGTTGGTGGATATGGCGGGCTTGCGCGTGAGCTTGATTCCATTCTGATGGGCAGCTTGAAAAACACTATCGGTAATATCCAGTTCCAGGATCTACTTTCAGAAAAAAGACCAATAATAATGGATAATATCAAAACCAATGTTTCGAACAAAGCGACCGAGTTTGGTGTCGAGATTGTTGATCTGCGCATTGTGCGCTCTGATCTGCCGGAAGAGAACGTGAATTCCATTTTCAAACGTATGATCGCGGAACGTGAGAAAGAAGCACGTGAATATCGCGCACAAGGTGATGAGGAAGCAAAAAAGATAACTTCAACTGCTGAAAAGAATCGCACCATACTTTTATCAGAAGCACGTAAGCAAGCTGAAATAACTCGCGGTGAAGGTGATGCTGAAGCAAGCAGGATTTTTGCACAGAGCTTTGGTAAGGATGCAGATTTCTTCGAATTCTATCGTACAATGCAGGCTTATCGTGAATCGATAAAATCTTCTGATACGATGATGGTGCTTTCACCTAATTCAGAATTCCTGAAATATCTTTCTCGTTTGAACCCGAAGAACTAATCGTTGGAAATGCCGGTGCCTGGTTCTTTTGAAGGCTGATCGGTGATCTTTTTAGTTGTTGTATCAGGTGTGCGCTGACATTTTTCCAGCTCTTTAGTTGTGATTTCCGGTAATGATTCAACTAATTTTTCTCCGCTTACTTCTCTTTTTCCAACCTGCGCCCAATCTTTAAAATCGGCTTTTGAGTTGGCATAGCAATCAACCACTTTGCCGCTTTTTGCAGATGAAACCACCACCAGCACATCATCTTTCGGGTTCAAATCCTGGGTCACATTTTCACCCCAATCAGGCTGATGTATCTTTGAGCCTGCAAGTTCAGCGGGCATTTTATAGGCGTTAATATAATAATCACTTGGCGCCCAGCCGACATGCTCAACCTTGCCATCAATTTTTTCAATGGCATTCGCAACTTGCTCTTTGCTGGTGAAAACTGCGTTTTTATCGTTTGCTAAAGTTATTATGGAATTTTCATCATGCGCATCAAAATGCCCGCCTTTCCATTCGCCATCAGTTGAGTGCAGTGCAATATTTGTTGGGTGAAAGCTGCCACTGGGCTGTACAACCATATATTGGCCGGATTCGCTTTTTAAAACATAAGGAATTGCAAACCGTTCAAGATCAGATGATCTATCGGCTTTTTCATTAACCAGGTATTGAACCAGTTTATCGCGATCATATATCATGAAGGCATTATAACATAGATAGATTAACAATAGGTTAATGGATATAAATCCCTGATTTGAAAGCTATCTTGCGTTTTGACAAGATATAATCTAGAAGCAATTTATGGAACCGGATAATTTCATAGCCAAGAATCGCAAGGCCTATTACGACTACCAGATAATGGAGGATTTTGAGGCTGGCATTGTGCTGGCCGGAACCGAGGTGAAAAGCCTGCGTAATAAGGGCGGAAATATATCTGATGCTTACGCCGATGTACGATTCAATGAAAAGGGCGCCGCGGAATTATGGCTGCTGAACCTGAACATTGCAGAATATAAGAATGCCAACCCTAAAATGAACCACGAACCGAAGCGCGCGCGCAAACTTCTGGTGCATAAAAAGGAAATAAAAAAGCTGATTGGTAAGCTGGAGCAGCAGGGTTTTACCCTTGTTCCTTTGCTGATCTATTTCAACAGGCGCGGGCTGGTTAAGCTGAAAATGGGCCTAGGGAAAGGTAAAAGCGATATTGATAAGCGCGAAAGCATTAAAAAGCGTGAGTGGAACCGCTCTAAACGCCGCGAGCTGAACTCATGAACAAAAGCTTGAAAAGAGCTCAATTCCAATTATATAAACCTGATAGAAATTATTCCCGATCATAATTAGAGAAGAATGGCAGATTATTATCAAATACTCGGCGTACAGCGCGGTGCAAGCGATGAGGAATTAAAGAAGGCCTATCGCAAGCTTGCCATGCAATATCACCCGGATAAAAACCCCGGCAATAAGGAAGCTGAGAAGAAATTCAAAGAGATCAGCGCCGCCTATGATGTGCTGAAAGATCCGAAGAAGAAGGAAATGTATGATCGCTTTGGTGAAGCGGGCGTGAACGGGCAAGGCCCGGGTGGTGCAGGTTTTGGCACCGGCGGTTTTGATTTTGCTTCCGGATTCTCGGACATATTTGAAGATCTGTTCGGTGGTTTTGCAGGACGCGCATCAGGCGCTGGTGCACGAGCTGCTGCGAATAACAATCAGGGTTCTGACCTTCGTTATAATTTAGAAATATCGCTCGATGAAGCCTATCGTGGTGATAGCATGAAAATCCAGGTTCAAACCTATTCCTCATGCGAAACCTGCCATGGTTCGGGCAGTGCAGAGGCCAAGAAGGTGGAAACATGTAATGTTTGCCGTGGTTCAGGCAGGGTGCGTGTTCAGCAGGGTTTTTTCATGATGGAGCGCACATGTTCTAACTGTAATGGCACTGGTCAGATAATAAAGAACCCATGCAAAACTTGCCATGGTGAAGGCAGGGTGATGAAGAATAAAACCTTATCAGTTAAGATCCCACGCGGTGTGGAAGAAGGCACGCGCATACGCCTGGCAGGTGAGGGTGAGGCTGGTGTGAGGGGCGGCAAGGCCGGTGATCTATATATTTTCATTTCTATTCGCAAGCATGAAATGTTTGAGCGCGAAGCAGCAAATATACATTGTGAAGTGCCGATAAAAATGTCTACCGCGATATTAGGCGGTGAAGTTGTTGTGCCAACAATTGAAGGTGGTAAGGCTAAATTAAAAATTCCGGCAGGCACGCAAGATGGCCACCAGTTCCGCCTGAAAGGCAAGGGTATGCCGCGCCTTGGTTCGAACACAATTGAAGGCGATATGTATGTTCACGCGCGTATTGAAACGCCGGTGAATATCAGCAAGCGTCAGCGTGAATTAATGCAGGAATTCGATGATATCTCATCAGAGAAATCAAACCCTGAGATCCATAAGTTCGAAGAAAAACTCAAAAAATATAATAAACCTAGCTAATAATGAAAAACTATTTCCCGATAGTATTTTTCCTGCTTTTTGTATTTTCCTCAAATGCTTTTGCAGAAACTGGTTGCACTTTGCTACTTGATAATACGAGTGGAAAAATCGTCAGCCGGAATGGTGCCGAATGTGAAAAGCGTTACAGTCCGGCATCAACCTTTAAAGTCGCACTTGCGCTGATGGGCTATGATTCCGGCCTGCTGGTGGATGAGCATAACCCGGCTTTTCCGTTTGAAGAAGGTTACACAGTGAATAAGGAAGATGATAGGCAAACCACTGACCCGACATTGTGGGAAAAGAATTCAGTCGTTTGGTATTCACAGAAATTGACCACTGCACTTGGCATGAAAAAATTCCAGTATTATGTGAATTTGCTGAATTATGGTAATAAAGATCTTTCGGGTGATACGGGGAAAAATAATGGCCTTACACATGCCTGGCTTGGTTCTTCATTGAAAATATCAGCGGCTGAAGAAGCAAATTTCATAAGAAATATTCTGAATCATAAATTCAAGATTTCAGAAAAATCATATGAGATGACAGAAAATATTATTCCTGAATTTGATGCAGAAGATGGCTGGAAAGTTCATGGTAAAACCGGCAGTTCAGGAGTTCAGGGGTGGTTTGTTGGCTGGGCAGAAAAAGATGGCAGAAAAATAGCTTTTGCAAAATTCATCATTGCTGACAAAGCTGACTCTGGACCATATGGCCCGAAAGCGCGTGATGAATTTTTGAAAGAAATTGCTCAGACGGTAAGATAATTATTTCTTAGCGAGTGGTTCTATAACGCTGCATGCAACACGATTACCCGCACCGCCAATAGGCTGGCTGCTATAATCGTCAGCATTTTCGTGAATGATAAGCGCGCTGCCATCTTTATCGCGCAGGGCTTTATCTTTACCTTCCTCAAGTCTTACACCGGCGGAAAATATATCAGCAGCCGCAGAGCCATCAGAGAAAGCATAAATATTTGTCAGGTCACCTTCTTCATAGCCATCTGAATTCAGGATTCCGTGTTTTTTATTATAGAAATTCACATGCGCCATAGAATGTTTGAACATGTCATGATCGGTGCAATCACCAACGCTGTGGAAGTGAACCGCATGCCAGCCCGGAGCAAGGCCACCAGCTTTTATTTCGATATGGCTCAAAGTTCCGTTACCGCCATCTTTCAGCGTTAATGTGCCGATCTCTTCACCTTTATTATTGATGATAGATGAAGTGTTGCTGACAATTTTTTCATCCTGCGCAATTGCCGGAATTGAGATGCAGGTTGCAAGAAGTGCGAATAAAATTTTATTTTTCATATTGGTTTCCTTATTTACGGTTAATTTACAAAAGCCTGTATAAATTTTAAGTATGATTCTTAAATTAGCTTACATCCAGCCGTTTACTGCATCTGGTGTTTGGCAGAACCTCAATTTCCTTGCGGAAATAATTCTTGAGTTCATTAATATCCACGCCGACGATTTTGCGTAGTTCGGCAAGCTTCATATGGTCACAATTCTCAAACGGGAACTCATATATTTTCTTTACTTTGCTTTTCTTGCCGGCCTGCAGGCCAAGATCAAAGGCTTTCATGTGAGTGCGGTTAAAGCGATATATTTTCGGATAGATATACATTGATGCCGCTTTAAACAAAAACTCTTCCCACTTCCTGATATTTTTTGAAGTGCCCATAGTGAAGCCGATGACGAAAGCTTCATCCTGCGGCAAAAGCCCGCGACCAAGAACTATGTGTATGGCATCATGGCGATCAAGCGTGACTGCGCCCTTCAAGGCTATCGGTGATTTTGGGTTCTCAAGAAGTTTAACAATTTTGCTGATATCTTCTGGGTCATTTGCAGGAAGCGTATCGCGTACCTGCCGCAGGGTGAGTTCGCCATTATCCAGACGCGGGTTCCAGTCTCTATAAGAAATATTCTTCATTATATAGAATTAGTTTCCTTTAAAGCCGGTTGCAATAAGGTACATCTCTTTTGATTCAGCGCGGCTTGCCTGCGGTTTGAAATGGCGCACTTTTTCGAAATGTTTTTTCGCATTGCTAAGCAATTCATTCTCAGTACCGCCACGAAGAACTTTACAGACAAAACTTCCACCCGGCGCAAGGTTATTGATAGCAAAATCTAATGCAAGTTCCAGCATATACATTATGCGCAAATGATCAGTTTTTGCGTGGCCGGTGTTATTCGGTGCCATATCGGAAAGCACAACATCCACCTTGCCTTCGCACATGCGTTCAAGTTCTTCAATAACTTCAACATCAGTGAAATCACCTTGAATGAATTCGCAATTCGGCAGCGGTTTTATCTCCAGCAGGTCAATCCCAACAAGCATGCCCGCCGGGCCGATCTTATTCGCAACATATTGGCACCATGAGCCAGGTGCAGCGCCAAGATCAACAACTTTCAAGCCGCCATTGAGAAGTTTGAAATGTTCATCAATTTCCTGAATTTTGTAAATCGCACGACTACGAAAACCTTCTGCCTTTGCTTGCTTCACGAAGGGATCATTTATCTGACGCTCGAGCCATGCTTGCGAGGAAGGTTTAAATTTCTTCTTATCTTTCAGGCGTGCATTTTCACCGGCCCTGCCGCCTTTGATCATCGATGACTTCTTACGCCCTTTGGACATTATTCACCTCTGGTTTCTTTGAACTTATTATAAAGTTGGAATATATTTGCAGAAGTTTCCTCAACCGATTTGCGTGTTACATCGATTACCGGCCATTTATGTTTCGCATAAAGCTTGCGCGCTTCCTGAACCTCTACCAGAATCTTTTCCTCATCAACATAATCAGTGCTGTGAGTTTCATTCAGCGAAAGCAGACGGGATTTGCGGATCTGCTCAAGGCGATCAGGAGATATTATCAGGCCGATCACCATCGGTTTTTTGAATTCGAAAAGTTTTTCAGGCAAAGGCACGCCGGCAACTATCGGGATATTAGCGGCGTTAATACCCTTATATGAAAGATAAACACATGTTGGTGTTTTTGATGTGCGCGAAGGGCCAACCAGAATTATATCGGCTTCATCCATGCTATCAACTTCCTGGCCATCATCATGGGCAAGGGTATAGTGAATGGCATCCATCTTGTGGAAATAATCTTCATCAAGTTGATATTGTTTACCTGGGCGGGCCTTTGCTTCAACGCCGAAATAAAGCGAAAGCTCACGTGTGATTTTTTCCAAAACCGGAATACATGGCAGGCGCAATTTACGGCAATGATTCGCAAGTGAGGCTTGCAGATCATGGTCAAGAATAGTGAAAAGCACCGGGCCTGGGTTTTGTGAGATCGATTCAAATACGCGATCTAAATGGCCCTGTGTGCGCACGAGTGACCATGTGTGTTCCTCAACCTCAATATTTTCAAACTGGCTCATCACCGAGCGCATTACGGAATTGACCGTTTCGCCGGTTGAATCGGAAATCATATGGATATGGAAATTATTCGACAAAGAAACCTACAACTTTTTTAACTTCATTTAAATTTTTCTCAGCGATCTCGCCGGCCTTTTTAGCACCAGATTTTAACAGTTTAGATAGATAGGCTTTATCTTCTTTCAACTTTTTAAATTCAGATGTTATTGGTGCAAGCTTTGCAGCGGCCACTTCTGCAAGTTCATTCTTGAATTGGGAGAACTGGCTATTGCGGAATTTTTCAACTGCCTGCTCAATAGAAATATCCATCAATGAGGAATATATAGTCAGCAGGTTAGCTACATCAGCGCGGGCTTCCTTATCATAGCTGATGCCCATGATAGAATCAGATTTGGCTTTCTGGAATTTCAGTTTTATCGTTTCAGCATCATCAGAAAGATTGATGCGCGAATAATCGCTCTCATCGCTCTTGCTCATTTTTTTCGTGCCATCGCGCAGGCTCATGATACGGCTTGCTTCTTTGAGAATGAGCGGCTCTGGCTGAGGGAAAACCTCACGATTATAACGATGGTTGAAACTATTTGCGATCTCGCGTGCAAGTTCCAGATGCTGCTTCTGATCTTCACCAACGGGAACATGCGTTGCTTTATAAACCAGAATATCTGCGGCCATAAGCACAGGATAACTGAACAGGCCAAGTGCTGCATTTTCACGATGCTTGCCTGCCTTTTCCTTGAACTGCGTCATGCGGTTCAACCAGCCAAATGGTGTGAAACAGCTTAAAATCCATGCAAGTTCTGCATGTGCAGGAACAGTGCTTTGCGCGAAAATGATCGATTTTTCTGGATCAATTCCGCATGAAATATAAACGGCTGCCATTTCAAGTGTGCTTTCATATAAGGCTTTAGGATCTTGCGGAACGGTGATGGCATGCAGATCAACAATGCAGAAGATCGAGCGATATTTGCTTTGAATATCTGCCCATTGCTTGATAGCGCCAAGATAATTACCTAAGTGCAGATTGCCGGTTGGTTGTACGCCTGAAAAAACTAATTCTGCCATTCTAATCTATTTTCCTGTTCTTATGCCCAGGGTAAACGCCAAGCAGTTTGGTTTTCTTGGTGAAGAAGCCTAGCTCTTCAATTGCGCGCTGAACATGCTTTTCCTGCGGGCTGCCTTCAAAGCTGATGAAGAATTGCGCTGATGAGGATTCACCTTCAGGGATATAGCTTTCAAGTTTTATGATATTCACATTATTGGTCGCGAAGCCGCCAAGTGCTTTATACAAACCAGCCGGAATATTGCGGGTGGTGAACACCATGCTGGTGATGATGAATTTTTCCTTTTTAGGATCCGGGTCAACCGGTTCTTTAGCAAATGCCAGGAACAAAGTATGGTTGTCATGTGCATCTTCGATATTTTCTTTTATCAGCTCAAGCCCATAAAGTTCTTTGGCAAGTTTGGAAGTAATCGCGGCCTTGCTTTTATCATTCCATGCAGCGACATCTTTTGCGGCCTGGGAAGTGCTGCTATATTGCACCGGTTTTATATTCAGGCTTTTAAGCGTTTTATTGCATTGCAGAAGTGCCTGAGGGTGGGAATAAGCTTCCTTAACCGTTTCAAGTGTTGCGCCTTTAATGCCGCATAGCTGGTGTTCCACTTTCAGGAAATATTCATTTACTATGCTTAAACTGGTTGCCGGGATGATGTTATGTATCTCTGCCACGCGGCCTGCATATGAATTCCCGACCGGAATAAGGCAATATTTTGCATGGCCTTCTTCAACGGCTTTGAAGGCGGTTTCAAAGTCATCACAAGGCATTGTATCCATATATGGATAGGCCTGGCGGCAGGCAACATCGGAATTGCTACCATAAACGCCCATGAAGGCCACTGTGTTATTCGGATCAGGTTTCTTCTCAACCATAGAGATGCTCTTGTTTTCTAGCGGTTATTCACTACATAATACTTGTTAAAAGCCTTATAATGTGTATTTTGCGGTTTGTCATTAAACTTGAAGCATAAAATGTCGGTTAAGAAGAAAAATAAAAAGCCTGTAGAGAACTGGTCTGCTGATTCATGGCGCAAGTTGCCAATTAAGCAACAACCGGAATATCCTGACCAGAAAAAGCTGAATGCCGTGCTTGGCCAGCTAAAGAGCTATCCGGCGCTGGTTACACCGGGCGAAGTGCGCAAACTTAAACGCCAGCTTGCTGAAGTGGCGAAGGGTAAAGCATTCCTGTTGCAGGGTGGTGATTGTGCTGAAAGTTTTGCTGAATTTAATCAGGATAATCTGACGAGCTATTTCCGCGTTATCCTGCAGATGACCGTTGCACTTATGTATGGTGCCGGTAAGCCGGTGGTAAAAGTTGGTCGTATTGCGGGCCAGTTCGCGAAACCGCGCTCTGATGCTACTGAAACAAAAGATGGGCAAACACTGCCTTCATACCGTGGTGATATCATTAACGGTATCGAGTTTGATAGTGATGCGCGCGTGAATAACCCTGATAATCTGGTGAAAGCTTATTATCAATCGGTTGCAACGATAAATTACTTGCGCTCACTTGCGACGGGTGGTTATGCATCGCTTCGTAACGTTTCGAAATGGAATGACCAGTTCATAAATAGATCTAATCAGGGCAAAAGATTTGAAAGCATAGTTCAGGCGATTGATGAATGCCAGAGTTTCATGCGTGCCTGCGGAATTTCTCCGGATAATATGGCGCAATTACAGGAAGCGGATTTCTTCATTTCGCATGAAGGTTTGCTGCTGCCATTCGAAGAATGTTTCGTGCAGGAAGATAAAAAGACCAAAGAAAATTATGCCTGCTCGGCGCATATGCTGTGGATAGGTGACAGAACGCGCAATCTGGATGAAGCGCATATTGAATTCTTCCGTGGCATTGCAAACCCGATCGCATGCAAAGTTGGCCCTTCAATGAAGGCTGATGACCTGTTAAAGCTTATTGATGTGTTGAACCCGAATAATGAGGAAGGGCGCCTGACACTTATTTCCCGCATGGGCAAAAATAAAGTTGATGAACTTCTGCCGCCGCTGGTGAAAGCCGTTACTAAAGAAGGTAAATCGGTGATCTGGAGTTGCGACCCGATGCATGGCAACACTATCAAATCACCTAATGGTTATAAAACCCGCCCGTTCAATGATATTTTGAGCGAGGTGAAAAGTTTCTTTAAAGCTGTTGAAGCAGAAGGGGCTTATCCGGGTGGTGTGCATTTCGAGATGACCGGGCAGGATGTGACCGAGTGCATTGGTGGATCACAGGCAATCACGGAAGTTGATCTGGCTGACAGATACCACACACATTGTGACCCGCGCCTTAACGCGAGCCAGTCACTTGAACTTGCATTCCTTATCGCTGAAGAGCTGAAGGGCTAGTTAGGCAATATAATTGCCTTTATCCTGACTTGGATCTGTGATCCCACCACCGGTAGAAGGTGAAAGCCCGCCTACTGATTTGTCTAAAGGTTTGTGTTGTATCATGCCATAGCCATCCGGGTTACCAACGCCGTTCATATTTTCTCTAGCGTGATTTTGATGAACATTTTGCATCAGAAGGTTGGTCAGCTGTTGGGTGTTTTCCGTACTCTTATCATTTAAAGTAAAATTACCCTTCATATTTATATCATTCTGGAAAGTTGCAAGCATTGCTTCCGGCTTTATCATAATGCCATTTATTGTGTGGCTATCTTTTATTTCAAGTGGATTGCCATCTTTATCCTTATCAGTAAGGCTGTAAGAATGGCGTTGCATTGAATAATTGCCATCATCCGTGCGGGTGAATGATGTAACAACTTTCAAATTATGTTCTGAATCAGTTGCAGTTCTATCGTATGATTTTATTGAACCATGAACAACTTCACCATGATTAATATCGCCGGTATTATCTGATTTAATATTAATGTCTAAAACTGGCCCGCCCATTTGATCCCCTTGGATTTATTTCTAACTTGGAGTATAACATTGAATTATTAACAAAATGTTAATGAGTCTGTCAAATGCGATGAGTTTCAATTCAGTTTTAGTTAAAATTTGAAGCTTTATATAATAACTTATTGATATTTATTAATTTAAATCCAGTGTTTCAGCGCCGAGCATTTTGCCCCTCATGTCCTGTATCAAAAGAACCGCCACATCACCTTTTGGTTTTGGCATGGATAGGCTAACAGGGTCGCCCTGCCATTTTATGACCGGTTCTATCTGCACCACGCTATTAATATGTTCTAATTTTTTGCCAATATTTTCGCCGCGCGTAACTTCAGCGCTGGCTTTTTTCTGGTATGAAACAAGAAATATAACAGTATTTATATTATCCGTTGCATCAAGGTGAAGTTTAATTTTATTCCCATCAAGTTTCACATCGGGTTCTATCCATTCACTGGGCACCTGTGCGTCGGCAATGAAATCTTCGATCTCCTCGCGATGATTTCCAGAAGCAGTATGTTCACCCTGAACTACTATCTGCGGAGTGAAGGTGTCAGTTTCTAAAACTTTGGAATATTGTTCCTGCCTGTAAGTTGATTCTTTCAGGCTGAAACTATCTTTCCAGCCGAGGTTATCCCAGTAATCTACGTGATAGGCGAGAGCGATAATATTGGGGTTCATATTCAATTGTTTTAGAAAATCATCTGCAGGCGGGCATGCGGCACAGCCTTCCGATGTAAAAAGCTCAACTACAACCGGATGAATGGGTTTCAGGCGGGCATGTGAATTGAGTGGGAGGGCAAGAAGAATTAGCAGAATCGGCAAAAGTTTTTTCATAACTGATATTTATTGTTTTAGAGCTAGAAGTCAATGGCCTATTAACCCTTTATTAATCCCTTTGTGATAGACTCGGGAAGAGGGTTACATGAAAAACAGGCTGGACAGTTTTATTACAAAACTTAAAAACTTCTTTGTTAAGAAGCCAGAAACTCATGTGAGCAAAAATAATCTATCGCCGGAAGAAAAATTAGATATTTTGCCTGCTACTGAAAAACCAGACTTAACAGGCGGTGACATTACAAATGTACATGTGCAGGAGAAAACTCTAAGCCCAAGAGAGATTATAGAAAACAAGATCAATGAAAAATGGGGCAATCTTCTGAATTCAGGTAACTTCAGAAGTAAGAGATATGATATTTTTAACAATCAGATGTATGGAATAGAGCATAATGTTTCAGATGGACATCTCGTGCTGGAGGTATCATCCGATAGAAACGATTTGAGCAGTGTTGCTGTGTATATTTCACACGTGATATCAGGATTGGGTAAATTTAAGGAAACAAGTTTCATAATTGGGGAAAAAGAACCTTTAGTGCAGGATAACAGCTTTATCAAAAGACTTTCTAATTTTATGGAAAGTGAGAGCGACCCTTATAAGTTTCTTGAAAGTGTGACCTCAGGCGGCAATTGCTCAGTGTCGGATGGTAAGTCTGAAATCAATAAATATGGGCAATTGGAAACTTCTCTGATCCTAAAGATAAAATTGGATATGGAAGCCCAGAATGATATTAACCGCATGGTTTATGGATTAGATAAAGCAGCCAATTTAGCAGAGATAAACTTTCTGGCGCAAAGCTCTAAAAAGCTTGATCATGATGTCGATTACAAGAGCGCAAATTTCATTGATGATATTAAGGAACGAAAAACAAAATCATTATTAGGCAATGAGAATGATAAGAAAGTGGTTTTCGCCTTTATAGAAGATATATTAGCAAAACACTCTATAAATTATCCGCAGTTAGAGCATTCTATTTATGAAGATGAGAGCCTTGCAAAGGGAGATAAGTTCTCACAAGAAGATATCCTAAAACCTTTAGAAAAATTTTTCGGCAGCAGGTCGTATAATTATACAACTACTATAATATTTCCTATAATATCCGGTGATTTTAGTAATGATTATAACTTATTACACAAAGATCTGAAAAAAGTTTTTGGTGGTGTACATTCGGTTTTGCCTGACCCTTCAGTTCTTCCGCCTGATCCGGAAATCAATATTATAGGCAGTGAATATAAAATGAGTATAAAGGGTAGTTTGGCAAGACTGGCAGGCGATATAAAAAGCAATGCCAGAGAAGAATATGATTCTATTCTGAACCAGTTTGGTATCAGGGAAAAATAATCGATGCAAAAAAATACCTCGGAAAAACCGGGGTAAATTATTAGCCAACTTTGCTTTCTTTCTCAGCGCGTTTACGCATATTTGGATCAAGATGGCGCTTACGCAGACGAAGTGATTTTGGAGTTACTTCCACAAGCTCATCATCATTGATATAGCTCATCATTTCTTCCAAAGTCATTTTGCGAGGCGGAACAAGAACAACTGCTTCATCAGCACCTGCAGCGCGAACGTTAGTAAGCTGCTTGCCGCGTAGCACGTTGATTTCCATATCTGCATCGCGTGAATTTTCACCCACGATCATACCTTGGTAAACTTTATCCTGGTGGCCAATGAACATGGTGCCGCGATCCTGAAGTTTCCAGATCGCATAAGCAACTGCTTCACCCTGGTCAGTAGAGATAAGCGCACCTTTCTGCCTTTCGCCAACTTCACCTTTAAACGGTGCATAGCCGTGGAATAGGCGGTTCATGATGCCTGTGCCTTTAGTATCAGTCAGGAATTCGCCCTGGTAACCGATCAGGCCGCGTGAAGGAGCGTGGAACACCAGGCGGGTTTTACCGTTAGATGAAGTTTTCATTTCCTTCATTTCAGATTTGCGCAGGTTCATTTTATTGATAACCGTGCCTGAATATTGCTCATCAACATCCACAACAACTTCTTCAACCGGTTCAAGCAACTGGCCTTGAGCATCTTTCTGGAACACAACTTTCGGGCGTGAAACTGAAAGTTCAAAACCTTCACGGCGCATATTCTCGATCAATACGCCAAGCTGCAATTCACCACGACCGGAAACCTGAAGCGCATCTTTACCAGCAGCTTCCTCAACTTTGATCGCCACGTTGGTTTCAGCTTCAGCAAGTAGCCTTTCACGGATAAGGGTGGAAGTTACTTTTGAGCCTTCCTTACCAGCGAAGGGAGAATCATTAACGGTGATTGTGATGGAAATTGTAGGTGGGTCAATCGGGGTTGTAGCAAGCGGTTTTTCAACAGCAGGGTCACAAATAGTATCAGATACGTGAACTTTTTCCATACCTGCAACGCAGATGATATCACCCGCAACAGCCTCATCAACCGGAATGCGGTCAAGGCCACGGAAGCTGAATAGTTTCGTCAGGCGGAAGTTTTCAACCAGTTCGCCTTTCAGGTTGATGGCTTTCACGTTGCTGTTAACTTTCGCTTTGCCAGAATAGATCTTGCCGGTAAGTGTGCGGCCAAGGAATGAGTCATAACCAAGTAGTGTTGAAAGCATTGAGAACGGTGCTTCATCATCAACTTTTGGTGCCGGAACATGTTTCAGGACCAGATCAAGCAGGCCATGAAGATTTTCACGAGGTTCATCAAGGTTATTAACTGCCCAACCATTACGGCCAGATGCATACATAACAGGGAAATCAAGCTGTTCATCAGAAGCTTCCATCGTAACGAACAGGTCAAACACTTCATCAAGAACTTCATCAGGACGAGCATCAGAGCGGTCGATTTTATTGATAACAACAATCGGACGGATGCCTTGTTTCAGTGCTTTACCAAGAACGAATTTAGTTTGCGGAAGCGGGCCTTCAGCAGAATCGCAAAGAAGGATAACGCCATCGGCCATGTTAAGGATACGCTCAACCTCACCACCAAAGTCAGCGTGGCCAGGAGTATCAATGATGTTAATTTTGTGGTCTTTCCAGGTGATAGATGTAGGTTTTGCCAGGATGGTGATGCCGCGCTCACGTTCCTGATCGTTGGAATCCATGGCACATTCTTCAACTTTCTGGTTTTCCCTGAAAGTACCTGATTGCTTAAGAAGCGCATCTACCAGAGTTGTTTTACCATGATCTACGTGCGCGATGATTGCGATATTACGGATATTCTGCATTTGAACCTGTTTCCCGGATTAAATTTTGATGCGCGCGATATAACACGGAATTACGGCAATAGCTAGGGAAATATAAGCTATTTAATGCAAATCATTTACTTTGTGACTTTCTTTATATTTTTCTACAAAATTCAGGCGATATTCTTCTATTTTTATATCAAAAGCATCACTTAGTTTTACTCGCAGCCCATCCTCATCAGGAAAGCTTTTTACAGACCCTTTACCCTTTGTTACAGCCTTGTGTAATTTGGCAGCTAATCTATAAGTCATATCATTCCATGTTTCGCCATGGTCTTTTTCGTTACCGTGCTTGGCTGACCATGAATCTGATGCATAAGCAGAATAGCCATTTTTTATAAGAATATATTCCTTTAAACGTGTCGTTAAATCTCTTGCATCGCTAATGTAATTATAATCATCAAATACGGTTTTAACATATTTTGGTATGCTATCATTATCTCCCAATATATTTTTTAAAACCTCTGTTGTTGTATGCTCCATTAATTCATTAGGCGAAAGCTGAGTAACATTTTTATTAGAAAATGAATCTGCCCATTTTTGTTTTTGCTTGTCTTCCTGCTTTTTTGCAAAGCTCAGCATATATTTTTCAATATTTTCATCTATTGCTTTTATAAGCATGGATTTAAGCTGTTCTTCTGTTGGAAAATCTTCTCTGCACTTCTCAACATTTTTATAAGGTTCTTTTATGCTATTTTGGTAAGATTTTTTTGGTGTTGGAAAGTCTTTATCGTTTAGCCGGTATTGATTTTCTAATAAAAATTTATTACACTTACAGAATTCCAATACCATATGATTTATCGCATCTTCGTTCGTGTTCCAATGTGCACCGGAGCTTGGGTAACCTTTAGAGTATCCGTTCTTGATCAGTATGTATTCCGTAGGGGTGGTGTAGTCATCAAACCTTCTCCATTCCTCGAAATATGAGAATACCCAATCAAGATGTCTCGAAACATCCGCATCTTCTCCTAAAATTCCTTGCAATAACTTTTCTGAGGTTTTTTTAAAAAGTTCAAATGATGAAATTCTTTTTTCAGGATTTCCTTTGCTACCTTCTATAATATTCGTGTCAGGTATATCGCCATTGAATTTTTTGACCTTATCATCATTTAATTCTAAATCAGTAATTTTATTTGGTTCTTCAAACACCAAAAAAGTTGGTATTTGAATATTCGGATCAGGCTGCTTCGCTTCAATTTTTTCTTTTCTTGTGCTGAAAAATTTTGCGGCTTTAAATAAGAAATCCCCCACGATCGTAGACATAATCTTTCCCCATTAAGATTTGTAAAACCTTATATTGTAAATCTTGATATAAATCTAATTAATAGTTTTAAGAATAATCATTGATAAAGCCTATGATAAGCAAAAATGTGCGCTGCAATTGACTGCAGAAAAAAGCATTTAAAATAATGGCAGATCAGGAACAGGCTGGCTAGAGAATATAGATGAAAAGATCATTCCACCGCGTTATAAACCTCAAAATCCTTAATGTATTTTTCTATCTCGCTATCAATAGAGGTTTTCAGCTTCTCTTGCAGGGCCTTTTTGGTAGGCAGGCTTTTCATAGAAAGCTTGAAGTTGTTTGTCAGCGATTCATGCTGTTTGAAGAACGATTCGGTGATCATAATGCTTGGATCGAAGTTTTCCTCATTTTCATTGAGTTTATAGAGGAAGCTCAATTCATCAGAGTCAAACGGATAACCTTTAAGCAGGGAATAATATTTTATATTATAATTAAGCAGTTTGGAATCTGAGCTGGTGAATATCATGTGTACATGGCAGCTGACATCTGTATCATTTTCAAATATCTCGCGCATAACTCTTGTTGTTGCGATAACCACCAGGTCATAAGGGCTAAGCTTCTTAAAGCTTTTTTGGCCGCTATCTTTCATGATGACGGTCTCTATTTGTTGTTTATCGGAAATCTGCATATTTAACATAATTTCGCCCCATTATTGCATTAATTCTTAACGCAAAATTCACCCTTTGTACAATTAATAATCTCTAGCTTAAGCATTGATAAAACCTATGATAGAAAATTTCGGCTAGCGTATAAATGTAAATTTATCATCTCGAGTTTTACCTTTATTTTGCTGCACTTCTTCAATAAAGGGTTTTATTCTCATGGCTATTCTTGGGTGTGCTCGGTGGGGGTCTTCACTATGGTGATATTCAGGAAGCATCGTAGCCGCATTCATGGCCAAGTTCCAATTTTGTTGGTCTGCTACAGTTCCCTCTCTTAACCCCATAAGAACCAATGATGCATCTAATTGATCTTTTTCCAACTCCCTTTCTCTCAAGCCATAGGTTAGATCTCGAACCAGTCTTGCATCATCGCTGCCAGTATAAGTATATCGTTTTGTCAATTCGCCTTCATTATATATTCTTATGTCATTTTTACCCGGCATAATTTCATCACTACCGTCTGAAGATGAATATAATGCCTGAGATGATTTATCTATTGTGGTAATTTTTTTTGATATTGGTATCAAGTGAGGCAGAAAATCTGATCTATATCCTGTAGCTAGGGTTTTGGCTCCGCTCATACCTGCGCCAGGTGCCATTATTTTTACCGGATCAATAAATGGGACTTCGCCATTGCGCGTTTGTCTGACCATTGATGCTATAATCTTTCTGGCAGAAACAAAAGGTGTGCGATATTCATAGCCAATATCAGCTAAGGCTACGGCTTCAAAATTTTCAGGCTTCCTAATAATTTCTAAAAGCATTTTTGCCATTCTTGCACCACCGTGCCTGCCGGTTACGGGACCAGTTCCTATTTTTACGAACAAATCTTCTTTCCCCTCATACTCTGAAAAGGCAGCAGCATAGATCATGGCAATTGTACTCATATTCAAAGTGTGGTTTTTATCGCCGCCGGTGCCAAAAGTAGCAGAATGTGGTTTATTAAATACGTGCTCTGGGTGAGATTTTTTAAATTGCGCGGTCTCATATCTGTATGTAAATGCTCCCGCTAAAAGTTGTGTAGGAAGGGCGCCTTCAGATGGAGATAAAATGCGTAGGCCTTTTACTATTTCATCGACATCATCTGAGGTTCTATAGATATCTAATTGTCTAAAGGTCTTTTCCAGATGAACAAAGGTTATCATATCGCGCCATATGCCCCCTTTTTTATCCATGATTTTATCAAGGAAGCCAGGCTTAACATCGTTCATTAATTGAGAAATAGTTCTTGTTTCAGATTTTAAGGAGCCGTAATAATTATCAAACGAGGTTTTATTCTCTGCGTAATGTTTCTGGTAGAAATAGTCTACGATCTCGGGGTGCATCATGAACTCACCACGAACCTTATGCTTTATCTCATCTGAAATTAGGCCGAAACTCAAACTTAAACCCCATTAAACTTCTGGTTAATTATACACTTTTTTCAGGAATCATACAATTATTTAGCAGTTTTATAATTTCTAGGTTTATCATTGAAAAAACCTATGATAATATTTTGCGCATATGAAGATTGAGCAAAATTTCTTTTACAAGAACAATAGGTTGCAGCAGTTGCGGGGGTTCACTGCCACTATGCAGTTTGGTAACATATCCAAGGCTGCCAAGATAATGGGACTAACCCAGGCAACTGTATCATTACAGATCAAGTCACTAGAGGATGATCTGAAGATAAAATTATTTGAGCGTAGAGGCCCTAATATCAAACCGACCAAGGATGCAGAAATTTTATATGAGATCGCGCTGCCGCATATAAAATCGATCGAGGATATTGAGAATATATTCACGCTACATCGCCAGAAAAAATATAATGAACGGATAAGCATTGCCGCAAATAACGCATCACTGAATTATATATTGCCGAAGCTAATAAAAACTTTCGTAGCTGAAAATAAGGAAGTTAATTTCGATGTTGTTTTCGCTGAGTTCCATGACGGCATAAAAATGCTTGAGAGTAATGAGATTGATGTTTTGCTTCTGCCGCGTCGTGAACATTACCCGGTGCCAAAACATATAGATTATATCAAGCTGTTTTATTTTAGGCCCGTGCTGTTAACAAGACCAGATCATCCGCTTGCGGGGAAGAAAAATATTACTGTTAAGGATATCGCAAAATATGATTTCACCCTGCCGGCAAAGGGCACGCATGTAATTCCTAACCTTTATGACATATTCGAAAATGCGGGCTTGAAAAAAGAGTTGCGTGTGAATTTTAAAGGCTGGGAAGTGACGCGTAAATTCATCGAGGCGGGCTTGGTAATAAGTATCACTGCGGATATAGTTCTGGAAGAAAATGATGTGCTGGTTGGCACTCCACTCAAGCATTTATTCCCGAATGTGGATTATGGGTTTTATTTAAACAAGGGCGCAATGATCCCGAAAAAGGTTCAGGAGCTGATCGCTGTTGCAGAAAAATTCAAAGGCGATATTCGCAAGGATGTTTAGTTATTTGTAAGACCGAGCCTGCTGCCAATCGCTGGGATTATATTATTCATATATATTTTTGAAGTTGGCGAAAGATCTTCTTTGTGAGAATTAGCACTTTTTGCAACATGGCTGGTTTCTTCAAAAAACTTCCTTACATTTTTGCCATCTAGATCAAATGAGCCGCTTATAAATGATGCAGTTGAATCATGAAAAACCCCTAATGCAGCCTCTTCAGAAAATTCATTCAGATTATTTATAAAAATAGCTAAATGTTTAAAAAGCTTTTCATTACCGGAATCACAAATTAGAGGTATCAATTCGCCGAGTGTTTTATTGCTTCTTATTTCTCTATCAAAGGTCGAATGAACTTGCGCAATTGTGCGCGTTTGCAGACAATCAAAAATAATCAACCCGGTATCTTTATATGGGTTATCACTGGTTTTAAATATAGATAAAAGCGTATCAAAAGCCTTAGATAAAGTATCGTCACTTTCAGAAAATCTTAAAATATGTCTGAAGAAATCATGATTATTTTCATCGAGAATCAATAATGGATTTTTTGAAAAAATATTGGCGGCTTGATTAAAATCACTTTCTAATGAACTAACATAATCTCTAGTAAGATTTTTTGAGTAGTTGTTATGAATTTTCTCATTCAATGCTTTTGTGTCGATCATTAAATCCCCCAAGAATTTACAAGGATAATAACAATAAAAGCTGTGGAATCAATTAATTAATCGGCTGGGAGGTGACGGCGCGTTTGAGGCGAATGTTGGAAATGCCGATGCCGCTGATGATGAATACAAATCCCCAGATGTGATATGTATGTAGCCCTTCGCCAAGCCAGAAATAAGCCACCAGTGCGCTGAACACCGGCAGCAGGAAAAATATCATTGATGTGTTGGTCGGGCCAAGAACATGTATGGAGTTGTTATAAAGGCTCCATGAGATAACGGATGCAAACACCGCGACCAACAAAAATATCTTGAATTTTGCGATTGTAAGAATTGGGTATTGAGCAATGTGATGTTCAACATAATAAAGCGGAGCGATCATGATCAGGCCGAATAATATGACGGCAGCAAACATGAAAACCTGATCCATTTTCGGCGGTTTCTTTTTCAACAGCAATGCATAGAAACCCCAGGCAAAACAGGCTGTGATGAGAATAAGATCACCTTTATTGAATTGGAAATTTATCAGCACGCCCAAATTCTGTTTTGTAACTACGATCAGAACGCCGGAAAGGGCCATTATCGCACCAAGGGCTTTGCGTGGTGTGAGTTTTTCTATCTTCAATACGGCACCAAAGATCACCGTCCATATGAATGATGTGGTGGTTAATAAAGAAAGATTATTCGCCGAAGTGAAGGCTGCAGCAGCATAGAAGAAGGTGTTATAGATCACATGCACAAGCACGGCTATCCATATATATAAGCCTATATTTTGTTTGAGCAGGGCAAAGTTCTTTTTAAAATTACGACTGGCGAATGGGAGAACTATTATAAAGGCGATCAGCCAGCGCCAGAAGGTAAGCTCTACCGGGTTCGCGATCTCATGTATCGCGCGTGCGGCGACATTATGAGTTGACCATATCAAAACCGATACAAGCGCAAGCAACACAGCTTGAACCTTCTTTTTGCGCGAATGCTCCATTTCTAGAATTATGCTCTGGCTTTTTGGGATTTTTGTAAATAATATCGCTGAAATAGTACTTTTTATAAAACTTACAATCAGATTTTATGCTTAAATATTCATTACTTGTCCGTAAGAAAACCATAGAGATATTAAAGGCGCAACTGGACGATGATGATAAAGAAGGCTTGAATCTGAAGCGCTCACTGGGCGTGGTGCATTTAACTGCACTTGGTATTGGCGGCATCATCGGGGCCGGATTATTCTCACTTACAGGTCTGGTCGCGGCAAATAATGCTGGCCCGGCTGTTACAATCTCATTCATTATTGCAGGATTAGGCTGTATCTTCGCAGCGCTTTGTTACGCAGAATTTGCTTCCATGCTTCCAGTTGCCGGAAGCGCCTACACATATTCATATGTATCATTCGGTGAGTTTACTGCATGGATGGTAGGTTGGAATCTTATGCTTGAATATGCAGTTGCGGCCGCAACTGTTGCAATAAGCTGGAGCAGATATTTTGAAAAAGTTCTGGAATTATTCGGAGTTCATCTGCCGGTGGAATATATGATGTCACCGTTTGAAACCACAACACTTGCTGATGGCACGGTACATCACGGGCTTATCAACGTTCCTGCGGTGGGGATAATAGTGCTTCTTTCAGCGCTTCTTATCAGGGGAACAAAGGAATCGGCGCTGGTGAACAATCTAATCGTTTTGGTAAAGATGGCAGTGGTGTTCCTGTTCATTGTGCTGGGCTGGCAATATATCAAACCGGAAAATTATCACCCGTTCATTCCACAGAACACCGGCACATTCGGTGAATATGGCTGGAGCGGCATATTCCGCGGTGCTGCAGTAATCTTCTTCGCCTATACAGGTTTTGATGCGGTATCAACTGCTGCACAGGAAGCGAAAGACCCACAACGCACAGTGCCAAAAGGCATACTGCTTTCACTTGGTATATGCACGGTGCTTTATCTGTTATTTTCTCACGTGATGACAGGTCTCGCGAACTATGTTGAATTCAAAGGCCATGATGGCATTGCACCTGTTGCAGTTGCGATCAGCCACACGCCTTATGTTTTCCTGCAGGAAGGGATCATTATTGCTATCCTTGCCGGTTATTCATCAGTTATCATGGTCATGTTATATGGTCAGGTGAGGGTATTCTATTCGATGGCACGTGATGGTTTATTGCCAAAAGTTTTCTCAGAGGTCCATCCGAAATGGCGCACTACATATAAATCAAACACTCTTATATGTATTTTTGTGAGTGTTTTTGCAGCGATATGTCCGCCTGATGTTGTGGCGGAACTTACCTCGATCGGAACATTATTTGCTTTCCTGGTAGTATGTCTTGGCATTACATTCCTGCGCTATAAAATCCCGCAAGAGCCACGTTTCTTCCGCGTGCCTTTCGGTCCGTGGGTGATTCCGGTGCTTGGTGCTATCTTCAGCTTTGGCCTAATGATTTCTCTGCCACTTGATACATGGATCAGATTCGTGATCTGGGTGGTGCTTGGCATAATCATCTATTATGGTTATGGCGTGAAGAACAGCGTCATGAACAAATACGATAAATAGAATTCCATATATCTATTATCTCAATAGATATAATGTGTATTAATGTAACAATGTTGGGTTAAAATTGGCGCATTGCCGCCAGAAACCCATTAATTTCAAGCGGATATAATCCTTTACTTTTAACATTTAAATATTAGACTCCGCCCCCATATTAAGCAGTGTTAATAATGCTTAAGGGGGTTTAAGTAAAAGGCTTATGTCACGATTTGAACGCATTAAACGTTTCTTCCTCGGTAAACCACTTGATCCCTTCAGCAAGGAAACTCGTAGCCACATAGCCCTCATAACTTTTTTTGCCTGGATAGGTATCGGTGCCGATGGTCTTTCATCGGCATGTTACGGTCCGGAAGAAGCCTTCAAGGCTCTTGGCCAGCACACACAACTTGCAATATTCCTTGCCTTTGCTACGGCTATCACAGTATTCCTTATCGGCCTTGCATATCTTCAGGTGATCGAACTTTTCCCGCATGGTGGTGGTGGTTACCGTGTGGCAAGCACACTACTTGGCCCGAAGGCGGGGTTGATCTCAGGCTCCGCGCTTTTGATCGACTATGTTCTGACAATTGCGATCTCAATCGCAAGTGCCGTTGATGCGATATTCTCGATCATCGATGGTGATCTGCACCAATATAAGGTGCCTATAGAATGCATGATAATTTTTGGCCTGATGTATCTGAACCTGCGCGGTATGAAGGAATCTATAAAAGTTCTGATGCCGATATTCTTAGGTTTCGTAACGATATATGCAATACTCATAGTCTATGGTATTTTTAACCACTCTTACGGTCTGGAGGATATTCTTCCCGATGCAAAAATGGAAACCAAGAACACAGCGGCAGATCTGGGTTGGATGTTCGTGTTCGCGCTTTTCTTTAAAGCTTTCTCACTAGGTGGCGGTACATATACAGGGTTGGAAGCAGTTTCTAACTCTCTGCAGTCATTGGCAGAGCCAAGGGTTCGCACCGGCAAGAGCACAATGGTGATGATAGCATTTTCACTGGCATTCATGGCAGCAGGTATAATACTCACTTATCTTCTGTGGGATGTGCAGCCGGTTGAAGGCGAAACATTAAATGCAACTGTGTTCAAGGCTATCACAGCGGACTGGATGGTGGCTGGACATAATATATCAATATATGTGGTCAGTATCGCGATGTTCTTTTCTGCCGGTATATTGCTGGTGGCGGGAAATACAGGCTTTATCGCCGGCCCTTCCGTGCTTGCATCAATGGCTGTTGATAGGTGGATGCCGCATTTATTCTCATCACTTTCCACCAGGCTGGTAACAAAGAACGGTGTGGTGCTGATGGGCGGAGCCGCTATCATAGCTATAGTTGCGGCCCTAGGCAGGGTTGATTTCCTTGTAGTTCTTTATTCGATCAACGTATTCCTCACTTTCACTCTTTCTCTCATCGGTATCTGCAAATATCGCATCATGAATATCTCTAAAGATAAAAAGAATATCTTCAGAGTAATAATTCCGTTCTTTGCATTGCTGGTTTCGGCAACAATCCTTTGCACCACAGTGTGGGAAAAATTCTATGACGGCGGCTGGAAAACGATTTCCGTGACCGGCATGATGGTGCTTCTTGGCCTTATGATAAAGCGCCATTATGTGCTGGTGCAGCGCAAGATCGAGCGTGAAGAGAATAAAATGGATCGTATTCTTGAAGATAAATGTGTGGTGGGTGAGCATCCGAAACTTGAGCACGATCAGCCAACGGCCTGCTTCCTTGTGAGTGAAACCTCTGCTTCCGGTTTGAAGATGGTGAACTGGGTAGAAAAACTTTTCCCGGGAAATTATAAGAACTTCATTTTCGTGAGTGTAGGGGAGATTGATACGGAAGAGTTCGTTGATGAAAAAATGTGGAACAAGCTTCGTCGCGATACCCGCCAGATGCTCAAGAAATATGTAGATTTCGCGCATTGCAAAGGTTATGGCAGCACATATTACCATGCTTATGGAACTGATGTGGTGGATAAGCTAACTGAACTTACAGAACGTATTTCAGAAGAATTCCCGAACACGGTTTTCTATTGCACAAAACTGATCTCAGATAGCGAAAATTTCTTTACGCAAGTGCTGCACAACCAGACAGCTTATATATTGCAGCGCCGTCTGCATTCACGCGGCCGCACACTTATAGTGATGCCGTTCAAGTTGTAATATTTGGAAGTTACGCTGAAGAATTAAGCGGCTTTCTTTTCTTTATCTAACTTCTTCAGATAAACCAGAATGGCAGTCGTTGCTGCTGGCGTAACGCCCGGAATTCTGCCTGCTGCGCCGATCGTTGCAGGGCGGAAGCGGTTTAGTTTTTCGCGAATCTCATTCGAAAGACTATCAACATTTTTGAAATCGATATTCTCAGGAATTATTATGGATTCATCCTTACGGAATTGTTTTATCTCATTTTCCTGATTTTCCAGATAGCCCGCATATAGCGCCTGAATATTCACCTGTTCAATAACATCATCAGAAAAGCCAGAAAGTTTTTCAGGCCAGATATCTTTCAGCGTATCAAAACCAATATTCGGCATAGCAAGAAGCTGCAGGCCATTGCGACGAATGCCATCCTGATTGATGCGAATGCCATGCTTATCAGCTTCGTTAGGTGTCAGGTTGATTTGTTCGCGCAGAATATTTTTTAAATTCTCAAGTTCAGTAATTTTTTTGGTGAAGGCCGCTTTTCTTTCCTCACCACAAAAACCGTTATCTATCGCAAGCCGTGTCAGCCTGATATCAGCATTATCAGCGCGCATAGAAAGGCGATATTCAGCACGTGAAGTGAACATGCGGTAAGGTTCAGTTGTGCCAAGTGTAATGAGATCATCGATCAAAACGCCAATATATGCCTGCGCACGATCAAGTGTGAAGGCTGGTTTATTAAGAGCTTTTAATCCGGCATTAGCACCGGCGATCAAACCTTGTGCGCCGGCCTCTTCATAACCGGTGGTGCCGTTGATCTGGCCAGCTAAAAACAGGCCTGAAACTTTTTTGGTCTCTAAAGTATTTTTCAATTCGCGCGGGTCAATATAATCATATTCGATCGCATAGCCATGCTGGGTGATAACGCAGTTTTCCAAGCCTTTTATTGAATGAACATAGGCTTCCTGCACATCACGCGGAAGGGAAGTTGAAATGCCGTTTGGATATATAATGTCAGAATCCAGACCTTCCGGTTCAAGGAATATCTGGTGACGTTCCTTATCACCGAAGCGAGAGATTTTATCCTCAATAGATGGGCAATAACGCGGGCCAACACCCGATATCTCACCTGCATACATTGCAGATTGGTGTAAATTATCGCGGATTATTTTATGGGTTTCAGCATTTGTATAAGTAATAAAACAATCGATCTGAGGAACCTTTACTTCATCAGTTAAATATGAAAAGGGAGTTGGAACTTTATCACCAGGTTGTTTCTCAAGTACAGAAAAATCGATCGACGCTTTTGAAATGCGCGGCGGCGTTCCTGTTTTCAGGCGGCCAAGTTCAAAGCCAATACGTTCCAGAGTTGTTGAAAGCTTTACCGCTGCTTTTTCAGTATTATTTTTTTCGCCAAATCTGCCTGCGGTGATTTTCTCGCGACCGATATGGATCAATCCGCGAAGGAAAGTTCCGGTCGTCAGCACCACAGATTTGGTTTCAAACCTCGTGCCATTCTCGGTTATTACTGCCTGAACATTTTTATTATCATCAATCTCGATATCGTCAGCACCATCTTCAAATACATGCAGATTCGGATAAGCTTTTATGATCTCCTGCATCTTCTGCTTATATAATTTGCGATCTGCCTGCGCGCGTGGGCCCCAAACTGCAGGGCCTTTTGATGCATTAAGCATTTTATAATGTATACCCGCCTGGTCTGTCACCCTTGCCATTACGCCATCAAGGGCATCTATCTCTTTTACCAGTGTGCCCTTTGCAATGCCACCAATTGCAGGATTACAGCTCATCTGGCCGATAGTATCTTCATTATGAGTAATGAGCAGGGTTGAGGCACCAGTGCGCGCAGCAGCGGTTGCAGCTTCGCAGCCGGCATGGCCGCCGCCGATCACTATAACATCATATTTATGTAGGGTTTTGCTCATTTTCAGGCGCCTATATACACGAAAAACGGCTTTATCTCAATGGTTATTTATGATAAAATATCGCCATAAATAAGGATGTTAGAGAGAATGGAAGAAAAGAAGAAACTATATCTGGTTGATGATGAGTATTTGAATTTATCCATGCTTGAAAGAACTTTCTCTAATTTAAATTATGAAATAACCACTTTTGAAGATGCAGATTCCGTGCTTAAGCACATGGGTTTTGATGAAAAAGCCGGCAAGGTAACGCAGAATATTCCTGATGCAATTGTCACTGATAATAATACGTGCAGCAGATATAATGGGATGTTTGTATTGAAGGCTTTGAAAGATTTTCCTATAGGAAAGGCTTTGCAAACTGCAGATACTGTCAGTATTGCTGAGGTCAGGGAAGCGGGCGGTGAGAATGCCAAATTAATTTATAAGCCTTACGGCGAAGAGAAGGCTAGAGCGACGTTGAAGGCATCTATGGAGGAAGCAGAAATTTTGAAAGCCAAGCAGCAAAACGCTAAAATAGAAACGCCTGCTGAAACAGCAGCGCCGGCAGTAGCGGTAACATCAACGCAAATTGAACACAAGAGTCGCAATTTATTAGATGGCTTAAAAAGATTATTTAAAAAGTAATTATTAGTTCGCCATTCTCAGCGTTTCATCGCTATCAAGCGAGAAAACTGGTATCAGCACATTTTCAAGCGTTTCATCACTGTTCTTCATTTCATATGTGCCGTGCATCATGCCGGTTGGTGTGGTGAGGGAAACGCTGCTGGTATATTCAAAATCTTCACCCGGTAAAATAACAGGCTGCATACCGATAACGCCGGAGCCATGAACTTCCTGCACCAGGCCGTGCCCATCAGTGATATGCCAATATCGGTTGAGAAGTTGCACTGCATGCTTGCCGTTGTTCTTAATCTTTATATGATACACCCAAATATATTGCGCATCGACAGGCGAAGATTCCAGGGTCATATATTCAGGCTGTGCTGAAACTATGATATTCCCGGTGCGAAGTGTGAATACGTTAGGCATATAATGACTGAACTAGTTAAAATACAGAATCTTGAAATTTCCATTAATAATACGAAGCTGATAGATAATATAAGTTTTCAAATAAACAAGGGAGAAATATTCGCTCTTGTCGGGCAATCGGGCAGCGGTAAATCGCTCACCGCCTATTCGGTAATGAACCTGCTAAAATTCCTTGGTAATTTTGATGTTAGAGGTGAGGTGCTTTATCACGGGCAGAACACGCTTACATTAAGCAAGAAAGAGCTGCGCGCACTTCGTGGCGGCAAAATAGGTATGATATTCCAGGACCCGATGACCTCGCTGAACCCGTTGCATAATATAGGTAAGCAGCTTGCGGAGGCGATAAATCTTCATCAAAGATTATCAAAAACAAAAGTCCGTGAACGAATTAATGAGTTGTTGGATATGGTGGAACTTGGTGCATTGAAAGAGCGCCTGAATGCATTCCCGCATGAACTTTCTGGCGGGCAACGCCAACGCGTGATGATAGCCATGGCGCTTGCAAATAATCCCGATCTTTTGATCGCCGACGAGCCGACAACAGCTCTGGACGTGACTGTGCAGAAGGAAATTCTGAAACTTCTAAAAAAGTTGCAAGCAGAAAACGGCCTTTCAATTATGTTGATCACGCATGATCTCACGATTGTTAAGCGCGTGGCGGATAGAATCGCGGTTATGCATAAAGGAAAAATAGTTGAGAGTGGTGCTACGGAAGAAATATTTAAAAACCCAAAAGCGGAATATACAAAAAAACTTTTCGGCATTACGAAAGAAATAAAACCCCTGCCAATTCCTGAAAATGCGAAAACACTTCTTGAAGTGAAAGATTTAAATATTTCATATCAGGTGGGGAAAAACTTCTTTGGATTTGAGAAAAAATATTTTGATGCGGTAAAAGATGTCGCGCTGAAACTGGCGGAAGGCCAGACAATTGGCATTGTTGGTGAATCAGGTAGTGGTAAATCAACTTTGGTGAAAGCTATTTTGAAATTAATAAGATCGGAAGGAAAAATTATCATTGAAGGTGTGGATGTTTCAGAAATGGGTGAGAAACAATTCAAGCCGTTCCGTAAAAAAATCCAGATAGTTTACCAGGATCCATATTCCTCACTTAACCCTAGGATGACAGTTCGCCAGATTATAGCGGAAGGGTTGCAGGCGCATGATATTGCAAAAGGTGATGAAGTTGATGAAATAATCGAAAAAACCCTCATTTCTTTAGGTCTGCCTGCTGAATATAAGGAGCGTTACCCGCATGAACTTTCCGGTGGTGAGAAACAGCGTATTGGTTTGGCGCGCAGTTTGGTGTTAAAACCCAATATCTTAGTGTTGGATGAGCCGACATCTGCACTCGATGTAATCAGCCAAGCAGAAATACTTCAAATTTTATTAAATTTTCAATCAAATTTTAAACTTGGCCTGCTCTTTGTAAGCCACGACTTGCGTGTGATTCAAGCTATTTCGCACTATATTTTGGTTATGAAACGTGGTATAATTATAAATGAAGGAGGCAAAGATTATATCTTTGATAACCAAAATGAAAACTATACCAGAAATCTTATTGAAAGCGCCTTTCTTAAAGACGTTTAAGATTACTGCCCTTATGCCGGTTTTCGGCACAATGATTTTTGTAACATCTTGTAGCTATAGCGGTGTAGAAAAGCTGGTTGACAGCTATAGTGATAAATCGCCGATAACTTTGTCTGAATATGATTATAACACCGATGAACCGGCGAAAATAAGCTTTACTGATTTTAAAGATTACAAATTCAAATTAAGCACTGAAACGTTCTACGTGAAGCGCACCCTGCACCTTACCGATTCTTATCTGGATAACGGTAAGGCTTTTCATGAAGCTGAGGAAAGAAGGCAGGCGCAGAAATACTTAACTCTCCGTTAGATTGACTCTTTGATTGATTGGCACCTCCATGCCAGAAAAGGCCCCAAACAAATGTTAGGGGCCTTTTTTATTCTATTGTTGCCACTATATGATTATTGTTCTATAAACCCCAAAAATTTGAGATTTTCACGAAATGGTAGCAGTTCTGCTTAAGAAAATATTTGGTACATCTAATGAGCGTTATGTGCGTTCACTTGATGGCGTTGTGCAAAAGATAAATTCCTATGAACCGGAATATCAAAAACTTTCTGATGACCAGTTAAAAGCTAAAACACAGGAATTCAAAGGTCGCTTGGAAAAAGGCGAAACGCTTGATGATATTCTTCCGGAAGCATTCGCAACCGTGCGTGAAGCGGCAAAACGTGTGCTTGGCCAGCGCCATTATGATGTGCAGCTTGTTGGCGGCATGGTTCTGCACCAGGGCAAAATCGCTGAGATGAGAACCGGTGAAGGTAAAACACTTGTAGCGACACTACCTACATATCTGAACGCACTTTCGGGCAAAGGCGTACATGTGGTAACAGTGAATGATTACCTCGCAAGTCGTGATGCCGGATGGATGGGCAAGGTTTATGGCTTCCTGGGCCTTACTACAGGCGTTATAACTCATGGCCAATCGCCGATTGAGAAACAGGCGCAATATAATTCTGATATTACATATGGAACGAATAGCGAATTTGGTTTCGATTATCTGCGTGATAATATGAAGTTCTCGCTGGAAGAAATGGCGCAAAGGCCATTCAATTTTGCGATAGTGGATGAGGTGGATAGTATCCTTGTTGATGAAGCGCGCACGCCGCTTATAATTTCCGGCCCGGTTGAAGATAGAACCGATCTTTATCTGAAGCTGAATAAAGTTATTCCGAAATTAAAGCCCGATGATTACGAAAAAGATGAGAAGGCGAATAATGTGATGCTGACGGAAAAAGGTCAGGCTGATCTTGAAGAAATATTAAAGAAAGAAAATATTATTTCCGCTGAAAGCTCGCTCTATGATCTGGAAAATATAAAAGTTCTGCACCACGCAAACCAGGCACTTCGCGCTCATACACTATTCACGCTGGATAAAGATTATCTGGTGAAAGATGGCAAGGTTTATATCATCGATGAATTCACCGGCCGTGTGATGGAAGGCAGGAGATATTCTGATGGCCTGCACCAGGCGCTGGAAGCGAAAGAAAATGTTGCGATCGAAAGCGAGAACCAAACTCTTGCATCTATCACATACCAGAATTATTTCCGCTTATATCCGAAACTTGCCGGCATGACCGGAACTGCGATGACCGAAGCTGCCGAATTCGAAGAGATTTATAATCTGCAAGTGGTGGATATACCAACTAACGTTCCAGTGCAGAGAATAGATGATAACGATTATATCTATCGTACTGAGGAAGAAAAATTTGATGCGATCACGAAGGTGATCTCTGAAGCGAATAAAAAAGGCCAACCGGTTCTGGCAGGTACTGCATCGGTTGAAAAATCAGAACTGCTTTCAAAATTCCTGAAAAAAGCCGGGATTAAGCATAGCATATTGAACGCAAAACAACACGAGCGCGAAGCTTTGGTGATCGCGCAAGCCGGCCGTCCTGGTTCGGTTACAGTTGCAACGAACATGGCAGGTCGTGGTACGGATATCCAGCTTGGTGGCAATGTTGAACTTATCGTGAAAGACAAGATCGGCGATAATACTGATGTTGATTATATCAACCGCGTTACTGAAGAAGTGAAAGCGCAGGTTGCGGCTGATAAAAAGAAAGTTCTGGAAGCGGGTGGTTTGTGTGTTCTTGGTACTGAGCGCCATGAAAGCCGCCGTATTGATAACCAGCTGCGTGGCCGTTCCGGCCGTCAGGGTGATCCTGGTTATTCAAGGTTCTATCTTTCAACGCAGGATGACCTGATCCGTATTTTCGGTGCCGATAAGAAAATGGATTGGATTTTGGGCCGCATGGGAACCCCGGGAGAACCTGTTGAACACCCGATGCTTACGCGCGTAATGGAAAAAGCGCAGGCACGTGTTGAAGCACGAAACTTTGATATTCGTAAAAATCTTCTGAAATTCGATGACGTGATGAACGAGCAGCGTAAGGCAATTTACTCTCAGCGTCTTGAAATTATGCACTCTGATGATGTCCGTGAAAAAATCAACCTGATGCTTGAAGAGCAGGTGGATGATCTGGTTTCATTATATATCCCGGCGAATTCATATTCCGATGCATGGCAGGCTGAAACCCTGAAGCATGAGATCACACGCATTTTCAATATTAATATTCCGATCGAAGAATGGGCGAATGAAGAAGGTGTCGCCGATCAGGAGATTTTCGAGCGCACGCTGAATATGCTTGATAAGGTTCTGCAGGATCGCGATGTAAAATTTGGCGATGATAAAATGAAATATATGGAAAAGCGCATGATGCTTTTCACCCTTGATGAAGTTTGGAAAGAGCACCTGCACTTCCTCGATAATCTTCGACATGGTATCAACCTTCGCGCCTATGCCCAGAAAGATCCACTGAATGAATATAAGCAGGAAGCATTCTCGGCATTCCAGTCGATGATAAAAATCCTGAATGAAAAATATCTATCAAGATTATTCTATGTTCAGGTTCATGAGAATGAAGATTTTGAAGGCGCGCTGGAAAAGAACCAGCAAACAAAACATATGCATGAAACGCATCAAGATCCTGCATTGAAAGATGTTCGCCAGCAGCAGGCTGCAGCAAGGCGTGATCCGCAAGTGACCATTCGTACGAATGTGAAACCGGAAGAGCGTAACCCGACCGATCAAAGCACCTGGGGTAAAGTAGGGCGCAATGATCCATGCCCTTGCGGTTCAGGTAAAAAATTCAAACAATGCCATGGCGCAGTTTAATTCTTTACTTTAAATCAATTGGATAGATATACAGTCAATCTCCCTTTATTAATGTTTAATTAACCGTTTTAGTGTATAATCATGGCACAGGGCGGTTTATGGAAATTCTAGACCTATTAAAACAACTGGAAAAAGGAAAAGAGCTTAAAGCAGACGAGCAGGCAACGTTACTGCATGCCTATGATGATGTTTTTAAAAAATTGAACATCACTTCAAATGAAGGAAAATTAAATTTTCTGCAATTTCCATTGGGTGCTTATGCAGATCACCAAAACCAGGATATCAGTGCTGAAGATGTTATGGCATTGATGAAAAACGAGAAGGCAATCAACCTTCTTGCAAAAATGGATTTCAAGGATCGCTCAGAAAATATGGGCATGTTATATGCCATTTCAAAACTTGATGATAAAACCTATGAGCGTTTAAATAATTTAAGCACCGATAAATTAAATATCGCTGCCGGATATCTTTTTGCAGAACTTAAAGATGTTGATCTTAATCATTTAGAGAAAAATAAATCTTTCCAGACAAGCTTAGATAATTTTCTTAATAGGTTAGAAAAAACTGATGTTGCCCAAATCCCCGATGGCGTGAGTGCTACGCAGCTAGGTAAAAATATATATGTGAATAATCATTTCAGTGATCCAAGAAAAAATTTGACCGGTGTTGATCTGGATTTTCTATCTAATCCCGATGCGGTAAAAAATTATCATTTAGATCTTTCTAATCTCAAATATGGTTTTGTTGGGCCAAGCGTAACTTACATCTGTCAGGTTTATAGCAGAGAGGAAATTTCCGGAATGCCGGATGAAACTATCTATAAAATGCTTGATAAAAAAGCCTCTGCAGAATTCATGGTGACTGCCAAGCTGGCAGAAGCACTGCAGATGAGCCCTGATCTGATCGAAGATCAAAAACGCCGTGCAGTTGAAACAATGAACGGCCTGATGAATTATGATGCCAGCAAATTGACTCCACAGGAGGCAGAGATTTTCAAGGGCAAGATCGTTGATGGAAAAGTGAATGTGCTTGCTGAAATAAGAGATTATCGCAATCATTCAGTTAAAGAGATGGATGCTCTGATGAATGTATGCGCTAAGGAATTTGAGCGCGTAGCCGGTATGCCGGAAGATAAAAGGCTTAAAGTTTATCAGGATAATAACATAGGGAAATTATATGGTGCAGTGGGCATATATAGTGGCCCTTATGAGGATACATTAAGATATGTGAATTTCGATCAATTAAATGCAAAGATATGCCATGATGGTAAAGTGCCGTCTTCTGACGCAATGTTTCAGGATAGGTTTCCTGTTATAATGCATGAAATGGAGCATGCTTACCAAAGTTACCTGAGAGATCAATATAGGCATGATAAACTTGATCATAATTCTAAAGAATATAAATATGCCAGAATGCTTGTAACTACTGATAGCCTGATCCTAAGAGATGCCTATATTGATAAGGTTTATGAGCGCACCGCTTATTCTGAGCAGGAATATGTAAGTGATCTTCTAGGTTATAACTTCAGTAAGATTTTCAAAAATCCAAACGTGAGCGACGAGCAACTAAAAAAAGGTGATGTTAGAGGTTGGTTAGAGCAGTTCGTGAATGCTAATAAACAGGCCGCTCTCAATGAATATAATGAGGGTGACGAATGCAGGGATAAATTGCGCAACGCAATGAAAGGCATGGGAAGTTTAGAATCCTGGGATCTGATAAAGATGGGTTTTGCAAATATCAAGGCAACGTCGAGCGATGATAATAACAGCATGGGAGCATATTATTTCGACCCGAGCACAAACAAATTCGAAAGGAAAAAATAATTAAAAATGATTAGATTTCAATAACGTCAGTTGCCTCAGAAAATATTTAGAAATTCCCTAGGTAACACCGCCATTTTGAGGTATATTATTTAAACGCTGAAAAATAAAATATTACATAATTATAGGATTAACTATGGTTATAGCAAAAAGTTTAATTGAGCTTGTTAAACATCCCACCCAGGCTTTAACTGCCATAAAAGGCGGTTTGTTTCAAAATAACGAAGAGCTGCGCTTGGAAAGGGAAAACAAGCTGCAAACAAATCTGGTAATGTTAGACCGATTGGAAAAGGCGATTATCAATCGTATAGAAAACAATGAAAATCCTGATGATCATCTATTTCATGTATATGGCAGCATAATTGCAGATGCCAGGAAGGATTCCAATGTTAACAACGTAAAAACAGTGTTATTAGTTGATGAAACACTTTCTAGGCATTCAGAGATAGTAAGCAACATACATGATTCTTACGGAGACGCAGGTAAGCAAGTTGTAGTAAAATTAATTGAAGCAGAAAATTTATTTAAGCCGGCCATAGAGCCTGTTTCGCGAACTTCTCTTTTTATTCTCTGATCAATCATATCTCAGGCGAACGTAAAAGGCGCCATTGCCGCCATGAATTGCTTCTGCGTGTTTATATGAACGTATATAAGGTTCGATCATATTGCTTTCACACCAGTGCGGGAATTCATAATTGATGGTTTGGCCGCTGGTGCCAGTGCCTTTGCCGGTTATGATCAAAACATTTTTCAGTTTTTCCGTGTGGCAATATTCGATGAACTCGGCAAAAAGATTATAAGCGTTTTGCAATGTATATCCGTGCAGATCCAATTTTGCGTCATATTTCATGATAATCAACCTTGGTTATTTTATATAAGGTAGTTTTTCGATCAATATTTTGTCAAGGTCATTCATCGAGATTTTCTTGCCTAGTTTTTCGATCGAAGTAACTCCGAACTCGGCAATGCCGCACGGAACAATGCCATCAAAGTTTTCCAGCACCGGGTTAAGATTTATCGAAACGCCGTGAAAACTTACCCATTTGCGTACCCTGATTCCGATGGCAGCTATCTTACTTTCACCACCGAGTGAATTTTTATCATGCACCCAGATACCAATCCTGCCTTCGCGCCTGAAAGCTTCAATGCCAAGTGCGGCAAGGCTATCTATCACCCACTGTTCAAGATCAAATACGAATTTGCGCAGATCAGGTGGTTGATAATGTTTCTTCAGATCAAGCATGAAATATATAACGCGCTGGCCCGGGCCGTGGTATGTATATTTTCCACCGCGACCTACATTAAATATCGGGAATTTTTTCTCGACAAGATCTTCAGGCTTTGCCGAAGTACCGGCGGTATAAACATTCTCATGTTCAAGCAGCCATATTTCTTCATCTGCTTCACCTGCAATTATCTTTTCAACATGCGCTTCCATCTGCGCAAGTGTTTCGCCATATTCCAGCGGAGATTTTAAAATCCTGACCTTCATTATATAAAAAATAGATCAATGTTCGTTGAGCATCTGCAGGAAAAGTTCCAGTGCGCGTTTTGATGATGCGATGATGACATCTTTCCTGTCACCGGTGAATGTTTGTCTTTCTGACTTTATGCGGTTTTTTATCTTGTCGAAATATGCGAAATATACCGTGCCTATAGGTTTATCAGCAGTGCCACCTGTAGGGCCGGCAATGCCTGAGATGGCAACGCCGAACTGTGCATGCGAATTTTTTATAACGCCCAGAACCATTTCTTCGACGCATTCTTCACTAACTGCGCCATAGCTATATAATATGTTGGGGCTGACACCCAGCATCTCGATTTTTGCCTCATATGAATAAGCCACGAAGCTACGATCAAGAATCGCGCTTGCACCCGGGATGGAAGTGATAGCATGCGATACTAACCCGCCGGTGCAGCTTTCTGCGATAGCGATGATCTGGTTCCTTTCGGTTGCCGAGGTAACTAATCTCTGTGCCAGTGAAAGCAGCTCTTCCATAATAATTTGATTGAATAGTAAGGTGTTTTAAGTTAGTTAATCCTGACGAAAAAGCAAATATATATTATTATATGGAAAATATTCAGAAAATAATCGATCAGGCATGGGAAAACCGTGCGAACATTAACACCTGCACAAAAGATGATGTTTGTGAGGCCGTTGAAAATATATTGATAGACCTTGATGCTGGCAAACTACGTGTTGCTGAGAAAGTTGGCAATGAGTGGCAGGTGAACCAGTGGGTGAAAAAGGCAATTCTGCTTTCTTTTCGCCTGAATGATAACGTTAAGATCGGCGATAACTGGTATGATAAAGTTCCTCTAAAAGCGACCCAATGGAGCCCGGATATGCATAAAGCTGCCGGCTACAGGGCTGTTCCTGGTTCGGTTGCGCGTTATGGATCGTTCATTTCAAAAAACGTTGTGCTGATGCCATCTTTTGTGAATATCGGTGCTTATGTTGATGAAGGCACGATGGTTGATACATGGGCAACAATTGGTTCATGTGCGCAGATAGGCAAGAACTGCCATATCTCTGGCGGTGTTGGTATTGGCGGCGTGTTAGAACCACTTCAGGCTAATCCGGTTATAATTGAAGATAACTGTTTCATCGGTGCACGTAGTGAAGTTGCTGAGGGCGTGATAGTTGAAACCGGCTCGGTGATATCAATGGGTGTTTACCTTGGTGCATCAACAAAGATAGTTGATCGTGAGACTGGCGAGATAACATATGGCCGCGTTCCGGCTTATAGCGTTGTGGTGCCTGGCAGCCTGCCTGGCAAAACGCCGAATTCTCCATCTTTATATTGTGCGGTTATCGTGAAAAAGGTTGATGAAAAGACCCGCTCAAAAACCGGTATAAATGAATTATTACGTGATTAGATTTTTAATTTTACAAAAAATTAGTACAAATCAAATAGTTAAAGGGGTATAAAAAATGCGCCATGCATTAACCTTTTCTTTACATTTATGTGATAAAATGAGATAAATACTAATAAAATTTTAACATTCGTGATATATAGATTTGAGTGTTAGAATATAAGGGGTTTAAGTTTATGACAGTTGACGCAAAAAAAATATCAGATCTGCTTTCGACTTTAGAAGGTGAAGCAAAAACAGTTGGTGATGCTCAGACTAATGACGCGGACATTCGCGCAAAATATAACGATTTGAATGCTGAAGAAAGGAAGACATTCCTTGAAAGCTTAGAAAATAAAATTAAAAAAGATAAACCTACATCAGCTGCTTATAATGCCGATGTATATATTCTTCAGACAATTGCTAATGATGAAAGTCCTAACGGTGCTGATTTTACGCACAAACTTTCAAAAGCAGATGGGCGTAATGGTATTAACACATCGTTCCTTATAACTGATCAAACGCAACATGATAAACTTTTTGAACTTGCGGCTGTAGCAAGAGATTCTGATAAGCCTGTTCAACAACTGAAACCACAGCAGCAGCCGATCGATCTGAATGCTGATATAAAAGATGTAAATGATGCGAATAAAGCTGTTCTTGCTGGCATAAAAGATAAAACCGGTCTTGATGTAACTATAGGCAATAAGCACTATACAAAAGGTGCGGAGCTCAACACGGATCTGAACAAAGATATAAATGTTGATGATTATACAAAAACCCTTGCTGCTGGCTATATAGCAGAAGCGAAAAAAACCAATGCAACCCCTGATGCTGCTGGTTTCAAGAAATATATTAAAGACCATGTGAATGATCTTGTGGATAATGATCCAATGATTAAAGCATTTGGCAATGATGCATCCATGAAAGATGCGATAGAAAAATATAAGGCATCTCGTGTAAAACTTTTGAATGATATTTCTGATAGCGATGATCAGTTAGGTAAAGGTTTAACAGCAGGTCAGACGGTAACAAATCAGGCAGCAGCCCAAAATAAATCCATATGGGATATACTCCATGATCAAGGCGGGTTCCTTGGCATGCTTGGTGATCTATTGAAGAATATTTTTGATAAGAAAGATCATAATAACAATAATCTGCAGCAGGGTAACAATGTTCAGCAGCCACAAGGTAGCAATGTTCATCAACAACAAGGCAATGGAACTTTGGGATCAATGGTTCATGATGACCAGTCACAATATAACTCTAATCATAATGGTGCATCACATGATGGTATCATAGTTGGTGTTTATGGTCTTGTTTTTGGTGGTATTGGCAGCAGGTTAAAGCAGGCATTTGCGCATAAACCGGATTTAAAGCCTTCAGATAAAGTTCTGATAGGGAATCTGGATGATATGTTAGGCTCTGCGCATATGGATGGATCAGCCCAACATGATGTTAAACTTATAAGCTCGCTGGAAGATCTTTCAAAACTTGTTGAGTCAAAAGAAAGAATTTATGATAAAGATGGGAATCTAAGTCCTAAATTTAAAGAACAATTACAGAAAGTAACTGCAAATATGGCCAGCCATTTGGTTGATGATAATGGTAACCATGTTGCTGTATTAAACTCAGATGGTAAAGCAGTTGGGGCTGACCAGGCTTTAATGGATAAAATTCTATCTGGTAAAGAATATACTACTCCGCAGACGGATTATAATCCTCTTGCAGTGAAAGGTGCTGACAGTAAAGACAGAATCTCAGGTCGTAGTGATACTGAAGATAAGTTCCGCAAAGCCTTTATTGAATATGGCCAAAGTGGTGATGATAGGCATGATCAGCGCTTCCAGATGGCAGAAGATGATATTAAAGGCCGTTCGGATGATAAGAAAGGTAATATTAAAAAATTCATGAATATATTGGATAAGGATGGAGATCTATTTACTCCCGATGTTCAAGATTATCTGGAAGGAAAAATTACTAAAGAAGATTTAAAGAAAAAGAATTCAGACGCTTATAAAACAGCTGAATTGCTGGATAATGCAGTTGCAGAAGCTTATAAGATAGTAAATGATTCCGGCCCTAATGTTACGAACGAAAGCATTTACGCTAATGTAAGGGCAAAAGAAAAAGAACTTTTCCAGAGATAGTATAATAATTAGTGTATCTCTGCCCAGGAGTTGCCTATCTGCGGTTCTGCGACCAATGGCACTGAAAGGCTTATCACCTGTTCCATTATGTTCTTAGATTTGGTTGCAACTTCCTGCACCACATCTTCTTTCGCTTCAAAAATCAGCTCATCGTGAATCTGCAGCAATAATTTTGCCTTGTTGTTATATTTCTTTAATTCATCAGCGATCAATATCATTGCACGTTTAATGATATCAGCGGCAGTGCCTTGCAGCGGCGCATTGATGGCTGCGCGCTCATTAAAGCTTCTGATCATCCCATTCTTATTATTTATTCCTGGCAGGAAAATTTTTCTGCCCCAGATAGTTTCAACATATTCTTTCTCATGCGCAAACTGAATAGTTTCTTCCATATATTTTTTAATGCCGGGATATTGCATGAAATATTTATCGATCAGCGTTTTTGCTTCACCTCGCGCAATGCCAAGTTGACTTGCAAGGCCGAATGCGCCCTGGCCATAGATAATACCGAAATTCACTGTTTTTGCGCGCCTTCTCATTTCAGCATTTACCTCATTTGGTGCGATGCCGAATACTTGTGCTGCAGTTGCAGTGTGAATATCCATGTTATTTTTAAATGCTTCTTTCAACACCGGAATATTTGCCACATGTGCAAGCAGGCGCAGTTCGATCTGCGAATAATCGATGCCGATAAGTTTATTGCCGGGCTCAGCGATAAATACGCGACGGATCTTTCTACCTTCCTCTGTGCGGATAGGAATATTCTGCAGGTTAGGTGCGGTTGAACTTAAACGGCCCGTAGTGGTTGAGGCCTGATTGAAAGTGGTGTGTACGCGGCCGGTATCTTTATCCATTTCCGCAGCAAGGCCGTTCGTATATGTGCTTATTAATTTAGAAAAAGTTCGCCATTCCAGAAGTTTTTCTGCGATCTTATGACCCTGTTCTGCAATCTCACTCAACACATCAGAATCAGTGGAGTAATTGCCGCTTTTGCTTTTTTTGCCGCCCTGGATCTCCATATGATCAAACAGAACTTCACCCAATTGTTTCGGTGAGCCTATGTTGAATTCCTCACCTGCGAGGGCATAAATTTCTGTTTCAAGGGTTTTTAGCTTGTCGTTGAACTCCTGTGCCAGGCCACTCAGAATATTTTTATCGATCTTAATGCCGGCATCTTCCATATCTTCAAGCACTTTGATCAGCGGCTTTTCTATGTCGGAATAAATATAATTAACTTTTTTCAAGAATATTTCATGTTTCAAAATATCATGCTGCAGGAATAGCTGTATAGGACGATTATCACCCTCCAGCTTGAACTGATTAGTGGTTCCGCTGGCAGCATAATTCATTATCTCGATATCATCAAAAGCGAGCGGAGTTTCAAAGCCATCAATTCCCGATTTAACAATATTTTTCAGGCCAAAGAAAATAAAATCACATGCACCAGATTTTAAATAAGGCGAGAGTACTTCAAAATATGGTTTGAATGATGATTGCTTCTGTGGGCTCGCAAACAGATCATCTTGATTGTTTTTGCTGGCTGGTGATGAAGTTATTTCAGTAGGTTTAATAACACATTGCTCAAATGCAGATTTCGCCAGTGATATTTCAGTTAACTCACCTTCTTTAGAAAATATAAAATCCATCGCTATCTTGCGTGCCTGATTTATATTGGGCAGCCATGATGCCAGATCAGCGCGCGAATTTATAGGCGTTGTCTGTATGGTTTTTGCCTCATCATTTTTTATAGCTTCAGCCACAGGTTTTTGAGGTGCTGCCGCAACGGTGCCAGGAATTGTTTCCATAGATTTTGCAAGCGAGCCTTTGCCTTCGATCTTAGCTATCATGCTTTTGAATCCGCGCGCCTGCAGAAATGGCAGCAGAATATCATTATCATTTTTGCGCATACGGAATTTTGAAATATCTTTTTCAACTTCAACATCATCTTTCAACGATGCAAGCTCGCGTGAGAGAAATGCATCTTCTTTATGATTTACCAGATTTTCTTTCAGTTTAACTTTGGTGATCTTATCAACATTGGCATAAATCGATTCTAGATTGCCGAATTGGTTTATAAGGTCAGATGCAGTTTTGGGGCCAACACTTGGCACGCCCGGAATATTATCACTGCTATCACCCATAAGTGAAAGAACATCGAGTACATTTTCCGGCGGCACGCCGAATTTTTCGATCACCTGTTCGCGGCCGATGAGTTTATCTTTCATCTCGTCATACATTTTCACATTATCATTCACCAACTGCATCAGGTCTTTATCCGATGAAACTATGGTCACGTGAATTCCTTGCTCTTGAGCAAGCTTGCAATAAGTTGCTATGATGTCATCGGCCTCATAGCCAACCACCTCCATAACATCCACATTCATGGCCTGCGCAGCATCGCGAACCAGAGGAAACTGAACCTTAAGGTCATCCGGTGGGGAAGGGCGATTGGCCTTATAATCGGCATATAACTGGTTGCGGAAGGTTTCCTTGCCGGAGTCGAATACGCAAAGAATATAAATCTCATTGGCCTGGGCATTTTCGAAGCGATTCTTCAATCTATTCAACATGTTAAGAAAGCCAAAAACCGCCCCGACAGGGGTGCCGGCAGGGTCTGTAAGTGGGGGGAGGACGTGATAGGCCCGGAATACGAACCCATAACCATCGATCAAAAACAGGCGTTTTTCTACTTTTTCATGCATCTCGCTAACAAATCCTTAACATTCACATATTATATATAAAGGTATTAAACAAGATTTAAGAAGGGTTAGCCATGACTGATTGGGAAAATTTTGAGCCCGCTCATTATAAGAAAGATATAGAGCATATCGGCGAAAAAAATATAAAGAAATTTTTCATTTATGTAGATCATACCATAAGGCAGGATCTTGATCAAAACAATCAGGCTAATATCGAATTTAAGAATGTGTACAAAAAGGCTTTCTTTGATAATGAAAGCCCCGCTTCATATGTACAAAATATTTTTAAGCAGGATAATACTAAATTGGATAAACAAGTTCACCACGATGAATTTATGCCTAAGCTTCAAGCTGCTGTTGGAAAGGCTGTATTTTTTGCAGGCACAAAGATCAGAAAAGCACTTACAGATGAAGGTGTTGCCCCTGCAGACATGGAAGAAAAAATAAATGCTTTCAAAGAAAAATTTATGGAAGTGGCTGAAGGTTGCTGGAAAACAAGACATAGTGACAGAAGGATTCAAAGCCATATCAAACAGGAAGAAATTAAATCAGTTGTTTCTCCAGCAAAAACTGAAGCGAAAGCTGCTTCTTAATTATTCCTCTTCGGAACCGTCATTATAATCATTAGTTTTCTTCATCAGCAGGGCACTCATCTTTTTTGCCTCATCAAAGCTGTTATCAACCCTGAAAATAAAAGAAGGGATGTTCCTGATACGCATCTTTTTGCCAACAATGCCTTTTATTTTGCCCGCTAATGGTGTCAGCGCTGCGACCATGCTTGCGCCTTCATCCTTGCCGCCAAAAGGAATAAAATAAATGGTGGCGTTGCGCATATCCGGGCTGACCTTTACTTCAGAAATGGTGATGTTGATCGCACGATAGGTTTTCGGGTCATACATATCGCCGCGCATGAATAGCTCGGAAACTATTGCCTTAATTTCCTGCCCAACTTTCAACTGCCTTGTGGATTGTTCTTTCATGCTACCTTTAACGATGATCTAGCTTGCCAGAGTTTTCTTTTCTTCGACAACTTCGAAAGCTTCGATAACATCATTTTCTTTGATGTCTTCATAATTCTCGAACGCCATACCGCATTCAAAGCCTTCGCGCACTTCTGCAACTTCATCTTTGAAGCGTTTCAGGGTTTTCAGCTTGCCTTCATGGATTACCACATTATCACGAAGAAGCCTTACGCCTGCACCGCGTTTAACGATACCATCAGTAACCTTACAGCCGGCAATTTTGCCAGATTTGGTAATTTTGAATACCTGAAGTATCTGCGCGCTGCCCAGATATTGCTCGCGAATTATCGGTGATAACATGCCGCTGATGATAAGTTTAATATCATCAAGCAGGTTATAGATGATGTTGTAATATCTGATATCAACGCCTTCTTTCTCAGCCAGTGATTTTGCATTTGCTTCTGCACGCACGTTGAAACCAACGATGATAGCATTGGTTGCATGGGCAAGCTGCACGTCAGATTCAGTGATTGCACCGGCTTGTGCGTGAACAACTTTCACCTTCACTTCGCCATCGCTTTCGATCTTTTCGATAGAGCCGTTGATCGCTTCAACAGAACCGTGAACGTCACCTTTAACGATGATGTTAAGTTCTTTCTGGCCGGAAGCTGCGTTCTGGAACAGATGTTCAAGCGTATTTTTGCCGGCAAGTTTCTGTTTCTCGATAAGCTGCAGTTTTTTACGATATTCAACGATATCGCGCGCTTCCTTATCAGTTGTGGTTTGGGTGAAAACTTCACCTGCAACTGGAACCTCATCAAAGCCCAGAACCTCAACAGGTTGCGAAGGTTCTGCGAATTGCAGCTGGTTGCCTTTATCGTCAGTTATGGATTTGATACGACCCGAAGCAGTGCCGGCGATAACGATATCACCTTTGTTCAGAACGCCTTTCTGAACCAGAAGTGTTGCTACCACACCTTTACCTTTATCAACGCGTGATTCAACTACAGAGCCGCGTGGTTTTTGTTTTTTGCTGGCTTTAAGATCCAACATTTCCGCCTGAACAAGAATAGCATCTAGAAGCTTATCAAGATTCAATTTCTGTTTTGCAGATATCTCAACCGCCTGAACTTCACCGCCGAAATCTTCAACAACAAGTTCATGGGAAAGAAGTTCTTCCTTCACTTTGCGCGGGTTAGCATCTGGTTTGTCCATTTTATTCACTGCAACGATGATAGGTACACCCGCAGCTTTTGCGTGATTTATTGCTTCAATTGTTTGCGGCATGATGCCATCATCAGCAGCTACAACAAGGATAACGATATCGGTCACATTCGCGCCGCGTGCACGCATAGCCGTGAATGCCGCGTGGCCTGGTGTATCGATGAAAGTTATTTTCTCACCGCTTGGTGCTTTGATCTGATAAGCGCCGATATGCTGTGTGATTCCACCAGCTTCACCCTCAACTACGTTCGCAGAGCGAAGCGCATCTAGAAGTGATGTCTTACCATGATCTACGTGACCCATGATTGTAACAACCGGTGGGCGGTGTTCAAGGTCAGTATCAGCAACTTCTTCTTCACGAAGTTTATGCTCGATATCACCTTCAGTTACACGTTTAGGTATATGGTTGAATTCGGTCACGATAAGTTCTGCCGTATCAGCGTCGATCTCATCGCCAGGGCGGTTCATCAGGCCAAGCTTCATCAATTCCTTGATGATATCCTGCACGCGAACGGCCATACGGTTGGCAAGTTCCTGCACGGTGATAAGTTCAGGGATGATAACTTCTTTCGCCTTGAAAGCCTGATCAGCAGAGCTGACGCTTGCCTGTTTCAGTTTCTTTTTACGCTGGCGCTGCATCGAGGAAATTGAACGCATTTTTTCCTCAGAATCAAAATTCAGCGCCTGAGTGATCGTTAGCTTACTGCGGTCACGCTTATCTTCACCACCTTTACTTTTTGTATTGGCCTTTTTCTTTTCCTCGATCTCTTCTTCCATCGAAGGGCCGCGGCTGACCGGTTTATTGATTTCTTTACGCACTTCTTTCTCAGGCTGCGCAAAATTAGGCGTTGCTGCAGGTGCGTTATATTCTTCAAGCTTATCGCTTAGAGATTGCTTAACTTCGATCTTTGTTTTTGCAGCGTGTGTCTGTTGCTCGCTGTCTTTTTTCTCGGCGGCAAGTTTCAGTGCCGCAAGGCGTGCTTCTTTCTCATGTTCTGTCAGGCCGCTCAAATCAGGCTGGCCAGCACCATCTTTCTTGTTCAGGAAACGGCTTTTACGCACCTCAACCGTAACAGTTTTGCTTCTGCCGCGTGAAAGATTCTGCTTCACTGTGCCAGATTGCCCTGCTTCAACCTTTTTACCAAGGGTAAGGGAGAGGGTTTTGCCTTTATTGCTGTTATTTTCGTTATTATTGTCAGACATAATCCGTTAATCATCCTAATTATGTTAACCGCTAAAAGCTGGTTAACAATAACCGGCATCAGCGATCAACGAAAGCGCACGCGCACATTGTATGTAACAAGGTGCGACATATTAAAAATTTGTGATGTTATTTTTCATACAATACAAATATCCTGCCGCGCATTATGGCCAAAATAGCGTTAGAGTCAATTACATATTATAGGCGGAAATCAGGGATAATTAAGATATAGGCGAGCTTTATGCGATTTCAACCAGAAGGTCAGCAACGCCATCTTTGCCAACATCAAGTGTCACCTCTGCACCAATGCCTGTAAGTATCGGTAAAAGCGGCAGATAATCATGTGGTTTCAGGTTCTGCTCATAGATAGTATGGATCTGGCCAAGCGCCAATAGGCAATAATTATAGCAATCGCCACCATAGATTATATTGCTGGCATTCTTCTTTAATTTATCCCATTTCGCCTTGCCTTTTTTATCAAGTAGTTCAGGCGATGTAGTGGCAATAACATTTATACCTGTTTTATTACGAACAGCCTTAAGCGGCTTTTTGTTAAAGAAGGCTTTGCCTCTGTAACCCATCCATAATTCTTCAGTTACCGGTTGATAAACTGCGCCCAATATCGGTTTTTCATTTTCAAGCAGGCCAAGCATTATGCCAAAAAGCGGCCTGCCGGCAACGAAACTTGAAGTGCCATCGATCGGGTCAATCACCCAGGTATATTGTTTTTCTTTTGGCGCCTGACGTGAACGCTCAAAGCCAAATTCTTCACCCAAAATTGCATGTTTGGGGAAATATTTTTTGATCTGCAGGCGAATGAAATGTTCGATCTCCTTATCGGCCCTGGTAACAAGGCTGCCATCTTTCTTCGAGGCCGTGCCCGGCGCCTTGCGGTAATATTTAAGCGCTATCTTGCCTGATGACTTTAAAACATCTTCGGCAAATTTTTTTAAGCTTTTTTCCATTAAATATATTTTTTTAGAAGCGAAACGGTTTTATTGTTTATAATGCCTGCAGGTAATAAAATTTAAACCCTCAATTCTAGGCTCTAATGCTTAAGGAAAAATTATTCAACACAAAAAATATAGCATTGGGTCTGGCAGCTGCTTTTGTCCTGGTCTCAATTTTCATCTATACAATCTATTTCCGCACTTATGTATCGCCGTTATATGACTATAATCTGGTGTTTGCATTGCTGCTGCTGAACCTGGCGATCGTTATGTCGCTGGCTTTGATAATTCTTTCCGCGGTGGCCAAATTATGGATGCAGCGTCGTAAGGAGGCCAAGATAGGCGGCTCGTTATTGCAGCGCCGTATTGTTATAACCTTCAGCCTTATTACCATTATCCCGACATTATTAATGACCAGCTTCTCGGTATTCTTTTTCATCTATGGCATACAAAGCTGGTTCGATAATAAAATATCAAACGCGCTTGATAACTCGGTTGAGGTTGCAGAAGGCTATTTGAATGAACACTCCTCTAACCTGAAAGCCGATGCCTATTCCATGGCGCAAATGGTGAAGGATAATTATGCCCAGCTTTCACAAACACCGGCTGATTTCCAGAAATTCCTGAAAGATCAAGCATCTGCAAAGGTTCTTACTGATGCGATAATTTTTAAAGATAAAGATGTTGTTGCCGCATCTGATGAGCAGGTGAGCATGCTGCTTGATTTTGATGAGATAACCCCAGAGCGCCTGCAACGCGCAGATAATAACGAGATTGTTCTGATAACCGATCAGGATAAGGTGAAGGCACTTATTAAACTTGAGGGCATTGATGGGGCTTATCTTGTGGTCAGCCGTCTGGTTGATCCCAAAGTTATCAGCTACATGACGCAAACTAAGGATTCTGTGAACGCATATAATGATCTGAAGAATCATATGTTAAAGATCCAGATCCAATTTGTGCTGGCATTCATCGGCGTATCGCTGACATTACTATTGACTTCAATATGGCTTGGTCTGGTCTTCTCAGGTCGTATCATCGCGCCTATACATAAACTGATCGAGGCAACTGATCGCGTTAAATCAGGTGATCTTACCGTGCGCCTGCAGGAAGGTGAAAGCAAGCAGGATGAGGTTTCAACCCTGTTCAAAGCCTTCAATCGCATGACCGGCAATCTGCAGAAGAACCAGATGCAGCTGGTTGAGGTTAACCGCCAGATCGATGATCGCCGTCGTCTGATCGAAGGCGTTCTGTTTGGCGTTAATTCAGGCATTATTTCAACTGACGAGCAGAAGCGTATCCGCCTTTATAACAAAGCTGCGATGCAGATTCTGAAGATGGATACGCCAAATGTGATGGGCAGGTATATCGCTGATATATTCCCTGAACTAACAGTATTTTTTGCGCGCATAAAAGATTTTCCGGCTAACCAGATTTTTCAGCAGGAGATCGATATCAAGCGTGAAGGATTGATCTATAACCTTCTGGTGCGCGTGGTGATAGAGGAAAGTTATGGCTATATTGTTACCATAGATAATATATCAAAACTGGTGAATGCCCAGCGTATGGCGGCTTGGAGCGATGTTGCACGCCGTATCGCGCATGAGATCAAAAATCCGCTGACGCCGATTAATCTTTCAGCAGAGAGGATACGCAAGAAATATGAAAGCTTCATTGAAGAGGCTGATCGCGAGAACTTCAATCGCTATATCGATACTATCATAAAACACTCAGAAAATATCGAGCGCATCGTGAAAGAATTCTCTGAATTCGCGCGTATGCCGCAGCCGGTGCTTGCGAAGAATGATATCTCTCAATTAATACGTGATGCGGTGTTCTCTGAGAAAGTTGTGAATGGCGATATCAATTTTGATGTGAATATTCCTGAAAGTGATGTGGTGTTTGATTTCGATAAAGAGCAGATCAACCGGGTATTGATAAACCTGCTTAAAAATGCGGCTGAAAGTTTGAAAGAACGTGGCACATCACGTGAAGGTGAGCCGCCATTCATCGTTATCTCACTCAATCAGGATAAGCATGTTATTCTTGAGATTAATGATAATGGTAAAGGCTTCCCGGTCGAGCTGTTAAGCAAAATAACCGAGCCTTATGTCACCACGCGTGAGAAGGGCACAGGCCTTGGCCTTGCGATAGTGAAAAGGATCATCGATGACCATGGTGGCACGCTTGAGCTCAGCAATAATGTTGATGAAGATGGCAATATCACAGGTGCCAAGATCAGGATAACCTTCCTGGTTTAATATACTAACTGTCTAATTTATAAGCATAAAAATGTTGCATAAAGATTTCAGTTGCAGATAAGCAACTTATGATTTATGCCTAATAGAAGTTAATCTGCAAACAAGGGGTGGTATATGTCAAAGAATAAAGTACTAATAGTAGATGATGAAAAAGACATATTGGATTTGATTTCCGATATCGTTGATGACGCTGGTTTTATACCTTTAAAAGCCAAAAACAGCAGCGAAACCTTTGAAATTATATCAGAAAAAGCTCCAGAAGCAGTAATTTTGGACATTTGGCTGAAAGAATCAGAGCTAGATGGACTCGGAATCCTGGAATTCATGAAGAAAAAGTACGCAGATATACCTGTAATCATGATTTCTGGCCATGGAAACATCGAAACTGCCCTTAAATCACTCAAACTAGGGGCTTATGACTATATAGAAAAGCCATTTAAGGCCGATAAACTGACAAATACCCTTACAAAAGCGGTAGAAAATGCGAGGTTACTTAAAGAAAACCTAGAATTAGGCACAAAAAACCAGACTGTTGATTTTTTGTATGGTGATTCAGCGATTGTAAAAACCCTGAAGCAGGAGATCGACAAGATCGCAAAAACCGAAAGCCGGGTATTTTTGAAAGGTGAGATCGGTTCTGGTAAAGAACCTATCGCCCTAAGCATTCATAACCAATCAAAGCGTGCAAACTTCCGTTTCATCAAGTTCGACATATATAATTACGAGCCGAACGAAGTTGATGCAGTTCTTTTCGGCACTGAAGATAGTGGTGATCTGAACGCTCCGGCACGTAAGATCGGTCTGCTTGAACTTGCGAATGGTGGAACTTTATATTTAAGCGAGATCTGTAATCTGCCGCAAAGCACTCAAAGCAAGCTGGTAAAATTCCTGACCGACGGCAAATTCGAAAGGGTAGGTGGCAAAAAACCTATAGAATCGAATGTGCGTGTTATCGCTGCTACCAATAATAAGGAATTCGATAAAAAACTTCGTGAAGGTGAGGTTCGTTCCGATCTATATCACCGCCTGAATGTTGTTGAATTGAAAATCCCTTCACTGCGTGAACGCCGTGAAGATATACCAAAACTTGCGGAATATCTGAATGCATATTACTGCAAGCGTTATAACTATCCTAAGCGTCGTTTCACATCAGAAGCAGTTATTTCCCTGCAATCATATGATTGGCCGGGTAATGTTCGCCAGCTTATGAACGTTATCGAGTGGATGCTGATCACTCATCCTGGTGACGCGATCGAAACCATCAAATCATCAATGCTGCCGAAAGAGATCGTTTCTTCATCAGCAGGTGAGTTCGTTGATAATAACAGCGCTGGCAATAAAGAGCTTATGAGCCTGAAACTACGTGATGCGCGCCAGCTTTTCGAGCGCCAATATCTGCTTGCACAGATCAATCGTTTCGGTGGTAATATCAGCCGCACGGCAAGCTTTGTCGGCATGGAGCGTTCGGCACTTCACCGTAAGCTGAAATCTCTGGATGTTGCAAAGAACAGCGATGGCTTGAAAGACGGCACTAATGGCTAATCCCTATGGGTCAGGCTTTAGAAAAAAATAATTCGCCTTTAACACTTATCACCCAGCAAAATAGCCCAGTTATGGTTCCTGTTGCGGGTGATAAGCTGAAATCTAGCATCCCACCTAAAATCAACCAACGCCTGGAAAACGCTTTTCAAAATATAAAAAACGATTTGTTTGAAAAAATGGTTGCAGATGGTGGCAGCAAAATGCTTTCACGCCTGAATGCCGAACAACATACACTTGATTTATTTGAACGCTTAAAAGAATTCGGTGATTATCTTCTAAACGATGCCGAGTGGAAGCCACGAATGGTAACCAAACACGATCGCACAAAATTCCTGGAAGAAAACCTGCTTGATCCTGATGGTAATCACCATGTTGTTTGCGGCCAATTAGGGCAGGATCTGGTGCACAATAAAAATCTATTCAAATATATTGGTGAATTTCTGAATAATAAAACGGCAGAAAAATCTAATAATCTTGCTTAACTAAAGATATTTCGAAACCGTTGCGATGTCCTTATCTCCGCGGCCGGAAAGGTTCAGCACAATAAGTTCGTTCTTCAGCTCTTTCGCGTTGGTGATGATATAACCAAGTGCATGAGAACATTCCAGCGCCGGAATAATTCCTTCTGTCTGCATAAGCATTTTAAAGCCTGCCAGCGCTTCCTTATCGGTTGCACTTTTATATTCCGCGCGGTTTATATCGTGCAAATATGCGTGTTCAGGCCCAACGCCAGGGTAATCAAGCCCTGCTGAAATGCTGGTCGATTCCATTATCTGGCCATTCTCATCCTGCATGTAATAGGTTTTATTTCCGTGCAGCACACCAGGTTTTCCGCGCGCGATCGATGCGGCGGTTTCACCTGTATCAAGCCCATGGCCGGCCGCTTCAACGGCAGTAAGTTTTACATCTTCATCATCAATGAACGGATAGAAAAGCCCCAGCGCATTCGATCCACCACCTACACATGCAACCAAACGATCCGGTAATCTGCCTTCCGCCTGCAATATCTGTTCTTTTGCTTCTGTGCCGATCACAGACTGGAAATCGCGTACCATCATTGGGAATGGGTGCGGGCCTGCTGCCGTGCCGATCAGGTAATAAGTGTCATACACATTTGAAACCCAGTCGCGCATTGCTTCATTCATTGCATCTTTCAAACTCTGGCTGCCTGCAGTTACAGGAATAACTTCTGCGCCCAGCATTTTCATTCGGAAAACATTTGGCGCCTGGCGTTCAACATCTTTTGCACCCATATATACAACACATTTCAAACCAAATAATGCACATACGGTTGCGGTTGCGGTGCCATGCTGGCCTGCGCCAGTTTCAGCTATGATACGGGTTTTGCCCATTAATTTCGCAAGCAGGATCTGGCCAAGACAGTGATTGATTTTATGCGCGCCAGTATGATTAAGATCTTCACGTTTTAAATATAATTTATTCAAGCCCAGTTTTTTGCCGAACCTTTCAGCGAGGAAAAGTGGCGACGGTCTGCCGGTGAAAACGCGGTTATAATATTCAAGTTCCTTCAGGAATTGCGGATCATTCTTGGCTTTATTATAGGCCTTTTCCACTTCCAGAATTAACGGCATAAGTGTTTCCGCCACATAGCGGCCGCCATATGCGCCAAAATGGCCTTTCGTGTCAGGCTGGGTATAACTGCTTGTCATTCACAGGAAATATTAGTGTATGAAAGCTTTTTAATTGTTGCTGTTCTGTTTTGCAACTGGTTTTGTATTGGTTGTAACATAAGCCTGATATTCTTTATTCAGGCTTTGCACAATAGTCTCTAGCTCTTTGGTCTGGCCGGCTTTAACTTGGTCAGTTTTTTTGGAAAAGAACCCAAACATGATATAAACCCCCCGGTTTCTGAATTTGATTTTCATTTTACTATAAAAAGTGCAATATACCTAGGATTATTGATTCAAATTTTAACCAAATTTTAACAGATGAAACCAGGTTTATACATCACCGCGACGCCTATAGGAAATTTAGGCGATATCACATTGCGCGCATTAGAGGTTTTAAAAGCATCAGATATAGTGATCTGCGAAGATACGCGCCAGACTGCCAAACTATTGCAGCATTATGGGCTCAATAAAAAGCTCGGTGTTTATAATGATCATTCAGATGAATCTGTTCGTGATGAGATCTTAGGGCAGGTGGCAGCGGGTAAAATTGTAGCACTGGTTTCCGATGCCGGAACCCCCCTTATTTCTGATCCCGGGTTCAAACTTGTAAGGGATGCCAGAAGCAGAAATTTATATGTTACCACACTCCCAGGTGCATCATCAGTTATATCAGCTTTGACCATTGCCGGGTTACCAACGGATAGTTTTTTATTCTTAGGTTTTGTGCAGCCTAAGGTTGAGGCCAGAAAGAAGCAATTTGAGAAAATTAAAGAGATTGATACCACTATTGTGCTGTTCGAAAGAGGTAGTAGGATAGCTGATGTTCTTGCTTCGGCAAGGGAAGTTTTTGGTGATATTGAGTGCGCTATTGTAAGGGAAATTTCTAAACTATATGAAGAAGTTATGTCTGATAGTTTAAGTAATTTATTAGGCGATGAAAATAAACTTAATGTAAAAGGTGAAGTTGTAATTTTACTATCAAATAAGGTGTCAGAAAAAATTGCACTTACCGATGAAGAACTTAACGTAAAATTAACCAATCTGTTGTATAATAATTCAGTCAAAGATGCATCGCAGCTCGCGCATGAGTTGTATGGTATCAAGAAGAAAGCTGCCTATGAAAGGCTGCTTGAACTGAAAGAAACAGATGGAAAAAAACGATAAAATATTTGCCGATGCCATACTCAATTCTGAGCTTGCTTCCTTTGCTGATAGGTTTAAAAAACCTGCTTACGCAGAAACCACTCCGATAGTGACGGTTTATTTCGAATCGCCCGATACAAAAATCGAGCAGAAGGAAGTAAAAAGAGTGACAGGCAATATACTTGCCGAGTTCTATAATAAATTGGCTGAAGAAACTGGTCTTGCAAATACTGGTTTTGCTCATAATTTTGTGGTCATCCCTCAGGCAGATAATCCTTATTTCAAAAAACATAATGGTGATGTTGATTTTAAAACCACCGCATTTATCCGCAATAACCCTACATCATTCGGCGTAGCGCTTGATTCCAGCACCTCGCATAATTTGAATGCCATGCTGCCTGGCTATAAGTTCTCGATTGGCCACGAGGCCGGCCAGACAGCCTTTGCTGATAGGCAGGATATTCTCACGCTGGAAGAATATTTCAGCGATGCCGTGGCGGCGCATATATTCGGCAAACAGGTAGCAATTCAAGGGAAAATTGATTCTACGCCAATTGATAATATATTAAATCATGACCCTAATGATTATCATCCAACGCACCAGCAGCGTATTGAGGCGCTTGAGAAGGGTACTTATGCCGGCATGGTAAGCAGGGTGTTTGGGCATTTGAAAGAAAAGGCAGCCAAAGGCGAAGTTACTTCCTGGAAAGATAGCCTGAAAAATATTAACCTTGAAAACTTCAGGGATAGATAATGACCTTCGCAGAAATAAAACCATTAAGCGGCGATCTGGCAGAATCATATTCCAGTGGTTATATGATGGCCACCATGCTTGAACGTGGCTATGATCTGGATAATAAAAATAAATTTTTTACAAAAAACATAAATACGCCTGCCAAGGAGTTTGTAAAAGCATTCATACCTTATTTTAGGGGGGGACAATGAGCAGATAAAAATTGGTGATCTGCCGTGTTCATCATTGAGGGAGGGTTATCCGATGCAGTTATTCTCTCTGCTAAATAGAGTGGGTTTGGGATTTGATGCGCGCAATATTGATCATATTTATAATGCCCCGAATCTGATTTTTAATACGCCTTTATTGCCTGGTAAAATGATTGCCCTTAGTAACCTTTCCATATTTCCGGAAACAGATAAGATCCAGGAAATGGATAAAGCACCGCTTTCCATAGTGGCTGATTTTGTAGTTGATTGCTCTGTTTCGCCTGAGAAAAATAAGCGTTGTATTGCGGCGATAGAAGAAGGTTGGAGGCAGATAGATAAGATAGGCTTTGATGAATATCATAAAAGGACAGATAGTGTTGGTGGCTATCCATTAGTAACAGAGGGTTTGGTTAACATAAATGATATGAAAGATTTTAATGCTATCATATTACACACTGAACATGTTAACAGCATAGATAATGATATTCTATTCGCCTTGGCCCTAAAAGGTGTAATGAAGAAAAATTATGGTGTTGATCTGCCTATAATTCATTATGAAAAAAAGCCGGAGAATGATCTTTCATTGCCGCGTGTGAGTGAGATCGCCAATATAAATAAAGGACAGATTATTTTTGCGCTCGAGAATCTGCCAGATTCAAAAGCTTTTGGCCCGGAATTCATTGCCAATATCGAGGCTGCATTTGATAGAACTCCGGAAACTAGCCTTAAAGCAATGGGATCAAAACAGGGTCTGCAGCTTGCAGAAGAATTGATAAATCGAGAATAAAATGAGGAAAATTATAGGGGGGGTATAATTGATAAAGCTTCCTTCTAACATTAAAGATCTTTCTGAAAGCGGTTATATGTTAGTGCATATACTTTCGCAATATACACAGGAGATATATGAAGAAGGGCAGGAACCTTTAACTTTTAAGGATTATATAAAATATGCTGATGATAAAGGCGCTTTGAGGCACATTACGTGTTCTTCCCTTAAAGCAGGGTATGCAATGAGATTATACGAAATAAAAAATAGGGTGGGGATAGTAGCGGATGCTAGAAAAGTTGATCTCCTATACACAGCGGCGAATTTAACCGGAAGTTTCGAATGCGATAATGAAGGGGGAAGGGGTATAATACATACTTCAATTTTCCCCGAAACAGATGATATACAGAAATTGCAGGAAAGCGGTTTTCGTAAGGCTGGGGGCTATATAGCGGTTCCTTCTGATGTATCTGCAGAAAAAAATACTAGGTGCCTTGAAGCGATTGATGAATCTTGGAGGCAAATTGATAAAATGGGAATGAAAGCTTATCATCGAAGAGCGACGCTGATAGATCCTGATCTTCCAGCTGTTACAGAAACCATAGCAAATATAAATAATATAAAAGATATTGAAGCAGTAATATGCACTAGCATGAGCGACTGGAGTATAAGATCGCCATGGGAAACAACACCGTTACATGCCTTGGCGTTTAAAACATTTATCAAAAAAGAGTTTAAGCACGATATACCTGTTATTTCGTATAATTGGGGGAAAGATAGTGGCCTTCAATTTGCTGAAATGCCTTTCGACAAACAGGATGTTAAGCATGCTATAAAAGGATCTGACAATATTGCAAAAAACTTGAATACTCTTTTAAGTGGTGCTGTTAAAGAGCCCTCATCAGTATTTTCCCAAACAAATGCTTTTCAAGCTGTAATTAAGCAAATATGCCACCTAATGGGCAATATCATCTCTAAATAATAATTTTCCATTTGAAAATTTGCCCTTATAGTTCTATTAATTCCAGCCGATATGGCAAATAACACTTCAAACAATAGCAATTATACGGCGCGCCCTAGGCCTTTGTCGCCGCATCTGCAGGTTTATAAGCCGCAATTCACATCGATGCTTTCTATTGCGCACCGTGCAAGCATAGTAGCGCTATTCTTCGGCTTGGTCGGTTTTGCAGCAATTCTGGCTGATTATTCATATATTGAACATTGCCCACTGGCAAACTGGCTGAAAAATGATTCCACTGGCCAGATACTGGCAAAAATAGTTTTAAGCGGTTATGCACTTGCGGCTTCATATTGGGTGTGTGCAACAATTCGCCATTTAGTGTGGGATACGGGCCGCGGATTCTTCATAACAACTGCATATAAAACAGCCGTTATTTCAATTGTAACAACATTAATTTTAACTGCTCTGATAATCTATTTCGGGATTCTCTAATGGCTGATAAAAATACACATTTTCAAAACCACCATGCAAGCCGTGAATGGCTGCTTGAAAGGTTCGCCGGCCTGGTTTCAATTCCATTATTGATCTGGCTGGTTGTTAATCTGGTTCTGTTCTCTAAAGGCCATTATGCAAGCTTTGGCGCGTTCGTGGGTGAGCCGGTGAATATGGGCCTGATAATTGCGCTGCTGTTCAGCTTTGCGTTATATACATTCCTGGCGATGAAAGTTGTTTATGAAGATTATATTCACAATCTTTGCGTTCGCCACGCTGCGATCTATTTAACCGCTGCTGCTGATATAGCCGCTTTCCTTGTTGGCACTGTGTCGCTAATTCATATCTACAGGTCTTAAACCATGGCTTATAATATAATTAATCACGAATATGATGTTGTTGTAGTTGGCGCCGGTGGCGCTGGTTTGCGTGCAACCCTTGGCCTTTCTGAACAGGGGCTTTCAACTGCGTGCATAACAAAAGTTTTCCCGACGCGCTCTCACACGGTTGCGGCTCAGGGTGGCATTTCCGCAGCGCTTGGCAACATGACCAAAGATGACTGGCGCTGGCATTATTTCGATACCATCAAAGGTTCTGACTGGCTGGGAGACCAGGATGCAATTGAATATATGTGCAAACATGCAATCCCTGCGGTGCTTGAACTTGAACATTATGGCGTGCCGTTTTCGCGTACTAAGGAAGGCAAAATTTATCAGCGCCCTTTCGGTGGTATGACCACTGAATATGGTGAAGGCCCAGCGGCTGTTCGCACCTGCGCTGCGGCGGATAGAACAGGTCACTCGATCCTGCACACGCTCTATCAGCAAAGCCTGAAGCATAAGGCAAAATTCTTTGTGGAATATTTCGCGCTTGATCTAATCATGGATGATGATGGCTCATGCAAAGGCGTTGTGGCTTGGAATTTGGATGATGGCACGCTTCATGTTTTCCGCGCACATATGGTTATTCTTGCGACTGGCGGTTATGGTCGTGCATATTTCTCGGCAACTTCTGCCCACACCTGTACTGGTGATGGTGGTGGTATGGCGGCGCGTGCCGGCCTGCCTCTGCAGGATATGGAATTCACCCAGTTCCACCCCACAGGCATTTATGGCTCCGGCTGTTTGATCACGGAAGGTGCCCGCGGTGAGGGAGGTATACTCCGTAATTCTGAAGGTGAAGCTTTCATGGAGCGTTATGCACCGAAGGCAAAAAACCTTGCATCGCGCGATGTGGTTTCGCGTTCAATGACTATCGAGATCATGGAAGGCCGTGGTGTTGGCCCGAAGAAGGATCATATCTATCTTCACCTTGATCATCTAGATCCAAAAATTCTGCATGAACGTTTGCCGGGCATTTCTGAAACCGCAAAAATTTTTGCTGGTGTTGATGTTACCAAGCAGCCAATTCCGGTTCTGCCGACTGTTCACTATAATATGGGCGGCATACCAACTAACATGCATTGTGAAGTTGTAACTTTGAAAGATGGCAACCCTGATACGATCATTCCTGGCATTATGGCCGTTGGTGAAGCTGGCTGTGTTTCAGTTCATGGTGCAAACCGTTTGGGTTCGAATTCATTGCTTGATCTGGTCGTGTTCGGCCGCGCTGCTGCAATCCGTTGTGGTGAGGTCATCAAGAAAAACACTCCGCATAAGCAGCTTGGCAAAAATAAGGTTGATGACATCGTCGCCCGCCTTGATTCAATCCGTTATGCAAAAGGCGATATCCACACTTCTGAGATCCGCGCGCAGATGCAGCACACAATGCAGACCAAAGCTGCCGTATTCCGCACCGAAAAAACCATGCAGGAAGGCGTTGATGAGATGAAGAAGATCTATTCTGAAAATGAAAAGATCTATGTGAAGGATAAAGGCCTGATCTGGAATTCTGATCTGGTTGAAACCCTTGAACTGCAAAACCTTCTGCCGCAGGCGATGGTTTCGATAACTTCCGCGCTGAACCGTCAGGAAAGCCGCGGTGCCCATGCACGTGAGGATTTCAAGGATCGTGATGATGCAAACTGGATGAAGCACACACTTTCATGGATAGATAATAAGGGCAAAGTAACCATTGATTATCGCCCGGTTCACATGCAAACCCTCACTGATGAAGTGCAGGTTGTTCCGCCTAAAAAACGCGTATACTAATTCCTTGTATTAGCAAAATTGGCCTGTATCCTTGGTTTAAGGGATAAGGATTCCAATGCAGAGATTCACCGCCAGAAAAACAGATGGTATCTACCAGGCTATTGGCCTGATGAGCGGCACTTCCATGGATGGCATAGATGCTGCCATAATAAAATCTGATGGCGATAAGATTCTCGAATTCGGTGCAACACACTTCAAGGAATATCCAGGTTGGCTGAAATTAAAAATACGCAAACTCATTGCAGAAATTCAGGCTGATAGTGGTGAAAAACCCAGTGAATTTTATATTAAGGAAGTTGAGCGCGACATCACTAAGCTTCACGCTGATGCGGTTGAAGAGTTGCTGATAAATGCAAAGCTTCATCCTGCAGAAATAGATGTAATCGGCTTTCACGGCCACACGGTAGATCATCGCCCGCATGAAAAATTCACGTGGCAGATCGGCGATGGCCAATTGCTGGCATCACGCACCGGCATTGATGTTGTGTGTAATTTTCGCGTGAATGATGTAAAGCTTGGCGGGCAGGGCGCACCACTTCTGCCGCTTTATCATAAGGCTGTTATTCCTGAAAAATCATACCCTGCTGCGGTTGTGAATATCGGCGGTGTTTCTAACATCACATATATCGATAATAATAATCTCATCGCATTTGATTGCGGGCCCGGTAATGCGCTGATAGATGATATTATTTTTGAAAATACCGGTCAGCATTTTGATGAAGAGGGCAAGGTTGCGAGTGATGGAAAGGTGAGCGAAGATTTGCTGAACCTGCTTCTCAATAATCTTTATTTTACCCGTAAGCCGCCGAAATCGCTTGATCGCAATCAATTCACGCACATGGTTTCTAACCAGCTTCAGGGCGAATATAAATATCTGCTATTTGCCGATAAGGTCGCAACGCTTTCTGAATTCACAGTGCAGGCGATCGCGCGTTCGCAGGAACATCTGCCAGATGAGCCGCGCAACTGGTATATATGTGGTGGTGGTGTGCATAATAAATATTTTATGCGCCGCTTTGATGAGATATTTTCCGGTAAGGTTCAGCCTATAAGCCGTGTGAATGTTGATCTTGATGCGAATTTTATTGAAGCGCAGGGCTTTGCATTTTTAGGAATCAGATCAATGCTAGATCTGCCGATAACCTTCACTTCAACCACCGGCGTTATCAGCAAAACTGCTTCCGCAACCGGTGGCGAATTATTTAAAGTGAATGGCTAGAACTTAAGCAGCTTTTGCAAGTACTTCATTGTTAACTTTCAACTCAACTTTGATATTTCCGCGAGTCGCTTTTGAATAAGGGCACATCTCATGCGCTTCTTTCACGATCTTTTCCGCAGTCGCTTTTTCAACGCCAGGCAGATCAACATTTAAAGTTGCGCCGATGAAGAAGCCGCTATCATCTTTATTCAGCGTCACATCTGCGTGAACTTTTGCAGCACTTGCATCAACGCCATTGTTTTTTGCAACTGCGCCAACTGCGCCGCCGAAACATGCCGCATATGCGCATGCGAAAAGCTGTTCAGGGTTAGTGCCGGCAGAGCTGCCAGGCTTTGCGATTTTAAGGTCAAGTGCCTTATTATCAGTTGAAACAGCGCCTTCGCGGCCGCCTGTTCCTGTTGCATGTGCGGTGTATAGAACTGTCATTTAGATTCTCCATTAGTTAAACTAAGGTTAATCTAGTACGATAATGCCCGAAGGCAAGTTTTGATTTTTATATAACACTAGCCGAGTGTATTGCCGCCCTTGTCATTTTTACCGATTTTATCATCAGAAAATGTTACCGGGAAATAATTTGCGCCTTCTTTTCCAACTATGATATCATCATATTTGCCATCGGCATTGCGAGGAGTCATTTCCAGGCCAAGTTTCTTTGCTGTGCTTAATATCTTTTTATATTCGTCTGCATTTATTTGGTTATCGTCGGCATTAAAACCAATAATTATATCCCTCATGGCATCCATTTTAGCCGCATAGGAATATTTGCTGACATCCTCATCTTTCATAGAACTTATTGTATCAACTGTATTATTTGCCTGATTATATTCAAATTCTTTAAATCCTTTTACCCTATCGTTATAATGTTCATCTGTTTCATTTTTTAATCTTATACGATCACCTTCTGTATTGAACTCTATGCTTCCTAGTCTTTTATATAAATCATCCTTCATTACATCCAGATTGAAGTTTTTATCCGCACTTTTAGTGATCTCTTCATTAAGGAATTTTACCAATCTTGGGTCAGTATCAGGATTTTTACTTATATAATCTTTGAGATAATTATTGGCATCCTCAACGGTTTTGATCGAGCCATTCTTCTGCATCTCATCTAACTGATTATTAACTTCCGATATCTGGTCGTGGTATGATTTTGTCATAATCCCTCATATTGCATAGGGTTAATTATATCTAACAATGGTTAACAGAATATTAACTATTGTTAAACTTTGAACTAAAAGAATTAAAGATTAGATGGTTAGCTGGTTTTTGGCAGCTGGCGGCGTTTTTTATCAAGCTTGATACGACCGCGTTTTTTCAGCGGTTCAGAGTATATCTTGATATACTGGATCAGGTTTTCCTCAAGCTCATCAAGCTGCCCACGGAAGAAGTGGTCACCACCGCGAACGATGCGGTAATCAACTTCAATATCACGGGTTGAATTCAGTTTATCTGCAAGTTTGCGAACTGCAGCTTCTTCAACGATAGAATCTTCATCACCCTGAATGATCAAGCCATTGCGCGGGCAAGGTGAAAGGAATGAGAAATCATATAGGTTTGCAGGAGGTGATATCGCCACGAAGCCTTCAAGTTCCGGCCTGCGCATTAGAAGCTGTAAAGCGATCCATGAACCGAACGAGAAACCGCCGACCCAGAATGTTGATGCATCCGGGTTAATTTTTTGCAGCCAGTCCAGGCAGGTTGCAGCATCGGTTAATTCACCGATACCATTATCAAATGTTCCTTCAGAGCGGCCAACGCCACGGAAATTGAAGCGCAGAACAGAAAAACCATTCACCGCAAAAGCTTTATAAAGGCTGTAAGTAACCTTATTATTCATTGTTCCGCCATGTTTCGGGTGCGGATGCAGAACCAATGCCACAGGTGCATTCCTGTCCTCGTTATGGTGATATCTACCTTCTATTCGACCTTCAGGACCTGGAATGATAATTTCTGGCATAAAATCAATGTGTTAAAATAGTTGACTAATTTACTTGGGTATTATAGATAACCGAAGTATAATATAGACCCGAAAACTATATAGAGGCTGGCTTTGGAAATTTAAAGGAAAAAATTCAAAAGTCTGGAAAAAACATAAATTTAATAAGTGGCTTAAGGGAAATGTTTAGAAATATAAAAGAAGAAGTTGATTCATTTTTTGCACGCGATCCGGCGGCGAAAAGCCGCCTGGAAATTTATCTATGCTATCCTGGTTTTCACGCGGTGCTTGTTCACCGCATTACTCACAGGCTTTGGAAAAAGAAGTTTTACGTTCTTGCACGTTTCTTGTCATATATCATTCGTGCTATCACGGGGATCGAGATTCACCCTGGCGCAACGATAGGTAAAAACCTGTTCATTGATCATGGCATGGGCGTAGTGATCGGTGAAACCGCAATTATCGGCGATAATGTAACGATATATCACGGTGTAACGCTTGGTGGTGTTTCCCCGCAGGATGCGATTAAGGGCGCATCACGTCACCCGCATGTGGGCGATAATGTTGTGGTTGGTGCAGGCGCGCAATTGCTTGGCGCTATTAACATCGGTGATGGCGCTAAGATCGGTTCTAATGCTGTCGTGGTAACTGATGTTGAACCGGGTGCTATAATGGTTGGCATTCCTGCGCGTAAAGTTGTGCGTAAGGAACAGGTTGATAATTACGATAAATTCAAAGCCTATGCCGCAACTTCAGCGGGTGAGATCGATTCACGTCAGGTGCAGATTGATAACCTGATAAAAGAGATCAGAACTTTGAAAGCGAAAGTGAGCGAGCTTGAAGGCCAAAGCACCGATATCGAAAAATCAGCAGAGGATTGGATAGTTATATGATGCTAACCACAAAAAGCAGATATGCAGTTATGGCGCTGGTTGATATCGCCTCGCAGAACCGCTTTATCGAGGGCAAGGAATGCAAGGCTGTAACTCTTGCAGATATCGCAGAACGCCAGAATATCACGGTTGCATATCTTGAGCAGATCTTCTGCAAGCTGAAAAATTCCGGCCTGGTGAAATCTCAACGTGGCCCTGGTGGTGGTTATGCGCTTAATAAACCATGCAGTGAAATCCACATCGCAGATATCATCAATGCGGTTGAAGAGAAAATCAAAATGACACGCTGTGGCAGTGAAGCGCCGGCATGCATGGGTGAGAAAGGCAAATGCGCAACCCATGATCTTTGGGAAGGTTTGAGCCAGCATATCGAAAATTATTTCGAATCTATTTCACTCAATGATGTAGTAAACAATAAAATCTGCAAAACAAATTTTGAGCAAAGGGCGACAATAAATTAATGGCTGCAAGAGATAACATATATTTTGATCATAACGCAACAACACCACTTCGTGATGTTGCCTTCAATGCTATGGCTGCAATCATAAAACAGCCGCTTAACGCATCTTCGATCCATTCTTATGGACGTGAAGCGAAAAAACTTTTGACCGATGCGCGCAATAAAATCCAGAAACTTATCTCGGCTGAAGGCGCAACTGTGTTGTTCACTTCATCCGGTACTGAAAGTAACAATATGGCGCTGGTGTGCATTAAAGGCATTGAAACGGTTGTGGTTAGCGAAGCTGAGCACCCATCAATTTCAAAACCAGCAAGTTATATGCGCAATCAACTTATTCCGGTTGATGAAAACGGCATTGTGGTGTTTGAGAAATTGCAGGAAATAACAGCAGCGCTTAAGGGCACGAAATATATCGTTTCAATAATTCATGCGAATAATGAAACCGGTGTTATCCAGCCTGTTCGTGAAATTGCCAATATAGTTTTCGCTAATGGCGGCTTCCTGCATATTGATGCTTCACAAAGTGTTGGCAAAGTTGAATTCGATTTCAATTCACTAGGCTGTGATATGGCAACCATATCAGCTCATAAATTTGGTGGGCCAAAAGGTGCAGCGGCACTGGTGGTTAAATCGGGCCTTGAAATAGTTCCGTTCATTCATGGCGGCAGCCAGGAGAAATATCTTCGCGCTGGAACTGAGAATCTGGCGGCGATAGTTGGCATGGCAGCAGCACTTGAAGAAGCGACCGTGAACATGAAAGCTGAATCAGCGAAAGTGAATGAGATCCGTGAATATATCGAAAAAGGTATTTTAGAGATTAGCCCGGAAGCTGAGATATATGGCACTAAATCGCCAAGGCTTCCAAACACGATTTCTGTTTCATTGAAGCCAAGCAACTCTGAAACGCAGTTAATTAATCTTGATTTGAAAGGTATTGCAATATCGGCAGGCTCTGCCTGCACATCCGGCCGTGTGGTAACGTCGCATGTGCTGACGGCAATGGGCGTTGCGCAGGATAAGGCGCAATGTGCAATTCGCATATCTTTAGGGTGGAACAACACCTTGGAAGAGGCAAAAAAATTCCTATCTGTATGGCAGGAAATATATGAAAAAAATAAAGGAAAAAAGGCAGCATAAAGGGGTTTAAGGAAATAATATGGCAAATGAATTAAAGAAAAATAATACACCACAACGCCCGATATACTTAGATTATCAGGCAACTACTCCGCTTGATCCGCGCGTGTTCGAAGCGATGAAACCTTATTTCCTTGAGAAATTCGGCAATCCGCATTCACGTTCCCACGCTTACGGCTGGGAGGCGGAAGATGCCGTTGAGCAGGCACGTGAGCATGTGGCATCAGTTATAAATGCAAATGAGAAAGAGATAATCTTCACATCAGGTGCAACTGAGTCAAATAATATGGCGCTGAAAGGTGTCGCGCATTTTTATGGCGATAAAAAGAAGCATATCATCACCGTTCAAACTGAACATAAATGCGTGTTGGATGCTGCTCGCCATTTGGAAGTTGAAGGTTTCGAAGTAACTTACCTTCCGGTGCAGCCGAGTGGCCTGCTTGATCTGGAAGTTTTGAAAAATGCCATCCGTGAAGATACAATTCTTGTTTCTGTAATGGGTGTGAATAATGAGATCGGCGTGATCCAACCTTTGGCAGAGATAGGCAAGATCACCCGCGCTAAAGGCGTGTTCTTCCACACTGATATCGCACAGGCTTTCGGTAAAATTGATATTGATGTTGAGGCAATGAATATCGACCTTGCATCGATCTCCGGTCATAAAATTTATGGGCCGAAAGGTGTTGGTGCGCTTTATGTTCGCCGTCGCCCGCGTGTTCGCCTTGAGCCACTATTCAACGGTGGTGGGCAGGAAAGGGGCTTCCGCTCGGGCACTCTGCCAACTCCTCTGGTTGTTGGTTTGGGTGAAGCTGCGCGCATTGCGAAACTTGAAATGCATGATGAATATAAAAAACTCAAAAAATATTTTGATAAATTTTACAACACAATGGTGAAAGATATCGCTGAAGTTTATCTCAATGGCGATAAGGAGCAGCGCTTTCCGGGCAATATCAATTTAAGCTTTGCCTATGTTGAGGGCGAAAGCATGTTGATGGCGATCCGCGGTTTGGCGGTTTCATCAGGTTCTGCATGTACTTCTGCAAGTCTGGAACCATCATATGTTCTGCATGCGCTTGGTGTTGGTGATGACCTTGCGCACACATCAATTCGTTTTGGTTTCGGCCGCTTCACTACCGATGCGGAAGTTGATGCCGCGATCGAGATCGTAAAGAACAATGTTCAGAAACTGCGCGAAATGAGCCCGCTTTGGGATATGAAACAGGATGGCATTGATATAACTAAAATCGAATGGGCTGCACATTAATTAATGGGAAATAAGGAGAAGGTATATGGCATATAGTAATAAAGTTATCGATCATTATGAGAATCCTCGTAATGTCGGCAGGATGGATGAGAAAGATGCTCACGTTGGCACCGGCCTTGTCGGCGCGCCTGCATGTGGTGATGTTATGAAACTGCAGATCAAAGTGAATGACAATGGCGTGATCGAAGATGCAAAGTTTAAAACCTTCGGCTGTGGTTCTGCGATTGCATCATCATCACTTGCAACTGAGTGGATCAAAGGCAAAACTTTAGATGAAGCTGCAGCAATAAAAAACACGCAGATCGCGCAGGAGCTTTCATTGCCACCGGTTAAAATTCACTGCTCTATGCTTGCGGAAGATGCGATTAAAAGCGCGATTGCTGATTATAAACAGAAGAACGAAAGTAAATAATGAACGCAACAGCAGTAAATCATCCGGAATTCTTAGGCCTGGGAATAGGTTTGGGTATAGGTTTGTTTATAGGATTTGTGATTATTTATTTCATTCCAACCATTATAGCGGTTTTCAGAAAACATAAAAATACTGCAGCGATATTTGTAGTTAATTTATTTCTAGGAATGACATTTTTTGGATGGGTATTTGCGCTGGCGTGGTCGGTTTTAAATTATAATAAAAACGAATATAAAAATGAAAGCAGCGATTGAAATAACTGATGCAGCAGCGGAACGAATAAAAGTTCTGATGTCTTCACGCGGAAAGCCTTCCGAAGGAATTCGTGTGGGCGTAAAAAAGGGCGGCTGCTCAGGCCTTGCATATACAATTGAATATGCTGATTCAGTCAATAAATTTGAAGATGTGGTTGAGGATAAAGGCGTGCGCGTGATCATCGATCCTAAAGCAGCACTATACTTGATCGGTACAACAATGGATTTCGTTGAAGAGAAAATGAAATCGGGTTTTGTATTCGTTAATCCGAACGAAAAAGGCCGTTGCGGCTGCGGTGAATCTTTCCACGTATAGGCACAACATGAAAAGAAAGATGTTAAAAATATTATTGGTAATTACTTTTTCTTTGCCAATAGTGACACTTTTATTGGCTTTAGTTAATATCCATTCACATGATCTCATGATCTTTGGTGTAGATTATATTGCTATAGGAGCGCTCTTAATCCTGCCCAATTTTCTATTTTTTGTAATTTATTTTTTATACGTATTAATCAAACATCGCACCAGTTTAAGATATTGGTTTAAAATCCCGCTAATGGCTGTTTCTATGTGCGCTTCATGGGTTTTATTTATAGGTAGTCAATGATAAACTTCTTTGAACTTTTTGGTTTTAAAGATGAATATGAGATCGATAAAGATAAGCTCGAGGATAAATATCTTGCGCTGCAGATGCAGCATCACCCGGATAGGGCGGTTGGAAAACCTGATGCGGAAAAACAGAAATTCTTGCAAAAATCTGCTGATATAAATGAAGCCTATCAGGTTCTCAGTGATGATGTAAAGCGGGCTGAAAGCCTGCTAGAGAGCAAAGGCATTCTGGTCAATAAGGAAAAAAATAATACCCACCAGCCATCACATGCACTGCTTTCTGAGCAGATGGAACTTCGTGAACTCGCCGCAGATATTGAAACGGGCATGTATACCAAGGCGGAAATATTAGAGCGTGTTAAAGGCGAATTTGAATCATCAAAAGCGGATTTTAATGGCTTCTATAAAAGTAATAAGTTAGATGAGGCGGCAGAAGCTGCGATACGCATGAAATATCTGCAGAAGCTAGAAGAAGAACTGGAAAAATATAAATGATAAATCTGCTGCAAATACATGAACCTGGTGAAACGCCAATGCCGCATGAAGGTGATGAGGTTGCGGTTGGTATTGACTTGGGCACGACCAACTCACTGGTTGCGATTTCGCATGATGAGGTGCCACAGGTTATCCATGATGAGAATGATAAGTTCATCGTGCCATCAGTTCTTTCAGTTGCTGAAAATGGTTTTGAGATCGGCAAAGTTTCTGAGAACTCACTTTCCTCGATCAAGCGCCTGATGGGCCTGGGTTATAAAGAGGCAGAAAATATCATCGCTGATTTCGGTTTTGATGTTGATAAGGAAAATTCAAAAAAGATCATTCGCCTGAAATTGAATGGTAAGGAATTCACACCGGTAGAAATTTCTGCAGAGATTTTAAAGAAACTCAAAAAAAATGCTGAAAAAGCGCTGGAGAGAAAAGTTACTAAAGCTGTGATAACAGTTCCGGCATATTTTAATGATTCACAGCGCGCTGCAACGAAAGATGCCGCAAAACTTGCTAATATTGAAGTTCTTCGCCTGATAAATGAACCAACCGCAGCAGCGCTTGCTTATGGCTTAGATAAAGGTGCGGAAGGCACATTTGCGATATATGATCTGGGTGGTGGCACGTTCGATGTATCGATTTTGAAAATGCAGATGGGTGTTTTTAAAGTTGTTGCGACCGGTGGTGATACACTTCTTGGCGGTGATGATTTTGATTTCCTTCTCGCAGAATATATAAAAACAAAATTCAATCTTGAGGCTTCGCTTTCAGAATTAAAATCTCTGGCTCGTCAGGTGAAGGAAGACTTAACCTATAACGATATAGCCAAAGAAAAATTCAAAAATACAGAGATCGAAATCACAAAATCTGAATTCGAACAGGCAATTGGTTATCTTGCCGATAAAACCATAACCATATTTGAAGGCGTGCTGAAAGATGCGAAACTTCTGCACAATAAACTTGATGGTGTAGTTCTTGTTGGCGGTTCAACGCGCATTCCACTGATACGCAAAAAGATCGAGCAGTTGACCGGCAAACTGCCGCTTTCTGATATTGATCCTGATAAGGTTGTGGCAATGGGTGCTGCGATCCAGGCGGAAGCTTTAACGAAAGGTTCCAATAATCTGCTGCTTGATGTAACGCCGCTTTCGCTCGGGCTTGAAACTTATGGCGGGTTGATGGAAGTGCTGGTGCAGCGCAATACACCGATTCCGGTCAGTGCATCGCAAAAATTCACTACCTATGAAGATGGCCAGACCGGCATGAGCATACATGTGCTTCAGGGTGAGCGTGAGCTTGCCGCTGATTGTCGCAGCCTTGCACGTTTTGAACTGAAAAACATTCCACCGATGCAGGCAGGCACTGCCGTTATTGAAGTTACCTTCATGCTTGATGCTGATGGTATATTGACTGTGGCGGCAAAAGAAGAAACTACCGGCACCCATGCTGAGATCGAAGTTAAGCCTTCCTATGGCCTTGATGCCGATGAAATGGAGAAAATTCTGGTTACCTCAATGGAAACTGCAAAGAACGATATAATGGCGCGTTTATTGCAGGAAAGCCGTGTTGAAGCGGATATTGTCATCAAAACTTTAGAGTCGGCCCTTAAAAATGATGGTAATTTGATAGCAAATGAATATAAGGATAGAATTTATAAGCAGGTTGAAGTTTTAAAAGCCGCAATGGCTGGCACTAACCGAGACCTGATTGATATTGAAGTTAAGAATCTTGATGCGGTTGCACAGGATTTTGCTGATGCAAGGGTCAATGAAGCCTTAAAAGGTTATTTGACCGGTAAAAAAGTTAATGAATTTTAATATGGCAAAAATTACTTTTAAATGGGGCAATGGTGAAAGCAAAACGGTCGATGCACCGAACGGCATTTCATTGCTCGAAGTTGCTCACAAAAATGATGTCCCTTTGGAAGGCGCATGTGAAGGCTCGCTTGCGTGCTCAACATGCCACCTTATCATTGAAGATGAATCGCGCTATCAAGGCCTTCCTGCAGCGAAAGAGGAAGAAGAGGATATGCTTGATCTTGCATTCGGTCTAACGATGACATCACGCCTTGGCTGCCAGATCATGGTATCTGATGCGCTTGATGGTTTGGTCGTTCGTCTGCCGGAAGCGACCCGTAATATGGTCTCAGGCGGGCATTAAGCCAATCTCCCTAATAATAATATCAAATCATATCATTCCCAAATTAAGGCATTGAAGCTTAAGCTATTTTTATAGCTTTTTTGCTCGCTTTATGGTAAGTTAAATGTTATAAGGCGCCTGTCAAAAACCCGGGGGATATTTGATAGCTGATATAAAACTTCATAACATCGCCGAATTCATCGAGTCGCATGGCCTTGAGCATAATGATGGTCAACCTACAGTTCTTGAGACCTATAAATTAATGTTAAGCCTTTATGGTGATGAGCTTGATCAATCCAAGCAGCCGAAGCACCGCCATATGCTTCGCATACTCGCCAACCTCCCTCACACAGATGACCCGCAACTCAGGAAAGATCTCGCTATCTGTGCGATTCTTCATGATGCCGTAGAAGATGAAAAGATTACACTCGATAAATTGAGAGAGCTTGGTTACTCCGATCTTAATATACGCCGTTTGGAAGCACTCAACCGCCAGCCTGATTATCCTCCAGGCATTAAGAAAGCTCATGGTGATCCAGTAATATTAGAGAAAAAACATCAGGTCTATCAGGAGCACATACTGCATATGCTTGAAACTCTTCCACCTGAGATATTGATAGTTTACGCGCCTGAGAAATTCCTTGATCAACATGATAATACCAGTACCGCACGTTTAAAAAATATAAACGTAAAACATCAGGAAAGATATAATACGCCAGAAGAACTTGAAGCAGCTCGCGCTGATGTACAGCAGCAAAGACGCGATAAATATAATCCGTTAACAAAGCCAATATACGATGTATGTAATAAATTCTTCAACTTTGAAGATTGGGGCCGGGCAATGCAGATATATATAAAAAAGAAGGGGCTTGAGTCACCGGAAAATGAGGTCAAGGCGTTAGTTAAAAAAGATAGGGGAACAAATTTCATAAAAAAGAGAACCGGGCAAAATCCTACTCCTAAACGTCAACAGATTTCTTTCGTGGGTGGAAAACTCAGCTTGATTGAATCTGGCATTAATCCGGGCGAAGAAGATAATTTTCCTGCCATGTAACCCTATAAAACTCTTTAAATTCTAATTCAGATATATTATCTACTAACTCCGAATTAACGGGGCTTTAGCTCAGCTGGGAGAGCGCTTGCATGGCATGCAAGAGGTCAGCGGTTCGATCCCGCTAAGCTCCACCATTTCTTCACTGAAAATCGAACACCAATAGTCACAAGCCTTGCTATACGGTGTAAGGTCGGTGCATTTCATAATGCTCCATCAATTATGCACCACTATAAAAAGTGGCATTGAGATAATAGTTGACAAGGAAACTAAATGGTAATATAGTTTCCTTGTCAACTAATGGGGCTGGTATGTCCAAAATAAAAGAAATTAGTTCGTTGGAAGATCACATAGGCTATTGGTTACGATCTGTATCCAATCGTGTTTCGCATACTTTTGCACATAAACTTGCTGCCAGGGACATAGCGGTTGCTGAGTGGGTTGTGATGCGATTGCTATATGGGCAAAAACCGCTTGCTCCAAGCACTGTCGCTGAACAGATGGGTATGACCAAAGGCGCGGTTACCAAACTTGCTGACCGTTTGATCGCTAAATCACTGGTAATTCGTACTCCTGACCTGAGCGATGGGCGGGCGCAAATCATCAGCCTGACCAAAAAAGGCGAAAAACTGGTGCCGGAATTAGCAACCCTGGCCAATCAAAATGATCAGGAATGTTTTGCCTCGCTATCGGCCAAAGATTCAAAATTTTTACTACATATTTTGCGCAGTCTTTCAGAGGACCTGGCCATCAAATCCATTCCTACAACTTAACCAAAAAACGGAGAAAATAACCATGAACGAGAATCACAAAATCATTGCTCAAAAATCTTTAGACGCTGCTTTTAGTGCCACGATGAGCTTTCCGGAGGTCGTAAAAACGCTCATTCAAAATGGCTTTGAAAGCTACCATATCGATTACTTACGCGGCGCGGCAACCTATTACTTGGTGGATGGCGGTGATTTTGAAATAACCATGCCTCCATGCGCAACCCCGGTTGCTAAAGAATTTGCTGCTCCCACAATACAGGCGGCCATAAAAGGAGCGCAGCAGCAGGCTCCTGGCTATACCTATAAGGGTTTTTGTGAAAAAGTCAGGGCGGCGGGATGTGCAGGGTACATCGTCTCATTCCCGGGTAAACGTGTCGTCTATTTTGGGCGCACCGCCGAAATGCATATTGAGCATTTTCCTCAATAAAAAACATGCAGCCAACATAGAACAACTACAAACCTTACGCAGCCAAGGCCAGCGGCTCCCATTTGAAACTTTTGCCATTCAGTTCCAGTTTATGGTCAAAGGCTTTGTTAAGTGAGATAATCGATTGTAATAGTTGCATTGTGGAGTTCGAGGTTATTCCGCTTAGCTCCACCATAAATCCTCATATTAACTACATCTCCTATATAAGAACTGCTTTCAACATTAAGGATATTTAATGTTTTCATTGTATTTCTGATGATTTCGTTTTAAATGGATTTGTCAGCCCAATATAATATCAAATGATAATAACCAGAACTCCATACAGGATATCCTTTTTCGGTGGCGGTACCGATTATCATACTTGGTATGAGAAACATGGCGGTGCAGTTCTTTCTACCACGATCAATCATGCTTGCACGCTTATCTGTTCATATAAAGCTCCATTCTTTGACAAAAAGCATCGTATCGTCTGGAACCAGATCGAAGAAGAAGATGAGATAAGCGCGATCAAACATCCGGTCGTGCGTGAAGTTTTAAGAACGCTTGAGATAAAGCGTGGTATTGAATTATTCCACAAGGGCGATCTGCCGGCGCGTTCAGGGCTTGGCTCAAGTTCGGCATTCACGGTTGGTTTTCTTAATGCTATTCACGGTCTGCGTGGTGAAATGTCTTCCAAGCAGCAGCTTGCAGCTGAGGCGGTTCACTTTGAAAGGCAGATTTTAAAAGAAAATGTCGGCGTTCAGGATCAGATAGCTGCAGCATATGGCGGGCTTAACAAAACCATAATTAATCGCGATGGCAGTTTCCAGGTTGATCCGGTGTTGGTATCAGAACAGCGCAAAACTGAACTTAATGGTAATTTAATGCTGTTCTTTACCGGCATTGCACGTACTGCATCTGATATCGCAAAAAACAAGATTGCTGCCATTCCTAACAAATATGCCGAATTATCTGAAATGTATAACATGGTTCAGCAGGCAACCGGTATCCTAACCAGCAATGGTGAACTTAATGATTTTGGTCGTTTGCTGCACGAATCATGGATGTTAAAGCGTAATATCTCTTCGGCAATAAGCACAGATTGCATTGATGATATATACAATTCTGCTCGTAAAGCCGGTGCTTTGGGTGGCAAACTGCTTGGTGCCGGTGGTGGCGGGTTCCTGTTATTCTATGTCGAGAAAGATAAGCAGCCGGCAGTTCTTGAGGCGCTTTCTGATCTTCTTTGGGTTCCTTTTGATTTTGAGAATCAAGGTTCGCACGTGGCATATTTCATACCTACAAAATTCTCACGCGAATCTTTATTACGTCGTGATTTCATCCATCTGAAAAACGCCCGTAAATATAAAAACGTTAAGAATATAACAAAATTCCTCAGTGAAAAACCAGTCGCATATGAAAGGAAAACCAAGTTTGACATAGTCGGGGGCCATTAGAAATGCTGGAATATATCAAAGCTGAATATAAAAAAACCCGTGATCTGTTTGAAAAAATGGCAAATGACAGCTCCTTTCAGCAAAACTCATTTAAAATCGCCATGCATGGTGTTGAAGTTCTTAAAGCTGGCAAAAAAATAATGTTCTGCGGTAATGGCGGTAGTGCTGCTGATTCCCAGCATCTCGCGGCAGAGCTGGTGAGCAAGCTGAACTATGATCGCCCCGGCCTGAAAGGCATAGCGCTAACGGTTGACACATCTGCCTTAACTGCGATCGGCAATGATTATGGCTATTTAAAATCATTCTCGCGTCAGGTGGAAGCTATCGGCCAGGAAGGCGATATGCTGTTCGTATTTTCAACTTCCGGCAGAAGTGCCAATGTGATTGAAGCGGTGAAAGCCGCAAATGCTATGGGCATAATAACTATTGGTTTCCTCGGTGCTGATGGCCGTGATATTGGCGCGCTGGTGAAATACAGCATCAACATTCCTTCCCACGAAACTCCAAAAATTCAGGAAGGGCACATTGCAACCGGCCATATAATCTGCAGCATTATCGAAGAAGAGATATTCGGCGCGGAATATAACCCGGCACGTAAGCAGAAAGTATCCTAATGAAAGCGATCATTCTCGTTGGTGGTTTTGGAACAAGGCTGAAACATTTGCTGCCCGATGTACCGAAGCCCATGGCAGATATATCCGGCCGCCCATTCCTTGAATATATGCTTGATTATCTTATCGCCGCCGGTGTTGATGAGGTGATATTTTCCGTTCATCACATGCGCGAAAAAATATCTAATCATTTTGGCGATAAATATCGTAATATCAAAATCAGTTACGCAGTGGAAAATGAGCCGCTTGGAACTGGCGGGGCTATATTGAATTCACTGAAAATAAACGGCAGCGATGGCAAATTTCTTGTGCTTAACGGTGATTCCTTCCAGACCATAGATCTGCAAAAATTCTATCAGCATAATAAAGATAAAAACATTACTGTGGTGCTTCGCAAGGTTAATGACACAACGCGCTATGGCCGCGTTGAGATTGATAGTAGTGTAATCATTTCATTCAGCGAGAAAGGCATTCCCGGTCAGGGGCTGATAAATGCCGGCTGCTATCTGATAGATGGTGCGTGGTTCAGGTCGCTGGAACTTCCTGAAAAATTTTCGATAGAAACAGATTTCTTGATGAAAATGTCAGGCAAATTGCCATATTTCGTTGCCGATGATTATTTTATCGATATTGGTATACCCGAAGATTATATGAGAGCCCAAAATGAGATCCCCGCAAAGATCAAAAGCCTTATTTCTTGACCGAGATGGCGTCATCAACATAGACCATGATTATGTTCACAAAGTTGAAAATTGTGACTTTGTTGAAGGCATTTTTGATCTGGTAAAAGCAGCAAAAGCTAAGGGCTATACGATAATAGTTATAACCAACCAGGCTGGTATAGGTCGTGGCTTCTATACAGATCAGGATTTTGCAGACTTTACTAAATATATTGAGAATAAATTTGTTGAAGCGCAGGCTCCCATAACGAAAACCTATTATTGCCCACATCACCCGGAGCAGGGCGTGGGCGAATATAAGCGCGAATGTGAGGATAGGAAGCCTGGGCCAGGCATGATATTAAAAGCGCAAAAAGAGTTTGATTTGGACCTTGCAAATTCTATTATAATTGGCGATAGAGAAAGTGATATTGAGGCAGGGGTAAACGCCGGTTTAAAAACCAAAATTCTGCTGCCTCATAAAAATCATCCGGGTGAAACGAAAGCAGATTTTGCCATTAAAAATTTAAGTGAAGCGATAAAATATCTATGAGCAAGAAAAGAGCATTAATAACAGGAATAACCGGCATGGTCGGCAGCCACATGGCTGATTTCCTGCTCGAAAATACTGATTGGGAAATATATGGCCAGTGCCGCTGGAGAAGCCCGCTTGATAATCTGCAGCAGCATATCGAGCGCATCAATAAGAAAGATCGTGTTCACCTTATCTATGCTGATCTGCGCGATTCCATCTCCATTGATAATATGGTAAAAGAGGCAAAGCCTGATTTTGTTTTCCATCTGGCTGCGCAAAGCTATCCAAAAACCAGCTTCACAGCACCGCTGGATACTTTTGAAACTAACATTCAGGGAACTGCGCGCGTGCTTGAATCTCTGCGTACTCACAAGCCTGATGCTATAATTCATAACTGTGCATCGTCGGAAGTTTTTGGCCGTGTACCAAAAGAAAAACTGCCTATAAACGAAGAATGTACTTTCCATCCGGCATCACCTTATGCAATTTCCAAAGTCGGCACTGATCTGGTCGGCCGCTATTACGCTGAAGCCTATAACATGAAAGTTATGTCGACCCGCATGTTCACCCACACCGGCCCGCGCCGTGGTGATGTGTTCGCGGAAAGCACCTTCGCCAAGCAGATCGCCATGATAGAGCAGGGTATGATTCCGCCAGTGGTAAAAACTGGCAACCTTGATTCGCTTCGTACATTCGCTGATGTGCGTGATGCCGTTCGCGCTTATTATATGCTTGTAACCATTAACCCGGTTGGTGGTGAATATTATAATATTGGCGGGCAATATACGTGCAGCGTGAAAGATATGCTTATGCATCTTATCAGACTTTCGCCGATGAAAGATAAAATTAAAGTTGAAACCGATGCTGAACGCCTGCGCCCGATCGACGCTGATCTGCAGGTGCCGGATACTTCCAAGTTCGAAAAACACACCGGCTGGAAGCCGGAAATTTCATTTGAAAAAACCATGCAGGATCTTCTGGATTACTGGCGTGGCAAGGTTTCAACCGGTACACAATATTTAACACGATAGGAAAATCATATGTCTAAAAAAGATGAAGCATTAAAAAATCTACAATCGGCAATCGCAGCATATTGTGATTCTGAGCATGATTTTTATAGTTTTGATAAATCCAAACCGGTTGTGCGCCTGCATGAACCAACTTTCGGTTCTGATGAGATCTATGCTGCAACCAAGCAGATGCTTTCAACTTATGTTACTATGGGCAAGGAAGTAAAAGCTTTCGAGGCGCAATATGCTGCTGAATTCGGCAATAAATATGCGTTGTTCAATAACTCCGGTTCATCAGCGAACCTGCTTGCTATCGCAGCGCTGAATAATTATATGTGCGAAAATCGCCTGCATGATGGTGATGAAATAATCGTGCCGGCTCTTTCATGGAGCACAACAGTATGGCCGCTTATCCAGTGCAATCTTGTGCCTGTATTCGTTGATTGTGATCCTGCAACCTATAACTTCGATATGAATAAACTCGAAGCGGCGATCACGCCAAAAACCAAGGCTATCATGCTGGTTCACGTATATGGCAATCCGTGCGATATGGATGCATTAATGGCTCTGGCGAAAAAATATAACCTGCAGGTTATTGAAGATTCCTGCGAATCTATGGGTGCATATTATAAAGGCAAGGCGGTTGGAACTTTCGGCCGTGTTGCAACCTTCTCAACTTATTTCTCGCACCATATAACAACGCTTGAAGGCGGTGTTACTGTTACTGATGATTTCAAACTGGTTGAAATTATGCGCATGCTTCGTGCACATGGCTGGAGCCGCGAAACTGATGAGCATAAAAAATATTGCGAACAATATTCAAATATAGATCCGCGCTTTATCTTCGTAAATCTTGGTTATAACCTGCGTGCAACTGAAGTTCAGGCAGTTATGGGGCAGATCCAGCTTCCGAAACTGAAAACTTTCGTGAAAACACGCCGTGAGAATTGCGCATATTATTTAAATGAATTTGCGAAATACTCTGAATTCTTTGATTTTCAGAAAGAAACAGAAGGTGCTGAAAGCAGCTGGTTTGGTTTCGGCTTCACACTGAAAAAATCCTGCCCGTTCAAAGTCAGTGATATCACGAAATATCTGAATTTGCGCGGCATTGAAACAAGGCCGATAATCGCGGGCAATATGAGCCGTCACCCGGTTATGGCGCATTATAAGCATAAAGTGTCCGGTAGCCTTGATAACTGCAACCGCATTATGGATAACGGCTTTGCAATTGGCTGTCACCATGCTATCGGTGCGGAAGCGCGCGAATATGTGGCTGGTTGTTTCGCGGAATTTATTAAGCAATATTCAAAAGTGGCAGCGTAATCATGACGAAAAAGAAAGTTTTAATCTGTGGTGCAACGGGTTTTGTTGGCCGAAACATGACGGAATATTTTGCGGGCAATCCTGATTATGATGTACATGCAGTGCGTTTTACAAGGCCAGAATATAAATTGGCGAACGTAACATGGCATCAGGCCGATCTTCGTAAACCTGAGGATATCGAGCGCGTCATAAAGGGTGTTGATATCATTATTCAGGCTGCTGCAACTACATCAGGTGCAAAAGATATCGTTGCTAGGCCATATATTCACGTCACGGATAATGCGGTAATGAACTCATATCTTTTCCGCAGCGCTTTTGAACATAAAGTGAAGCATGTGATATTCTTCAGCTGCACGGTGATGTATCAGTCATCGGATAAAGCGCTGAAAGAAAGCGATTTCAACGAAAATATCCCGCTTCACCCGCGCTATTTTGGTGTCGGTAATACCAAGATCTATATCGAAAAAATGTGTGATTTCTATTCGCGCATCGGTGAAACTAAATATACCGCTATCCGCCATTCTAACATATATGGCCCGCATGATAAGTTCGATCTCGAGCGAAGCCATGTTTTCGGCGCAACCATAACAAAGGTCATGAAGGCCGATGATAAGATATCTGTATGGGGTACAGGCGAAGAAGAGCGCGATCTGCTTCACGCTGATGACCTGAACCGTTTTGTTGAAGCGGCACTTAAAAACCAGAAGGAAAAATATCGTCTTTATAATTGTGGTTTGGGTGAGGCTGTTTCTATTAAAGAGTTGGTGAATAAAATTGTTAAGGCATCAGGTAAAAACTTGAAGATCGAGCATGATCTTTCCCAGCCAACCATTAAAACCAGCTTGTTCCTGGATAATGGCCTGGCTACTTCAGAACTGGGCTGGAAGCCGCAGGTGAAACTTGACGATGGTATAAAGCGCACTATTGAATGGTGGCGTGCAAATATAGACCCAGAAACTTTGAAGCCAAAAATTTAATTATCTGCGTTTTAATTTTTTTCTCATAGCACGCACTTTTTTGCTTAAGCGGAAAGTGTATGAGAAGCCGAATCTTGCAACGCCAAAAACAAATTTGTAGCCGAATTTAGAAACGCCTGATCTGAGATTTTTCAGGAATAATTTGTAATCCCCATCTACAAGGTTCTTAATAACCCTACGCTCAAATGCTCTTTTATATTCCTTGTAAAGCTTTGCTTTTAACACATCCGGTATAACATCTGCATGGTTTTGTAATATCTGTTCAACATAATAAACTTTTTGGTCGTAAAGTTTCAGTTTGGTATATTTATTTGTATTGAATGTTAGTGAACCTTGATGTCCAAGATAGCTATAACCAATGTGGCCCAGGTTTATATTAACCGGGTTATAAAGGCTAAAGCGCACAATATATTCATAATCGCTGGCTATAGCCGGCTTGCCTTCTATGCTTTCAATTATATCGCCATATTTTTCGAATAGATGCTTTTTAAAAAAGCGGCAATTGGGGTTCAACATCCTCACATTTCCTGAAGATATTGGCAGGTCTTCCAGTTTATCAACGTGGCGTGTAGTATATTCTCTTCCATCTTTGCTAACCATGCGTCCGCGTACATTCACCAAATCTGCTGCCGGATTTTCAATAAAAGCTTCGGCAACTTTTATAAAAGTTTCAGGTTCAAAAAAATCATCAGCGCAGAGGAGGGAGATTATATCGCCCTTGCACAAACGGCGCGCCTCATTCTGGGCCTCTGCATTTCCGCCATCTACGCGGCTGCGGAAATAGGCTATATGTGGTTTATATTCCTTTATTATATCAATAGTTCCATCAACAGAAGCACCATCCATAACCATAAGTTCAACATTCGGATAGTTCTGCGCTATCACCGAATCGAACGCCTTTTTAATCGTTTCAACGCTATTGAGCACAGGCATTATCACTGTTATCAGTGGATATTTTTCAACCGGATATTTCATTTATTTATAGCACCCGCAATGCCTTCACAAATTTCATTCAACACATTCAGCGTTCTGCTGGTATGCATTTTGAACAAAGCACGTTCATTGCGTGTCAGATGATTTTTATCACGCATTTCATTATAGCTGTTGAACTTGTCATTCCTGGTTATTCTTTTGCACATATCTTTGTGCTTCACTCTGTCTTTAAAACCAGCAGCCATTATGGAATAGCCGATATAATCAACATAACAGTCATAGATCCAACTATTAGACAGTGGCGACCATTCAGCGGCATCTTCTGAATTGCCAGCTACTTTTCTTGCGATCTCTATTATATTCCTTGAAACGATCGGGAACAGGGAGGAGGGCGAGCATATTTTGTGTAATAGCGGTATATCAGCTTTATTTTCACTCATATCCGGCAGCCAGTTATATGGATATTCACGTGTATGAACGACAAAGATATTATCCTGATATTGCCTGTTCAGCCCCAGCAGATAATCATCAAAGCCCTGCAAGGTTATCAGTGCATCATCGGAATAATCAAAGAAGATCGTGCATTTTTCCGGCAGGTTATCGAATATAATCTTATCATATTTATGTAGTCCCTCGATTCCATATCTTTCCGGCGCGATGAAGAATCTGATATTCTTATCCGGGTTTTTTAATTTATATTCCTGATAGAAACCAAGGGAGTCATCTGGGTCAACCACAACGCTTACAGCAATTTTCTCAGGGTTTGTTGCATGTTTATAGATCGCTTCAACAGTGTCTGGCAGGAACGAATTTGGGTTGCCTTTAAACCTGGATGAAAAGCCGAACAATATCTCAGCTTCATCGAATTTTTTTGCATCATAGCTGCTCAAAACGCCGGCATCCCAATTCGCGGTGGAGTATTTCTTCTGTTCTATCAGCCATTTATAATAGCGTGGCTTGATGAACCTTTTGTATTTTTTGGGAATTAGGTTAACTTGCATATATATTTGTTATTATAATTAGGCGCTTAAATAATATTGCTTATGCTATTATAAAATATATACATATAAAGGAACTAAAAAAATTATCCATGGCATATATATCATTATTTTTACCTGCAAGGCTAGAGAAAAAGAGAATTGAGGGGTTTCGCGAATGGTTCAAATCAGTCATCGCTCATACCGATAATTTAAGTAATGTTGAGGCCATTGTTAAACTTGATGAATGTGATCCCGGTTTACAGGAAGCACTCGAAATTATCGAGGAATATAAGTCAAAATTCACAATAAAATATCTCATTTCGCCTCGTGGGCGCGGATATCATGATCTCAGCAAGCATTACATGGATCTGCTTTTCCTTCTGGATATCAATTCGAAAATGATCATGGCTGGCTCGATCGATATGCGCTTCCAGCATAAAGGTTATGATACGGTTCTGCTTGAATCTGATAAAATATATGAAGATGGTATATATGTAATGCATCTGAAGTTGATGCAGCCATTCACAAATAATTCGATTACTTCGGTTAACAGAGCCGCGCAGCACGTAGATGCCTTTCCTGTATGGTCGCGCAAATGGATAGAAACACAAGGCCATTTCGGCTATAACGCTTTCAATGATGGCTACACCAGCATTGTAGAATATCTGCTTGCTCATGAATATGGCATAAACAGAAGGATTGACCTTACAAAATATAATTATATCAAGGAAGTTGATGGTTATGGCCCTGATTCAACACAATGGCAGAGTACAAGAAAGCAGGGTATGGAAAGCCATCTTTCTGAAGAAGGGATTCATCTGGCAAGATGTTCTGCAAAAAATATTTATCTGAATATTGTTGATAATGAGGCAATGAAAACCCAGAATGCGACTAGGCTGGAGGTCTATCACAAATATCTTATCCAGTCTCTGCTTAAAACCTATGATGCCGCTTTAATGCTTGGTTTAGAGGATAGCCTGACATCCGATGGAAAGGTGGATAATTCATCCATCAATGCGAATTTAAAGAAGAAGATCCGCAATAAATATCGCGCTCGTATGATAAAATATATGGCCGTAATGGTGGTAATTATATTGGCTTTAATCTATTATATCATGAAACACGCTTTGGTTTCATAGCGATCTATTTTTTATTCAGCTTTAGATAATTATAATATCCTGGCTTTGATTTGCCCGTTTTTACGGCATCAACAACATAACCTGGCAATATTTTAGCTAGTGGATATGTAGGGTGAATAGTATCAATGAAATTGTAATCATCATTAGTTAGCTTTCCTTCGATACCAAAATCTACGATATGCGTGTTTGGAAGAGTAAGGAAATTATCTGCCATATAACTTTTACATGCCTGGAATTCCGCATCTGCCCTTGTGCCCTTATAAGGAATATAAAAGCTCGGCCTCGGCATATAGACCAGGATTTTAAGCGTATCAGGCAATTCTTTTAATATATTTTTCAACATATCCAGTCGGGTGAATGTTTGGTTGTGCGATATTTTATAGTAAGAATCTTTATCAATCACATCCTTAGGTTTTTCCCTTTTGCCTTCCGGGCCATATATCCTCGGTATGTTTTCTTCCACAGGGCCGACATGGAAAGAATCCGGCATTTGTGAAGATCCATATAATTCATATGATGACGGCAGGATCGGCTTTATTCCGGTTAAATGTTTAAATTCAACTTTCGCAAGCTTTAAATTCTTCATGCTGAATAAATGCAGCAACTCATTATACGGGTTATTATCCACCAGCCATAAAGGGAAATCTTCATTCTGTAAGGGCCCAAGAGGATCACGCAGGGCATAAGTTCCCATGCCTTCCTCGCACCATGGATTAGTAAGCAGGAAGATCAGACTTTTCGGGTGAGGATGATATCTTAAAAAGCGTTTCAGCATGATCGTCTGTTCATATGGCAGTGCTGCACGGGTAGACATATTAAGAAATTTGCTGTTAAAGCCTTTATCAAAATCAGTTGTTTTAAATATATAACCAACAGAACTGCTATAGATCGCAGAATCAAATTGCGGCTCCATAGAATATTTTCTCAAAATATATCTATCTACAAGCTGGTTTGAAGCATCTATAGGATAAACAAATTCTCTTTTAAGCTTCGGGCTGAAATCAATATAGTTTATTGGATCAAGTACGAATAACGCCATGAACAGTAGGCTAAAAACTATTACCGCTGTTGCTATAAGTGTTCTAGTAAATGCCTTCCAGTTTTTCTTCATATTAGAATGTAAAATAAATAAATGATTTATAATCATTATTCTGCGTATACAGAAGCAGGTAAATAAAAAATAGTGCAAGCAGAGCCGCTATAATTCTATAAGGTTTTAGATAATGATGAATGATTTTTGACGAAGTTGGTGCTGTCAGGCAAATTATAAAAGCCGCCAGAACAAACTTGGTTTCGCGCCAAGCTATTATTTTGTTATATGCGTGCAAATTATCAAACGAGAAAAGTCCCTTAAATATTTTTATAGAAGTCGCCAGATCTATGGCACGGAAAAATATCCAGCTCACCATTACAAAAACAAAAGTGATTAACCATGAGAAATATTTGTTTATTTTAAAGCTGAGCTTTCTGAAGCTGTTATTTATTACCAGCCCTATGCCATGGATAAAGCCCCATAGAACATATCCAAATGCGGCTCCATGCCACAAGCCACATAATGTCATTGAGATTAATATTGCGGCTATTTGTCTGGCAAAGCCTCTTCTGCTGCCGCCAAGCGGAATATATAAATAATCTCTGATCAGGTTGGAAAGGGTTATGTGCCATTTTCTCCAGAATTCCTGGATAGAAGCCGCCTTGTAAGGCGAGTTGAAATTCTCCGGGAAAATAAAGCCAAACATCAGAGCCAGGCCGATCGCCATATCACTATAGCCGGAGAAGTCAAAATACACCTGGAAGCCATATGATAAAGCTGCCATCCAGCTATCCACAAAATTTGGAATATATGAATTATCAATTTTGAATAAAGGATCTGCGAGTTTTGCCAGGTTATCGGCAAGTAATACTTTTTTACCCATTCCCAGAATGAACATGGTCATACCCTGTCCAAATTTTTTGCTTAAATTTTGCTGCTGCCCGATATTCTCGAACTGTGCAATGATATCGTTGTGTTTAACAATAGGCCCTGCGATAAGGTGCGGGAAGAAAACTATATGAAGCGCATAATCACGGAATGTATATTTCTCTGCCTTGCCGCGTTTGACATCGACCAGATATGCGATCTGCTGGAAGGTAAAAAAGCTGATTCCAAGCGGTAATATTATGCTCCATTTGGTATGCTGGTAGTGCAGCAGCATCGCGAGGCTATCCGCAAAAAAATTGGCATATTTGAAAACTGCTATTAACCCAAGATTTAAAAAAACAGAAAGTGCTATGAGATAATTTTTCTTAATATTGAAAAACAGTTCTACACCCAGCCAGTTTAAAATCACCGAGCCTACTAAAAGCGGTATCAGGCGATAATCCCAGTAACCATAGAAAAAAAGTGAAGCAAAGATCAGGAACCAGATTTTGCTACTCTTTCTGTGCAGCGCCAGATGATATATAGCAGTGGTGATAGGTAAAAATAAAACCAGGAAAATAAAGGAATGGAAAAACATATTATCTTATTTCTTTGATTCTAAATAAAATTTGATTTTATCTTTTCTTTTTTTAAATGATCTTTCCAGTCTCTTGAATAAATTATGGGTTTTATCATTCTTCGCAAGTCTATCTACAAATGCATTGATGCTATCAGCAGCAGAAACAAAAGCAGCGTTTTTAAGTTTGTGTTTCGCATGTGCTTTTACAAGAAGTGAATTTATATGATTCATTTCTTCATTAAGTCTTTGGAGGTCGGGAAGAAGATAATAATTTATCCTGCTGTCCAGTGCCAGATTTTTGTCATAAGTGTTCAGGCATGATTGGATCAGATAATTAACGTAATCATCTTTTTTCCATGAGTTAGTGATATTAAAGGCAAGATTTCTGGCAGCCTGGCGGGCATAAGCCACTGTTTGCGTATGCATGTTCATTTCCATGGCCTTGCGTCTTGGGCCCTGCCAGTAATCGGAATCTACTGAAGATTTGTCAGTTTCTTCTGTGCTGTGTAAATGTGAAAGGTCTATCCTTCTATCAATGCCATATTCCTTGAACAGGAAATATTCCACCATGCCGATATATCCATCGCATGATGAATTATAACCATAAGTTCCCTGAGTTTCTATCCATTTGCGCGAAACAACAGGGGCATTATCCACATGCTGGAATGAGCGATTAAGATCAGTTACATCAGTTAGAAGCGAGCTGCACTGCTTTTGATGTATTACAAAGAATCCATCTTCATATCGATCAAATTCTGCTATCCATAAAGTGTCAAAACCTTTCTTTATGAAATTGAAATCTATCGTTAAAGCGCAAAATGCCTTGGATTCCGGATCTGAGATAAAAGTAAGATCAAGCATGAAATATGAAAAATATGCATATCCTTTACCCCTCGGCATTACCAGATGCTTTATCTTCATGCCTTTTTGTTTGTAATCTTCAATGACCGCAAGTGCCTTGGTCAGGTCCTGGTCATCATCGAACTTAACCAGAACTTCCAGATTCCCTAAATCATCAGCGCATTCATAAATGCTTTGGAAAAAACGGATATAATTTGAGAACTTTTCTTCAGTTATACGAACCGAAAGCAACAGGGAGATTTTAGTCACAGATGAACCCTCCATCAATAGGTATGATTGCACCATTTATAAAAGAGGATTCGTCAGATGCAAGGAACACGATAGCATTGGCAACATCCTCTGCTTCACCGATGCGGCCGATGGGATATTCTTTTTCAATTCCCGGCACGGGAGTTTTATCGGATGGGTTTGTAAATCCACCCATTTCTGTGCGTATTGAGCCAGGGCACAGGCAGTTGACGCGAACATTGGGAACCCTATCCAGAGCCGCAGCTTTGGTAATTCCTGCAACAGCATGTTTGGAAGCGCAATAACCAGCAAGTCCCTTCATGCCAACTAAAGATAAGCTTGAGCCTATATTAATGATGCTAGATAATTCCTGCTGCGCGCCCATGATCTGACATTCGAATTTAACAGCAAATGCAACGCCCTTGGTATTGATGGCGATCAGGTCATCAAAATTATCTTCGGTCAGATCTCTGATATCCTGCGCACTTGATCTTCCAAAATTGTTTACTGCAACATCGATTTTTCCGAATTGCTTAACCGTAAAATCAACGGCATTTTTTATCTGATTAACATCCACAACGTCGCAAACGATATATTTAGCCGCGCCGGGATTTTTAGCATTTATCTCATCAACAGTATTTTTGAGTAGATTTTCTCTTCGTGCCGCCAACACAACTTTTGCACCATGATTGGCCAAAAATATCGCTGCTGTTTTGCCGATACCAGAACTTGCGCCAATAACCAGTGCCACTTTTCCCTCAAGACGCTTGCTATATTGCACATAATTGATTTTATCTAACGGATTGGCGGTGGTCATATTTTTACCAAATGATTTCGATTTTATAATACGGTCTCTAAAACCTCTGACCTTTCTTTCTATTTTTTTTAACACTATTAGGCCTTATTAATCTAAATCCACTTCGGCGCGTTTTGCGTAATTGCCGGGGCGGAATTTTTCACCCTTCTTTATATATGTGTTCAGCAGCACATATCTGAATTCATCGGTGGCATTGCGGTTTGAGCCATGCACCAGGTTTCCGTGAATGAACACCACCGCACCTTTAGGCACGATCGCATTATAAGCCGTATATTTTTCCGGCACGATGGTTTCCTGGTCATTGGCGTTCGGGTCCTGCGCTTTATCCTCTTCCATATCCAATTTGCGCACCGGCAGTCTGCCTTCCTTATTCGTTCCCGGATAAATTATCAGGCTTCCTTTTTCTTCTGTAACATCGGTCAGCGCTGCCCAGGCGGAGGCGAAAACCTCATGCCCTGCTTCAACATAGAAATTATCTTGATGCAGTGAAAAACCCCGCACACTAGGCTTGCCATAGAAAAATTCACTTTGCAGACCTGCAGCTTTTCCACCAACCAGTTTTTCCATTATGTTCACCACATTCTTTTTCTTTAATGCTTTCAGCACTACATCATTATATCTATGCGGCATCATTTGCGGACGCATGGAACCATTCTTATAATTTTCAAAACTTTCAGCTTCTTTTATAAGTTCCGCGCATTCTGCGTTAGAATAAAGATCACGTTCTATATGATAGCCATATTCCTGATAGAATTTCAGTGCTGCTTCCGGGTTATCTTTGAACTGCGGGATATTATCAGAAGTTGCGGCATTCTCTGAAGGTTTCTTTGCTGTTAAGGTCATATGAAATTAGTTTATTCAGTTATTTATTGTTCATACCGAAATGAAAATCAAACATTCTTTTTAAACCTTCATCTAAGCTAACTTTCGGCTGCCAGCCTAAATTCCTTAATTTTATTGAATCCAGGCATTTGCGCGGTGCGCCATCTGGCTTTGAGGTATCTAGCGTGATCTTGCCTTTATATCCAACAACATCTGCGATCTTTTTGGCCAGCTCACCGATCGATATTTCTGCCTGAGTGCCCAGGTTTATGATTCCTAACTCATCATAATTTTGCATTAAGAATATCAGCGCTTCTGCGGCATCATCAACATATATGAACTCACGCATAGGCGTGCCGCTGCCCCATATCTGCACTTCCGGCAAGTTAGCCTTTGCCGCTTCATAAAAACGCTTCATTAATGCCGGAATAACGTGCGAGGCTTCCGGGTTGAAATTATCATTAACGCCATATGCATTGGTTGGCATAGGTATAATGGTTTTAAGCCCGAATTCGCGGCGATAGCTTTGCGCCATTACAATGCCGTTTATTTTCGCTGCAGCATAGGCAAGGTTGGTGGGTTCAATAAGCCCATCGAGGAAGGCTTCTTCCTTTACCGGCTGTGGAGCAAATTTGGGATAAGTGCAGGCAGAGCCCGGGAATAACAGTTTCTTTACACCATTCTTATGAGCGGCATTGATAACATTGGTCTGCATTGCAGTATTATCAAAAATAAATTTAGCGGGATAAGTGTTATTTGCGTGAATTCCACCAACGATAGCAGCAAGGTGAAATACATAATCCGGTTTGTGCTTTTCGAAATATTTCTCAACATCTTGCTGAACAGTCAGGTCCAGTTCTTTATGGCTGGGCGTTAAGATGTTATTAAATCCATCTTCCGACATCACCCTTTTCAGCGCAGAACCTATCATTCCGCTGCTTCCTGTTATCAATATTTTATCTTGTTTTAGCATATATTTTCTATATAGAATCTTTATAACTATGGCAAAGGATAAAAATTCAATCGCACATTTCTATAAGCAAATGCTTCTTATTAGAAGGTTTGAGGAAAAGATCTGCGAAGTATATCACACTGATGTGGTGAAAAGCCCTGTGCACCTGTCAATCGGGCAGGAGGCTGTTGCTGTTGGTGTATGCGAAGCGCTGAAAGAATCTGACTATGTTTCCAACACTTATCGCTGCCACGCAACCCATATCGCCAAGGGCGGTGATCTTAATAAAATGATGGCAGAACTTTATGGCAAGCTTGATGGCTGTGCAGGTGGTAAAGCTGGTTCCATGCATCTGGTTGAAATTTCAAAAGGCATTCTTGGCGCAAGCGCTGTGGTTGCTACCACTATTCCGGTTGCCGCCGGTTATGGCTGGGCATTAAAGCGTGATGGCAAGAACCAGATAATCGCAGCATTTTTCGGTGATGGCGCAACTGAGGAAGGTGTTTTCACCGAAACCATAAATTTTGCCGCACTTCATAAACTGCCGGTTCTGTTCATCTGCGAAAATAATCGCCTTGCGATCCATAATCCGCTTGAACGCCGTTGGGCTAAAGATGCGATCTGTGAGCGTATGGAAACTTATGGCATTAAAACCTGGAAGATAGATAGTGGCGATGTATTTGAAATAAACGATAAAACCAATGAAGCTGTTGAGCATGTCCGCAGCGGCAAGGGCCCGGCATTCATGGAGATCGCAACTTACAGATATCGTGAGCACGTTGGAACTAATGAAGATCTGCACCAGGATTATCGTGATCTTGCTGAATATAAACGCTGGAAAGAAAATGATCAGATCGATCTGCTGGCCAAAGAACTTGGTGAGTTAGAAGTTGCCCGTATTGAGAAGGAAGTGAAACAGCTCATCGATGAATCGGTTAAATTTGCAGAAAATAGCCCTTTTCCGGGTGAGTCTGAATTAATGAAACATGTATACGCATAAAATATCTGATGAAAACCCAAGCAAACATAGCTGAAAAGCAAGAAACCAAACGCCTGATGAATTTCATGGCTGCGATTGCCGAAGGTACCATTCAGGAAATGGAGCGCGACGAGAAAGTTTTCCTATTTGGCCTGGATGTTGATGACCATAAAGCGATCTTAGGTTCAACTGCAGGCATATTGGAAAAATTCGGCCCTGAAAGAATTTTTGGTACGCCACTCTCTGAAGATGCCATGACAGGCGTTGCGATCGGCGCTGCGATGGCAGGCTATCGCCCGATCCACGTTCACATTCGCATGGATTTCATGACGCTTTGCATGAACCAGCTCATCAATATGGCTGCAAAAGCGCATTATATGTATAACGGCCAGGTGAAAGTACCAATGGTGGTTCGCACTCAGATTGGCCGCAGTTGGGGGCAGGGTGCGCAGCACTCTCAGGCGCTGCATTCAATGTTCATGCATGTTCCGGGTTTAAAGGTTGTTGCGCCTTCAACCGCATATGATGCGAAAGGTATTTTGATCGCGGCGATTCGTGATGATAACCCTGTCATAATGATGGAGCATCGCATGGTGTGCAACCTGGAATCATATGTTCCGGAAGAATCTTACACTGTTCCGCTTGGTAAAGGCCGCGTGATGAAAGAGGGTGATGATATCACTATTGTTGGTGTAAGCCATATGGTGGTTGAAAGTCTTCGTGCGCATGAGATCTTAGAAAATGCTGGCGTTAAAGCCGAAGTGATCGATCCTATAACCCTTCGCCCGCTTGATATTGATCTTATCGTTGAATCGGTAAAAAAGACAGGCGCCCTTTTGGTTGTTGATAATGGCTGGCTGATGTGTGGCACCGGTGCTGAGATTCTAACGCAGGTGTTCGAACGTCTGCCGCAAGGTGTAAATGGCAAGCCGATTAAATTCGCGCGTATGGGTTTTGCTGAAACCACCTGCCCGACAACCCGCGTTCTGGAAGATATGTTCTATCCTAATTCTAAAACCATTGCCAAAAAAGCGCTCGATGTGCTTGGCCGTGGCGATGTTAAGATCGATTGGGATAATGTGAAGATCGTCCGCGCCGAGATCGATGCCTTCAAAGGCCCGTTTTAGTCAACTTAGTCTAAAGGTTTTTTACCCAGCTATCATCGCCTTTCTCAACATTTTGTATGACAGGGTTGATCGCTTTAATAGAATCATTGAACGCATTTATCTGCTCCGGCTGAAGTTCCTTATTTTTGGCAGAGATAAGCTGGCAGCCTGATGAGAGTGTTGCAAATCCCTGGCGAATCTGGCCATTAAAACTATCTATAACCATGTTTCTGTGCTCTGGTGTGAATGCCGCGATTGGCGCACCAACCAAAAATTCCACCAGTCGAAGTTTTTTCAGTTTATCTGCATCATCATGAAAAACCGTATTCAAAAAATCACCCTGTTTAATATTTTGCAAAGCTTGTTTATCCTCATCGGAAAAACCTTTCATGCCAAAACCAAAACTGGCTTTGAATTCAGCGGTGCTGAAATTTGTTATCCCGGCTTTGGTCAAATCTTGTTCTATCATCTCGGCCTTACCCGCCGTATTCCTTACTATATCCGGGCCAAGTTCTGCACCCATGCGTGCGCCCATATCATTATTGTTATTATGCTTCATTAATATAACGGCATTTTCATTGGCATATCCGGCTGATTCATTAACCAGATGCACCGCATTGAAATTACGCACATCAGTCACCAGGAACAGATCAACCTTTTCCACGCCTTCAAGTTTCGCTGGTTTTTCGCTATCGCCATAGTGGTTCACGACAGGTTTATAATTCAGGCGATCGTTGGTTTTCAGTTTCTCTTCAAATTTTTCGGTGCAGCTTTGCAAAAAGTTATCAGTTCTTTCAACTGCAATGATGTTTATTTTGTGTTCCGGAAAATGTTTTAATGCTGCGCCAGCAATTCTGGTTGTAAGTTCGCCGTTTTCCGTGCCAACATCCATTATGGTTATTTCTTTTTGGTCTTTATATATGCCTGACTTGGATAGATTGCTGAAATATTCATCATGGAATTTTGCTTTCTTTTCCAACTCATCTTTTGCTGCAAAACTATTAAAATTATCGGTCAGGTCAGCAAGGTTGTGGCCTTTAACGAACTGCCTTTCGTTTGAAATTGAGTGTAAGCTGCCATCAAAACTATCGGCCTGATAATTTTTGCTCATCAACTCTTCCTGAAGTGCCTTCCCGCTACCAAGCTTATAAGCTAATATATCTTCTGTAGAGGGTACGCCTTTTATATCATTTCTTAGAGCTGTAAAATCTATGGCATCTTCATTATTACGTACTTTATTAAAAGTTGCGTTGGATGATAGAGAAAGATTGGCAGTTATACTTTTCATTCTCAAATCAACGTCAAAACCCTCTCCGGCGGTACGTTGATTCAGCATTTTATTTATAGCTTTTTTGAGGTCTTCATCTGAAGCCCCATTCTCCACCAAACTTTTGAGTACAGATGCCCTTAAAGCACCCACAATAACCTGTTCTGTCTTGATCCTGGATTCATCATGCGGCCCAACAATAACAATCTCGCCATCTGTGTTTCTTGCGCCTTTTATCGGCAAATTACTTGGAAAAGCAGGTATGTTTTCAGCGGCCTCACCAACAACCCGCAATATCTCATTGCTGGTCAATTCATATGCATTCGGCATTATATTCCCCCAAAGATAAATATGGTTGCTCTATAACAAAAATCTGACTATAAATCAAGCAGTAAATTAAATCCTAAAACCTAAAAACCTAATAATATGAGTAACTTCTATAAAGATAAGAAAATTCTGGTAACCGGCGGCACGGGCCTGATCGGCCGTCCATTGGTGGAAATGCTGATTGCACAAGGTGCTGATGTAACCGTTGCATCGCTTGATGATCCATCGCGTTGCCCACCAGGTGCGAAATTCAAAAAACTTGATCTACGTGATTTCAATAACTGCATGGAGGTCTGCAAAGGGCAGGAGATCGTCTTCCAGCTTGCAGGCGTTAAGGGCAGCCCGGCGATGACGGCAAAACGCCCGGCATCATTCCTTGTGCCAACGGTCACTTTCAGCTTCAACATGATGGAAGCTGCGCGCCGCAATAATGTAGAGCGCTTCCTCTTCACCAGCTCGGTTGGTGTATATGAGCCGGCTGATGTGTTCTATGAAGATTCCGTCTGGAAAACCTTCCCATCGCCGAATGATCGTTTTGCCGGTTGGGCGAAGCGCTTGTGCGAACTTCAGGCTGAAGCTTATAAAATCGAATATGGCTGGGATAAAATTTCTATCGTGCGCCCGGCTAACGTATATGGCCCTTATGATAATTTTGATCCTGAGAACGCAATGGTCATTCCATCTCTTATCCATCGCGCACTTTCTGGTGAAAACCCGCTTACAGTGTGGGGTGATGGCTCGCCGATCCGTGATTTCATCCATGCGAAAGATGTTGCACGTGGCATGATGCTTGCAGTTGAAAAAGGCGTTAACGAGCCGATAAATCTAGGCAGTGGTGAAGGCATAACCATTAAACAGGTTGCTGAAGCTGTAGCAAAGAATGTTCCAAACGGCCCACTTCCGATAGTGTGGGATACCACCAAGCCGAAAGGCGATGCGAAGCGTTTGATGTCTATGGAGCGTGCAGCAGGATATGGCTTCAAAGCGCAGATCGGCATTGATGAAGGCATTCGTGAAACCATCAATTGGTATATCGAAAATAAAAGCGATATTTCCAACCGTTATAATTCCTTCACTGATCCGGTGAATGTTAAAAAGGCTGTATGAGCGAGGCAAAAAAAGTTGCGTTGATAACCGGTGCCTCTCGTGGGATAGGCCGCGCAACTGCAGTTTTATTCGCAAAGAACGGCTATGACGTTGCAGTAAATTATAATGAAAGTTCATCCAAAGCAGAAGAAGTTGTGGCCGAAATAAAAAATCTTGGGTCTAATGCAATTGCGGTTAAAGCCGATATCGGCGATGAAAAATCCATCATAAAAATGTTCTCGGAAGTTGAGCAAAAATTGGGTGCCATTTCTGTTCTGGTAAATAATGGTGGAATTTCTGCTGCAACTACACAAGTTGAAAACATCACTTTTGATGAACTTGATAAAATGTTCCGCACTAATTGCTATAGCGCGTTTTTATGTAGTCGTGAGGCGATAAAAATGATGAAGCAAAAGGGTGGTGCGATAATCAATGTTACATCCGAAGCTGGTAAATTCGGTGGCAATAACATGTCGCACTATGCCGCGGCGAAAGCGGCTGTTAATACATTCACTACAGGGCTTGCCCGTGAGGTTGCAAAATATAACATACGTGTAAATGCGGTCAGCCCGGGTGTGGTGGATACAGATGCTCAGAAAGACATCACTGAGGAAAGACGCAAATTCTTGAACTCATCACTGCCGATGGGCAGAATGGCAAGCCCGGAAGAGATCGCACAAACCATCTATTGGTTGGCAACCGATCATGCGGGATATGTCAGCGGTTCCGTGATTTCTGTGGCAGGCGCCAGATAATTTATTGCTCTTAATACTTCTTTTTGTAATTATAATGGAATCCTTATGGTCATATGGGCCATTATATAACTGAAATTCAGGAGAAGTTATGGAATCAGTTGAGTTTGCGGTAGGTCTATCGCTTTTATTTTTCAGTATATCATGGATATTCCGCCAGAAAGACTGGCTGTCGCTCATCGAGCATGTTGAAAGCAAGGGTAATCGCGCGATATTGCTGGTCGGTGTTATAAACACTGCGGTCGGCAGTTTCATTCTGGGTTTCCACTGGATATGGACAGGCATGAGTCTGATCGTCAGCGTAATAGGTATATTTTTTTTGCTGCGCGGCTTTTTATGTCTGACATGTCCGCAATGGGTTCTGAAAAAGATACAGAAAGTTATGAAGCGTGGTAAAACCAATCTTCGCATTGCCGGGCTTGTCACCATAATCATCTCCGGTGCGATATTACATAACTGGTGGCTGCTTGAATATGGCTGGGAATATGGCTATCAACCATTGCTTGATTATCGCGATGTTTATCATAATGCCGCAGATGATAACCCGAATGCGATACCAGATAACCCGACACCTGAATCAGAAAAATCTCATAAATCAGATGGTGAAGGCGACGAGTAATATTATTGTTCGAAGTCTTTCAGGTATTTTTCGAGAACGTTCTTCCATTTAATGTAGGAATTTTTTGGATAGATCCCCCCATCAGGTGAAAACTGTTTGTATTCACTCAAATTCTTCAAGTAATTCATATCCCACAATCCGGCTTTGATGCCGGCCATAAAGCCTGCGCCACATGCGGTTTTTTCCAGTTCATTCTGCCTTTGAACATTAATGCCGCTCAAATCACTCTGGAACTGCATCAGGAAATCGCTGTTGCTCACACCGCCATCAACGCAGATATTCCTTGTCACAATGCCGGATTCCATCTGCATTATATCAAGAACATCCTTTACCTGGAACGCGATCGATTCCAGTGCTGCGCGGGCAATATGTGCCTTGGTGGTATCAAGCGTCAGGCCGAATATCTCTGCATTCTCAGCTGACATCCAGTAAGGTGCTGAAAGGCCGGAGAAGGCCGAGATGAAAACCACATCCTTACAATTATCAACTGATTCTGCCAGTATATCGGTCTCTTTTCCTGAAGCCACAATACCCAAATTATTCTTCAGCCAGTTTATGATCGAACCGCAATTGAATATCGCGGCTTCACCGGCATAGGTCACCTTGCCGTTGATTCCCCATGCGATGGTTGTGAGTAATCCATTTTTATACTGCACAGGTTTTTCGCCGGTATTTTTCAAAATAAAACAGCCTGTGCCATAGGTCGCCTTGATCTCGCCTTTCTCAAAACACGCCTGACCGAACAGGGAAGATTGCTGGTCGCCGATAAGTGCGCCGATCTGTATCTCAGCGCCAAATATATTCTTATCGCACATACCAAAATCATCGATGCTGTTCTTCACTTTCGGCAGGATATTTTTTGGCACTTCAAATATTTTCAGCAATTCATCATCCCACTCAAGCGTGTTGATATTGAACAGCATGGTGCGTGATGCGTTTGAATGATCGGTTGCATGAACCTTGCCACCGGTCAGTTTCCACAATATCCAGCTGTCGATCGTGCCGAAGCGCAAGTTTTTTGTATCACCACCTTTAACGATATTTTTAAGCAGCCAGTTTATTTTGCTAGCAGAAAAATATGGGTTTATCACCAGCCCGGTTTTACTTTTTATCTTTTCTGAAAGCCCATCTTTTATCAGCTGATCGCAATAATCAGCGGTTCTTCTATCCTGCCACACGATAGCATTGTGAATAGGCTTACTGGTTGTTGCATCCCATATAACTGAAGTCTCGCGCTGGTTGGTAATTCCTATTGCGGCTATCTGCTCAAACCCAATACTAAGCCTTTTCGTGAGTGCTTTCGCCGTTTCAACCAGCTTATTCCAGATTTCCTCGGCATCATGTTCAACATATGATTTCTGCGGGAAATATTGCGTGAATTCGCTTTGCTCAATACCTATAATTGCAGCTTTATCATTGAACAGCACGCTGCGCAGGCTGGAAGTTCCTATATCAAATGCCAATATGTATTTCGGCGCTGCCATTACAGTTTAATGCTACTTGAATCACGTTGCTTAATCAATTACATTACAGATATCGCAAATATAAGGATCAAAAGCCATGGCCTATGTTTATAAAAATATCAAATCCCCGGTTGGTAAGTTAAAATTGATAGCAAGCGGGCAGGGTCTTGCCGCAATATTATGGGAAAATGATGACCCCAAGCGTGTTCGTTTATCGCCTCTTACCGAAGATAAAAATGATCCGGTGCTTTTAAAAGCTGAGCAGCAACTCAATGATTATTTTTCAGGTAAGCTCAAAAAATTTTCACTCAAACTTGATTTTGCGGGAACTGAATTCCAGAAAAAAGTGTGGAACGCACTTCTCACCATTCCTTTCGGTGAAACACGCAGTTATGAAGATGTAGCCAAGCAGGTTGGCAGCCCTAAGGCGGTGCGTGCAGTTGGTGCCGCTAACGGCAAAAACCCTATATCCATCATTGCACCATGTCATCGTGTTATCGGTAAAAATGGCAAATTAACAGGCTTTGCCGGCGGGCTTGATACAAAAGAATATCTTCTTGGTCTGGAAAAGAAGGCCAGCTAATACAAGGCCAGATTATTGAAGGTGGCTACTATTTATCTGTTTATCATTCATTGAAAGTTTTTTCAGCAGGTTCGGGTCAACTTTCAGGTAAATAAAGCTGTTGCTCTTAGAGTCATAGAAGCCTCTGAATACATTTTTATCAAACACTTTGCCGTTATGATCTGTATCAACATCATTTGTTGAGCTTGTTGCAGAGGCCACGGAGGCGGTTGCTGAAGCTCCTGAGCTTATTGAGCCCCCTTGTTGGGCAACCTGAATAAATGTATCAGGCAGGGCCAGGGTTGCATAATATTTTCCGCCAACATAGGTTATATCATAATTGTTAGAGGTGAATCCGCTTGGTGTTATATCATATACTCCAGGGCCACCACTGGTCGTGAATATCAATGTACCATTCAGCGCTGTATAGTTCTCCCCATTCTTGAATCCAGAATAACTTGCAGTGAATGTAGGGATCACCTGACCAGGAAGTTGCGTGAAATTATTAGCAACTATTGAAAGTGGCGCTTTGTTTATTGTGAATGTGCCGTTCGTTACTGCCGAGCCAAGGTTCAGGCTATAGTTATTATCACTGAATGACGCAATGCTTAAAGTATGTGTGCTTGGGCTTGTTGTCGCAGTCGGGTTACCACTGATCGCAAATGTTATACTGTCGATCACCGATGAATTTTCACCAGTAATAAAGCCAGACCATGTAACATTCGCAGCAGTTAAGTTAGGGGTTCCATCACCATAATATACAGTTTGATTGTTAACAACTGCTGTCAGTGCTTTCTTGCTGATATTACCCACAGCGCCAGATGTTGAAGTGCTGGCAAGTGTATAGTTTCCTGCTTTTGCACCTGTTAATGTCAGGCCGTTCACGGTCACGGTTTTGCCATTGCCGGCATTAGCATTATCATATGTGCCGGAAGTGTTGGTGATGGTCAGTGAATCGCTGCCATATTTGTTAGAGATCACATAGTTTGATGAAGTAAGCGTTGCTGCATTCGAGCCATTATATTCTTTATCCACCGATCCGGTCAGGGAGATGGTCAATTGGCGTGCTGCAACATCAAAAGCATTCTGGTTGCTGACATAATTAAAGCCGTAACCAAGTGCCGAAGTTAATGTGCCTGAAGCATAATCAATATTATATGTGCCGATATCATCACCGGCTGCATAATCAGAAGTGCCTGTCAGTGAGCCGGTTACTGTATCTGTGCCTTCACCGGTTAAATAGCCTGAAAGTGTATATGCATAACCTGCCAGGTTCACCGTATCACCATATTGTTTGCCGGTGATAGTTGAAGGCGTAACTGTAAGCACCGGTGTATAACTATATATAAAGCCATTGCCTGTTGTAGGTATAGAAACCGTATCAGCAATCGTTGCATTATATGCGCATGTGCCTACAGAATTATATGCACAGCTATAGCGGTTGAAATCTTGTGCTAAACCACCCTTGTTATTATTCGAAGGGCGTTTTGAATATATCAGCCAGCGACCTGTACCGGCTGTTGTTATCGTTTTGCTGGACGAGTTGTAGAAGTTATTGCCCGATACCAGCACCACACTGTCACCTGAAGTTTCCGTTGCACCTAAATTTCCGCCAAGTGAGATGTTTGAACTTGTACCGGTTGTTTGTGCAAAGATGCTGTTCGCGGTGATGTTTGGAAGTGTAATGGAATTTGTTGCAGTTAATGATACATCACCTGTAGTTGAGATATCACCGGCTGTTATATCACTGCCATTCAATGTCAGGTTCAGTGCATATGTTGAAGAAGCGTCTACGACAGCAGGTAGGGTTATAGAGCCGCCACCTGTGTTGATAGTCAGAGAAACATCGGCAGTTGCTCCGCCAGATAGGTTTAGTGTTTTACCGCTTGCGGTCGAGATCGATACATTACCACCATTCGTATTGATAGTAGTATCGCCCTGTACATATAAGTTATTACCAAGGCCGCTGATGATATTCACATCTTTATTGTTAGTAGTGATGGTCAGGCCAGAAGCTCTATTGAAGTTAAAGTGGCCATCGGCGCCGCTATTGAATGTCAGTGATGCATCATCAGTTCCGGTGATGTCGCCATCAGCCTGGTTCAGGCCATCATTGATGAATGTCACAGGGTCAGACCATGAAGAAGTAGAAACTTCCATATTGCCGGTGTTATCAGCACGACCAATGGTTATGCTGCTCCATCCGCCGGTTAGATTGCTCAGGTCTGCAGTGCTTAGGGCTAAATTATTGCTACCGCAAACGCTGCCGCTAGAGATATTTACACAAACATTTCTATTTGTGCCGTTAGGTTTTATAACCAGATTGCCAGTGCCTGAGATAGCACCACCAAAATCCATATCATCAGCAGCTAACGTTATATTACCATTTGTGCCAACACTGATTGCATTAGTTGTTAATTTATTTCCTGCACCAGTGACTGTCAGGTTAACTGTTTTACCAGCCGCAGTTGTGATATCTGGCATTGTCAGGTTTGCAACCGTGGTCACGTTCACATTACCAAGAGCAATAACGCTGCCCCAAGGGTTAAATGATGTCAGGCTATTACCTGAAGCAGAAAAATCAAACTCACCTTGGACTTGTCCATCAAGGGTGATGCTGCCAGTGCCTGCATTTAGTGTTACAAGTTTTCCCGACGCGCTTGTGCCGCTCTGTTCAACTTTATTTGTCAGGTGAATATTTCCACCGCCACTTTCAACATCAACACTGCCGCCACCATTATATATAACTATGCCACCTATTGTTATATTGCCGCCGTGTGAATTGATCGTTGAACTTGCACCAGTGTTAGGGAACAGCTGTGCATCTATTGTTATATCACCACCCGCAGTTACTATGTTCGTACCGCTCGATGTAGATGTATTAACCTGCAGGGTAGGGCCAGGAATTATATGAATTGAGGCATTATCCGTGCCTGTAACAGTACCATATGCTTCAAAGCCTGTAGTGCGGAAGGTTACCGGATCGCTCCATGAATTGTCGCCGGTCTGTATATAACCGGTGCTTGCAGCACCAAGAACAATGCTGCCCCAGCCATCAGTTATACGGCCAATTTCTGCAGTGGAAATATTCAGGTTGGTTCCATCACTGCCGCCGAAATTAATTTTCAATGCGCGGAACGTTTCCTGCTGGATCGTTAATGTTCCCGTACCAGTTAGTGAGCCACCGGATTGCAGGTCAAGATCATCAGCAGTTAATGTGATATTTCCTAAAGCACCGACATTTATGTCGCCTGTGATGGTGATTCCATTGCCAGCACCTGTAACAGTTGCATTAACGGTTTTGCCCACCTGGGTGGTGATAGCTGCAAGTGAAAGTGCATTGGTTGATGTCAGGTTCACATTACCCATGCCATATGTGCCGCCCATCGTATCAGTGACGATTGTCGCAGCAGTTGCAGTAAGGTTGAACACGCTGCTGGCGAAATAATCATTAGTGATAGGTGCAAGTGTTATGGTTCCAGCACCTGCATCGATCGTCATGTTATGCGTAGCAACCGAACCGCTGCCTGGGGTCATCCTGCTGGCTGAGAATGAAACATCGCCACCGCTCGTAGTGATGCTCGATGTGCCGCTGCTTAAATAGATACTAGGTGCAATGATCGTGAAATCACTGCCATCAGTATTTACTGTGAAGCTTTTCAGATTCATCCAGCCGCCACCGTGAACATCGAATAATATCGAGGCATCATCATGAGCTGTAAGTGTATCTGTAAGAATTTCGGTGCGATAGTTATTCACGAAAGTAACCGGGTCATACCAGGTAGAAGTTCCCACTTCCATTGTGCTACTGCTATTAGCAGCACTGCGGCCGATCACGATATTTCCCCAGCCATTTGTGAAGTGTGCGATCTCGGCCGAATCGATATAGAAATATGAACCTGTGCAATAAGTAGGGTTACTTGAATTCACGCACACATTCTGGTCTTTATTGTTCGGTTTCAATGTCAGCGTGCCACCGCCTGTCAGGTCGCCGCCGATGGTCACGTCATCAGCAGTCAATGTGATGCTGCCTGTGCCGACATTTATCGCGCCGGTGGTGATAGTGTTTCCCGCACCTGTAACAGTTGCGTTAAAATTTTTACCATCGGCCGTAGTGATGGTAGGAAGTGTTAATGAATTCACGCTGGTGAACGATACATTGCCAACGCCATATGTGCTGCCGCTTGTTGCACCAATCGTGCCGCCCAAAGTTATGCTGGTGCCGCTGGCAGTTAGGTCTAGATAACTGCTGGAAACTTTATTAACTATGCTAGGTAAGGTAACATTCCCGCTTCCGGCATTAAAGATCAGTGAATTGCTTGCAGAACTTCCAGTTAGTTCAATATCAGATGCAGTTATAATTATATCGCCGCCGCTGGTGGTGAAATTATGTGTGCCGGTAGCGCTGGTATTTACTCCAATATAATTGGCGCTGGTTAGAATAATATTTTGGCCCGCTGTGGTTATTCCTGCACTGCTGCTATTTATATTTATGAGTCCGGTGCCTGAGGCAACCAGTTCTATCGAAGCATTGTCGGTTCCCGTTGCAACACCTTTGATATCAATGCGTCCTCCATCCAGGAAAGATACCGGATCGCGGAATGTCGAATCGCCTATCTCTAAAAGTGCTGTGCTGTCAGAACGACCTATATTGATATGATTCCAGCCATCAGTAAAATAGGTCAACTCTGTTGTATCAAGGCCAAAATTTCCGGCCGGACAGTTAGTTCCGGCATAATTCACACAGATAACCCTGCTGGTACTGTTCGGGCGAAGAGTTAATGTGCTGCCTGTGCTTGATCCTGTCAGCGCACCGCCGATCGTCAAATCATCTGCAGTTAATGTAATGCTGCCACCGCTGCCGACATTTATTGTGCTTGTGGTGATAGAATTACCTGCACCCGTAACTGTGGCAGAAACTGTTTTGCCTGCAAGGGTTGTAATGGCAGGAAGGGTTAGGGAATTGACCGATGTTAGTGTAACATTACCCATTCCATAAAATCCACTAGAAGTATCTCCGATCGTGCCACCAAGTGTAATGGTGTTACCAGTTGCAGATATATTTAAGGCATAGTTGCTACTCTGATTGATTATTTTTGGCAGAGATATGGTGCCCGTGCCTGCGTTAATTGTGAGTGTGCCGTCCAGTGTAGCAGCGCTGGAATAATCAAGTTCTTTAGTTATATAAATATTACCATTATTACTGGTCAACCCGACTGTTCCGCTCGAAGTATTGAGGCGAACGAAATTACCCATATTCAGTGTAATATCATGTCCTGCGGTCGTGATTGTTGCCGAGGTGCCGTTAATATTCAGATAACCTGCATTACTTCCTGTGGTATCTATGGTGATCGATGCGTCATCTGTTCCTGTGAGAGAACTTTTCAATTCTGTTTTTGCACCATTGCGGAAAGTGACAGTATCAGTCCAGCTTGATGTACCTATCTGAAGTGTGCCTGTGCTGTCGAATCGGTCCAGGTAAATATTAGACCAGCCATTGGTAAAATATCCAATTTCCGTCGTATCCAACCCCAGGTAAGATCCTGAACATGTAACGGTGCCTATGCAAACGGTTTCTGTAGTATCATTCGGTTGTATGGTAAGTGTTCCTGTGCCGGTGAAACTTGCGCCGCTCGTGAACACCACATCATCAGCAGTAAGGGTGATATTTCCACCTGTGCCTACATTTATCGCATTAGCATCAGTTATTGAATTTCCTGCACCTGTCACAGTCGCGCTGACTGTTTTTCCAGCTTGAGTAGTGATCGCCGGAAGTGTCAGTGAATTAACGGAAACAAATGTCAGGTTACCGATATTCGTTGTGCCACCCCAAGCGCCATTGAATGTTATGCTATTACCTGTAACGCTGATATCAGCCAGTGTATCGCCTGTCGCCGCAAATGAAACTGATCCTGTCCCTGAATTTAAAGTTAAAAGCTGACCTGTAGTATCTCCATTGTCAGCAAAATTTTTAGCGGTTGAAGTAAAGGAGATATTTCCGCCGTTACTATTAACGGTCAGGCCGGTTCTTCCTGTGGTGAATGAAACAGTTTTGAATGTTATATTGCCATTATTTGTTGTGATCACGCCACCATAAGCGCCTGCTGAGGTCGCGCTAAAATCTACAACTTTGCCGGCGGTAGTAAGGGTGATATTGCCCTGTACGTTTATGAAGCCAACACCTCCCGTAGTAGCTGTGTAAACGCTATCGGTAGAAGTCAGGTTGCCCGTCATCAACATGCGGTATTTATTCTGGAATGTTACCGGGTCTGTCCATGAAGTATCGCCGATATACATCTGTGCGGTGTCGTTAATATTGCCGATATAAATATTGCTCCAACCGTCAGTCAGGTTTGATAATTCCCCGGTGCTTAATGCAAAATACGAACCGCTGTTACATCCAGAACCGGTGAAGTTAATGCACGTGACCTGGCTGGTGCTGTTCGGTTGCAGGGTCACATTGCCTGTGCCTGTCAGCGCCCCGCCGATCGTCAGGTCATCTGCAGTTAGTGTAATGTTACCGCTTGCACCGACGTTTATTGCACCAGTGGTTATCGAGTTACCTGCGCCTGTCACAGTTGCAGAAACGGTTTTACCTGCCTGTGTCGTGATGGCAGTAAGAGTGAGTGAATTTGTTGCGCTGAATGTTGCGTTGCCTATGGCCGTGCTATTGCCCCATGCGCCTGCCAAATTAATGGTCGCACCGGTCGCCGAAATATCCGACACGTTATTTAATCCACCGCTGAATGTCAGGCTGCCTGCGCCGGCATTGAATGTCAGAGTGCCGCTGGTAAGTGCGCCACTTCCAACTATTATTGAATTTGTGCCGTCGCCAATGCTGATATTGCCACCGCCACTAGTCACTGAGTGAGTTACGCTTGAGGTCAACTGATTTGTGATAGATTTGCTTACAGTTATGTTGCCGCCATTACTATTAATGCTAGAGCTCGAACTTTGTAATGAGTAACCATTAAAAGTTATATCCTTGCCTTGTGTTGTTACTGCTGCCCCAACACTATCAAATTCAGATCTTATAGTACCTGCAAAAGTAAGGGAGGCATCATCCTGGCCTGCAATGGTTCCCCTGATCCTGGTAGCAAATCCATAGAATGTGGTCGGGTCATTCCAGGTGGTTCCAGCAGCATCTATATATGCTCCACTGACCGCATCACTTCTGCCGATTTTTATATTACCCCAACCATTGGTTATGTAACCGATCTCGGTTGTGGTCAGGTTCAGGTTGGTGCCATCCGATGAAAGATAATTGATACCCATTGGCCTGTTAGTTGCATAAGGCTGCAGCGTAATAGTTCCTGTGCCGGTGAAACTTGCACTGCCGCTGAACGCCATATCATCTGCAGTAAGTGTGATATTACCACCTGTTCCAACATTTATCGCATGAGTATCGGTTATTTTATTTCCAGCACCCGTAACGGTCGCGCTGAAGGTTTTGCCTGCTGCTGTTGTCAGCGTTGGCAATGTCAGATTAGTTGCAGATGTCAGGCTGATATTTCCAAGCGCTGTTGTGCCGCCCCATGTGCCGAACATTAAAAAGCTGTTCGCACTTGCAGTCAGATCGCCAGCGCCATTGACGTTACTTGTAATTAAAATTGTACCTGAATTCGCCGTTAATGTATTAACGCCGGTAAGGGTAAATGAACTTATCGAGATCGCCGAACTGCTTGTTGAAGTGGTTGTCACACCACCATTATTGAATATAACACTTCCTGTGCCAGATGCAGATGCGCTGAAGTTGTTCGCCCCCATTGTTTGAAGGCCTGTGATATTCAAATTGCCGTTATAAGAATAAAGCCCAATGCTATTAGCCCATGTCGATGCGGCAACATTCACATTACCACTGCTGCCAAAAGCCTGCTCTATATACACACTTCCCCAACCGGCAACCATATGCGCAAGTTCAGCCGCACCCAGATTATAATCCGAACCATCATTAGGGCCAGTGTTTATGTTTAGATCACGCGCTGAGGAATAGGTGGATAATTGTAAACTTCCTGTGCCTGAAATATCGCCATTGATCGCAATATCATCAGAAGTTAATGTCAACGCACCATTGATGCCGTTTATGATATTCCCGGTGGTTATCTTGCTGCCGGTGCCGGTGGTGGTGATCTGTATAATTGCAGCATATATGTTGCTCGGTAATGTCAAGCTGCTTACTGATGTAAGCTGAACTTGGAAAAGTGGTGAACCGCTTGTGCCCCAGTCACCATTGAAGGTCATGGCATTGGCACTTGCTGTCAGGGTTGAACCACCCACAACATTTCCAGCGAAATTTATCGTGCCTGAATTTGCGGTCAGGGTCACATCAGCATTCAGGTTTATTGTGGTTGCCGAAAGCAGGCTGATAGCACTGCCTGTAGCCGTGCTTGTAATGCTGCTTGTGCCGTTGAAATTTATTTTACCCGTGCCTGTGGTCTGTGCGGTGAAGCTATTTGCACCCATTGTGATATCATCAGAAATATTGATATCACCATTATTCTGCAACAGCGTTACCGATGAATTATAAGTTATGCTTGGGTCGTTAATGCCGCCATTACTTGTATTACTGCCGATAACAAGGCTGCTCCATCCGGTGGTCAGGTCTGCGATTTCAGCAGATGAAAGGTTAAAGTCGCTGCCATCATTCGCACCGGTGTTTATGTTGATAACACGGCTGCTTGAATAAGGGCTTAAAGTTATTGTGCCGGTTCCTGTTAGCGCATTGCTGCCAAATACAAGGTCATCCGCAACGAATGTGATATTGCCGCCCGTGCCAACATTTATCGTGTCGCCGGTGGTGATCGAATTTCCTGCACCTGTAACTGTTGCGCTTACGGTTTTACCAGCCACCGTGATGATCTTAGGCAAGGTCAGGCTTGCAACTGATGTGATGTTGATATTTCCAACAGGAAGATATGAGCCTAAGTCCCCGCCAAATACTACATTACCACCGTGTATTGTTAGATTGCCATTGCCATCAACCGGAGCAGCAATATCCACATTATAATAACTACCTGTAACAGGATCTGCATCGGAACTTGCTGTAAGATTATTAGAACCAGCTAAGTTTATTTGCTGCGCCAATAATAATATATTATCCCCACCGAAATTATTATCATCGCCGGTTGCAGTGATACTGCCATTATTCAAGCCTATCACGCCGCTTGCCGCCATGGCCACAACAACACCTGTAACAGAACCTCTTACATTTATATCGGCAGCGTCTGTCTGGAATAGTACATTGGAAGTGGTTGAAGTTACACTTGCACCACTATTCACATTAATATTATTATTTCCAGCTTCTACAAATATACCTCCAGCTGAACTTAAAGTGCCATTGAAGTTTATATCACCAGTCGTATTCGCAAAGCTAACAGTATCTGCAAATGCATAAGAGCGCACATCCATATCGGCTATATAAATACCTGAGCCGAAAGTTATCATACTCCAGCCATGCGTGATATTATTAAGTTCGGCGTTTGAAAGAGTGAGTGTTCCGCTTGCGCCATCACCAATGCCCATTGTGCCATTTGTTGATATAGTAAGCCCGCCGGTTCCTGTCAGCGCTCCGCCAATTGTCAGGTCGCCACCCACTAATGAAATATTACCATTCGTACCAACATTTATTGCACCGGTAGTGATAGATTTTCCTGTGCCTGTCACAGTTGCGCTGAAATTTTTCCCGGCCACCGTTGTAAAGTCAGGCAGGGTGAGGGAATTGACCGATGTTAGAGTAACATTACCCATTCCATAAGTTCCACCAAACGCAGTGGTGCCAAGGTTTATGGTTCCTCCCGTTATAGTAAAGCTTGGAAAATAGGTTGTGTTTAAGTTCGCCATTTTAGGCAATGTAACTGTACCACTGCTGGCATTTATAATAAGCGTTGAGCTGAACGTATTAGATGCAGAGAAGTTAAAACCATTAGTTGAGGTTGGAATGAATGAAACATTCCCACCAGAAGTATTGATGGTGGTGTTGCTGCGTAAATTAAAATTTCCTCCGCCTGTTAAGTAAAAATCATGAGCGGCAGTTGTGATAGTTGAAGCGCTATAGAAATTTATATAACCAGTTGTATTCAGATAGAATGAGATAGAGGCATCGTCAGTTCCGGTGATATCACCATCAATTTGGGTTCTGAAATTGTTTCGGAAACTAATTGGGTCAGAGAACGAGGCTCCGCCTATCTCTAATGTGCCTGTGCTGGCATTATTGCCTATTACTATACTGCTCCAGCCATTTACGAAATGACCAAGTTCAGTTGTGTTGAGGCCTAAAAATCCGCTGCCGCAATATCCACCTCCAGCGGCTGAGCCTACGCATATAGTTCTTGTAGTATCATTGGTTCTTATAGATAAAGTGCTGCCTGTGCCGGAGCCTGTTAAATCACCACCAATCGTCAGATCATCTGCGACCAATGTTATGCTTCCGCCACTTGAACCAACATTTATCGTGCTGGTGGTGATCGTGCTTCCTGAACCTGTGACCGTTCCTGTAAATCCAGTTGCTGTGATTGGTGTTAAACTCATATTGCCAACAGAAGTTTCACTCACAGTTCCGGCAGTTGATGAAATGCTGTTAGTGCCTGTTGTCGTAATTGCAGAATTTGAGATCAATGAAACCGCAGTGCCGGTTGCCGATGAACTGATGCTGCCGGTGTTAAAAACTATATTTCCTGTTCCATATGTCTGCGCCAGGAATGAATATGTGTTCATTGTCTGCGCGCCGATAATGTTTATATCAGCATTTCGTGTTACCAGTGAAACCGGTGATTTCCACGTATATGCAGAGGTTGTGATTGCATTATCAAAAGTGCTGTTGCCAATCACTATCATTCCAGCCGTGATGGCATCAAGGAATGTAGTTGGAAGTGCAAAGCCCGTGCTGCCGCCGATATTTATCGCCAGGGCGGTATTCGGAGTTATTTTTACATTGCCGCTGGTTTGAATGCTTGAAAGTCTGCCAGAAATTGAATCTGTGATGATGCTTATATCTTTAGTGTCAGAAACGCCACCTAATGCTGCTGTATTGTTGCCGGTAAATTGCATGCCATAAGAAGAACTTCCATTGCCGACCACACCGGTTAAACTTATTGTTCCATTTGTGCTGAAAACACCGCTGCCGGCTACAGTGCTATTGAACCAGATACCATGATTGCCTGATGAGCCGCTGTTAGTTCCTGTTCCGGTCAGGTAAATGTTGCCGGTGCCGTTTGATTGTATAACATTCATGCCAGCAGTAGAAAACACCAGACCTACGTTACCACCCAAACTTGCCGTGCCGCCGGTTCCGTTAACGGTGATATCACCATTTTGCGCTGTGATCGCAGTGCCATCTTTAAATATGATACCATATTTATTTTGTGCACTTGTTGTGCCGCCACCGGTTCCTGTCAAGGTTATCGTGCCGGAAAAATTTGTGGTTATATCACCATCAGAAAAATAGATACCATTACCACCTGAATTTGAAGTGCTGGTGGTAGTAGGGCTACCTTTACCGACAAGTTTAATTATACCGCCGCTGGCAGTTCCACTTGCATCTAAATATGCGCTATCAAGTTCTATACCATTGGCACTACCTGTTCCGGTTGCAGCCATGGTTGTAGGGTCGGTGCCACCACCAAGTGTTATGTTGCCGCCGTGGCTGGTGAGTAATGTGCCTGATTGCAACCAGATATATCCACCTGATGCAGTTGCCTGGTCGCGGTCAGAATTTAAAACTATTGCACCACCTGTAGTGGTGATATCACCACCGCCGGAATAAATTATATTTCCATTAGCTTGCAGTGTCACTCCACCTGTGCCATTTGCAGTTAGCCCAAGATTGTTAGCAAAAGTTATATCTGTTCCGGCAATCAATGTTATGCTGCCGGTGCCACTAGTATTGATAGTTCCATCTGAATTTGAACTTATTGAACCTGATGTTGCAGTTAAGGTGATGTTGTGATTGCTTGCAACATCCAGCACACTATCAGTCGAACCTGAATTATTCATGTCGAGCGTGATATTACTGCTTGCTGTCAGGTTGATATTTTGGAAGATGCTATATGATTCCAGATAATCAACCGTGAATGTGTTGGTGTTATCTGTGCCTGCAGTTCCGGCGCCATAGATGGTTATATTTGTTGGGTCGATCAGCCATGTGCCTGCATGTGAGCCTAAGGAATTTTCAGTTGGTGCAGAAAGATTCATGCTGCCGGTGATCGAAACATTTTCACCAGAGGTTTCAGCGAAGCCACCATCGCCACCGTTGATACCACCTTTCCCCTCAATACTACCATTGAACTCTGTGTTGTTATCACTCCAGACGATTATTTTTCCGCCATTGCCGGAGTCGAGGGCGTTGGCTTTGATGGTTGCGCCCTGGTTGATGGAAGTGGAGTAGGCGTTGGCGAAGTTTTCTGTGATGCCGTGTTCATCACCACCGATGAGGGCGGTGCCACCACCTGCGAAGCCCGATACATCGATGAGCGATCCGCTCTGCATGATGATGCTATCAGCAAAAACTTTTACACTGCCACCCTTGCTGCCGGCAGTTTCACCCTTAGCGGTGATGCTTCCTTCAATGTTAACTTTGCGTGCCGCAGCAGATGCCGCAACATCGGTTATATTCTTCGGCTGCGCATTTGAGATTATTATCTCACCATTTTTATTCTCGATGCTCGCGGCCTTCACTTCGCCCTTCACATCGATCAGTGAATTCACGATCTGATTTCCTGCAGCAGCAGTAAGCGCGATCTTCCCGCCATTGGCCTGCAATGTTCCGGTGTTCTGCACCAATTGCGATCTAACATTATCGCTCAATGCAACTTCCATTAATCCGTCACCGTATAGATCAACCGTCGCAGTATCACCAGATGCGAGTTCTATTCGCCCCAAGTTCGCAGTGATAACGCCGCGGTTAATAACATTCGGCGCAACTAAACCAACTAAGCCCGCTTGCTTCGCCGTGATTGTTCCTTCATTGATGATCGCTGCATCAGCATGCCCCGGGATATCAAATTTAAAATCCCCATTCATGAAGTTTTCATTTTTGATATCAGCAGTGGTTGCGATCAATCCGCTAACATCCACCTTCGAACCAGAACCAAAAAATATTCCTGATGGGTTTATCAGAACCACATTCCCATTCGCACTCAACGTGCCCAAGATCTGTGTCGGGTTGCCGCTATTGATGCGGTTCAGGGTTATCGATGTTGCACTCGGTTGATGAAACACCGTTGTCTCGCCCGCGCCAATATCAAATCCGCGCCAGTCGATTATTGCCCTGTCAGTTGTTTGCGTGATATCAGTGGTATTGCCGGAGTTGGAAATTGTTGCCGAACCTCCGCTTACCACCCCGTCAACCGGGTTCGCTAAAGCAACGCCCGGGCTTAAGATTGAAACGCCTGTAAGCAGTTTTATCAGCAAACCTGCTGATCTATATGATGTTTTTCTAGTTTTCACCGAAATTTAAACCTGTACCAACTTGAAACATTGTACCACAAAAACCATTTTTAAACAGCAATTTCATCCCCACAAAACCGCCTCCAAAACCATTGATATTCAACCAAAAGTTAATATCAATCCCATCA
>JBEHXK010000003.1:0-157625 GCA_048498735.1 Pseudomonadota bacterium
TTCATTCTGGAACCGGAATTATTACAAATGCTATAATATCTGATTATCATCTTCCAGTATTTGACGCCGCCGGCGTTTCGCGTAATGCCTGGGGAGGAGCTGCATTTGAAGAATTTGCTGGTAGTGGATCATGGTTAGACTTATATCAAACTGGAACTTTAACACCAACGCAATTTTCTGATTTAGTCGCAGCCTATGCCCTTGGTAGTAATAATAATGGTGTTAATGCAAGGGATTCCATAGATCTAATTTTTCAAGGAGCAATACCTAACGCTTCAAGTTCTATAGATTATTTTAAAATAATTGGCTCATCAGGTGGTAGTATAGCTTTAGATATTGCTTATATTAGTACGCCTAGTGGATTTGTAGATACAATAGCTAACTTAGCGTTAACTGGAAAAGCTCAAGAACTGTATGAAAATTCTGACTTGCAAGATTTTTTAGATTCTTCCAGCAAAACTGTCAAAATTGGTTACTCTGGATACATTGATTACGAAGCTCCAGATGCAAAACTTTCTACAATGTCCGATAGTGAAATAGGTACACTGATCGAAACACAAAAACAATTCGGAACGACAACAAATGGTGATCATTTACTACATCTAGTAACAAAAGATACCAGTGATAGTAGTACAGAAGATAAAGTTGTTTTTCATGGTGATGCGGCAGATGCGATCACAAAGATGGGTGGCGATCTGCTGGATAGCGTTACCAACATCTCATACGAAGATGAAGCAGCGATTGAGTATAATTACAGCCTTATAGATACTGATTCAGAAACTACGATAAATGGCGGCACATATTCAACTAGTGACATATTAGGGTCGTTAACGAAAGCCGCGACGTCGGTATCAACATTTATATCAGATCAGGCGCATGCAGCAACGGAGTGGTTTACGTCATCTAATGGAGCCGGCACCGCATTTGCAGAATGGATTGGTTTACATGTAGGGGATTTAGTCAGTGGTGATCTAGATGCTGATGATGCATTAATAAGTCTTGGTAAGTTTTTGGGTGGTCGTTATTTAGCAGATAAATACGTTGAACCGGTAACTGCTGCAGCGGCGGGAGATGTAATTACAGATGTATTTAAAACGTTTGGCGTTGGCGATACTATGGCCAAAGAACTGAGTGATGGTATAACTTTAACTCTTTCCCGTATGGCAGTGCAGTTTGCTATTGATGGCGGAGATTGGGATGGCACACAAATGACCAATGCAGCTGTGACAACAGTGACAGCTGTGGTTGTATCACATTATGTGAAGGAATATTTTACTAGCGGTAAGAGTGGTGCGGAATTGACTACAGAACAGGCAGCTGATGTAGATGCCGCTACGGCCGCTGCAGTTGCATTGGTAAATGGTTTATTAAATTCTGGTGATTACGAACAGGCGGATTGGATAATGCTTGGTGTAAACGTGGGTGTTGCCGCTGGCGCTGCTTGGGCTGGTTATGAGATAGGTGCGGAGATAGGCAGTGCAATATTGCCTGGAGTTGGAACTGTTGCTGGAGCTGTTATAGGGTTCTTAGCATCTAAGATCGTATCGAACATCTATCACGGCCAGGTGTTTTATCAGGGGGAGTTTGGTGATCCGTCACTGGTGCTGGCGAGCCAGTATCAGGTTGAGGATGTGAGTGACGGTCATGGCGGCACGGTGAAGGCGCTGGTTGCGACCAACCCGCTTGGTTCCACCATAGTTGCATCCGGTGATATAGGCTATCTGCTCGGCGGCAGCGGTGATGATGTTCTGGTGGAGGGCCAGAACCTGACCGCGAGTAATGGCGTTCAGACCATAGTGGGCGGTGCCGGCAGTGATTATATCGAGAGCCATGCGGGAGCGGATAACCTGCTGGGTGGTGACGGTAATGACCTGCTGAACGGCGGTGATGATAACGATATACTCGAAGGCGATGCGGGTGACGACCAGCTCTTCGGTGAGAACGGTGATGATATCATAATCGCCGGTGCGGGGAATGATTTCGCGCATGGCGGCTCGGGCGATGATGTGATCTCGGGAGGTGACGGTAACGATATGATCCTTGCAGCCGCGGGTAATGATTCGGTTTCGGGTGATGCGGGCAATGATACTATCGATGGCGGTTACGGCAATGATTCCATCTCAGGTGGGGATGGCAATGATCTGATACTGGGTAACTTAGGCAATGATGCGATCAATGGTGATGGCGGAAGCGATACTATTTTCGGCGATGAGGGTAATGACACCATCTATGGCGGTGATGGCAATGATTTTATCGATGGCGGCACGGGCAGTGATATTCTGCATGGCGATAATGGTGATGATGTTATTATCGGCGGTAGTGATGATAACTCCGATGATTATGCCGATGGGGGCTTGGGTAATGATAGTATCCTGGGCGGCGGCGGTAATGATACTCTGCTTGGCGGTATGGATAATGATTACCTCGATGGCGGCGATGGCGATGACACGCTTTCAGGCGGATTCGGCAATGACATTCTGATCGGTGGCAAGGGGGTGAACCAGCTCGATGGCGGTGATGGCGATGACATTTTTGTGATAGGCAGTGACACCGCGGAGCATGATAATATTATCGTGGATTCAGCGGGGAATGATGTAATACTTTTAAACTGGCTTTCCAATACCGCAGCTTCATCTGGATTACATTTGGTCAAAGATGGTAATGATCTGGTAATTTCATATAATGATGGCACAACAGATAGGGTTCTTGCAACAGTCACTGACCAGTTCGTCAGCGGTCATGAAATAGAAACGATCGAGCTTGCCGGCGGCAAATATATTGATCTTTCTGCGGTTACATATGATTCCGGCACGGGCGAAGGAACTTTCTCGATAGGTACTTTAACCTCAGGAAGTGTAGCTGATACAGTAGATGCTCGTGAAGCTTTAGTGGAATCAGCGATGGTAACTTCAGGTGTTTACTGGAATGGCACCTTCCTGGATGAGCTTTCAAAAATAGCCTATGATGAGCAGTTGGGCGATCAGCTTTCAAATAGCTATTATAATGGTACCGCCATTGAAGAGTTCTTCAGGAATCGTTCTGTATTTGGCGGGAAATATACGGTTTATAAGCTTGCAACTCCTGGCACTATTGATGGAAGTGAATCTCATTATGTTTATACAGAGTTTCATACTGGCGTTGATAATTCTGCTGATTACGATGCAGTTGTTACCGGTACTAATGTTCACTACCATCAGTATTATGGTGGTTATGGATTGCCACAAAATAATGATGTTGATGTCGATGATATTTATGTTGGTGGCCAGCTAGTAGCGCAACACATTGTTACCCATGATTCAAATGGTAATATTTCAGGCGATGTTACTTTGGATGGTACGCCAGTAACAATCGAAGCAAGTATTGGATATGGCTGGACTGCTGGTACGCCAGAATTTCGAGCAGAATATGGTGTTACCACTACCATTCAAGTAGGTGAAAAACTTTCAGGTGATGACTTGCTTGTAGGTGGTTATTGGGATGAAACGATAAATGGATATTCTGGTGACGATGTATTGGTTGGAAATTCTGGTAATGATACCTTAAATGGTGGGACTGGTGCAGATTGGTTGTTTGGTGGTGAAGGAAATGATACGCTAAATGGAAATGAAGATGGAGATATTCTATTCGGTGGCGGTGGCAATGATACCATGAGTGGCGGTAGTGGCGATGATGCTTTGCTTGGTTCTGATGGTAATGATGCGTTATCAGGTGATGATGGAAATGATTGGTTGGATGGTGGAATTGGCAGTGATACAATTCATGGTGGTGCTGGGAATGATATACTAGCTGGCGATGATGGTAATGACTGGCTTTATGGTGAAGACGGCAATGATATCTTGCACGGCGATGATGGCGATGATGTTCTAAGTGGTGGTAATGGTGATGATATTCTTTACGGTGGTGGTGGTAATGATTATCTAGATGGTGGTGCCGGTAATGATATAATATATGGTGGTGGCGGTACTTCCACAATCGATGGTGGCGATGGTGTAGATAAAATCAGCTTCCTCGACGCAACATCTGGCATGACTATAAACCTCAATGATGTTTTTGATCCCGCGAATGCTTCTACCTATGGAACACTTTACAGTATTGAAGGGGTAGTTGGTACTAATTATAACGACACAATAACAGGTCAGACATCAGCACCAAATGCTATTTCTGGCGCTGATGGTAACGATACGATTTACGGTGGTTCAGGTAATGATGATCTAGCTGGTGATGCAGGAAATGATACCATTTATGGTGGAGACGGTGATGATTCTATCAGCGGTGGTGCTGGTGCAGATGCAATGTATGGCGGTAATGGCTTTGATACCGTGTATTATGCAGGTGCTGGTGTAACCATTAATATGCAAAACACCTCTCTAAACACAGGTGATGCGGCGGGCGATACCTATAGTGGATTTGAAGCAATTCAAGGTTCTTTCAATAATGATAATATTACAGGCTTTGCAACCCAAGCCAATTACATTTATGGCCGTGATGGGGATGATACCGTAACTGGTGGTTCAGGAAACGATACGTTAGATGGTGGTAATGGTAATGATACTATTAATGGTATGGCTGGTAATGACACCATAACTGGTGGTGCAGGTAACGATTATATCGAGGGTGGGGCTGGTGCTGACACGATAGATGGTGGAGCAGATTATGATATCATGAAATATGTATCTTCCGCTTCCGCAGTGAACATAAATCTGGCAACAAATGTAAATACCGGTGGTGATGCCGCTGGTGACGCGATAAGTAATATAGAAGAATATTGGTTATCATCTTATAACGATACATTTAATGGTGGTAGTGGTAACGATAATGTTTCAGGAAATACAGGTAATGATACGCTTTACGGAAATGATGGTAACGACACCCTTATAGGTAATGAAGGTAATGATAGTTTGTATGGTGGAAATGGTGACGATTACCTAAGAGGCATGGATGGTGCCGATGTTTTAGATGGCGGCTCAGGATTTGATATTGCAGATTATATCTCCTCAACTTCAGGTGTTACAATAAATCTTGCAACGGGATCCGCGTCAGGTGGTGAAGCTGCAGGTGATACATTTAGTGGTATAGAAGGTTTATACGGCTCAAATTATAATGATAATCTTACTGCATTATCCTCAACAAGTACTACATTATGGGGTAATGATGGTAATGATACCTTAACAGGTGGCTCAGCTGCTGATATTTTATATGGCGGTAATGGTAACGATACTCTTAGCGGTGGCGATGGTAACGACTGGTTAGATGGTGGCGCTGGTGGTGATAGTTTAAGTGGCGGTAACGGTTCTGATACAATTTCTTATATTAATTCTACGGCTGCAATAACAGTAAGTCTTGCTGCAGGTACTGCATCTGGTGGCGAAGCAGCAAGTGATACTTTCAGTAGCATCGAGAATGTATCTGGATCTAATTATAACGATAATATAACAGGTCTTGCATCCGCCAGCTCTACACTTTCTGGCAATGGCGGGGATGATATTATAAATGGTGGCTCAGCAGCTGATACGCTTTATGGTAATGATGGCGCTGATTCACTATACGGTAATAGTGGTAATGATACATTATACGGCGGCGCTGGTGATGATATATTAAACGGTGGTGCCGGTGCTGATACTATCGATGGCGGTGATGGTTTTGACCAAGTAAGATTTACATCTGGAGTTACAGTTAATCTTCAAAACATGTCTCTTAATACCAACGAAGCCGTTGGTGACAGTTACACCAACATAGAAGGCCTATGGGGTTCAAGCTCTGCAGATAATCTTACAGGTTACTCTAGTCAGGCTACCTCATTATGGGGTAATGCTGGTGCCGATACTCTGACAGGAGGTAGCGCGGCTGATAGTATTTCAGGTGGGGATGATAATGATACTATTTATGGCAATGGCGGTGATGACCAAATAACCGGTGATAATGGTAATGATATTATAAATGGCGGCGATGGTAATGATGGCATTAGCGGCGGACCAGGTACTGATACCATACACGGTGATAATGGTAATGATTTTATAAGTGGTTGGGATGACGCTGATACACTTTACGGTGATGCGGGTAATGACTCTATCTTTGGCGAAGGTGGTAATGATACACTTTATGGCGGTGATGGTGATGACACGCTTTATGGTGGTGTCGGCGCTGATACTATCGATGGTGGCAATGGTAGTGATACGGTTGCTTATGATTTAAGTGCTTCAAATGGTGTATACACAACTACTGGTGTAACAGTAAATCTAACAACTGGATCTGGATCAGGTGGTGATGCCGCTGGCGATACATATACCAACATAGAAAACATTACCGGCACTGGATATGACGACACTTTATATGGAAATTCATCAGACAATATAATCCATGGGGGTGCAGGTAATGATACGATAAGAGGATATGCAGGCGCTGATACTTTAGATGGTGGAGATGGGACTGATACATTAGATTATTCTACATCTGGATCTGCAGTAAATATTAGCTTTGTGACTGGTGTTGGTACTGGTGGCGATGCTCAAGGAGACGTTGTTTCTAACTTCGAAAATATAACGGGCTCAAGCTATAACGATACTTTAATAGGTAGTAGCGGTGTAAACAATATTAGCGGCGGAGATGGTAACGACACTATCAATGGTGGAGCTGGAGCTGATACATTAAACGGTGGTAATGGTACTGATACAGTTGATTATTCAACTTCATCAGCAGGTGTTAGCGTTAATATATCAACTAATGCAGTTTCAGGTGGAGATGCCGCTGGCGATACTATATCTAATTTCGAAAATATTACCGGTTCTGCATTTGGTGACACATTGGTTGGTACTTCTGGTGCAAATATAATAAATGCTGGTGCAGGTAATGATTTTATCGAAGGTGGGGCTGGTGCTGATACTATCGATGGTGGCGCTGATTATGACGTTTTAAAATATGTATCATCGTCTTCAGCAGTAAATATAAATCTTTCAACTCATTCATTTACTGGTGGTGATGCAGCAAGTGATACAGTCAGTAATATAGAAGAATATTGGTTATCATCATATAACGATACATTCAATGGTAGCAGCGGTAACGATAACGTTTCTGGCAATGATGGTAATGATACGCTTTACGGTAATGATGGTAATGACACCCTAATCGGAAATGGTGGCAATGACTCAATCTATGGCGGTAATGGTGATGATTATATAAGAGGTATGGATGGTGCCGATACCATCGATGGCGGATCTGGATTTGATATTATTGATTATATCTCTTCAACTTCTGGAGTTACTATCAATCTTGCAACGTCATCAGCATCAGGTGGTGAAGCTGCAGGTGATGTAATAAGCAACGTAGAGGGCATATACGGTTCAAATTATAATGATACCCTCACCGCTTTATCTTCAACAAGTGCGATATTATGGGGTAATGATGGCAATGATACCCTGACTGGCAGTTCAGCAGCAGATACGCTTTATGGCGGTAATGGTAATGATACACTTTATGGAGGTAGTGGTAACGATCTTCTTGATGGTGGCGCGGGAGCAGATAGCTTTGATGGAGGATCTGGAACAGATAGAGTTTCTTATCTTACTTCAACATCCTATGTTTGGATAAATTTAGTTAATCACGGTAATGTTGGTGATGCAGTAGGAGATACTTTCACTAGCATAGAAGAATTTGAGTTCACTAATTATAACGATAACATTGCTGGTGATTCTAGCGATAATGTTTTTTATGCTATGGGTGGTGATGACGTAATTACTGCTGATCTTGGCTCTGATTATATTGATGGCGGTGATGGTCACGACTATATTGATTACTACACATCAACTTCTGCCGTAACAGTAAACCTTCTTACAAACGTTAATACTGGCGGTTATGCCCAAGGTGATCTTCTTTACAATATAGAAGATGTTTATGGCTCAACATATAATGATTCCTTAGCTGGTGATAATAACGTTAATATCCTTAAAGGTAATTCCGGTGACGACACTATTTACGGCAATTCCGGTGATGACATGCTATATGGAGATGCTGGCAATGATACACTTTATGGTGGTGTTGGTGCTGATACGATAGATGGTGGTGATGGTACCGATACCGTTGCTTACGATTATACAACTTCAGGCGGAACTACTCCAACCGTTGGTGTATCAGTTGACCTTATGACCGGAACTGGTTCTGGCGGTGATGCTACGGGCGATACCTACCTACACATTGAAAATATAAAAGGCACTGCATTTGCAGATAATCTAAATGGTAATGATCTAGATAATACTATATGGGGCAATGCCGGAAATGATGTTATCCATGGAAATGCAGGTACTGATACACTTCATGGAGGTGATGATAACGATAGCCTGTACGGAGGTGATGGAGCTGACACAATATACGGTGATAATGGTGATGACTTTATGGAGAGTGGCGCAGGCGCAGATGCTTTTGATGGAGGATCTGGTACCGATACTGTATCATACTACTCTTCTACTGCAGGAGTATCAGTTAACCTATTAACGGGCTCTACAAGTGGTGGCGATGCAGCTGGTGATACTTTCACAAGCGTTGAGAACCTGAACGGTTCACTTCTAAATGACGTATTACACGGCAACAACAGCACAAACTTTATATTTGGTGATGCTGGTAATGATACTATCTATGGCGAAGGTGGTGCCGATACGATAACAGGCGGTGCAGGCCAGGATGTAATGTATGGTGGTTCAGGTAATGATACTTTTGTATTCACTCAGATAACTGATTCAACTGCCGCTGCACCTGATTCAATTATGGATTTCGCATCTGGTGATAAGATAAGTCTTACAAGCGACATCGCTACTACTTTTGCAGATCTATCTATAACTACATCTGGTACTGGTGTAATAGTTGCGGATGCTAGCGATCATTTCCACTTATTTGTTGATGGCGTATCTAGCCTTTCATCATCAGATTTCACGTTTGTATAATTTAATAATTAGTCCCTATTTATGAAATCTTTTAAACAAAAATATTTATTATTGTTTATTCTTTTAATTACACAATCTTGCAATACAGTTAATAAGCGTGTTGAAGACTATAATCCAAGCCAAGATGGGATTCTAGCTTATTATAATTTTTATACAGAAAAAATTCCTGAAAAATCAAAAGCAGCAAAAATTGCTGATCATTTCTTATATGGATTTAATATGTATGCGGAAAATGAGGGAACATATACCTTTGGCACATACGTAGAATTGACTCAAATGAGCGGTGATAAGAAAAAATTACGGCTAGGATGTATTAATCCGAATGTTTGTGAAAATTTTGATTTAGAAGCTGCACCTGCTGGAGATTACAAATTAACAGGTTGGGGTTACAGTGTTTATAATGGATATAGAATGAAATTTGATTATGAAGCATGCGGTAATACCATTTTAAAGATTAATCCAGGCGATAAAATTATTTTACCTGGAATAGTTCCTATAGCCGTACATGAGCCATTACTGCCAGGAATGTTTAACATTGTTGATATGTCTGGATTTAACAAAAAAAATCTTCCGGAAGAATATTCTTCCCTTCTTACTAAAATGAAAAAACTTCCTTCTGATTTTCTAAAAACGTCTAAAGTTATAGTTCCCAGTATCGACAATAAAGAAAATTTTCAGGCTTGTGTTAATGCCAAAGGGGCACCAGGAAAGCTAATGAACGAATAGCTTCTTATCAAATGTTAAGAAATTAAATAAATTAATAATTAATTCCCTGTTACAAATTTAGGGAATTTGAATTCGTATTCCAGGTTTTAGGCCTATTATACGGTATAAAGATTTAGTGTTTCGCTGTTATTTTCTAAAATTCCCTGTATTTTTCCCTGTAATTAGGAAAGAATGTACTGATGGCTGGTAGATCAATTGTTAGAATCCACCACCATTTCACAAAATGACCTAATATATAAATTTATTCTCTGGTAATGTTTGAAACATTGTTTTCAAACATTTTTATATATGTAGCGGCAGGGCCATCAGGAGGAGAAAGGGCATCTGAATAAAGTGTGCCGCCTATATGAACACCACCATCTCTTTCCAGCTGTTTTGCCAATCTTGAATCACTGATATTTTCAAGGAAAACGGTATGAACTTTTTCAGCTCTCACCTGATCAAGAAGTTTCGCTATACCGGCTGCAGAAACTTCAGATTCTGTGCTTATTCCCAGCGGTGCTATAAATTCAATGCCATAAGCATGTCCAAAATATTCCAGGGCATCATGAGGTGTAATGACCTTCCTATTTTCCGGCGGTAATTTATTTATTTCATTTTTGGTCCATGAGTCCAGATGCTTAAGTTGTGATAGATACTCATTTGCATTTTTGTTATAGGCATCAGCGTTTTTGTTATCTGATTCTATAAGTCCATCACGAATATTTGTAACGTAAAGCTCACCATTTTTAATATCCTGCCAGGCATGTGGATCAATTTGCTTTGAGTTGGTTGCCGCTCCTTTCTTAGAGATCGTAAGCGGGACAACCCCTTTGGAAGCCACAATTAAATTACCCTTAAAACCCGATGCTTTTATCAATCTATCAACCCATGTCTCGAAGCCAAGTCCGTTAATAATTAATATGTCAGCTTTCTGTAAGTCGATAACATCTTTTGGTGTTGGTTCATAAGCGTGAGCATCGCTATTAGGTGGAACCAGGTTCTTTAAATTGATTTTATCGCCCGCGATATTCTGTGTCATATCTTCAAGAATACTGAACGTTGTTACAACGTTCAATTTTTCCTGAGCTGTAGAAATTTTAGGGTTTGCGAATATTAAAAATATAATAATTAATAAGGCTTTATAGCTTTTCATATCAGTGTTTTGAAGGTATAATTCGGGCGTAATGTTATATTATAACATTAACTTTACAAGCATATTCTATGTATTTATCCCAAAGAACTATTTTAGTCCGAGGAAGTTTCGAATGGCTGGAACCCTTCTGAAAATGAAATATTCGCTTAAGTTAACAGCTATTAATGATATACCAAGTAACGGCAGTAATGTTCCGAACATTATAATGATAGCTATAAGCCATAAAGAGAATTTGGGATAAGTTGAAACTTTAGGGGCGCCAATTACGCCATCGGGCTTTCTTTTCCACCACATTATAATTGCACTGATAGACATTGTTATCAGGCTGAGTGCGGTAAATAATCCTAGTAATTGATTTGGCCAGCCGAATAACTGCCCTTCATGTGCTGCAACGCCAGTGCCTATTATCCTATCAAGCAATGGCCGTTCAGAAAAATCCTTACGACTGATGATTTTGCCATTATCATCCAGAGTTAATGTGGCGCGAAGCGGCCGGTTCTGTGCATCGGAACGGGCAATCCAATGCTCAATTTTTGCATTAGGCGGTGAGATAAGAACAGGCGGTGCAAGATCTAATGATTTTATAGTTGGGATTAATTTATCAATCACATCATAATTCACAACCATATTGCCTGTGGTATTATTTGTCTGATGTGCCATATGTTCCGCATGGCTGGTGGTCCAATCCTGTTTAACAACGGTGGTGGTTCCTAAACTACGTAATTCTTTCAGCATACCACCCCATGATTTTGCCCATGGCAGGCCTGATAATAACAGGAACAAAGCGAAGAATGAGACCCACATGCCGGTAACAGCATGCATATCACGCCAGAACTGACGCTTGCCACTTTTCATCCTCGGATAAACCACGCCTGCAAATCCTTTTGCATTTCTTGGCCACCAGAGATAAAGCCCGGTCATTATAAGTACTATTGCCCAGGAGGCGGCCAGCTCCACGATCATAGAACCTCTATCACCCATCATCAATTCCCCGTGCAGCCTGAAAATAATGCTCATAAAGCGATCATCCTCCGGCACGGTTTTTAAAATCTGCAGGCTTTCAGGGTGCACATAGACGCGGTATGTATTATCCGTGTTTTTGACTATGATTTGCACCGCTGAATTTTGAGATTCAGGTAATTCATATGAGTCCAGAAAAGAATCCGGAACAGAAGCAAGCGCTGCTTTGATCTGCGCTCCGGCAGTTGAAGCACCACTGGAAATGTTTAGATTATAATATGGTTTGTCGATCAATGCTTCGATCTGTGGTTTGAACAGATAAATAGAACCGGTGCATGCCAGCCATAAAATAAAAGGCACGCAGAACAGACCTGCGTAAAAATGCCATCGCCATAATAAGCGATACCATATTTTGTTTGATGTAATTTCGTTCTGCTCTGTCATCAGAATTTTATCCTCAAACCAACTGTTGCGGTAAACGGCATACCAAGAGCTGGAATAGTGCTTGAGCTGATTGTGGAACCGTTGGTTGTGGTATATCCATAACCCTGATCATAATATTTGAAATTACCGATATTCTGAGCCAATGCATACAGCTCAATGTCAGAACTGATTTTATATGATGCGCCAAGATCTGCAAGTGTGGCTGCATCATTTTTCTGAGTATGGGCTGTATTGTTCCAGTAGGAAGGAAAACTTTTAAGCTGCAAAGTTAGTTCGAGCTTTTTAACAGGTTTCCATGTGCTGCCAACAACTGCCATATATTTTGGTACCTGGCCGATCTGAAGGCCGGTAGGGTCAGCAACACCATAATCTGATCTGGTAAGATGAGCATCAGTTGCGGTTATCCCCCCATTAAATGTTAATGTAGAAGTTGCATTCCAGTTGCCGAGGAATTCAACACCACGGAAAATCGCATCACCTGCATTCACATATTGGTTCACTCGTGAAATGCTGCCGGCGGCAAGGCCGGTGCTGGCGATCAACGGGTTACAGGTTGAAACTGTAGTGCATAAACCTGCATAATCAATAAAGCCTTTAAGCTTGTTATTGAATAATGTGAAAGATACATCACCCCATGATTGCTTATAATCCATTCCTATCTCCTGGCCAAAATTGGTCTGGGGTTCAAGGTTCGGGCTTGTTGCAGTGTAGTTGGAACCGCTTATGAAGCTGCGATACATCTGGTTCATACCCGGTGCCGCAAAATTTTCATAAACTGCGGTGCGAACATCCATGCCGTTATCAAAATAATATTTTGCACCGATCCTTGGATCAAAATGTGTATATGCATTATCATTAAGTTGATTATTTAGCGGGCTGCCATTAACTACACCAGTTAAGCTGCCATTCACCGGTTGCCAGAAATCCTGGCGTAGCCCAAGTGTAATATCCATAGGTATATTATCAGGTTGGAAGGTACCCTGACCAAAAACGCCCTGGAAACGGTGTTCACCTTCAGCCTTTATTGCGGCTGTCTGTGTACCTGATGGGCCGAAGATATTAAGCGGATCCTTAGAAGTTATATCGCGTCCATCAGCACCGAATTTAACATCCTTAAACTTCTGGAAATCACGGCTATAGAATAACAATGCCCCTGTACTTTGATACTGAACGCTTTCTGTCTGAGCCACATAAGGCGTGCCCACGCTTGGATTGAAAATGTTAAATGAATAAGCTGTGCCGCCATTTTGAAGGCTCACATTCTGGGTGTTCATTTCACCATCATCATACCAGCCGTTCATGTTAACACTGCCTCCATTTTCAAGCTTGGTAGTGCCACCGCCACTTATGCTGTATGAGTTCCATGAGTTTTTTGTATCTTCCCAGACCAAGCCTTCTTCCATGATCGAGTGGGCCAATAATTTAACATAATATTTGGAATTTTCCGAAGGGATGAAATAAACCGATACCGGCACATTATCGACCTTATTTGAGGTGGAGGTCATATTAGGATTGCGATATTGCTTGGGCGTTTTATTGTAGCCATTAGATTGCATCTCATCAATACCAACACCTATCTTTATCTTTTCGTTTGCAAATGCCGTGGCGGAAGCATCTATAGTTTTTGTATTGAAGCTGCCATAGCTTACATCCACCTGTTTCTCGCCTGCTTCAGGTTCTCGGGTAATTATGTTAACTATCCCGCCCATTGCCAGATTTCCCCAAAGGCTTGAAGCACCACCTCCACGAATTACCTCAATCCGTTCAATTGAGTTTTTAGGGATTTTTGTCCAGTCAACAGTTCTGAAATATGGATCGTTTACCGGAATACCATCAACCATTACCAAGGTATTAACATTAGTGGTCGTGCCGAAACCTCGTATATTGAAAGTTCCCCCTGTCGGGTGAAGTTGTGAGGATGCTTGCTGCGGTATGAACACTCCCGGGATTTTGTTCACTATCTGATCAACGCTGGTCTCCGGAGCTCTCTGTACCTGTTCGCGTGTGATAGTTGTGGTGCTTACATCCATATCTTCAAGTTTTGTGCCTTTGCTTGCGCTTACCGTTATTGGCGGCAAAGTTACAATGTCATCAGCATAAGCGTTAAAGTGCATATCATGCATAAAACCCGAGATAGAGGTAAAGGCGAAAAGCCCTATTGTATAAATTTTTTTCATATTTTTTCCTAATAATAAAAATGATGGACAGAACGCTAAAGCGTCTGATTTAAATAAAGATCATGACTAATTAGGAAATGTGAGGCGGAGCGGTAGAGAACTTAAAAGAGAGCTGATAATTTTCTATTTTTACAGAAGTTGAAAAAGGCCTTATCGAACCACTATGAAGTGCAGCAATATGAGCAGAATAAACATCATTTATATATTTTGAATCAGTCGATGAAGGAAATGAAGAAGCAACGTCAATCTGCTTCTTTAATTTTTGCTGCTGTTCCTGATCTAGCCTTTCGAAGGTGCTTATATAATGTTTATTGGGCAGGTTACCGGCGCAGATAACAACCTTTTTACCTAATATTTTTGACAGTTCTTTATATTCAATTTCTTTTTTTGCATTAGCTAACGGTGTATACAAAGGCATGATCGCATTTAGCATTAATGCGATTAGAAATATTCTCACTACAAGTTTTTTACTCTGTTTTGCCATGTTTGTGATTTGGTTATCATATTGAAACTCATATATCAAGTTAATGATGGTGGCAAAAACTCCAAAAATTCTTACCACCATCAATCTCTGTACGGACTAGTTCCAATTTATTATCACGCCGCATCCTTGCATGGACCTTTAACGGCAATAATATCTATGGGCTTACCCGTTTCCAGCATAGATTTCATGCTTGAAAGAACCAGCGGCCAACCGCCGGAAACTGCTTTACCCATATCTTCGCTTAACTTGGTGTGGATCACTTCTAAACGCACGAGATCACCAACCACAGAAATATTATAAGCAACCTGTGATTCATCACTCAGGTCAGAAGGGCTTGCCCAGCAATAGTAATTTAAATACCTAAAAGTGAATCAGTAGCCTTTAATGGTCATAATTACTCCCAAAGACATATACAATAATTATCGCGAATCAGCTTTTAGTTAATATAAGTTTTTATGTTGTCAGTTTCGCAGGATTCGTTATTTTAATGCTAATTTAAATCCGAATTAGAGAGAAATAGATGAAATTCTTCGTTGATACTGCAGATGTAAAAGAAATTAAGGAATTAAACCGTTCCGGGCTGCTTGATGGCGTTACTACCAACCCTTCACTAATCATGAAATCCGGCCGTGATTTTATCGAAGTGGTTAAAGAGATCTGCGATATTGTTCCGGGCAAACCGGTTTCTGCAGAAGTTATTGCAACCGATGTTGATGGCATGCTCGAGCAGGGCCGTAAGCTTGCAAAGCTTGCAAAAAACGTGGTAGTAAAACTTCCTTTAACATGGGATGGCATAACCGCGACAAAGATCTTTTCCGATGAAGGAATTAAAACCAACGTAACACTTTGCTTTTCTGCAGCACAGGCAATTCTGGCGGCAAAAGCCGGTGCAACTTATGTTTCACCATTTGTTGGCCGTTTTGATGATATTGGCTTTGAAGGTATGGAATTGATCGCCGATATTAAGCATATCTATTCGAATTATGAAAATTTTAAAACTGAAATTCTGGTTGCATCTGTTCGCCACCCTGTGCATGTAGTTCAGGCGGGGAAAATAGGGGCTGATGTTTGCACTATTCCACCTGCAACGATCAAACAACTGGTGAAACACCCACTTACTGACAATGGCTTGAAATCATTCCTGGAAGACTGGGGCAAAACCGGCCAGAAGATATAATCTAGATATTCTTACCAATATATTTCTGCTGTGCATATAGCAGAATGTCGCGCGCGATAGGTGCAGCTGATTGCGAGCCTGCGCCGCCATTTTCAACTATTACACCGACTGCGAATTTAGGTTTATAGATCGGCGCATATGCAATGAATATCGAGTGCGTATCTTTTGTTTCCTGAGCTTTTGAACGCTTGATGTTGTGATTGATGTTCTTCACCTGAGCAGAACCTGATTTTCCTGCCATGGCATAGTTTGGATCTTCAATTTTTGAACGAAGCGCCGTACCGCCCGGCTCATTTACAACCGCTATCATACCACTATGGACTATATCCATTATTGATGGGTTGATTCCTTTAAGAGGAGGAAAATTCCTTTCATATTCACCATTCTCAACAATAAGCCTAGGTTCAATATTTTTACCCGTAGCAACGCGAGCAGCCTGAACTGCAAGCTGCAGCGGAGTTACCTCAACATAACCCTGCCCGATGGCAGTGTTAAGCGTTTCGCCCTTATACCACGGCTGTTTCATGGTTTTCATTTTCCATGCACTATCAGGGATAACGCCCGGCAATTCACCCGGCAAATCAATTCCGGTTTTCTGACCCAGGCCTAATAGATGTGCATAATATGAAATTTTATCAACACCAAGAAGCTGACCGGTTTGATAGAAAAATACGTTACATGATTGCTGGATAGCGCTATGCACATTCACCGTGCCATGGCCACCATCCTTCCAACAGTGATAAACACGATTACCAAATTCCAAATAACCCGGACAGAAAAAAGTTGTTTCAGTCGTAATTGCACCTTCATGAAGCGCTGCGGTCGCTACAACGGTTTTAAATGTCGAACCAGGTGGATATGTTACATTTATGGCCTTATTCTTTAAAGGCTTGTCGGGATTTTTATAGATTTCATCGAGCTGAGTTTTTGTGATGCCAGCCGAGAACCAGTTAGGATCAAAATCCGGCACGGAGGTCATCGCCATTATGTCGCCGTTATTAACATTTATCAGCGCTGCCGAACCACCTTCAGTTTTCAAACCACCCTTGCCTTTCAGCAATTTGTGCAAATATTCCTGCAGTTCAACATCTATAGTGAGTTTTACATCCTCACCTTTGATAGATGATTTATATGAAAGATCTTTTATCGAGTGGCCGCGTGCATCGGTTTCAACTTCTGTATAACCGGCCTGGCCGAAAAGAATATCTTCCTTAGAAAGTTCTATACCTGTCTGGCCAACGCGAAGATCAGGGTTTTTTATGATCTCGCCATAGCGTTTTTTGTTTTCTTCACTATTAAAATCAGAAAGCTTGTTGATATAACCTGTGATGTGGCAGCAGGAAGGGCCGAACGGATAACTGCGCTGCTCAACATAGGTTACATCAGCACCTTTGAGATCACGCGAGTGAACTTTAACTTTCGCGATATTATCCCACGACATGAAATTGTCTAAAATCAGAGGATATTCAGTTCCAGGCGTATCAACGATTTTAAGGAGTTCATCCAGACGATCTTTCGGAAGGTTTATGATCTTTGCTATCTGTGCTAAGCTTTCCTTTTTATTATCGCCTTTCACAGGTGTATATAAAAGTTGATAGCGAGGCAGGCCTTCCGCGAGCACGTTATCAGAACGATCTTTTATCACACCACGGCGCGGCAGAACCGGCAAAAGCCTTATGCGGTTACCTTCGGCAAGATCTCGATAAATGCTCCCCTCTTTCACCTGCAGATGATAAAGGCGTACACCAAGAACACCAAGTGCCGCGATCATACCACCATTCAATATCAGTGCACGACGCGATATTATTCCAAGTTTTTCTAATGTCGGGTTGAAAACAGCCATATCAAATTCTTAAAGCAACGATTTTTTTGAATCTTAAAACTACAAGTATCCTATGAGCGATCGGGTATATCAGGAAGGTGAGGATATATTGGATCACGATGTCGAAACTGAAGAAAATATCACCTAAATATACGAATGATGTGATGAGTTTTATTGAATAGAATATCAGCAGGAAATAAGCAAAAAACCCCCACACAACGAAGAAGCCATATTTTACCACATCTTCACGTTGGTGTGAAGTTAAAAAATATGTGATCAGAAGGCTGAAACTATCAAGTCCAAGCGGCTGCAGGAAAATTATATCAGATATCAAACCGATTATAAAAACCGTAAGCGAACCAATAAGATCAGGATATGTGAATACCCAGTAGAATACGCATATTGCTGCGAGTGATGGCGTGAAAGTGTAGTCGTAAGTGGTGCCATCATTCGATGCGGAAATAAGTATCAGCAAGCCCGAAAGCGCGATCGGAACTATCTGATAGAATCTATTTAAGAATAAATACATAATCCAGAGAACTCCAATCGACGTATGTTTCAATGATGACCTGACCCTTGCTGATCTCTTTCACGTAGCCGATAGGTATATCTGCCGGGAAGATGCCTCCATCACCGGATGTAAGAATTTCTTCACCAAGAGAAAGTTTGTTGGTTGAGATGATATAATCAAGCCTAGGATTTTTTGTTCCGGTGCCGACAAGGATCGCACGTTTGCCATAATTCTTGGATTTCACAGGAATGTTTGAACGCTTGTCAGTGATGAGAATAATACTCGCAACACCATTACCAACAGCTTCAACCTGGCCTACCAAACCATCTTCATTGATAACGATATTATCTTTCTCAATTTTATCGATCTGTTTTGATTTTATATAACCGGCATTAACTATCGGTCCTGGGCTGCGCGCAACCAGCCTTGCTGTATAAAATTCTTTCGTCTGTGTCGGCAGAAAATTGAGTTTATCTTTCAGCTTGGCATTTTCCTGATCCATCAGATAAAGTGCCAAGCGTGCTTTGAAATTTTCTTTCTCCAACTCTTCTGCGCGGTGGGCGATCGTGTTTGCATAAAGCACATTTTCAACCGCTTTCACATAATCGCCAATAGAATGCGCGGCAGAGCCAAACACTTGCGTTACCGGATAAAGCACATCAGCGAATTCAGTTTTATATTTCTCGGTGAAATCGGGCCAGAATTTATTGATCGCTATTATTATGCCGGAAAATACGATCAATAATATCAGAGATATCCTCGAAATGAGGATAAGAATCTGCTTGGCAAGTAATGCCTTATTTCCTTTGATCAATTCCATTAGCCTTCCAGAATACTAACGAGTTTATACCCGGCCGAACCGGAAATTCAATATATTATAGAAGATTGTTGCTTTTTATATAATAGATAATATTTCTTATGACAAACCTGACAATATCTTAGTTTTATTATCCTTTTAGCGCCTCAAAAAGCAGGCAATGTTCATTTGATACTGCTTTTCTAATTTCTGATATAGTTGCCTGAGTAAAAGGAGAAGATCCATCATCCTTCTCACCAACTGCAATAGCATGGGAAAGCCTTTGTTCTGAAGGCGTAAGTACAAATAAACTGCCCTGCAAATCCGGAATTTCAGAAAGATTAATATCTGTTATTTTGCTTTTTTTAAAAAATTCGATTTTTTTCCCAATAATCTGCATATCGGCATATGCTTTTGTATAGCTATAGAGGCTGATAGCATATTCATTTTCCTTAGGATCAGATTTTACAATTTGAGCATTAAAATTCATCTCAGTTTTATAAAAATTGTTATAGAGAATCTGCAAATGTTTAAACTCATTCCTTAAATTATCAACCTGCTCTGCTTCACTTAGTTTAAGGGACAATTGCGAAACACCATGCTCTTCTGCATATTTTATATAAACAAATTTATCTGCGGTAATTCCTAATAAGCCCCTTTCAGCTGCCACCATGCTTATTTCTTCTTTAGGACGGTGAGGAATTAACCCACCTATATGACAACCAGAGTGTAATGTATTATAATAGTAGGTAACCGGCCCATCAGAATACATCAGAGAAAATTCGTCTTCAATTTTTGTAAAATTTTCTTCTCTATATTTGAGGTTATATTTTTCAGGTTCAGCATCAATGAAAATCTTATTGCCCTGCGGCATCATTATATCATCAAGATCACCTAAGGTAACGCCATGCAAAGTGGCCGAATATATTATCGGGCCATAGTATTTCTGCGTTAAATCATATATTGATACCATCTCAATATGATATCACAGATTTATTAAGAAGTAGTTAATCTGGTAAATCAAATCATTGCATTAAAATACAATAATTTAAGCCGCGTCAATATCAGGGATTTCCAGATATTTAGCGCCTGCCGTGATTTTAGCTAGCAGGGAATAATGCTCAGGCAATATTTTATTCAGGAAGAATTTCGCCGTTGCTATCTTGCTTTCATAGAACTCTTTCTCTGTTGAGCCGTTTTCCAGCGCGGTCATTGCTATTTTCGCCGATTTTGCCCATATATAACCCATAACTGCAAGCGAGAACATTTTCAAATAATCAACTGATGCTGCACCAGCTTCATCCTTATTGCTCAAGGATTTCTGCGCTACCCATAATGAAGCCTGACGAAGCGATTTTACACCTGCATATAAAGCCTTGGTGAAATCCGCCATTTTCTCATCATCCTTATTTTCGGTAATGAATTTATCAACCGGATGGAAGAACTGGCGTAACAGGCGGCCTGTTCCCATTGGTAGTTTACGGCCGATCAGATCAAGCGCCTGAACACCATTCGTGCCTTCATATATTTCCGTGATACGGCAATCGCGCAGGAACTGTTCCATGCCATATTCGCGTATATAACCATAACCGCCAAGCACCTGCATGCCCATATGCGCCATTTGCGTGCCTTCACCAGTGAGGTAAGCTTTCACGATCGGCGTCATAAGCGCTACAAAATCTTCAGAGTCTTTTATCTCTTCTTCATTCTGGCTACGACGTTCAATATCAATATGCAAATTAGTCCACATCGCAAGGATCCTGCAACCTTCAGCATATGCACGCATTGTCAGCAACATACGTTTAACATCAGGGTGAACCGTGATCGGATCAGCTTTTTTATTAGGGAATTTAGCACCGTTCAGCGCTCTACCCTGTAAGCGTTCCTTCGCATAAGCTAGTGCATTCTGGTATGAAACCTCACCAACGCCTAGGCCTTGAATACCAACTAAAATGCGGGCTTCGTTCATCATCGCGAACATTGCGCGCAAACCTTTATTTGGTTCACCGACCAAATAACCTTTTGCGCCTTCAAAATTCAAAACGCATGTAGGTGTTGCGTGAAGGCCCATTTTATGTTCGATCGAAGAAGCATTGATCTGGTTACGCTCACCAAGTGAACCATCAGGATTAACATTATATTTTCCTGACACAAACAGTGATATGCCTTTTACGCCTTCCGGTGCATCAGGCAGGCGAGCAAGCGTCAGCTGGATGATGTTATCAACTGCCTCATGTTCACCGCATGAAATGAAAATTTTCGTTCCGTGAATTGCATATGAACCATCCCCGTTAGGTTCCGCACGAGTTGTAATCAGACCAAGATCTGTTCCGGCCTGAGGTTCAGTTAAGCACATAACACCAGTCCATTCACCGGTAGTTAATTTCGGTAGATATGTATTTTTTAATTCATCAGAACCGAACATATGAATTGCTGTGTAGCAACCATGTGTTAAGCCCGGAATTAAACCAAATGCAAGGTTTGAAGAGCAGATCATTTCGATAATCGGAGTGTTCAGAACGTTAGGCAGGCCTTGCCCACCATATGCCGGGTCGCACGCGAAACTACCCCAGCCATTTTCAACATATTGTTTGTATGCTTCAATAAAACCATCAGCGAGATGAACTTTATTATAGCCATCTTCACCTTTTTCGATACGAAGACCTTGTATATCACCGGATACATTCAATGGATGAAGAACTTCCTCACAGAAAACAGCACCCTGCTCAAGCACGGCATCAATCACTGAAAGGTCTTCATAGCCAGGCATTTTCCCCTGATATTTCTCAACTTCCAGCCACTCTTTAAGAGCGAACTGCATATCTCTGATAGGCGCTTTATATGATGGCATGTTTTTCTCCTAATTCCTAAGCGGCTTACCGGTTTCAAGCATATGCTCGATACGATCCAGTGTGCCTTTATTTTTAACCAGCTCAACAAATGCCTCACGTTCCAGATCTATCATCTGCTGTTCAGTGATTTCTTTGGTGATATCGGTATTTCCGCCAGTAATTACAAACGCAACCGCACGCGACACAACCATATCATATGGCGTTGCCTGACCGGTTTTTTCCATCTCACGAAGTTTCATTTCGATCGCCGTACGGGCAGTTTTACCTGGCAGGTTAATACCATGAGTTACAGGAGGTTGATAATTCACCGCAAGCTCAAGCGCTTTTTTCTTAGCCTGTGCCAGAACGCGTTTACGATTCATTACGATCTCTGATTTCTTATTCAGGATAAGCATATCTTTCGCCTGCTCAGCCGATTTCGAAACCTGTGCTGTTGAAATATTAGTCATGGTTTCAATGATCGGTGGCATGGTGTTCAGCGTTTTCACCGGTGATAACCAGCTGAACCAACCTCCCAATTTCGCCGCCCATTGGTCGCTTTCAGCACGCTTCTTCGCTTGACGATAAACATATTCCTTACATCCACCCCAACCTGGGATCAGGCCAACACCTACTTCCACAAGGCCGGAATAAAGTTCAACGTGAGCCGCAGCCGCATCGCAGTGCATTATCATTTCACAACCGCCGCCAAGTGCCATACCTGCAGGTGCAGCAACAACCGGGAACGGTGCATATTTCAGGCCCATATATGTATCATGGCCTTGTTTAATAATGCCATCGATCTCTTTCCATGCAGCAACGTTTGCAGCAAATAAAAGAACACCGATATTTGCACCAACGGTGAAATTATCAGCATCATTACCGATGATCATCGCCTTATAATTCTTTTTCACTTCCTCAGTTGATTTCGCAAGAAGCTCTAAAATAGTTGGGTCAAGCGAGTTCATTTTCGAAGTGAATTCGAAACACACAACTCCATCACCGACATCCCACAGGGAGGCAGAGCCGTTTTTCAGGATAGGCTTGCCTTTGATCTTATATTCATCAAGCATCCAGGCATCTTTATCGAATGGAATCGATTTATATGAGCCCGCAACTGCATATTTTTTCTCACCATTTTCAACTTTGAAGAATGGTTGACCATTTTGTTTTTCTAAAATTGCTGGAACCGCAATTCCATCTTTTTTCAGGCGCTCGATAAAATATTGCACACCGGTTTTATCAGCAGTTTTAAATTTATCGATCAGCTCGAACGGGCCAAACTTCCAGTTATAGCCAAGCTTCATCGCCTCATCGATTTCCTTGATGTTATCGGCAACTTCACCGGCATGATTTGCGGTATAAACCAAAGTATCGCGCAGGACCGGCCAAGCATATTTCGTGCCTTCATCATCTATTTCAAACATCGCAGCCAGACCAGCCTTAGCTGATTCTGCTGAGTTCAGACGAGGCTTGGTTGAAAGGCGATATTCGCCGGTGCCGAAATCCATTGAATATTTTGTTTTTTTGCCCTTGGCATCTTTATCAAGTTTATAGAAACCGCCCTTGCCTTTGCGGCCGGTATAGCCATCTTTAATCATTTTTGCCATTAAATCTGGCATCGAATATATTTTATTGAACTCATCCGACGGTGGCAGGTTCGATGCGAATGATTTTGCGATCAGCGGCATAAGATCAAGGCCGATCAGATCAAGCAGACCAAACACACCGGTTTTTGGCACACCGATAGGCTTGCCCATCATGGCATCCACAACTTCGATTGGAGTTTTTGTTGAGATCGCCTCTTCGATAGCACGTGTCAGCCAGAATGTGCCAATACGGTTTGCAATAAAACCCGGAGAATCTTTTGTATCAACGATGCCTTTACCAAGTTTAATATCACAAAAATTTCTAACTGCTTCGATTGCATCCTTACGCGTTTTAGGACCAACAACAAGCTCTAACAGGCGCATATAACGCGGCGGGTTAAAGAAGTGCGTGATAAGGAAATCTTTTTCGAAATTACCATCAATACCGGAAGTTAGTTTTTCCAGAGGAATGGTTGAAGTGTTGGAAGAAACGATAGAACCGGGTTTGCGATATTGATTTATTTTTGCATAGGTTTGTTGTTTAATTTTTAGATCTTCAAGAACAACCTCAATGATCCAATCGCAATCTTTTAATTTATCAAGATCATCTTCAAGATTGCCAACTTGAATATATTTGAATTTCTTTTTGTGCGTCAACATTGCCGGATCTGATTTCTTCATCTTCTCAAGCGCACCATTTACCAGCACATTTCGATCAGTTGCATCTTTCGGAACAATATCAAGCAGGATAACATTCGTATTACTATTGGCAATGTGAGCCGCAATGCCGCTGCCCATCACGCCAGAACCTATTACCGCAACTTTTTTAATTTCCATTATCTAATCCTTATTAAATTTTTTCCAATACCGTAGCAATGCCTTGCCCGCCACCTATACACATAGTAGCAATCGCATATTTTGCATTTTCGCGTTTCAATAATGATGCTGCTTTACCTAAAATACGCGCACCAGATGCACCAAGCGGATGGCCGAGCGCTATCGCGCCGCCATCAAGATTCACCTTTTTAATATCAATGCCAAGCTCTTGGATCACTGAAAGGCTTTGCGCAGCAAATGCCTCATTCAATTCAAATAAATCTATATCAGACAGCTTCAAGTTAGCGCGTGAAAGCGCCTTTTGAACCGCTGGAACCGGGCCAATACCCATGATCTCAGGCGCACAACCCGCAACCGCCATAGATTTTATACGAGCAAGTTTATTCAATTTATGTTTATCAGCATATTCTTCAGAAGCCAAAACCACAAACGCACAACCGTCTGTTATTGGCGACGAAGTTCCTGCGGTAACAGTACCTTTCAGATCAAAAGCGGGCCTTAGACCAGCAAGCCCCTCAAGGTTTGTATCATGGCGGATGATAGTATCTTTATCCACACCGTTATATGGCTCTATTTCATTTTTGAAATTGCCTGCCGCTTCAGCCTTGGAAGCCTTCATTTGCGAGTTATATGCAAACTCCTCCTGCGTTTTGCGGGAGACATTATATTTCTTAGAAAGATTTTCCGCTGTAATGCCCATACTATCATAAACATTTGGCGATTTATCATAAAGCTCTGGGTTAGGGCCAGGATTCAAGCCACCCATCGGTATACGGCTCATTGATTCCACACCACCTGCAACAAAAAGTTCGCCTGCACCGGCAGCGATCGCACCAACAGCATCATGCACCGTTTGCATTGATGAACCGCAGAATCGGTTTGTTGTATCACCAGCAACTGAAATAGGAAGATCAGCAATGAATATTATCTGGCGGCCGATATTAAGCCCCTGCTCGCCTTCCGGAAAAGCGCAGCCGAGCTTTACATCCTCAATATCTGCAGGGTTCACTTTTGAACGCTCAACAATTTTCTTTAATACATAACCGGCAAGATCATCCGGACGCACGGTCGCGAACTCACCCTTCATCGCCCTTGTGAAAGGTGAACGAAGATAATCAACTACTACAACATTTTTCATCTGAAAGCCTAAAGTTTGAATTACAGGTCAAGAAATCATCTCTACTATAAATATACTATAAGAATTAGTTATTTAAAGATTTACAGAAATATTATTATTTCGAAATTTATTTATTTCACTTTTTTTGTGCCAGTGTATCTTACACACAACCGATGTTTTAAAGATGAGCAGCTTAACCAAGAAATCAGAACCTATAGCCGAAAATGATCCTAATGCAGGCATGACGCCGATGATGCGCCAATATCAGGATATAAAGGACAAATATCCTGATTATTTGCTTTTCTACCGCATGGGTGACTTTTTCGAACTGTTCTATGAGGATGCCAAAACCGCCAGCAAGGCCCTGGATATAGTTCTCACCCGTCGCGGCAAAAGCGCTGATGGCAATGATGTTCTGATGTGCGGCGTGCCAATCCATGCCTATGAAAGCTATTTAAGCAAGCTTATCCGCCTTGGTTTTAAAGTTGCGATATGCGAACAGACCGAATCACCTGAAGAAGCAAGGCAGAAGCGAGGTTATAAGGCTGTTGTGAACCGCGAAGTAATAAGGGTTGTTACACCCGGCACATTGACAGAAGATAACCTGCTGGATGCGGGAACTTCAAATTACCTACTCGCGCTTAATAATGGCAAAGACAGGCTTTCACTCGCATGGTGCGATATCTCAATCGGCGAAATAAACTATTCCACCACTCTTAAAGATGGTCTGCTTTCCGAGATCGAGCGCATTGCACCTAAAGAGATAATTATAAATGATGAAATATTAAGTAATCGCGATTTTTCAGATTTTATTTCAACCTATCGCAAAATTCTTTCCTCACATGCAAAAAGCTTTTTCGATAGCGGCAAAGGTGAAAGGAAAATTAAAAATATTTTTGCAGTAAGCTCGCTTGAATCGTTTGGCAAATTTGAAAAAGATGAACTGGGCAGCCTTGGAGCGCTGCTTGAATATATAGAGATAACGCAGGTTAACAAAGTCCCGCGCCTTTCTGCACCAAAAAGAAGCGAGGATAAAACTTTCCTGGAAATTGATGCCGCCAGCATGCGTAATCTGGAAATATTTAGGTCAACTGCTGATGACAATAATTCATTATTTAACCTGCTGAACCAAACAAATACAAATGCAGGTGCAAGGTTATTGCAGAAATTTCTGGCCAGGCCACTTATTAATATAAAGCAGATTGAGGCTAGGTTGGAAGCCGTAGAATTCTTCCTTAAAAATGCCCAAGCACTTTCCGACATCAGAAACATATTAAAAACCATTCCGGATTTTGAACGTATCATCTCACGCATTTATCTAAAACGCTCTAACCCGCGCGATATCGCCGTTTTGCGCGATGGCTTAAAAAGCACGCTGCAATTAAGCCAGGTTTTTGCCTTTGCAAAAAATATAAAATTGCCAGCGCTGATAAAGGAAAATCTAGATAACATATTTAACTTTGATTCTCTTCTAAACTTACTTAACAATGCCTTAGTTGAATTCCCACCGATTAATCTTAATGAGGGCGGATATGTAAAACCAGACTTCAATGCAAAGCTTGATGATTACCGTAATATAAAGGCGAGTAGTGAAAAAATAAAACTGCAATTGCAAGAAAAATACATTGCCGAAACCGGTGTAAATACACTCAAGATAAAAGATAATAATGTGATTGGCATGTTCATTGAGATGACCTCACAAAACAGCAATAAAGCGCCTGCAAGCTTCATCCACCGCCAGACACTTGCAACCGCCGTGCGCTACACCACTGATGAATTAAGAAAAGTTGAGAATGAGATAATCAATGCTGCATCTTATGCAATAAATCTTGAGAATGAGATCTATGCAAAACTGTGCGAAGAGATAATTCTTTTCAGCGAGAAGATAATTTCCACCGCAGCAGCAATTTCATATATAGACATATTATGTTCTTTCGCAACCCTTGCATCCGAAAACAATTATATAAGGCCTGAGATCAGCGATTCATCAGAATTACAAATCGAAAATGGTCGTCACCCGATTGTTGAGTGCGCACTTAAAAAAATCTCAAAAGAAAAATTTTCCGGCAATGATTTAAAATTGAGCGATGAAGAAAAGATCTGGCTGCTCACCGGCCCGAATATGAGCGGTAAAAGTACATTTCTGCGTCAGAATGCTCTGATAATTGTAATGGCGCAGGTTGGTTGTTTTGTTCCCGCAGATAAGACAAAGATCGGCATCGTTGATAAAATTTTTAGTCGTGTTGGTGCCAGCGATAATATTGCAAAAGGCCATTCAACCTTCATGGTGGAAATGATCGAAACCGCAACAATATTGAATAATGCAACCGACAGATCATTCATCATATTAGACGAGATAGGCCGCGGCACCGCCACTTTTGATGGGCTTGCGATAGCCTGGGCCGTACTGGAGTTTATTCACGACAATCTTCGCTGCCGCTGTTTATTCGCGACACACTATCATGAACTAAACTCACTAAAAGTCGAACTGCCAAACCTTGCATGCCACACAACGCAGATACGCGAATGGAAAGGTGATATAATCTTCATGCACAAAATTATCGCGGGCCAAGCGAATCAATCCTATGGAATTCACGTTGCAAAACTTGCGGGCATCCCAAAATCCGTTTCAGTGCGCGCAGACGAAATTTTGCAAATTCTTGCAAAACAAAATAAAGGCAATGAGACTGAAATAATTTCGGCAAACCTGCCCTTATTTACTAATGGATATAAAGATCCTATTATGAATTATAATGGGACAAATCAGCCGTCACACGCCATAGTTGAGAAACTTTTCCAACTTGAAATTGATAATCTAACGCCGATTCAAGCGCTTAACCTGCTGGTTGAGCTCAAAAAAAATATTCAATCTTAAGTTAAATTTAAGTTGCCAAAACGGCACAGAATTGTACTATTTATACAATTTAGCTAAAATTTTATACAATTTTTATAAGATTTTTAACAATCTTAAATACACTTAATCTCGGTGAGGATTTTATGATCGATAAGACTAACTTCCTATATAAAAAGACAGCAGTTCCTGCATTTCTGTTTCAACCAATCGATATGTTGGATGACCAGAAGGTTGAATATCTGTGGACAAGAGACCGTCAGGAAATCAAGCAATATATGCAAATGATCGACCAGAATTATGGTTCCGAGCTTGATGTTGAAAATGCATTCAAGAATATCGGCGCAAGTGATCTTCGCAGCAATTTCTTCGTGGCAAGAAACTCCAAAGGCCTGATCATGGGCGTAAGGGTTACTCTTAATGACCCCTTTCTTAAATATTCTGTTCCTACAGAAAAAAGTAATTTCAGCTTTAATGACCTGTTCCCGGAATATGATCTGGTGAATAACAGATATGCCGAGGTAAGCAAATTCACAGTTCTTGATGAATATCGTAATGACATTAACCATTATGTTAATGGTTTTAAATTCTTTAAAGACCTGCTTGATAAGAATAATGCTAAATATCTGATAATCTGCGGCTCACGCGCAAGACACAGGATTTATAAGAAATTCGCATCAAACTATTTCAAATATGTTGATATGCGCAAACTTGATATCAGCCTATGGCCGGAATATGCGACCATAAGCTTTGCTCAGGACAGCTGGGCGGTGCTTTACGAAAATCCTGACGTTACTTAAAACAACCAAATGATGAGGGAAGTATGAGAATAAACAACTTGACCAAACTGCTACTTATAACAAGTGCCGTTTGTATAAGTTACCCCTCACTTTCACTAGCAGCTGAAAATGATGCTGATTCAAAAACTCCTTCAAGTGATCTGAATCTTGAAGAGTTGATGAACACACAAGTTTATTCCGTATCAAAACGACCAGAAAAAATATCTGAAGCCGCAGCTTCTGTTTATGTGTTAACCGCTGAAGATATTAAAAGATCAGGCGCAACCTCAATCCCTGAAGCATTAAGATTAGTTCCTGGCGTTGATGTAGCCCAAACAAATGCCAACACCTGGGCAGTTTCAATCCGTGGTTTTAACTCACAATATTCTAATAAGCTGCTTGTATTGATCGATGGCAGATCTGTATATACCCCTCTGTTCTCCGGTGTTTACTGGGATTCACAAGATTATGTTCTGGAAGATATCGAAAGGATCGAGGTTATCAAAGGACCAGGTGGCACACTTTGGGGCGCAAACGCTGTTAATGGCGTGATCAATATCATCACTAAAGAAGCAAGAAAAACTCAAGGCAATTATGCCTCTGAAACTTTAGGCGTTGCAGGCAGTGGTCCATCTACCACCACTGAATATAGATATGGTGGAAAAGTAAATGATGATGATTTCTACCGTGTATATGGAAAATTCAATCACGATGCAGAAATGCCTAATTCAGCAACTGAAGCTGACAACAATGATGATTGGCATAAAGGGCAAACCGGTTTCAGATATGATTTCCGTGATAAGAACTACAACCAGGTGACGTTGGAAGGTGATTATTTTAATGGTAAGAAAAATTATCCTTTCTCTTTACCAACTGGCTCTCCTCCTTATGCACAAAATGTGCTCTCCTATGAGAATTTCAGTGGTGCCAACACAATGTTAAAGTGGAACCTGCCGACTGAGGGATATAATACCGATCTTAAAGCATATCTTGATTATAGCCACAGGGATGCACCTCTTGTTATATCGCAAGATATCGTTACATCAGATATCGACGTGCAAACCCAACATACTTGGGGTAGAAACAGCTTCATTGGTGGTGGCGAGATCAGATATATCACTGATGAACTAATGAACACACAATATATTGCATATCGCTCCAATGAAACCTCGGTAGCTATCTTAAGTACATTCCTGCAGGATAAAATCACCCTTGTCCCTGAGAAATTATTCCTGACCCTTGGTTCTAAATTTGATTATAACGACTACACAAAATTTGAGGTTGAGCCGAACGCAAGACTTTCTTACCAGATCAACGAAAGTAATTCCGTGTGGGCAGCAGTTTCACGTGCTGTAAGAACGCCAACACGCGGTGAAGATGGCTTCAGCAATTTCGCGCCTCCAGGTGTTCCACTTGGCCTTGTCAGTATTATAGGTAATGAAGCTTATGAATCGGAAGATCTTGTTGCTTATGAATTGGGTTACAGAGGTGATTTGAGTAGAAAAACATTCTTCGATATCTCTGCTTTCTATAATAATTACACAAACCTGAAAACCGGTGAAGCTCAAAGTGTTTCGCCGCCAATCACCGTACTTACATCCAATAATGGTTACGGCGAAACTTATGGGGTGGAAACCTATGTGGTCTGGGGTGTTACAGATAAGTGGGACTTAAAGCCATCATACACTTTCCTCTTACAGAACTTCCATGTTGATGTTGGCAGCAATGATACAACTCTTGAACATGATGAGGAGAGATCACCTGAAAACCAGTTCTCGATCGGTTCTTACGTAAAAGTGATGAAGGATGTTAATTGGGATACAAACCTTTATTACGTATCTAACCTGCATTATTATACCGATACCAACCCTGCTGTAAGAACAAGGATAGATGCTTATGCAAGGCTTGATACACAAGTCAGGTGGCAAGTGGCGAAAGATCTGGAAGTTAGCCTGATCGGCCAAAACCTGCTTGATGACAAGCACCAGGAATTCAACGAAGTTATCTATTCAACACCATCTGAAATACCAAGGGCGGTGCTTGCTAGGTTAACAGCGAAATTCTAAACGGTTTTAATATACATCAGCAGATCGCCTTCTTTTTTTAGGCTGATTATAGGTCGTAGTTTTTGCGGCTGGCCAGGAACGGTTTCAGTAGTGAAATATGGCAATAATTTTGCAATCACCATTTTCAGCTCCATTTCTGCAAACCTATAACCAATACATTTTCTTGGGCCCAGAGAAAATGGTATATATGAACCCGAAACTATATTTTTCTCATTTTCCGGCGAGAACCTTTCAGGAATAAAGGCTTCGGGGTTCTGCCACCATTTTGGATGGCGCTGCATTACATAGATAGGGACTGCAAGTGTAGTGCCGGCTTTTATTTCAAAACCGCCGATAACATCATCTTCTATCGGCGCGCGGGCACTGCCCCAGAATGAAGGATAAAGACGTGCCGCCTCTTTGAATACCATATCCAGATATGGCAGTTTCAACAACTCATCATAAGATGCATTATCAATATCTTTTACGTTTGAGGTTATTTCCTCACGAAGTTTATTTTCAGCGTCCGGATGTTTTGAAAGAACATACCATGTCCATTGCAGCAAAGTGGCTGTTGTTTCATAACCTGCGAAGATCATGGTTATCGCATGATCAATAATCACCTGCTCTTCAGGTGCGGAACCATCTTCATATTTCATTTCTTGCAATATCGAAAGGATATTATCCCTTCCATTGCTACCGGCACGCATTTTCCTGCGAGTAAAATCGGCCATATATTTATGGCCTTCCTGCGCCTTTTTATATAGTGCGCGTTTAGTAAAACGATTTGTATCATGCTTTGCGAAAATTCTCGGCAGGCCAACATAATCCATCACTGCATTCATGGACCAATCTATCATTTCAACTTCATCAACCGTTATGTCATTACCGAATAAGGTTTTCAAAGCTACGTTGATAGTGACATAGGCCATATCCTTTGTAACATTCACAGGTTTTAGGCCATCCGCGGCATCCACGCTCCATTTTTTCTTTATATCTTTTACTACATCTGATGTTGTAGATGAATAAAGCCCTTCAATAAAACCGCGATTGAACATAGGCTGCATCATCTGCCTGTCTTTCTTCCACTTTTCACCGTTGCTGGTCAGAAGACCAAGGCCAAGATAATCAGAAAACCTTATATAATTATCGCCCTTCCTGTAATTTTTATGGTTCTTCACCAGAACATATTCGATCAGTTCCGGGTGATTAAGTTGAACGTTAAAACCTTTACCCACATTGAAATCAATCAGATCTCCATAGTTCAGCGCATTGCTGAAAAAGAACTCTATAGGCCCGCTTTTTTTGATCTGCGGCAACGAGCCAAGAAGCGCATGGCCTTTAGGGCCGCCTGAATAGGTAAAAGGGGATTCCTGTACTTTTTTTAACATATTATCTGTTTTTAATTGTCATGCCCCAAACATATATTATTTTTAACCTATGATTTCGGCCAAATCCAGATTAAAAATAACAATATAACAAACCTGTTAAGCATGACTGCTGCGCAACAAAAAGAAGTCATCATGAATGATGTTATTGCTGCTTGGGAAAGCATTATCGGCAGTAAAAATGTTGTGACCGATAAAAGCATCCTTTCTTATTATGAGAACACCACCTACCCGACCGATAATTCTGTTATAGCAATTCTGAAACCGAAAAATCGCGAGGAAGTTCAGCAATGCGTTATTGCTGCGAATAAATATAAAACCCCGCTATATCCTATAAGCAAGGGTTATAACTGGGGCTATGGATCAAGGGCGCCATCATGTGATAAGTGTGCGATCATAGACTTAGGCCGTATGAACAACATCACCGAGTGTGATGAGAAAATGGGTTATATGACCGTTGAGCCGGGCGTCACCTTTCAACAGGCTTATGATTATATAGCGGAACGAAATTTAAACCTGATCGCCCCTTCTATTGGCTCTACACGCGATGCAAGCCTAATAGGGAATGCGCTTGAACGCGGTGTTGGCAAAGGGCCTTACGGTGACCGCTTTCAGCATGCCTGCAATATGGAAGTGGTTCTGCCGAGTGGTGAAATAATAAATACCGGCTTTGGCAATGTCGATAACGCGCACAGTAAAAACTTATTTCGGTGGGGCGTTGGCCCAAGCATTGATGGCCTTTTTTCACAATCAAATTTCGGCATTGTAACCAGAATGACATTCTGGCTGACGCAGAAACCAGCATATTTCCAGACTATATTCTATTCTGTAAAAGATAATGACCAGATGGAAAAAGTTATCGATGCCATGAGGCAGTTAACGCTGGAAGGAACTCTGGTTCCAACCTCAACCTTCTCAAATTCATATCGTATATTCGCAGCGCACAGGCAATTTCCATATTCTGAAGTAAAAGATGAAAACAAGCTGATACCGAATGAATATATAAATCAGCTTGAGAAAAAAATGCTGCGTGGCGCTTACTGGGGTGTTGAGGATGCCATTATGGCACCAAGCAAAGCTATTGGAAAAGCCCGCGCAAAAAGGATAAAACAGGTTTTAGGAAAAATAGTTGATGATATAATTTTTGTCGATACAACTCGTGCAAAACTGTTAGAGCTTTTCTGGCGGCCGATAAAATTTTTTACCGGTGTTGATGTGCGGCCGACCCTGTTCTTTTTCTGGAACTCGCTTTATCTAGGCAAGCCGATGGAAAAGCAGTTGGGCATTTGCTACTGGCGCAAGAAAACCCCAGTACCAAAAACCTTCGATATTGATCGTGATAAATGCGGGGTGATCTCTCTTACACCTTCCGTTCCTTATGAAGGTAAGCACGTACGCAAAATGATGGATATCATGGAAGAGGTTATGCGCAAATATAATCTTGAACCTAACTTGGGCCTGAAAACCATGAGCGACAGGCACCTTATCGGCGTACCGCAAATATTATATGATCGTGAAATTCCTGGCCAGGATGAAAACGCGATGAAATGCTATAGTGAAATGCTTGAAAAACTTACCGAAGCTGGCTATCCGCCTTATCGTCAGGGAGTACAAACAATGGATAAAATGACCTCTACCTCACCCCAATATATTGAATTTATCAATAAACTTAAAGCAGGCATTGACCCGAATAACATCATTTCGCCGGGCCATTACGGTATAGGAAACTGATTTGATTTGAAAATCCGGCAGAAAATTATATAAGAAATTTATGAACAATATACCTGAAAAACCTAAATCCTCCCTGCCCCTGATCGCAAGAATCCTGCGCAATAAAACCATTCAGCGCATGTTATATCCGTTAGAGGTGAAAACGCGTAATAGCCCTTTGGTTTCTGATGGCGCACCAATTATTGTTACTGATAAAATAACCAGCGAAATGCTGAAAGATTTCTTTGAGAACAGGATCGCAGGTATCCATGTTCCTGGTTATTGCTCGAAGGAGATTGCCGAACATACATCAGAGAATATTCTGAAAAAAGAACTGCACAACTGGAATATCCGTGACGTGAAAACCGGATATAAAACCAGCGATGTTGAGGTTTTTGGCAATCCTTTCACGACCGCTGCGAAGGATGATACCTCATGGACCAATTATTTTGCTGGCGCTGAAAAATTGGCAAGCGAAATGCGTGAACTTTCTTACCCATACCAATATCCGATTGATCGATTCCGCACTGAGATGGATGAGATCTGGCCTTATGGCATGATGACAGGCACTTATAAAGATGCAAAAATGGTGCCAGGGTTGGTGCGTGTGATGCATGAAAAGAAGATAGAAATGCCTGAAGATATCTCGCTTGGCTGCCATGTGGATGACACGCCTATTCTTTCAGAAAAGAAAGGCAAATTCTCGGTAAATATCTATCTGAAACCAGCACCCAAAGGCGGAAATTTATTCGTGTGGAATACAAAAATTTCCGGCCTTAAGGATTTCTTCTCGAAATGGTATCTGGCAAAAAACTTCTTCCTCGATTCAAATTATATGAATGAGGAACTACAGAGAAGCTTCCAGGCTATGCTGCCAAAACCAACAGAAATCAAAGTTAACCAGGGCGATCTCGTGCTGATAAACACAGGCAGGCCACATGCTGTATCTCATTTTACCGGCGGAACACGGGTTTCATTGCAATCATTTATTACTTACAAGAAAGATCAACCTTTACGAATATGGGCCTAACAAATGTATCTAAGCATCGCAATTCCTGTTTATAACGAAGAACAAAATATCGCTCCACTTATTGAAGAGATAAAAAAATCCCTGAGTGGTATCGATTATGAAATTATCTTTGTTGATGATGGCTCATCTGATAATACTGTTAATGAAATTCGCAAAGTGAAAGATGGCAATGTGAAGCTGGTGCGTTTTACCCGCAATTTCGGCCAGACCTCTGCCATGGCTGCAGGCATTGAAGCTGCAGAAGGTGAATATATAGCCTTTCTTGATGGCGATCTGCAGAACGACCCATCTGATATTCCTATGATGATCGAGAAACTGAAAGCAGAGAATCTTGATATGGTTGCCGGCCGCCGTGCAAAACGCAAAGATGGCATGTTCCTGCGCAAAATACCAAGTAAAATTGCTAATAAGCTTATCTATAATATAAGCCGTATTGAAGTGAAAGATTATGGCTGCACTCTAAAGCTTATGAAAACCGATCTGGCAAAAGATCTGGATCTTTATGGTGAACTTCATCGTTTCATACCTATCCTTGCCGGCATTCGTGGAGCAAAGATCGCAGAAGTTGATGTGAAGCACCATCCGCGTAAATTTGGTGTTTCAAAATATGGTTTGGGACGCACACTGAAAGTTGCAAGCGATATAATGCTTATGGCATTCTTTATAAAATATCGCCAGAAACCTATGCACTTATTTGGCTCCTGGGGCTTAGGATGCTTAGGTTTGGGAAGCCTGATCTCATTCTATCTATTCATCGATAAGTTCATTCTTGGCCATGATATCGGCACACGCCCGATGTTCTTCACTGCAATATTATTATTGATCGCAGGCCTGCAATTGATCGCAACCGGCTTTATCGCGGAATTGTTGATGAGAACATATTTTAGCTCTAAAGGTGCGAAACCATATAATGTTGCCGCTATAGAAAAGATCGCCGGTTATTGATTGGCATTTAACTCTTCGTCGGTTTTACGAATGTGGTTCATGATCGCCATCTCATCAACCTCAAGCTGGCGCTTGCGGTTCAACTCATAAGCTATTTCTCTTTCACGATTTTCTTTAACGATCTCGTATTTTTTCATCTCAGAAAATAACTGGGCAATTTCATCATTTAGCTTATTTATATGCGGATTTAGTTTATCAATTTCTTCAAGCAAAACCGCCTCTTTTGTACGGCAACCAAATACATAGCTTATATAAGTAGGGCGAAATTCTGGCAATGTTTTTTCCAGATTTTCGGCTTCATATTTTATTGAATCTTCCAGGGCGCGGATCTTATCAATGAATCCCTGTTTACGATCCAATAATAAAGCCAAGGCTTTCCTCTTTTCATCTATCTGGGATTTTGAAATCTTGATAAGGGTTGAAAGTGATTTCATGATGAAAGAATTTCTTTCAGTTTAGTGTAACATTCTTCAAGTGTTGATGATTCATTCGGAAGTTGGCGCATGAATTCCTCAAGTTTTGGCGTATATTTTATCGCCTCATCAACTTCCGGGTCAGAACCTTTCCTGTAAGCACCAAGCCTTATCAACTCCGACATATCCTCATATACTGCCAATATGCGGCGAGCTTTAGTTACAAGTTCATTTTGCTCTTTTGTGTTACAGCCCGGCATGGTACGCGAAATTGAACGAAGCACATTCACGGCAGGAAAACGACCACGCTCGGCAATGCGGCGCTCAAGAACTATATGCCCATCTAAAATACCACGCACCGTATCTGATATTGGTTCATTCTGGTCATCACCTTCAACAAGAACCGTAAACAATCCTGTTATATTTCCTTGCGAAGCAGTGCCTGGCCCTGCACGCTCAAGAAGTTTAGGCATTTCAGCAAATACTGAAGGTGTGTAACCGCGCGTTGCCGGCGGCTCACCTGATGCAAGACCAATCTCTCTTTGTGCCATTGCAAACCTTGTGACTGAGTCAATAAGGCAAAGAACTTCTTTGCCCTGATCGCGAAAATATTCAGCAATGGTCATAGTGAGATAGGCAGCCTGACGGCGCATTAATGCTGACTCATCAGATGTGGCTGCGATCACTACCGCATTTTTTAAACCTTCTTCACCTAGATATTTATGCAGAAATTCCTGCAACTCACGGCCGCGCTCACCTACAAGTCCGATAACTTTCACATCGGCCTCGGAATATTTTGTAAGCATTGATATCAAAACAGATTTACCAACACCCGAACCGGCAAATACGCCCATACGCTGCCCATGACAACATGTGGTGAATGTGTTTACTGAACGCACCCCCAGATCAAGCTTACCTTCAACCATTCGCCTCCTATGTGCGGATGGAGGTGAATTTTTTAAAAGATATGCAGTTTTTCCCGTTTCAATCGGCCCTTTATCATCAACCGGCACACCCAGAGCATTAACCACCCTGCCAAGCCATGCATCGGAAGGATAAATAAAGTTCGAACTTTCATCCACCTCAACGCGGCAACCTGATGAAACGCCCTGCAGATCTGAAAATGGCATTAATATTGTTGAATCGCTTCTGATGCCGGTTACTTCGGCAGATATTTTTGTGCCGTAGGAAGAAACAATATGGCATTTTGTGCCAACCGCAACCGCACCTTCAAGCCCTTCAACCTCAACCATAAGGCCGTTTATCGAACGCACACGCCCGAACACGCGGAACTGCAAAACGTTATTGATTCGATTAGTGATACCTTCAAGCATGGCTATCCGCCCTGTTTATCTTCGGCCGATTCTTTTGCGATTGCCTCAAAAAAACTTTCCTGAATCTCACCCATTTGAGATGCAAGGTTCTGCTCAACAACACTATCATAAACTTCCTTACGAAGCACGGTTGTCGTCTTTGGGAATTCTATACCAAGTTTTACGGTGCGCCCCTTTATCTCAACAAGCTTAACTTCTATCTTGTCGTTTATAACTATGGATTGGCCGATTTTTCTGGTCAGGTAAAGCATGGTTTTAAGATTAGCCTATAGAGTGAATTGTTAAAACAAAAATCTCAATGGAAGCTCAAATTAGCTGATGATTTCGCTTTCTTTGTACCCTTGGGCATATAAAACATGGCGAAGATCACGTATGCCTACTTTATATTTTGCCTGTTTCACTACATTAGGCTTGGCACAGAACGCAACCCCAAGGCCAGAATGGGTTATCATAGGCAGGTCATTGGCACCATCACCCACAGCGGCAGCCATGAAAGGCCTTACGCCAAGTTCTTCACAATGAAAAAGCAAGGCATTGAGCTTAGACTGGCTATCAAGAATAGGTTCAATCACCTTGCCTGTCAGCTCGCCATTCTTTATTTCAAGCAGGTTAGATTCATCAACATCAAAACCAGCATGTGCACGCACCCGTGAGGTAAAAAAAGTGAAGCCGCCTGAAACCAGAACCGCGCGGCTGCCATTTTCCTTCATGGTTTTCACCATTTCTACAGCGCCGGGAGTATAGGTTATGCGTGTATCATAAACTTCCTGCAGCTTTTCTTCTTTCAAACCTTTTAGTAAACCAACACGCTCACGAAGTGCAGATTTAAAATCAAGCTCACCATTCATTGCCCTTTCCGTAATGGCTGATATCTGCGGTTTTATACCAAGGCAATCAGCAAGTTCATCAATACACTCCTGCTCGATTATGGTTGAATCCATATCGCAGATAAGTAGTTTCTTTTTCCTGCCGCCTTCATTCTGTACAAAAAAATCGATCTGGAAATTTGCCAGCAATTCACCAAGCAGGTAATTTATCTCATCAGCCGCAAGAACCGCGATATATATATCTACAGCCTTATCTTTGGCAAGCCACACAACATTTTCAACGATGCCGCCATTATGCGCCAGCGCGTCAACTATGTGGTTGAGTTCTTGTTCGTTGAGGTTAAAAGAATCCCCTGCTATTATGGTTGCAACTGATTTCATATGAGTAATAAAATTCACATCGTTTTTGGGCCTACCGCCAGCGGTAAAACCGAATATGCCACGCAACTAGCACAGAAATTTCCTTCTGTCATCATAAACGGCGATTCCATGCAGGTATATAAGGAAATCCCTATTATCACCAACCAGCCAACCGAGGCTGAAAAACAGGGGATTCCACATTTATTATTCGGCTATAAATCAATCCTCGAACATTCTGATATTGATAAATGGCTGGATGACGCAGTACTCTTAATAAAGGAAAATCTGGCAAAAAATATTATCCCGATTATTGCCGGCGGCACAGGAATGTATCTGCGCGCACTTATAGATGGCGTATCAGAGATACCTGATATACCCAAAGAACAGCAGAAACAGACGCGTGAATTGCTCGACCAAATAGGTAATGAAGAATTCCACAGGCTTTTAAGTGAAAAAGACCCGATCACAGCGGAAAAGCTTAAAATTGGTGATTCACAGCGCCTCACACGCGCTTATGATGTTGTCGAATATACTGGTGTTTCAATTACAGAATGGAACAAAAAACCGAATCGCAAATTCTTTGATAGAGATCAGTTCAAAGTTCATTTCCTTGATCGCCCGCGCGAAGAAATTTATGATAAAATAAATCGCAGATTTGAAAAGTTTGTGGAGATCGGCGCACTTGAAGAAGCAAAAAAGGCTAAGCATATTTTTGAATCATCTGCTCTTACAGAGTTGGAATTGTCTACCCTGCCCGCATATAAAGCTCATGGATTGCGCGAGTTGATGAGTTATCTGAAAGGCGAGATCAGCTTGGATGAAGCAATAAATAAAGGCCAGCAGGTGACGCGTAATTATGCAAAACGCCAGATGACCTGGTGGCGCGGCTGGACAGGTTGATCATTTTTCTTTTATTACTTTTTCTTCTTCTGCCAGTGACTTCCTATTTTTTTGCCACTCTTCTTCAAATTCTTTTGCTAATTCCGGATGTTTTTCTTTTCTGTCATCAAGTACCGCATCATATATTTTTGCTCTCTCATTAATTCCTTCATAACTCTCAATTACCGCATGTGCGAGATCCATCCATATACTTGCTATAATCCTATAGCTTTCCGACTGAAGTTCATTTGGTTTCCATTTCTCATTTTGCCTATTTTTATTAAAAAAAACGCGATCCATAGTCGCAGCTTTAAATATTATATCCCAAGTTTCATTTTTAATTTTAAAATCTGCATTTTGTCTGTTATTTTGCTGTTTTATGCTTTCTTGGCTTGCTTCAGATTTATTAATTTCATCCTCTTGCACCTTTTCAGCTATGGCTTGTTTGGCCTTAGGTTTTTCAGGATAATATTCATCCGCATATTTTTCTATTGCACTTACAATTTTCAAATATCCATCAGCGACCTTTTTAGATGTTTTATATTCTAAATAGCGTTTGCCTTTTGCATCTTCGCTCTCCATAAGCTTTTTCATGCTCATCATATGTTTGTGGATTTCTTCTTTAAAAAATGGCAGAGCTGGATCTTCATTTTTTGTTATTTTATCCAGAAAAGGTATCACAAATCTGCGATACCCGTCCATAATATGATAGATCGGAAGATTTTCTGGTTTAATTAACGAATTTTTTTCTGATATAAAGAATTGAATATTCCTTTCAGATATCTGGATCATATTAGTTTCAGGAGCTTTTATTTTATTGATTGTCATTAACAGATCATAATTTATGAAAATTATTCTCGGCTCTACATCACCTATAAGGAAAGAAATGCTTTCCCAAGCCGGCATTAAATTTGAAGCCATTGCTCCGGAATGCGATGAGGATAGCATAAAACTACAGAAAAAGCACCTGGAATTGAAGGATCTTGCCTTAGAACTGGCAAAAGCAAAAGCATTAAGCCTTTCAAATTTATATAAAAATTCATACGTTATCGGCAGCGACCAGATCTGTGAGTTTGAGGGAAGTGCCATTTCTAAGAGCAAAAATCGCCAGGAAGCCTTTGAAAGCCTTAAAAAACTTCAGGGGAAAAGCCATAAACAGAATAACGGCACATGTATTTATTATAATGATAATCCGGTTATGGAATTCAAAGATACCGCCATTCTTACCATGAAACCTCTAAGTGATGCCGAAATATGGGCATATATTGACCAAGATAACCCTGTTGGCTGTGCAGGCAGCTATAAATATGAACTAAATGGCCATAAGCTTTTCTCAAGCATCCAAGGCAATGCAGAGTGTATACAGGGTTTTGGCCTAACTAAAGTGGTGGAATTCCTGAATAAAATAGCCTAAAAGCCCTCCATGACTAAAAAGAAGGATACAAACTGGCTGCAGGAAGGGTTCGAGCACATATGGCTGCCATATGCGCAGATGCAGAATGCCACCATGCCACTACCTGTAAAAACCGCCAAGGGAAGTAAGATAATTCTCGAAGATGGCCGTGAATTGATCGATGGCATCTCAAGCTGGTGGAGTGTTTGCCATGGTTATGCCCATCCTCATATCATTAAGAAAATGCAGGAACAGATCGAGAAACTTTCCCATATTATGTTTGCAGGCCTTGCTAATGAACAGGCATATACTCTGGCTACAAGATTAATAAAAATGATGCCACAAGGTTTGAACCGCGTTTTCTTTTCAGAGTCGGGCTCAGTTTCTGTAGAGATCGCGATGAAAATGGCGGTGCAATATTGGCATAACCAAGGCAAGAAGGGCCGCAATAAATTCATCTCGTTCAAAAATGGTTATCATGGTGAAACCATGGGCGCACTTTCACTTGGTGATCCGGATGGCTGGACACAGAAAACCTTCAATAATTATTCTCCACGCCAATTCTTCATCGACATTCCGCGCGATGAATATTCTTTCACTGAATTTGATGAGATGCTCAAAGGTATAAAAAAAGAAGTTGCAGCGGTTATAATCGAACCACTGGTTCAAGGTGCAGGCGGCATGAAATTCCACAGCGCAGATATATTAGCGGAATTACACCGAATTTGTAAAAAGCATGATGTTATCTTTATCGCGGATGAAATAATGACAGGCTTCTATCGAACAGGTAATAGATTCGCATGTGATGAGGCTGGCATAACACCTGATATTATGTGCATAGGCAAAGCACTTTCCGGAGGCATGGTTCCGTTAGCTGCAACAATCGCAACAGAAGAAATTTTTGCAGGATTTTTAGGTGATAGTTTTGATAAGGCCTTTCTCCATGGCCCAACTTTCATGGCAAATCCACTTGCCTGCGCGGCCGCAAATGCGAGCCTGGACCTTTTTGAGAAGGAAGATTATTTAGCAAAAGTTGATATGATCGAAAAATTCTTGGAAGATGAACTTAATCTTTTCCGTGGCGATGCTGACGTGGTTGATGTGCGTGTGAAAGGGGCTATAGGAGTCATCCAGTTAAGGCAGCGCGAATACAATGAAATGTGGAATTATATAAAAACCTTAAGAAAGAAATTTGTCGACTTAGGTATCTGGCTGAGACCTTATAAAGATATTGTTTATATCATGCCTAATTTTAACATAACAAAAGCTGAATTGGAAAAGATTGGTGCAGCGGTCGAAGAAGTTCTGGCACAATAATTATACTGAGATAACCAGGCCAGCATTACCAGCATATGCAGCCTTGGCAAGGGTTTCAAAATAATCATCATTTGATGATGAGGATTCCTTATTATCGCCTTCAGATTCATTTGCACCTGAAACACCGCCCTTAACCTGGCTTTCAACTTCTGCCCAGGCAGCGCGCATCTGTTTTATGTGCTCTATGCACATTTCACATAATTTTACATCTTCGGTTCTGCCAACGTGTAGAACACGGTATATAGTTCCATTATACCATTCAGAAAGGGTAACTGCCAATTCACCACCGGTGCCGTGATCAAGTGAATCACGCAAACCTGTCAGTATTTTGAAAACTTTTGATATTTTATTGAATTTTTCTTCTATTTTTTTCTCAACAATCGCCTGTTTTGCCTGTTGCAGGCTTGCTATTGCAGTATCAAACAGCATGATCACCTGGTTGATTTTATCAACGTTACCGAAAGATTTTTTATAGGCATTTATGTTTTCATATCCTGTCATAAATCACTCTATTTCTGGTTTTGTGCTTGTTGAGTTGCGTCAAGGAATGACAGAATATTATTCACACTTGAAAGAGCAGATTCAAGTGCATCGAACTTGTCCTGCAGTTGGGCAGTATATGCATCCAGCCTATCCTGCAACGATGTTATCTGATCTTTATAATCATCATTTGAACTGTTTAGATTGGTGATCTCTGAATCCAGGATGCCACCATCCTTTATATATGAGGTCGTAGTGTTATATAGGTTATCAGCTATACCCTGCGTTATATTAACGCTGATGGTTTGTGCGCTGCCATCACCCGTATAAAGGAATGTCATACCTGCAAGTGGTGTATCATCACGGCCGGATATTTTTGTTCCACTAACATCCAGATAAACCGGCTGACCACCTTTCAAATATACAGAGCCATCTGAATTTAATAACTGCACTTGTTGCCCTACAGGTTTGCTATAATCAAATGAAAGCTTGAAACTTGTTATGGTTGTCTGGTTTGAAGATTGAGATACCGACAGATCATTTGAATCAGTTGAAGAATTGAATTCAAATATCTGCCTCACTTTATCAAAATTTGCGGTCAGAATACTTTTCAGTGTTGTAGCATCATATTGCAGAATATTCTTAGTTGCTACAGTTGAATCATCCCCTTGGTAATCTTGCATCTGAATGCCTAAATCAGCAAGAGAATCGAAATTTGTGTTTGAAGTGCTCACGATAGTATTTATCGCAGTGCCAACCTGGTTTATCAAATTTTCAAGGTTTGAATCACCGCCAAGAACAGCATCTTTGGTATATGCACCTGTAGATGAATCACGTGCAGTCTGTTCGGTATAGAAAACGCGAAGCGCGTTATAGGCATCAATAAAGTTACCTACTGCAGTTGCTGCATTATCAACATCATTATCAACACTTAATGTAATAGTATCTGGACTAGGATCACTATAATTGGGAGTTACACCCTGAAGGTTAAGCGTAACATCCTCTATCGCATCAGTGATAGTGTTGGTAGAGCGCGTGATCTCAGAACCATCAACCTTTATCACAGAGTTTTGTGCGCTTTTCGTTGTTGAAAGGCCCGCATTTGTCAATACGCCGGAATTATCAAATATCTCATAAGAGTTATCCAAACCTTCTGTGTTCGCTTTCAATGTGAAAACATAACTTGAATCGCTGATCTTGGTAACCGCAGCAGAAGAACCGGTCTGTGAGCTTGCATTATTGATGTTATATATAACATCATTTAGCGTATCACCGGAATTGACCGTGATATTTACCAGCTGACGTGAACCAAATGCATAATCGAGTGTTTTTCCAAATTCACTTGCTGCTGCATCGGTTGAGAAATCAACAGAAATACCGGCATCACCCAGATTCAATGAAAGTGTTTTGTTTGATGTCGTACTTTGTAGGGTAATATTAGAATTTAGAGTAGTACCAAGGCCTATGGCACGGAATGTTTCACCATTGATCGTAACTGATAGAGAACCATCACTGCCTGTACTTTTTTGTGCCGTAAAACCAGAAATAGTACCTATGCTGCCGCTGGTGCCGTAGCTGCCAGATGCGAATTTTATATTTGCAGATGTAAGTCCTGTAATCGGCGCTTTCACATTTGCATTATTAAAGCTTGTTATACTGCGCGATTGAAGAATGGTTTGACCTGAAACGCCTGAACCAAGAGCAGTCGCAAAACTATCAACATTTGTCTGATCATTATCTATTGCAAAATCTGAACCCGTTGTTACCTGAAATGATGTTTCATTCGCACCACCGGAATTTGAAGTGAATGTAATTGTTGTTCCTGCCGCAATCCCCTGATCTGCGCCTGAATTGACTGATTGCGTAACATCAACGGAATTTGAAACATATGTTACACCATTCACAACTACTGTGAATATACCTATGCCAGAGCCAAGCGTACCTGTAAAATTCTTTACCGTGCCCTGCAGATTAGTATCACCACCGCTTGCACCGGTAACAGTGATATTTTTTATACCATCAGAAGTTAATATGCCCGTGCCAGAACCGTTAACGCTATAATCTGCCGAAGCTAAGGTCGGTGTCGCATTGGTTGTAGCGGCAACCGAGCTTGCCAGTGCAGAACCGATCTGGAATGTGCCAGCATTGAAATATGAACCTGTGCTTGAGGTTGTAGCGCTAAGATCGCGGGCATTGAATGAACCTGACCTCTGCTCCAATGCTGTTGCAAGTTGTTTTATCTGAATAGTCGTATCACCAACCAATGCACCAGGGTTTGCGCTAACACTCAAATAATTTGAGGCAGTGAGAGTTGGTGAGGTTAAAGAAGCCGTTCTGTATTGGAAAATATTAGAACTATCACTGTTAAAACCTAGAGGGTTACGCAAAAAATTCAGTGATGTCTGGAAGGTCGTCAGCAAGCTGTTAAGCTTACCAATTGCTGTAACCTTATCAGTATTAGCCGTGATCTTGGTGTTAAGGTCATCGATCGGCTGTTGACGAGTTTTAGCAAGATCCGTTATAAGTGTAGTTGTATCTAGCCCGGAAGCTATACCAATAACCTTATTACCAACGATATTTCCTAAATTTATTGTGGACATGGCTTAAGCCTGAAGTTTATAAAAATCTTCTATACCCTTCCCTCTACCAGATCCCCTCCACCTGTTCCGGCAAAAAGTTCTGCTTCACTTTTCACCTCAATCTGACCTGTTTTAAGGTCAGTGAACCTTATTTCATATTTATTGATCTGCGATGCTATCGGCGACTGGCCATAGATCGTGAATTTGATATCATTAAGGAATGGATTGCTTCCACTGATGAATGTGGTTGCACGGGATTTTATTGCTTCAAACCTTTTTTCATCGGCATTTGATGCATTATTCTCCAGATTAGCCGATTCCTGGGCAACCGTTACACGCTGAACTTGCTGGTCACTTTTTTGAGCCTCTGTTTGTGGAGCCGCAGTACCTGTCAGATTGTTTGTACTCGCGGGGTTAGAAGCCTGAACATTATTAAGATTTATATCCATTTTAACCTCCCTTTTAGATCATAATTATTATTTATGATAATTTATAAGCAATTACCGTACCAAATAATATTTAAAAACTAAAAATTCCTTCTTTATGTGGAAAAGGCAGAGGAATACATTTCCTCTGCCAGATCCGATTAGAAAACTTCTTACTGAAGTAGAGTTAGTAAGTTTTTCGGTAGTGCATTCGCTTGAGCAAGAACTGCGATTGAAGCTTGCAGTTTCACTTGAGCAGAAGCAAAGTTTGTAGACTCAGTTGCTACGTCAGCATCTAGGAAGCTACCACGTGCTGAATCTTGGTTAGAGATCGACACTTGTAGGTTTGAAGATGCGAAGTTGAACCTAGATATCGCAGCACCAACGTCTGCACGTCTAGAGATAACTGACTGAGTTGCGTTCGCAAGAACGTCAATCGCAGTTTGAGCGCCATCTTGAGTAGTTATATCAAGAGTTTGAGTAGCGCCAGTGCTATCTTTATAGATATCAGAAGTTTTTACTGAATCAATGCTTACACCGATTGTATCGTTAACAGATGCACCAACCTGGAAGGAAAGAGCACCGCTAGAACCGATACCGAACAGTTTATTTAAACCATCCGCAAATTCTTGTGCTGCGCCAGTGCTATCTAGATCGATACCGCTAACGTTAGCAGAAGTTAATTTGATTTCGATGAAATCATTAGGGTTAGTAGTTGCATCACCATCTTTATAGATCCTTAGAACACCTGTCTGAGAACCTGCACCGTCAAGGTCACGAGTACCAAGATCAGTATTGTTAGATGAAGTGAAGAAACCAGCTGCTGTTTTATAAGTAGTATCACCGATTTTTAATGACACTGAACCATCAGTAGTAGCAGTTTCTGCAACAACGTTGATGTTTGTAACAGCATCAGCTTTGTTTGTACTAACAGTGCTGTTTCTGATTGTAACATCGCTACCATCAAGACCATCTAGTATAGTACCAGAAGTGTTAGTCGAAGGTATACCAGTTGTTGTAGTATCAAATGTCCTTACCTGGTAGATAGTACCAGAGCGAAGGTCGGTTTGGATACCAGATTGCAGGGTGTTAGCAACAGTTTGGTTCGCAACAGCTTGAGCAGCTATACCAACAGAAACAGTGCTACCTGTAGAAGCATCAGTTAATGTAACGCTTGTACCGGTGTTAGTATCTGTATCCGTACCAGTATAAGTATAGTTACCGATTTTCAATGTATAGGTAACGTTGTTTGCAGCATTATAAGTTGCTGTGAAAGTTGCACCTGATAATGAACCATTGATAGCTGAGTTGAACGTACCGTTGAAAGAGAGAGACGTTAGAACTGAGTTACCAAGACCAGTAGAACCATAAGAGCTTGTAACAGCTGCAGTGCTTGCAGTTGGAACAAGAAGGTCGCTACCACCAGATGAACCTAGTGAACCATTCAATAGAGTGATACCGTTGAATGAAGTTGAAGAAACGATACGATCGATCTCTGAAGTCAGAGCTTGGAACTCTTGGTTCAGGTAACCACGTTCTGTTGTACCTAGTGAACCAGCGTTTGCTTGAGTTGCAAGTGCTGTTTGACGAGAAAGGATATCGTTAACTTGCGAGAGGGCACCATCAGCGATAGATAATACTGATGAAGCTTGTTGAGTATTCAGTTGCGCGATTTGCAGTGTCTTTAAAGTCGAACTGATAGATGTACCGATAGCTAAGCCCGCTACGTCATCAGATGCTTTAATGATTCTGTTACCACTGGAAAGTCTTGCGACCGATTGTGACACCGCGTCGTTTGCTGATGTCAAGTTACGTGTAGCTGCTGATGCAGCCAGGTTTGAGTTGATTCCAACCATATAGACTCCTACTTGGATTAATGTTAAAGTTTCACGAACTACATGTTCGCTTAACTAACATTATTACCATAATAAAAGTGCTCGCTCAAAGACTTTCGCTTCAAATTTACTTCAAATTTTAGATATCCAGGTCTCCGCACAAACTTAAAATGCGCTATTATTATAGACTTTCTGCGAGGCTTGATAGGTTTTTAGGAGCCACCTTATGTGGCGGCAATACATCAGTTTTTATTGTCAGGAACAACAGTGCTGGCATCTTTTTTAGCTGCCTCCGGCTCATTTTGAACTGGTTTTTCGTCTTTCTGGGGCAAAGCCATTTTTATAACAGAAAGATTAACTTTATAGTTTTGTGCATCAACATCTATATTATTTTTTTCAGCATTCATCATTTCATTGGGAACATATATTAATATACCCTGCGGTGTATCCAAAACACTAGATTTTGTCTTATCTATATTCGAATCCATATATTCAACGAAAGAGCGCAGTTTTTTATATTCTGTATTTTCCGACATTTTTTCAAGCGCAGCTTTAGCCCTTTCATCCAGTGTTTTTTCATCGCATTGATATACCTGCCCCTCACCACCTTTAAAAAAATAGGAATTATACACTATCACACCTATAATCACCAGCGCACCAAGCTGAAAGACCCTGTGGATCTTGGCATCAGGGTTAGATATTTTCTCTTTCTTTTTTCTTTTTCTTAGGAACATCTAGAATTTATTTGTCATGGTGTAATCAGTTGATTTATTTTTCACCGATTCTATCAGGTTCTTTGCCTCGGTTTCCATATCAACCGGCATAAATCTGGCATTAAATGTTATTTTTGGATTTATCAGGCCTTCACGGCGCAAATTCGATTCAAGCCTACGAAGCGGATATATTACCTCATCTTCAAATGTACGCACCATGAATATACCGAATTTACCATGACCAAGATAACCTATGATATCCTTACCCCTGAATGTTGAACGGAACACCGCCCCTATTTTCTGAATAAGCTCATCAACTTTTTCACGCCCGTCATTCATGCGTATCATCGGAAAACCCTCCACGGAAATAACGCACATAATGGCCTCAACACGCGATTCATAAAGGAAATCCATCAACTCATCCAGCAACTGCTCATATGGCTCCTCATCTATTAGACCTGTAAGATCATGCATTACCTGTTTATGTTTTGCGATCTTATCAGCTATCTCTTTGATCTTTTCTTTCAGGAATATCTTGCGCTCAAGCACAAGCTGGAAAGAAAGCTTTTCCGGGGTTGATATATAGCGCTCCACATGCGCACTCATATCAATTTCTTTTTTCTGCGGATCCCTAACACGGAAATTTATTATTTTCTCAACCACGGTCTTGAGGTCATTTCCCTCAAGATTATATTCGATATTATCATCCAATATCTCTGCAACCTCTTCCGGTAGCAAACCGCGAAGATCCTGCCCTACAAGCTGCCCTTCCTGATATCCAAAATAATCACCCCCCCTTCTTTCATCTACTGATTTAATTAGCTCGTCGATTATGAGGGTCTTCCCAATATTATCCTGGGTAACAGTGAATTTTAGATTGCCTTTCCTGAGATACATATCAGTTGATAATTTTACTCTTTGGATTGAGTATTCTATCAGGAAATCTGCCTTGGAACAAGCTTATTCCAAGTTCATGACCATATCCTATCGCACTTATATCATCGCAGCGACATAATATGACACGGTTAGATCCATTCTGTTGAACTGCCTCACGAAGCAAGATATTCGCCTCATTAGAAGCAATATCGCCCTTCATATCAGCGTTCCATTGCAGTTTTAATAGATCAAAACCAAGTTTGCGGCGGTTTATTTGTATAAAACTCTCATTGTTAATACCATCAATACAAACTTTATGATTAAAATTACGGCAAATATCATGCGCCCGATAAAAACCTGAGATATCAGAGAACACATCCGCAACTGAAACTTCAACCACCAACTGACATTTAAAATCTTTTGCTATCTCACAAAACTCCGCAAAATCCTGGGATAATATAGTGCTAATGTTTAGATTCAGGCTTATAGGCATATATAGATATGCCTCAGGATTTATGCTGATTGCCTCCAACACCTTCTTATCAAGCTGCTGCGTAAGATACATAAATAGCCACTTATCTTCAGTCAGGCTGAAATTAGCTCCCAACTGCTTTTGCAGGAACGGGATGTTTATATACACTTCATGGAATAAAGGTTTAGTGCTATCAACATCCTTGATCGTGCAAATAGGCTGCTTCCTTATCGCATCATCAATCCTGATGCCATTTATCTGGTTTTCGATTTGCGCTATAAGAGCCGGGCTTAAACTTTGTTGACGAATTGGCTCATCAACATCTTTTGCCAAGAACTTATTCATCGAATCTGACATCAATTTTGCTGCAAATGTAGAAAATTGCGCCCATTGGAAGTTCAGATCATATATATCGCAAAAATCCTTGTTATCCCTGCCATCAGGAAGGCTTGCGATCGGGTCATCAAAAAACAGATAACGAAGCTGGAAAATAGCCTTATTTAACAAGCCCCTGTCAGTGCCGCGGTATAAAACAAAAACATCGAAATTATCAGCCTTGCATATCTCCGCCCTCTCCTCACGGAATAGGTCATTAAGGATATTGACCGCAATTTTTATCTGAAAATCGCTTTTATAGGTCTCAGAAAGCTTTGATAAACGGAAATGCAGCACATAATAATCCTCGCTGCGACCTCGAGTGGAATTGGCGAAATCTACCAGTTTTGCTTCAATATTATTAGTAAAAATCCGCATCTATCAGAATGATCCGTTAAAAACCCAAATTTGCCCTTGATTAATAGCAATATATATCATATAAACCTGCCCTCACAAGTTAAAAGAGATTATTATGGCTAAGAAGAACACAGTTATCGTTAGAATGGAAAGCTCTGCAGGTACAGGCTATTACAAGATTGCCAAAAAGAATCCTAAGAAACAACAGAAAAAACTTGAATTCAAAAAGTATGATCCTGTTGCAAGAAAGCACGTTCTTTTCACTGAGAAAAAATACAAATAGTATTTTCGTTTTCGCTCAAGAATTCTTAAACAGATTGTAAAATTCTATTTTACCTCTATTTCTATTCCCATGAAATATACCAAGCTGGGAAATACCAATATCAATGTCAGCACCATCTGCTTAGGCACTATGACGTGGGGCCAACAGAACACTGAATCCCAGGCCTTTGAACAGATGGATTATGCCATTGATCGGAGCATAAATTTTTTTGATGCTGCAGAGATGTATCCCGTACCACCGAAAGCAGAAACACAGGGTGAAACTGAACGCATAATCGGCAACTGGTTCAAAAGAAGTGGCAAGCGCGATAAAATAATAATGGCGACCAAGATCACCGGCCGCTCTGAATTTTTTCCATATTTACGCGAGGAAAAAACCACTCGCTTAAATAAAAAGCAGATCGAACTTGCAGTTAATAATAACCTTAAAAGACTGCAGACAGATTATATAGATCTATATCAACTCCACTGGCCTGATCGCAAAGTTAATAACTTCGGCCAGCTTGGCTTTATTTATGATCCGAAAGATGAATTCGTTACTTTTCAGGAAACTTTATCAGCATTAAATGATTTCGTAAAACAGGGCAAGATCCGCTATGTTGGCCTTTCTAACGAAACACCTTGGGGCGTTATGGAATTTTTACGTACCGCAAAAGAACATGATCTTCCGCGCGTTGTTTCTATCCAGAACCCATATAGCCTTCTTAACCGCACATTTGAAGTTGGCCTGGCAGAAGTTGCTATTCGTGAAAAAGTTGGCCTGCTTGCATATTCACCACTAGCCTTTGGTGTATTGAGCGGCAAGTATCTGAATGGCGCAAGTGTTCCTAATGGCCGCATAACCTTATTTGAACGCTTCCAACGCTATAAAGGTGAAAATCAGGAAAGAGCCACCGCAAAATATGTAAATATTGCCAAACAACATGGCCTTACCCCAGCACAGATGGCACTTGCCTTCGTTAATGCACAACCGTTCCTCACCAGTAATATTATTGGCGCAACAACAATGGAACAACTGAAAGAAAATATCGCCAGCATAGATGTACAATTGAGCGCAGATGTTTTCGCTGAAATTGAAAAAGTGCATAAAGAAATAGCTAATCCCTGCCCTTGATCAAATATGAAATTTGAAGAAATTTTACAGAAAAGATTTTCACGACGTAAATTCATAGCCACTGGCGCAACTGCACTTGCAGCAACAACCATGCTTCACTTCCCTGGTCTGGCATTTGGTTCAGATAATATGCAACTTTCTGGCATTCATGATTTTCAGGCCTTGAAAGAAGGCGGCTCTGATAAGCTCGAGCTTTCTGATGCATTTAAATATGATGTTGTGATCGGCTGGGGTGATGAGCTTTTCACCATTAATGACAGCTCCCATAAAAGCTTGGCACAGATTCAGGAGCTCTCATTCGGATATAATAATGATTATGTCGCCTTCTTCCCGTTCAATGATAAAGATCCCACATCAGGGCTATTATGCGTCAACCATGAATATCCAATCCCTAAACTGATGTATAATGATAGTTCGCGTGATCTGGAATCTGTACAATATGATATGGCTTCGGTTGGTCACACAATTGTTGAAGTTAAGAATGATACTTTAAAATGGCAATATGTAAAAGATAGTAAATATAATCGCCGCATTACCGCACTCAGCACTCCTATAAACATTACCGGCCCTGCCGCTGGCAGCAATCGCCTTAAAACATCCGTTGATAACACGGGCACTAAAGTTATTGGCACACTGGCAAATTGTTCAGGTGGTAAAACTCCATGGAAAACTGTACTGTCATGCGAGGAAAATATACAGGAATATTTCGGTGGAATTCTGCCCGTGGTTTATGACAAGAACAATCAACCAATACCCAATGCAGAACAAGCTAATTTTAAACGAATGGGCTTAGGTAAATACTCCAAATATAATTGGGAAAATTTTGTTGATCGCTTCAATATTTCCAGGGAGCCAAACGAAGCAAACCGCTTTGGTTGGGTAGTTGAGATCGACCCGTTCAACCCTAATTCAATACCTAAAAAGCGCACGGCGCTTGGACGCTTCAGGCATGAAAGCTGTCAGGTGGTGGTCAATTCGGATAACCGCCTTGTGATTTACATGGGCGATGACGAGAATTTTGAACATATTTACAAATATGTTTCGAATGACCGTTATAACTATAATTCAGACCCAAGCTCTTTGCTTGATAATGGCGTGCTTTACACCGCAAAGTTTGATGATTTTGGCAAAATTGAATGGCTACCGCTTGTATTTGGCGCAACGCCACTTGATACAAGCAATGATTTCAATTCACAGGGGGATGTTCTGATTGAAACGCGAAAAGCGGCAAAACTTCTTGGCGCAACTGAAATGGACAGACCTGAGGGCATTGCCTATGATCAACGCTCAGAAAATCTATATGTAAGCCTGACGATGAATCTTGCACGAGTAAGCACTAATGCACCAAACCCAATACCTGATAATGTTCACGGCCATATCATCCAAATCACACCTGATAATAAGGATCACACTTCCACTAAAGCATCATGGGAAATATATCGCATGGGTGGTGAGAATAAGAGTTTTTCTAACCCTGACAATATTATTGTCAGCCCTAAGGGCGAACTTTGGGTGGCAACTGATGGTATGCCAAAATCTCGTAATGTTGCTGATGGCTTTTTCCTTTTTGATAAAACCGATTCATTACGCATGCTTAATGCACCAACAGGCGCTGAAATAACCGGCCCTGAATTCACACCAGATGGCAAAACATTATTTCTTTCGATCCAACATCCTGGCGAAGGCTCTGATTATTCAAATCCTTCAACACGCTGGCCGGATTTCAGTGAATCAGTGCCGCCACGCCCTGCAGTGGTCGCAATTTCGAAGAAAAGCAACGATATGATATAAACATCATATCACCTGAGCAGAAAAACTTATTTTGCTTTTAAAATCTCAAGTTTCTAATAGAATATCACAAGAAATAATTTTGTTTAAATGCGCTCACACCAGATAAAAAATTATATAATCCTTGGCATAATCATTGGCTTCATCGGCGCGTTGCTTATTTATGTTTCGCTCACTGGCACCATGTCCATCTATAGCGGATTTGCCAAAACCAATATGCTGATTAAAAAAGTTGGCTTGGGACAATCTGCTGTTCTATTCGCTGAATTCTATGGCAAACTGCTTAACTATTATATTAACTTTTCCGATGCGCTTGAACCCGCTGTTAAAGCAAAAGTCAAAAATGCATTACTTCTTCCACCAGCAATAACTTCATCTTTTCTGGTGATATTTCTTTTCCTGATCCGCGCACCACTGAGCGATTTCAGGCCATTTACTGCCCCTGAAAAACTACACGGTGATGCCCGCTGGGCAAGGGAGCGTGATGTTATCCGTGCAGGCTTGCGTAAGAAAAAAGGTGTGATCCTCGGTACCAGTGGTAAGGGCTTTTTGATCGCCGATGGTTATCAGCACATCATGCTTTTTGCGCCTACAGGTTCCGGTAAAGGTGTGGGATTTGTTATCCCAAATCTGCTTTTCTGGGATCAAAGCTGTATATGCCATGATATTAAGCTTGAGAACTACGAACTCACATCGGGCTATCGCCAGAAGATGGGGCAAAAGGTTTATCTCTGGAATGCGGCTAGCCCTCAAGGTATTACACATTGTTATAACCCTCTGGATTGGGTTGCTTCTGAGCTTGGGCAACGAGTTGATGACGTGCAAAAGATCGCAAACCTGCTTTTACCGGAACAGGAGTTCTGGAACAATGAAGCGCGCTCTCTGTTTGTGGGTGTCGCACTTTATCTTCTTTCAGTTCCCGAAAAACTTACCTCTTTCGGTGAAGTTGTAAGAACTTTGAGAAGTGATGACGTTGTATATAACTTGGCAGTTGTGCTTGATACTTTAGGTAAACAGATCCACCCGGTTGCATATATGAACATCGCCGCTTTCCTGCAGAAAGCCGATAAAGAACGTTCGGGCGTGGTTTCAACTCTTAACTCCGGCCTTGAGCTCTGGGCCAACCCACTGATCGACGCCGCAACTGCTACATCTGATTTTGATTTTAATGACTTCAAGAAAAAACCAGTTACGGTTTATGTAGGCCTGACCCCAGATAACATCGACCGCTTAAAACCTCTGATGCAGATATTTTACCAGCAGGCAGCACAGATCCTCACCAAACATACGCCTAAGAAAGATGAACCTCTTGGCGTTCTGATGATGATGGACGAGTTCCCAACACTTGGAGAAATGATCCTGTTCAAACAGGGTATCGCATATTTCCGTGGTTATAAGGTAAGATTATTCCTCATCATTCAGGATATCGAACAGCTTAAAGATATTTATGAAGAAGCGGGTATGAACTCGTTCCTTGCCAACGCAACTTATCGCGTGACCTTTGCCGCAAACACTTATTCTACTGCTGAGATGATCTCCCAACTTATCGGCAATAAAACCGTTAAGCAGATATCTCGTAACGCACCAGTATTCATCGATCTGAATCCGGCATCACGTTCTAAGCACATGTCTGAAACCCAAAGGGCACTATTATTACCACAGGAAGTTATTGGCTTACCGAAAGACCAGCAGATCATCCTGGTGGAATCTTCACCGCCGATAAAAACACGCAAGATACAATACTATAAGGATTCTTATTTCACTCGTAGGTTAGTACCTCAGAGTTTTGTTCCTACCCAAGAACCTTATGATCCTAAGAAAGTTGGCGAGAAGAAAGAAAAACCTGATAAAAAAGAAACTAAAAAAGCTTAGTTATTTTTTAAAGTTTTCGCCTTCGTAAACACCCCATATATCTGACATTGGTATATAACCTTCAACCTTGTCATTCTCTATTTTGCACATGGTGCCATCACATTTATCAACTTTCACTATGACACCATTATTGCCGATACCAGCCAATTTCGAAGAAGTGTTATTCTCTGAATATATTTTTTTTCCTTTGCCCTTTATCAAAGCTGTTCTGCGCGGAGAAAGCATAGCTTTATGAACCCAGCCTTCTGCCTGTTCAATATCGCGTATTTTACGCCAGTCTTCAAATTCCGCTATAACCTCCACCGGCATCTTTTCTTTAACCATCACCCATTTTATCGGATATTGCGCACCAGGCCCACTGCGCACATTTACTTGGTCAGAGCGCAAAGAAACGAAACGCGGAACCTGAGATTTTTCCTTCTCTTCTGCAAAAGAGAAATGAGGCTGAAACAGCAATATGAAAATGAATATTATTGCGCCAAGACTCTTCATCACATACCTGAGTCGATCTTCTTCTGAATTTCCTGCTTGGTAACTTCAGGGGAAAGTTCCTGATCAGCATCATATACATCCAATGCTTTCTGCCACTGGAAGCGTGCTTCACGCTTGCGACCCGCCTGCCAATAGGCATCGCCCAAATGGTCATTTATCACAGCGCTATATGACATGCCTGTTACTGCCTGCTCAAGAAATGGTATGGCTTCGTTATAACTACCAAGTTTGTATAATGCCCAACCATAACTATCGAGAATATGTGGCGCACCACCACTGCGAACAACTGCTGCTTCAAGCATTTCACGCGCCTGCTTTATGTTCTTATTATGCATCAGCCAGCTATATGCCAGATAGTTCAGAGATTCAGGATTTTGCGGATATACTTCCACCGCTTTTTTCAAATTCTCTTCTGCGTGCGGCCAGTCATTAAGTTTGTCATATGCAACGCCAAGATTAAAGAACAAGTTCCAGTTATCGATGCTTTCCTTTGTTATGTGTTTCTTAGCTTCCTCAAAATATTTCACAGCTTCCTGAAAATCATTATCTGACATTTTCAACGTGCCCATTGCGAAAAGCCCTTCATACTCATGATTTTTCATATCTTTGAGCTTTCCAAGAAGAGCAAGTGACTTGGCATCATCACCGCTATGGTGATATGCCAGCGCAAGATTAGAAAGTGCTTCAGCATAATTATCTGAGCTTTCCGGAACTTCCATATATATTTTTATAGCATCACTGTCTCTGCCCATCACTTCATATGCAAGCGCCAGAAGTTTTTTCAGTTTATATGAATCGCTATCAAGATAACGTGCTAAGCGTAAGTAAATAACCGCCTCTTCCAGATTCGCATTCTGCAGTGAGAACTGGCCTATTTCTGCAAATACTTCGCTTAAGAATTTTTGTGATTTATCATAAAGATTATAGTTCTTACCTTCTATTTTCACTTCCTTATTATTGGCAAGATCATTTATCAATGCGCGATTATATGAGAATATCGAAAGCATATATTCCGAAGGAATATTATCGATCACACGGAATGCATTCTGGTAATCCTCATCAACCACATAGCTCCAAGCCAGGATCATAGGAATAACAGCACCATCCACATGAGATTGCGGCTTATATTTCTGCTGCACAAATGGTTCAAGCAGCGTTACGTTATCTTTTGTTTTTTTATGCTTGAAGTTATCAAGCGCAATGATCAGATAGGCTATCGGATCACGATCTTCAGCGTCAGTATTATTTATCTTATCAACCTCATATTGTCGGTTAGCCTGCTCAACTGCGTTTTCATAACGGCCTTCAAATAAATATAAGCCATAAAGCCTTTTTACAATTTCCTGGTTATCTGGGTCTTTCTCCTGCGCTTTCTCAAAATATTTTATTGCCCCTTCGATATCACCGCTGCGTTGCGCCACAGTTCCCGAAAGATAATCAGTTATTAGGGATTTTTCCTGCTTTTGTTTCGGTGCGAAGGAAATATCCATCGCCGCCTGGTGATATTTTCTTAAATAAAGGCAAGCCGCTACAAGCAGAACTAAAATAATAACCAGATAAATAATCTTTCTCATACAATCTTTCCAAAATTCAATGGTGATAGAAACTTCTTATAAGACTCAATAGCAAAATGAATATATAGTAAATGGGCAATAAAATAAATAAGCGATGCGTGTATGAAAATACTACCTAGCGTCATATAAGAAAGCATTTCAAGTAACGCTGCAGGAGTTGTCGTAAATGCTGCGATTCTGTAATATTGGCTGAATTCTGCTCTCCTAGGCTTAACTATAATAACTGCAAATATCATAGCGACCAAACTATAAATAACCGCAGAAAGTATATATCTTATGCTGAATAAGATCGTAAAGAACACCAGAATCATTATAAATGGGGTTTGCAGTACTTGTTCCGTATCACGCAAGAAATCAGCCGTCAGAAATTGCCTGCTGCCATCAGCCTTTGTAGCAAAATATTTATCCAGGCTGATAGCCAGGTCTTCAGCAGCTACTATAAAAACCGTTTCGCTATTAGGCATTTTCATTTTAAGCCCATCTGAATCTATTATCAGAATGCCAGAATATTCATTAATATCATTGATCTTGTTTTCTACATCTATAATAGCAACCGTATTGCCTGATTTACTAATAATGCTCTGATTCTGTGAAAGAGGCGTACTTATTTTATCCTTCTTTATATCTATTTCAGGCAGTTGGTTGACTATATACTGAACATTTTCTTCGGCATCTGCGCTATTAAAGAAAGCCTTATTAATTAGAACTTTCAACTCAAACGCCAGCGGCACAGAGATCATGAACGAGAGCAGTAACAAATATCTTACGCCCGAAGCCCTTTTATTATGGAAAAGCCCCGCATAAAATAACCTGGAATAAAGTGACAGGTAAATTGAGTGTAAGTAATATCTGATCATCATGCTGGTTTAGATAATATATTTCTGGCCTTTTCCAAGTCTTCCTGCGTATCAACACCAAGTGGCACAGTGTCTGATTTCACCACGCCTATCTTCATATCATTTTCAAGAGCACGTAATTGTTCCAGTTTTTCACGCTTTTCTAACTCACTTACGGGCAGTTTTACAAATTTTTCTAAAGCTGCGGTTTTATACGCATAAAGCCCGATATGGTGGTAAAGTGGCCCCTCATTTGCAGGTGCTGTCGCACGGGTGAAATAGAGTGCTTTGCCGGAATTATCATTTTTCCATGAAACCACAGCTTTTACCACGTTGGGATTGGTTTTTTCGCTTTCATTCTTTATCTCGCAAACCGCAGTTGTAATGTCATAATCACCGGTTTTAAGCAGATCTATTGTATCTTTTATAACTTTTGGCTCAATGGTCGGCAGATCACCTTGCAGGTTCAGAACTATATCAACCTTCTGATTTTGCTCGACTTTACCTAAGGCAGCCGCTATACGGTCAGTGCCTGATGGCAGGCTTGGGTCGGTCAATATGGCCTTTACACCTGCTTTCTCCACCGCCTGCGCTATTTCTTCCTCAGCAGCAGCAACATAAACATCAGAAACACCTGCTTCTAAAGCCCTTTTAACCACCTGAACTATCATAGGAAAGCCCGCAATATCGGCAAGTGGCTTGCGCGGCAGGCGAGTTGAGCCCAGACGGGCGGGAATTAGGGTGATAATCCTCAAAATTATTATTGCATTAAGGTTAAAGCTTATGTATAGGTACCGCTCAAATTTAAAAAAGCAAGATTTTTAGAGGATAACATGAAAGAAAATATCCACCCAGATTACCATGAAATCACAGTTAAAATGACTGATGGTTCTTCATTCAAAACTTACTCTACATGGGGTAAAAAAGGTGATACGCTTCAGCTTGATACTGACATCCTGACTCACAATGCGTGGGTTGGTGGTAAAACTAAGATCAACGAACGCGCAGGCAATGTTGCGAAATTCAACCAGAAATTCGGTTCTATGAACCTTGCTTCTATGTCTGATAAGATCGGTAAATCAAATTCTCCTGCTCCTGCAGCTAAGAAAGATAAAAAAGCTGCCGCTCCTAAGAAAGAAGAAGCGAAGGCTGAGTAAAATAACTCTTTCTCTTGAAAGAATAATATTTAAAATCCCGCTATATGGCGGGATTTTTTTTGATTAGTTAATATGAAAAAAATTATCATGTATACAGATGGCGCATGTTCAGGCAATCCAGGAATGGGTGGCTGGGGAGCCGTTATGCTCTATGGTTCGCATGAGAAAGAAGTTTCCGGCATGGAAACTGAAACCACTAATAACCGCATGGAATTGAAAGCTGCGATCGAAGGGCTTAACACATTAAAAGAGCCATGTCAGGTCGAACTATATACTGACAGCCAATATGTAAAGGAAGGCATTACAAGCTGGGTCAACACCTGGATCATAAATGATTGGAAGAATGCTAATCGTAAGCCGGTCAAAAATTCAGACCTGTGGCAGCAGTTAATCGAGGCAACAGGGAAACATATCGTCAACTGGCACTGGGTACGCGGGCATGATGGTGTTGAACTGAACGAACGTGCCGATCGTTTGGCCCGAAAAGCTATCAAGGATGCTGTAACAGCTAAATAAATATTGATTTTAGGCTTAAAGCTAATATAAGCATTTCATATTAATATTTAGGGCACTTATGGCAGTAGAAAGAACACTTTCAATCATTAAACCTGATGCGACAAAGCGCAATCTGACAGGTAAAATCATCGATAAATTCGAAACTAACAATCTTCGCATCGTTGCTTCAAAACGTATGCACCTAAGCCGTCGTGAAGCTAGGCTTTTCTACAACGTGCATAAAGATCGTCCTTTCTTTGATGATCTGGTTGAGTTCATGGTGAGCGAGCCTATAGTAGTTCAGGTTCTTGAAGGGGAAAATGCAGTTGCAAAAAACCGTGAGATCATGGGCGCAACTGACCCTGAGAAAGCAGAAAAAGGCACTATCCGTAAAGAATTCGCACTGAGCATCGGTGAAAATTCCGTTCACGGTTCTGATTCAAAAGAAAACGCAGCGCGCGAGATCAAATTCTTCTTCAGCGATTGCGAATTAGTTGGCTAGATGCTGCTTGAATCTAAAGATCAAATCAGAGAGATCTTTAGAAAAAAACGTGCAGCGCTTAACACAAAAAAGCAGAAGTTATATAGCCGGGAGATAGCAAAGAATTTCTTTGCCAATATAAGCATTGCACCCGCATCCACCATTGCAATATATATACCTTTTGAGCATGAGGTAGATGTTACCTTACTTTCAGAGCTCTATGCTGAAACGGGTCATACACTATGCCTGCCATGTGTTGATGAAAAAGATGCGCCTATGGTTTTTAGAAAATATATTAAGGGAACGCCGCTGGTTAAAAACCGCCTGGTGAATATTATGGAACCACCGCACAATTTCCCTGAAGTTTCCCCGAATGTTATAATTGTTCCGCTCATCGCGTTTGATTCTGCAGGAACCAGACTTGGTATGGGTGCTGGTTATTATGATCGCACCTTTGATTATCTTTCGGGCTTTTCTGAATTCATTGCCATTGGTGTTGCCTTTTCATGCCAGCAAACACCTTATATAAAGCCGGAAGCCCACGATTATAAACTTGATGCACTTGTGACTGAGAAAAAAGTTTTCGTATTTAGTTGATGGCAATATAAGGATTTTTGATCTTAAAATCCTTTTTTAGAATTTCTATTTCCATCTCTTCCATTTCCTTGGCCTGTTTTTTCTTTTCATGGTCAAAGCCAAGCAAATGCAGCGTTGAATGCACTACCAGATGCGTTATGTGATCCAACACATCCTTCCCCTGCTCCGCTGCTTCTTCTGCAAATTTCTCATATGAAAGCACCATCTCACCAAGAATATGAGTAAACGAATTTTTTTCCATCAACTCACCCTTGCGATAGCGAATAAAAGGAAATGTCAGAACATTAGTGGCGTAATCTTTCTTGCGATAAGTACGATTCAGGCTCTGGATGACGTGATTATCAGTTATAACGACAGAAATTTCCTTATCCTTCAACTCTGCGGTAAGCTTTAGATATTTTATTGCGGAATTGATCGCCTTCTCAATCAGCTCACTGAGCTTTTGGCGATTCTTCAATGGTAACGCCGCCACTTGCTGGGCTGTTTTGGTCAAGCGAGCCGCTTGCTTTAACGGAACCTGGGAGGGTTCCTTGTTGTTCTTCAACTGATACTGGATTTCCACTTTCATTCTTTACACCTTCAATCTGGCTGCTGCCTTTAATACGAACATAGCTTACAACCTTTTGTACACCAGAAACCTTGCTTGCTATATCTGTTACTTTCTCAAGTTCAGTTTTATTCTGCGCAATACCCATCAGATACACAACGCCACGTATAGTTTCAACGGAATAATTCACCGATTGAACATCTTTTGCAAATAATAGGCGCGAACCAATTTGTGTACTTATCCAACTATCAGAAGCCGCCTGTTTAGCTGAGAATTGCGTGTTCTTTTCAACCCGCACTTCATTTATAACCTGAGTCACGCCCTGAATTTTCCAGGCAAGGTTATATGCATTTATCTTTGCTTCCTGGGTTGGCACAAAACCTGTCAGAAGCACACGCCCTTCAACCGTATTCACTTTTACATTTTTTAGATCTTCACTATGTGCATCACGTAGATAATCCATGTTGATACTTGCAGTAATATTCGTATCGCTCAATGTTTGTTTCACCGGCCTTTCCTGTGATGCGGTATAGCCTGCTGCACCTGCGCCGCCTGCAATAATAACCGGCAGGCATGAGGTTTGTGAAAGAGCCGTCATTGAAAAAAGGGAAATGATTAAAAGTTTTTTCATATAACCCATGAATTTTTTATATGCTTTATTGATAGTGGCGGTTTGAAAATTATCAAGTCAAAGCGGCAATTATGGCCTTCAAACCTGCTATTTTTCTGTAAAAATAATTTTGCTGCATCACCTATGCGCCTCTGTTGGTTTGCTGAAAGAACCTCACTAACATCGGTTTTACGCGCCTTAACTTCTACAAAGACCAGCATGTTTCCTCTACACGCTATAATATCAATCTCACCTAAAGTGGTTTTCATGCGCCATGCAAGCACTCGATGAAATGTTAAGAACAAGTATATTATTACGAATAACTCAGCTAAAAGGCCGAATTTAAAAGCCTTAAGCTTCGCCTTTTTATTATTCACGAGGGATAAGTTTCCTGATCTCGCGCTCAACAATATCACGCACGATTGTTTCAAGATTTGAATCAAGCCATTCTTTCAGAAGCGGCTTCATTGTTTCCATCACCAAGTCTTCAATGGTTATTGCATTGCGGAATGCCGGTGAATCAATTGCCGGCTTCGGCAGATTGTTCAACAGGCCCTGAATAGCTTTGCTAGAACGGGCTGCAATATCCTGCGATAAAATGTTTTCTCTTTTTTCTGTGTCCATAGCGCTTGGCTTCTGAGAAGTTATTATATTAGAGTTGGATAGCTCTGTGAATTGTTTTTTCGGCTCAACTACCGGTTCAGGCTTATTTTGTACCGGCGCTTGTGCCAGATTTGCATTAGCTTCAACAGCTTGTGGTGGTGCAGTTACTGCTTCTGGTGCAGAAAGCTCTGCAGCTATCTTTGCCTGCATATCTTCTAAAACTGCCGCATCTGGAGTCTGTTCTGCCGCGTTTTCTACAGCCGCTTCAATCGTTGGAGCAGTTGCTTCAACCACACCTTCATTCTTATATTCAGCTTCCAATGCCTGATCTATCTCCTGCAGAAGGTCTACGAATTTTTCTTCTTCCGGCTGCGCTACCTCTGCAGCATTTGTCATCTGTGCTTCAGTGGGTTGGGATGTTTCTGCCACTGAATCTGCTTCTACTATCTCGGTCAGTTCCAGAGCATCTTCATCTTCTTCCGGCTCTGCTGCTTTAGTTACTACGGGCTTTTTATCATCTTCTATAACAATTTTCTCTTTTCCAGAGACCATGCTCTTTATCTTCGATAAAATACTAGCCACGCTTTCGTTTTCCTGTTCTTTAGGTTGAGGTTTTGCCATAATAATTCTTAAGGTTATTATGGTATATTATAAACCTATTAATTTAAATCTAGTGTTTTTATAATGTTCTGACGAATCATAGTCTTTTACAGGCAGACCAAGCTGACTTGGGGTCAGATCACCAAGCACTGCTTTCAGGTTATAAATAGATATGACAGAATCTTTTATAGCACGCGCATGAGAAGTTTCTGCGGTGAATCTTTCCTGTTCAGCATCTAACACATCAAGAATCGTACGCGCACCTTCTTTCTGCTCTTCCCTTACACCTTCAAGTGCAAATTCAGATGCAGTCAGGCTGGATTTTGTCGCATCGATATTTGCAGCACTGGTAGATATCTGCTGCCACGCTTGTTGCAGAGCACTTTTAATCGTATTCACCATATCATTATATTGCTGGCGAGCTTGATTTCTGCGGTCACGTGCTTCACGAGTTTTTGAATAATCAATACCGGCATCATAGATCGGCACGGTCACCTGAACACCTAAACTTTGTCCCTCAGTTTCATAATTGCCGAATATCGAAGGGGTTTGAGATTTATATAGAGAACCATTCATATCCACCTGAGGCAATAGCTGTGAACGTTTTGCATTGATATCATTATCAGCGCCTTCAACCAGATATTTTAATTGTACCACCTGAGGGTTATTATTTAATGCAAGCTTCATTGCATCATCAAAAGTTGCAGGTATATCAGGCAGGTTTGCAGGCATTGGCAATCTTTCAGGAGCATCAACTAAAAATATCTTTTTGAAATTTGCCTGCGCATTCACAAAATCACCTTGGGAAAGAACACGACTAGAACGTGCATTTGAAAGGCGCGCTTCACTTTGGGCAACGTCAGTTTTAGTCGCATCACCAACATCAAATCTCTGGCGAGATGCTTTTAACTGCTCATCAAGAACTTTTTCATTATTGATCGCAAGTTCCAAAACTTTTTGCGTATAGATGTAATTTATATAAGCAGTGATAGCATCAAGCAGGAATTGCTGTTCAGTATTTTTTAATTCATGTTGAGCAGCAAGAACGCGTTTCTGCGCTGCTTTCACAGCAAAATATATTTCACCGCTTCCCCATATCCCTTGGCTCAGGTTAAGCGCTTCAGTGTATGGATAATAATTATCTTTTGGCGCACCATTAAAACCTAGTTTCTGATAGCTTTTATTATAGGTCGCATCAAGTTTAGGCAGATAGCCCGATTCAGCCTGAAACACCGATTCATCTGCAGCACGCAATGCATCACGGGCTGAATTTATGCCTGGGTTTTTCTCATAAGCCACGGCAAGATAAGTTTCCATCGTCTGCCCATTTACAGGCGCACTACCAAATTGCTCCTGGAATGAACCTTGCGCCTTCACTTCATCGCTGTTCTTAACTACAGACTGCGCGGCAACAGGTTGAGCAGCAGGCTCCTGACCCACTGGTTGCACTACCGGAACCGGAGTTGGAGCTGCAGCTTGTGCTGCTGAGCTATCATTCACGTATGAATAAATATCCTGCTCTTGTTTTTTCTGCATTGAAGCTGGAATCTGCAGCGTTTGTACGTTTTGCTGCGGTTGTGGCGTCACTACCGGAGCTGGCGATACAGATTGCTCGGTTTCTTGCAATTGTGGTTGCGGCTGCCCAGTAATGATAGCCATATTCTGTTCTGGCATTGGCGCCTGAGCCTGCGAATTATTATAGTCCTGTGCAAAACTGCTTACTGGAAAAATAGAAGCAACAAGAGCCAGCTTCCAAAACTTATTGAGATTCATATACCACTTCCCCGGAGATGAATGTTTTTAATACCCTGCCCCTCAGGGTTTTCCCATCAAACGGGCAATTCATTGCCTTGCCCGCAAAATTCTCAGGATCAACCTGCCAATTGGTTTTTATATCAACCAGAATTAAATCTGCAATACAACCCTTTTTTATCTGGCCCTTATTTTTAAGATTTAAAAACTGCGCCGGATTGTAACTTAGTAATTTAAATATCTGACTTAAACCAAACCCTGATGGGATGAGGTTAGATAATGCAGCTGATAACATAGTTTCAAGCCCCACTACACCAAATTCTGCAGAAGCCAGTGGAAGGCGCTTCTGATCTACCGATCGTGGGCTATGATTTGATGTTATAAAGTCGATCACACCATCTTTAAGTGCTTTTATAAGAGCCTTTCTATCTTTTTCTGTTCTATATGGCGGATTTGATTTTGCGAAGGTGCGGTAGTTATTTGCCTCATTTTCCGTCAGCGCTAGATGTCCTGATGTTACGGAAGCCGTTACACTAAGTTTTTTTGCTTTGGCATTTTTTATCGATTCGAGTGCTTCTTCTGCTGAAATATTAAGTGCATGATATTTACCTTTGGTAAGTTCAACTATGGCTAGGTCTCTATCCAACCCGATTTTCTCTGCTATCGCAGGAATTCCTGAAACACCAAGTCTTGTTGATATTTCACCCTCATTGATAACACCATCTTCACTTAAATATTTATCACCAGGTTGGCTTACCACCACCGCATCGAAGTCTGATGAATATTCAAGCGCGCGCCTGAATACCAGTGAGTCACTTATTATATTGGAACCATCGCTGAAACCTGTTACTCCGGCTTTTTTCATCAGGCCCATTTCAGTTATTTCCCTGCCTTCAAGCCCCCTTGTCACCGCACCGAACAGGCTGACATTGCAAACTGCCTTTTCAATCGCACGGTTCTTTACATATTCAACCATCGCAGTTGTATCTATCACCGGCTTTGTATCAGGAATAATATTTATCGTTGTCACACCACCGGCAACCGCGGCTTGCGTAACTTGAAGCAAGTTTTCCTTATAACTGCCACCAGGCTCACCTATATGCACCTGCACATCTATGATCCCGGGCGCAAGTAACATTCCTTTGCAGTCAATTACTGAAATTTCATTATTTACCTTTGGCGTTTCTTTCTCTTTATACACATGTTTGATAATGCCCTTCTCTATTAGAACGTGGCCTTTGAATTCCTTTCCACCTTGAACGTCAACAATCAGCGCGTTTGTCAGCAGAACATCTTTTGCTTCTGTAGGTTTTGAAAATTTCCTGGTTATTTTTGTCATTGGCCAGCTCCGTTAAGTGCTTCCAGAATTGCCTGACGCAGTGCCACACCCATTTCTACCTGCTCAAGTATCAAACTCTGCGTAATATCATCTGCGATCTCAGAATCAATTTCCACACCGCGGTTTATTGGCCCCGGATGCATCACGAACGCATTAGGTTTAGCTTTATCAAGCTTTCTTCTGTCCAAGCCGAAGTAATAGAAATATTCGCGCTCACTTGGTATAAAGCCTTTTGTCATGCGCTCTTTCTGTAAGCGCAACATCATAACAATGTCAGCCCCTTCGATTGCTTTATCCAGATTATTATAAACCTTCACCCCAAGCTTTTCGATCTTTGCCGGCAGTAATGTTTTTGGCGCAGCAAGGCTTACTTCAGCACCCATTTTAGTAAGCAGTTCGATATTTGAGCGCGCCACACGGCTGTGCCTGATATCACCCGATATCACTACTTTCAGTTTTTTGAAATTACCATGTTCTCTTTTTATAGTGAGGGCATCAAGGAGTGCTTGTGTTGGGTGGTTTGCCCAACCATCACCCGCATTTATCACCGAGCAATTCACTTTTTGCGATAGCAATTCTGCTGCCCCACTTTCACTATGGCGCACCACAATGAAATCCGGGTTCATAGCATTTAATGTCAGAGCGGTATCAAGAAGCGTTTCGCCTTTCTTAGTTGATGATGTCTCAACATCCATATTGATCACATCAGCGCCAAGGCGTTTGCCCGCCAATTCAAATGATGTACGTGTACGCGTCGAGTTTTCGAAGAAGAGGTTGATAAGCGTTTTTCCTTCAAGAGTTTTGAAGGATTTTTTAGCTTTGCGATTCTGGATTATGTATTTTTCGGAAAGAGAAAGGATATGTTCAATATCATCTTTGGAGAGAGATTTTATGTCGATCAAGTGCCTGTGACTGAATCTGTAACCCGCTGCCATATATGATTTTTAGACACGCTTTCTAACTTAAAAGCAAGTTTTTGGCAAGGATAATCTCTGAAATAATCTATAAATAAGCCAAACCGTGCCAAAACCGCACTTCAAATAAGCATGTAATTAACGTGAAGGTGGGTAAGATCCATAAACTGGAGTGCCATAAATGCCTTCAGGAACACCGCTTCCTGGCATTGCATAGCCAACTGGCTGAAGGTTAGTGCTGCTGTTCGTATTGCTGCTGGTGCCATCTGCATCGCAGTGTTTGATATCAGATATACGTGTTAAATATTGTACGCGCGCATCCGCCGCCTGGATAGCCTCATCTGCACTCATATATGTATCTATATATCCTAGAGGCATTACGATGGATTTAATACCTAGTTGTTTTTTCTCCATAGCCTGTTTTTTATACATATCGGCTTCGTTTATTTCCAACTGAATATCACCGCAATTCAGCTGTTTATCAGAACGTTTTAATGGCTCAACTTTTTCGGATTGTTCACCGCAAGAAGAAAGAAGTAATAATACTGCAGAAACTGTAAGAATTTTCTTGATCATTTTAACCCTTGTTAATCTATTTGTTTGTTCATTCTATAATACAAACTCACAAATTCAACTGTTTTCGGGAAGCTTAAGCCTTAAGCACCCTTGCTTTATCAGGTAGCATGACTGGAATGCCATCAACTATCGGGAATGCTAGCCCGGCTTTTTCTGAAATAAGCTCTTGAGCCGTTTCATCATATTTTAGCGCAGTTTTGGTTATTGGGCACGCCAGAAATTCCAGCATTTCAGGGTTAATCTTTTGCATTATTCTTCGCCAAGTAATTTTTTGAATTCTGGTGAAGCCTTAACGGTAGAGAATTCAATTATATTATATGTTGCCGCCTTATTTAGCATGAAAGGGTCTTTATCCATTATATTGGCAAGGTCTTCACGCGTTACCTTATTACCATTTTTATCTTTTGCCTTGGCGATTATTATTCCCCCAGTGCGCGGATTCTGCGGCCCTGAAGTTATAAAAATGCCCTTTGCATATGATTCATCCAGATATGCACGGTGCGCGATCAGATATGTATCAAGCACCGCAACCGGCACATGATAATGAAGCTGTATTATGTATAATTCCTGGGTCATAAGATTTTATATAGTTATCGGGCTTAAGTTAATACAAGCCTTCAGATAAAAATAACAGAGGTTATTTTGCCTCAGATGATTTCAGGCGCTCATTGATCTCATCATAGTATTTCACATTTTCCATCGCTGCCGCAACTGAATCTGCAAGCATTTCAAGAATCGTGATCTCATATTCCGAAACCTTATGATGGCTTGACCAGTAATTACCTATCGCCGCAACGGGATTGTTCTTACGCACCGGAACCATCAACAGGCTTTTCACGAAGGTCGGGCGATATGCATCATGCGGTATACGATCATCTTGGTATATATCCTCTATCATTGCTGGCTGTCTGTTCAACATGGTCCAGCCACTTATGCACATTGTAAGCGGGAATTTCTTTCCTTTCCATAATGGGCCGATGGCATTCTCCTCAACGTAATAGCATTTATCACCATCTTTAAGTACGAACGCTGCACCATCTGCATTGTTCAATTGCCTGCCTGCAATGCGCACTATTTCCAGGATCTCTTTTAAACTTCTGGCGCGCGCCAATTCCTGCGAGGTTATCACCAACTCTTCCAGCGCGAATACATAGTCTGCAGTTTCACTTGGTGTCTTTGCAGAATCAGGAGTATTGCTCTTTTTCAGAACATCAAACATGAGGGTATGGATTAAGTCCTTAATTTAATTATATCAAAAATTAATTGCTTATTCAATATTCCAAAATGAGAAAGTGTCTGAAAAATCTAAGATTTTTGTTTTATTTTAAATCACTTCTATATGGAATTTTTATAGTCAGTTATGTATTAGCGTGCCAGTTCTTCCGTTCGGGAAAATTATAGTGTCAGTTGCAGGAGTGATCGGATGCGCCTGAATTTCAGCACTTGCCTCACGAGTGCCAGCCTCTAACGTTGCCATACATTGAATAAATGGCGGCGTACCGAACTTTGCACCGTAAGATTCACAAAGCGCCTGATCTTTATTGAATTGCTCCTGCTTCACCCTTTGGCGATATTCTTCTGAGCACGAGGTGAGTGTAATTAAAGCGGATATTATGATTATAAGTTTTTTCATAAATAGATTTTCAAATATATCCGATAAAAAATCTATAATATTCAACTATTCATAATTTCTGCAGAGACATGAATTTTGTTATCTTATCTTTCCTGTCGGCGCTGCAAGGCTGATTCCCTTTTTTAAGACCATCTATCACTATCTGCTGCGAAATACCGTGTATTGCACTTATATATGCAAGCTGCTTATCAGACCATTTTTGCTTAGCACGTTCATATTGCATGTATGAAGTATAATTCTTTTTCCAATCAAGCCCGCACCATTCTGCCATGCCTGTGATGCTACCAACACCAACAGTACGCTTGCCATCTTCAAAAGGAATGATCGGAGTTTTCTTTTCTTCCGCCGTTTCTGCCGGAATATTTTTACCTGTGGAATCTTTAAGTTCCGTAATATGATCCCGCGCAAGCTGCATTATGTCTCTCACGGCCTCATCCTTATCTTTCACCTGCTGCGCTGAAGCTGGAACTGATGCCAAAAATAAAACTGCTAATATAAATACATAAAATTTTTTCATGACCACTTAATTTATCCTTTAACTATATATTCGCCATTATTTACTACGATTCCTCTGTCTTATAACATTTTAGAAACCACCCTTATAGTTGATTCAATAGATTCCATGGCTTTCACATCGGTATTTCCCATGAACCATTCGGATTCCTTAACACCAAACGACATTACATGCCTGCTAATGCCTAAGGTTTTTATGTGGACATCTGAATTACACAATGCTTTATAAAATTTATCACCATTTAGAGGCAAATAATCGTCCTTAAGGTTATAAATACCGTTAGCTAATTCCCTATCTAAGAATAAAATAAGATTTTTATCAGGATTTGCTTTCAGAGCGAATTTCACACTAACATTTCCATCTGCATCAGCATAACCAGCAAGATACTCTTCACGAAATTCGTTTTGCAGATTAAATATGTCTTTTCTTTTCTGTCCCCCCTTCTGGAAATTAACTTTCTCAGTATCAATGCCTATATGATCAAGTAACTTTCTGGTAACGCATGGATATGCTGTTACTTCACTAAAACCTATCTCCGTCAGCGCCTTGGTAAAATTTTCTCTTACCGCAAAAGCATCATCAACTATTATGGCTTCATACTTCTTGTTTGACATATATCTCAGAACCCATTGATTTGAATTTCTCGCTCATTTCATCCATAGATTTCTGCGCTTCACTTTCAGATATATTTTCAGGATTCGCTTTCATGGCAGTTTCAGTTTTCGCGAAATCTTTTACTTCCTGAGAAATTTTCATACTGCAGAATTTTGGCCCACACATAGAGCAGAAATGCGCCACTTTTGCAGCATCTGCCGGTAAGGTCTCATCATGAAAATCTTTTGCCGTTTCCGGATCAAGCGATAGGTTGAACTGATCTTCCCAGCGGAAATCAAAACGCGCACGGGAAAGTGCATCATCGCGCAATTGCGCTCCCGGATGACCTTTTGCAAGGTCGGCTGCGTGCGCCGCGATCTTATAAGTTATCACGCCATCTTTCACATCTTTCTTATTCGGCAGGCCTAAATGCTCTTTCGGTGTTACATAGCAAAGCATAGCCGTGCCGAACCAGCCTATCATCGCCGCACCGATAGCAGAAGTGATATGGTCATAACCCGGCGCGATATCGGTTGTAAGTGGCCCAAGAGTATAAAAAGGCGCTTCTTTACAGGCTTCCAACTGCTTATCCATATTTTCTTTGATCAGGTGCATCGGCACGTGGCCAGGCCCTTCTATCATCACCTGAACATCATGTTTCCAGGCGATATCAGTTAACTCGCCTAAAGTTTTCAACTCGGCAAATTGCGCCGCATCATTGGCATCCGCGATCGAACCGGGGCGCAAACCATCACCAAGAGAGAATGAAACATCATATTGTTTCAGCAGTTCGCAGATATCTTCAAAATTTGTATAAAGGAAGTTTTCCTTATGGTGCGCCATACACCATTTCGCCATTATCGAGCCACCACGCGAAACTATACCCGTAACACGATTCACTGTCAGCGGCACATATGGTAGAAGCACACCCGCATGAATGGTGAAATAATCAACACCCTGCTCGCATTGTTCAACCAACGTATCGCGGAAAATTTCATAAGTTAGATCCTCAGCCACACCACCAACTTTTTCCAATGCTTGATAGATCGGCACCGTTCCAATTGGCACTGGAGAATTGCGGATTATCCATTCGCGTGTAGTGTGAATATTTTTTCCAGTTGAAAGATCCATGATCGTATCACCGCCCCAACGCGCTGACCAAACCATCTTTTCAACTTCTTCACCGATCGATGAAGTGATCGCCGAATTACCAATATTTGAATTTATTTTTACCAAGAAATTGCGCCCGATTATCATCGGCTCACTTTCCGGATGGTTGATATTTGAAGGAATTATTGCGCGGCCTTTTGCCACTTCATCACGCACAAACTCAGGCGTAATTTCCTGTTGGATATTCGCCCCCCATGAAAAACCACCTTTAGTATTTTTTGGCTGAACGCCCTTGCGGCCCATATTTTCACGAATGGCGATATATTCCATTTCCGGCGTGATTATACCTTGCTTCGCATAATGCATCTGGCTAACATTTTTGCCTTTCTTTGCACGCAAAGGATTTTTTATCGGATATTGGAATTCCTGCGTCGCAGCAGAATCAGCACCGGCATTCCATGCTTTCAAACCGTTATCTTCAGGTTTTATTTCTCGCCCCTGATATTCCTCAACATCGCCACGTGCTCGAATCCAGCTATCCCGAATTTTAGGCAAGCCTTTACGTATATCGAACGTTGCGTTCGCATCGGTATAAATTCCTGATGTATCATAAACACGAATTGGCGCTTCCAAAGCTTTTGCAGCAACGGAAATTTCGCGCATCGGAACTTTTATATCCGGGAATAATGTGCCAGGGATATAAACTTTTTCTGATTTCGGAAATGGTTGTGATGTAATGCTGAAATTCGGATCAGAGATCGGATCAACTTTCTGCTTTGTCGCTGGTTTTGCTGGAGACATTTTATCCTCAAATTTTGGAAGCCGCACTTTATAGCTTTACTGCCAGTTTTTCAAGGAATAATCAGATTATCTTATATAGCTATTTTGCCTTGAGGAAATGCAGAGGCTGCGTATCAAAACTGCTGTAATCACAAGTGAGTTCTTCGCCTGCCGCTATATCACGCGTAGCCCAACCAGTATAATCATCATAAGCAGTGTTCGGATTATTATCATGATTCATGAACCTGCCATTATCCAGATCAAGCTCCCAAATTCCTTCTTTGCCAGGAACAACATATGCATATTTTTCTATGAACTTTTTCTGAACCGGCAGCATTGCATCCACCTGTTCCTGAGTATAAAATTTAGTAAAATTATCATCAATCTTCCAGACAATATCGCCTTTCTTAACAGCGTTAACTGAAAATACGCCAACGCCCTTACCGGGCGACTCCTTTATTACCGTTTCAATCGTTAGCATGAATTAATGTTTTATTTTGCTCTTGGAAATGATATCGAATTCCTGAAGCGTTTTCAGCAGTTCTTCAATATCAGAAAGTTTAACCATACAAGGGCCATCAGATGGCGCATTATCCGGATCCTGGTGAGATTCCATGAAAACACCGGCAACGCCAACTGCCATAGCAGCACGCGAAAGTGTTTCAACAAATCGGCGCTCACCACCTGATGAACCGCCCTGCCCGCCAGGTTGCTGGATAGAGTGGGTTGCATCAAATATCACCGGCATGCCCGTTTGTTCAGCCATGGTCGGGATGCCGCGGAAATCCGTAACTAATGTATTATAACCAAATGAAGTGCCGCGATCAGTCACCAGAACATTTGTATTCCCCGAACCTGTGATCTTCTCGACCACATTTTTCATATCCCAAGGCGCAAGGAACTGCCCCTTCTTAACATTCACCACTTTGCCGGTTTTTGCAGCAGTGATAAGCAGATCAGTCTGGCGGCACAGAAACGCCGGAATCTGCAACACATCAACCACTTCGGCAACTATTTTTGTTTGCTCTTCACTATGAACATCTGTCAGCACCGGGCAGCCAAATGCTTTTTTCACTTCTTCAAAAATCGCCAATGAATTTTCAATCCCGATGCCACGCTTACCCTTAAGCGAAGTACGGTTTGCCTTATCATATGAACTTTTATAGATGAAAGGGATTTTTAGTTTATCTGTTACTTTTACAAGTTTTTCAGCGGTCATCATCGCATGGTCACGGCTTTCGATCTGGCATGGGCCAGATATAAGAACGAATGGCAGATTATTCGCTATGCGAACATTACCTGTTTTAACAACATGAGTATTATTATTGCTGATGATCATCTTAAAAACCTCTGGAAATCTATGTTATCTATGTAAACTTTATAGCAAAATATACAAGTGCTAAATGGCTAAAATAGCCTTAACTTACCAGTTTTTTTATGAATTTTTCAAGACCTGTCATGCGTGTGCGGCGGCGCCTTTCAGCATCCAATATGCTTATGACCTGCTCGGTTGCCTTATTGATCTCATCATTCACGATTATATAATCATATATTCCCCAGTGAGAAATTTCGTTAGTGGCTTTGCTCATGCGCTCACGGATAACCTTATCATCATCCTGCGCACGTTTGCGCAAACGCTTTTCAAGCTCTGCCATGTCAGGCGGGAGAATAAATATTGAAACCACATCCACGCCGCATTTTTCTTTCAGCTGAATTGTTCCCTGCCAGTCGATATCAAATAATATATCGCAACCTTTATTTAATTTTTCGTAAACTGGCTCTGCAGGCGTGCCGTAATTATTGCCGAACACATGCGCATGCTCAAGGAACTGCCCTTTATTAACCATGTCATTGAATTTATCATGGCTGACGAAATAATAATCCTGTTCATCAACCTCACCTTTTCTCATCGGCCTTGTTGTTGCAGAAACTGACATGAATAAACCATCCTGCCTTTCAAGCAGCTTGCGGGAAATGGTCGTCTTGCCAGCGCCCGATGGCGATGATAGGATAAGCATCAAACCTTTACGATCAATTTTCATTTTGTTTTCTTCGGTTTTATGTTTTAACCTTCTACAGAATTACACCCATAACTACAACTAAAACAGTGAATAATCAGTCAAATATACCATCGGCAAAAGGCAAATACTGGAAAATCCGTGATTATGATGAAAATTATGTAACGGCAGCAATGCAGCAATATGGCCTGTCGCATCTGCTGGCTCGCATTTTGTTCGGCAAAAGCGTTTTGCTTGAGGAAATACCCAATTTCCTTGAACCAAAACTCAAGAAAATGATGCCAGACCCTTATGTGCTGAAAGATATGCCAAAAGCGGTTGAGCGCATTATCAACGCAATAAACAATAATGAAAAGATCGCGCTTTATGGTGATTATGATGTTGATGGCGCAACCAGCACTGCGATCCTCACCAGATTTTTAAAATCGCTTGATTCCGAACCTCTGATCCACATTCCTGATCGCTTAAAAGAAGGCTACGGCATAAACACTGAAGCGCTTTTAAAGCTGAAAGAAAAAGGCGCTAAACTTATCATATCGCTTGATTGCGGCGTTACCGCTTTTGAACCAATATCGGAAGCCAAAAAAGCCGGGCTTGATGTTGTAGTGATCGACCACCATTTAAGCAGCGATACATTCCCTGATGCAGTTGCGATAGTTAATCCAAATCGCTTTGATGATGTTTCCGGCTTGAATAATTTATGCGCTGCAGGCGTTTGTTTTCTGCTCTGCGTTGCACTTAATCGCAAACTTCGTGAAAATGGATATTTCCAGAATCACAACGAACCAGACCTATTAAGCCTGCTTGATCTGGTGGCCCTGGGAACTGTTTGTGATGTTATGACATTAACTGGCCTGAATCGCGCTTTTGTAAATCAGGGTTTAAAAATAATCGTACATCAGAAAAATCGTGGCATTAAGAACTTATGTGATATTGCCGGCCTTTCAAAAAAAGCTGATGCATATACACTCGGCTTTTTAGTAGGCCCACGCATCAACGCGGCTGGCAGGATCGGTGATTGCTCACTCGGAACTGCCATTCTTGCAACTGAAGATGAGCAATTTGCGAAGGAAACTGCAGAGATCCTGAACAATTTAAATAAAGACCGCCAGGAGATGGAGAAGAAAATCATCGCAGAAGCGATCAAGCAGGCAGAAGCACAAAATTATAAATCCAATCCACTGATAGTTGTTTACAGTGATGATTGGCACCCTGGCATAATCGGCATTGTTGCCGGGCGTTTGAAGGAAATGTTTAATAAACCTGCGGCCGTGATCGCCTTTAGTGGAGAAGTTGGCAAAGCTTCAGCACGTAGCGTAAATGGAATTGATTTTGGTGCCGCGATTGCGAACGCAAAAAACGCCGGACTGGTTGTGAATGGTGGTGGGCATAAAGCCGCTGCAGGATTTACGGTCGAGAAGCATCTGATGGCTGATCTGTATGATTATCTCTGCCAACAGTTTGAAAAATCCTATAATGATTTTGCAAATGATAACCATTCAGAGTGTGATCTGCTGATAAAAGTTTCGTCCGCAACGATCGATCTTATAAATGAACTTGAGAAATTATCGCCATTCGGCAATGGTAACCCAGAACCTCTTTTAATGCTTGATGATGCCAAGATAGTTAAAATGAAAATTGCCGGTGAAAAACATATTCAGGTTTATATTGCAGAATCTGGCCTTGCACGAAATTCTGCAACCATTAAAGGTGTAGCATTCAATTCCGTTGGCACACCGCTTGGTGATGCATTGGAAGCCGCACATATGAAGAATGTTTCACTGCTTGGAAAATTGCGTAAAAATATATGGAATGGCAATGAATCAGTTGAATTTCATATAGAAGATATGATTGTAAAACCATGAAAATTCTTCTCACCATAATTCTTGGCGGGCTATTCACTTTATGTTTCGCGCCATTTCACCAGTTTGAGGTCGGCTTCATCTCGCTTACCGGACTGCTATTGGTGCTTGATCGTGTAATAGCACCTAAAAATATTTTCTGGTATGGCTGGCTGTTCGGCTTTATCCATCATGTCACCGGGCTTTACTGGATATCATATTCTATGTTGGTCGAAGCTGATAAATATGCCTGGATGATCCCATTCTCCGCAAGTATTCTTCCGGCATATCTTGCAATATATATAGGCCTTGCCTGCTGGCTCACTTATCGCCTGCGCTTTAAAATAATTACAAAAATGCTTTTCTTCGCGAGCATCTGGACCTTGATGGAAATCGCCCGTGGATATCTTCTAACCGGCTTCCCGTGGAACCTTGCAGGCTATACATTCCTGGCTGATGAAGCACTTTCGCAAGCAGGCTCAATCGGCGGTGTATATGGCCTTTCGCTCATCGCAATATTCCTGTTCACCACGCCATATCTTGCCGTTAGCTATATAAAAGCACGCCCTGAAATGCCGTTCATATATAAAGCCTCCTTCTCTCTTTGCTATATGATGCCGGTAATATTTGTGATGGTTCTGCTGCACAATTGGGGCACTCAAAGAATTGATAATAATAAAGATCGCTTCCAACTCACTAAAGTTCGCATCGTGCAGCCGAATATTTCACAGAAGGAAAAATTTGATTCCTCCAAAGTTGCGGAGCAACTCTTCAAATTTTACAATCTTTCGCTGCAGGAAAGTATTTTGCCTTCCTTCGCGCCCGATCTGATCGTATGGCCGGAAGCCTCTACCACAATGAATTTGGAAGATGATAAGGAATTCCTCGCAGAAGTGACCAATGTCATTCCATATAGTTCATATCTGATACTTGGCGGAATACGCTATGAAGGCTGGATGCTGAATACAAAAGTCTATAACTCGGTGGAATTTATCAGCTCTGATGGTGTGCTGCAGAGGATGCATTATGATAAAACCCATCTTGTCCCTTTTGGTGAATATGTTCCTTTCAGGAATTTGCTTCCGGGCGTTGATAAACTGGCGCAGGGTATAGGTGATTTTAACATTGGCACTGGCGCAAAAACCCTAAAACTTCCTAATGCTGGCGCCTTCTCACCACTCATATGTTATGAAGTTATTTTTCCTGATCAGGTTGTTGATAGAACTTCCATGACTCGCCCTGAATGGATTTTGAACGTTACTAATGATGCATGGTTCGGCACTTCAACCGGCCCCTATCAACATCTTGATGCTGTTCGCATGCGTGCGATAGAAGAAGGCCTGCCGGTTATACGTTCTGCAAACACCGGCATCTCAGCCGTTGTTGATGGGCTTGGTCGCATTCTGCAATCAGCTGCTTTAAATCAGGATGCAATCTTAGATACAAGGCTTCCTGCAAAACTTGAGGAGCCAACTTATTTCAGTCAATATGGGAATTTTCTGCCGTTTATCGTGTGTTTGAGCGTTGCGTTTATTTCACTGCTTTTGAAATGTATATCCATAATTTTGTTAAGAGGCCAACGTCAGCCTCATTAATGAATTCTTCTGAAAGCGGCTCGATCTCATAAAAATTATGCTTATCCATAACTCGCACAATGATTTTACCTTTTTCGATAAAATCAATATTCTCAGCACTTGGGATAAAATCAGTGCCTAAATTATTGCCCGATGCGTTATCTGTTTGATTAATTTCTTTGGATGTTTTAGAAAATTCGTTGTGATGGGAATGTTCGGGATAATTTTTACTATAGTGTATTATTTCCAGATCATCATGCTCAAGTATCTCCCTGACGTGGCGGAGTTCAGCCATTTCAGCTTTGATCGTTAGAGATATTTTATTGGCGAGAGCCATGCATCTTATCCCCTCATTGAATGCGTAACTTAAAGGTTATACTATAATATTATTAAAAAACTGTTAAAAAATCAGTAAAAATCGTACAAATATGCAAAATACCCCAAAAATCGCAGTTAGAGACCTTCACAAGTCTTTTGGTAATAAAAAGATTTTACAAGGGGTTAATTTTGACCTTATGCCGGGTGAATCACTGGTTGTTATAGGTGGCTCAGGTTCTGGAAAATCAGTACTTATCAAAACCATAATTGGCCTTATGCGCGCCACTTCTGGCTCGATTCTTATCGATGAAGAAGAAACCTTCAATATTTCTACAAGAAAACGCCGTGAAGTAATGCATAAATGCGGCTATCTGTTCCAAGGTGGAGCACTTTTTGATAGCTTACCTATATGGGAAAATGTGGCCTTTGGCCTGATTTATGCAGAAACCATGCCTCGTGAACAAGCTAGAGAAATCGCTGTTCAAAAAATAATGCAGGTTGGTATGGGTAAAGAAATTGCTAATCTATATCCAGCAGAACTTTCAGGTGGTATGCAGAAACGTATAGCCCTGGCTCGAGCAATTGCCACTAATCCTGAGATCATTTTCTTTGATGAGCCAACAACCGGTCTTGATCCTATAATGAGTGATGTGATTAATGATCTTATTATAAAGTGCAGTAAAGAGCTGAAAGCGACAACAATTTCCATTACACACGATATGCATAGTGCCTGCAAGATCGCTGATAAGATCGCAATGCTATATCAGGGCAAACTTATTTGGCACGGCAAGCCAGAAGAGGTATATAAAAGCGGCAATGATTATGTTGACCAGTTCGTCAATGGTCGTGCTGAAGGCCCGATCGAAGTCCAGCTGCAAGATCACTAATCAGTAATCAACTTTCACAAAATATAAACCTGCAGCGGGTGCCTGAACACCAGCTTTGGTTCTATCTTTCGCAGCTAAAATATTTTTTATTTCATCCGGTAAAATTTTTCCCATCGCCACCTGTGCAAGTGTGCCGGTAATATTCCTAATCTGATGATGCAGGAAAGAAAGTGCCGAGAAATATAAATATATATGCTCACCCTCACGCTCTATTCTTATTTCATCTAAAGTGCGCACCGGATTTTTTGCCTGACAATCACTTGAGCGAAAAGAAGTGAAGTCATGTTTTCCTATAAGGTGTTTTGCGGCTGCCTTCATTTTACTAAGGTCAAGATCCGCCGCTATATGCCAGACACGATTTCTTTCCAATACCGGCACTGATGAACGATTTAGAATTATATATTTATAATATCTTTTCTTTGCCGAAAACCTTGCTGAAAAATCATCGCTCACTTTTTCAGCATCAACAACCGCAACTGGCTTGTTGGCCATGTAAAAATTTATTCCCTGACGAAGCGAATAAAGATCAAAATCTTTTTCCAGTTTGAAATTCGCCACCTGCCCTATGGCATGAACACCAGCGTCGGTTCTGCCCGCCGCAGTTATATCCACCTTTTCCTGTGATAAGCTAAATATTGCATCTTCAAGTAAAGTTTGCGCGGTCTGCTGGCATGGCTGTTTCTGCCATCCTGCAAGCTCGGTTCCATCATATTCAATTATTATTTTATAATTAGGCATAAGCCTTAAAAGTTTCTTTTGAACCAGTCTACCAGCCAAAAATTCTTCGCGCTATGTTTTGCGCTGGATACGATTTCGATCGGATGGAATTTAGATTTGCTTTCGCTTCTTTCCTTCTGCCTCACCGCAAATATCAGCATCCCAACGACCGTTGCGAATGATGAACCTTTTGCTGATTCAGGCATGCCAACCAATTCAATTGGTTTTGCTATACGTGTATGTTTATTAAAAACAAAACTGCAGATTTCTTTTATACCCTGTAACTGGCTCGAACCACCTGTTATCACCAGCTTATTACCGGAAATTCCGTAAAGCCCGCTTCTCTCTAAATTAGCTTTTGCGAGTTCCAATATCTCTTCCACACGTGGGCGGATGATTCCTGTCAGCTCGGCCTTAGTAATGGTTTTTTCAACTTCTGGCGTATCTTCATCTTCTGCAATGTCTATGCTTTCCATTTCATCAGATTGCGTAGAGATCGCAGAACCATGTATGACTTTCAGGCGTTCTGCATATGGAATATCGATCGAAAGACCCAACGCAATATCACGCGTGATATGCTGCCCTCCAACCGGTATAGAATCAAAATAAACCGGGTAACCTTCTGCAAAAATCGCAAGTGATGTATTGCTTGCACCAATATCAAGTAACGTGCAACCGATCTCCATTTCGTCCTGAGAAAGGCATGCAAGGCCCGATGCGTGAGATGATATTATAAAGCTTTTTATATTTAACTGGCACTTTGCCAGCAGGTTTCGTAAATTTTTTACTGAAGTTGCTGAAGCTGTAACTACATGCAGGTTGGTTGAAATTATCTGCCCGAACATACCGATCGGATCACGAATCCCATCCGTATCATCAATGCGATATGTCAGCGGGGTTGATTGCACTATCTCACTTTCAGGGTTTTCGAACAGTTCTTCCCCCTTCCTGATCATCAGGTCGATATCTTTCTGCGTAACTTCATGCCCTGATATTTTTGTTTCAATATTTATATGCTGTGATTTTATGCTGCTGCCGGAAAGGTTGACATAAACTTCTTCGATAGTTTCACCAGCCATGCGCTCCGCAGCATTAAGTGCAGCAAGAATAGATTTTTCAGCCTTTTTTATATCAATGATTATACCGGCCTTCATGCCTTCCGATATATGATGGCCAAAGCCCACGACGCGCGGGCTGCCATCACCGTTTATAACGGCAATAATGCATACAACCTTGCGTCCGGCAATATCCAAAACCGCGATTTTTTGGCCTTTAGACAAGTCAAAATCCTTAAAGAATGAGATTGTTTCATTTTAAAATAAACTAGCCCTTATGCAACTAGGCACAAATCTTAGAGTTACAATGGGATAAAATAATTAGAACGGTGTGAAAACTTGCAACAATGCCTTTCAAAAAATGGCGGGGACGACGGGACTCGAACCCGCGACCTCCGCCGTGACAGGGCGGCGTTCTAACCAACTGAACTACGTCCCCGTTGAATGGCCAGAAATTAGGTAAAGGGTATATATATGATTAGAAATTAGCAGACAAGTGTTTTTTATATAAAATTATAGCACCACCATATCGTTGGCGTGTATAACGGCCTCATGCCCTGAATAGCCAAGGATTTTCTCTATCTCAGCGGACTTTTTCCCCTTAATATGGCTTATATCTTCCGATGAATAGGCCGAAATGCCCTTGGCGATATCCTTTCCGCCCTTTGTTGCGATAGAAACCTTTTCACCACGCACAAACTGCCCTTCCACGCCAATAATACCTATAGGCAGCAGGCTTTTCTTGCCCTGCAGCGCCTTAACCGCACCATCATCGATAATTATCCTGCCCTTAGCCACCAAACTGTTGGTTATCCACTTCTTCCAGGCGCTTTTTGGCGTTTCAGAAGTTTTAAAGATCGTATGCTTTGCACCCTCATTAAGCTTTTTCAGCGGATTGAGCACACTTCCCTTTGTAATTATGGTTGCGCAACCCGATTCAGCAGCGATTTTTGCCGCGCTTATCTTGGTCTGCATTCCACCAGAACCCATATTAGAGGAAACACCTTTAGCCGAAGAAGAAATAGAATCATCTATCTTTTCAACCACAGCAATGTGTTTGGCATCCTTATTCTTGTTAGGGTCATCATTATAAAGCCCATCAATATCAGAGAAAATTATCAGTTTATCGGCTTCTACCATTTGCGCCACTAATGCAGAAAGCCTGTCATTATCGCCAAATTTCAGTTCTTCAGTGGCAACCGAATCATTCTCATTAACTATCGGTATGATATTTTCATCCAGCAGCGTTTCAAAAGTATTTTTTGCATTCAGGTAAGAACGACGATTTTCAATATCGGTCAATGTCAGTAATATCTGCGCAGCATGTAATTCATTTGCACCTAATGCCGATATATATTCATTCATCAAGATAGGCTGGCCAATTGCCGCCGCCGCCTGCTTTTCCTCGATCTTTAACTTGGTTTTTTTCTCAGAAATTATTTTACGCCCCAATGCAACCGCACCTGATGAAACTATGATGACTTTCTTTTTTTCAGCAACTAGTTCCGCAATATCTTCACATAAAGATCTGATCCATTTCTTGCGCAGCACCCTATCCTCATCGACAAGCGTGGTCGAACCGATCTTGATCACTATGGTCTTTGCATTCTTTAATATCATCAGCCGAAAATATGAGATACTGCGGAATAATCAATAAATCATTGAAGGATGGTGACTTTTGAACCCATTATTTCAAGCTTATCCGAGTGGTTTTGCACCGCTTCAACCTCTAAAAGTGCTAATGCATGATAACCAATAGCGCTTAAAACTTTACCGACCGAATTACCATTTTCTGTTATTTCCTGCCCGCTAACAGGCGCACCACCTTCTGATTTTATCTTGTAAACGGTTTTGCGAATAACCCCGCGATGGTGCGTACGTGCTGTCACTTCCTGCCCCACATAACAGCCTTTTTTAAAATCAACTCCGTTCAACTCGATCATGCGATATTGCAGTGGATATGATTTATCTTTTTCCAGATCATATATTCCTTCAGGAATATTATTTTCAACCCGCAACCAGTGATATCCTTCGATATCCATTTTTTCTATCGCAGATACCTCGTCTTTTGTAACTATCGCCCGATGCGGCATCTCAGCTGATCTTGGGTCCGCATAACCGCCACTTGAAGCAATCACTTCATATTTTTCTGAGAGATCAGTTATCGTTACTTTTGAACGTAACTTATACATTTTCAGTTTTTTCAAGAAATCATCTTTATCGCTCAAGGCAATTTCAATCAAATATTTATCATCCTGTTTACTGATAAAAAAATCGAAAAGATATTTTCCCTGTGGTGTTAGAAGAAAGCTATATATTGCCTTATGATCAGCTGCATTTGCGAGGTCATTGCTGATCATATTCTGCAGAAAGCCGAAAGCATCTTCACCTTCTACTGATATCACCGCACGTTCCAAGTCTATATATTCATTATTCTGCATGTGCTTTATTTATAATCAGCGATGATTTTTTCAAGGTTTGCATTAATAATTTCGGCAATCGCCCCAATGCCAAAATTATCTTTCAAATTCTTATATGCTGCATCTGTTAGGCTTTTTGCCTTGCCTTCATTTTTAATAAGATCTTCCAGCGCATCTGCCATCTGTTCAGGATTTGCCTTATCCACCATCAGCGCATCAATATTATTATGCAATATCTCAGCCGGGCCTTCAATATTGGTTGAAACGATCGGCCTTCTTGCCTGCATTGCTTCCAGCAGCACAATACCAAAAGGCTCTGAAAGTGATGGCAGGCAGAAAATATCTATATCGTGATAGAACTTATCCTTATCTTTTACCCAACCGGTAAATCTCACTTTATCATTCAATTTCAGTTCATCACGTAGCTGCTGCATTTTATCGAGTAACTCACCCTCGCCGCCTATTACTGCAGAAAAATCTATTCCGCGTTTATCCAAAATGGATAGCGCCTTGATAAAAACATTTACGCCCTTTTTCTCAACCATACGTGCCATAACACCAATAACAGGCTTATTATTCCTAACGCGAAACGCCGGCTCATCTATTAGCCTTATACTGTTCGGCACTTTGAATATTTTTCTTTCATCAAACTTTCCGGCAAGGCTGTTGATTATATCCTGACTTATCGAGAACAGATAATCTGCATCTATTATATTATCCAGCCAGTAATTATTCACCGTCGCGATCAGCGGAATTTTATTATTACTTGCCGCAAAACGCAGTAAAATAGCGGCCCTGCTTCCATGCGCAATGATCGCACCGGGCTTTTCCTTGGCTACCAGATTATTCAATCTCTGTTTTGCGAAAATATCCCATTTGCTAATATTTGTAATTTTTTCACATGATATTTTTTGCGGATATTCTTTTATTAGTTCCTGCAATTTCGGGATTATCTTCGCTTTCGGATGAACCAGACATATCACCTCATGCCCTTTTATAGCCAGGCTTTCAGCATAATTAAGGAAAGCCTGTTCAATGCCGCCAAGTTTCTTCCCGAACATTGCATTTATTATCTTCATCTAGCCAACTTTCCCGATTCCGGCATTTAAATAATCACGTGAATCACGCACATAATTTTCTGCCGATTGCAGGATGAAGTCCTTTTCCACTTGTTTCATCTCACGCAGTAATTTCGCCGGGTTACCAGCCCATATCTCATTTGCATTTATCACTTTACGATACGTAACCATGGCACCAGCAGCAACCATTCCTCCAGTCTTCACAACGGCACCATCAATTATTGATGCACCCATTCCAACGAAGCATGCATTTTCCAACGTACATGCATGAAGAATAGCTGCATGCCCAACCGTAATATCATCACCAATTACAGTAAACCCGCTTTCACCCGCGATCGCCGGTCTTGTAACGTGAATAATTGTACCGTCCTGAATATTTGTGCGCTTTCCGATGCGGATATAATTCACATCACCCCTTATCACCACACCTGGCCAAACAGAGCTTTCTTCACCAATTTCAACATCACCAATAATGGTTGCACCCGGCGCAATGAAAGCTGTAGGGTGTATTTTTGGTACTATACCTTTATAAGGTAATATTGTGGCCTTCATATATTAATTGACTGGTTTATGGCTTGATCCTAGAATAATTAAACAAAAAAACAATTTTGATTTATATGAAAAAATACGCTTTTGTTATTACATATCTGACCACTGCCGTTCTTTTCCTTTCTGCATGCAATGCTGGAATAAATGGTAACAGCCTATTGTGGAAACATTAATATATTGGTTTTCCGGCTTCAAACTCGCTGATATTATGTTCTACAACCTTTTCTAACGAACCGGTTTGTTCATAAATTTTTCTCTGGCGATCAGCACTATTACCTTTTTCGCATATGGTCATAATGGTCTGCAGATATTTCTGGTATCCCAGTTTTTCTGCGTAAGGTCTCAATTTTTCTACCCATTCCAGAATATCAGTTTTGATTGGTTTCGTATCACCGGTGGCATTAATAACCATGTCTGCCTCTAAACCATAGCGCATCGCGCGCCATTTATTTTCCCGCATTATCCAATGGATAGGCCTTGGCATAGAGAAAACCCATTCCACATTTTCCTCGAACCAGTGGCTTAGCATATGAATGAATGCCACCAGAGCCAAAGTCTCTTCTAAAGTTGCTGGTCCATCGCAAGAACGTATTTCTATAGTGCCGAATTTAGGCGCAGGCCTAATATCCCACCAGAGATCATTTATGGTTTTTATTGAATCGCATTTTATCAGTGTTGCGTAAAGAGCTTCAAATTCCGCCCAGCTTTCAAACGAATATGGCAAACCGGCAGTCGGCAGCGCCTCATAAGTTGAAGGACGACATGATGAAAGCCCCGTATCCTCGCCTGCCCAGAACGGCGAACTCGCTGAAAGCGCTAAAAAATGTGGAATAAAACGCAGAAAGAAATTCATGTATTTTATAGCTTCCTCACCACTCTTCATACCAATATGCACATGTAATCCATAAACCGTCATGCGACGTGTCAGCCACTGGTTGCGGTCAATTATTTCGTTATATCTATCTTTAGGCGTTATCTCGCAATCAGAATATTTTGAGATCGGATGGCATCCGGTCGTTGCAAGTTTCAGATTATTTTTTGTAGCTATCTCTTTTATTTTTTCTATCGATGATAAGAGGTCATTTTCTATGGCTTTCACATCTTCACATTTGCCTGTGTTAATTTCTACTGTGCTAAGATAAAATTCTGGCTTTATCGCCTCTATCTTTTTTGCGTCATTCAAAATTGCATTGGCAGAAGATATGAGCATCATCGTTTCCGGGTTTATTATCTGCAATTCCACTTCTGCGCCAAGAGTTAGAAACCCTGCTGATTTAAATTCTATTTTTGCTGAATCCGCATTATTCGACAGAGCTTTCTTTATAACATTAAGCATCACTTCCCTCTTTATAATTACATTACAAACTTAAGGCATTAGCCTATAAAATTCCTATTATGATTGAGTTAGTTATTAAAATTGGTAAAAATATATATGGCGGTTTGCTATCGGGTCTTTGATTATCACCGTTTCATTCGCCGTAAAAGTTTTTAGCGGGAAATGATTGCTTATAATTATAGCACCTTTCTTGAATTTTTCACCGAAAATCTCATCAACTTTATGGTTCTTGCGCAGGAAAAATATCACCACATCATAGGCTGAAACATCCTGCTGATAAAGGTCTCCCTTTATAACTTCTATATTTTTTTTGTTTCTGAAAATTAATTTACTGAAATGATATGGCAACCATAAAAGCTCCACACCGGTAATATGACTGGCAGGGAATTTTCTGCTCAGAGTCTTTAGCAAATGGCCATAGCCGGAGCCAAGGTCGAGCATTTTTATATCGTTATTATCAGGAAGGTGTTTTTCGATGAGCTTTGCAATTTCATTGCGTGTTTTTCTGTCGGTCGGGATGCTTGGCGGCCACACGAACAGCGAAGATGAGAAATATATTATCAGAACGATCAGAAAGCCGAAAAATGCGATGGAAAATAAAGCTATTATGAGCAATAATAAATATGACATAACCGATAATTACAGAAAAGGATTTTGCATGCAATGCAATGTTGGTGAAAGAGATGCCATTATCAGAATTACTGTTGGCTCGGTGATAGTTATGCTTGCAATAACCTTTCACAGCTGGCTTGCAGCACTCGTTGGCATCGCGCTTTTATATAACGGCTTTACGCGCAAATGTTATTTATTCAAATATCTGAAAGTTAATTCCCTGAAGGGTAGGATTGAAGATAACGATAAGAAGATTTAGGCTGAGTCATTAAAATAAAAAAGACCCGGTGGCGAAGAAAATCCCTAAAAGGGACTTTCTTCTTCGATACCACCAGGTCTATACTAACCAAATTACTGGCAAAAACAAAATTTAGGCAATAGCTTCTTCCTTAACTGGGTCAGGCCAATAAAGCGGTAAAACTTTTTTGTCTGTTTCAATTTCAGAAGTATATAACGCGCGTACAGCAAACCAAGCTGTTACACCGCGATGCTCAAAATCAGCCAAGGCTTCTTCAATTGCCGTTGCATCTGCTGCAAGAGTTTTATAGAAACCACCATGGCTACCGCGGCCAAAAGAAGTGTAAGGTGTGTTATATCCTTTTTCTTTGCCGTCAGCAGCAATCGCATTCACATATTGCAAGGTTTCCACTTCCTCTATACCGCCGCTTAAAAATACCAGCCCGCCAATATTTTTAGGCATAACTTCAGTAAGTATATACCTGTTGGCAGCAACCACTTCATCCATGCTTACTTTGGGACCGTCAGCGCCTGGTAAGATTATGGCATATTTAACTATCACTTCAGCAATGTTTACGCCGGCAAGCTCAAGTTTTGCAAACAATTTAGAAAGGAATTTTTCCATTGTTTCTTTAGCACCTTCTATGCTGTGGCTACCATCGCGTAACATTTCAGGTTCAAGCATTGGTATTTGGCCGGCTTTTAAGCATTCAACAGCTACTTGCGTAAGAATTGCAGCATTCAGCTCCAACTCCCATTCAGATGCAGTTTGCTTAAAAGCATATCTGCACTTAACGCCGTCTGCCGGAAAATCCTGCAGATTCTGCTTAATAGTGTCCAAACCCATCATAAAAAAGTCTGTCATCCCAGTATCTAATTTGGAAATAACAAACTTTCCGGCCTTGCGCAGCACATTAGGAAGTAAAACGCCGTCTTCAGTAGTGTTTTTCATAGTTTCCATGTGCAAAATTGCGGCGCCATAGGCTTTACTTTTTGCCACCTGGTCAATCAAAAGCCTGCGTAAATATTGCCTACTTTCGTAGGAATCTGTTAAACCAGCAATCGCTACAACACGTTTTTTAAGTGATTCAGGTTTTTCGTCGCATGCGGCAACAATAGATTTTGCAATCGCTTTAGCTTTTTCAGCCAATGATAATGTCTTCATTTTTTTAAGATTTAAAAAGATTTATAATTTGTTAACTTTTGGATACTTTAGGTATTCCTAAAAAACCTCAGAAATAAATTCCAACTATACTCGAGATTATGTCTGCTTTTTCTTTTACAAAAAAGTTTTTAGACATTCGATATTGTTACAAACTGTTTGCAACTGTAATTATCGATCAAGATATAAAGGGAAAAAATTCCGTAAAGGTAAAAAGAGATACCATAAAATATGAGTAGACCTTATCATATTTTATGGGATTTTTCAAGTTGCAATTTGGTTATTTGTTTTAATATCACACTGATTTATATGATTAATTTTTATCTTAATCAATTTTGATATTATTTCACACTTAGTGTCGGTTCAGTAAATAAAGTTTTAATATTTGAAATTGATACATTGGTATGCTGTGCCGGAATGGTCAACTTATCGAAATTTATCATCTCTTTAAGATACTCCTCATTTTCATAAGGAATGGCTAACTCAGAATAGCTATAGAACAAACCACCGTGGTGCTGTTCTGTATATACTTTGAATCTAGGCATATCTGTTTCGTGTGAGGTATATTTTATTGCCCAATCGGAATCTAATTTCTGCACTCTGTTTCTGAGGATTTCAAGATCATCATGCTTTACCTCGGGATAAAGTTTTTCTATAATATTTTTTGTATTGATTTCGGCATCAGTAAAAAGTTTTTCATAGTCTTTTGAGCTGCCAAGGAAATATTTAACACCGGTAATGAACTGCTTTATGGTTGGATCAAAGATCATGATATCTTTATTTTTTTCATCATATACGGGGAATGCCAGAACCGTATGATAACCATTATATATTAATGATAAATTTATATTGGGATTAGTTTTTCTAATGTAATATTGCCAATCACTACAGCATATCAGGCACATATCTGTATAATTAGTTTTCTGACCTATCTCGAGAGTTTTTATTGAAGCGGTACGATTATTTCCAGGAAAGCTCTGCAGAAGATTTATTACATCTTCTTTTTTGTTGAATGATAAATTCATTAAATTAATTCCCCAAGAAAAATATCCCTAATAGCAATATATCATATTACTATTAAAACGCAGCTAAATATTGGAAAATATCTCTTTGAGAAAATCATATTATCTATCAGGAAATGAGGACGGCGGGGTAGGTTGAGCAAGCTCAACCAATAGCTTGTGTAAGTTGAGATACAGAATGGACGAACCATTAACCATATCATCTCTTAAAGGAGGTAATCCAGCCGCACCTTCCGATACGGCTACCTTGTTACGACTTCACCCCAGTCACTGATCATACCGTGGGCGCTTTTAAGGGCGACTTCAGGTATAACCAACTCCCATGGCGTGACGGGCAGTGTGTACAAGACCCGGGAACGTATTCACCGCGGCATGCTGATCCGCGATTACTAGCGATTCCAGCTTCATGGGGCCGAGTTGCAGGCCCCAATCTGAACTGAGGATGCTTTTTGGGATTTGCATGACATTGCTGTTTAGCATCCCACTGTCACATCCATTGTAGCACGTGTGTAGCCCAACCCGTAAGGGCCATGATGACTTGACGTCATCCCCACCTTCCTCCCGCTTGTCACGGGCAGTTTTCTTAGAGTTCCCGGCATTACCCGATGGCAACTAAGAATGAGGGTTGCGCTCGTTGCGGGACTTAACCCAACATCTCACGACACGAGCTGACGACAGCCATGCAACACCTGTCTCCTATCCGGCCGAACCGAAGAGCTTCCATTACAAAGCTCGCGATAGGGATGTCAAGGGTTGGTAAGGTTTTTCGCGTAGCATCGAATTAAACCACATGCTCCACCGCTTGTGCGGGTCCCCGTCAATTCCTTTGAGTTTTAATCTTGCGACCGTACTCCCCAGGCGGAGTGCTTAACGTGTTAACTGTGTTACTGAATAAATCCAACAACTAGCACTCATCGTTTACGGCGTGGACTACCGGGGTATCTAATCCCGTTTGCTCCCCACGCTTTCGTATCTCAGCGTCAGTAATAGCCCAGATGGCCGCCTTCGCCACCGGTGTTCTTTCCAATATCTACGAATTTCACCTCTACACTGGAAATTCCACCATCCTCTACTACACTCAAGAATTACAGTTTCAAAGGCAATTCCGGGGTTGAGCCCCGGGATTTCACCTCTGACTTGAAATTCCGCCTACATACGCTTTACGCCCAGTGATTCCGAGTAACGCTAGCTCCCTTCGTATTACCGCGGCTGCTGGCACGAAGTTAGCCGGAGCTTTTTCTGTGGATACCATCATTATTTTCTCCACTAAAAGAGTTTTACAACCCTAGGGCCTTCATCACTCACGCGGCATGGCTGGATCAGGCTTGCGCCCATTGTCCAATATTCCTCACTGCTGCCTCCCGTAGGAGTCTGGACCGTGTCTCAGTTCCAGTGTGGCTGATCATCCTCTCAAACCAGCTAAAGATCATTGCCTTGGTGAGCCATTACCTCACCAACTAGCTAATCTTGCGCGGGCCGATCCTTCAGCGATAAATCTTTCATCCGTAGATAATATTCAGTATTAATCCCAGTTTCCCGGGGCTATTCTGAACTGAAGGGAACGTTCCCACGTGTTACTCACCCGTCTGCCACTATGTATTGCTACATCGTTCGACTTGCATGTGTTAGGCCTGCCGCCAGCGTTCACTCTGAGCCAGGATCAAACTCTCATGTTAAATATCATGAAATATGATTCTAGCTGATGTCGCATCTCCCATTACAACCCCGAAGGGCAAATGGCCTGAGATGCTAATCACTTTGTCCGATTTCTCGGACACTCAAATTTTTTTGATAGGGAATTTTTTTGTACAAAAAATTCCTTACGCTACATTGCATCACTAAACAAATTATAATACGTGAATTATAATTTGCGTTTCGAAAATGAAAACTTTGCAAGAGTGACTGAACGAACATTTCTGCGCTAAAGCCCGAAAGAGGTTTGTTCCTGTAGCGTTATATATATAATTGCTACCTCCAAAGACCATAAAAGCCTTTGAGACTCCGCCGTCTTCATTTCCTGATAAATATACGATTTTAAAGAACTGTTTTCGCGTTTTTGAAGTTTCCTTCACTTCGCGAGGAGCCACCTTATAGTTGCTCGGCATTTGATAGTCAACAACAATTTTATAAAAAATTTATATCAACCAAAACCCGCAGAAAATCTGGCTTTCACCTATTTTTCTAACATAAAGCATTATTTTTTACCAAAACTTCTTCATGCCGGGAGGATCAGTATAACAAAATAGATGCTAAAGGCAAGGCTAAATAAGGGATAAATATTACAATTAGTTACCCCAATATCCAGCCTTACCCAGTATATAATGGATTTAACTTTTAAAATATTTTCAATTTGTTATAATTCGCGCCACTTTGGGGGAAGTCATGACGCTAATATTTGGCACGATCTGCAAAATAAATATGTCGAATTTAAACCAGAATAAAGTTCTGGATACCAAACATACTGAGGATTTTTTCAATCTTGCTGGCCTAGAGACCGAAAAGCTAACAAGAGCATATCTTACAGCTGGAGACGAATATGCCCCTTCACTTAAAATTGCCTGCGACCTAGTAAATTTAATTAAAGACCAAACTTCAGGATCTTCTCTTGAATTAAGATCTTACTGCCGGACATTGGATACATATAAATATAACTTCCTTTATCGTGATTTTGAAGAAAAGGGTAAAGTTCAATTAAATTTTGACGATAACAAGTGGTATTATACTCACGAGGCAGATGATGCAGATAAGGCGGAACTACAACAAAGAGCAGGAATATTAAATTCTATAACCTCGGGATTGGATAGTCTGCTAATGCTGGCTATTGCTCATGAAAGTAATAAAGAAAATAACTACTATAAATATATCCACAAACAGTCTTTCACAGAAGAATTTTATTTGAGCGATGCCAAAAAAGATACTTTAAAATTATGTATGGATTATTTGGTCAGCAGACATAATGGTGAAAATAATCTAGAAGAAAATAATCTTAATGATTACAAAACCTACTTTCTGGTAAAAACCTTATGCCAGAAGGCTCTGGCTTTAAGAGTTTTTTCTGTCCATACCGGTGACAATCATGAAATTCACAAAGGTCTTACGAATATCGATGAGGCCTTTATGATCGGCACTTGTAGAGGGCCTTTTCTTGCAGAATTGAACCGCAGAGAAACATGCATTGACGAGGCCGTGATCAATGCCATGAGACCTGACACGAATGGCAAAAACATAGATCATATTTTAAATGCTGCTGCCAGCGCTACTAATGCATTTGCTTCATTTAATAACTCTTTTAGAAATATTCTGAAAGACTCTTATAATCAGTTTGAGTTGTCAGATGCCGGTGTTGAACTTGCATCTGTAAGAGGAAGACGATAGTTAAGCACAATGCCATTTCCTTATCCTGACCCAAAGATTTCTTGCATTCCCTGAATAATATCTTATTCATTCCTGCAGAAATATTAGCTAAATTTCATTTATTAGATGACCACAAATCTTTCAAAAATTCGAAACTTCTCGATCGTTGCACATATCGATCATGGTAAATCAACCCTTGCGGATCGCCTGATCGAATATTGCGGCGCAGTTGAAAAGCGCGAGATGCAGAGCCAGATCCTTGATTCTATGGATATTGAACGTGAGCGCGGAATCACAATAAAATCACAAACTGTTCGTTTAAATTATAAAGCCAAAGATGGCGAAACTTATGTACTGAACCTGATGGATACACCAGGCCACGTAGATTTCGGTTATGAGGTCAGCCGCTGTCTGGCTGCGTGTGAAGGATCGCTTCTGGTTGTAGATGCCTCTCAGGGTGTTGAAGCGCAAACGCTTGCAAATGTATATAAAGCTTTAGATGCAAATCATGAACTTGTTCCGGTTCTGAATAAAATTGATCTTCCTGCGGCAGATGTGGATCGTGTCAAAGCGCAGATCGAAGAAGTTATTGGTCTTGATACTACTGAAGCCATTCCTGCATCGGCAAAAACCGGTTTGGGCATTGAAGATATTCTTGAGGCAGTGGTAAAAAAAATTCCTCACCCGGTCGGCAGTGCAACCGAAAAACTGCAGGCCATGCTTGTTGATAGCTGGTATGACACATATCTTGGCGTGATAATTCTTGTGCGCGTGATAAACGGCACTTTGAAAAAAGGCATGCGCGTTCGCTTCATGTCTAACGGCACAGTGAATGATATTGAAAGCGTTGGTGTGTTCGCCCCTAAGAAAACTACTGTTCAACAACTTGGCCCTGGCGAAGTTGGTTTCATTATTGCAAATATCAAACAGGTTTCTGATACTAAAGTGGGTGATACCATCACTGATGATCGTAACCCCTGCGAGATCGCCCTGCCCGGCTTTAAACCAAGCCAACCAGTAGTATTCTGCGGCCTATTCCCCGTTGATGCAGGTGATTTTGAAGACTTAAAAGAAGCCATTGCAAAACTTCACCTGAATGACTCTTCCTTCCATTATGAGCAGGAATCTTCCGCGGCACTGGGTATTGGATTCCGTTGCGGCTTTCTTGGCCTATTACACATGGAAATTATTCAGGAGCGTTTAGAACGCGAATATAATCTCACTCTAATAACCACTGCACCAAGTGTACTTTATAAATTATATAAGAAAGATGGCATAGTTGTTGATCTGCAAAACCCTGCTGATTACCCAGACCCGACCCATATCGAGAAGATCGAGGAACCATGGATCCGCGCAACCATAATGGTGCCAGATGAATATATAGGCAACATCATGGATCTCTGCATGAAAAAGCGTGGTGTGCAATTGAACCATTCTTATGTAGGCACTCGTGCGATGCTTGAATATAAACTTCCACTCAACGAAGTTGTTTTTGATTTTTATGACCGTCTGAAATCCGTTACTTCCGGTTATGCCAGCTTTGACTGGGAAATGGATGGCTATCAAGATGGTGATCTGGTTAAAGTTTCAATCCTGGTGAATGCAGAACCGGTTGATGCAATGGCTATGTTATTGCATCGCAGTCAGGCAGAAAGCCGTGGCCGTTCACTTATTGCAAAACTGAAAGAACTTATTCCCCAACAGATGTTCAAGGTAGCACTGCAGGCAGCCATTGGCGGGCGTATTATCGCACGCGAAACAATCTCAGCACTTCGTAAAGACGTTCTAGCTAAATGCTATGGCGGTGATATCACACGCAAGCGCAAGCTTCTTGATAAGCAGAAAAAAGGTAAGAAGCGCATGAAAGAGATCGGCAGTGTTGAAATTCCACAATCGGCATTCCTTGCTGCTTTGAAAATCGATAACTAGTCATATTTCCATTTGAAATATTTTATTGTGTAATTATCTAATCTGTTATACGAACCGCATATAACAGAGAAATAAATGAGTATTAACTTCACTATAGCAGAAGCAAAAGTATCTGATCTTAACGATATACGCGAAATATATAACTATTACGTCCTGAACACGCTTGCCTCGCTTGAGGAAAAACCTTCCACTTCCGAAGATATGCTGGAGCTTTATTCCATGGTTCTAAGCAAGAACCTGCCTTTTATGGTGGCAAAATATGAGGGTAAAGTTGTTGGTTTTTGCTATGCCCAGCCATACCGCAAACGCTCAGCTTATCGCTATACAGTTGAAGAATCAATTTATGTCCATAAAGATTACACACGCAACGGCATCGCAACCGATCTACTCATAGAAGTAATCAAACGCTGCCGCGAGGTCGGCTTCAAACAGATGGTGGCAGTTGTCATAAGTTCTGAGAATGATCAATCGATAGAATTCCATGAATCCATGGGCTTTGTTGAGATAGGTCGCCTCACCCGCATCGGCTTTAAATTCAATCAATGGGTAGATACCGCCCTTTTCCAAAAAGAACTTTAGTTCTGCTTAATTTTCCTTAATATGTGTTAGCAACATATTTTGGGAATTTTTTTGAATGCGTAAACTGTTCGCAATTATCGTATTATTTTTTGGCCTGCTTTTTTCTGCAAGCTCGTTTGCAAGCCCTGCAAATCCTAATGTTGGTGAACTACAATTTATCCAGAAAGTTTCAAATCTTCTTCAGCAATATCCCTCGAATTCAGCGCAATTCATACATGATTATATTGGTGTAGACCCCAGAAAGGTTGATATGAACGCCTTTAATCATGTGATTGCAACTCAAAATCCTGATCAAATATTCGATCACACGCTTGATCTATACCAGCATAAAGATGCCATCAATAGCGGCTACTATTCTTATGCTGATTATTATAATTCATATTATCATATCTCCACCACTACAGCATACGCACCGGAAGCTTCCAGCGGCTCGATCCTTGGCGTTACGCCGGCTGCGGCTTATACTATCGGTGCAGTTGCTGTGCTAGGTGGTGTGGCGGCAGTTGCAGCAGGCGATGGTGGCGGCGGTGGCGGTAATTATGATGGCCCACCCCCAAGCAATTCAGGTGATGCTTTCGGTCGCGATGCGATTGCAGATACTTCAACCCCGAGCACCTTTGTTACCACTGAATTTGATGCTTATCCATATGATGCACTAAACAGGGAAAAAGCGCAATATGCCTATGCCAAAGGCCTTACCGGGCAAGGCGTGAAGGTCGGCATATATGATTTCTTTAATTACAATTCCAATACTGCTGGTGGCGATTACACAGGCAACGTGTCCTACAGCAAGCTCCCTGCAAACTCTGCCGCAGATGATTGCCAGGTTTTCAGCCAGACGACTTTTTGTACACATGGTGAAACAGTTGCCGCAAGGCTTGCTTCTGTTAAAAACGATAGTGGCATTCAAGGCATGGCATATAATGCCAGTCTTATGCTTGAAAGTGTATATTCCGGCACATTTGCAGATCTCACCTCCCATGGGGCAAAAGTTATCAATGTCAGTTTGGGCTGTATAGGTTCCTGCTCAGGAGAATGGTCATCCAACTTTACTGTCGCAAAATTGAATGATGCTCTTGTTACCGTTGCAACCGGTAATGATTATGCCTCAGAACCCGGTGACCCGGCTGATTTTGCCAGCAGCTATGATTATTATGTATTGGCTGTAGGCGCTATCGAAACTGATAATTCCATGACATATTCCAATAAATGCGGCACCCAGAAAAATTATTGCCTGGTGGCTTATTCACCTGATGGCACATCGTTTGCCGCACCTCAAGTTGCAGGCGCTGCAGCTATCATCCGTCAGGGCTGGCCTTTCTTAACAGCGAAACAAACCGCACAAATCCTTCTCTCCAGCGCAACTGATATTGGCGCAGCAGGTATTGATGCAACTTATGGCCACGGCGTTCTAAACCTGCAGGCTGCAGTTCAACCTATCGGCACTAACCTTGCCTTAACCGGTTCTGGCCTTGCTGTAAATTACACAAATTCCTCGGTGAATCAAAATCAGGGCTCTGCTTTTGGTAATGCTTTCACCAACCCTGGCAATGCGCATGGTGGCGTTGTAACCGTTGATTCATTCGGTCGTGATTTCTCCGTGCCTACAAGCGATAGCACTCATGTTGTTAACAACCCTTTCCTAACGCCTGAAAAACTGCGCTCTATCGGCGAGAAGAAATCATTTGATGAAATGAAGGTCAGTGATGAAATGTCCCTGAAATTCAGTGATGGCACTGATCAGAACGGCCAGCCTGATATCATGAGTCTGGCGGAATATAAGGTGAATAACAATACTAAATATCGTTTGGGTTTTTCTTCAGAAGTTGATAACCTAACAACCAATGATCTGCAGAAATTCAATAAATCAAGTTTCATTTCTTCGAATGCGTTTGATAACACCTTCCTGAAGTTCTCTGATAATAATGAGGTTATTTCCCAACAGATCGAATATTCCCTAACCCCGAAAATAACCACGCGCATCAGCAGCATTTATTCCAGAAATAACGACACCGATGATTTCCACCTGACCGAAGAACAGGTCACCAGCAATTATTCATCAAATATGTTTGAAGCGATTTATTCTCCGACCGAATCTTTCAGCCTTGACCTGAAGAATGGTTACACGCATGAACCTGATTCCCTGCTTGGCTCAAGGTTCTATGGTTCATTCGATATCGCAAACGGCTCTAACACATTCTTCAATGGCCTTGATATGTCCTATGATTTTGCTGAGAACTGGAATCTGTTCGGCTCTTACAACCTCGGTTTCACTAAGGCCTCGCCTTCTGCAACTTCAGCGTTCAGTGAGATTTCGAATATAGTTTCTGATAGCTTTGCGTTTGCTCTAACGCGCAGCGAAGTTTTTGGCGATGACTCTTTAAGCTTTTCAATCGCACAACCAACTCGTGTTATCTCCGGCAATGCAACGGGGCTTACGCAATCGGTTGATCAAACCACCGGTGCTGTCAGCATAACCGGCTTCAACCAGAATCTTTCCCCTACCGGCAGAACCATGCTTTATCAATCTGCTTATGAAAAGCAGGTTAGCCCTAAACTTGGCGTTAATGTTGCTGTTGAATATGCTGATCAGCCTGATCATGATGCTTCAAAAGAAGCTGATAAGGTTGTACTTGGTAAGATCAAATATAAGCTGAACTAGTTATTTTATTCTCTGACCACTCAGCCATGAATTCATGAAGCCCTGCAAGTCACCATCCAGCACACCTTGTGTATCAGATGTTTCATGACCTGTGCGTAAATCCTTCACCATCTGATATGGATGCAGCACATATGATCTGATCTGGTTACCCCAGCTATTATCTGTTTTTGATGCTTCCTGAGCTGCAGCCGCCTCTTCGCGTTTTCTCAGCTCCAGTTCATATAATCTTGCCTTTAACATTTTATACGCTTCTGCACGATTCGCATGTTGTGAACGTGAAGTTTGGCTTGATACCACAATGTTGGTTGGTATATGCGTGATACGAATAGCACTCTCTGTTTTATTCACGTGCTGCCCGCCTGCTCCTGATGAACGATATGTGTCGATGCGCAGGTCTTTTTCCTCATATTTCACTTCAATATTATCATCAACTTCCGGATATACCCAGATGCTTGCGAATGAAGTATGTCTTTTTGCATTTGAATCGAACGGCGAAATCCTAACAAGCCGGTGCACACCTGATTCGCTTTTCAGCCAGCCGTAAGCGTTAATGCCGGTAATGCGTAATGTTGCAGATTTTATTCCCGCTTCTTCACCCGGCAGCTCGTCGATCAGATCAGCCTTATAACTATTGCTTTCAGCCCAGCGCAGATACATACGCATCAGCATCATTGCCCAATCACAGCTTTCTGTGCCACCTGCACCGCTATGGATCTCAATAAAAGCATTATTTGCATCGGCTTCGCCTGAGAGCAGAGACTCTATCTCAAATTTCTTGATATTCTTTTCCAGCCCGAAAATAGCCTTTTCAACATCGCCTACCATGGCCTCATCCTTTTCGCTTTCGGCCATTTCTATCAGCGTTATATTATCCTGATATTCTGCGTTCAAACTTTCATATTTTGAGAATTTCTGCTCAAGCTGGCTTTTTTCACGCATTACGCTTTGCGCCTTGTTCTGGTCATTCCACAAGCTAGGGTCTTGTGATTGCGCTTCTAATTCGGCAACGCGCGCCTTCAATTTTACCGGATCAAAGACACCTCTTGATCGTGTCCAGCGAATCATTGATGTTGTTTAATGCTATCCTGACTTCGTTTTTCATTGTAATTTCCTGTATAATTGCTACTTGGATTAGACTATATTCACCTAAGCTTCGAAATATATAACCAATGTCGTTCAAAGTTGCAATAATTGGAAGGCCTAACGTCGGCAAATCCACCATATTCAATCGCCTTACAGGTAAGCGCGAAGCACTCGTGCATGATAAACCCGGCCTAACGCGTGATCGCCGCGAAGGCAAAGTTAAAATGTCGGGTGAAATATTCACGCTGATAGATACCGCCGGCCTGGAAAAGGCCGAAACCGGCACGCTTGAAGAGCTGATGATGAAACAAACCAATAAAGCTATCGAAGATGCTGATGTTATTCTTATGACCATAGATGGCCGTGAGGGTGTAACTCCTCTGGATCAGCACTTTGCGCAGATTTTACGCAAATCGAAAAAGCCGATACTGATGGTGGTGAATAAGTGTGAGAATGAAAATAAGGCGCCGGGCATCACGGAATCTTTCAAGCTTGGCTTTGGTGATCCCATTCCGGTTTCTGCCGAGCATGGCCTGGGCTTTGCCGAACTTTTTCATAGAATTTTTGATTTAAGCGAGAAGCATGGCTTTCAAGATAATGAAATCGATATGGAAAATTCACCTGTTGATCTGCAGGTGTGTATCCTAGGCCGCCCTAATGTTGGAAAATCTACGCTTTTTAACGCTTTCGTCGGCGAAGAAAGATCGATCGCATCAAGCTTTTCCGGCACTACACGTGATTCAATTTATTATGACATCGAATTTAACAGCAATAAGGTGAAACTTGTTGATACAGCAGGTGTTCGTAAGCGCACCAAGCGTGATGATTTTCTTGAAGAGCTTTCTGTTTCTGATTCCATGAAAGCCTTGCAATATGCCAATGTTGCCATATTTGTGCTCGATGCCACTCTAGGTATAGACAAGATGGATCTTCACCTTGCAGGCCTTATCCTTGAGGAGGGACGCGGCATGGTGATCGCCGTTAATAAGTGGGATGCACTGGATGATCAGGAGAAAGCAATCTTCAAAGCCTTATTACAGGAAAAGTTAGAATTCTCACTTTCTCAGGCAAAATATTGCCCGGTCATATATGCCTCTGCACTTCAGGGCGTTGCCGTAGATAAAATTCTTCAGGCTTGCCTTAATGTTTATGATGCATGGAATATGCGTATTTCAACCGGTAAGCTGAATCGCTGGTTGAAAGTTGCAGTCGAAGAAAATATCCCGCCGCTTTCAAATGGCAAAAGGGTTTCCCTGAAATATATTACTCAGGTAAAAAGCCGCCCGCCTACTTTTGCTATCTTCACCAGCAGCAATTTAAAAGAGTTGCCTGACAGCTATCTGCGCTATTTGAAAAACAGCATGGATAGGGAATTTAATTTTAGTGGCGTGCCTATTCGTATATTCATGCGCAAGAGCAACAATCCGTTTGAAGGCAGACCAGATCGCGAAAAAGAATAAAATCAGTTATTTTTTGATTCTACCGCAAGCGTGCAGACATCCATATCCAGTGCAATGTTATAAGGCTTGGATGGGCCTGAATAACAATCATTCGCACTTAGGGTTTTATCTTCATTGAAAGTTGAATACCTGCCAGTCGGGTCGTAATGATAAGAACTTATAACCCTCACCTTGCCGCGATCTGGCGCACCGTCATCAAGCTTTCCATCAATGAACTGAGCCTGTTCTGGTGTCAGCGTATCGCCAATTAAAGAATCTGCTCCACCTTCCTTGCCGTTTATATCAAGCGTAGTGCTTTTATAATCTGCATTGATACCGATTATATACCTTAAAGGGCTGGTAAGTCCTATATTACCTGTCAATGCCACTATACCATTACCAGCTAATGACTGATAATATATGGGTGAGCAATTGTTCTTTGTAGCATCTCTATCATCTCCGCATCCAGATGGGTTAGCGTTAAACTCCTTAGCAATGAATGTTGAGTTATATAAATGTATCCAGAAATTCAGCATTTCACCTTTTATGGGAACCGGTTTTTTATAATCCGGGTAAAAAAGCGCCGCTTCAAGAAAGCCATCGCCATTACCATCAAAATCGGTTGAAGATGAAGTATAAGCCAGGTTCTTAACATTCTTTGGGCTTATATTAAGATTAAAATTATGTGCATTTGGCATATCGCCAGGCAGGAATGAATATTTCCCCTTGAACGTACCAACAGCAGAATCTATCATATTTATATTATTAACCGCACTAACCAGGGCAGATTGTTTTACCAGGTGGCGACCGGTATTAAATGCGAATATGAATATTGCAAGCAGCACTAACCCTGCAACTATGTGGATTAAAGTAAAGCCCTGTAATTTATTTTTCATTCTTGTAGGTTATGTTATTTGAAACAAAAAACCCAGGCATTTCTACCTGGGTTCTTTTATCGTATCAACTTGAGTCAGATATTAGCTTGAAGCACGCATGCCGAGAGAGCAAGCTTGTGCAGTCGTTGCATATCTGTAACCAGTACCGTTAGTTGAAGCGCTGTCTACGCAAGAAGTTGTACCAGTACCAGCTGTAGGCTTAGTAAAGTTTGTAGTGAAACCTCTATACTGTTGAACTGCAAAAGTTGAACCAGTAAGCGCCTGACCATCATCAACTTTTGAATCGATCGCATAAGCATCTTGTGGAGTGAAGCTTGTACCAAGTATAGATGTAGTTGCTGTTTTTGAAGCAGCGCCTTGAAGACCAGCACCACCACCACCAGAGTTAAGACCAAGCAGGTAATAAACCAAGCCACCTTGGCTTACAGCAATGAAACCACCACCAACTGGAAGTGCAGGATAACCAACACCAGCATCTGAGTTAGGAGTTTGCTGAGAATAGTTACCTTTCACAAGGTGCGCGTTACCAAGCTCAACGAAGAAGTTTGCAACTTCACCACCGAATGTAGTCGCGTTGTTGTTAGTGCTTTCAAGAACACCATCACCATCACCGTTACCAGTTGTAGTTGCAGTGCCACCCACAGCAGATGAATCAGCGCAGTTCTGAGTAGTAGTACCAGGAAGAACGCAGATACCGAATGCAACAGCCTGGTTGAAATCACCAGGAAGTGCGTTGTTATATTTAGAACGGAAAGTGTTGATAGCCGTGTCATATTCACGGATTGAAGTAAGCACGTTTCTGATCTGAGCTTGTTTAATAAGCTCCTGACCTTGAAGTACGCCGCCCACCAGTAGGCCGATGATAACTAGCACGATCGCTAATTCCACCAATGTAAAACCTTTTTTATTCATAGTTTCTCCTTGTTAAAATTCGTTGCCTTTATTTAATAGATTTATGAATGTTATTACAATAAAAAAAGCCCCCCTTTCTTTATTCTAACCCATTACTGTATCTAACTTGATACAGTAATTTTTACCATTCAAAGCAGATACATCTACTAGATATAACACAGATTATTAAGATATTCGAACGTTATTGCAAGAAATAGTTCAGATTTTAGTCAAAATTTCAGCATCACTCGGAATCGTTTCCGGAAGCCAGTTTCACCACATTTTGTCCATCAGGCAATGCATCGGTCATTTCATTTTCTGAATCGTTTGTAACAAAGTCGTAACGTGGTAGTTCCTTAAGATTTTTAACTGCACTGCTTTCAAGGCCTAAAGTTTTTATCTTCTTTAATTTTTTTACTACCAGACCATTAAAGCTGGAACCAAGCTTATTATATTTCTTCAATGCATCACTCAAACTCTTACCCATAGAGCCAGTTTCATTATATAATTTTATCACTGAATCTATCAGCCCACGCACCTCTTCCATAATGATAATATAATTCTGTTCCTGGCGGTTACGTTCGATCTGATATTTTGAATGAAGCAGAATATTGATTAATCCTGCAGGCCCAGAAACATTTATATTATTTCCAAGTGCCTTATCAAAAAAATTTGCATCGCTCTTGCGAACTTTTTCCCATGCCAGGTCAGTCGGCAGAAACATTATACTATATGTCCTGCCAAGTGATTTTATCCTCCCGCTTTTCAGCACTGCCTGCTCAACTGATTTTGTATAGTCTTTGCTGGCCAGTGAATTCAAATGGCGATTAAGTGTGAGTTTCAAATTGGCCAAGTTATTATCTTCACTCTCTTCATCATCAATAAAGAATTTTGATGATTTGCAGTCGATCACCATCACACTGTCATTAGGCAAATAGATTATCGCATCAGGGCGCAGCCTGTCGCCTTCCTCCGACACAACCGAATATTGCAGATCATAATCCACACCTTCTATAAGGCCGGAATTCTTCAACAAATTACCAAGGGTGATTTCAGTTAATGCCCCCGCTCCTTGTGGAGAGAGAAGTGAGCGGTTTATCACCTCCACCACCTTGCTTGAATCATCAACCTTATCGTTAAGTGACTTCATCTTTTCAAAAACATTCTGGAATTTATTCTGCAGATCTTCAGTAGTTTTTCTAACCCTTTCCTCGGCCTCTTTATTCGCAGTTTCACTTTCACGCTTGTGATCTGCCAGCAATTTGTTTGAGAGCTGAGTTGTAACTTCCAGCATTGAAGATTTTGCTGCCTTTAAGTGCTCTTCCTTGGTTTTGTCCCAGTCAGCCATTTGCTGCTTAATGCTTTCAAGCGATTGCAGCGCAAGTTTCTCTTTAGTTTCCGCTTCAGCTTTTAACTGCTTAAACTTTTCTGTTTCCGCACTGATATCCTTATTAAGCTTATCAATTTCGGCATGTTGTTGCTGGAAAAGCTGGGTTTTTGTTTCTGCTTCTGCCAGCAACCTGATATTGCGGGTAATTTCATCACGAAGCTTCTGGTATTTCAGAAATAAATACAGGCTCACGAAAACGAAAATTGCCAGAAAGGCAAATGCTATATATATAATGCTGTTCATAACATTCATGATATAACTTGGCTACACAAAGTAAAGAAATAGCTTTCCTGATCCTTGCAGCCGGCAAAGGCACGCGGATGAAAAATCCACTGCCTAAAGTTCTGCATAAAGTTGTGGGCAAAACATTAATTGAGAATGTTCTAGACACTGTTACAAAATTTTCTCCAAAACTTCTAATCCCCATTCTTTCACCTGATGTTCCTGAAGTGATAGATCTGGTTAAAAATAAATATCCTAAAAGCCAAATCATATTTCAAAAGGAAAAGCTCGGCACCGGTCACGCGGTAAAGCTTACCTTGAAAAAACTCAAAGGCTTTAAGGGAATAATAATTGCCCTTTACGGTGATACGCCTTTCATAGAAGTTTCCACCATTAAAAAAATGGCCGCGACCATAAATGATAAAACCGCCTTGTGTGTTCTAGGTTTTGAACAGAATTCTAAGAACCAATATGGCCGCCTGGTGTGTGATGTTAATAACAGGTTGAAAGCCATTGTTGAATTCAAGGAAGCCGCACCAGAACATAAAAAGATCACTTTATGCAATTCCGGCGTTATGGCTTTTAACGGTAAATATATTGAGAAAATCATCAATAAAATTGACAATAAAAACTCTAAAGGTGAATATTACCTTACTGATGCCGTTCATATAACCAATGGAATGGGTTATGAATGCAGCGTCATCACCGCTGATGCGGATGAGGTTATGGGGATAAATTCGCAAGCGGAACGTGCAATGGCAGAAAAAATGATCCAGGAAAAACTTCGCCAGAAACACCTTGATAATGGTGTTATATTAACTGACCCAGCTTCAGTATACTTCTCAAAAGAAACTGAGATCGCGCCAGGTGTCATAGTAGAACCTTTCGTTGTGTTCAAAGGCAAGGTTAAAATCTCTGAGGGTGCTGAGATACGTTCATTCTCTCACCTTGAAGATTGTGTTGTGAAAAAGAACGCCATCATCGGGCCATATGCTCGTTTACGCCCTGGCGCTGATATAGGTGATGAGGCACGTATCGGCAATTTCGTAGAGGTCAAAAAATCCAAGATAGGAAAAGGATCAAAGGTCAATCACCTATCATATATTGGCGACACAGAAATGGGGGTTGATGTTAATGTTGGCGCTGGCACCATCACCTGCAATTATGATGGCTACAATAAATTCAAAACCAAAATAGAAGATGGCGCCTTTATAGGTTCTAATACTGAAATCATTGCACCGGTAAAAATTGGTAAAAAGGCTGTTATAGGCGCCGGCACAACGGTGATCAAAGATGCCCCTGCCAATAAAATAACTATCAACGAAAAGAAGCAGAAATCCCTTACCAAGGATAAATAAATGAGCCTGAAAGAAATAGTATACTTTTTTAAGATCCTTTTCACCAAAGTTCATAATATTAACGAATTTATTGTTCTGTTTGGCCATTGTTCGCCGCCCTTGCAGGTTCTTATTGGCTTCCTTTTCCTTGGAATTTTTGTGTTGATATATATATTCGTTGTTGCTATATTTGTTGATAAACATATATAAATCATAAGTTTATGCTCAATTTTTGCTATGGCCGTTATAACCTTAAATATTGCTATCACTGGCTGATGCATTTGAGCGCCCTTGAGGTCGCCGGCCTTATAATATTGACATTTATAGTTCTTTTCATCCTGCTTCGCATATTTGCCGCCATTTTTAAGGATTTCAATATCTGGTAAGTTAGGCTTGACACCCATATGTTTTTAAGTTAAACAGGCCTTCCTTTAAGAATTTAAAATTAGAATAAAATGGCAACAAAGATCAGACTTCAGAGGGGTGGCACAACTAATCGCCCGTTCTATCGTTTCGTAGTAGCTGATGAGAAAGCTGCACGCGATGGCAAATTCATTGAAAAACTAGGCACGTATGATCCGCTTATCAGCAAAGATAAAGCTGAACGTATCAACGTTAAGAAAGACCGTATCGAATATTGGCTTTCTGTTGGCGCGCAACCTTCTGAGAAAGTTGCCCTGCTTATCACTAAAGCTGGCATCGCTAACGACAATAAAACCGTTAAAGAGATCCTGAAAAAAAGGGAAAAAAGTATAAAAGTTAAAAAAGCGGCGGCTGAAGCGAAAGCTAAGGCAGAAGCTGAAGCAGCAGCAAAAGCAGCGGCTGAGGAAAAAGCTAAAGCTGATGCGGAAGCAGCAGCGTCAGCTCCTTCTGAAGCAGCTCCTGAAGCACCTGCGGCGTAATACTTTGCAAATATTATCGAAAAGCCCCGCTGAATGCGGGGTTTTTTATTGGTAGTTCTATGAATATAGAAGATAAAGTTAAAAATATAATTTTAGAATTATGCGAAGAAGATGATTATGGCTGCTGGGAATTATGGTGGGCTGCAAAGGCAGAAGGAATTTCTCAAAAAGATTTTATCGCTATAACGGCTATATTGATAGCAAATGGAGAAATCGAAGTCCAATCCCCTCTCCCCGAAGGGAAATTTATTAAATGTGCATTTGATATAAAAAAGTTTGAACAAGAAATTAACAATCCAACCCCGGACCATGATAATTTTTATTGGTTCAAGGTTGCTACTAAGCATTAATATGGATAAATCAAAACTAATATCAGCTGGAAAGATCGTCGGCGTTCACGGCATCAAAGGTGCGCTGCGCGTTCACTCATTCCTTGAAGATCCTGAGAATTTCAAAAACTATAAGAAGTTTTATCTAGGAGATATGCCTGTTAAGATAAAACTTAACTTCACAAAACCCAATATAGCCATAATCCAGATCAATAATCTTACAGATCGCAATGAGGCTGAAAAGTTAGTGGGCAAAGAGATATACTTAGATAAATCTGAAATGCCGGAACTTAAAAATGATGAATATTATTATTCTGATCTGATCGGCCTTAAAGTAATAGATGGTCAAAATAACAAAGAGATAGGTCAGATCCTTAACGTAACTAATTTCGGGGCGGGCGACCTGTTCGAGATAAAATTCAATGATGGCAAACCAGCACGTTTTTTCCCTTTCAGCAAAAATATTTTTCCAAAAATAGATATCTCTGCTAAATTCGTGGAAATAGTTTTCCCTGAAGAAGAGTTCGATAATTAATGTATCTGATCTTAAAAATATTCATCAGCGCCGCCATAATCGCTTTGTTTGGCGAGCTCTCTAAAAAATCATCATTCCTTGCAGCTTTTTTAATGTCCCTGCCACTTACTTCAATAATAGCGTTGTGTTGGAGTTATTATGAACACCGCGATGTCAGCCAGATCATCACATTAAGCAAAGATATATTATTGCTTATCATCCCTTCCATGACATTCTTTATCGCCCTGCCAATATTGCTGGAAAAAGGCCTTAACTTCATCATAGCAATGCTGCTTGCATGTGTTGCAACCGGCATAGCCTATCTGATTTTCACGATTTTCTTAAAGAAGTTTAGTGCTTAACCACTTCCTGTTTATCAGAACCTGAATGCCCTGAGAAGCCCCTTTCCACCGCTGCCGTATCAGCCTGAATCTCTTCTTCTGAAAGAGGTTTTAGCGGCTGCGAAAGCGCATGTTTCAGAACATCATCAAGTGTTGTCACCGGAATTATTTCCAGGCGGCCCTTAATTTCATTCTGGATATCTTCAAGGTCTTTTACGTTCTTCTGCGGAATCAAAACAGTTTTAATTCCACCACGAATAGCTGCCAGAAGTTTTTCCTTCAAGCCACCGATCGGCGTAACCATACCGCGAAGTGTTATCTCACCTGTCATCGCTACATCTTTCCTAACCGGAATTCCAGTCAATGCAGAAATTATCGTGTTACCCATCGCCGCACCTGCAGAAGGCCCATCTTTCGGGGTTGCACCTTCAGGCACGTGAATGTGAATATCATTCTTCAGGAATTTTTCCTTCTTGATGCCGAAATCATAACAGCGCGAACGAACATAACTCCATGCCGCCGAGGCAGATTCTTTCATCACATCACCAAGCTGGCCTGTAAGTGTAATGTGACCTTTACCCCCCGGAATAATAACTGCTTCGATCGGAAGCAGATCACCACCAACTTCAGTATATGCAAGCCCGTTGGTCACGCCAACCAGATCATCCTTTTCCATCACATTGAAATCAAAGCGCTGCACACCAGCATATTTCTTCAGGTTTGCTGCTGTAATATTCACACGCTTGATCTTCTTTTTCACGATCTGCGCAGTTGCCTTACGTGCAAGTTTTGAAATCTCACGCTCAAGGTTACGCACACCAGATTCACGCGTATAATGGCGGATCAGGTCTAATAATGCAGAATCAGAAATGCTGAGTTCATTACGTTTGAAACCATGCGATTTTTCCACGCGCGGAATCAAATGCTCTTTTGCGATATGCAGTTTTTCTTCTTCTGTATAACCTGAAAGCCTGATGATCTCCATCCTGTCAAGCAACGGACGAGGCATATTCAAGCTGTTTGCCGTGGTGATGAACATAACATCTGAAAGGTCAAAATCCACTTCCAGATAATGGTCATTGAAATGTTTGTTCTGTTCAGGGTCCAGAACTTCCAGAAGTGCGGAAGCCGGGTCACCGCGGAAATCACGGCCAAGCTTATCAATTTCATCCAACAGGAATACCGGGTTAGATGTTTTGCATTTTTTCAAGCTCTGGATTATCTTACCTGGCATTGAACCAATATAAGTTCTGCGATGTCCACGGATCTCAGATTCATCATGCACACCACCAAGTGAGATTTTAATGAACTCCCTGCCGGTCGCTTTTGCGATCGATTTCGCCAAGGAAGTTTTACCCACACCCGGAGGGCCTGCAAAACATATGATCTGCCCGCGCATTTCTTTAGAGCGCTGCTGCACCGCCAGATGTTCGATGATTCTTTCCTTCACCTTATGCAGACCGGAATGATCTTGGTCGAGAACCTTCTGTGCTTTTTTAATGTTCTTATTAAGCGCTGATTTTGCTTCCCAAGGCAGGTTCAATAACCAATCCAGGTAATTGCGTACAACACCCGCTTCCGCAGACATCGGGCTCATCAGTTTCAGCTTCTTCAGCTCGCTCATCGCTTTTTCGCGCGCTTCCTGAGAAAGTTTTGTCTCTGCTATTTTCTTCTGCAATTCAGTGATTTCGTTTTTCTCATCTTCATCGCCAAGTTCTTTGCGAATGGCTTTCATCTGCTCGTTCAGATAATATTCCTTCTGCGATTTTTCCATTTGAGTGCGTACGCGTGAACGAATCTTGCGTTCAGTGTTCAGAACATCGATTTCGCGCTCAATGAACTCCAGGATTTTTTCCAGACGTTTTGTGATATCGGTGATTTCCAATATCTCCTGCTTTTCAGATATTTTGAGCGTTAAATGAGTCGCGATAGTATCCGCAATCAGCGAAGGGCTTGTCACCTTCTGCAGGTTTGTAAGGATATCGTATGGGATTTTTTTATTCAGCTTTATGTAATTATCAAAGCTGGTGATAATAGAACGCGAAAGCGCTTCCAGGTCCCTTTCGCTATCAGAAGTTTCATCCAATGAGAATACTTCCGCTTCGAAATAATTTTCATTATCGATGTAATAATTAATTTCCGCACGGCCGCTGCCTTCCACTAGAACTTTCACCGTTCCATCAGGAAGTTTCAGCAATTGCAAAATATTCACCAAAACGCCGATGCGATAAATATCTTCCGGCTGTGGCTCATCGTTAGATGCATCGCGCTGGGTGACTAGAAGCAGTTTTGATTTTGCCTCCACCGCATGCTCAAGAGCATTGATTGATTTTTGTCGGCCGACGAAAAGCGGCACGATCATTCCCGGAAATACAACTATATCTCGAAGGGGAAGAACTGGGTATATACCCTGGCTAAGTTTCATGTTTTCCATAGTTTAAATATAGGAAAATATCTGCCCCAAGTAAAGGGCGATAAGGAAAATAAATTAACAATAATTCTTGTTTTTAGAATTATGCTGTTTTTACAATCTCTTTACTCTTGCCTTCTTTCTTCTTAGGAGTTTCAGCGAGAACCAGCTTAGGTTTTTTGCCTTCAGTGATAACTGTTTCATCAATGACCACTTTTTCAACATCGCCTCTGTCTGGAATCTCATACATCAGGTCTGTCAACGAACCTTCAATGATAGCACGAAGGCCACGAGCACCTGTTTTGCGTGAAATTGCCTTCTTCGCCACAGCTGAAAGTGCCGCAGGTTTGAATTCAAGCTCAACGCCTTCCATCTCAAACAGTTTGCGATATTGTTTCACCAATGCGTTCTTAGGTTCTGTTAGAATTTCGATCAGAGCTTCTTCAGAAAGTTCACGAAGTGTCGCGATAACAGGTAAACGACCCACGAACTCAGGAATCATACCGAATTTGATTAGATCTTCCGGCTCTAAACGGCCAAATAGTTCATCACTTGCGATATTCTGCTTGTTGTGAACTGCCGCACCGAAACCGATCGAAGAACCGTGAGTACGGCCTGCAATAACTTTTTCAATGCCGGCGAATGAACCACCGCAAATGAATAGAATGCCCGAAGTATCAACCTGCAGGAATTCCTGCTGCGGATGCTTTCTGCCACCTTGAGGCGGAACAGCCGCTAAAGTGCCTTCCAATATTTTCAATAATGCCTGCTGAACACCTTCACCTGATACGTCACGGGTGATAGATGGATTCTCAGATTTACGGGAGATTTTATCGATCTCATCGATATATACGATACCGCGCTGTGCACGTTCAACATTATAATCCGCCGCTTGAAGCAGGCGCAGGATAATGTTTTCAACGTCCTCACCAACATAACCTGCTTCGGTTAGTGTAGTTGCATCAGCCATAGTGAATGGAACATCCAGAATGCGCGCTAAAGTTTGCGCAAGCAATGTTTTACCGGAACCAGTCGGGCCTACCAATAGAATGTTCGATTTAGTGATCTCAGGCTCACCGCCTTTTTCCATATGCTCAAGGCGTTTATAGTGATTATGCACCGCAACTGAAAGAACGCGTTTAGCATCTTCCTGGCCGATAACATAATCATCCAGAACTTTTTTAATTGCTGAAGGTTTTGGAACCCCACCATGAGATTCAAGCGAAAGTGTCGATTTGCTTTCTTCACGGATGATATCAACGCAAAGCTCTACGCATTCATTACAAATGAATACTGTCGGGCCGGCAATAAGCTTTTTAACCTCATGCTGGCTTTTTCCGCAGAAGGAGCAATATAACGTGCTATTATCTTTATCGTCTGCCATATAACTTCTCTTTATCTATATAAATTAATACAAAATTAACAGTTTTTAAATAGTTCAGTGCTATTTTTTGTCCGTTTTTTTGTCTTCTTGCCTTTTTGTCACAATTTCATCGATCAAACCGAACTTTTTAGCGGTTTCTGCATCCATAAAGTTGTCGCGTTCCATTGCCGCTTCAACTGCAGATAGCTTTTGGCCAGTATGTTTTACGTAAATTTCATTCAAACGCTTACGTAATTCCAATATCTCACGCGCATGGATCTCGATATCAGTAGCCTGACCACTGAAACCACCAGAAGGCTGGTGAATCATTATACGTGAATGCGGTAGTGAGAACCTTTTGTTCTTTGCACCGGCTGCAAGCAATAATGAGCCCATAGAGCATGCTTGACCTATACAGATAGTTGCAACATCAGGTCTGATGAATTGCATAGTATCATACATAGCAAGGCCGGAAGTAACCACACCACCTGGCGAATTGATATACATATATATATCTTTATCCGGATTTTCCGATTCCAAGAAGAGCAGCTGAGCCACACAAAGTGATGACATACCATCATGCACCTGGCCATTCACAAAAATGATACGCTCTCTAAGTAAACGAGAGAATATATCGAATGCGCGTTCACCACGACCATCCTGCTCAATAACCATTGGCACCAGGTCAGCACGCGCTGGAGAATTAAGAATATCTTCAACTAAATTATTGCGTCTTTTATCGATAGAAAACATTTACAAACCCTTTAAACTTTTTTGTACAACAAAGTATCATGCTGATAATATCAACCTTAAATCCCTTTATTGCAAGTACTTGAAAGAAAGTTTTTAGTCTTTGTTGTTTTCAAGCACTAGCGCGCGAAGCTCTTCAAGGGATTTTTTATCCTCTTTCTTCTTCACTTTGGTCAGGATGAAATCCACAACTTTTTCCTCGATGATAGGACCGCTCAATGAATTGAACGCCTGAGGGTTTTTCTGGTAGAATTCTATGATCCTTTGCTCTTGGCCAGGGAAGCGGTAAGCTTCATTCATCAATGCGCGGTTAAGCTCATCTTTAGTCACCTGGATTTTTTCCTGCTGAGCTATCTCAGTTACAAGAATTCCTAGAAGCACACGACGTTTTGCCAGAGGTTCATATTCCTTCTTCAACTCATCATCAGCCTTTTTAGGTTTATCATGATCAGGGTGATGGCCATTTTCATCATGAACATGGTCATGAGAATTTTCAGAATGTCTTACCTGATAAATAATAGAATCAAGTTCTGATTTCACCATTTGTTCTGGCAATTCGAACTTTAATTCTTTTTCAAGTTTATCGAACAGTTCTTTTTTAATAAGCACACGGCCCATTTGCTCGGCATCCTGCTCAAGAGATTTTTTCAAAGTTTCTTTTAGTGAAGCAAGATCTTTCTGGCCAATATTTTTTGCGAATTCATCATTGATCTCTGTTGCTTTAGGCTCAAGAACCTGATGAACTTTCACCTTGAATTCTGAAGCTTTGCCGGCAAGGTCTTTCGAGTGATATTCTTTCGGGAAAGAAACTTTTACAGTTTTTTCATCGCCTTTTTTTGCGCCGATCAATTGGTCTTCAAAACCAGGAATGAATGTATTGCTGCCAAGCTCAAGGCGATAATTCTCACCTTTGCCACCTGGGAATGCAACGCCATCAACAAAACCTTCGAAATCGATCTCAACCGCATCGCCTTTCTTAGAAGCACGTTCAGCCGGGCCAAAATCTTTATAATTTGAAGAAACTTCTTCGATAAGCTTATTGATATCAGCATCAGTGATATCAGCTTTTGGCTCATTGATAGTGATTTTGTCAAATTTAACTTCAGGCACTTCCGGTAATATTTCAAGGCTCATTTTATAAACCAGATCCTTGCCATCATCATATGAAGTTATTTCAACTTTAGGCTGGGTAGCAGGTTTCAGCTTGTTATTATTTATTGTTTCCTGTGAAGTTGTATTTACCACTTCATTAATAACTTCCCCAAGAACATCATCTTTATATTTCTTGCGCACAACTTCCAATGGCACTTTGCCTTTACGGAAGCCGGGAATATTAACTTTTTTGCTTAGGGTGACGATCTTAGAATCGATCTTTTTCTGAATGTCATTTGCAGGGATAGTAACCGTATATTCCCTTTTAAGTTTGTCTTCTAACAGTTTCTCAACTTTCATTGCCATTTTCCTTAAAAATTGGCAGGTCCTTAAAGGCCTGCTTTCTATGATAATAACTGGTTGTAATAACATACAGCCTGTTTTTATCAAGCTAAAATATCAGGCTAAAACTGTATGATTATGGCTAATTTCGTGTGGTGCGGGTAGAGGGACTTGAACCCCCATGCCGTGAGGCGCTAGATCCTAAGTCTAGTGTGTCTGCCAATTCCACCATACCCGCTAAACGATAGGAAAGTGCAAAATACGTATTTCTGCTATATATACAAGGAAAAAATAACAGTAATTTCTTTTATCCTATTTCTTGCCACGACTCAGGAAATTCAACACCTTACTGACAAAATCATCATTTATGCCAAGCACACCTTTAACTTTATTATATAAAGAGAGTATCTTTTTATCCAATTTTATCAGCAATGCCTTGGTGGCAGAATCTTCCGGGCGGGCCTGATAATTGGTCGCGATTTTCTCAGCCGGTTTCTCCTCTTCGGTGAAATAATAAAGTGCGATTGATTTTCTTGTTCTGCCATCCGGGCATGTTAAAGGATGTGGGTGACCATGATATGACTTTTTATCGGTATTAAATATAACTGCACGGTTAAATATCGGCAGCACATCTTCAAAACAACCCGACATATCCTTGCGCCAAAGTTCTAATTTTCCACCGTAAGCATCTTCCCAGTCTTTATTTAAATAAAGCAGAACATTTACCCTTCTGCGCCAGAATTTATTGTGCGGGTGCGCAGTGAAATCAGCGTGGATATTTAAAAACCCACCCTTCTCTATCTGGTGTATTCCGCCGCCTTCAAGATTCGGATCCGGTTTCAGGTTTTTTATGCCGGTAAGTTTTTCCAGCCAATTTATAAATTTCTGGCTGTTAAGCTCATCTATTATCGCAAGCAGTTCAGCAGGGATCATTTCGCGCTTATTCAAGCCGCCCTTTTTTTCATTCACATGCTTATAATGAATCCAGCCTTCATCAGATATTTTCGGGAAAACCGCCAGCGCATTCTCAAGTGCTTTTTCGTCATAGAAATTTTCTATTACTATGTGAGGGAATTCCTCCGCGCCGATATAAACATCATGGTTATCTTCGTATATCTTTTCCAGTTTTCCGTAATCAAGCATAGGCTATCTCCCTTATAAAAAGGTTATAACACTATAATATTACACTTCCATTACAGAAAGATATAAACTTAAGAACTTAGTTTGCTTTTGGCAGGGTCGCTATGATATTGCGCCACAGTTCCAGCTCTGGGATACCAGGCTTGCGCTTACCGAAGAAAGTAACGATAAGTTCATTATCCTTATCGAAAAGCTCAAGCGATGTAACAATGCCGTCTTCAGTTGGTTTTTTCACCACCCATGAAGTTGCTATCTCAACATCTTTCAGGTGCAGGTTGAATTTCGGGTCAAGCACGTTATACCACCCCTCATATTCCACCAGTTTCTGCACTGGGCCGGTATGGATCTGGATACAGCCTTTATTGCCAACGAAAACCATTATCTCACAGTTTTTATCGCGTGCAGCTTCAAGAATTTTTCTCGCAGCGTTATTATCCACTTTATATGAATATTGGTCAGTAGTTAAACGGTAAGCCTGAACGCGGCCGATTCTATGCTTTCTTAGCAGCATATAAAAATCATGCGTATCCTTCAGGTTCGCAAGTTCCGCTTCAAATGCTGCAGCATTCACCTGCTCATCCGGTGCATCTTTCATTTTTGGTGCGGCAGGCTCAACTTTCAGTTCAGCAGCTTGATCAGCAGCTTTAAATTGCGCCACCAGTTTGTCATACTCACCTTCGTTTGATTCAGGCAGTAAATATATTTTATGGATTGCAGTGCCATCCTTGCCATAGAATTGCAGGGATTTTTTCGGGCCGGCTTTTGTTTCTTCAGTCACGGCGAAAACATGCGCCCAATGGCCCATGAATAAACGTAAGTCAATATCCGGGTTAACTGCCAAGCCCATTCTCATTGGGCCTTCTGTCATAAAGCTGACATTATCATATACACCTTCACGCTCATGCACGCAAAGCTCATTCCGCGTAAGCGCCATAACAGTGCCGAATTTTTTAACTTCCAGCAGGATATCTTCCGGTTTATTTTCTAGGCGGAATATCGTTTTGCCATCAATGCGCGCAGCAACAAGCTCAGCTTCCGAAACTCCAAGTTCAGCGGCAGCATCTTTTGGCCTGATTGTTGGTTTCTGCTGTTTCAGCGCTGTGAAACGGCCAAGTAGTGAATTTGTATTTGTATCTTTTAGTGCAGTAGAAGTGCTCATTTTCATATCCTTAAAATAATATCGCCGGCCATGATAGACCGGCGACAGAATTAATCAAGAGATTAACTAGTAATAAACCGAAATATTAAACGGCCAATTTTTGTCCAAGGAGCAAGAAAAAACCTAGTCAGATAGTTATTCATATCTGCGCAGGTTTTTTCGCAGCTAATTGGCAAAAATTTACCATTTGTAAGTAACACGCGCTTTATAGTTCCTTTCTAGGTCATAGATCTCAGAACCAGGCTCACGATATTGCTTATCGAAGATATTATCAACAGCCAGGTCAAGAGAAAGGCTCTTCAACTGGTGAGGAGTATAGCTCCAGTAAACACCGTGGGTAGCAAAGCCGCCACGACGATAATCAATCGGTGCAGATGGGTTAGAGTTGTCAGTATATGCCCTGTCCATACCATCAACATATTTACCTTCATAACCGATGATAGAATCAATATCAGTAAACTTATAACCCAGGTTAGTAGTAACTATTAAAGGCTCTTGAGTTGTAAGGTAAGCACCTGTTCTTGCATTTTCAGCAGATACGAAAGCCAAGTTCGCTTTTGCTTCGATTAGAGAGTTATCATATGCAGTTTGCAAATCATAACCCCAGATGTTAGCCGAAGAAACATTGGTAAAGCTTGTTGTACCACCGTTACACGACGGATCGGTGAAAGGGAAAGTACATGCACCTACACCAAAGTTAGGACCAGTTACGTTTTGGTCGATATAATCACTTGCACGAGTTATATAACGAGAAGCTTTAACCCTGAATTCGTCTTTTTCTTCGAACAGGTCTTTAAAGTTCGTACCACCACCAAACTCGAACGTACGTGAAGTCTCAGGTTTCAAGTATGGGTTTGGAGCAAAGGTGTTGAACGTACCAAAACCAGATGGGAAGTGTATGCCAGAAGCATAAAGTTCAGTCAGGTTAGGCGCACGGAAAGCTTCAGCATAGTTACCAAAGATACTGTAGTTATCATGTATCTTTAAAGTAGTGCCAAGTTTCGGCGATATACGGTGTTCAGTATCAGAAGGCGAAGTGCCATCTTGCGGATCATTATTGTAGTAATCCAAACGCGCACCAGGAGTTACTAATAATTTGTAATTATCTGCAAGGTCGAAGCGCACTTCATCCTGTAAGTATAGGCCTGCGATATCAGCAGTAGCATCAGGCACGCCACCACGCGCACCAGTCGTACCACCAGTGCCTGTTGTGCTGTCGTCACCATCTTGCGTGTTATGGAAATATTCAAAACCATAAGCAAAAGTGTTGTTATCATCAGCACCAATGCTTACGATAGATTTATTATCAGCATTGAAGCCGATAGTTTGCATTTTGCGTGAAAGTTTTTCACCATTTGTTGTCAAACCAGAAACCGGTTGAAGAACCTGTTCGATTATATCAGTTTCAGCATAATAAAGCTGAGTTGAGAAATCGACCAGCTTGCTTGGATTGAAATTATATTTCACACCGGCTTGGTGAGAGAATATGTCCTTATTATCAAGCGTACGCTGAGCTGAATCAACTGTGCCTGGGTTAGCATATTCTTTTGCATTGTCATAGAATGAGCTTACATCGAATTTCAATTGTGAATCAGAATCGATATCATAAGTCAATTTCGCGATGCCTGAAGTCAGTGCATCTTGAGTTTGTTGCTTAGTTCCGTTGTTCAGTTGATCGTCATTTGAATTGCGGTGAATGATGCTCGCGATTGCATCATATTTATCAATCAACTGGTAACCGGTAACAGATTCAGAAAGTTCGCGGTTAGCAGATTCAACACCTACAGATGTTACAACACCAGAATTTTTGCCTGGCTCAACGAAATCTTTCGCATCTTTAGTTTCGAAAGCGATAACACCACCGATAGCGCCCGAACCATAAGAAGCAGATGAAGGGCCTTCAACAACTTCAACTTTCTTTATCAGGGAAGGATCGATAAAAATTTTTGAGCTATGCTGAGCTTCGAAATTCTGCCTGCGACCATCAAGAGTCACAAGAATTGAATCCGCATCAAAACCACGCATAGTTGGTGATTGCGCTGAGCGAACCGGGCCACCGCCATATACAACCGCTGCCGTATCTTTAAAAAGATCAGCCAGGTTTGTAGAAGTCGCTTTTGAAGGTGCGTTAGCATCGATAACATTCACCATTTGTGGAACATCTTGCACATCACGTTCTGAACGTGTCGCAACAACCGTTACCGTATCAAGCCTTTTTGTGTCATCAGTTTTTGCAACTTCTTTTGTGTTTGCAGTTGCCTGTGCAGGCTTCACTACTTTTTTAGCTGCAGGTGCCTTCGCAGTTTTAACTGCTTTAGCTTTTGGCGCTGCCGCCGGTGCAGTTGTCTGGTCAGCTGCGAATGCACTGATCGACATACTGATAGAAAACACAGTAGTCAGTAACGTAAGTTTTTTCATTTTTTCTTCCCTCGTTTTAAAGTTTGGGGAAGTCATATAAAGAAAGCATAAATGTGTCAACACGAAAATGATAATCATTATCATTAATCCTGCAACACATTGAAACAAATGGATATAAATATTTATTATTTCAGTTTTTGATTAAAGTTCTCAACTGCTTTTTGCACTCCTGCAGCGTAATCCCACACACCTGTCACCACTGCAATAAAGTCGGCACCGGCTTTTATCAGCGGTTCACAATTATCAACTTTTATTCCGCCGATCGCCACGCATGGAATTTCAGTGAACGTGCTCCAGAAAGTTAATATATCAGCTTCTGGCCTGCCCTTAGGCGTTTTTGTCTGTGTATCATAGAACGCACCAAACGCCACATAATCAGCACCATTTTCTGCCGCTTCAAATGCCTTATCTTTGCTGCCATAACAACTTGCGCCGATAATAAAATTCTTGCCCGCTGCTTTACGCGCTTCTTTTACGCTAATGTCATCTTCACCCAAATGCACACCATCACAGCCCAGTTCTTTCGCCAATTTCAAATTATCATTTAAAATGAACGCGCAATTATTTTCCCGACATATCGGCAATAAAACTTTCACCGCCTCGCGTATATTATCTTCATTCTCCGGCGCTATATAATGCCCAGATTTTTCATCTAATGATTTCATCCGTAGTTGAAAAACCGGCACTTCACCGCCTTTAAAGGCCTTCTTCAACTCTGACGCAAAATCATTCAGTTCAAACCTCGGCGGCGAAATCAGATATAATTTACAATCACTCATACTATTTATATTTCACCTTATCTTTCATTTTATTTTCTCTGAAACCTTTCAGGCGCAGATTACAGGAATCGCATTTGCCGCAGGCAACACCCTTCACCGGGTCGTAGCAACTGGTGGTCTGCGCATAATCAACGCCAAGGCTCAAACCTTTTTTTATTATCTGTGCCTTGGAAAGTTTTATCAGAGGCGAATGAATTTTGAATTTATCACCCTCAACACCGGCTTTGGTTGCAAGGGTCGCAAGTTTTTCAAATGCCTTGATATATTCCGGCCTGCAATCAGGGTAACCGCTATAATCAAGTGCGTTCACACCAATGAAAATATCTTTTGCCCCCTTAACTTCGGCATAAGCAAGTGCATATGAAAGGAAAATGGTATTGCGCGCCGGCACATATGTCACCGGAATATCTTTTGCCATCTGCTTTTCATTACGCCCCTTCGGCACAGCGATATCATCAGTTAATGCTGAACCACCAAATGCACGCAGGTCGATATTCACTATTTTATGTTCTTTAACTTTCTGCAGTTTTGTCTGCTTCTTAGCAAAATCGAGTTCATGCTCATGGCGCTGGCCATACATGAATGAAAGCGCATAGACCTCAAAACCTTTATCCTTGGCAATTGCCACCACCGTGCTGGAATCAAGCCCACCACTTAACAGAACTATCGCTTTTTTCTTTTTACTCACGCAATCACCCTTCTGATATAAACTGCCGTTGCCAATATCAGCACCGCCATTATCTGGTGTGCGGATGCCAGCGGGATCGGCACCACAAATAATAATGTCGAGATACCCAATATTATCTGTATAGCAACCAATGCAACTAATATATGGCTCGCTTTTTTTAGCCTTTTATCCGTTACACCATCATCATATTTTATCCTGCCACCAAGCAGGCTGAAGAAAAAATAAAGTGCAAAGAACATCACCATGAAAGCCCACCAGCGATGGAAGAACTGTATGAATTCTATATTATATAAACTGAATTTTATTCCTGCTGGCACAAATTTAAAATCCATCAGCGGCCAGGTGTTATATGTCCATCCGGCATGTAAGCCCGCCATGAATGCACCGAATATGATCTGAATAAAAACGAATATAAGAATATGGTTCGCGATCACCCTCGCCTTTTTATTTCGCGGTTTTTTCCCCTGCAGGTCCAGTAGATAAAAACCCAATCCCTGCCACAACATTATAGAAAATATTATAAGGGCCAGGCTTAAATGCGTTGCCAGGCGGAAATGTGAAACCGCCGGGTTATTAACAAGGCCGCTGCTCACCATCCACCAGCCGATAAAACCCTGCAACCCACCCAATGCAAAAATTCCTAGTAGCTGCGCACCTTTCCTTTTCGTGAATCTTTTTCTTGCCGCAAAATAAATGAACGGGATCAGGAAAATAACTCCCACCAATCTTCCAACCAGGCGATGAACAAACTCCCACCAGAATATCTTTTTGAATTCCGGCAATTCCATGCCTGCATTCTTCTTTATATATTCTGGCGTTTGCTTATAGGCATCAAATTCATCATTCCATTCCTGTGCATTCATTGGCGGAACTGCGCCATGAACTGGCTGCCATTTAACAATTGAAAGGCCAGATTCGGTAAGTCTTGTCAGCCCGCCGATAGCAACCATCAGGAACACTGTGAAGGCGCAGGCAAATAGCCACATGCCAATATTTTTATTCTGCCTTACTTTTTCCGGGTGCATTTTTATATTTATCTATGTATGTAAAACTGGTGCGGAATATACTCAACATAAGCGAAAATAACAAGAAGCTTGAGCTTTGCTGGCTGATACAAAGCGTCGGTGCTCTGGCGATAGCCGGTTTATTCGCGCTTTTCCTTGTTGTTGCACGCACGCCGGATATCAGCAAACTCTTCCCGTATAAAGATCTTTTCAAAACCACACTCACAATTCACGTTAATTTATCAGTGCTCATCTGGCTTACCAGCATGAGCTGCACGATATTTTCTGCCCGCACAAAATTCATAAAACTCGGCTATCTATCATTTGCTATCTGCGCGCTTGGCACTATCATAATCGCCTGCAGCATTTTTGATGTTTCAGCCGAAGCTTTTCTTAACAATTATATTCCTGTATTAGGCAGCGAAGTTTTCCGTGCCGGTATATTCATATATTTCGCAGGACTGTTTCTGGCATCACTGCAAATATTCGGTTATGAAACTGATTCTCGTGAAATATATTTCTTCAATATTACTTCATTCTTCATAATCCTTGCCGCCTTCATTACATTATTTCTAACCTGGCATAAGCTTGAGTTGCCTGCCAATCATGGCGTCTATAATTACGCAGATTATTACGAAAAGCTTTTCTGGGGATTCGGTCACATAGTTCAATTCCTTTATACTAACACTATGATGATCGCATTGTTCCTGCTTGTGAGCGAGATCACCGGCATCACCAGTACTACACCTTCGAAAATTTTCTCATTCTTATTTAACTGTATATTTGCCTGCACCGGCGTTTTCATCATTTATAAATTTGATGTCACCAGCGTTGAATACACGCAATATTTCACCCGCCAGATGATAATGTTCGGTGGCCTTGCCCCATTAATTGCCATCATTACTATATTGCCGCTTCTCATCTTCAAATATTCAAGCTTCACTTCTGCGAAACCACAGCGTAATGCAATAATCTGGTGCATTATATTATTCATCGCCGGCGGGATAATCTCTACTTTCATTCGCGGCTCTAACACTATCATTCCGGCACATTATCACGGCGTGATCATTGGCATCAGCGTACTTTTCACCGGCCTGTGCTATCAGATCCTCCCAAAACTTGGTTATGCGGAAATAAAAGGCCGCCTGGCCAATATCCAGCCCATTCTATATGGCTCCGGCCAGCTTATCCACATCACCGGCTTCGCACTTTCTGGCGGATATGGCGCAATGCGTAAAACACCGGGCGTTGAGCTGCCTACCCAGGCAAAGGTCTATATGGGCCTTATGGGTATGGGCGGCCTGATCTCAATTATTGGTGGACTGTTCTTTGTAATTATTATATTTAAAACCCTCATAAAAGGTAAGGAGACCATATAATGAAAAAATTATTTATCCTGGCATTCATTCTTGCAGCATTTGCTGCAAATAATGCATCAGCGCAGTCAAGCAGCGGTTCATCATCAGGTATGCCTGCTGTTAATGCAGTTGGCACACCTTCAGCGCCTGAAACTGCAGCAAGCACTACTGAAACTACCAAAACCACTCAGACAACTACTGATGGCACTACCACCACTACCACTTCAACAACAACTAAAACAGATAATAACTTGGAAAACATTCTTTATCTTGACCTGAAAGATGGTCGCGTAGTAATCCAGCTTCTTCCGGAAGTTGCTCCTAATCACGTTAAGCGCATCAAAGAACTTGTGCGTGAAGGGTTTTATGATGGCGTTCCTTTCCACCGCGTTATTGATGGCTTCATGGCCCAAACCGGTGATCCAACAGGCACAGGCTCTGGCGGTTCAGGCCAGAAGATCGATGCTGAATTCAACAGCGAAAAACACGTTCGCGGCACTGTATCAATGGCACGCGCTGCTGATCCTAACAGCGCAGACAGCCAGTTCTTCATCATGTTTGATGAAGCGCCTCACCTTGATGGCAACTATACTGTGTTCGGTAAGGTTATCGAAGGCATGGAATTTGTTGATAAGATCAAAAAAGGCACTGGCCCTAACGGCATGGTGACCGATCCTGACAAGATCATCAAACTTCGCGTTGCGGCTGATGTGAAAGATGATGCAACTGCACCTGCTGCAACAACTTCAAGCAGCACGACAACGACCACTACAACAACTGCTCCTGCAACTTCTAACACAACACCTAAACCGTAATAGGTATGGGTAGCAGGATACGCATCGGGCTTCTGGGGGGTAGTTTTAACCCTCCACATGCCGGGCACCTGCACATATCTACTGAAGCGATCAAAAAGCTTGGCCTGACACAACTATGGTGGGTAGTTTCTCCTCAAAATCCTCTTAAAAAACCTGATATATCTTCATCGCTGGAAAAGCGCATGAAGTTATGTAAAGAATTAACTTCTAATAATCCGCAAATAAAAATAACCGATCTTGAGAAAGAATTTTTCCCGCACGCAAAATATTTCTATACTTACGATCTGTTAAAACGCCTGAAACAGAAATATCCGGCTTATGATTTCTATTTCATTATCGGCGCGGATAATCTTATCTCCTTTCACCGCTGGTATAAATTCAAAGAGATTGTACGATTCGCAAATCTGGTAGTGTTCAATCGCCCGGGTTATAAACGCAAAGCCCTTACATCTAAAGCTGCTCAGTTGCTTCCATTCATATTTCTCGACGAGAAAATGGTAAATATTTCTTCAACAGAACTGCGCTGATATCACTGTGGAACCAATGTTCCCACAGGCTTCATATCTTTAGCGCAGTTTGCCAGATTGCTTCCTGACAATGTCCCAAGTGGATCGAACAGATCTGCCTCGCATGAGCAGCTGCATAATGGGTCTTCAGAAAAAGCGAGAAAATTATAACCGGCAATGGTCTTGGTCACTTCATTTGCATTCCAGAATAACGCTATACCGGTTATTATGATAAGCGCATATGGCCAGTTGACCTTATTGTTAAGGATACCAATGCCCAGCATAAACACCGCAACGGCAATAAGCACCGTACCAATCTCACCGCAAAATATCCGCCTTACCTGGCAGATTTTTAACTCTGTCTTTGTTTGGAATGGCAATGCAACACCAGGTACCGGAATCTGGGTACAGGTCGCACCAGTTCCACTTGAACCAGAACTTGAGCTTGAAGCATCACAGTTGAATTTTAACATCATTGCATTACCGTGCACAGGAATGCATAAGATAAAAACGATCAGAAATGATAATAATATTATCCGCACTATATCAACTCTTAAAAAGGATTATAAATTTCCGTGTTCATTTCCTGCACACATTTTTTCAGATCATTTGAACTGAATGAGAACAGATCAACATTACATTCACAACTGCACAAAGGATTTTCTGCCGCCGCAACAAAGTTAGCCTGCAGAAACACTCTGGCTATATCATTTGCAAAATAGAATATCGTTATTCCGCTTATTACCAATATAACAGTTGCCCAATGCACCCTATTATTAACTATACCTATACCGAGAAGAAATATCGCTGCAGCAATCATGACTGCACCCGTCTGGCCACAGAATATCCTTCTGGCCTGGCATATCTTCATTTCAGTTAGTGATTGCATTGGGATAGAAATACCAGGTATCGGTATATTAGTAAAATCTATCGGCGAATCAGCCATTACCGCCTTTGGTGCAAAACCTAACAGCATTAAAAGCAATATGTAAGATATTAATTTTTTCATATCAGAAACTTAGCAGATGCGTAAAATTATTTATACAATAACATGAATATACCACCCCAACTGTTGGCGGGAAACTGGTGAGCGTTTCAGCTACAAGCTCAGCTGAAGTAAATATTGCTATGCCAACCATTATTATTATCACCGTTTGCCAGTTCATCTTACCTATTATAGTAAGCAAACCAACGATAAATATCGCAGCACCCGCCATGGCGGTCTGTGTACCACCACAGAAAAACCTTCTTATCTCACAAAGTTTATAATAAGTGGTTCCTTCAACCTCCAGATTCGCATCTGTGCTGTTATCAAGCTGATCTATGATATCGCGCGGATCCACCGGTCCACCGGGATATAGCTGTGCCAATGCAGCACCTGAACTAGATGCAACTGTCAGAAAAAGCATTAATATATAAAAGCTTTTCATATCACTTTATAGTGGTTGGCAGATATCAACAAAAATATCGGCAAAATCTCCGGTCAACATACCATGTATAACCGCCTTACTTACATATTCCGGATGCGTGAACACTATTGCCACCGCAATAATTAACACCGCATACATTGGTTTCATTTTCCCGGTTATTGTCATAAGACCAATAACGAAAACCGCAACTGCTACTATAACCTGACCAAGCTCAGTCCAGAACATACGGCGGAAATCACATAATATTGCTGCAATTGAACCAGGCATTACAGCCGAATATACGGGTGCATTCTGTACCAGATTATTCATTGATCCTAAAAGGTCATCAGTAGAAGTAGCGCCAGAAAATGATGGCACTGAAATTATCAGCAGGGATAGGAATATTCCTAACAGATATACGGTTACTTTTCTTTTACCCATAAAACAGTTTTTTATGATTTCCCTACTATATCAATTATATCAAAAAATTAATAAATTTTAAACGATTTTTAGGTTTTAGGGCTAAATAAAGATGATTTATGGCAAAAAAAATCCGGGCCTTTTAAGGGGCCCGGACTCTATTATGCTATTTCTAGCTTCTTAGGGTAATTAGCAAGTAGTAGCTGCTGAACCCAGAGATTTACCAGAACAGTTGCTGTTACCAGTTACTGTTGCTGCGATAGCAAGAGCGCCTAGTAGAACTGCGATACCAAGTGCAACCATGATCACAAGACCCCAGTTCACTTTACCGAAGAACGCACCGATACCTAGGAAGAAGATAGCTACAGTCGCGATAACTGTTACTAGAGTGCTGGTCGCGATACAGTTGTAAACACCGCAAACAGTGTTACCGATTGTGCTAAGACCAGTAGTAGAAGTAGCAGTAGCGTGCGCCATTTCTGGTGCAACGATTGAAAGCACTGCAAGTGCGATCATAAGTAGGTTTGTTTTTAATTTAGTCATTGTTTTTCTCCGTTTTGTTTTTAGATTATTAAGAAAGTATAATCTCTCTTGAGGCTGATTATAACTAAACTTTGTTACAGCTCTGTTACTAATGCGCGGATTTTTTGAAACAATAGCAATTATGCAACTTAACCATAAATTTCAATAAGATGCATATAAACAGATTTTTAGGTCTGAAACCACTATATATATATGGCCCTAATATTAACCATATAGATACAGCTAAATTTCTTGCCATTTTCCTTATGATCACCGATCATTTTGGCTATTTTTTTATGCCGCAAACGGCAGTTTTACAGGCTTTTGGCCGAGTTTCCTTCCCCATCTTCTTTTTCCTCACCGGCTATTCATATAAGGATAAAAATAACCTTAATTTTCTGCTTATCGGGCTTGCTTTAAGCCTTTATAAAGGGCTTACACTGGGACTTTACTTCCCATTAGACATATTAATATCTATTTATCTATCGCATCTAGTGTTAAAAATCCTACTAAAATATGACTTAATTAGTTATTTCAATATATTAGCCATAGTCGTGATATTGTATTTCCTACATATATTAATGTCTTTTGTCTTTTCATATGGGGCGATTGGCATATTTTTATCGCTTTGTGGCTATTTAAAACGTCAGGAAATAGAAAAATCCGAAAAAAACTGGTTTTTGGCTATAATTATAGCTGTTGCAGTAATTTATAATTTTTACTTCCAGCTTCATGTTTCAACGCAAAGCTATAATTTTAAACTTATATTCGCCACGGAATCTGTCCTTCTTACCGCATATTTCATTGGCTTAAAACCATTCACATTTCATGTCAGGTCAAAAATTATAAATGATTTTATTCTGATATTCTCACGCAACGCACTATTTATTTACTGGCTGCATTTCGCACTTTTCATCACCATAGCGGCGATATTATTTCCCGGAAACTTCCTCTGAGATATTAAATGCCTTAGGCAGTTTTGCCTCGATCGTGCCTTTGAAATAATTTTCCTTATGCTTCAATTTCCATGAATGCAGAAGTATGAATTCCGGCAGGCCTTCTACGAAAGCCACTGCACCACCATATTTTCCATCACCGATTATCGGATGGCCGATTGCATTCAGATGCACGCGTATCTGGTGTTTGCGGCCTGTATGCGGCTCCAGCTCTAACATAGATGCAACCTTTCCGTATGATTCTATCACTCTATATTCCGTATATGCTTTTTTGCCTTCAAATTCATCAACGATAACTTTTTCATTACCACCGGCACCGGCTCTTTTTCCAAGCGGAAAATTTATCGCTCCTTCCATCGGCTGAACTTTTCCTTTCACGATCGCGACATATTTTTTCTCAATGAATTTATACTTGAATGAGTCACCCAATATCCTTGCCGCCTCCAGATGTTTTGCGATCAGCAGAACACCGGTCGTATCTTTATCAAGCCTGTGAACCAGACTATATTTCGTAGAATTTTTCTTGTTTAAATATTGTAGAATGGCATCCACGCTCAGACCAACTTTGCTGCCACCCTGGCTCGGCAGGCCGCGCATTTTATCGATCGCCAAACAGTTTTTATCTTCATAGATAATTCGCGCAGTGAAAAAACTCTGCACTTCTTTTTCACTCACCTCATATGGTGCGCGTTTAGTTTCAACTTTCGCCTGCGCCGGAATTGTTATTTCTTCACCACCTTCCAGAACATGATCTTCCTTCACACGCTTGCCATTCACACGCACGGCTTTTTTGCGCAGCAGCTTCTGCAGCAGCCCGTAAGGAATTCCAATTTTAGTTTTCTTTAAATATTTAAGCAGGCTTGTGCCTTTATAATCTGCAGGCACTGTAATTTTTATAACATTAACTTCTGCTTTATTTTCTACGCTATCCATTTTGAAACCAACATATATCCGGCGAATACAGCGCAAAGTGACGCCACCACCGAAATGAGTACATATATGAACGCGCTCCTGATGTCACCTTTATTCAGCAGATTGAGAAAATCGAGAGAAAAGGCCGAAAACGTCGTGAACCCGCCAAGAATGCCGGTGATCAGGAAAAGCCTGGTCCCTTCTGTGTGTACATGCCTGTCAAGGTAACCCGCCAGGCAGCCTGCCACCAGGCAGCCGATAATATTTACCAGCACTACATAGGTGAAAACAGCGCTTTCGCTAATAAAAACTTTCGATATTATAAAGCGGATTATCGAGCCGGCAGCTCCACCAACCCCAACCAGAAAGGCGAAATATAACATGAGTTCCGAAACCTTAGATTTAATTTACAATTCCATCGGCATTATAGGCGTTACTTTGCTGATTATCACCTATTTTCTGCTTAATGCCGGAAAAATCCATTCAAATCAAATGGCTTACCCGCTTTTTAATTTGATCGGTGCTGCACTGCACCTGTTCTCACTATATCGCTTTTACAACCTCGCTTCAGTGGTAATTGAGTTATTCTGGATTAGCATCAGTATTTATGGTATATATAAGATACTAAAAGCGCGCAAATATGGTGGATCAGAAGAATACACAAGCTCAGGAAATTCTAAATAACTTGATTGATACACAAGTATCATTCTGGTCGAACAACATAGCTTTGGATCCAAATCATAAAATCCAACTGTTGAGCATAAGTAATAAATTTGTGCAGAATGCGGATAAAAATCTTAAGGGCCTTGGTTTTAATGAAGATGAATCCAGAAAACTTATTGGCAAAACATCTAAAACCATAGGTGATATACTTGAAAGCAAGGGCCTTAACCGCGGTTTTGCCTCAACTATAAGTATCTAAATATGGCTTCTACAGAAGATACAAAACCAAAAGAATTTTATCCTAATCCACATCAGGACAGAATGATCGATGGTTTTTACATGGCACTTATGAGTCATTGGCAACAGTTTGGTACTACAAAAGATAAAACCGCAGAGCAATTCGAGAAAGCTAATAAAGAAGCCGAATCCCTTGCAACAACTTCTTATGAAAATTTGGTTAAAAGCGGCGTTCCTGAAGATTATGCTTTGAAATCTATAATTGGCAAATCAAGTCTGGCAGGCAAGATGGTGCAGGATTATCGCGCAGATAATTTTAAAGAAACCGGCAATCCGCATGTTCTTTCGATCTCCACATTCAAACGCTATTTTGAACAGAAGAAAATATTAACTGCATATTCTGAACAAGTTCAGGATTTCTGGAAAAATATCGGTACAAATCTGCTTGGTCTTAATGATGAAACCCAAAGACTCAATTCATATTCTAAAACCCTCGCTATGACCACTACTGCACGCAAAGATCTTATTTTTGCCGGGCTTGAACCAGATGAAGCAGAAAAAATTCTCGGTAAAGAAATTGGAAAAATCACCACTAAATTAAAAGAAGATATGGGTCAGGCACCCGGAGATAGATTTTTCATTCTACCACCAAATACATTTGAAAGATTCCCGCTAAATATGACGCGCAGTAGTTTTATTACGCAATATAATGCAGTTATAAACCTTACCGAACAACAAACTATTTTAGATAAATAATTAATCTTCGTAATTATTAGCAACCAAACGCTCAAGCAATTGCACGCCAAAACCTGTTGCACCCTCTGGTGTTGTTGCTTTTGTCGGGCTGTTATTCCAAGCAACACCTGCAATATCAAGGTGCGCCCATTTCTTGCCGTTCACAAAACGCTGCAGGAATTCAGCCGCTGTGATTGTGCCACCACCTTTTGCATTGCTGATATTCTGCATATCGGCAACTTTTGAATCCATCTGCTTGTTATATTCTTCACCTAAAGGCAATCTCCAAACCCTGTCTCCGATCTCCTCACCTGCTTCATATAACTGCTTCGCAAGTGCATCATCATTGCTCATAAGGCCGGCGCGGTGAGTGCCAAGCGCGATAACGCAAGCGCCCGTTAACGTTGCCAGGTCAACCATGAATTTTGGGTTATATTCCTGCTGTACATACCAAAGCACATCAGCAAGAACTAGCCTGCCTTCCGCATCAGTGTTCTGCACTTCGATCGTCTGCCCGCTCATGGAAGTTAGAATGTCCGCAGGTTTTATCGCGTTACCATCAGGCATGTTTTCAACCAGGCCAACAGCACCTACAACATTCACTTTCGCTTTTCTGCCTGCAAGCGCACGTACAGCACCCACCACAGCAGCCGAGCCACCCATATCATATTTCATGTCATGCATTCCTTCCGATGGCTTTATTGAGATACCACCTGAATCGAACGTCACACCCTTACCTATGAATGCAACCGGTTTTGCTCTTTTGTCAGAAGATCCGTTATATTCCATGATCACCATGCGCGGCGGGTTTGTGCTGCCCTGCCCCACACCCAGCAATGAACCCATGCCAAGTTTTTTCATTTCCTTCTCATCAAGCACGGTCACTTTCACGCCAAGACCTTTCATCTCTTCCTTGATGATATCGGCATATGAAACCGGATAAAGCACGTTAGGCGGCTCACTCACCACATCACGCGCCAGGAACACACCCGCCGCGATCTCTTCAAGGTTTTTAAATTTCGCCGCAGCTTCTTTTTCCGCAGTCACATGAATGGTTACTGTTTTTAGCTGAGGTTTTTCCTCATCTTTCTTCTTGGTGAAATATTTCAGGAATGAATATGATTTCAGCTTCACGCCATAAGCGATATTGGCCGCAGCAACACCTTCTGAGAAGCCGAAGATATTCTCCTCGATCACGATGGATATCTCTTTTTTCTTATGCGCGTTCAGGCTCGTATATATTTCGCCACCAAGTTCACGAAGTGCTTTTTCCGGCAGTTTTGGTGCTTCTTCACCAGTGCCGGCTATAACAACCTTGCCATATTCGCTGCCCGGGAACACCACAGAAACAAACGTGTTTTTCTTGCCTTCGAATTTATATTCAGCGATCGCCTTAGTGATCAACCCATCAGTTTCCTTATCGATCTTTTTTAATAATGGTGTCAGCCTTTTTTTGTCTGACATTAGAAATACCGGCACTTTTGAAAGGTTTTTCAAACCTGAGAAGCTGATTTGCATTTGTTCACTCCGCTTGATCATTTATTATCCTAATATTTGTATAGTTGATTTATTGAATTTTAAAAGGCCTCTGTTTATATTGCTGGCAGCAAAATTTTCCTATGGGGTAAAAATATGACAAAGAACACATTCAAATTCAATACGGAAACTGAGAAGATTTTTCAACTAATGGTGCATGCGCTTTATGAGAATAAGGATATCTTCATTCGTGAACTCATTTCTAACGCCTCTGATGCCTGCGATAAACTCCGCTATGAAGCGGCACAGAACCCGGCACTTTTGCAGGATGAACTTAAGATCACTGTTGAGATCGATAAGAAAAATCGCCTGCTGAAAATTTCCGATAACGGCATCGGCATGGATGAAAAAGCCCTGATCGAAAACCTTGGCACCATTGCACGCAGCGGCACGCAGCGCTTTCTGGAAGGCCTTTCCGGTGATGCAAAAAAAGATAGCCAGCTCATCGGCCAGTTTGGTGTAGGCTTCTATTCTGCCTTCATGGTTGCGGATAATGTAAATGTCATCACGCAGGCCGCAGGCAGCGATAAAACTTATATTTGGAATTCCATCGGTAATGGTGAATTCACTATAGAAGAGGCAAAATTCAGCCGCGGCAATGGCACAACCGTTACCCTCCACCTTAAAGAAGATGAAGATGTCTATCTTGATCGCTTCCGTGTGCTTAACATCATCGCAACTTATTCAAACCATGTTGCCTTCAAGATTGCCTTTATTGAGGAAAGCGGCCAGGAAACAGTTGTGAATGAAGGCAAGGCAGTTTGGCTTAAAGATAAAAAAGATATTTCTGAAGAGGAATATAATGAATTTTATCAGTCCGTTGCACATTTAGGTGATGATAAACCATGGATGGTTCTACATAATAAGGCCGAAGGGAAAATTGAATATACCAACCTGCTTTTCATTCCAAGCCGCAAACCTTTTGATCTTTATCACCCAGATCGCAGCACGCGTTTAAGGCTTTATATCAAACGCGTTCTGATCTCTGAAAAACTCAATATAATACCGCAATATCTGCGTTTCTTGCGTGGCGTTATAGATAGCTATGATCTACCGTTAAATATCAGCCGCGAAACCATTCAGAACAACGCACAAGTGAAATTGATAAGCAGCTCCATCACCAAACGCGTATTGAAAGAACTTGGTAAAAAGCTTGAAAATTCGCGTGATGAATATCTGCAATTCTGGGATAACTTCGGCCCGGTATTGAAAGAAGGCCTGTGTGAAGGTGATGCTCCGCGCGAAGAAATTCTTGAAGCCTGCCTGTTCCAGATAAATTCTGATGAGAAATTATATTCGCTTAAGGAAATAAAAGCGCGCATGAAAGATGGCCAGAAATCCATCTATTATATCACCGCGGAAGATAAACGTTCAGCACTTGCAAGCCCGCAGATTGAAGGCTTTGCTGCACGCGGATATGATGTGATTCTGCTAACTGATTCAGTTGATGATTTCTGGGTAAATGTTGTGCATGAATATCAGGGCACACCATTCCGTTCAGTTACCAAAGCAGGCGCTGATCTAGATGGAGAAGTTCAAAAACCTGAAGAAGATAAGAATGAGAAATCAGAAAAATCGAAAGAGAATAATCCTGATATTGAAAAACTTCTTGTTCTTATCCGCGAAACCCTGGGTGATAAAATAAAAGATGTGCGCACCACTCAGCGCCTGGCCGAAAGCCCTGTTTGCATCACGGTTCCAGAAGGTGCGATGGATATTCGCCTGGAAAGATTCATGGTTGAAAACAAGCAATTGCTGCAAGCTTCAGCAAAAATATTTGAGATCAATCCTCAGCACTCTATCATTAAAAAATTGATCACAGATGTTTCTGCGAATAAAGAAAATGTGAAAGTGAAAGATACGATCTTGTTATTATTTGATCAGGCTAATATCGTTGAAGGTGAGCCGGTTGCCGATATAAAATCATTCATGCAGAAAATGAATCGCCTGATAGAAGAAAGCCTGGCCGCCTAAAGTTAAACGGCCAGTCTTTTATATATTACCTAACCGCTTTCAATTTCGGTTTTGGTTTTTTTGCGGCATTGTCAGCCTTGGCATCAACCCAGGAAATATTTCCATCAAGGCGTTTATAAACCACGTTGAAATTGCCGGTTTTCTTATTGATGAAGAACAATGCCGGCAGGTTCGCAAGGTTCATACGCATAACTGCATCAGCCACTGTCAGCGTTTCAATTGCCGTCTGTTTTTCTGCGATGATAAGCGGATTATCAGCACTCATGTTTGAATCTTCAAAATCCTGCCCGTCATCAGCGATCACATATTTTGTTGCCGCGATAGCAGTTGCAGAACCAACAGATTGCTTGCGATGATCTTTGATCCTTCTTTTATATCTGCGCAGTTGCTTATCCATTTTATCAAGCGCACGGTCAAAGCTTGCATAAATATTATCTTCTTTTGCCTGCGATTTATAATGAATATGGTTGCTAACACCTTCATTCACAACAATATCAGTTACAAAAAGGTGAGTTTCCTTCGACATCGTTATGTGGGCGGAAATGGCATTCTCAAAATATTTTTTTATCGAGGCTTCGATGTTTTCTTTTACATATTCTTGCAAAGCTGCACCAACTTTTATCTGCTTTCCCGAAATAGTTATCTTCATGATCTTCCTTTATTAGTTTTAACCTAGTAACTGTAGTATTTTTAAGATAAAATTTCAATGATATACTATGGGTAGGACTTTTTATTCCATCTACCTGAAGTTTAAATTATTTAATTAAAATTTTAATTAATTTTGAACAGAAACTTCACGAAATAAGTAATTTTTTTAGTTATTTAAACAATATTTTAAATTAAAATAGACAAAATTGAATTTTTGTATAATTATAAACCCCAGGTTGTATTTATCAAATCAAAAATATTATTTATATGTATTATAATGTTCTAGTTATCGATGATGATCCTTTCCAGTGCAAAACCACCCAACTCGCTATAGAAAAACTCTTCCATTATAATGTAACCGGCATAACCAGCGGCAAGGAAGCTATAGAATTTCTTCTCTCGGAAAAAGGTAATAAAATAAATTTGGTCATACTTGATCTTTCAATGCCTGAAGTTGATGGGCTTGAGGTTCTCGATAAGGTCTGTGCCGCACGCCCTGATCTTCCGATAATTATAAACACCGCCTATGGTGATGTTAAAAAAGCCGTTGAGGCAATTCGCCTGGGCGCGGTTGATTTCATTGAAAAACAGGATGGGCCTGAACGCCTTAAAGTTTCTATAGATAATGTGCGCTTAATGGCCGGCCTTCGTAAGGAGATCAAAAAGCTGAACAGCTTTAACAATAACAGATACAGCTTTGAAGATATTATCGGCACTTCACCTGCTATACAAAAAACTGTAAACCAGGCCAAGAAGTCAGCAAAATCCAATATCGCCGTGATGATAACTGGCGATAGCGGTGTTGGTAAGGAATTATTCGCCCGCTCTATCCATTGCAATAGCTCGCGTGCAAACAAACCTTTTGTTGCGGTTAATTGCGGTGCCATTCCTCACAACCTTGCCGAAAGTATATTATTTGGCCATGAAAAGGGGTCTTTCACAGGCGCCACTGAAAAATCACTGGGTAAATTCCGTGAAGCTCATGGCGGCACCATCTTCCTTGATGAGGTCGGTGAACTCCCGCTTGAAACTCAGGTGAAGTTACTGCGTGTTTTACAGAATTTTGAGGTGGAACCTGTTGGTGCCGCCAAGGAAATTGATGTGGATGTTCGCATAATCTCTGCGACCAATAAAGATCTTGAAAGGGCGGTTGCAGAAGGCCGTTTCCGTGAAGATCTTTATTATCGCCTGAATGTTTTCAATGTAGATGTCCCTTCTCTCAAACAGCGTAAGGATGATATACCTTCCCTGCTGCAGCACTTTGTTGAAAAGATCTGCCTGCGCGAAAAGAAAAAGATCATGCAGCTTGAAAATGAACTTGTTTCCATGCTGCGTGAATATCACTGGCCAGGCAATGTGCGCCAGTTGGAAAACGCGATCTATCGCGCCATAGTTCTAAGTAATGGCGATAAGCTTTCAATGTATGATTTTGAAAATATCCTGAGCGCTATAAGCAAAGGCACAGGTGAAGATTCTATCATGCAGAAGCAGATCCGCCCGGATAATATCGCTTTTGCCAATGCGAAAGAGGCGAAATTTAAAACCATCGCCCAGCATGAACGTGATATCATCGTCAACGCGCTTGAATTCTATAATTACAATATCTCTAAAGTTTCAAAAGTGCTCGATATCGGCCGTTCGACCCTTTATCGCAAGATGAAGGAATATAATATCGAGATGCAGGGCACCATTGAAGAAATTGAAGATTTCAAGAAAAGCAGCGGCAGCACTATTTACAACCATTAGCAGGCTTCAAGTAAGAACTGGCCTTCAACTGCGTTAACTGGCACTTTAACAAACTCGCCCACTTTATAATTATTTGTGAGTTTCACCTGTGCGAAATGTTCGGTACGGCCTTGGTTACCCTTCTCCACCAGCACCTCTTCCATTTTTCCAACACGGCCCTGCAGGAATTTATTCAGCTCTTCATTGCATGCATTTCTTAATTCGGCTGCGCGTTCTTTTCTGATATTTCCCGGCACTTGCTTATTCGCAGGTATTTTAGCTGCAGGCGTTCCTTCACGTTCTGAGTATGGAAAAATATGGCCGTAAATAATTCCAACTTCAGAAATTATATCGCGCGAACTCTTGAACATCTCATCACTTTCAGTCGGGAATCCGGCGATTATATCAGCACCAAAAACAACATCTGGCCTGATCTTCCTTACCTTTTCTGCGAAATTAATTATGTCTGTGCGCAAATGCCTGCGCTTCATGCGCTTTAAGATCATATCATCACCCGATTGTAAACTCAGGTGAAAATAAGGTGTGAATCGCGGTTCATTTTCAAGCAACCAGAAAATATCCTCATCGATCTCAGCCACATCAACTGATGAAAGTCTGAGGCGTTTTATATCCGGATTCAGTTTCAACAATCTTCTTACCATCTGGCCAAGCTGCGGCTTACCCGGCAAGTCCAAACCATAATCGGTAATATCAACGCCAGTCAAAACCAACTCTCCATAACCTTGCCTGGTCAGCAATTCTGCCTGAGTTACGATCTCACCTACAGGAACCGACCTGCTGTTCCCACGGCCATAAGGAATAATACAAAAAGTACAACGATGGTTACAGCCATTCTGCACCTGCATGAAAGCACGGGCTTTATCCTGCATCGAAGTTATCAGGTGTGATGCCGTTTCCGTAACCGACATTATATCATTCACTGCAACTTTTTCTGTTTCTGGCACATCAAATTTCAGTGCGGCATATGTCTCGCCTTTCATTTTCTCTTCATTGCCGATCACTTTGTGAACACCGGCAATGCCGCTATAATTCTCCGGGTTCACCTGCGCACCGCAACCGGTCACAATAACTTTCGAATTCGGGTTTTCGCGTACATATTTTCTGATCGCCTGTTTTGCCTGGCGCTCTGCTTCCTTGGTCACCGCACATGTGTTAAACACCACAGCATCATCCAGGCCAGCCTTATCTAGGTGGCCCTTTATCACCTCAGATTCATAGGCATTTAATCTACAGCCGAATGTAATTATTTCATTTGCCATTATTTTTAGGCATTTCTATGGATTTTAAAATTCGCCCCTATATAACTTGGAATTGTTAAAAAGGCAATAAAACCCAGCTTTTTATGGCCGCTGCCTTAAAGCAAATATACTATTGAGTTTATTATGAAAATGCCTGAATGGCCCATACCGTTAGGAGCAAAACCGATAGATCTAGGTCTGCATCGTATGTTTCAGGCACTCGAAATTCTTGAGAACCCACATCATAAAATGCCGCCTGTTATTCATGTTGCTGGCACTAACGGCAAAGGTTCAACAATTGCATTTTTAAAAGCAATGCTTAATGCCGCCGGCAAAAAATGTCATGTCTATACTTCCCCTCATCTTGTGGAATTCAATGAAAGAATAGTCCTTGCCGATAACCAGATCAGTGATGAAGATATTAATGAGGCGCTTGATGTCGTTCGTGAAAATTGTGAGGGTATGAATTTAACATTCTTTGAAGCCACAACGCTTGCAGCGATGCTTGCATTTTCGGTAGTGAAGGCAGATTATGTTCTGCTTGAAACCGGTTTGGGTGGTCGCCTTGATGCCAGCAATATCATGGGGCAGAATGGCGCGCCAAATCCAATACTCACAATAATAACGCCTGTTTCTTTTGATCATATGGAGTTCCTCGGGCATGATATTGCAAGCATTGCGGCAGAAAAAGCTGCTATCATAAAACCGAACACTCCGTGCATAGTTTCAAAACAATTACCGGAAGCCGCAAAAGTTATTGCTGATGAGGCAGCAGTGAAAAACTCGCCGGCTTATTTTCTTGGTAAGGATTTTTCATACAAAATCGAAAATGATGGCAGTTTCATTTTCAAAACTTCTGATATCAATTTAAAATTACCTGCAGTTTCACTTGCGGGTATGCATCAATATATCAACGCTGCTACCGCAGTAAGGGCCGCCATTGAATTGGATTTAAGTAAAACTGCAATAGCACTGGGTTTACAAGCTGCAAAGTGGCCCGCACGTTTGGAAAAAATTGAACCAAATATATATCTGGATGGCGGTCATAATGAAGATGCCGCGCGTATAATCGCTGAATTTATCCGCGATGAAAATAAGAAGAATCTCAAAAGAAATATCGCAATAATTGGCATGCTTAAAACCAAAGATTATAAAACCTTCATGAAAAATATATCTGAAAGTTTTGATGAAATAATCGCCGTGCCTATAACCAAAGAAGATTACCGCGATCCGGAAGAATTGATCGCCGCCTGTGAAAATCCCAAAGTGCGCTGTAGCATCGCTGATTCAGTTGGCATCGCTATTTCACAATCCAAGGGTAAAAATAATCGCGTGGTGATATGCGGTTCGTTATATCTTGCCGGCCAAGTGCTAGGCGAAAGATCAGCTTAGGTTTGCAAGTTTGCAGAACTGCTCAACGCTCAAATTCTCCGCGCGCAGGTTAGAATCGATATTCAGCTCTTTCAAAACTTCTTCGATGCGCTCACCAAAAGCACCTTTCAGCGAATTCCTGATCGATTTTCTGCGCTGTGAAAATGCATGACGCGTTACATTTTTTAATTTATTTAAATCAACCTCGAACTTAGGTTTTTCATATGGCGTAATATTCACGATCGATGAATAAACCTTCGGCGGCGGGAAGAAAACCGTTGGCGCAACATCGAACATTATCTGGCAATCAGCCAATAACTGCGAGATTATTGAAAGCCTGCCATAAGCCTCATCACCCGGTTTTGCGCATATACGCTCTGCCACTTCACGCTGGAACATCAGCGTTAATGATTCAAACAGATCAATATTTTCAAGCCATTTCAGCAGCAATTCCGTGCCAACATTATATGGCAGATTTGCGATCACTTTCACCGGCAAACCATATTGCTCTTTCAGTTTTCGATAATCCACATTCAACGCATCTTCTGAAAGCACTTCGAATTTTCCGTGTGAAAGTTCTTCCAGATTTTTCAATATCGGCAAAGTTCTTTCATCCTTTTCAATGGCGATGAATTTTTCTGCACCGCCCAGCAATATCGGCCTTGAAAGCGAACCAACACCAGGCCCTACCTCAATCACCAGCCTGCCTTCCAATGGGCCCGCATAGCGCACTATTTTTGTAGTAACGTTCAGATCAAAAATAAAATTCTGCCCCAGCGAACGCTTGGTATAAAATCCATGGCTTTTCAAAACTTCACTGATCGGCGGCAGATTATGTATCTTTTCCTTATCCATTATTTTTTCTCTTCTTCCTTCCCAGCATCGCTTTCATTATCATTCATATCATCAATATCCGTATCTGCCTGCCCCCAAATCTTGCGCAGAAAACCTGGCGTTAATGTTGAAAGCGGGTTAACACTCACATCCACATCCGGATATTTTCCTTTTACGCGATAATTCGCGGCTATCAACCCTTCACCAGGATTGCTGGTGAAAATCCTGCCTATAAGCGGCACACGGCCCAGGAATGAATTCACCGCATATGAAGGTGTCACCGCACCGGAAAGATCAACTGTAGTATCTTTCAAGTTAACATTACCCTGCGTAGTAAACCCCAGGGAATCGCCATATGAAGCAAGATCAGTGATCACAAAATGATTATCCTTCACGAAAAAATTTCCTTTCAATTCTTTCATTGAAACACCTGAGTTGGTGAACAGATTCAGAATTCCTGTAAATGAGGCAAGCGAGAATATTTTTGTTAATATCGGTGTATTCTGCAGGTGGAAGCCTCGCATTTTTATTTTCCCCGTAAGGTCTTTATCCTTATCAGCACCCATATCACCAAGCACCTGTAATTCGCCACCATCAATATTACCAGAAAACCCGATGCCTTTCAGCACTGCACCCGCATTATCAGAGGTTATAGAAAAACGTCTGATCGCTTCTGCCGTTGTTGCATTTGTTTCCTCTGCCGGTTTCAGGTTGGCATTCAACACGCCGCCTTCCCTGAAGGTCCCATTCAGGCTGCCGCTATTGCACTTATCAGCATCGCAGTTCATTTTCACTTTAGTGTTGGTCAACACTTCATCATTATTCATCAGCATTTCATCAACTGCCAGTTCAAGATTCACCGCACCATTTGAAGCTGATTTATGCTGTATAGCATCAAATATTTTGGATGCATCATATGCTTTACCAGTGATTTTTATAGTATATAAAGGGTTTTTCTTATTCACTGAACTGCGGCTGGCATAAACCTCCGCATCATTGCGTCCAAGCGTTAGTTGCTTGAAATATACCTCATCGGCGATCTGGTCATTAAGCGATATTGTTGCAATACCCTTGGAAACGCTATTACCCGAAATTAGCTGCAGATCGCTAACATCAACTTGCTTATCCCTAATATATTTTCCACCAAATGAAATAGAGGCAAACTCACCCTTATTCTTTGCCCATGCGAGTTGCGGCAACTTCACTGCAGCATCAACCATATCGATCTTGCCATCAAAATAATTCCGCTCCCCTTCACTTTGATATTCAAACTGCACATCCAGCGGCCCATCGGCATAATCTTTTATATCTGGCATAATATCTGTAAGGTTCGCGGCTTCCATCTTGCCGCTATATTTCACCGACATAATATTATCCGCACTAAACCCAAGCGAAACATCCACATGTGAAGGTGCATCGTTAACATTTGCGTCACCGCTTATATTCAACCCGGTGCCATCGATCTTCATATCCAGCGCATCGGCTTTCAAATTGATGCCTTTGAATACATCCTTGATCACAACATTCGTCAGCTTTGCCTGCACATCCATCTTCAGATATTGCGGGTCGAAACCTTTGTTCACATTATCCCTGTAATAGAATTTTATGTCTGAATCGGATGACATTTCGCGTGTATTGTAGAAGAAACTTGCATCGCGCCCTTTGAAAATACTTTTCATCAGCGGCTTCAAACTCATCACATCACCCGTTGCGGTGCCGGTGATTTCCAATATAACTTTCTCCGTGCCAAGGCCTTCTATCTTCACATTTGAAGGGCCGAATTGCAGCTTACCCATCGAACCTTTCTGCATATCCACCAGCACATTATTGCCGTCATATACAAAATGGCCATCAACCTTTTCAACCGGCGGAAAATCAGGATTATAAATCACGTCAGTATTCACTATATCACCTTTGATCGCATATTTTTCTGAGGTGATACGGGTGAATTTTATATCGCTATAGAGAAAATCAAAATCAACTGAAACATTGCTGAATGTTCCTTTGGTATAATTCTTCAGCACCTGTTCGCGCACATTAGTTCCATATTTTTCCGGCCATAATATTGGCAGTTTCTGCATATCAACATCTTTCAGCTTCACCTCGCCGTGAACTTTCGGCACCAGAACCGAATCACCATCCTTGGCTGCCAGGTCCATAGTTCCTTTAAATCCTATGCTGGTATCCTGCACTTCTTCCTTCTCAAATTTTATATCGCTATCAAGCAGGATCGATGTCGCCTGCCCGCTTTTATCCATCACCATTGAAGCGGTTCCATTCATCACCGGCTTTAATGAGTTGAACCAGTCAAACTCCTTCGAAAGCCCAGCCAGCACCTGTGAAGGCATGTTCTTATATTCAAGTTTCACCAGAACTGTATCTTTCTCCAGCAATCTTGCATCGGCATTAACTTCGCTATCCTTTCCAAAAACATTGCTCTTTAATTGTGTGCTTAAGTAAGTGGTGTTCTGCAACGAGAAAAAGCGTAAGTTCGCACTATCTATCTTCCAGGTTTCATATTGCCCGCCTTTATTGAAACTGAATATTGCATTATTCATATCGATCTTTTCAACCGGCAGATCATTGCCGCGTTTATCGATCTTATTGAATAGCCCGGCTATCATCAGCTTATATAGATTCAGAAAATCATGTGATGCCGAGTTGGTGAATTCTTCTGCCCCTACATTCCCGGCGATGATGAACTTGGCATTATCCATATTCACTTCACGGAAATTCAATCGCGCATGGGCAAGATCATTAAGGTTTATCTTCATCCTGATCTTCGGGATCGAGATATTAACATTCTCACCCATTTTCACATAGGTGTTGTTCAGGTTCATGGCGAAACCTTTCTGCATACTGCTGAACTTCACATCAGCGCTACCAATGAACATGTGCGAATCAGGCATAAAGGCGTCGAACACATGCTCGATCTGCGTCAGAACCTGCGAAGGCACTTTCTTCTGCTGCCCGTAAGACCAGTAAAGCACGAACGCCACACCCACAGCTGCTGCAAGCATCAGATAGATCAGCAGCCAGAGTAGGATTTTTATAAACCTTCTTATTATATTTTGATATAACGCCATCAGACTGCTATTGTAGAAAGTAAATCAGTAATAATCAGCAATATTTTTAATATATGGCAGAAGGCGATGACGATTTAGAGAAGACGGAGGAACCCACCAACCGACGTATTGAAGAAGCGGTCAAAAAGGGCCAGGTGGCATTCTCGCGCGAAGTGACAAGTTTTCTGCTGTTCGTATCGTTTGCAATCATTGTTGTCTGGCTTATTCCTGCATATAGCAAAAATGCCATAAGCTTTTTGCAGCGTTTCATCACTCAGCCAGATGATATCGAACTTAATTACCAGAATTTCAGCCACTTCTTCACTATGCTTTTCAAGAAGTCGCTTTTCATTTTCTTCATTCCGGTGGCTTTATGCTTATTCATGGTGCTGCTTTCAAGCCTGATACAGAATGGCATAGTCTTTTCAGCCGAACCACTTATCCCTAAACTCGAGAAGATATCTCCGATGAAAGGTTTCGGCAGGCTTTTCTCACTCAAATCATTTGTAGAGTTCGTCAAAGGCGTAATGAAGATATCAGTTATCGCTTATGCCACCTATATGATCTTCAAAACCTACCAGAATGAGATCTTAGGTGCAGTAGAAGTTAGCCTGAGCGGCATTATCAGGATATACAGCCACCTCACCTTCCTCATCATATTATCCGCCACTGTCATGATGCTTCTGGTTGCACTGATAGATTATCTCTACCAGAGGTTTGAATATATGAAATCCCTGCGTATGACCCGCCAGGAGATAAAAGAGGAATATAAGCAAACCGAAGGTAACCCCGAAGTTAAGGCCAAACTGCGGCAAATTCGCCAGGAACGGGCCAGAAGGCGCATGATTGCTGCCGTTCCCAAGGCTGATGTGGTCATCCGTAACCCTACCCACTATGCCGTTGCGCTAAAATATGAACAGGGCAGCATGAAAGCCCCAAGAGTGCTTGCTTTGGGTATTGACATCATAGCCCTTAATATTATAAAAATAGCAGAAAAAAGCGGGGTTGAGGTGGTTACTAACCGTAACCTTGCCAGAGCATTATACGAAACATCTGAGATCGATGAAGAGATACCGATTGAACACTATAAAGCGGTCGCAGAGATAATTGCGTATGTATATAAGTTAAAAAATATTAAACTATAGATATATTTATATATTATCTACTTATGAGCGAAGAGAAGAAATCATTTTTAGACAGGATCACTAAAAAATCCCCTGTCGACAAAGCAAAAGAAAAACCGAGCATCGGCCCGCGCGATGACCTGCAGGATGGCGCGAACGAAGATTCTTCTCACATCGCACGTGATAAAAATAATTTCATGGATCACCTGATCCGTTCCCGCACAGATCTCTGCTTCCAGGTTATGGGTCGTGATTCAACCGGCGAAGTTGCATGGTATTTCATTCTTGTCGATAAAGAAAAGAAAGAACAATTCCTTAATCACAAACCCGGCGACAGTTATGACCTTGCTGATTACGGCAAGATCATTGCTTCCGGCTATGGCGAGGAAGTTCCTGAGGATGTAAAAAAATCCCTCAAGGAAAAATACGATTTCGACAATTTCTGATTTTCTTAAAAATTTTTCTTTCAGATACTTCCGCCCATTCAGCACACATATATACTATAAGTCATGGGGAGCTATCCTCAGATTCGTGTAAAATATTCTTATAAACTTGCGCAAGTTAAAGAGATGAACGGATAAGGTTTTCGCGTTACGATGCAGTTCAAGTTAACCTTGTTCATAATTCATGATTTCGCCTTCCGGGTAGGGTGCGGGTTTTTCATCCCCGTGTTTCCCTCTGCCAAAAAGAAGGTAGGATATATTTCCTTCACGGATGATTGTAGGCGCCTACATTCTTTAATTTAAATAAAGAAAATAAATGAAATAAGAAATTAACCCAAAATCTTCTTTTGTATCTCGATCAGTTCTGCAATGCCTTTTTTCGCCAGGGCATACATTTCATTGAACTGCTCATCATCGAAAGCATATTGCTCTGCGGTGCATTGTATCTCTATTATCTTGCCAGATCCGGTCAGGATGAAATTCGCGTCGGCCTCCGCCGCGCTATCTTCCGTATATTCCAGATCCAATACCGCCTCACCTTCTGATATCCCGCATGAAACCGCCGCAACTGAATCTATTATCGGGAACTGATATATCTTCCCCTGGCTTTTGAGCTTTTTCATCGCCAGATAAAGCGCTACATATCCACCTGTTATTGATGCCGTTCTGGTTCCGCCATCGGCATTTATCACATCACAATCTATTATAACTTGCCTCTCACCAAGCTTTTCCATATCCATTACTGCACGAAGTGATCTTCCAATAAGTCTTTGTATTTCAACAGTGCGACCGCCCTGCTTGCCCTTCACTGCCTCACGCGGCACACGCGAATGGGTTGAACGCGGCAACATGCCATATTCTGCCGTTACCCAGCCTTCACCCTTGCCTTTCAGGAATGGCGGCACATATTCATCAACCGTTGCGGTGCATAGAACTTTTGTGCGCCCGAATGACACAATACAGCTTCCTTCTGCATAATCCGAAACGTTCGGAATGATCTCAATAGCGCGTAATTCATTGGGTCTTCGGCCCTGTGGTCTTTTACTCATATAAGAAATACCTTGAAAAATTATTCTTTTTTACTAATTACTTACATGAAATTCAATAAATAAAGAGATGAAAGAAGAAAAAGAGAAATCACCGCTTGAACAGGAATTTGTTGAGGAAACTGCAACTCCTGACCTTTCCAAACCTGATCCTGAAGGTGACAAGGTTGAAGGTGGCATGACCCCGCAAGAACAGATCGCTGATCTTGAGGATAGGAACCTGCGCCTGCTTGCTGAGATGCAAAATCTGCGCAACCGCACCACTAAAGATATTAAAGATGCCCGCGAATATGCCGTTACCGGTTTCGCTCAGGATATGATCACCCTGTCTGAAAATATATATAGGGCGCGTGAAGCAATCCCTAACGCTGAGGATGAACTCTATAAGAACATCCTTCGCGGCATTGATATGACCATAGAGGAACTTTCCCGCGTGTTCACCAAGCACGGCATTGAACGTATTGCGCCGCCAGTCGGTGAAAAATTCGATTACCGCTATCACCAGGCAATCGCCCAGGTACCTACTATTGAAGTGGAGGATGGATGCGTAGTAAGCCTGATAGGTGCTGGTTATAAAATTAAAGAACGCATATTGAAACCGGCGATGGTTGCAGTCGCTAAAAGGCCTGAAGAATCATCTTCTGCTGAAGGGCAAGCCGTTCAGTAATGAGTGAAGCAGCTAAATATTGCATGGTATATGTCACCACGCCTGATGAACGCGAGGCCTTCAAGCTTGCTGAGAATGCCGTGAGATATAAGCTTGCAGCCTGTGCCAACGTGGGCGGAAAAGTTTCCTCGCTATATTGGTGGAATGGCTCTATTGAGCAGGGCGATGAATACACACTTATATTAAAGACGACTATCGAGAAATATGCAGAATTAGAACAGATGATCAAAAAAGAGCACAGTTTTGATAACCCTTGTATAATTATGCTTGAAATAAAACAGGGTTCAAAAGACTTCTTGAACTGGATATCAGACAGCACAAAATGACACATGTAGTAATAGTAGAATCGCCGGCCAAGAGCAAAACCATCGAGAAATATCTTGGCAAAGATTATAAGGTGCTTGCATCTTATGGTCACGTGCGTGATTTGCCTTCAAAAAACGGCTCCGTCCTTCCTGATGATAATTTTGAAATATTGTATCAGGTTTCTCCTAATTCTAAAAAACACATCAAGGCAATTGAAGATGCCGTTAAAAAGGCTGATTCCCTGATACTCGCAACCGATCCTGACCGTGAGGGTGAATCCATTTCGTGGCACGTGTTGGAAGTTTTACGCAAAAGTAAAATCATTCCGAAAAATTTCCCGGTTAAACGTGTATCGTTTAACTCCATCACCAAATCAGCCGTCACGGAAGCTATGGCTAACCCGCGTGATCTTGATATGGATCTGGTTAATTCCCAGCAGGCACGTCGCGCACTTGATTATCTGGTGGGCTTCACATTATCTCCGGTGCTATGGCGTAAACTGCCAGGCAGCCGTTCTGCCGGCCGTGTTCAGTCAGTTGCACTTCGCCTGATCTGTGAACGCGAGAATGAGATCGAACGCTTTAAAGCTGATGAATATTGGACGGTTCATGCGAGCTTCCTGAACCCTGAATCAAAGATCTTCGATACTAACTTAACTTATGCATTCGGCAAAAAGCTTGAAAAGCTTTCAGTTCAAAATCAAGCCGAAGCTGATAAGATTCTAAACGCTATAAGACCGCAGGCTTTCAGCGTTACAAGCGTTGAGAAAAAAACCGTATCGCGCTATCCAAAACCTCCATTCACCACTTCAACCCTGCAACAGGAAGCCAGCCGCAAACTTGGGTTCTCGGCAAAAAAAACCATGATGGTTGCGCAGAAATTATATGAAGGCGTTAATATCGGCGGTGAAACCACTGGTCTTATTACATATATGAGAACTGACGGCGTTGATGTTGCACCCGAGGCAATGCACCGCACCCGTGATGCGATACAAAAGAATTTCGGCGATAAATATCTGCCTGAAAAACCGCGTTTCTATAAGTCTAAACAAAAGAACGCGCAGGAAGCACACGAAGCGATCCGCCCTACAGATAGCCTTAAAAAGCCTGAACAGCTTTCAAAATATTTAGATTCTGATCAACTGAAATTATATGATCTCATCTGGAAGCGCATGATGGCAAGCCAGATGGAATCAGCCCTTCTTGACCAGGTCACCGCTGATATACAAAGTGCTGATAAGCAATTCACATTCCGTGCAACCGGCCAAACAATCGTGTTTGATGGCTTCTTCCGCCTATACCATGAAGATATTGATGATGGTGAGGATGAAGATCAGGAAGGTATCCTCCCGGCACTTAATAATGGTGATAAAGTTTCATTCGCTAAAGTGGAAGAAGGTGAAAACCCTAAAGCAGATCAGCATTTTACCCAGCCTCCTCCGCGCTATAACGAAGCAAGTCTGGTTAAAAAACTTGAAGAACTTGGCATTGGTCGCCCTTCAACATATGCGGCAATTCTTTCCGTTCTGCAGGATCGTGGCTATGTAAAACTTGATAAACGCCGCTTCATCCCTGAAATGCGCGGTCGCCTGGTTACTGCGTTCCTGGAAGATTTCTTCCATAAATATGTTGAATATGATTTCACTGCAAATCTGGAAGATGAACTCGATCAGATCTCTGAAGGTAAATTAGAATGGCGCAAAGCTCTGCAGCAATTCTGGGGTGATTTCAAAAAGAATGTCGATGAAGCGATGGAAATCCGCATCACTGAGGTACTTGATAAACTTGATAAAGACCTGGAACACGTTTTCTTCCACGGTGAAAATGTTGAAACTGCGCGCATATGCCCGAAATGCAAAACCGGTCGCCTGAGTTTGAAAACCGGCAAGTTCGGCGCATTCCTTGGCTGCTCGAACTATCCGACATGTGATTACACTCAGCAGATCGACAATTTTGCTGATAAAAAAGCTTCTGAAGAAGCTGATGCACAAAGTGGTTTATCAGAAGAAGAATTGAAAGCCGAAAAAGAAAAGGTCGCGAAATTTGAAACCAAAGTTATCGGCATCGATAGCAAAACCGGCAAGGAAATAACCCTTCGTGTTGGGCCATATGGCCTATATGTTCAGCTTGGTGAAGCTGAAGGCAAAACCAAACCTAAACGTGCATCCATCGCTAAAGGCACTCCGATAGATTCCATAACGCTTGAAAAGGCGGAACATATGTTAAGCCTGCCGCGCGTGGTTGGTAAACACCCGGTTACAGGCGAAGAGATTCTCGCGAATGTTGGCAGATTCGGGCCATATCTTTCACATGATAAAAAATTCTTCTCACTGAAAGAGAAAGAAAAACTTTATACAATTGGCCTTGATGAAGCCGTTGCAATTGTTGACAAACCAAAGCAACCTCGTGGTTTCCAGAAAAAGAAAACTGATGAAGCACCTGCAGAAGCTGAGGCAAAAACAGAAAAGAAAACTGCTAAAAAACCCGCAGCTAAAAAATCAACAAAAGCCAAATCTAAAAAGAAGTAATTTTTAGAAAATAAACTTACTATTTTAGTCAACTATCCTGCGCCTTTCAGGCCAGGCAAACATGTCAGCGAAATCCAAAATAATGGTGGATTATCGGAAATATTTGCTCTATAAGGCCAGAAACAAATAAACATTCAAATTCCCATGTCAAAACCATCAAAAAAACCGAATAACCCATGTTTTTCTTCCGGCCCTACAGCAAAACGTCCGGGCTGGAGCTTAGATGCACTTAAAGGCGCCGCACTTGGCCGCAGCCATCGCTCAAAACTTGGTAAAGCGAAACTGAAAGAAGTTATCGATCTTACCCGCGAAATTTTACAAGTTCCTGCTGATTATTATATCGGCATTCTTCCTGCTTCTGATACTGGTGCAGTTGAACTTGCACTTTGGAACTTCATTGGCGAGCGCGGTGTTGATATTGCTGCTTGGGAATCATTCGGTAAAGACTGGATAACTGACGTTGTAAAACAACTAAAAGTGAAAGATGTTCGCACATTCGAAGCAAAATATGGTGAACTACCTGATCTAACTCAGGTTGATTGCAATCGTGATGTTATATTCACCTGGAATGGCACTACAAGCGGTGTGAAAGTTCCTAATGGTGATTGGATCAAAGCTGACCGCCAAGGTTTAACTATCAACGATGCAACTTCAGCAGTTTTCGCAATGAAAATGCCTTGGGATAAACTCGATGTTACAACTTATTCATGGCAGAAAGTTATGGGCGGTGAAGCAGCTCACGGTATGCTGATCCTTTCTCCTCGCGCAGCAAAAAGGCTTGAAACTTATAAGCCGGCTTGGCCACTTCCTAAAATTTTCCGTATAGCAAAAGATGGCAAACTTAATGCCGGAATTTTCGAAGGTGAAACTATCAACACACCTTCAATGCTTGCAGTTGAAGATGCGCTTGATGGCCTGAAATGGGCTAAATCTCTTGGTGGCCTTGATGCACTTATTGCACGCAGCAACAAGAATCTTGAAACACTTTCTTCATGGGTTAAGAAAACTGACTGGGTTGATTTCCTTGCGAAAAAACCTGAAATCACTTCAAACACTTCAATCTGTTTTGAGATCGTAGCACCTTGGTATAAGGCTCTTGGGTCTGATGAACAACAGGCAATCGCTAAAGAGATCGTTTCAACTTTAGATAAAGAGAATGTCGCTTATGATATTGGCGCATATCGTGATGCACCTGCGGGAATCCGCATCTGGGGCGGCGCGACCGTTGAAGCGAAAGATCTTGAAACACTGACTGAATGGCTAGACTGGGCTTTTGCTGAAGTTGAATCAAAGCATAAAGCTAAGGCTGCATAATTTCAGTTTTTGAGTTTTAAGATTTTATATTTTACATAAGGGAGAGATGTTATGGATGCTTTAATGCTTGCGCGGATTCAATTTGCGGCAAACATTACTTTCCATATTTTATTTCCTGTTATCTCGATCGCGCTCGGCTGGTTTTTGCTATTTTTCAAAGTTCGTTATAATTCCACCAAGAAAGAATATTGGATGGATAATTACCGTTTCTGGGTGAAGGTTTTTGCACTTTGTTTTGCACTTGGTGTGGTGAGCGGCATCACAATGTCTTTCCAATTTGGCACTAACTGGCCTGGTTTCATGGCGACTGTCGGCAATATCGCGGGCCCGCTTCTTGCCTATGAAGTGTTGACAGCCTTCTTCTTGGAAGCAACTTTCCTTGGCATAATGTTATTCGGCTGGAAGCATGTTTCCAATCGCGTACATACTATAGCAACCGTGCTTGTTGCCTTCGGCACAACACTTTCGGCATTCTGGATTCTGGTACTGAATTCATGGATGCACACACCAACTGGCTTTAAGATGATCGACGGCAAGGCACATGTAACAAGCTGGCTGGAGGTGGTTTTCAACCCATCTATGCCATATCGCGTTGTTCACATGTTGCTTGCATCTGCACTTACTGTTGCTTTCCTTGTTGCAGGTATCTCGGCTTATCGCTGGTTGCGCTATGATAAAAGCAAGGGCGTGATAATCGCGATGAAAACCGGCCTATATCTTGCCGCCCTTCTTATCCCGATCCAGATAATTGCAGGTGATGCACATGGGCTTAACACGATGAAATATGAACCTGCGAAAATAGCCGCAATCGAAGGCATATGGCAAACACAGAAAGGCATTCCTCTAGAACTCTTCGCATTGCCTGATGAAAAAGAGCATGTGAATAAACATAATATCGAGATACCAAAATTATCAAGCCTTATACTTACTCACAGTTGGGATGGTGAGGTAAAAGGCCTGAATGAGTTTGAAGGCGTTCACCCGCCAGTGGCACCGATCTTCTGGTCTTTCCGCATCATGGTTGGTATGGGCGTGATGATGTTATTAACTGCATGGTTTGGCAGTTTCAAACTTCATCGTGATAATTCGCCAGGAGTATTATTTGCCTGGGTTTTAGTATTCATGAGTTTTTCCGGATGGGTGGCAACGGTTGCAGGCTGGTGCACAACTGAGATAGGACGCCAGCCCTGGCTTGTGTATGGCCTTTTGAAAACTTCAGATGCAGCTTCTAACGTGCCAAGCCCAATGATAAAACTGACACTCACAATGTATATGACATTATATACTATTCTTATAATCTCATTCATATCGGTGGTATTTTATATGGCGCGCAAGGCGGCAAAGGGTAATAAAAATTTATCTGAAAAAGGCTTTTCATCCGCTGCGATCGCACGCGCAGTAAGCAAGAAAGGAGTATAGTTATGGATGTATTTGCAAACGATAACTGGCTCGCACTTGTTTTCATGGCACTGATGGGGATATCGATCCTCGCCTATGTGATACTTGATGGTTATGATTTAGGCGTAGGCATCCTTATGCGCTATGCGACCAAGGGTGAAAAAGATAAAATGATCGCCTCTATCGGGCCCTTCTGGGATGCTAATGAAACCTGGCTGGTGATGGGTGTCGGCATTCTGCTGGTTGCCTTCCCGGTTGCGCATGGAATAATCCTCACCGCATTATATCTGCCTGTAGCAGCCATGCTTGGCGGGTTGATCCTTCGCGGCGTATCGTTCGATTTCCGTGCAAAAGCGAAAGATCACCACAAACATTTATGGGATAAAACCTTCATGGCGGGCTCCATGATCGCTACATTTTCGCAAGGTTACATGCTTGGTTATTACATACTCGGCTTCACTTTCAATATAGTGAGTGTGATATTCAGCATACTTGCAGGCGCCTGCCTGCTTGGTGGATATAGCTTCGTTGGTGCCGGCTGGTTGATAATGAAAACCGAAGGTAAATTACAGGAAAAAGCTGTTTACTGGGCGAGAAGATCACTTGCTGGTATCGCATTCGGTATGCTCATTGTTTCTATCATAACGCCTATAATCTCGCATCGTATCTACGATCGCTGGTTCACACCAAGTCACCTTTTTTATCTTTTCCCATTTCCACTACTTACTGCGTGGCTGGTGATAAAACTTGAACTGCTTTTGCGCGACCTGCCAATGAAGAATGATCGCTTATGCTGGATGCCATTTGTTGGTGCAGTTGGGCTATTTGCCTTAGGTTTCTTTGGTATAGCCTATAGTTTCTATCCGTATATCGTGCCTGAAAAAATGACGATCTTTGAAGCTGCAGCAGCACCGGAATCGCTAAAAATAATTCTTGTTGGTGCGGTTGTGGTCATACCATGTATTGCATCATATACAGTTTTTGCTTACCGCGTTTTCTGGGGTAAAGTGAAAGACCTGACTTATTATTAGAGATTATTATTTCTCTGCGCGGATCTTGTTTCTCATCACGCCGATCTTTTCGATCTCGATCTCAAGCTCATCACCATTTTTCATGAACACCGGAGGAGTACGAGCAAAACCAACACCTGCAGGTGTGCCGGTTAAAATGAGGTCACCGGGATTGAGCGTCATAGATTCTGATATACCAGCGATGATAGATGGCACATCAAAAATCATATTAGATGTATTATCACGCTGCATCACAGAACTATTAAGACGGGAAATTATTTCTAAATTCTTTGCACCATCAGGCAGTTCATCAGCAGTGATTATGTAATTACCAAGCGCACCGCTATTATCAAAATTCTTACCTAAGCCCCATTGTGAAACACGCTTCTGAAAATCACGCACAGAGCCATCCATGCCAAGCATATAGCCAAACACATGTGATAAGGCATTTTCTTTTTTGATATATCTGCCCGAACGCCCGATCACTATCACCAGCTCAGCTTCGTAATCAAGTTTCTCGGATATCTTTGGTAATATTATATCATCACCTTCCTTAACGAAGGAAGACTTATAGCGAATAAAAATATTCGGATATTTTGGCACATCCTGTTTGCCTTCGGCAGCGTGGTCAACATAGTTCAGGCCCACACATAATATTTTATTGCGCGAACAGACGGGCATTGCGATCTGTGGTTCGGCTTTCAATGCAGGCAAGGTCTTACTTACACCACCTTCGTGAAGCGCAGAAACCACCTCACCCCAGCCACCAGTATTCCCAAGCTCAAAAGGCAGGTATTGGCCATTTTCCAATTTACCCGCCTTCCAGCCTTTATCTTTATATGCAAAAATTTTCATTACGATTATCTATGCACATAAATATCAAAGTTCAATCAATTAAGATTATTTTTTCCATCTTTTTGCTGCAGCCACTATACGTGCGCCATAATTTTCTGCAGTTTTTAAGTCACCGCTCGGAGGAGTGATTTTAGGATCAGCATTTTCTGCCTGTGTCATAACGCCGATAAAGCTGCCCAGACGGTTTTCTATTTCCGGACTACGTTGGTGGTTCTCGCCCTGCCCTGGCAATGTGCCTGTGCTGACCCACACCATACCGTGCTGTGCTGCGAACACAACGAACTGCTGCAGGGTAGCAAGTTTATCGCCACTCAAACTGTGAGAGTTAGTGAAGCCGCCGGCAATTTTATCTTTCCAGCCATTGGTGAACCATATTTTAGCCGATGCATCCATAAAGATTTTAAATGGACCAGAGGCAGAGCCCATATAAGTTGGTGAACCGAAAATGATCGCATCTGCTGCGTTCAGATCAGCCCAACCTTCCTCTGCAACCGTGCCATCGCTTGCAACTTTAACCAATTTTACATCTGCACCCGCACCGGAAACGCCTTTACCAACTGCATTTGCCACCACTTCTGTATGGCCATAACCTGAATGGTAAACCACCGCTACTTTAATTTTATCGCTCATAATAAACTCCTATATTTTGTTAAATTTACTTCTTCCCTCTAATATTAGTTGAAAAAAGTAACTATGTATGTTATATATACTTAGTATAATTTATTAACAAGTAGGCACTTTTAAGTAACCGGTTACTTTATGAAAACCATCAGAGAATATAGCGACACTGAATGCCCTATGGATGGGCTTTTAAGGCTTATAAGCGGGCCATGGACAACTTATATATTATACCTGCTGCGCAATAACGGGCAAATGAGATTTGGCCAGTTAAAAAAGCAGATGCCAGGCATTTCAAGCAAAATGCTTACCGAACGCCTACGTATGCTTGAGGAAGCCGGTATTGTTTTGCGCCTGCAGGAGGCAACTATTCCACCGAAAGTGACTTACAGTTTCACTAAGCGTGGTAATGAACTTAATAAAGTTCTTGATGATCTGGCTGAACTTGCAATGAAGTGGGATTGCCCAAAACATGGCAACCCGAAAGCAAAAAAGAAAAAGGCCGCTTAATTCAGGCTGCTATTTTGCGCTTTAGATCGTTAGGATCAAAAGGCTTAGCGAGATAATCATCCATGCCGGCATCCAGGCATTTTTCACGATCTCCAAGCAGGGCATGTGCTGTCATACCAATTATCTTGGTATGATTGCGACTGAACTGTTTTTCATAGTTGCGGATCTCTCGGGTTGTCTGATAACCATCAAGCCCCTGCATCTGCACATCCATCAAAATAGCTTCATATTTATTATGCTTGAATTTCTCCAGGCACTGATAGCCATCTTCCGCTATCTCATAATTATAACCGAATAATTTAAGAAATTCTGCAGCCACAAAAGCGTTTGGCGCAAAATCTTCGACGATCAGAATATTTTTCTTTTCGCTATCAGGTATTACTTTTTCCTCAATCGCTTCATCTGAAAGTTTATAATTTTTCTGTTCGACCATTTCTTCATTCGTTTGCAATGGCAAAGAAAGATATACGTGGAACACCGAACCTTTACCGTTAATACTTTCCACCTTGATGCGGCCTTCCATGCGCTCAATAAAGGTTTTTGTGATTGCAAGACCAAGGCCAGTGCCACCATATTTGCGCGTGATGCTTGAATCCGCCTGACTGAATTTTTCAAAAATACTATCGATCTTGTCTTCCGGAATCCCGATACCGGTATCAGCAACGGATATATGAATCTCATGCTTACCGTTATAGGTTATATATGAGCATTGCACAGAAAGTGTAATGGAACCTTTATTAGTGAATTTCACCGCATTGCCGCAAAGATTCATTAATATCTGGCGAATGCGTGTTGGATCGCCAATAAAGATTTTATCTTCAATATTTGAAGGTTTGGTTTTGAAAGCAAGGCCCTTCTCTTCGGCCTTCACTGTCATTTGCAGATTTACCTCTTCAACAAGTTTAGCAAGGTCAAAAGCGATATTTTCAAGCTGCACACCCTGCGTTTCTATCTTCGAAAAATCTAATAGATCATTGATGATCGAAAGAAGTGATTCGGCGCTTAAATGCAGAGTGCTCAAACATTCTTTTTGTTTGTCTGTCAGCGGTTGTGTTTGTTGCAATATGCCGGAAAGGCCTAGTATAACATTCATCGGCGTTCTGATCTCGTGGCTCATATTCGCAAGAAATTCTGACTTTGCAATATTCGCAGCTTCTGCTTTATCACGTTGTTCCTGCAGCTGCATGGCATTGAAGTGGAAAATATCAAGCACCTTTGCAAGCTTACCAATCTCATCCCGGCTATATACACCATCAGGCAATTCATAAGCCTCACCGCGTATCGCCTTATATAATGCACTGATTATAGAATTGACCGGCCTGAACACCCGACGTGTGATTATCTGCCAGGTGAGAAAACTCAAAACTATCATGCCGATAAAAAGCGTGACGTTTATAAAAATATTGCGCTCAGAATCATGAAGGACATCATTAATGGAATTACGACTCATTTTCATCACTTCATCATTCATGACATTGAGTGAGTCGCTAACTTCTGCAGCTAGCTTTGCCCAAAGTTTAATTCTGTTAGCCTGCGTATATCCGGCATTAGAGCTAAATAAATAAGGCATATTCTTTAATTGCTCATATGCTTTCACATAGTGATCTTCCGCCTCATCAAGATAAGGTTTTACCTCATTGCCCCAGCTATTATTCAACAACGCCCCATGGCCTATCTCCCAAGCATATTGCAGGCGGCCGCGCCATATCAAAAGCTGATCTTGTATCTCACCAGAAGGAAGTTTATTTTCCGCGATCGCCTTACCTATTATTGTATATTCACGGCTAGTATATTCATTGATGTTCCATACAAGGTGCGAAAAGCGCATCTGGCGGGCTATTGCAGAGTTAAGCGTTATTATCGGACGGGAATAAACATCGATCAGATCATGAACATCACTTATCAAAGTAGTGTTCACATCAAAAACTTTCAGGGCGTATTCCGAGGTCGGCTTATTATCTTCTTTGATGTTATAATCTATCTGTTCACGCAGTTTTTTTAGCGCATCATAACTTTCACTGACCCGTACCTTCGCTTGAGTCACTTCCTGAGTATTGGCATCTTTAAGCACATCAAGGGCCTGAAGTATATCATTATCAGAAAGTAGGCGGGCTTTTTTCATCTGCTCAAGAAGTGCATCTGTTGGCGTATAGATCGCAGACATGGTGATTGAGCGTTCCTGCGAAAGATGCTTGCTGGTATCAAACATCTTATTTACCGCAACAGAACCGTGTTTGATAAGACGGGCATTATTATAATTTCGCCAGGCCTTATATGTATCAACGCTTATATGAACCGCAATAAGGAGGTTAAGTATTATGATAAGCACCAAGAGGCTGGTCTGAATGGAAAAACGGGCCTTTTTCATTATAATTCTGATATCCAATAATTATCAAAATTATATTATCTAAAATTGGTCCAAATCAAGAAACAAATGACCGCTTATAAGATATTCTGAAATCCTTATATATTTTTTATACCGGAATTAAAATAGTGCGCGGTTAAATCAGTTGGAAGCGTAGGAATTGCGGATCTTGGCAGAGCCCATGCGCTTGAAACTTTCATCAAGAAGAGAGCGCATATAATTATCGCGCGATGCAGCAGTGTTTCCGCCCATTACAACTGCAACGATATCTTTATTATCTTTGCTTGCATTGATCACCAGATTGAAGCCGGAAGCGTTAACAAAACCGGTTTTAGCAGCTTTGGTCCAGGCATAATCTTTCATCAGTTTGGAATGGCAACCATAATCCTGACCTTTATAAGAGAACTGGTTCTGGGAAAGCATGCCGAAATATTGCGGGAAATCGCGCTTCAAAGAGATCATCAATCTTGCCATATCCATTGCAGTTGTAACCTGCCTAGGGTTATAAAGTCCTGATGCATTGGTGAAATTAGTGCCTGTCATGCCAAGCTGTTTTGCTTTAGCGTTCATAAGTTTCGCAAAATTTTTCTCATTACCACCAATTTTTTCTGCAAGAACAACAGCAGAATCATTTGCAGAAACCACAACCAGGCTGCTTAGCAGGTTTTTCACAGTGATTCTTTCACCAGGAGCTAGGTTCAAACCCATTCTTGGCTGAACTGCAGCATGTTTGGAAGCTGTTAATGTATCGGTAAGTTTTAGTTTGTTTTTCGAAAGCGCATCAAAAGTTAGATATATTGTCATAAGTTTGGTAAGCGATGCCGGATAACGCGATTTTGTAGCATTATCTTTCTGCATGATCGTACCGGAATTCGCATCTATTACCAGAGAGGCATATTTTTTCGGGCTGAATGATCTATATATAACATTATCATATGACTGGGCCAGGGAATAGAATGGGCTCATCATCAGAGAAACTATAAGAGCGAGGGAAAGTAAGCCTTTTAACTTCATAATATAAAGATCAGATTGAAATTTTGTAAAACTTCAGGGTAACTTCAACAGCATGTTACACCAATAACAAAAAATGGAAAATGAAACATCATCGCCATTTTTATGGACGCTTGTTTTCATAATATCACAAATTAGTTAAGAATTAATTTATTTTTTGAAAAATTTTGTGGAATAAACAGAATTCTCAAATGCTAAAATTGCAGATTCTTAAGCCAAAAATTGATCATTTTTATTCTGTAAAAATATTATAGCCCTTCCCCCCTTAAGTTGCTAAATAGCAAAGATAAAAATAAAGGTTACTTTTTAACCCAAAACGGCATGGAAATTGCTTTTTTATATGTAGGGAAGAAGGTAAAAAAGAAGGGTGATGGGATTGATATTAACTTTTGGTTGAATATCAATGGTTTTGGAGGCGGTTTTGTGGGGATGAAATTGCTGTTTAAAAATGGTTTTTGTGGTACAAT
>JBEHXK010000004.1:0-147563 GCA_048498735.1 Pseudomonadota bacterium
ATATGCATCCTGCCAGAATGCGGACTGGAAATCGTGCGTAGAAAAATACTGGGATCCATGGTGCTTGTATACTGGCCTGTTATATAATTATCCTTATCAACAGGTACATTAACTATATATGGCCTGTATATCGAAACCTGATCCCAGTATTTTTCTACGCACGATTTCCAGTCCGCATTCTGGCAGGATGCATATTTATCTGTACTTCCTTTTACGGTTAGCGGAAGTGGAGCTATAATTCCAGCAGCATATATACTCTCCAATTGTCCTTTCTGGCTAGCGCTCGGCTTATATATAGTGCGCTCATCTTCAACGCCCCACATATCTGTATTACCGCATGAATCATAGTTCTTACCCCAGTTCATTTCCTTAATTTTTATATCAATAGGAACGCTAATGGTTTTCGTTACATCCTGCCCTGTAGAATCTTTAGTAGTTATATTATAAGTTCCCCTTTCAATACTTGTTACATATGCAATATGGCGCGGATAGCCGGCATCAATACTTGCCATCTGACCATTAGGAAGTTTTACAGGATCGATATTGGTTATACTTTCATCCCAATATATCAAATCGCCAATCATAACATTATCCAGTCCTTTCAGTCTGAATTTATCCTGAGTGGAATTAAATGCGAATTCCGGCCCCACATACCCGCGATCAGCCAGCGGGAATGGTACTTTCCTGTCGGATGCCGTTGCAACTACCCCTGATCCTACAGTTGGTCTGCCTTTATTCTGATAATCAGGTTTATCCTGCAGCAATGGTTCGTTTTTAGCGCCACCAAACAGATGCAGGCCTGATAAAATATTTCCTAATGAAGAACTGCTCTGACCCGATACATCTCTCTTCTGGCCAGTTTGCTCCAGTATCATTACATTGCCATTATTATCTTTTGCCAGTTGTTTATCTGTTATAGCATTCTGCAGTTTTGGATATGAAACATTGAATGTCATGCCGGCTTTTTTCAGTGCATATGTAACATCACTGCCGCGTGCAAATGTTTTATCATAATCGCATATACAGTTCAGGCGGAATAGTTTTATGCACCTAGCCTGATACAGCATCATCTCATACCAGCCGCCGATATCACAACCACGAGGGCCGACGATTGCTTCTTCGGCACGAGGATTGATCGACATATAGTTCTTATTTGGTGCCTCACCGGTAGGAATGCCCGTATATTTACCATCAGAGTTCTTATCGGCCGGATAGCTTACCTTAGCTCCAGGAGCACCAGGTTCAATCGGCCTTAAATTATGCTTAAAGCCTTTCGCAGCGGCATATAGACCTTTGATGTATTTCATATAGACTGATTTATACTTATCACTATCACCACCTGAAGTGATTGGATTAAAGTTCGGTTCAATTTTCGAAGTATCGCGTTTTAACAATAATGTTGAACGGAAATTATCATAATTCTGAGAAGCAACGAATTCATCTTTCTGTTGAGGATCAGGATTTCTATAGTCTATTTCTGAAGTGCCTTCACGTTGGTTCAATTCTCCAAGAGCATTGGTTTCCCTATCTGTATTAATGCACGGCGCTGTTGAATACTTCCTATTATCATATTCACTTTGGGAATATGAGCAGTTGCCACTGGTTGTGCTTGCCTGGCGCGTAACAAGATCAACCGGGAATGGCACCGCCATTTCAAGATAAGGCTGTTCAAAATCACGGGTTTGAGTATAGAACACCAGATCCTGGTGGCGATAGCCATTACCTGAAGATTCAAACCACACAGGAAGTCGGGCAAGATGGTTAGGTTCCTCGCGCATCCATCTCAGGAACTGATCAAGATCAGCATCACCGATACCGGTAGGCGAATTGCCGGTACATACGTTAAAGTTCTGGCCTTTAGCGGTATAATCAAGCGCATCAGACATTATCTCCTTATCTTTAGGGAAAGGATCAACTGTAGTTGAATATGAAGGAGTATCAGACACCTCACGGGTCAATACCGGACATGCTTTCGCACGAGCCTGATAATAACATGACAACCAGCGACCAAATGGCCCAGGGGCCTTGCTGAATGCAACAGGTGAAGTTAAGCCAGCCATTTTTTGAGTATTCTGGCTCATCTGTGAAATTTGAGAATTCTGCGTTGGGTTATTTTGCAGATCCGTATGTTCGCACTTACAGCTAGAACCACTGCATGAGCTGACTATAGTTCTGCCACCATCAGTGCTGCATACGCCAGCCTCACCAAACACACCATTACCGTTAAGGTCTATATCAGGCTGAGCAGGATCCTGGTGTTGTGAGCCAATATATCTTTCTTCATCAGTTTTGCCATCAGCGCCTATGCTTATATTCCTGCCCACCAGAAGAACGTGCTGTTCGGTTGTACAGAAATCTTCACGGCAACGAGTTGTGGTTGGATTATCTACCGGGCAATTACACCAGAAACCAAACGGTTCTGTTTCACCGTATTTACTGATATCACCAGATGAAGGAGGTTTGTTCAACCAGAATTCCTGCTGCTGCACCGAACCACTTGCATAATTCCTGAAGCTTTCAAGTGCATAATCCGGATCACCATCTGTAACGAGAGTGGTCATACCACCAGATACATCTATAGATCCTAAACCACCAAGATCACCACTGAACTGATCAAGGCCTTTATCAATTTTATTTGCCAGATCAGCTGCACCCACTGCTTTTGCTGCCGTAGAAAGTGCGGTTTGTGCTGCACCCAAGAATTTGTCTATAGTTGTAAGCGTGCTGTTTATTGTATTTAGAGTGGATGCTATGGTATTAACAGCTGAAGCCGCGGTATTTAATGTATCATCAATGCTATCTAATGTTGGCTTGAATTCAGCAGATGCATTCATGCTTATAGAACCTGTTACGCCGTTCTTCATATTCGTACATACGTTTTGCGCCTGAGTGAAGAATTTAGTTACCCCTGTTGCCGTTGATATTTCGCTACCGATCGCACTAGATAGGTCATCACCTGCTTTCATGGAATCATCAAATGCATCCATATACTCGCTTGCGCCGAAAACACTTGCCAGAACATCAGCAACAGTCTTGATAGTTTTAAAGCCAAATTTAACTTTTGCCTTACCTATGTTGAAGGATATAGAAATTCCTCGGATAGCTTGAAGCGTGCCGTTAAGCTTATCATCAACCGGTTTAACTATATTGGTCTGTAATTTATTTACCGTAGCTTTTGCTGTTGCCAACGATGAATTAACAGTCGGGCCGGTTTCACCAGGTTCATCAACGCGACCATCATAATTGTCATCAATATGATTGCTTGCAAAAGGAGGATCACCTGCTGCAGGCTGGGTCATAGGTTTATCACAAAAATCAGACTGCGCATAACCACTTGCACTCGCCTTACTTAGTTGATCTACGGTCCCCCTGAGCATTTTTGAAACCCTTTGCAGATTTTGTATATCTGATTGCAGTGATTCCGTTTTTTCATCAGCTTCATCTACAGTGCCATCACCATCGTTATCCACACCATCTTTATTGGCAGGTTGTCCGCTGGAATTTGTTGAACTGCCTGAAACAAGGTTATTTATATCTGTAATATATTTACGAACGGTGGTTTCCAGTTTTTTGATATCGCCCAGAGTATTTGCTATATCTGTAAGGGTTTTCTTGTAATCTGCGGTTGTACCGCCGCCGCTGGTGCTGCTGCTTGCAGTTACGCTGTTGCTGGAACTATAAGATGTATCATCCGATGTAGCATTTGCCGGGGTTATAGTTTTTGTTACTGTAAAGTTGGAACCGCTCTGGGTTCCTATTATCACCGCTTCAAATTCTTTTTCACGACCATAGAACGTATCACCACGAGTAGCATAATCTATTGCCCTGATAGCGTTATCTACAGCTTTTTCTACAGATGTATATTTAGTTACAGTGTATTTTTTAGAGCTGCCTGTTCCAGTGCTTGATATTTTGTAACACCCGGTTTTCCTACATGCACCTGTATAGAAATTCTCTTTAGGATCAACATTGCTTCCAGGAACTTTAGCAAGCGCATTATCTACGGTGCTTGCCATTGAACCAACTAAAGATAAATCACATTCAATTGGATCATCCTGGCCATAAACAGCAAGCGCTACGTTCACCACTGCCTTAGCTGCTTCGCACAGAGCATTTTGTTTATTGCGGGCCAATGCATCAACGTTCTCGTGGCATGGACTCTTATACCAATCAGGATTACCATTTGTCTTATCGTAAGATACAGAACCAGGAACATCAATCACAGGGCCGGTGCAATCAAGGAAAGATTTCAGGAATTCATAATCAAAGCGAGGAAGCCTCCATGCAATTATTTTCGGATCAGTTGTTCCGCGCTTATAAAGATCCAGCCAACCAGCGCAACGTGACTTGCTTGCAGGATTATCTTCACCCAGCAACCATTTACCAAGCATTGTGTTAGGATCGTCAACCCAAGTTGAACGCACACCGAATGGACCACATGTATCGCGTATCCTCTCAACCCTATATAGCTCAAGTTTAGGTTTTGCAGCCGCAAGATCAACCGGATCGGACTTTGTTATTATAGTGTCCATATTATTGACCCAGAAGTGAGACATGATAGGCGTTTTGTTGAAATTAAAATCATTATCAACTTTAATATCATTTCCTACAGTGTCCTTACCGGCAACGTTACCCTTAAAGAACGGATTATATGGAACTTCGAATTCACACCAGAAAGCTTTATTTAAACCAACTGCAATAGACCATGCGTGTGGTAACCACTCAAAATAAGGTGTTTCATTATCACGAACTTTGAAACCACCGAATTCTTTATTGTCTGTATATGTTATGCTGCCGCCTGAAGATGAGGATGAATTGGATGGCGGTGGTGTAAGGATCGGCATTTTACCGATATTGATATCATCATAAACATGCCATGCATCACGAACCTGGTTTGCATTAGGAGAATCTTTGTCTATCTGATAATATTTCCTGCCATCAGCATCTACTATCAGATCATTATTGCCAGAACTATCGGCATTTTTCTTATTATACACTTCATCTATAACACTTGTAGGTACGTTTGGTATGTCTGGCCATCCTTGTATACCAAACAAGTTAGGAACCAGACCGATGGTTTTTGTTATATTTATAGGCTGATTGTGAATACATGAACTTGCAGGCCATGAATGATCAACCCATTCTTTGCTGGCTGTAAGGTTACTCTCATTCAACACCATGACACCAAGTTTTGGACCCGTATCAACTGTGCGAGGAATTTCCTCATAAGCTTCATATGTACCATCACCGCCAAAATAAGCATAATCAACAGCAGCATCTGCATTTTGACTGTCTGTCAGGCCATTTGTTTCCCAAGTTTTTTCTGCCATATGCTGGCTCAACATCGCCTTGCCACCCGCACGACCTATCCAGTTATCTTCTATATAAACCGGGCTGCCTGAAGCACCGACCGTACCGAGTTCATATTTTTCCCAGTTCTGTTTTATATACATGCCAGAATCGGTATTAAAGCCATATGCATAAACAGGCAGGCTAGGAATTGGAGTTATTAGAGATATAATCGGCGCATTAATATCTGTAGTCATCCAGTGCTTATATTTATAATTTGCACCACCAGCATTTAACGTATTGTTAATCACATCAAATGCAGCTGACACTACTGCCGAACCAAGTTTTGCTACACCACCACCACTCGCCATTGAATCTGAAAGGCTATTAACGATCTTAGCACCAACGTTAGGATTACATATACCCCAAGGATTACTATCACTGACACCAAATGGATTTATAACATCCTTCCAGAAATGAGGTGGAACAACCGAACGGCAATTCCTTCTTTCCATATTCACCTGGTAACCAAGACCGTTCGTAACAGTTGATACAACATCAGAAACGTTTGTAGGATCTATAACAGGTGAGTAAAGATCAGATGTCAGTGGGATTGTATCACCGGTTATAGTTTTGGCCGCATCTGCAAGGGTTTGGAGCTGCTGGTTATTAAATGGACTACCATCACCAATACGTGTCCCGTTCGTTAGATCACGCTGCTCTGACATCACAGAAAGTGCGCTGAAACTCAGGAAGTTATAATAGTCAAATATCTCAGGCCTGTAACCTCTTCTTCTTCTAAAACCATAATCGTTCATGTTATTCAGATTGTCGCTTAATGCACTATCAATTGCTTCCAACCCTTGGCCAACAAGATTTTTATTGTTGACGCTGGATGATTCCAAACGTTCAGGATCACTGCCAGGAAGTGAAGCAGGAGCATTCCATGATGTAAAGGCACCCACAACATTTGGCAGCGTACCACCGACCAGATTCAGCTTTTGAGAATCAGGCGCATTAAGAACATTTTTGCGGTAGTTATTGTTCTTATCCTGCATTTTATAGAAATAATAAAGCATGGTCGCTTTGAAGGCATTACGCCCCTCCAATGCATTTTCCATACCGTAATTATCTGATGTATCGTAATATGCGACCCACTGGCACATGCTTGAATCCGGAGTTACGGCACCAACAGTATTCCTTATAACTTTTTGGTTCGTATCAAGAACTATCGATCCCCTATCGCCTTCAAATGCCCATTGCTCAATGAACAATCTCAAGCACTGCTGCATCTTGGCTTTACGTCCCTGGTTCGATTCCACCGAAAGCACGCGAGGATCAAAGGTCTGAGGTTTTGCTCCATCCTTAGCATCAGGCGCATAAATATTATATGGATTTATAGAATAATCATTACGGCTTATTACTTTATCACGATAACCATACTCTTCCAGGCTCTGCTGGTTATGAGTAGTTGTATCACCTGATTTTGACTGCTGATCATAAACAACTCTTTCAGCGTAAGGAGTGAAACTCGGTCTTCTGTAATCCGTCGGTGTATAAATATTATTGCGGCCGAATATATCTTTCTGATTCACCGCCGGAGTTCCAGAAGGTATCACACCTTTATACGCAAGCGGCAACCAGTGCTCCTCAGGATCAAGATCAAGAACATATGGTTTTGAAGCACTTTTTTCCCAACAATATGTATTATAGTTAAATACATATCTGTTATTGATATAGTTCTGAGTTATAGCAACCGGCACCCCGGCAATGTTGGTGGTTTGATATTCACGATTCATGTAATAACCGCAGTAATCATCCATTTCTGCTACAGTATCATTAGCCAGGCATACAGGCAGGGAACCGCTCTGGATCCTGGCATCATCAGATGGCAATTTTACTTTCTGCATCGCTTTTACCTTTGCAGCAGGATCGCCAAGATTAACACCAGGAGAACCTGAGCTGGAACTTGATCCAGTAGAACTTGACGAAGTGGAAGTTGTTACTGAAACCATAGCGGCATTATGCTGAATCACGCAAAGAGGATGGCGCATCAGAAGCCTGTCATTAGGAACAAGATAGGTTGTGGTTTCAGCTGTAGGATCAGCAGCGGTATTGTCAGGATCAGTTCTCCCTTCAACTTTACCAGAAACCGCATCACCGGCACCGATAACTTCTTCATCCATTGGCAGGTTGGTATCATTTACAGGATTTTGCACAGAAACGATTGTTTTTGTGTATTGGCTTAAGAAACATTCATCTGCCATGGCTGCCGCTGCTGCCGCTGCTCCAGTTACTCCGGTAAGTTCGTCCAGGTCAACCACCCTTCTGGTAGGCTGATAGAATTTTATCGGCGTAGCATCTTTCCATTGACAGTTATACATAACTGACTTGGCATTATTGCTCGCATCAAACGCAAGCGGAGTACCGGCTTTATTGACAACCGGCTTGCTGAACTTGCCGGCAGGCATTAACACGAATCTCTCTTCAGGATCATAACAACCGGTGCGGGATTCATATATATCTTCACTTGATGATCTTGCAGAAGTATCAAACGGCACGGCCTTATTGTTATTCACATAATGATTGCCATCGGTAATATTAGGCAGATTGGAGTCTTGGGCAGGCAGATGCGTGTAGAAGAATTTACCGCGACCGCAATTACCTTTGTACGGGTTATTCTCACTGCTAATTATATTCTGATAAGTTGTATCGATCGAATTATAAGCAGAACCTTCCTGCGCATTTGTGTTAGCAGTTTTACCGCCATCACTTGTTGAGTAATTCGGGAATTTATCAAAATCAGGTTTGCCACTTGGGATCAACAAGCAATCTGGAACAACCATGCTCAATAAACCGCTTACACCATTCTGTATAACGCTACCAACATTAATGTTAATACCATTAGAGCCGGTTATGGAGCTGGTTCCAAGCATCGGCTCACAACCTTGAGATTTAATTATATTATCTTTATTTCCGGTGATACCATCACGGGAAACTTTTACGCGGCGATCTTCATAACAATCTTCACATTTTTTCGTATTACCATCATGAACCGTACAGCCATCTTCCTGCATGATAGCAAATTTTATACCCCATATATTCCTGGTACATGAATAATCGCCTGCTGAACAACCTTTATCGCAAGAACTTTGGCCTGGCGCATACGGATCTGTTCTTGCATCGGCATTTCTGAAGTAGCATTTGTCGATCATTTTATTTTCGTCCTTGAAAATACCAGTTCCAAGGAATCCATTCAGATCGATACCCTCCTTATATGCCACTATATACTGACATTCGCCTTTTAACTGCGCCTTAACCTGCTGAAACGAAACTCTACAGTCTTCCTGCAATCTTGCTTTTATGCCTTTTGCAAGATTACCAGCAAAACATAATAAACCATGCTTATCGGCCTGCGATATCGTGTTACAGATACTTGCATCAACATCTTTTGCGTAATAGGTATGAGCGCGGGTATCACCGCATGTCGCATTCGGGTCCCAGCTTATTTCAAGAGGGGGAAGCCAGTTAACGCTTGGGTCAAATTGAGCGCTTTGCGCACCGGAAGAAACTATAGCAGCAAGGGCTATGATAGGTATTTGGAGGATTTTCCAGTATTTCTTCATCTGCCGCCAGTATCTCTAATATAGCAATTATACAATATTTTAATAAAAAATTAACTAAAAATTCATAAAATATGCTAAAATATTCTTCTTTTTGATCGACATATACTTATATATACTCATCACTGTCTAGACAATTAAATTTTGCTTAAAATCGCTTTATTACGGGATTTTTATTATAAACATGTCAGAAAGCCGTAAATTCAATAATGATGACTATCGCGAACTTGCCGAAAAGATAGAATCCGGCCAATATTTCCAGGAAGCACAGGACTGGTATCTTAAGAAATATATGTACCAGTTCATTGAGCGGTCATATCTGATAATGCTGCTTCTGGCATTACTTATACTGGGCATGTTCCTGCGCAGTTATTATCATAGCATTTTACCTATCAGGAAAAGCTTGCCTATCCAGGTTAATATTTCTTCTGCGGCGGAATATTCAACGCGCATAACCTATCTTGGCAACGGCCGTAAAGATTTTGATGTGAATGATGTTTATGTGAATTATTTTGCAGGACGTTTTGTTGAAGCGATTGAAAGCTATGATTACCGGGATGATTTCAAGAAACTGCGTATCAACAAAACCCTTATACATGAACTGGCTTCAAGTGATATATATGATTACTACATGGATAAAATATCGATTCGTAACGCAGATAGCGTGATTTTAAAATATCGCAAAAAAATATACCGCGTTATTAACGTTGATAAATCGAAAACTGAAATAGCCCTGATCCCTAAGGACAAGAACGATATCTATAATGACAAGAATGATGATATGCGCAAATATCAGGCAACAGTGAATTTCACCGCAACTGAATATGACCGCAACGGTATAGGAACTAAATCAAACTGGCAGGCTAAGTTTATCTTGTCTTTCCAGACCATAAAATATAATTTCAAGGAAAAGGATTTTTCACCGCTGAATTTTAAAGTTTTGAGCTATGAGAGTAAAAGGATCGATTAAGTTTTTAGCACTGCTGGGGATTTTACTTCTGGCAAATAATTCATATGCAGCAAATGCCGTGAAAAGCATGCCTATAAACGGTGACAGAAGATTGCGCATGTGGAATTACCAGCCTAATACCATGTATGAATATACCGGTGTTACAAAAGCACCTTCCCGCATAGAACTTGACCCGACTGAAGAGATAGCAAGCATAACAATGGGTGATCCGACCGACTGGCAGATAAACCCGGTAGGATCTACTCTTTTCCTGAAGCCAGTTGCAGCGAATGCCAATACGAACATGACAATCATCACCAATAAACGCACATATTATTTTGAGATGTATTCAAAAGAAGGCACTGGCATGGATGACCCGGATATGGCCTTACTGACGAAATTCAATTATGTTGATGCCGAAGGTGCCAATGGCGATTCAAACTCAAGCGACTTTATCGACCTTTCCTCTTCTGCAACTACAGGCGCACCTGATTATGTTCCTGACCCATTGCAAAGCACAAAAGGTCTGAACTTAGGATATAGCATGAGCGGCTCTAAGGATATAGCACCACTCGAGGCTTTTGATGATGGCGAATTCACCTATTTCAAATTCAAAAATATTAATGCTGATTATCCTGCGATCTTCCAGGTTCTGCCCGATGGAAACGAAGCTATTGTGAATTACCGAGTTTCAAGAAATGGTTATGTGGTGATAGAGATGGTCACCAGCCAATATACGCTTCGCTTCGGCAGTCAGATGGCTTGTATATTCAATGATTCCAAGCCTCTTCCTTATGTTAGCAGGAAAATAAAGAAGAGCAATGAGGCCTCTTCCTACGGCATATATTAATAACTTCCGATATTGAACTTCCTCTTGAATTCCAAGCAATTCTGGGATAAATACAGAGCCCTATGAATAAAAAGAATAAAGATCTTCCATTTAAAAATCCTGAGAACGGATCGGAACTGGTTCTTAACACTTTATATGAAGAAGGTGTTGAGGTTATTTTCGGCTATCCAGGTGGCGCAGTTCTTCCTATATATGATGCGATTTTCAAACAGGATAAAATCCGCCATATTCTTGTTCGTCACGAACAAGGTGCTGCACATGCCGCAGAAGGTTATGCACGCTCGACCGGTAAGGTTGGCGTTCTGCTTGTAACATCAGGCCCCGGTGCAACAAATACCATCACTGGTTTGACTGATGCATTGCTTGATTCAATTCCATTAGTTTGCATCACCGGACAGGTTGCAACTCACCTGATCGGCTCCGATGCCTTCCAGGAAGCTGACACTGTGGGCATTACGATGTCATGCACGAAACATAATTACCTGGTTAAGGAATCAGGCAAGCTTGAGAATATTATCCGCGAAGCGTTCTATGTGGCTAAAAGCGGCCGCCCAGGCCCGGTTGTAATCGACCTGCCAAAAGATATACAATTGAAACCGGCTGTTCCATCAGTTGATCATAAATTAAAAGCGCATGATTCTTACAAGCCTTCAACCGATGCTAACGCGGAAGAAGTTAAAAAGGCCGTAAAACTTATGGCTGAAGCTAAGCAACCGGTTTTCTATACTGGCGGCGGCTTGATAAACTCGGGCGAAGAAGCTTGCGAGCTTCTGGTTGAGTTCGTAAAACTTACTGGTTACCCGATCACCAGCACATTGATGGGCCTTGGCGCTTACCCGACCAATGATCCGCAATTCCTGAAAATGCTCGGCATGCACGGCTCACTTGAAGCCAACATGGCGATGGCTAAATGCGACGTGATGATAAATATCGGCGCACGTTTTGATGATCGTATCACCGGCAGGAAAGATGCCTTCTCGGTTGGTTCGAAAAAGATCCATGTTGATATTGATGCTTCGTCGATAAACAAAAACATTAAAGTTGATATCCAACTTGTTGGTGATGCAAAACACGTATTGAAGCAGCTTATCGCCGAATGGAAAAAACAGAATTACAAGGCTGATGAGCTGGCACTTAAAAAATGGTGGAAGCAAATTGATGAATGGCGCGAAGCAAAATCTTTTGCATATCGCAATTCAGAGAAGGCCCCTCGCCCGCAATATATTCTTGATACATTAAACCGCCTGCTGCAGAAGGAAAAAGATTATTTCGTGACAACGGATGTTGGCCAACACCAAATGTGGGCAGCGCAATATATTGATTTCAAAAAACCAAATCGCTGGCTGACTTCTGGCGGCCTTGGAACAATGGGATATGGCCTGCCTGCGGCTCTGGGCGCACAAGTTGCGAACCCGGATAAAACGGTTGTTTGCGTTTCCGGTGAAGCTTCAATCCAGATGAATATCCAGGAACTTTCAACCATAGTTCAATATCGCCTGCCGGTAAAATTGCTGATTTTGAATAACGGATATATGGGCATGGTTCGCCAGTGGCAGGAACTTTTCCACGGCGACAGAAAATCTGAGAGCTATATGGAAGCTTTGCCAGATTTCGTAAAACTTGCAGAAGCTTATGGCATTAAAGGCATCAGGTGTGAAAAACCTGCCGATGTTGAATCTGCTCTGAAAAAGATGCTGGATTATGATGGCCCGGTTGTTATGGACATGCTGACCGATAAGGCTGAAAATGTTTATCCGATGATTCCGGCTGGTGCTGCGCATTACGAGATCAAACTTAACCCTGATTCACCTGATATCAAGGTGGATAAGGCTGAGGCTGCAAAGCAGGTTTAGACCCTTAAAGCTTAATTGGCATAAGAGTTGCTAATATAATCCTTAAAACCTTAAGGATTAGTCATGAGCATCAATAATTTAACCTCTTCTTACTATAATTTGAGCCAGCAGCTTGCGTCACAAAGCAGCTCTAGCGGAACAAGCAGTTCATCCGATATTGATTCGCTCATTAAGCAGCTTGAAGGTGCAAGCACCTCAACTTCATCAGACAGCAATGATGCTTTCAGCCTGAATTTAAGCCAAAGCGCACAAGATCTGCTTGATTCCGGATCTACAAACAGCACAAGCAGCTCCTCATCAACTGCAAGTTATACACTTACAAAAGCGCAGCAGAAACAGCTTGATGCGATTCTTGCTAAATATAAGGATGCACCTTTTACACAAGATACATATAACCAGATCCAGGATGAGCTTCAAAAGGCTGGACTTGCACCAGATCAACTAGCTACTGAAGATAAAATAAAAAGCTTTAATACCACTCAGGTATTTATCGATGCGCTAAATGGCAAGGATGATTCCTCTTCATCTTCAACATCATCTGATGGCAGCACTTCAAGCAGTGACAGCACTGATTCTGATACAAAATCATCTAACTATATGCAGCAAGTGGTTTCGCAATGGAAAAGCATTTCAACTACAGCCAATGCTGATAACTCTTCCACTGATCAAACATCAGGAAGCGGCATTTCAATTGATGCTTAAAAAAATAGAATTTTTGAAGATAAATTAAGCTACGTCAGAATAAGTAGAGCCTGAACCCGAACCAGTGTTAACCAGCGTATTAGTTGCGCTTTCATATGCGCTGATCGCTTTCTGGATAGGATCGGTGCTTAAAGCGGTTGTGCTGTCATTAGAAATAGATGAACTTGCATTCGTGCTGTAAGCGGTTTTTAGCAGATTATTATATGAACTTGAAAGCAGGCTGTTCACCAAGCCATCATCGCTACTATTGCTACTACCTAATATATCAGATGTAGTGCTGGTGCCGCTAAGAAGTTGGCTAAGAAGTGAAGCAACATCAGATGAAAGCGAAACCTGATCCTGGTTTTGGCTTGAAGTGTTATTTGTAAGCGCTTTTGTAAGGGTATCAGTTAGTGAATCTGCAAAGCTTGAACTTGAATCATCACCTGAAAGCAGACTGCTTATAGAACTTGCTGTTGAATTTGAAGAACTCTTGCTACCAAGAAGTGAGCTAAGATATGAAGTAGTGTTCAATATCGATGTCATGAAAATAATATAGCACAGAAAGATGGGTTAAACAAATTTAATCACAGAAATTATTTCGTATTTTAAATAGAATTTTTATACCGTTGCTTTTAAGTTTGCAACTCTACGGCTGAACCGCCAAATCTCTGTGCTTACTTATTATTTTCTTATGATTCCAACCTTAAGTTTATATCGATAGGTTATATGAATCGCGATATTCTTTATTCATAATAAGAATCTTATAATGAATATGGGCTTAAGATTTAAAAAAATATTTATCGCATTTTTCATGATAGCCGGACTCGATGCCTGTTCGACTGTTGATAATATGAATTATATGGACAGGAATGACTTGATTCAAGCACGCGGCACAGAAAATATCGATGGCGTGAGATATATGGATTATGGTAATACAAGCAGTATAAAAAGTTTAGGAGCACTGAAATTTAAAGGCTTTGATGAAGATAGCGGTGAACCTGATGATACTGTTATAGATCTGAAACGTAATAAATCACGTTTATATGCTGAAACGCCCGTGTTTGAAAGCGACAACAAAGATAAATCCACCTTCGATAAAGGCCTGTTCAACTTCGGCATAGATAAAAAATCCAAAGGCCTTGGTATGGAACTTTCACTGCAATTCTAAGGTTTATTCACTGCAACAATCAGAAATTTGAAACGCACATGCTTTTGTAAAAAGCTGGCCAATGTGCATTTTTCTAATATTTTTGGTTGTTTTTCCCAAATTTCAAATATACTATCCCATGATATCCCATAAAAAACCATAACGGCGTTTTGTGATACAGGGGCAAAAAATTGAGTATTTTTCTTTCTACATATATTAACAAAATCGATAAAAAGGGGCGCGTTTCAGTGCCTGCCGCCTATCGCACCGTTACAGCAAAAGAAAATTTCCACGGTATAATCGCTTACCCTTCATTTGTGCATGAATGCATTGAAGCCTGCGGCATAAGCCGCATTGAAAAGATCTCGGAAGCTATCGACACTATGGACCCATATAGCGAAGATCGTGATGCCTTTGCGGCAGCAATCTTGGGTGAAGCACAACAGCTTGGTTTTGATAATGAAGGACGCGTAACACTTTCAGAGCAATTGATAGAAAAAGCAAAGCTGAAAGATCAGGCTATTTTTGTCGGCAAAGGCCAGACCTTTGAGATCTGGAACCCGGATAATTATAATAAATATGCACGTAATGCCCGTGATATTGCAAAACAAAATCGCGGCAAACTTAGTTTGATAGGTAAAGCGGGCAAATGAGATATCTGATCAACATACAGGATTATTCCCTTGATGAGATTTGTTATATATACGAGAAGGCTGAGACATTAAAATATTTTGCTGAAATGAACTATGAACATCACATACCAGTATTGTTAAATGAAACATTGGAACTTCTGCAGCCAAAAGATGGGGAAGTTTATGTTGATTGCACTTTTGGTGCCGGCGGTCATACACATGCGATATTAAAAGCTGCAAATTGTAAAGTGATCTCGATCGATCGCGACCCTCATACAAAACTTCTTGCGGATAAATTTGAAGCAGAATTCGGTGATCGCTTTACGTATGTGAATGATCGATTCAGCAATATCGACAATATTCTTGATGATCTGAAAATTGAAAAAGTTGACGGCATAATCATGGATCTTGGTTTTTCCTCCATGCAGGTTGATACGCCACGTCGCGGCTTTTCATTCCAGGCGGAAGGCCCGCTTGATATGCGCATGAGCAGCAGCGGTATTTCAGCGGCCGACTTCATCAACAATGCGTTTGAAGAAGAGATATCAGATATACTTTACCGTTTCGGTGATGAGAAAAAATCCCGTCCGATCGCACGTGCAATTGTCCGCGAACGTGCAAAAGAAAAAATCACTACCACCACCAGACTTGCAGAAATAATTTCCGCCGCTGCTGGAAAATATGATGATGACATCAATGCTGCGACGAGAAGTTTTCAGGCGATAAGAATTTTCATCAATGAAGAATTTGAAGAATTAAAAACTGTGTTGCAAATAGCAAAAGATCGATTAAAAGAAAATGGTAGGTTAGTTGTAATTACGTTCCATTCCGGGGAAGATAGTATAGTGAAAGATTTCTTTAAGAAGTATTCAGGCTCTGAAAGCCGCAGTTTCTCAAGGTATTCGCCGTCTTCAGTTTTGCCGCAGAATTCCGTCGCAAATGATTTTGAATTGCTCACCTCAAAACCTATCGGGCCAAGTGATGAAGAAATTGAAAATAATATTCGTGCACGTTCAGCAAAAGTTCGTGCAGTAAAAAGACTGGCGGCATTATAAAATATGAAAGTCAGACTTAGCACATATATTTATATTATTTCATGCCTGGCGATGGCGTGCATGGTATATTATTTCGAAAATAAGGTGCATGAAGTTACGGAAAAGATAGCCGATGTTAATGAGAAACTATCACATTATGATAATGACCTGCGCGTTCTTGAAGCTGAATGGAGCTATCTGAATGATCCAGACAGACTTGGAAAGCTAACCGCTCAAATCCATGATGATATGAACAGTCCGATAAGGGTGCAGTTCACTAACCTGAAAGATCTTCCTACACGTGAAGTGATGTCTGCCAGCAATGCGGGCAATATAACCGCGCAGAATATAATTCCATGAGAAATCCGGCACGCCCAAGGCCAAGCCTGATACTTGAAGGTTCAATCGACAGGGCGATCAAACGTGCACAAGTAAGGCTTATAATATTGGGCTGCATGATATTGATCACTTTCCTTGCGGTTGCTGGTAAAACAGTAAAGCTAACTTTCTTCTTTGAACCGGAAGCCATCAAGCGCCTGAGCTACACAAAATCAGCAATTGAGCGTGCAGAAAACCCAGTTCCGACATCAGAAAAATTCCGCAAATCAATATATGATCGTAATGGAATTCTGATTTCCTCGAACCTTATAACCTCATCACTTTATTGCGATCCGAAAGTCATGATCGATGAGAAGAACGCCGCACATCAGCTTGCAGCGATCTTGCCGGAACTTGATGAAAAAGACCTATATAAAAAATTTACTGATAAAACTAAAAGCTTCGTCTGGCTGAAACGCAGCCTGCACCCAAAACAGAAATATGAGATCAATGCGCTTGGTATCCCGGGTCTGAACTTTGAAGATGAGGAAAAAAGGATCTATCCGCACGGTAATCTGTTCGCGCATGTTATAGGCATGGTTGGCCAGGATGGCCACGGCCTGAGCGGCTTGGAAAAATATCTCGATACAGTTCCAATAGATAGTTATGACAAAGTTCTGAAAAACGACAGTATAGTCACCACACTTGATACACGTATACAATCTATCCTTCATGATGAGGTTCAGAAAGCATTTGATAAACACCACCCTGTGAATGCCAGCGGTATTGTCATGGATGTAAATACCGGCGAAATTTTGGCCATGGTGAGCCTACCTGATTTTGATCCCAACCTGCCACGCAGTGTTAAGCCTTCGAATATGTTCAATATGGCAACGCTTGGTGATTACGAGCTTGGCTCGGTATTCAAGCCATTCACTTTTGCAACCGCGCTGGATAACGACAAAATAAACGAAAAGATGATCTTCGATGCAAGCCATCCACTGCAAATCGGCAAGGCAAAGATATCAGATTATCATGCCAAGAACCGTCCGCTTTCTGTGCCAGAAATATTGATGTATTCATCTAATATTGGTACTGGCAAGATTGCAATGGAAGTTGGCATGGATAAAATGCAGGATTATTTCCACCGCTTCCATTTCTATGACAAGCTTGATACTGAAATTCAGGAAAAATCTACCCCCACTACACCGAAAAAATGGAGCGAAGTTGGTTTGGTTACTATGTCATTCGGCCATGGCCTTGCATTATCACCATTACATGTGGCAGCGGGTTTAAGCGCGATCGTTAATGGTGGATATTATTATGAACCTACACTTATAAAACGTTCAAAATCTGAGCAGCTGACGCAGCCAACACGTGTTATTTCCAAGAAAACATCTGAACGCATGCGCGTTCTATTGCGCCTGGTCGTGGCAGGTGGTTCGGGAACACATGCGAATGTGGATGGTTATCTGGTCGGTGGTAAAACTGGAACTGCAAATAAGATCGAAGGCGGAAAATATAGCGACAACCGGGTTGTCGGTTCATTCATTGGTGTGTTCCCTTATAACGACCCAAAATATCTGGTGTTTGTTGTGCTTGATGACCCTAAAGGAACGCCTGATACGCATGGCTTCATAACCGGCGCTTGGGTTGCAGCGCCCGCGGTTGCCAATGTTATAACCCGTATGGCGCCGATAATGAAAGTTCGTCCACAACAGGATGACACCAAAGAGATATTGACTAAATTCGGCCTTGAAAACGCCTCCGATTAGCCTATATTCTTCACACTTTTAGCCAATGGCACTGAAGTTCAACATAAAAAATTCCACGAGGAATTTTCTATCTGATATACCTGCAGGCAGTGAAGTTTTCCCTCTGATCGAGATGGCTGAAAATTCACCCGGCGGGCTGGTTCACATTTGCAAAAACGATTTTTATCTTGAAAAAATCCACGACCTTTTAAGTTTTTTTGCACCACAGATTAAACTATATTCCCTGCCCGCCTGGGATACAAATCCTTATGATAAGGTTTCGCCTAATCCTGAAGTTATTTCTGAGCGCCTGAAAACCCTGGCCGATATTTCTGGAGGACTAAAGAAATGCGAAATAGTTCTGACAACCGCAAACGCATTAATTCAAAAACTGGTTCCACTTGAGGTTATAAAAGCCTCACACCTTAATATAAAGGTAAAGCAGCAGATAAAACGCGAAGACATTTTAAGTTTCCTGGTCAATAACAGCTATATAAACGTGGCTGCAGCGGCTGATCATGGCGAATTTGCAGTTCGCGGAAGTATAATAGATATTTTCCCACCATCATCGGCCAACGGCATTCGTCTGGATTTTTTTGGCGATGAGATTGAAACCATCAGAACCTATGACCCGTTAACGCAGATATCATTGAGTAATATTGATGCTTTTGAACTGATACCTGCCAGTGAAGTGCTTCTTAATAAAAAATATATAGATAGTTTTAAGGAAAATTTTCTCGGCGAATTCGGGCCTGAATCTGGCAAAGATCCGGTATTTGAAGCCGTGATGGAAGGGCGTAAATATCCCGGATTTGAAAATTATTTACCGTTATTTTATGGCAGGCTTGCGAGTATTTTTGATTATGCACCACAGGCGATTTACAGTTTTGAACATGACCTTGAACCAGTAGTGGAAGAACGCCACGCGCATATAAAAGATAGCTATAATGCAAGGCTTTCATACGCTAAATCTGGTCGTTATGGCAATGCAGATCATTTCATCCCGCCGGAAAAATTATATATAATGGAAGAGGAATATAAAAAGCTTCTCTCTAATCGCACGGAAGTTTTTTTCAGCCATTACAACATGCCAGAATCAATCATTGCCGGCTATAAACCAATCACTTCATATTTTGCAGAAGCAAAACCACATAACCGCTCTGCACTTGACCTTTTCCGTGATGAACTGGCCGAGAACTTCAACAAAAACAATAAAACCAAAACTATTATCGCATGCATGAGCGCAGGAAGTTCAGAGCGTATGGCATCACTGCTCACTGAGCATGAAATAAAAAATATATTGATCACCGATTATTCAAAAGAGCAGGCCCTTCTGAATCGAACCAATGTGGGTGTGGCCGTGTTAGCGCTTGAACATGGGTTTGAGGCAGAAGGCATAAAGCTGGTGAGTGAAGCTGATCTGCTGGGCGAGAAGATATATCGTCGCAAGAGCGGACGCGGTAAAAAAGCAGAAGATTTCATACGCGAGGCAGCGAACCTTTCAACCGGTGAACTGGTTGTTCATAAAGAACATGGAATTGGAAAATTCATCGGCCTGGAAACTTTAAAGATAAATAATACGGAACATGATTTCATTCTGCTAGAATATCTGGGGGGCGATAAATTATATGTTCCGGTTGAGAATATAGAGCTGATCAGCCGTTATGGTGGTGATAGCGAACATGTTGAAGTTGATAAGCTTGGCAGCCTGCAATGGCAGGAACGCACTGCTAAAGTTAAAAAGCGCATAAAAGTTCTGGCAGAAGAGTTGATCAAGATCGCAGCAGAACGTGAAGTTCGTGGCGGAACGGTTTTTGATTTCCAAAGCGGTGCCTATGAAGAATTTGCCAGCCGTTTTCCTTACGTTGAAACTGATGACCAGTTAGGGGCCATAGAAGATGTGATGGATGATATTGTTTCCGGCAGGCCAATGGATAGGCTGATCTGCGGTGATGTTGGCTTTGGTAAAACTGAAGTTGCCTTGCGTGCTGCATTTGCAGTGGTGCAGAACAATAATAAAGAACAGCGTGCACAAGTGGCGGTGATATGCCCAACCACCCTGCTCTGCCGCCAGCATTATAACACTTTCCTGCAGCGTTTTGAGGGAACCGGAATTGTTATAAAACAACTTTCACGCATGGTTAGCAGTGGGGATATCAAAAAATCTAAAGAAGCGATAAAGAATGGTGAGGTTGATATAGTTATTGGTACTCATGCACTGCTTGCAGCCAATATGGAATTCAAAAACCTTTCGATGATAATAATAGATGAGGAACAGCGTTTTGGTGTTGCACAGAAAGAAAAGCTCAAAAAACTACGCGCCAATACTCACGTTCTAACCCTGACGGCAACCCCTATTCCACGCACATTGCAATTGTCACTCACGGGAATACGCGATCTTTCACTTATCGCAACGCCACCGGTTGACAGGCTGGCCGTTCGCACATTTGTAATGCCTTATGATGATGTGACCATACGCGAAGCAATATTGAAAGAGCATTATCGCGGGGGAAGAACTTATTTCGTCGCACCACGCATTACCGACCTCGAAGCATTGGAAAAGCGCCTGAAGGAAAACATTCCCGAAGTTCGCATAGTTTCAGCACATGGCCGCATGAAGCCTGACGAACTGGATAAGATCATGAATGATTTTGATGAAGGCAAGTTTGATGTGCTGCTTGCAACAACGATAGTTGAATCTGGCCTGGATGTTTCTGCCGCTAATACAATTATAATATATCGCGCTGATATGTTCGGCCTGGCGCAGTTATATCAATTACGTGGGCGCGTCGGCAGAAGCAAGGTTCGTGCCTATGCTTACCTGACAGTTCCACCGCGCAAGATATTAACCAAACATGCAGAAAAACGTTTAGAAGTTATGCAGAAGCTTGATAGCCTGGGCGCCGGTTTTACACTTGCAAGTTATGATATGGATATACGCGGTTTCGGCAACCTGCTTGGAGATGAGCAGAGTGGTAACATTAAGGAAGTTGGGGTTGAGCTTTATCAAAGCATGCTGCGTGATGCAATTGATTCCCTAAAAGCCAGCAATGATAATGTTGAAGAAGAAAAAAGTGATGGCATTTATTCTATAAAACTGAATTTAGGCATTTCCGTTCTGATACCGGAAAATTATGTTAACGATTCTGACTTGAGAATGGGTCTGTATCGCCGCCTCGGCAATTTACAGAACGAAGCAGAGATAGAAAGCTTCGCGGTTGAGCTGGCAGATCGTTTTGGAAAAATACCTGAGGAAGTAGAAAATTTACTGGAAACATTAAAGATAAAATTTTTATGCCGCGAACTTGGCATTGAAAAACTTGATGCCGGTGAAAAAGGAGCTTCGATCCAGTTTCATAATAATAAATTCGCATATCCAGATGCGCTTATCAAGTTGCTGGCCATGAATCCGGTGCGCTTCAAAATAAAAGATGGCAGCAAATTCATAATCGCGAATTGCAATTGGGCTGACCTGAAAGTGCGCGTGTTGGAATTAAAGAAGGTTCTGACCGAGATAAAAAACTTTGTGCATAACAATATAGTTAATGTGGCATGAAAGAACTTATAAAAATATACCAGCAATGTTTTCCTGATAAAAATGCCGAAGCGCAGGTAAAAGCTTTAGGTGAAAATTTTGAATATAAAATCAAGAATGGCAGTTTTATAATTTATATGACTGTTTCGCCAGATGAGGTTGAGATAATTGACATTGGCACTTCCCCTGAATTACGCCGCCAATCAGGCGCTACAAATTTGCTGCAAGAAGTTTTCCTGTTATTACAACAAAAAGATATTAAGAATATTTATCTGGAAGTAGCTGAGAATAACACGCCAGCACTTGCGCTTTATATAAAAAACGGTTTTGAAAAATATTCGTTACGCAAAAATTACTATAATATTGATGGCAAAGGCGTAAACGCCGTTCTGATGAAGAAAAGCTTTGACTTTAAGGCCTAAACTCATTAAGCCAGAATAGATAAACTATATGGCTTTTACTATGAAATTCAGAAAGTTATTGGCTTTTATAATTTTACCGGCGCTATGCTTTTCACATAATGTAAATGCAGACCCGCTTGTACCAGCTTTTGATAATAAAGCACACCACGTTATGGACAGCCGCGGAAAATGCGTCCGCACAAAATGGGTGGCACAACATTGCTGTGATATGTGCGCACCGCCTCCTCCACCGCCACCGGCAATAGTTGAGAAACAAAGAACCACGCAATATGTAGATCTAATCAGGCAGTCGATCTATTTTGATATCAATAAAGATAATATCGATGTTAATGACCAGCAGCGCATGAACGATGTTATTACTGAGATCAGCAAAGGCGGAACATTACAAAGTGTTAAAATGGTTGGCTATGCAGATCGTTTTGCCAGCAGCAAATATAATATGGAACTTTCAAAACGCCGTGCGGAAAATGTACTGAATTATTTCCGCACTAACGGATATTTCAATAATATCCAAGTAGGCTTTGGCTTTTTCGGCAAGGAAAAACCTGTTACAAATTGCCCGACCAATGTGAAAGTTGCAGAACAGATAGCCTGTTTACAAGCTGACAGGCGTGTTGATATAGAAGTTGAAATTGTTCGCCAGCGTGTAGAAATGGTGCGAGAAGTTATTCCACCGGCATATCCTAGACCCGGCACTTCAGGTGTAGAAGTTTATAGCCATCCTATGGCACCGGCACCTAATATGCCTATGCCTTCGGTGCAGCGTTCATATGATGCACCGGTTGCAGCATCTGCAACCCCTGTGGTTCAATCGCCGATGGAGCCTGTTTCAGCACCTGCTATGCAACCACGCTTGGCACCACCGATGACAGCATCACCAACCAATCCTTCACAGGATAGTATGCCTGCGCAACCGGCAAGCCCAACTATGTATGATACTAATGTACAAGTGGCACCGAACAGCCTCGATAGTTTAAGACCTAGATATTAATTGGCGCTGTTTTAGTGAACGGTCTTGAAATAATATAAAAAGCACTACATTGCTGATAGAATAATTTTTGGGAAAGCTTTTGAACATTAAACAGATACTCGCTGAGAAAACTCAGGGAAGAAAAGAATATCTTGAGCAGTTTTTCAGCTCACGTTATCAGCACACAAAACCACTTTTCTATTCTTCGGTTGATATCCGCAATAGCGGCGCGAAGATGGTGCCGGTTGATACCAACCTGTTTCCCGCAGGTTGGAACCTGCTTTCTGAAAACCAACGTCATAAAGCCTCAGAAGAGGTGAATAATTATTTTAAAACCTTTCATCCCGGCAAAAAGAAAGTTCTTATAATTCCTGAGAGCCATACAAAAAATAAATATTATCTGCTGAATGTTCAGCGCCTTTCAAAAATCCTGGAAGAAGCTGGGCTTGATGTGAAGATCGGTAATATTTCCATAACTGAAAAATTTGAAGAAGAGATTTTTCCGGGTGAAAAAATTACCATGTACCCAGTTGAAAAGATAGATAACCAATTGCGCTCAGATGGGTTTATTGCTGATGTTATTGTGAATAATAATGATCTTTCTGGCGGCAGGCCTGATATAATCACGCATTTAAAACATCAGCCTATAATACCACCAGTTGGCTTGGGCTGGTTCAGGCGCCGCAAGAGCCAGCATTTTGGCACATATGATGTTCTGGCGAAAGAATTCGCACGCGAATTTGATATCGATAGCTGGCAGATCTCAGCTTATTATGAACGTTGCGGGCATATAAACTTCAAAGAAAAATCGGGCCTGGATGCTGTTGCAAATGCCGTTGAAAATATAATCGCAAAAACTGCGAATAAATATAAACAATATGGCATTAATGATGAGCCTTACGCCTTCATCAAGGCAAACAGCGGCACATATGGCATGGGCATTATGGTTGTAAAAAGCGCGGAAGAGGTTCTGGAGATTAATAAAAAGAAACGCCACAGCATGAATGTTATAAAGGAAGGCGTTGAGAATTCTGAAGTAGTGGTACAGGAAGGCATCGCAACGCGTGATGAATATCAGGGCAAGCCAGCAGAACCCATGGTTTACTCTGTAAATGCCATGCCTATCGGATGCACTTACAGGCTTAACAGCAATCAGGATAAATATGGCAATCTTAATTCCAGCGGCATGGAATTTATTTCATTTGATTCAATGGAATCTGAAAATGGTGCGGATTGTCCATCGCAAAGTATCATCGCAAGGCTTGCGAGTTTGGCTGCTGCACGCGAATGCTATGTTGAGAACTGGGAAATCTAATCTTCCTGAATCATTTTAGAGTCTATAGCTTTATCAATAAAACTCTGCAAAATATAACCTGCCGCAACTTTATCTACTAACTCTTCCCGACGATCCCAGCTTATATCAGCTTCAAGCAATGCTTTTTCTGCCATTATACTTGAAAATCTTTCATCAAAAAAAGTTATATCGATATCTCTTATTTTAATAAGATTGCGTCCGAACTGGCGCGCTGACTGGCATTGTTTATTCTCACTGCCATCCATATTTAAAGGCAGACCTATCACTATGCCACCAACCTTTCTTTCATCTATGATCTTAAATATCTCTGCCGCAGTGTTTGTGAATTTCTTGTTGTGGATATTAACCAGAGGGCTTGCAATGCTCCAGCTTGGGTCAGCTATAGCAATGCCGATAGTATTGCCATGGTCAATCCCCATTATGGCACAGGATTTTGCCTTAGAGAGAATAAAGTCAGATGTTTCAACAATCGGCATAAAAAGCAATTACTAAATGGTTTTTATTCAATTTATTTATCTGGGGTTTGCCAGCTTACAACTTGAATTTTATAATATAAGAATTACAATTATTTAATGGTTAATCAAAGTCAAAATCTAGTTTTAAGGCAATCACAGAATCTTGTGATGACGCAATCGATGCAACAATCACTCAAGATATTGCAGCTCTCCTCACTCGATCTGGCAAATTATATCGAAGCAGAACTTGAAAAAAACCCACTCCTTGAGGTTGAAGGTGAAGAGGAAAAAGATAAGGAAGAAGCTAATTCTGCTCAAGATCAGCAGAATACAGACACAGAAAATGAAGACAAGGATTCATTTAATGAGAAGGATAGCTTCGAAAACCTTACTTCTAATAATATGACCAGCAATTCTGCAGTACTTGATGACAATTCTGATTCAAATTGGAGTTCAGCAGAAAACAATTTTTCTAGCGATAATTACGTAGAAACCACCAATAATTATAATTCTGAAGATGATGATACCGGTAGCATTATCGAAAAAACATATTCTGATGAACCTTCACTCAAAGAACACCTGACAGAACAGGTAAGCCTGGATTTTGATAACCCAAAAGATAAGATTATAGCCGCACATATAATCGATATGATAGATCCTAGCGGCTATTTATCTTCGGAAACACTTCATGCTGATCTTATCTCATTAAGCAAACAGCTTGGCTGCAGTGTTGAGGATATAGAAGAGATTATTTCCCGCCTGCAAAAACTGGATCCTTTAGGTGTTTGTTCGCGTAATTTGAAAGAATGCTTAAAAATCCAGCTGAATGAAAAAAGAACACTTGATCCCGCCATTGAAAAACTTGTGGATAACCTTGAAATGCTGGCTAAAGGTGAAATGGATAAGCTTAAAAGGATCTGCGATGTAAGCGATGAAGATCTGGTGGAAATGATAAAGGAAATAAAGGCACTTAATCCACGCCCCGGCAGTGGCTTTTCTGAAGGCAAAGCGCAGACTAAACATAGCGATCTTATACTTGAAAAGAAGAACGGTAAATGGGTGCTGGAATTAAATCAGGAACTTTTTCCGCGCCTGAATGTACGTAAAGATTATTACCAGAAAGTTAAATCTAATAGCCTGAAAGCCGGTGAGAAAAAATATATCAGTGATAATTATTCTTCGGCTAATTTCCTTATGCGCGCTATAAATATGCGCGCGGAAACTATGCTGAAAGTTGGCAATGCGCTGATGAAACGCCAGGAGCAGTTCTTAGAAAAAGGGATAAATTATCTGAAACCCATTTCAATGCGTGAGATCGCAGAAGAAGTTGGTTTGCATGAAAGTACTATTGGCCGTGTTGTATCTAACAAATATATAACTATTCCAAATGGTGTTTACGAATTGCGCTATTTCTTCACCACCGGTCTTTCAAGCATTTATAATGATAATGATGTTTCCGTTGAAACGGTGAAGCACCAGATAAAAGAGATGATAGATGCTGAGAGCAAAGTGCTTTCTGATGATGACATTGCTGCAAATCTGAAAGCAAAAGGCATCAACATTGCAAGAAGAACGGTTGCAAAATATCGTGAGTCAATGAATATTGCGACCTCGGCAGTACGTAAAAGATTAAAAAAGATGAATGGATAATAATATGGCGGATCTTTCAGTAATTGGTGGGGGAGCATGGGGAACGGCTATTGCCAGCCTTCTTTCACGCGATGGCAAGAATGTAACTTTATATGCACGTGAAAAGGAAGCTGTTGATTCAATCAACTCTGAAAATATCAATAAGCCATTCCTGTCGGGCATCAAACTGCCAAAAACACTGAAAGCCACAAGCGCTATAGAAGATATTTTAGAAAGCAAATATATATTCATAACCACGCCTTCCCAATTCTTTCGCGGGCAGATAAGGCAATTAGCAAAGCATGATATAAGCCCGGACACAGTTTTTGTGATCTGCAGTAAAGGTATTGAAGGTGAATCACTAAAACTAATGAGCCAGATATTTGAAGAGATTATGGATCACCAGTTTGTTATTCTTTCAGGCCCTACATTTGCAGTCGAAGTTGGAAGTGGCATCACCACTTCAGCAAGCCTGGCAGCACATGATGTGCTTCTGGCAGAAAAATTGAAAAAGATCATCGATCGCGATAATTTTAAAACCCACATTAACAATGATGTAATTGGCTCACAAATTTGTGGAGCAATAAAAAATGTGATCGCAATTGGTTGTGGCATCGTAAAGGGACTTGGTGAAGGCGAGAATACACGGGCAGCCCTTCTAACCAGAGGCTTTCATGAGATAGCACTGCTAGCTGAACAGATAGGTGGAAAATATACCACCCTGATGGAACCTTGCGGTATTGGCGACTTGATCCTTACCTGCAGCAGCGAAAAATCACGCAATTTCTCATTCGGCATGGAATTAGCGCAGGGAAAGGCATCCAGCGAGGATATTTTGAGCACAAAAATTGTTGTTGTTGAAGGTGTTGATACCTCGAGATCATTGGCGCAATTGCTTGGAAAACTTAAGCTTGATCTGCCACTTTGCATCAAGATCCATGATATCATTGAAGGCAATGCCAAGCCTTCTGAAATTTTATCTCTTGTCTAAGATTTTTAAATCTATTATATCGCAATTTTACCCCCTTCATTAGACAGGCTGGTTAAACGATGAAACAATTCTTACCCGGAAGCACTATAGGTATTTTAGGCTGTGGCCAACTTGGGCGTATGCTCGCTGTTGCTGCAGGAATGATGGGGTATAAAACCATAGCTTATGGCCCAAAAAGAGAAGGCGAAGCCTCTCCTTGTGAGCAGGTTTGCAATGATGTTATTTATGCCGAATATGAAGATTATGAGCGCCTGCAGGAATTTGCGGCATCATGCAATCTGATAACTTTTGAATTCGAAAACATTCCTTCTGACACAATAAAATATCTGGAAAAGATAGCAACTGTTCGCCCCGGGCATGATGCTATACATTACACACAACACCGTGCACGTGAGCGTAATTTCATTACATCAGGCGGCTTCCCTACTCACCGCTTCTGGCATGTAAAAAGCCCGGAAGATATTCGCAAGGCTTTCAAGAAAGACCTTAAAAAAGGCGTGCTGAAAACAGCTTATTTCGGTTATGACGGCAAAGGCCAGAAGGTTATAAATTCTGAAACTGAGGCAGATGATATCTGGAAGGAATTAAAATTCCATGAAGCGGTTCTTGAAGAATTCGTTCCTTTCATGAAAGAAATTTCAATAGTGCTTGCACGTGGTACGAATAAAGAGATTGAAATATTCCCGATAGCTGAAAACCAGCACTCCACGGGCATTTTGGTAAAAAGTGAGATTCCGGCAAAGATCGAGGATAAAACTAAACAACGCGCCATAGAAGTTGCAAGAGGCCTTGCAGAAAAATTGAAATTCATCGGGGTTATGGCAGTAGAATTTTTTGTTCTGCCAAATGGTGATGTATTTGTGAATGAGATAGCTCCGCGTGTACATAACTCAGGCCACTGGACACTCGATGGTTGCACGGTCAGCCAGTTCGAACAGCATATCCGCGCTATATGCGGCTTGCCTCTGGCTTCAGCCCGCCTGCTAACACCAACGGTAATGGAAAATATAATCGGCGATGATATTAAAAAAGTGCCGGATTATCTGCAGAATAAAAATGCCAATGTTTACCTTTACGGCAAAACTAAAGTTAAAGCCGGCCGCAAACTTGGGCATGTGAATATCATCTCTGCACAATAACTATGATGCACGAACTTATCATCTGCGTTCTTATCAGCACCTTTATGGTTTTGCTTACCTGCGCGCTTTTCTATGAAATAATGAAGATAAGTCTTTATCTGCTGGCAGATAGAACCATTTCACGCATACGGGTCCTTATTGTAGTATTGGTGATATTCACCGGTCATACACTGGCCGTATGGTTATATGGTGGTGCCTATTATGCTATGCAGCATTATTATGCCTTAGGTGAAATTAAAGGAGATATTAACGGGCAATTTATTGATTATGTATATTATTCTGCAGCAACCTATTCATCACTTGGTATTGGCGATGTTTTCCCAACAAAATCGCTGCGCTTCCTTACCGGGGTTGAAGTACTAAATGGCCTTATTTTAATCGCCTGGAGTGCCTCCTTCATTTATCTCGTCATGGAAAAGATCTGGGGCAAGAAATAACCCTATTTTTCATATAGATATTTTACCTCAAATTTTATTATCTTTTTAATAATCTGTTAATAATTCTATGGTATAATATTCTGCAGGAGAAAAGGCATGGTTAATGATAAATCCTCAAATCCGTTTTTTGGCTTCACAGATGAAGATGCTGATGTGGTATTGAAGCGCGCAAAAGCTAAAGAAAAAGAAGAGAGAGAAAAGCGTGAGGAGATTCAGACCAATAGAGATAATGCAGATAATGCAAATTATCTAAGAAAACAAAATAACGATAAAGATGTTGATAAAAAAGTATTAGATAAACCAGATCTTCAGCTTAAGAAAAATGATCAGCCTGATAATAATGCTCAGATAAAAAAGGGTGACGATAACGATTTTAAACCTACAAACAATAATAGTTATAACGTATTAAACAATGATAAAAAACCGGTAGAAGACCAGATATTATTTAAAGATAATATCAATAATTCTTTAGGATCTAGTGGCTTCACTGGCAATTATGACTTTTCTGGATTTACTTCCAATTTTGATATTGGTGAAGTTAAACTAAAAACTTCCGGCAAAAACAGGCTTGGGAATCTGATCGCAGATATTGCGCAAAGATTTGTAGGAATACATGAAGAAGGCGGCAATAATATAGTTCCTGCCCTGCAGAAATATGCCCGGGAAATTGGCATGAGTACAGAAGATGGCGGCGCATGGTGCGCAAAACTTACCTCGATTATAAGCCATGAAGCTGCTAAAGAACTGGGTAAGGAAACTGGTATTGATATAAAAAATTTATTTCCTTCTTCAGAAGGTGTTCTTGATAAGTACGATAAATATGCAAAGCTTGGCGCTCTTTTAAGCCCGCAATATATAGCCAAAAATATAAATAATATGGATACTGAATCTCTGAAAGGCATGGAGATATTTTTCTCACGCGAAACTGCGGAGGGGGGCAAAGGCCACACAGGAACCATAATTAATGCTACAGAAAATGGTGATATATATGTGCTTGAGGGAAATCTTGGCCGGGACGGCAAAACTGCTGTAAGAAAATATAATATCAGAACATTACTTGAACATGCGGGTTCAACTGATAGTGATGGAAATTACGGAACAAGGTTCTTAGGTTTTGGTGACCCTAATAAAGTTATCGAAAATAAAGATGCAGCGTTAGCAGTTTATCTGAATAACAAAGATAATCTTAATGGCCAGGACTATGCCTCTGCAAACAATAAGGCCAGCCAATTCACCATTAAAAAAACCGGCAAGGAATACGTTTAGAATTTCAGGGTTTTTGCCTTCAGTACGCTTGGTAATTTCGCGATCTGGCCAAGAACATCAGAATTGATATCGCTATCAACTTCAACCAATGCAATTGCCTGACCGTTTTTATTTTTGCTGCGCCCCAAGTGGAAGTTCGCAATATTAAGTTTATTATCACCTAATATTTTACCAAGACCACCGATAAGGCCAGGTTTGTCTTCGTTTTGAACATAAAGCATATTTCCGTTCAAAGAAGCTTCCAGATAAACATCACCCACATTTACGATACGCGGCTCATCATTGAATAGTGTTCCACGGATTGCTATAGTTTCCTTGCCAACAGTTATATTAACTGTAACCAGCGTGTGATATTCGCCTTGTTCAGCATTTTTGCTTTCAACAACTTTAATATCCCTCTCCTGTGCAACAACAGGAGCATTGATCATATTTACAGTCTCAACGACATTTTCAAGCAGGCCGCGAAGAATAACATTCGTAACCAGCTTAGTATTAAGTTGTGCGACAGCGCCTTCATATGCAATTTCAACTTTACTGATGCCACCATCAATAACCTGCGCAGCAAGTTTGCCAAGCTTCTCGCCTAGAGAGATATATGGATTCAACTTCTTAGCATCTTCAGCAGAAACTGATGCAATGTTAAGCGCGTTGGTTATAGAACCTTTAGTTAAATATTCAGAGATCTGTTCAGCAACCTGAAGAGCAACATTTTCCTGAGCTTCATTAGTTGAAGCACCAAGGTGCGGAGTGCAGACGAAATTTTCATGACCGAAAAGCACGTTAGTTGTTGCAGGTTCAGTTTCAAAAACGTCAAACGCTGCAGCAGCCACATGGCCGGAATCAAGCAGTTCACGAAGGGCTTTTTCATCAACCAGGCCACCACGTGCACAATTAACAATGATCACGCCTTTCTTAGTTTTTGCCAGAGTTTCTTTTCCAAGAATGTTGCGAGTCTGCTCTGTTAATGGAGTGTGAAGCGTAATGAAATCAGCACGTTTCAGAAGCTCATCAAGCGTAACTTTTTCAACGCCGATATCGCGAGCACGTTCTTCTGAAAGATAAGGGTCAGAAACAACAACTTTCATTTTAAGGCCTTGAGCGCGATCAGCAACGATAGAGCCGATATTGCCACAACCGATCATACCAAGGGTTTTGAACGCAAGTTCAACGCCCATGAACTTATTTTTTTCCCATTTGCCAGCATGCGTTGAAGCATTAGCAGCAGGAATCTGGCGTGCAGCAGCAAACATTAACGCGATCGCGTGTTCTGCAGTTGTGATAGAATTGCCGAACGGCGTGTTCATCACGATTATGCCTTTCGCCGTTGCAGCAGGTATATCAACGTTATCAACACCGATACCGGCGCGAGCTATAACTTTCAGATTAGCAGCTTTATTGATGATATCTTTAGTAACTTTGGTTGCAGAACGGATTGCAAGGCCATCATATTGACCGATAATTTCTGCAAGTTCTTCAGGTTTCAGGCCAACTTTAACATCCACCTGAACGCCATTCTCTTCGAAAATCTCTTTGGCGCGAGTGGATAATTTATCTGAAATCAATACTTTAGCTTTTGCCATTTTTACCTGTCGAAATTTAAATTTTATGTAACTGCTTTATAATAATAAATCCTCAAGTTGCAAGTTCTGTTTTAACACTTTAGTTTGGGGGAAAATTATGCAGCAGGCCAATATTACACAATTTAAGTTCATTCCGTGGAAATTTGATTTCCAAGCTGCTGAAATAAATTGGCAAAGGCTTACTGAAAGCAATGTTCAACTGGCTAATAAAATAAGGAATTACGGCGCCTTTGGCCTGACAGATTCCATTTTCAGCAACAGCTCTTTCTTGAGCGATCTTATTATAAAAAATGCTGAATTCTATAATGAACTGGTTAATGGCAATCTTGATGAACAATTCGACAACATTCTGAAAAATATAAAAGATTTCACTGGCGATTCGGAAGAGGTGCTGATGAAATTACTACGTCAATCACGCCAGAAGGCGGCCCTTCTTTTAGCTATAGCCGAGATTACTACATTATGGGATATCACACGGACAACTGAGGAGCTCTCGCGTTTCGCTGATCTTACAGTTAGCAAAACATGTGAATTCCTGCTCAAAAAATATCACGATAAAAGTTTCATAAAGCTAAAACACCCAACTGAACCATTAAAAGATTCGGGCTTAGTGGTTATTGCGCTAGGTAAACTGGGATCGAACGAACTGAATTATTCCAGCGATATTGATCTGTGCGTATTTTATGAAGATGAGAAACTTGAATATAAAGGCCGAATATCGATTGGACAGTTCTATATAAATCTGGCGCAGGATCTTATACGCATTCTTTCGGAGCGAACAAAAGATGGCTACGTGTTCCGGGTTGATTTTCGTCTTCGCCCTGATCCTGGCTCTAACCCGTTAGCGGTATCATTAAAAAAGGCCGAGAAATATTATTTCACAGTGGGCCAGAACTGGGAACGTGCAGCTTACACCAAAGCGAGATTCATATGCGGCGATGAAGATTCAAATAAAATATTCCGAGAATTCATGGATAGAAATATCTGGCGCAAACATCTGGATTTTGAAACCATTGAAGATATCCACTCCATTAAACGCCAGATAGATACGAAACAAGGCTTACATCCACAAAACCTTTATGGGTACAATATCAAACTCGGCCTCGGAGGAATCAGGGAAATTGAATTTTTCGTGCAGACTCAGCAATTGATCTGGGGTGGAAGGAAGCCTCGCCTGAGAGCATCAAGAGTAATTAAAATTTTATATGCGCTGGTGCGTGAAAAGAAAATAACGAGCCGCACTGCGCGCGATCTGGAAGATGCATATTTATTCTATCGCATGGTTGAACACAGATTGCAGATGGTTGCAGATGAACAGACCCACACCTTACCAAAAAACGAAAATGAGATGTATCATATCGCTATTTTTTGCGGCTATGTTGATACGATAAGTTTTTTGAATGTTCTGCACCAGAAAATAAGTTTAGTTCGTGAACATTATAGCCACCTTTTCGAAACCTCACCTTCACTTGCATCTAACCTGCCAGAAGCTCAAGGCTCATTGATCTTCACCGGAACTGAGAACCACCCGGACACTATAGATACATTGCGCAAAATGGGTTTCAAAAATCCTGAAAGAGTTTCTGATATGGTGCGTGGATGGCACCACGGCCGTTATTCAACTACAAAAAGCAAACGTGCGCGTGCGGAGCTTACAAAATTAATGCCACATCTTTTTGTAGCCTTTGCAAAGTCACCCTCTCCCGATATTGCCTTTGCGCGTTTTGATGAGTTCTTAAGTAATCTGACGGAACATAACCAGATTTTCTCAATGTTATATGTTCACCAGAATATCATGGAACTGCTTGCAGATATAATGGGTGGTTATCCGGAAATCGCACAGAACATTGCTAAGAACCCTGCCCTGATAGAATATGTTCTGGCGCCGGAGTTCTATACCAGGCTACCTGAGAAAGAAGAACTGCAGAGAAGTCTAAAACGCGAGATAAAATCTGCAAAAAATGATCTCGATGAAGTGATCGAGGCCACAAAAAACTGGGCTAACGATCTTAAATTCCGCCTCGGTATTCAACTTGTCACCAAAGATATCACCACTGAGGGCCTTTTTATCGGGCTTTCTAATATTGCTGAAACGGTCATCCGCACTTTCATGAAACTGGTAAATAAGGAAATGGAAGCGCAATATGGGAAAATTGCCAACGGAAATTTCGCAGTCATTGCTTTCGGCAAATTCGGCAGCAGAGAACTGACCTTTAATTCTGATCTTGATCTGGTTTTTGCATATGATTTTGAAAAAGATAATTTAGATATACCAGCTACTGCATATTACAATCGCATGGTCACTAAACTTGTGACCATGCTTTCATCTGTTACTGCCGGAGGGAAATTATATGAAGTTGATATGAGGTTGCGCCCGCTTGGTGAGAGCGGCCCGCTGGCATCATCACTTGAAAGCCTTGATAATTATTATAACCCGGAGAAGAAAGATGGTTCGGCCTGGGTGTTTGAATATATAGCCCTGACGCGCGCACGTGTGATCTCAAACAACCCAGCATTTGAGCGAAAACTCAGCAAATTAATCAGATCAAAATTGCAGCATAAATGGAAGAGTGAAACCTTGCTTAAGGAAGCAAAATATATCCATGAGCGTTTCAGAAAAACTAAAAGACAGAAAAACATATTTGATATAAAAAATGCTGAAGGCGGGTTATTTGATCTGGAATTCCTAATTCGTTTCCTGCAATTACGGAATTTATATAAACATCCGAAAATACTTGGCCAATCGACTGTAAAAACAATCAATGCGCTGCATAAGAATAAACTTATCAATGCATCTGAATATAAAGTGATCAGAGAGGCATATACACTCTATAAGGAAATACAGAATATATTGCGTATCACATCGGAAACGGAAGTGGAAACCTATACTGAAAAGCTTTTATGCAATATTCTTAAGATTGGCAGTGTATCTGAATTACACGCCCTTATTACAGATACAAAACAACGGGTAAAAAACCTGTTTACAAAACTTATATAGTAAATAATATCAATTGTTATGGCCGATATTGAATTAAAAGAAGGGCATTTTGCCCCGGATTTCACTCTTGATACAGATGGTGCAAGGCATATGACCCTTTCATCCTTAAGAGGTAAAAATGTTGTGCTTTATTTTTACCCGAAGGATGATACACCGGGTTGTACCGTTGAAGCAAAAGACTTTGCTTTGGATGCGCCTCTTTTTGAAAGCGCTAACACAGTTGTTATTGGTGTTTCCAAAGATACGGTGGCAAGCCATGATAAATTCAAGGAAAAGCACTGCCTGCCGTTCGCACTGGCATCTGATGCCAACTCAACCGTTTGCGAGGCCTATGGCACATGGGTTGAAAAAAATATGTATGGCAAAAAATATATGGGCATTTCCCGGGATACATTCCTTATAGACAAAACCGGCAAGATCAGAAAAATCTGGCGTAAAGTTAAAGTTGATGGACACGTACACGAAGTATTAAATGAAGTTAGAAAATTGGCTTAACGCATCTTTTACCATTTGATTTTTCAGCATAAAAAAGCTACCTTAAGTTTCCATTTAATTGTGAGGGATATATGGAATATGAATTCGCAGGGTTCTGGAGAAGATTTGTTGCAATGTTTATCGATGGCATAATTCTTGCCATTATATTGCTTCCGCTTCAAACCATAATAGGTTTAGGCGGTGTGCATAATGGCATATATTATCTAATAAACCTGGCCGTTGGAATTGGGTATAGTGCTGGATGCAATTCCTCAAAGTGGCAGGCTACCATTGGCAAGAAAGTTATGGGCTGCTATATTATAAATACTGATGGAACAAGAATGTCTTTCGGTAAGGCGGTGCTAAGATATTTCTGCTACATCATCTCATCCCTGCCTTTAAGCCTTGGTTATATATGGGCAGGTTTTGATAAAAGAAAACGCGCTTTTCATGACATGATCGTCGGCACATATGTGGTGAAAGAATAATATGAACGCCACAATCAGAACGGTTCCTAAAGAGCTATTTAAGAAATGGAAGAAACAACGTAAAGCCGCATTTTATGCAGGCATAACATTACTTATTGTACCTATACCAATTTTTATACTTTTGGCATTTGTTATAAGCATGGTGCAGAGCGAAGGGGTTGGCCTTAACAATAACAATGAAGCAGTTTATGTCTCTCAGGGAACGGTTACCAATGTTGAAGAAAGCGGCAATATAAGAACTTATTCCTATACCTATAATAAGATCGATAAAGGTGTGGTTAATGATAAAATGCTTAGTTCGATAAGCGATAACCAGGCCGTATATAAGAACGGCGATACTGTATCGATCGAATATACTACTAAAGAAAGTGGCATACATAAAATTAAAAGCCCCACTCTCAGGGAACTTTTTTATAAAAGAGATTCTTTTAAAAATGATGGGCTATTAACGTTCATAATAATTATATTTGCGGTCTTTTTTATATTCATTCCATTTCTACCACTTGGAGTTTTTCTTCTCTATTATTCCGGCAGGCTTGCACGTAAACGCAAATATCTGCATGAAAAAGGCATAATGGTTCAGGGAAGGATCCGTGACATATATGATGTTATCGGTAAGAAGGTTGTGTCTTATGAATTCACGCCAGAAGGTGGAAATATGCTTTATAAGGAAAGGCAGGCACTGGTAAATCTGGATGTTATATTTAATAAACGCGCCGGAGATTCCATAGCTATAGTTTACAAGCCAAACCGCCCCGATAAAAATGCGGTTTATGAAATTACTGATGCCGTGTAACATTTCGTAATAGAAAAATGCGCCAAAACCGGCCTTTTACTTAGGTTATTTCTTGTTTTTGTGCTTCGTTATGATATAGCACCTTCATGGTAAAATTATTCGGGACAGATGGAATAAGGGGTGAAAGCAATAAAACCCCAATGGACACAGAAACCGCACTTAAAGTGGGTTTAGCTGCCGGTGCATATTTCACAAAAGGCGGCCACAGGCACCGCGTTATTATCGGCAAGGATACGCGCCTTTCAGGTTATATGATCGAACCTGCACTAACTGCCGGCTTTATTTCCATGGGAATGGATGTGTTTCTGGTAGGGCCGATGCCAACACCTGCAGTTGCTTTAGTTACAAGAAGTATGCGTGCCGATGTGGGCGTTATGATCTCTGCTTCACACAATCCATATTATGATAACGGCATTAAACTTTTCCAACCCAATGGCTTGAAACTTTCTGACGATGCAGAGGAAGAGATTGAAGCTCTGATGAATTCTGATCTAAGCCAATACAAGGCAAAACCTGCAGATCTGGGCCGCGCAAAACGTATCGATGATGCGCCGGGCAGATATATTGAATATCTGAAACAGACCTTCCCTAAACGCCTAAAATTAAAAGGCCTGAAGATAGTTCTGGATTGTGCAAATGGTGCGGCATATAAAATCGCGCCGATAATATTCTGGGAGCTTGGTGCAGAAGTTGTAACTATAAATAATAACCCGGATGGCTTTAATATTAATGATCACTGTGGTTCTACATACCCGGAAAGCCTTATCAAAAAAGTAAAAGAGACTGGCGCAGATATCGGTATTGCTCTTGATGGAGATGCTGACCGCGTAGTGATTTGCGATGAGAAGGGCAATATAGTAGATGGTGACCAGATAATGGCAACGATTGCCACCAGCTGGCATAAACAGGGCAAACTCAAGGGCAATGCACTTGTAACCACGGTTATGAGCAATATGGGCTTGGAGAAATATATTGAATCGCTTGGTTTGAAATTAGAGCGCACGCGCGTTGGTGACAGAAACGTTATGGCAAAGATGCGCGATATCGGCTGCAACCTTGGCGGAGAACAATCAGGCCATATCATATTCAATGATTATACCACAACAGGTGATGGCATCCTGGCAAGCCTGCATCTTCTTTCTGCCCTTGCTGAAAATGGTGGTAAAGCAAGTGACGTATTACACGTATTTGAGCCTTGGCCACAGATATTACGTAATATAAAAATAGATAAGGAAAAAACTAATCCGCTTGAGAATGACAAAATAAAAAAACTCATCAGTGATGCAGAAGATAAGCTTGGTGATAATGGCCGCCTGGTGATAAGAAAATCAGGCACTGAACCTTTGATACGCATTATGTCTGAAGGTGTAGATAAAAAGCAAATCGAAGATATCTCAAGCGATATTGAAAACAATATCAAGAAACTGATCGCGTAATTCTTAACTTCCGCAAAACTTTCTGCACGAATTCAAAATTCAGAAAATTCATTATAAAGAACCAGATGGTATATTTAATAGCATTTGGAGAGGCACTTTTGCGATTATAAACCAAAAGATAAGTACAAGTGATAACAAGCGGCTCAATCACCTTCCTGTACCTCCCCTCCATCACACCAGCGCTTTGCATAACAAACAGAATTATCATAGCAAGTGTAACAGCCAGAACAAAGGCATGTTTCTCCGGCGATCTTGAGAAAAAACCGGCAATAAAGACAAATGTTATAAGCGGACACCAGATCCAGTGAGAATAAAAGGCAATTTTTTTATAAAGGATAGGATCGGTTTTTGAAGATTCCGGCCAATCCGGACTGAATAATAAAAAGACAAGATTCTCAACCTTACGAGCAAATGCATCACGAATTGTATAATTAGATGAAAGCTTTTCTATTTCATCATCCCAATCTTTTGTGCCGTTATTTAAATCTACAGCAAAACTATATACCTTCTCCTCACGAGGCGGAATGTAGTCATAAAGCGGTTCCATAATATCAGTATAATAAGCCGGGCTGCCAAATATGAAGCCGCCAACATTCTTTACATCAAAATGGAATTTTTTTGAATCACAGAGATAGTATATCTGATTCATCTTAGTGAAATAAAACGGGGTGAATACTTTCAGAACGCGATATGAATAAATGCCGGTAGCAAGTGATGTTATAATGAATATTGAACATGCCGTAACAAAGAATTTTTTCTTCTGCACTTGTGAAAAATATATAAGAGGAAAAAGAAATAAACCTATAGGCGCCGCTGTCAGCTTGGAATGTGCCAGTAATAACATACTAATAAAAGCGCAAAGGCCTGAGGAAAAATCTTTCTTACGCATTGCACGAAAGCTTAACCAGAAACTAAGAGCAAGCATATTAAGCATTATGGTTTCGTTCATGAAATAGGCAAAAACGGTCCATGTAGTTGGAACCAGAGCAACCAGAATTGCTAATATATAGGCATGTTTTTTTGGCAATATTTCCTTGCAGAAGCGCATCCAGCAATAGGCAAAGCCAGCGCATTGCAGGCCGACCACTAATGCCACGATTGCGTAATTTTCACCGTTGTTTGAAATCAGCCTTAAGACGTACATGAATATCTGGTAAAGCTTAGGATCAATAGCATTAAATATATTTGGATGCACAAAACTTACAGCATTATTCATATGTCGTTGGGCATCAGAGAAAAGGCTTTCCATAGGGTTATTTAAAAATGGAAAGAGAAGACGAGCAATAAGAATGCCGGTAAAGATCTGTTTTAAAATTCTGGTCGGGTTCATTTAGAGATTATCTTCGTATAATTTCATCAGTATTTTCTGCATATTATTAATTGTCGCCTCATCCGCAGGAATTGGCTTACCACACACAGCCTTTATCGAGCGGCGAAAATAACGCGGCATGAATCGATATTTCTGGCCCAGGTATTTTCTACTGAATATACTACCCCACAAACCAATTAGTGCAATTGGTATAACAGGAACGGGATCATTTTTCAGCATCCACTCAACACCGAATTTAAAGCGGCTCATATAACCTGAATAGGTGATCTGCCCTTCCGGGAATATGGCAACTATCTCGCCATTCTGCAGTGCATCAGAGGCCTTTGCCAGAGCTTTTTTTACCTTTTCCCTGCTTGCTTTGATCGGAATAGCGCGATCCAATTTCATAAAATAATGCACAAAAGGTTTATTATAGATATCCTCATCAATAATAAAGCGCAACTGGCGATCTGCAGCACAGTTCAGGATAAGCCCATCCATATAGGAAACGTGATTAGCTATGACTATACATGGGCCTTCTTTCGGGATATTTTCAAAACCAATAAACTCGCATGGATATATTACACGAATAAGAATCTTCGCGCAGGAGCGGTAAAACTTTTCTAGCAGATTAAGTTCTCGGGACATTCCATAAACTTAAGATAAATCTCGGAATTCTCAATACTTCGCTTTATTTATGCTGCAATGCGGTCATTGATTTTATTAGTTTGATATCTTAATAACACAATCTCTCTAACAAAATAACCTTATTTTTAAATAACTTAATTAATATATACTCTTGTTAATCGTTTGTTAACTTTATTGTTATATATTAATAGGATGGGCAAGAAAATCACTATCATAGGTGCGGCTGGCAGATCAGGCTCCGATACTATATCAGAATTATTTAACAATAAAATTCTGAGTTATGGTGATGAGCTTGTTATGGTTGATATTAATAACCGGGCTAAAGGTCTGGTAGGTGAGGTAAAAACCCTCAGCGAAAATTCGGAAATAAGAGTGAAAATAACACCAGTTTCTGCAACAAAGCGTAATGAACTTGATAATATTGCCAATTCCGATGTCATAGTTATGTGCACAGGTACCGCATTCCCAAAAGGCGGCTTTAAATCAAGAGATTGGGCTTTGTATAGAAATGATAATATAAATTCCTTCTACGCAAAACTCATTGGTGAGATATCCCCCAATTCAAAAGTCGTGATCGATACTAATCCTCTTGATAATATGACCACGCAATTTTGTATTGATAGCAAAATGTCTGCGAATTTTATTATTGGAAAAGGTGGTGATCTCGATACACAAAGATTACGAAGTTTCCTTTCACGGGCTATAACAAAAAAAATTCATATGTCTGATCTCGACATAAAATTCCATGAACTAGAAGATCAGATATTCAAGGAAACTGCCAAATATCCAAATGATATTTGCATGGTTGGCGAACACTCAGCTGAAAACATGGTTGCTGTGATCAATACTGAAATAAAGTTATTAGACAAACCTATTAAAGAATTTCTTTCTTACAGTGAACTTTCAGAAATTATCCACGAAGCAAAGAATGTGGGCCCAAAAAGTTCTGAATTGCTGGAGATTGGATCACCAAGTAAAGGCAGTGCCAGAATAAACGCTATACTGGTGAAAAAATTGTTATCCAATGAATCTAGCCTGGCTTATATCTCGACTGACATGAAAGGAAAATATGGCATTGAAGAAAGCATATTTAGTTGTTCCTTATGTAGAATCTCAAGCAAGGGTGTTGAAGATGTTATCGAGCTTGATCAGATAAAAAACAATATTTCCATAAAAGAAGATTTCATGAGGGGCATTTCTTCTACCAAGCGCAAAATGGATAAGATAAAAAAATACCGAGAAATACGGGAAGTAATGGGTGAAACACCAGCTTTTGAAGCGTTGATAAAACAAGATGGCAAATTTATAATTTCTTATGAAAATGATCGCGCTGAGAACACTGAAAAACTTATGCATTTTTTGATGGGCTTTAAAGAACTAGCGCCTTTTTCTGAAAATATGAACCTAATTAAAACCAGCAGGAATTATGCCATATTTGAACATCCTGAACCTAAAGAGATAAAAGCCTTTTTAGATGATCTGGGTATAACTTCGTATTTTGATATTGAGAAACAATTGAAAGAAATTCAGGAGCAGTCAAAAGACTTGAAAGCCAAATTCAATAAATTCATGAAATTATCAGCTCCAAAAACAGCAATAGATAACGCAGAAATCATAGAAAAAACCAAAGGTACAATGGTTAAAACTTAGCCTCACTTACGTAGTGCTCCAAGTTTCAAACGCAGGCCATTCAGTTTAATGAACCCCTCAGCGTCACGCTGGTTATAAACCTGATCTGCTTCGAAAGTTACAAGATCCATATTATACAGGCTGTCATTTGCTGATTTACGACCAACCGCATTCACTGAACCTTTGTAAAGCTTCAATGCAACTGTACCGTTAACACGCTTTTGTGATTCATCGATCGCCGCCTGTAACATCTTACGTTCCGGGCTGAACCAATAGCCATTATAGATCAATGATGCATAGCGTGGCATTAACTCATCTTTCAGGTGAGCAACTTCACGATCAAGCGTGATCGATTCTATTGCACGGTGAGCCTCAAGAAGAATAGTTCCACCCGGTGTTTCATACACACCGCGGGATTTCATACCGACATAACGGTTCTCAGCTATATCGATAACACCGATGCCATTCTCGCCACCAAGCTTATTAAGCTTGGCAAGCAATTTCGCCGGAGATAATTTTTCACCGTTGATAGCAACAGGATCGCCTTTCTCGAAATCGATCTCTATAATAGTTGCCTTATCAGGCGCTTTTTCTGCCGGAACCGTACGGATCAACATTGCAGGGTCATATTGCGCCCAAGGATCTTCAAGAACCTTACCTTCATAGGAAATATGGAGCAGATTTGCATCCATCGAATATGGCGGCTCATTAAGCTTGCTTACAGGAACATCGATCCCGTTCTTACGTGCATATTCCAGAAGTTTCGTGCGGGAGTTCAGATCCCACTCGCGCCAAGGGGCAATGATTTTAACTTCCGGCATGAAAGCAAAATAGCCAAGTTCAAAACGAACCTGATCATTACCTTTACCAGTAGCACCGTGAGACACGGCATCTGCGCCAGTTTGTTTTGCGATCTCGATCTGGCGTTTTGCAATTAGCGGACGCGCGATCGAAGTACCAAGAAGATATTTACCTTCATATAAGGTATTAGCGCGAAACATCGGGAAAACGTAATCGCGGACAAATTCTTCTTTAAGATCATCAATGAATATTTCCTTAATACCCATTTTTTCGGCTTTGCCACGCACATGGGAAAAATCATCTTCCTGGCCGATATCAGCGGTAAATGTTACCACTTCACAGTTATATTCATCCTGCAACCAACGCAAAATGACAGATGTATCCAGACCACCAGAATATGCCAATACGGCTTTTTTAACAGATTTTTTCATATAATTATTATAGTTTACAGTTCGCAAATCGGTTATAGGATTATATCTGTATAGTCTAGTGTTTTTTGAGAATTTATGAGCAAATATATAAAAATCCTTACGATCTCATTATTGCTTATATTGGCCTCTGGCCAAGCTCAGGCAGGGCTTTTTGATGATCGCCCATCCTTCCCTTCGATGGAAGGGGTTAAATCCTTACGTGATATTTCCTACGGCAGCGATAAAAAGCAGAAATATGATGTTTTCATTCCGCCTCAGGCAAATAACGCACCGGTTATATTCATGGTACATGGCGGCGGCTGGAGGGTTGGTGATAAAACCAATTCGCGTATAGTAGAAAATAAAGGTAATTATTTCCTTTCAAAAGGCTATATATTTGTATCCGTCAATTACCCGATGATACCACAGGCCAATCCTGTCCAGCAACTTGGCAATGTTATGTCTGCCCTTGCCGATGCACAGAAACATGCAAATGAATGGGGTGGAAATCCAAATAAATTTATATTGATGGGGCATTCTTCAGGCGCACATCTTGCCGCCTTGCTAAATTCTAACCCACAAAAAATGCATGATGCCGGTATAAAGCCGGTTATTGGCGCAGTTATTCTTGATAGCGCAGCATTTAATGTCACAGAAATAATGGAAGCACCGCATTATAATCTTTATGATGGTGCTTTTGGCAAGGATAAGAACTTCTGGATTAAAGCTTCGCCTATAGAACAATTAAAGGCAGGTGCAGCACCAATGATGCTGGTGTGTTCAAGCAAGCGTAATGATTCATGCGGACAGGCTTATGAATTTGAGGATAAAGCCAAAAAACTTGGTGTGAGTGTAAAAGTTCTACCTGAAGATAAAACCCACAGTGAAATAAACTTCGCGTTAGGGACGGAGGGTGATTACACAGAAGCCGTGGAAGGTTTTATAGAAAGCTTGCTGAAGTAGTTATTCTGACTTTTGTTTAGTCATAACTTTGACCATTTTATGCTTTGCTGCATCCCAGCGATATTGTGTAACAACAACTTTCGTACCGGTGGTGATGATATCGCCGTTTTCCATCTGCAGAACATCATGGCCATGTTTCAGCGCATCGTTGATTATGTTCTGGCATGATTCAATATATTCATCCTCATAGATGAAATCTGTGTTGCCAGTTGAAGCTGATTTTTTCGGGATAGAATTAACTATGTCTTTTATGGATTTAGGCATCCTTATTCCCATTCTTTTTTCTGAAACTATCCAAAGTTATCACATTTGATATGATTTTACCATCAGCATCTTTAAGTTCTTTCGATGCCGGCTCAGTTTTAACTTTCTCTGTCTCTTCTTTGTTAAGATAGTTCAGATTGAACTGCAAGCCGAAACGAACACTTGGATCTACAAATGAAGTAAGGGCTGCAAATGGGATAGTGAGATTCTGCTTCACATGATCAAAACTCAGCACGATCGAGAAATAGTCATCCTCAACTTCCAAGTCATAGAATTGGTGCTGAATAACTATGGTCATTTCCTCAGGATATTTATTCTTCAGCGCATCTGATATCATTACACCTTCAGCATTAGTGCGGAATGAGATGAAGAAATGATGATCACCTGGAAGGCCGTTTATAACAGTTTCCTGCAGTACGCGGCGAACGACATAATGCATCGCTTCATCAATCAGTTTAGCGTAATCTATTTCACTTTTATCGGTCATATCTGCGCGCATATATAATGTAGCTTATATTAACTCAAGGAATTTATAAACCAAAAATGTTTCAAATTTAATCTAATCCCACCATAGCCCGGCCAAAATCTTCTGCCGAAAAACTTTTTAAGTCGTCAATCCCCTCACCTACACCCAGGCAATATATGGGCAATTTCAGCTGGTCAGCAAGCGCCACCACCGCTCCGCCCTTAGCCGTGCCATCAAGTTTTGTAACTATGATCCCGGTGATATTTGCAACCTCTTTAAATATTTCAGCCTGTGAAATTGCATTCTGCCCCGTTGTTCCATCCAGAACCAGAATCGTCTGGTGAGGGATATTTTCATCATGCTTCTTTAGAACCCGTACTATTTTTCCAAGCTCATCCATCAAACCTTTTTTATTCTGCAAACGCCCTGCCGTATCTATAAATAACAGGTCAGAATTTTTAGCTTTAGCTTCGGCAAAGGCTTTATACGCAAGTGACGCAGGATCGGCATTTTGTTCGCCTTCAATTATTGTGCTACCACTTCTTTGCGCCCAGATTTTCAATTGATCTGCCGCCGCCGCACGGAAAGTGTCACATGCTGCAACTATGGATGTTTTGCCTTCAGAAGCAGCTTGTGCCGCCAATTTACCAATAGTGGTAGTTTTCCCGCTGCCATTAACGCCAACAAACAATATAACCCGTGGACCGGTTTCAGGACGAGCAAAATCAACCTTCGCTTCCAGTGGCTTTAATATTTTAATTATCTCTTCTGAAAGAGATTGCTTGATCTCATTTTCAGATATCTCTTTGCCGAAGCGATTTTGGGAAAATTCCTGAACCAGCTTAATCGAGGTTTTAGGCCCAACATCAGCCAACATTAAGGCTTCCACCAGTTCATCCAACGTTTCGGTATCAAGCTTTTTCTTAGTTAAAACTGCGCTTATATTGCTTGAGGTTTTTGTAAGACCCTGCTTGAATTTATTAAATATACCCATTTAAGCTTCTGTTTTTTAATTGAAAACAATCCGTATATAAAATATACATCTTATCATATAGCATGGTTTTACACGCTATAAACTTAATGTAAATTTTTTTATTTTACAGTAGGGTTTTTGCGGCCAGATACGTAAATATTAATAAGAAAGGCAAATTCTATGAAACGCATATTACAGTCATTTTCAGTTTTTATGCTTTGCGGCATTGTTATAGCAAGCCCTGCATTTTCTCAGGATGCCGGCAACCCACCTTCTAATGATAATGGGCCTCATCATGGCTTTGGCGGTGTTAATATTGACCCGGACAAAATGCAGCAGATGAAGGAGAAATATCAAAATGCTTCACCTGATGAACGCAAGCAGATGCGCGAGGATTTCAAAAAGGATAACCCGGAAGCATTTGACCGCATGCAAAAATTCCGTGATGAAATAAAAAATATGCCGCCGGAAGAACGTGAAGCACGCATTAAACAGAAACGTGAGGAATTTGAGCAGAAATGGAATAGCTCAAGCCCGGAAATGAAACAGAAATTCTGCCAGCACATAACTGATAGGTGCAGCAGTGGAGGCAAAATGGCCTGCACTATTGCGCATGATAAGTGCGGTGGAAGGTAAAATATAGATATTGCCTTGTATAGCACAAGTACAGACGAAGAGCTGATAAATCTTGCCGCGCAGGGTGACAGGGCGGCATTCAGCTATATCGTTGGAAGGTATGGTAGGAAAATGTATAGTTTGAGTTACAGGATTTTACAGAACAGCACCGCAGCAGAAGAAGCTGTGCAAGAAAGTTTTATCAAGGTGTGGAAACATGCTAAGGAGTGGAAAAAGGAACTTTCAGCATTTTCTACCTGGCTATACCGTATAACTAGCAACACATGCATTGATCTGCGCCGCAAAGCCATTCGTCAAGGCGAACAAATGCTAAGTGAAAACCTGGCTTCCGATTTCGATGATAAACAAATTGAAAGGGAAGAGATGGTGAAGTTCGTAGAAAGATTAATGCTGGAACTTTCACCGCAACAGCAAATGTGTTTAAATCTTTTCTATAAGGAAGAACTTAAACAGACAGAAATTGCGAAAGTGATGAATATTTCGGTCAAGGCAGTTGAGGGAAATCTTTTGCGTGGCAAAAGAAAACTGCTAGAAATTTTAAATAAGAAGGGAATCAAACTGGATGATTTTGCTTTATGAGTAATAATATAAAAAACAATGAAACAATATTAGAAGGCCTGCTTTCCGATAAACGCCCGATAAAAGCACCGGATGGGCTTGAAGCACGCATAATGCAGCGCGTAAATAGCAATAAGGCAGAAAATAATTTTGTCTTCTTCGTATTCCGTAAGAACTATATGGTTTTTGCCTCTGTACTGACAGCCCTTGTAATGCTTTCAGCATATCTGAATTTCACCGCGCCAAGAACAGTGCAAAATGATCAAGCATCAATTACTCAGGCTGATAATACAACTTCTGACGATCAGGAAATACAGCAGCTCAGTAATGAAGATGAATATTATGATATCGCAAACACTGCCCTAAGCCAGGCCGGTGATGATATAAACGTTGATGATGATGCACAGGATCTTGATGATCTGGATAGTTATATAGACTGGCTGCAATCTTAATCAGGCTGATTTGCGGCTCACTTCAAATATACGCAGGAATTTTTTGAACGCATTTGCGCGATGGGAGATTCTCTGCTTTTCTTCTGAATCTATCTCGGCGAATGTTTGTATATAATCATCGGGAACAAAAATCGCATCATAACCAAAACCTTTGCTGCCTCTAGGCGGGAATTGCAGATGACCGAAAACCTGGCCTTCGAAATTCTGTGTCGTACCGTCAGGTAAACATAATGATAGCAGGCAGGTGAAGTTAGCGCGTAAATTCTCACGTTCTTTTTCGGTGAGGGAACCACGAGTATTAACACTTAAATCATTAAGCTTTTCCTCCACCATATTCATAGCCTTGTTGAAATCGCGCGGGTTACCTGCCCAATCAGCAGAATAAACGCCCGGCGCACCATCAAGCGCCATAACTTCCAGACCAGAATCGTCTGAAAGTGCTGGAAGGCCGGTTTTTAAAGCATAGTATTTTGATTTTATCTCAGCGTTTTCGATAAATGTGGAACCGGTCTCGATAGGTTCAGGATAATCAAATGATGAGGCCGAGATCACCTCTATATCATAAGGCGCAAGCAGTTCGGAAATCTCTTTAACCTTACCTGCATTATTGCTGGCTATAACCAGTTTACTGCCCTTAATTTTTTTTGCTTCTTCTGCGGCCATAAAAAATAATCATTCGATAATATTATAGAATAATTATTCCTGCCCAATCAATCTTTATAATGTTTCTTATGGGAAATATTTGCAATAACGCTGCCGAACCTACCGAACATTGCGGAGAATATATAGAAGGCTCCAGCCGCAAGAACTATTGCCGGACCTGATGGAATATCAAAATTATATGAAATCACCAAACCAGAATATGAGGCCAGAAAAGCAACCACGATGCTTGATATAACTATTTTATCAATATTACGACTCCAGAAACCACATGCAATTGCTGGAAGGACTATGATTCCAAGCGCCATAAGCGTTCCCAGAACCTGAAACGCACATACAAGATTTAACACCAACAGTAGAAAGAAAGTTTGACGAAGAATGTTTGAACGCTTAGCAAACTGCCCGGAACTGCCATCAAAACATTCAATTATAAGCCCACGATATATAACTGATAAAATAACGGCCGATATTGTGGCCATTGCAGCAACCAGTAAAAGAGCATGATCATCAATTGCAAGAACATTGCCGAATAATATATGCATCAGATCAATGTTGCTGCCATGAATTGAAACCAGCAATACACCAAGTGCCAGTGAAATCACATATAGGCCAGTAAAGCTTGCATCTTCTTTTAACAGGGTGAATTTTGTCAAGCCGCCCGCAATCATAACAATTATCATCCCGGCAATAAGTCCACCAACAACCATCGGCATTATAGAAGCGCCAAAAATCATGAATGCAACTGCAACGCCCGGTAATATTGCGTGAGACATCGCATCACCAACCAGAGTCATGCGCCTTAGTGAAAGAAACACACCCAGTGGCGCACCACTGATAGAAAGTGCCAGACATGCAGCCAGTGCATGGCGCATAAAACCATATTCAATAAATGGCTGGATCAAATGTGAATATAGTATCATGCCGCTGAACATATTTCCGGATTGGCGGTGAAACTATCATTGGGGAAAGTTGCCCTTAAAAGATTTTCACGCGAAAGAGTTTCTGCAGAATTGCCCCATGCCACCGATTTTTTAGCCATTAAAAGACACGAGGGAAAATATTTCCTGATCTGCTCAAAATCATGTAATACACATATAACCGTACGCTTTTCTTGATGCCAGTGCATTATCATATGCAGAAGTTTATCGGTTGTATCAGCATCCATTGATGTAAAAGGTTCATCAAGCAAAATTAGTTTTGCATCCTGCACTATCACGCGGGCGAATAAAACTCGCTGGAACTGTCCAGCCGAAAGTGATGCAAGATCACGCGTTTCAAAACCTTTTAAGCCCACCTGCTCTAAGCTCGCACTAATACGCTTTTTCATCTCTGTTGTTATGGATCTGAAAATATTGTTTTTATGGATAAAACCAGTTGCAACAAGATGCATAACACTTAAAGGGAAATCACGCTGCATATCTGCATTTTGCGAAAGGAAAGCAATTTCTGATTTTGGGAATGCTATTTCTATATCACCGCTAACATTCACAAGCCCGGCAATTGCTTTCAATAATGTACTTTTACCTGCACCGTTTGGCCCGGCAATTGCAGTTAATGACCCCTCCGCGAACTCACCGCTGATATGATGGATTGCAGGATGACGGTTATAAGCTACCGTTACGTTATTTAATTTTATCGCCGCACCCATTAGAACCCCACAGTCCATAAAACCATAAGCCACATGATGATCAGCAAAAAGCTGACGGCAAAAATTCTTTTTCCGGCGCTCCAGTAAAACATATCTATCCGTTATAACAATCGCTGCACAGGCCTTTGACCTCAATAACTTCCTGCTCGATGTGGAATTTTTCCTTTTTGCAAAGTGAGGATATGATATTGCTTAAGGCATGATCATGAAGTTCTGACGCTTTACCACACTTACGACAGACCGTGAATTGAGAAGAATGTTTATGCTGGTGCTCTTCACAATCATTATGGCATGAAACAAATGCATTAATTGATTCAATGCGGTGCACCAACCCTTGTTCTGCCAAAGAATCCAGTGCGCGATATACTGTTGGCGGTGCTTTAATGCCGGATTTTGAAAGTTTTTCCATTATCTCATAGGCAGAAAGCGGCTTGCTGCTCTTATTAAGCAGATCAAAAACCTTTTTGCTGTTAGGCGTAAGCTTTTCTTGCGACACTTTATTATCTCCTTGGGCGACTCGCTATGTTATAACATAACATACGATTTATACAAGCTTGTTTATCCTATTGATAATAATTAAATATCAGCCTTCCGCCAATAATCACAAACCGTTATAATAATAGCTGAATATAAGCCTTTCATGAGAAATTAAACTTGCAAAAATCTCTGGAAAGTGATAATCATTCTCAACTATAGATGATATGCAGCTTAAAAGTCAAAGAAATCAGTTACAGAATATTTCTCTGGTCGGTCTTAACGGCACAGCATTCACTATGACTGATTTTAAAGCATATATAAATATGAACAGAAGTTACGCTGCAAAAAAAATTTCTTATCTAAGCAGCAATTCTGTTTCTTTCTGGACGATAGCACTTATCCACGTCGCAATTTTGTTCTTTATATTTTTTAGTCCCGTGAAAGTTAAACCGGCGCCGATAATTTCATTCACAGTTAATATGATGGATCCCGCTTCCTCGCAAACGGCGGTTTCAACTGCAGCAAGCTCACCAACTTCTATACCGCAGCCACAAAAACAAGAACAGGTTGAAGAAAAAAAAGAAGTTAAAGCTGAAACAAAGCAGGAAATAAAACCTGTTCAAAGCGTGATGCAAAATGTGAAGGTGGCACAAACAGAACAGAAAAAGCAGGAAGTGAAAAAAGCAGTTTATTATACACCAACGACCAATGCCCCTGTTTCAATGGCCTCGGTTCAGCATAATGCCGTGGTATCAGATATACCAGCAAGTTATGATGCCGCCTATCTTCATAATAATTCCCCAACCTATCCTCCACTTTCGCGCAAGAAAGGCGAGGAAGGAAATATTCTGCTTAATGTTTTCGTAAACGCTCAAGGCGCTGCTGAAAAGGTTGATCTGCAACAAGGTTCTGGCTTTAGCAGACTTGATCAGGCTGCTCTTGATACTGTAAAAACCTGGCGATTTGCTGCCGCAAAACACGGTGATAGCTTTGTATCTTCCTGGGTGCAGGTGCCGATAAAATTCGTATTGGAGAATTAATAATGAATGAAACTTCTAACACAATTCCGGCCACTGCCGGAAACACTTCTGCAACGCTTCTTAGCGCACCTAGTGCACCGGCTGAGAATTATGGTGCATCCGATATGTGGGGCAAAGGTGATTTCATAAGCCATACGGTTATAATTATTCTGCTTTTCATGTCTATCGCTAGCTGGACGAAAATCGTAGTTAAATCATGGCGCGCATATAGCCGCAAGAAGTCTGCTAATGTAGTTGAAAGTTTCTGGGACAAAACAACTATTGATGATGCCGTTGCTTCGCTTGATAAGGATAGTGGCAATGAATCTTTTGCAGCGCTTGCTCATCAGGCAGTAAATGCTGCAGCACATTTTGATGAACATGCTAATAACACTTTAGGTGCAAGCCTAGAGCGCGGTGAATTTATTACCCGCGCAATGCGCCAGAGCATAATGCGCAGCACAGCAAAACTTGAAACGGGCCTAACAATGCTTGCATCGATCGGTTCAGTTGCGCCGTTCGTTGGATTATTCGGAACTGTCTGGGGAATTTATCATGCACTAATGGGTCTCTCTACTACTGGCCAGGCAACGATAGATAAAGTTTCCGGCCCGGTTGGTGAAGCGCTGATAATGACCGCAGCTGGACTTTTTGTAGCCATACCAGCAGTGTTGGCATATAACGCTTTTGTAAGACTTAACCGCATTGAACTTACCGAACTTGATGGCTTTGCACATGATCTTCACTCTTTCCTAGATACAGGTGTGAGGATGAATTCTTCAAAACCGCGCTCCAGTTCAAAAGACAAAAAAGCGCAACTGCAACTAGTCGAAAAAGGTAATAACTAATGGCTTTTGGCGGTTTCAGCGATCAGAATTCACAAGCACCAATGAGTGAGATCAACACCACTCCTTTGGTGGATGTTATGCTTGTTCTGCTTATTATATTCATGATCACAGCTCCATTAATCACTAATAGCGTGAATGTTAATCTGCCAGGAACAAAAACGGCAGCAACACCAGATAAACCTGATGTGATAAATATAAGCATTAATGACAAAGGAAAATTATTCTGGAATGAAACATCTATTCAGGATTCTGAGCTGGCAACAAAACTTTCTTCTGCCACCGCAACTAAAGATAAATCACAAGTTGAACTGCATTTACGCGCAGATAAAAACACTACATATGAAAAAATCACCCAAGTGATGACAGAGGTTCAAAAAGCTGGAATTACCAAACTTGGCTTTATCAGCCATGCAGAAGGCGAATAATTATATCACCTCATTAGGTGCAAGTTCACAATCACCACTGCCTATCTCGATCTGTATAGTTGTGTGGTCTATATTGAAATCATGGCTCAATTCATGTGCAAGATTTTTTATAAACTCATCACCAGGATGGCCGGAAGGAATAATCAGATGCGCAGTTAATGCATTTGAAGTTGTGCTCATTGCCCAAATGTGAAGATCATGAACTTCTGAAACACCCTGCTGGCTTTTTAAAAATTCCATTACCTTATTTCTATCAATTGATTGTGGCACAGCGTGAAGTGTTAGGTTCAATGCCTCTTTTAACAAACCCCAGGTTCCCAAAACTATAATGAAAGAGATAACCAAGCTCGCGACAGGATCAAGCCATAACCAGCCAGTGTATATTATCAATATTGCTGTAAAAACCACCCCCAGAGAAACAGCAGCATCAGCGACGAAATGCAAATAGGCAGCTTTTAGGTTCAAATCATTTTTTCTGTCTGCAGCAAGCAGGTATGCTGTAAGACCATTTACAAGAATACCAATTATTGCAACTACTATGATAGTATTTCCGTTAATAGCATCGGGCTGAGAAAGTCTTTTTATTGATTCCAATATTATCGCCCCGATCGCCACTAACAATAACACTGTGTTCGCAAGTGCTGCAAGAATGGAAGTGCTCTGCAAACCATATGTATAACGTTCACTAGGCTTACGATTGGAAAGTATTATTGCCCCCCAAGCTAAAAATAACCCCAGCACATCACTGGCATTATGCCCCGCATCGGCAAGAAGCGCCATCGATCCGGCCTTGAAGCCATAAAATACCTCAGCGATAATAAAAATTACATTTATTGTTATTCCTATAGCAAAAGTTCTGCCATATTTCATGGGCCCGTGATTATGGCCGTGGTGATCATGATCGTGACTATGATTATGGTGGTGGTTATGCATAAATGTATGTAATTTTTATACTAATCTTTATTTTGTAGCAAGGATTGTTAGGTTAGCGATATTACTAAAAGATTTATGAAAATAAAATTATCATATTTGATATTTTTCAGCGTTCTATTGATGGCATTGCCCAAAAATGCCGCAGCTGCATGGTGGTGGCCGTTTGGTTATAAAGGCATTAAATATGAAATAAAGATTGAGGGACTAGATGAAGACACTCTCAGATGGATAAAAACCTTAAAATTAACTGAGCGCAATGAAGAAAATCCGCCTAAGGATGAAGAGGAGCTAACCCAAGAATCAGTTGCGTTAGGAGCCAAAATAAAGAAAGCACTTGATGCTCACGGCTTTTATGATGCCGTGATCCAGCAAAAAGTTATAAATGAAAACAACAAGAACGAGATCGATTTCAATATCAATCCCGGCACTAGATATAGCATTTCAGAAATTGCCGTGATATGGCCCGAAAATGAAACGCCTGTAAAACAGGTAAATCTAAGTAAACTGAAAACCCATATAGGTGATGGCATCGATACGGTTATGATCCATGAAGATGCCATACGTATATTGAATCATATCAATAAAAACACCTGCCTGCTTTCGCTGGATGTATCACCGCTGTTAAAATTATATAGCGGCAGACATGAGGCAAAGCTTGAATTCACCGTTACACATGGGCCTGTTGCGAATTTTGGAAATACAGAAATCAACGGCAACAAAAAAGTTTATGATCCGGCTATCAAACGTTCAATAACATGGAAGCAGGGTGAGTGTTTTGATAAGAAAAAAATCGAGCAAACGCAGAATAACCTGATCCAGAACGGCTTATTTGCAAGCGTAAAAGTATCGCCGGAAAATAACGTTAATAATAAAGGCGAAGTTCCGATCGATGTGGTTGTGAAGGAGCGCGTTCCGCGCACTATAAAGGCCGGTGCGAGTTACAGTACGGATGTTGGTGCTGGTGTTACTTTCGGCTGGGAAAACCGGAACTATTTCAACAACGGTGAAAAACTTGATATTGATGGCAAACTTGCTGAGCAAGAACAATCTCTCACCAGCACAATGCGTGTTCCTGGATTTATCAGAAGCGACCAGACCCTTGTTCTTAATGGCAGTATCGTGAGTGAAAATACTGACGCATATCTATCGGATTCAATAAAAAGCAGCCTGGCATTCGAAAGAAGGTTATATCCAACGCTAAATTCCGGCCTTGGTGTTGGTTATGAGATTCAAAAAACCCAAGATGCACTGGCAGGCACCAGCAGATATGCCCTGCTCTCTTTCCCAGGCTTTATGGAATATGATTCCCGAGATAATGCGCTTGATGCCAAGAAGGGAATTTTTGCGCGCGTAAATCTGACGCCTTATACAGAAACATTCGGTGATGGCGGTAGATTCTTTAAAACGCAAGGCATTGGCCAAACCTATCTAACCGCCGATGCGCTTACTTTAAAACCAACACTGGCCCTTAAACTTGCAGTGGGCACAATAACCGGCCAGACTGGTGATAAAATTCCATCTGACGTACGTTTCTATGAAGGCGGCAGCGGTTCAGTACGTGGTTATAGCTATCAATCATTGGGTCCACGCTTGAATGGTCAGCCAATTGGTGGCTCAAGTTCTATCGAGGCTTCAAGCGAGATCAGGATGAGGTTTACTGAAAAATTTGGTGGAGTTATTTTTGCTGATGCCGGCAATGCATATGCGGAGGAAATCCCACAATATGACCAGAAATTATATTACGGCGCTGGTATCGGCTTCAGATATTTTTCACCGGTTGGCCCTTTGAGATTTGATATCGCATTTCCCATTAACGGCAGCGATATAAACCAGACCGGTTATCAATTTTATGTGAGCATAGGGCAGGATTTTTAATGAAAATATTTTTTAAAATATTGCTCACTTTGCTTATACTTCTGGTTGTTTCAACTGCCGCAGGTTATGGCCTGCTTAAATCCGATGGCGGCAAGAAATTCCTAACCGAAAAACTTGGAAGACTAACGCATGGCAAGGTTGATATTCAAAATCTGAGCGGCGATATATTTTCAGAATTTTCTATAGCTTCAGTTACTTTAAAAGATAATAAAGGTATCTGGCTTGAGATTAATGATCTAAAAATAAACTGGATACCTAAAGCTTTGATTGAGAAACAGCCAATATTTAAAAGCATTGATATTGAAGAATTAAAAATATCAAGGTTCCCTGAAGATAAAAAAAGAAATTCATCTTCCAGCTTCGATTTAAAGAAATATATGAACTACCTGCCGCAGCATATTTCTGTAAACAGAATAATTCTGCCTTCTGCCCTTACTGCAAATAATCAGGAGTTAACATTAAGTGGCGATCTGCATGATAATTATTATGACCTCTCCTTAAAAACCATAAAAGGTGCAGATACCAACCTAACTGCACATATTAAGGCCGATAATGAGAATATTGATGCCAATCTGAAACTAAAGGCAAATGACCTTTCTATAATTCCAACACCTGCGAATCTGGGATTGGCAGGTAAAATAAATTCTGAATTCAGTGCCAGTGGCCCAGTTGGCGCAATCATATTGAAAGGTTATTTAGCTGGCCATGACCTATATGTAAGTGGAAGAAGAATATATAATTTCAATTTCCAGCTTGATACGAAAATAAATTCACTCGAACAGAAACCGGCTGATGCTCTCAATATTTCTAGCAGCACTTTGGTGATAAATACACCGCAAGGGAAAATCACCGCAAACGGAACTTTGCTTGCTGACCAACTTAATTTCAGCTTGAAGGCAAAAAATTTCGATATGCAGTTCTTACCTCTTTCCAATATGCCAAAAACAACTCTTGGCTTGGCATTAAACCTGACAGGAAAGGCCGAAAATCCTATAATTGATATGAAATCCGATCTCAAGATCGCCGATGCCAGCTATCCTGTTACTGTTTCTTCAATAGGCAAATGGCAGGAAGGTGAGCTTACATTAAATCTAAATGCGAAAAGTAATAAAGCTTCATTCACTGCATCATCAACCATGAAAGCAAAGCTTTCACTTCTTCCATTTCATACTGATCTAAATAAAGAAACAGAGGTCTCTGCCAAATCTTCCGGCAGTCTGCCGCTTGATATGCTCAATACTTCTCTAAGACCAATTGGACACAGAATTTCAGGCATGTTAAATGGCGGTATTGATATCACTGGAAATATTGGCACACCAAAAGTTAAAGGTGATATTCGTTTAAGCAATGGCGAATATGAGAATGCAAAAAGCGGTATATGCCTGCACAATATAAGCTCTGAAATTTCCGCTAATGAAAATGAATTAAATATAGTTTCACTCACCGCCAATGATCGCACCGGCGGTAATATGCAGGGCAATACAAAACTTTCTCTCGATGAAATAAAAACGCTAAGTGGCAATATAGGTTTTAATCATTTGCGGCTTTTCTGCGGTGGACTTGCAACCGGTTATATTGAGGGCAATATGGGCATTTCTGGCACTCTTGCGGCGGCGATGCTTAAAGGTAATTTCACTGTCGGTCCGTTAAATGTTCAGATACCTGGTAAACGAAATGAGCAAGGAATTCCTGAGGTTAAAACTGTGTGGATAGAAAATGATCTTTCCAATAAATCAGATAAACCAATTGAAAATAAAACCGCTAAATCAATAAATGTCGATATTGATGTCAATGCACCAAATCGTATTTTCGTGCGAGGCCGCGGTGTAGATGCAGAATTTTATGGCAATTTCCACATTATAGGTACTGCTGACAAGCCAGTAATTACCGGAAATCTTACCGCCAAGCGTGGCAAATTCAATCTATTTGATCGTGTTCTAACGCTTAAAGATACAAGCATTATATTCGAAGGCATCGTTCCGCCTTCCCCTGTATTAAATGTTAATGCTGAAACGGTTGTAAAAGATACAACCATAGATGTTAATCTAACAGGCCCATTGACCTCACCAACACTGACCCTCACTTCCACCCCAGTGTTGCCTCAAGATGAACTTCTAGCGCTTATACTTTTCGGCCGCCAGATAGATAACATTTCCCCATTCCAGGCAATAAAACTTGCCAATGCAGCAAGAACACTTGCGGGTGAAGATGATGACAGCAACGACATACTTTCCAAATCACGTGATAAATTAGGGTTAGATACTCTAGATATAGAAACTGATGAAAATTCCAATGCAACCCTTAACAGTGGAAAATATTTAACTGACAAGGTTTATGTCGGTGTCAGCCAGGGGCAGGATATTGAAAATCGACAACTTACGACAGAGGTTGAAGTAGCACCAAAAATATCTGCGAAAACCTCCGTTGATTCCAAAGGTGGTCAGACCCTTGGCCTTGAGTGGAAGCAAGACTATTAATAAGCCTTTGTTAGCATTAATTAATTTAAAATCAGCCTGCAAAGCCGTGGTTGCTAATAACTATGATTTTAATATTGATTTAGCCCCATCTATACATTATAACCGCCGTTCTAAAGTGGAAGCGTGGCCGAGCGGTTTAAGGCAGCAGTCTTGAAAACTGCCGAGGGGGCAACTCCTCCGTGAGTTCGAATCTCACCGCTTCCGCCAGTTTTTTATTGAAGTGATTAGCGCAACAGCGCCACTTTAATAAAAAGCTGGAAGATAGTTTGAGATGAGAACGAAGTTCGAAAGCAAAGCCAACAGGCTGCGGCTTGCACGAAGTGAATCTCACCGCTTCCGCCATTTGAAACGAAAACGGCTCCGATTTGCTAAGTTCGAATCTCAGTCGAGGCTCCATTAGGTTCGAAACCTCAAATTTTATCTCAAAGCCAAGCTATTTATTTTCGAAATCAGTGCTGCTGGGAAAATCTTACTGACGCTATCAGGAAAAGATCGAATTTCAGCTTTTGATAAAAAATCCGTAATTTCGAATTTAGTCTTATCTATGGCGGCTACCCTAGCTGCTCCCTCGTTTTGAATAATGCCCTTAGAAGAAATTTTTACCCAAACATAATATTTTGGATATGCAACGCCGCTTTGCGTAGGACCATCTCGAAGCATCTCGTATTCCACAAGAGTGTTTTTTTGCTCATCATTTTTAAAATAAGCTTTTAAATCTCTTTTTAGAAAGGAATCAAAATTCTCAGCAGATGGAACATTCCCCTTAATATAAGAAAGTTGAACATTTGCCATTTCTTGAGCATGGCATATGGATGAGAAGCTCATTCCCAATAACACAAGAATAGACAATAGAGATTTTAGCATCATTTTAACCCTAGCGGTTTATTATTAAACAATAACTAAATTTACATAACGAGCAATGTTTTATATAAGATAGGACTATACTGGCATTAGGTAATTAACTGCATGATAGCACTGCTACTTGTCCAATTGATTTTGTGCCTTATAATTCTAACAAAATCAGTGGGGCGAGTTCGAAATCCGTTCGCTACGCGCCGCCATTAGATTATCATCTATATTTTATTCTAAATTCCCAAAAGCGTAGGCATCCATAGCAAGAACTCCGAGAGTAACATCATCATGGAGTTTTTTGACTTGTTTTAAATCTTCCCCTGCAGCGCCAAGGCTAACAAAAAACGGAAGAAAATGTTCAGGCGTTGGGTGATTTTGTTTCGCATATGGTGCCTGACTTTCCCACTGCAATAAATTCTCAATATTGTGTTCTTTAAGATTTTCTTCAACCCAGGAAGAAAAATCACTTACCCATTGCGGAGTTTTTTTATAACCATTTCTGATCTCACGTAAATTATGTGTAAGGTTACCTGTGCCGATGATCAAAATATTTTTTTCACGAAGTTTGGCTAAAGCACGGCCAATATTGTAATGCCATTTCGCATCATGAAGGGGCTGGATCGAAAGTTCTATCACCGGAATATCCGCCTCCGGATACATAAGAAGAAGCGGGTTCCATGCGCCATGATCAAGGCCGCGATGTGCATCCAAACCTGAAACAAAACCTACCTCACGCAAAATGTTGCTTATATCTGCTGCAAGTTGTGGATCACCTTTTGCGGGATATTGTAGTTTATATAATTCTTCCGGAAAGCCATAAAAATCATGTTTTGTGAAAAGGTTCTCGGCTCCTGTCAGCATTGGGTTTTCAGTTTCCCAATGTGCAGAGGCAACCAAAATAGCTTTGGGCCTAGGAAGTTTTTTTGAAATATCACGCAAAAACTTTGTTGTAGGCGCATCTTCAAGCGCCAGCATAGGCGAACCATGTGATATGAATAATGTCGGCATTGAGGTCATAAAAAGCTTTTAAGACTAGATAATATAAGTTTTCAAGCATACAATATGGTTACAAAAGAGTAAGTAACGCTTTGGGGGATAAATGCCTGAACAATTAAATGAAAATAATCACCGTTCAGCTCTAGAAGATGCATATATAGATATTATGCACAGCACAACTGCAGAAAATTTGAGCGCTTTCATAATTAAATCCAGAGAAATGGGCGTAAATCCTGATGGATTTGGTAAGGCATTCAGGCAATATAAAACTTTATTTTATGATATCGGCAAGAAAATGAAAGATCAATTTGGTGCGCAAAGTGCCGAGGAATACCAACAAGTTATAAAATCAACCATTTCACAATATATAAATCTCTCGCTCTGCCCAAGCGAATTGAGAAGCAAAGAAGAATGGCAAAAAAATATCGATGGCTTCAAGCAGCTTGATCTTCACAATCTCGTTCGGGAACATATTTCAGGTTTTGCTCCTCAAGAAGCTCAGCTATTTTTTGATACAATCGAAAAACACCAGCAAGGCTGGAAACAAGGCGTAAATATTACTGATGGCGAAATTGAAAAAATTTAAACTGTTCCGCCATTAACTCTTAGAACCTGCCCGTTCACCCAACCACCTTCTGGGCTTGCAAGGAATGCAACCGCAGAAGCAATATCTTCCGGTGTGCCAAGCCTTTCAAGTGGCGAAAGTTTTTTGAACATGGAAACCAGTTCTTCGCTTTTGCCTTCCATAAATAACTCTGTTGCTGTTGGGCCAGGAGCAACGGCATTCACAGTTATTTCACGCCCACGCATCTCTTTAGACATAACCGCAGTGATAGCTTCAACCGCCGCCTTCGAAGCCGAATATATGCTATAACCCTCGCGGCGCATTGGTATAACACTTGATGAAAGATTGATGATACGCCCGCCGTTTCTTAAAACTTTTGCCGCCTCACGCAGCACTAGGAATGTACCTTTTACGTTTATATCAAAAATACTGTCGAAGGTTTCATCATCAGTATCTGCAACCGTTGGAAGTTTCGGCGAAAGAATACCGGCATTATTAACGATAATATCAACTCCACTGAAATTCTTTATCGTTTCATCAAAAAGTTTTTTTACTTCATCACTCTTGCTCACATCTGCCTTAATGGCAATTGCCTTTGCGCCAGCTTTTTTGATCTGCTCAACAACTTCTTCTGCCTGCGCCACTTTGGAAGCGTAATTAACAACAACATTAGCACCCATTTCACCTAACTTGCCTGCTATTGCAGCGCCTATACCTCGCGAACCACCAGTAACAATTGCTGTTTTATTTTCCAAAGTTTTACTCATCCCAAACTCCAAATTATTATGCTGCATCCCATTTAGGGGCAAATGTCGGGTTTACAAGCCGGCTGTTTTTATCTAGCGAATTTATCCTCTGCATATCATTTTCATCAAGGGAAAAATCAAAAATATCAAAATTTTCCCGGGCATTTTTTTCACTAGATGCTTTTGGAATCGCCGCCACATTCTGCTCTATTATCCAGCGCAGAATTACCTGATTTGCGTTTTTACCATATTTTTTACCTATTTCGGTTAGTTGAGGATCATCTGTTAGTTTCCCCCTAGCCAACGGCGAATATGCGATAACAACCATATTATGGCTTTGCGCATATTCAATAACTCTGTTCTGCGAAAGCATGGGATGATATTCAATCTGGTTGCACGCTATTGGCGCATGATATTTTTCAATCGCTTCCTGCATTAAAGAAACCGGAAAGTTACTAACACCAATCGCACGCGCTCTGCCCTGCATTAGAAGCTTTTGCAGCGCCTGCAGTGTTTCTTCAAGCGAAACATCCGGGTTAGGCCAATGCAATAACAACAGGTCTACATAATCAGTTTTTAGCTTGTTAAGTGATGTTATTGTTGATGATGATATGCGACCGGAAATATAATTATCAGGCCATATTTTAGTGGTGAGGAAAATATCTTCCCGTGTAACACCACTGTTTTTTATAGCCTGGCCTACCTCAGCCTCATTACCATACATTTGTGCCGTATCAATATGGCGATAGCCTATCTTTAACGCATTTTCCACTGCTGAAACACAGCCCAAACCATCCAGTTGCCATGTGCCAAAACCCAGGGCCGGCATTTGTTTTCCGTATATATCTAAATATTTCATCTCATATCTTGTTATTTTTTCTGATTAAACTCATAGGCTCATAATTTTTCTATAAGTTTCTATTAAAAACAAGCCTCTATGATTGCAAAACGGGTGATTATGGCTTATATAGGCTGCCATATTCCTTAAATATTTTCTATGCAAAATAATATTAAAAATAGTGATACCGTATTCGCAATATTGGTAGCAATCAGCTTCTGCCATATGCTTAATGATATGATCCAGTCATTGATATTGGCGATCTACCCCTTGCTAAAAACCAATTTCAGCCTGACTTTTGGCCAGATCGGTCTTATCACCCTGACCTATCAATTAACAGCTTCAATATTGCAGCCACTGGTTGGAACATACACCGATAAGCGCCCCAGGCCATTCTCACTTGTTGCCGGAATGACAAGCACATTAACCGGCCTGATATTACTTGCCACAGCCACAAGCTTTCATCGCATATTATTTGCAGCAGCAATGGTTGGAACTGGGTCATCCATATTTCACCCTGAATCTTCACGCGTTGCACGCCTTGCATCAGGCGGCAGGCATGGGTTTGCACAATCATTGTTTCAGGTGGGTGGGAATTTTGGCTCCTCAATCGGGCCATTACTTGCAGCATTCATTATATTGCCGAATGGCCAAAAAAGTGTTGCATGGTTTTCTATTGCAGCGATCTTAGCGATAGCTGTGCTTTCACGCATTGGGGTATGGTATCGTAAAAGAATATTGGAAGTGGCACCAAAAGCAAAAAGCCGTGAACGCGCTGTTCATTTAAGCCGAAAGCAAGTTGCAACTTCTATTACAATTTTATTGCTGCTGGTATTTTCAAAATATTTTTACCTTGCAAGCATCAACAGCTATTACACATTTTATCTGATGCACACATTTAATATATCTGTAAAAAGTGCACAGCTTCATCTGTTTGCATTTCTTGGTGCCGTTGCTGCAGGAACTTTCATAGGTGGTCCGATCGGTGATAAAATCGGGCGTAAATATGTGATATGGGGATCTATTTTAGGTGTTCTTCCATTCACATTAATGCTTCCGCATGCCAATTTATTCTGGACTGGCGTTTTAAGTGTTATAATTGGCGTGGTTTTGGCCTCCGCCTTCTCTGCCATATTAGTTTATGCTCAGGAATTATTACCTGGAAGGGTTGGTATGGTTGCCGGTTTATTCTTTGGCTTTGCTTTTGGCATGGGAGGTATCGGGGCCGGAGTTTTGGGTAAACTTGCAGATATAACCAGCATAACTTTTGTATACCAGGTATGTGCATTCCTGCCAGCAATCGGGCTTCTAACCTTCTTCCTGCCTGATTTAAGCAAGCCGGTCAAAGTTAAGGCTGCTTAATTTTGAGACATTAAAACTTATTGCAAAGGGTTTTACAAAATGCATCGTATAAACCTATGTAACCAGAGTTTTGGTTACTCCCTATAAAGGGAAAATCAATCAAGGAGAATACGATGAAAAAGTCACTTCTTACTCTAACTGCCATCAGCACTATGGCAATTGCCACAGCTTCTTTCGCTCACGATGGTGATAAAGATGGCCATAAAGGTCCTAATAAAGACTGGAAAGAAAAAGTGTTCAAGGAAATGGATGCTAATAACGATGGTAAAGTTTCTAAGGACGAATATCTAGCTTACGAAGGTAAAAAATTCGATGAAATAGATGTTAACAAAAAAGGTGCTTTAACTCCTGAGGATTTCGAAGCTCATCACAAAGCGATGATGGAAAAATTCCATAAGGATCATCCTAAAAAATCAGATAACAGCACAACAGCTCCAGCTACTGATACAGCTCCTGTAGAAGGTAAATAGTAATATTATCTTTTAGTAAAAAGGAAGGGGAAGAAATTTCTTCCCCTTTTTTTATTCTTTAAAAAACTTCAAAATAATTAATGAAGGTCATTTATTTTAGTGGTCGGAATAACCAATTCTGGCTCATCTTCAGCCGGCTGACTAGTTGGTACCGCTTGTGTCTGAACGTCATTCACCGGTTGAGTTACAGCGTTTTGTGAGTTTGTATTAGCATCTGTAACCGGCGCTTTAATCATTGATGCCGGAATTTTTTTCGCCTGCTGCGCAACCTGATCAGAATTATTAAAAGCAGAATCTTCTGGCATCACCGCAGGTGCGTTTTGCACTTGAACAGTTCCGGCAGGGAGTGGCTGCTGCACTTGCGCTTGCTGGTCAGCTTCGATCTTTGAATTCACTAACACAGGCTTTAGATCCTGCTGCCAGGATTGGCTGCCGATAGCACGATAAAGATCAAACCTGGTTATTAATATATTGTAACGCGCTTCTACCCATTGCCTTCTTGCATCTGCAAGACTTGCCTGCGCATCAAGTGTGTCATTTAATGTTCCCTTACCAACCTTATATCTGCCAAGTGCAAGATCTTCAGATTCCTGTGCACTGCTTAGAAGGGTTTGCGCCGTAGTAAATTTTTTCTGCGCCGTCAGGAAATTATGATAAGTATTCCACACATCAAGCTTAACACTATTTTCTGCACTCTGCCTGTTCGCACGCGCCGCCTCCAGAAGATTGCGAGCTTCCATTTTTTTATAATTATTATTGAAGCCGGTGAATAGCGGGAAGCTCAGATTCAGGCCAATAGTATTGTTCTGCTCACTGCCATCCAGGTTAATATAATCATATTTACTGGTTGTTCCATTAACACTTAGATATGGATAATATAGTGTTTTTGAATATTTATAATCAGCTGCTGCCTGCTTTTCCTGCGCTAAATATGCTGCCAGATCAGGCCGGTTTTTTAAACCCTCATCAATATATTGTTGGATGTCATGATCTAATGCAGAATTTGCCTGCAGAGGATCTATAGCCGCTAATTGTAATACCTGATCCGGTGGCAGATTTAGCATCACGGCAAAATTACCTTCAACCAGTTTCATGTCATTTTCCGCCTGTTCACGCGCCAGACGGCTTTGTGCATATGCAGTTTCTGCCTGTGCCTGATCGACTTTAGTCACTACACCAACTTCAAACTTTGCTTTTGCAGCATCAAATGCTTCTTTTGCTGCCGCTTCAGATTTCACCTCTGATTCATAATCCTCATGCGCAGTGAAAACATTTAAATAGGCATTTATAACTTGAAACACTGTGTTCTGGATAGTGCTGTTATAGTTGAATGCCGCCTGCAACATCTGTTGCTTTAAGGATTCTGTATTATATTTCCTGCTGCCAAAATCATATACAATATAATCAAGGCTTAAGCCCGGGCCATAGCTTGTAGAATTTTGTGAAAGATTACGCGTGCTGCCGTTATTTGAAATTCCGCTGACAGTATTTTTATTATAGGTTTTTACTAACTCACCAGTTGCGGTAAGAGTGGGCAGATAAGCCGACTTGCCCTCGCCCAAACGTGCAGCGCTTGCCTTAGCATTTAGCCATGAAGCACGCGTGTTTGGATTATTGCATAAAGCTATATCTATTGAATCTACAAGGTTTATCTCTTTCGCAATATCAACATTCGTACATTCAGGAAGTGTTACATTGCCATTGAGTTTATCTTTAACGCCGAATGGATCGACCACGGCATACGAATTCCCTGCATAAAGAAGGAAAATAGCAAAAACCAAAAATTTACCAGCCTTTGGCATTACTTATAGAATATTTATATCAAAAATATAAAAATCATTGCTAAAATAATAATCATGAATATTATAAGCATTGTATATTAATTCACAAGTTATTATTTTATATGTCCCTAAATCTTAAAGATGATATCGAAAATAACGAGATAATTTTTTTCCAGGAAATCGCCAAGCAATCAAAATTATGCTTTGACAGAAAGGTGCAACCTATGGGTCTGACACGTTCTCAATGGCGCGTTCTGAACATCCTGCGTCGCCGGCCGGGAATCAGCCAGGCCAAGCTGGCAGAAATTATAGAAGTTGAACCTATGACACTATGTCGCCTGCTTGACCGCATGGAAAAAAACGGCTGGATAGCTCGCAAACCTGATCCCAGGGATAGACGTGCCAATTGTGTCATACTTACTGACAAAGTTAAACCACTTGCTGGCAAATTAAAGAATTATTCTTTGAGCTTAAGGCATGAGTTTTTAAAGGACATTAATGAGAAGGACTATGAAACCATGCTCGATTGCCTGATGAAAATAAAAGGTAATATATCTGAAATACTGTCAGGTAAGTAATGAAAAGATTCATTATAATTATAGTTGTCCTTATAGCCGCTTATTATGGCTGGCATAAGTGGAGCGCTGACGAAAAGAAAAATAAAGAAAACAAGAAACCTCCGGTTCTTGTAAGCGTTGCGGCCGCACAGCAGCAGGATATATCAACTGATGTAACTAATGTTGGCACTGTAACACCTATTCAAACGGTCGCCGTCAGATCGCGCATTGATTCACAGATAATGGAAATCAAATTTAAAGATGGCGATTATGTGAAACAGGGTGATCTACTCTTTGTCCTTGATGACAGAACTTTGAAAGCACAGCTGGTGCAATTCCAGGCAAATCTTGTTGCGGCACAAAGCCAGCTTGAAAATCTACGCCAGCAATATGAAAGGAATAAGCAGCTTATAAAAAGCGGCTTCGAATCACAGGAAGATCTTGATAACTCAAAAGCAGCTTATGAGGCTCAAGTTGCCAATGTGAATGCAATTCAAGCCAGCATCGATAGTTCAAAAGTACAGATAGAATATACAAAAATCACCGCACCTATCTCGGGTCGTACCGGAACTATTAATTCAACTCTTGGCAACACAGTAAAAGCAAATGATACAACTTCACTTGTTGTTATAAATCAGGTTATGCCTATACGCGTGCAATTCTCCCTGCCGCAAATATATATAGGGCAGTTAAGGCAGGCAATGACTTATGGCCAAGGGGTAATAGTTACTGTTACTTTACCTAATGGCGATAAACTCACCGGCAAACTTGAATATATAGATAATAACATTGATTCTCAAACGGGCACATTTGTTGCGAAAGCCATATTTGATAATAATGATGAAAAATTATGGCCCGGCATGTTTGTTAACCTGGTTATAAATTTAGGGCTCGAAAAAAATGCAATAACCATCCCTGAAGTTGCTGTGCAGCATGGGCAGGATTATGATTTCATATTTGTCATAAATGGCGATACGACACAGAAACGCAAAGTTACCATCGAACGCCTGCAGGATAATCTAGCCGTTATAAAAGATGGTTTACAGGCTGGTGAACAGGTTGCGGTTGATGGCATGCTTTCTCTAAGCGATGGTGCTAAGATAAGTATTGTCCAGGAAAAAGATAAACAAAAAAATGAAAGCGGAGATAGTAACAATATCCCTGCTAATTAATTATGAACGTATCTGAATTTTGTATCAGAAGGCCAGTATTCACCATCCTCTTGATGGCGGCAATAATGGTTGGTGGTATAGCAGGCTATAAAACCCTTCCTACTTCTGCTCTCCCGCGAGTTGATTTTCCTACTATCTCCGTTACAGCATCACTTCCTGGTGCAAGCCCTGAAACCATGGCATCTGCAGTTGCAACACCGTTAGAACGTGAATTCTCTACTATTGCCGGTATCACCTCGATGACATCTTCAAGTGTTCTTGGCAGCACATCAATAACACTGCAGTTCGATCTCTCTCGTGATATCGATGGCGCAGCTCTTGATGTGCAAACAGCGATATCAGCTACCTTGCGCCGCCTGCCGAAAGAAATGACAACCCCGCCTTCCTTCCGTAAGGTTAACCCTGCAGATCAGCCGGTTCTTTTCGTTGCGGTATCATCTGATACACTTCCTATATCTCAGGTGGATGAATATGCAGATACGATGATAGCGCAGAATTTATCTACTCTTCCAGGAGTTGCTCAGGTTCAGCTTTATGGTGAGCAGAAATATGCCGTGCGCATTCAGGTAGATCCAAATAAACTTGCAGCATATGACCTAAGTTTTACTGATGTCCAGAATGCAATAGCAGCAGCTTCATCAAATGCACCGGTAGGCATTATCAGTGGCCCGAAACAATTATTCAATCTTGATGTTAGCGGCCAACCAATGAATGCAGCGGGTTTCCGCGAGCTTGTTGCAGTATGGAGAAATGGTGCACCTGTAAGGTTAAAAGATATTGCAGATGTGAAAGATGATGTTGAAGATGATCGCTCTATCGCCTTCATCAATGGTGAAAAAGCAGTCGTTGTCGCTATCCAGCGCCAACCTGATGCTAATACGATCGCAGTTGTTGATAGCGTTCGCAATATGCTTCCCCGCTTCCGCAACCAGTTACCGCCTTCAGTCAAATTAACACCGATATTTGATCGCTCTATTTCTGTAAAGGCTGCAGTAGATGACGTGCAATTCACATTATTCCTGACAATTGCACTTGTTATCGTAGTTATCTTCCTTTTCCTGCGCGATATACGCGCAACCATTATACCGGCACTTGCGGTTCCACTCTCTATCATCGCCACATATGGCTGCATGGCACTGCTTGGCTTCTCAATAAATAACATCTCCCTTTTGGCATTAACACTCTGCGTCGGTTTCGTAGTGGATGACGCGATCGTTATGCTTGAAAATATTGTGCGCTATATTGAAGAAGGTATGAGCAAAAGGGAAGCGGCCCTTAAAGGTTCTCGCGAGATCGGCTTCACCATTATATCCATTACCTTCTCACTTGTTGCAGTATTTATTCCGGTTCTATTTATGGGTGGTGTTGTGGGAAGGGTTTTCCACGAATTTGCTGTTACCATAAGTGTCGCAATTCTAGTTTCAGGCTTCGTTTCATTAACATTAACACCGATGCTTGGTAGCAGGCTTCTGCGCCATCATCATCTGGAAAATGAAGGCCCTTGGGGCAAAAGACTTGAAGGTTATTTCCAGTGGTTACTGAAACATTATGATGATTCTCTAAAATGGGTTCTGCATCATCGTTTTATAATGCTGCTTATTACCATAGGCACCATCATTGCCAGCATGTTTGCTTTCGCACTTGTACCAAAAGGTTTCTTCCCGCTTGAAGATACAGGCTTTATATTCGGGCAGACGGAAGCCGCACAGGATATTTCATTTGATGCCATGGTTGCAAAACAAAAGCAGGTTGCAGAAATTGTTCGTAAAGATCCTTCGGTTGATACCGTATTCTATGCCATAGGTGGCGGTCGCGGCGCATTGAATTCAGGCCGGATATTCATTGGTCTGAAACCAAGAGGTGAAAGAAAGTCCGCGTTTGACCTTATAAATAAACTCCGTAAGGATGTTTCAAAGGTTGAAGGGATAAACGTTTTCTTCCAGCCGGTGCAGAATATCCAGATCGGCGGCAGGCTTTCAAAAAGTCTTTACCAATATACCCTGCAGGGAAATAATCTTGATGATCTTTACCAATGGTCGGATAAGCTTACAGATATACTTTCTAAAACTGATGGCTTCCTTGATGTTACTTCCGATCTTCAACTTAAAAGCCTTGAAGCCGTTGTGGATGTGGATCAGCCTAAAGCAGCCAGCCTTGGTTTAAGTTATGATAATATACGCCAGTCTTTATATGCCGCTTTCGGCACATCGCAGGTGGCAAGCCTTTATACCCCTTCAAATGACTATGCCGTGATAATGGAAGTTGGTGATCCATACCAGCAATCACCTGATGATATAGGCAGATTATATTTAAGAAGTGATGACAGCAAACTTGTACCACTTAACAGCGTTGCCTCAGTTTCACGCTCACCCGGCCCATTATCAGTAAACCACCAGGGTCAGCTGCCTGCAGTTACCATTTCTTTCAACCTGGCAGATGGAGTTTCATTAAGCACGGCGGTTGAAAAGATAAACGCCGCACAGAAAAACATGAAAATGCCTGATTCCATTGTAGGTAATTTCCAGGGTTCTGCTCAGGTTTTCCAGGATTCATCTAAAGGCCAGGGCCTTCTGATCATACTCACCATTCTTATAATCTATATTATACTCGGCATGTTATATGAAAGTTTCATTCACCCTATCACCATTCTCTCAGGCCTTCCATCAGCAGGTATAGGCGCCGTTCTTTCACTGATGCTATTCGGCATGGATCTGAACATTATTGCGATCGTTGGTGTGGTATTGCTTATCGGTATCGTTAAGAAGAATGCTATCATGATGATCGACTTTGCTATCGCTGCAAGGAATGAAGGCAAAGATGCTGAGGAATCAATCTATCAGGCATGTTTACTGCGTTTCCGCCCGATCCTGATGACCAGCCTGGCAGCAATATTTGGTAGTTTACCTATTGCGTTAGGCGTTGGTGCCGGATCAGAGCTGCGTCGCCCTTTAGGTGTAACAGTAGTGGGGGGATTACTAACCTCGCAGCTACTGACACTATATATAACACCGGTAATTTATCTGTACCTTGAGCGTGCAAGAACCTACGTTGCAAGTAAAACTAAGAATAATAAAGCTGTGGGGGAAATAGTAGAGGGAAAGGATGATTAGGTATAGATGATTTGTTTATTATCTTTAACCCCAGGAGTTTTAGATGGTTTATAATTATCTAAATGAGTATTAGCCGCTAACGTTCCTTCATAAGAATTTTTTGCAAAATCCTTATCTTTATTTTGTTTAATAAAATATTCTTGATTGCCGGCTTTGGCTTCTTTTTCAATTTCTGCTAACTGCGCTTGTGAAGCACCCATTATTTTTAACACATCATCAGCCATACCACTTTTTATCATTGCATAAGCAGTTGCGGCTCCGAATTTACCGTCTGTATCAATATGCAAATGCATTTTCTTATTCATGTCCACTTGCATTTCTTCTATATACTGAGAATAAGTGAATTTTGTATTTTCTACTTTTGCTTTTTTACCTGCCGCAGTTAAATCAGTATTACCAAGATAATTAACCTTTGCTTGAGACTGATTCACCGCCGGTTTTGCAACTATTGTCTGTTGAGGAATTTCCTGCTTTTGCGCCACTGCTGGTTTCTTCTTATCAAATATAGAAGCAAAACCTTCGCCCACCCACTCAGTAGCACTTTTACCTGTAGTCCATTTCAAAAGAAGAGATGCACCTGCATATATACCGTATGCAGCTATACCAACAGGACCTGTAGCCAAAGCAGCAATAGCTAATCCTCCCTCTACCGTAACTCCTGCAATCCCTTTTTTTAATTCATGGCTCTTTTCTTCGGGTGATTTAGCGTCACTATAACTTTTATATGCGTCAAAAGCAGTGAAAGCTACACCAAGACCTACAACACTTTTTCCCAGTATTCCTTTCAGTGCGGCCCCTCCAACATTCTTTGCAACATTCAATGTTTCTGCAGCAGCTTCTGTTGCAGTACCCATTTCTGTTAAAGAAGTGGTAGTTTTAGCTGCGGTCTGAACTGCCTCTTCTGTTACTTGTGCAACTGCCTTACTTCCTGTAGCAGAGACATTTGCTTCACTTGCCCCGCCCTTAAAAATATTGAATTTTTGTTTTAAAGGATCAAATACATTGGTCTTTATTGTTTGGCCGACATTGGCTTTTATATCTTTCACTGCTTCGTAAGAAGTTTTAACACCATCTTTAAGACCGGCATAGTTCTCCTGCCCTATTATTCTTCCTACCGTATTACGGCCGGCCCAATCACCTACTTTTCCTGTAACTTCAAGTGATTTATCAACTACGCTACTTCTGATATTATTAACAAATTTACCAGCCTGTGTATTACCAAATTGTTTGTAAAGCACATAGGAGGTATATTCAGTACCAGTTTGCTCAGCACCATCTATATAATTTCCATCCTTAATATCACGATATATTTTTTTCCCGTTATCTATAAGACTTAGAGGAGATTTATTACCCACAACAGTTCTTTGTACAAAATCCCATCCTGTACCTATAGAAAAAGATGCTGTAACTGCGCCTGTGGCCATGGCGATATTTTTTAGAGTATTAAACCCTGTTTCGTTGCCATTTTTTTTCATGGCGCTAGAAAGATCCACATCGTCATTAAGCATGGTGCTTAAGTCGTCCGTAGTAATATTTACTTCGCTATCAAATACGGTTCTTTTATATTTAAATTCCAGCTTTTGATCTTTCTGAAGAATAACCTGCGCTATATTACCATCTTTATCCAATAAAAGTTTTGCTCCGGACGGAATATCTGTTGAACCCAGCCTATCATCCTTCCAGTTCAATAGGAATGTCTGGCCATCAGGATTGGTTATGGCGATAGTGCCGCCCTTCTCTAGATTTACATAAGCATTAGTGCCAGCAACAACATAAGATGAACTTTTAGGATCAAAGTTTGAAAGATAGTCACTAACACTCTTTTGTTTTGAATTCAGCGAGAATCCACCATCAGAAAACGGCCCAACCGCAACTTCTTTTTCCGGTATGCTAGACTTTATATCATCATTACCAGACATATCTCACCTCAGTTGCTAAACCTTAGCAACATAATTGTTATTCCCATTAAAGTTATTACTGCCAACAACTGAAAGGCTTTTCTTGATCACATCCTTATAGCTGGTGAGATTTACATCGTTAAGATCACCGCTAGAAGTTATCATGGTCATTGCCTCAACAAACTTTTTCTTATCATCTTGGCCAAGTTTATCTGAATTCTGAACGAGTGTAAGCATTTCACCAACTTCCGCATTGATCTTGCTTACACCTATGTTTTTCTTTTCCGTTGCGTTCAAGATACCGTCATTCAATATAGACTGGAATAGCTGCTTCTTGTCATTATCTGCAATAGGCTCAAGCAATTTGTTCAATTGTTGATCATTTTGCTGCTGATTCGCGCTGATATATGTGTTACCAAGTTGCTGACCATTAGAGTTAACCTGAGAATTATTATCTTGATGGTGATCAGCAACATCCTGATTTTTCTTATGTCCCCATTTTGCTGATATAGAAGGCAGGACGGTTCTTACTATTGCACCTAAAAGCCCCATACTGTCCATTATTTTAGACCAGATACCTGAAATAAGTTTTCTTTTTTCAAGATCCCCAATAAATGAGAATGTAACATCAAAATCTTTCTGCTGTGAAGGTGGTAAAGAATGGTATAAAACTTCCTTAGCTTTTTTAACTTTATGGAAAAGTGATCCGAGATCTTCTTCCTGTGAATATTCGCCTTGTTCCTCATTATATGAAACCTGGCCATTCACCATCTTGCCAGCACCAGCATTAACACCGGAATTATATGCACCAGGAGCAGCACCTGTTTTTACATTAGGCTTTACACCGGATTTAGCTATTTTTGCCGAACCTTCTGTTGCAACTTTAGCAAAAACATCATCTTCATCTACATAAACTTTCTGGTTATTATCCAGATAAAAATATTTGCCAGTTCCTTTCTCTTCCTCAACTTTTATTGCTTTAGAAGGATCAATATTATGAACGAAATCACTTTGTTGAGCTTCCTGATCAGTAATACCAGGCTTCACTTCATCTAATTTTGCTTTCTTTACATCCTTAGGGATATAATAAAGCTGTATATGTTTTCTAGGATCGTTAGCGCCATCTTCCCTTTCGTAAAGCAGAACCTTATCCACTTTAACCTGGGTATAATCGATAACTTCCTGAGCTTTTAATATTGATTCAGGTTTAACACCTGCTTTTTCCAATGCAGCCCTTTCTGTTGCATCAAAGGTCAGTTTTTTAGCAATTTTAAAATTAGCAAGATATGAATATATTCCATTTTCCTCAACGAACTCGCCACGATCTACCGTGTTATCATCTAACCCGGCAACCATCCTGTCGTGTCTTTCAAGAGAAGGTTTTACTTTCTGCTGGAATAATGCACTTTCATTTCTGTATGCTTCAACTTTTAAAGCATTGACATTCTGCTGAAGCGTCTGCTCTATCTGAGCATTCGTCTGCATTCCAGTGGTCTGAAGAGAATACCCACCACGAATTTCTTCTACCGCCTTGCTGTAATCACCCTGAATCTGTGCAGTAACCTGAGCGCTTTGGGTACGCAACTCCTCAAGAGGCATGCTGGTTTTAAGATCGCTCTTAAGCTTATTCCTTAATTCAATATTGCCAGTTATCTGCGCTTGTATTACATCTATAGCTTTTGCAGCCGATTCACCCGGGTTAAGAATACCTTTTAATGAAGCGCCATATTTATCTAAAATAACAGTAACATCTTTACCGCTTCTCAGGTCAGAAACTGCTTGGTTTAACTTCTTATTTTCGGCCTCAATGTCACTAACATCAATATTGGTGTTAGATACATGTATTTTATATTTCCTACCGCTCGTCTTAAAATCCGGAGCTTCAACTTCTATATCGTGTTTATCATCGGGATTAGGTTGGGAACCTGCGTTACCATTATTTCCTCCACCTTCACTACCTTTCTGCTTAAAGGTTCCACCATCTTTACCATTACCAAATAGGTAGTTTTTACCACCTAATTCCTCTGGCTCAAAAGATCCAAGTAAAAATTTCTGTTTTTTCTCTAACATAGTAAGTCCTGTTTTACACTTTTATTATATATCAAATTAGTTAAAAAAGTGTAAAGTTTTAACTAATTTATTTATTTAATTGATTATTGTTGATATTCATAGGCTTAGTGTCAAGCATGTGTATTATTTCTTCCGGCTGCTTGCCACTTACATCATTATCTTTCATCACTCCCTTCACTGGCTCCTCTTTCCTAAAATAACCATCTCCAGTAAGGCTCTTTGCAGGATCCGTCGATATCGATGCATCTGAACCATGCACATCTATATACGCTATCTTCTCCTCTCCATTCTTATCTTTGTACATATAGGCCTTAGAACCTATACCTATATTACTTATCTGCAGTGAATCATCCTTCACTTTTAATATCGCAGCAGCGCCGCCCTCATATCCCAATGCCATGCGCTCACCATCATGTAGAACTATATCTTGCTTACTATCCAACGTTATCACATTCGTTATTTTCTTATCTCCCAAATATCCCCTTACATCTTCTATATTATTATCTATCTTATAATCCGGCCATATCGCATTCTCTAACGCTGGACCCTCCTTAATACCTGCATATAATGCTGCACTATACATCACCGTGCGACCTATCACCCTAGATAACGCACTACCATGAAAAAAATCTCCGGCCCAACCTCCAACTACATATGGCGTAGTCGGCGGAAATAAAAACATCCCTATCGTCTTTAATACCTTACCAGTTTTCTTATTCGAACTTTCTTTACGAGCTCCTTTATTATGACCTCTGGATCCATTATTAACGTTATTATAATTATTGGAATTAGAGAAAATATTAGAATTAGATTCAGTGGATTTTTTCCCCATATTTTTTACTCTTCCAAACAAGCTTTTATCTGATGAAGATAATATACCACCTTTATTCGAACGAAACGGATCAGAAAATGTTTTTATTAATCCACTAAGATTAAATAAATTTAATTTATTTCCTGTTTTTTTTGCGTGATCTACCCAGCCTTTTGCAACATCAACCATATTAGGAGCAGGGCTTGTATAGTCTGGAGTTAGAGCGTTTCTGACCCTCACCCTCATTGCGGCCTCTTTCCACACAGGCTCACCTAATTCGTTTTCCTTATACTTCCAGTCGGTAGGATCTCTGAACGGCGTTTTTTCATAGTCCCAACCATCCTTAGACACATAATTACTGTTAATTTCATTTTTTATAATTACTCTATTTCTTATACATTTTTCAACCAGTAATGGGCTGCCTGAATTTGTTTGAATATCCAGGAAGCCAGCAAATGCTTTTAGCATTTCACCATGAGGAACCTGCAACTTGAGACTGCTTTTTTCTTTTTCAGTGGTACCGGCCTCAATATTTCCTCTCAATTTACCTTTAGGCAAATTTGCTATTGTTTTCGGCACACCTATATCCAAAGAAAGAGAAAGCTCATAACGATCAGTAAATCTTATTGCCAGATCATCCTTATCCCTGCCACCAAAAGCTCTCGCAGCACTAGTATTTTCATAAACATTATCTATCAGAACCCTTCTTAAAACCGTGACAACATCTTTCTGGGAGAGATTATTACCCGTATACGGATCAAAATCGAATTTACCGCAAATTTTTTCTAACTTATCCTTATTCTCAATAATATATTCCCTGGCCTTATAATATTCCGGCTTTGTTAAAGCATAACCCGTTCTATCTTCATTTGTTTGAGGATTAGGATTTTTTGTTGCATATATCTCTTCATTATTTTTTATGGCATTGGCCATATAAACCATTTCACGATTGAACATCTGCATAGCAGTTTTGTCATAGATCGACATCCATACTTGCCCCTCAGATTCATCCATCAGTGCGTTGGAATATGCCGCAGTCACCATATTACCCCATATTTTTTGGGTAAAAGACCTGTGCTTGGTTAACAGATCAGTAATAGCTCCATCGTTCATTCTATTGAAATATTCCACCACCTGATAACCATATCCAGGCTTTATTTTTTCTACCTCTTGCGCTATCCTATCACGTGCTGTTTGGTCAGAAGGCAATAAAGAAAAAATAATACTTTTATCTTGAGAATTCTGCAGGTGAAAGGTTAAAAGATTTTGAGTGATTCTTTCTTCTGTAAATTCCTCACCCCTTAATTTTAATAAGGCACTGATAACGCCGTTACAGTGCTGATGATATATATATTTAGTTGTATGATTCGCGCACAGGATCATATCCCTTGCACCTTCTCTAAGCCTGTTTATATCAACTTCATCAACCACATTTGGCTTTAACTGATCAAGGATATATTTAGGGGTTTGAGGATTATCTTTTAAAAGATCAAATAACTCTAGTTTTGCATAAAAATAACGTGCCTTATCACCAAATTCATCATCCTGAAAGATATCAGTGAAAAGGCGTGCAGTATCTGTAGATCCCGCAAGATGTTTATTTTTTTCTGTAATCTGTTTTAAATTTTGCAAAAATTCATCATTATCCATACCAATTGATGTAACAAAGCTTTTTGCCACATCAAAATTTTGACCGGTTGCCTTTGCTACCGTTTCAAGGAGAATATTTTTACCCGCAGTTGTAGGTGCATTAATTTTTTTGATCTCAAAACGAGTAAAAATTTCTGCCATATAGTTGCGAAGTTCTTCCTGATAACTTCGAGTGGCTTCTAAAATATTTGGCGCATCTCTATTGATGACATCTACTGACTCAGCAAAAATATCATACAGGTTAGTTAAGCTGGCAGCAGTATTTACTGCCGACTTAGCTAATAATCCACCACCAATTAAAGGCAAAAAGGCCATAATAATCTAATTTCTGTTAACTTAATTATACATTAAAATTATTAAAAAAACGTAAACCTAATCTCTTATTTATTTAATTGATTATTGTTGATATTCATAGGCTTAGTGTCAAGCATGTGTATTATTTCTTCCGGCTGCTTGCCACTTACATCATTATCTTTCATCACTCCCTTCACTGGCTCCTCTTTCCTAAAATAACCATCTCCAGTAAGGCTCTTTGCAGGATCCGTCGATATCGATGCATCTGAACCATGCACATCTATATACGCTATCTTCTCCTCTCCATTCTTATCTTTGTACATATAGGCCTTAGAACCTATACCTATATTACTTATCTGCAGTGAATCATCCTTCACTTTTAATATCGCAGCAGCGCCGCCCTCATATCCCAATGCCATGCGCTCACCATCATGTAGAACTATATCTTGCTTACTATCCAACGTTATCACATTCGTTATTTTCTTATCTCCCAAATATCCCCTTACATCTTCTATATTATTATCTATCTTATAATCCGGCCATATCGCATTCTCTAACGCTGGACCCTCCTTAATACCTGCATATAATGCTGCACTATACATCACCGTGCGACCTATCACCCTAGATAACGCACTACCATGAAAAAAATCTCCGGCCCAACCTCCAACTACATATGGCGTAGTCGGCGGAAATAAAAACATCCCTATCGTCTTTAATACCTTACGGGACTTTCTCTTCGTCTCATCCTGTTTTCGCTCGTCAAGCGGTTTATTACTGAAAGATTCATCTTTGTCCTTTTTACTGAACTTTCTAAAGATATTATTCTCCGATGGCTTAAGAACACCACCTTTTCCATCTTTTCCACCATCAACGCTTGATATCAGCTGCTTTAACATACCAAACATATTGGTAAGCCCTAATTGTTTTGCAACAGGTTTACCTTTCTCTATAACTTTTGATGCCACTTTATATGCATCTGGGGCATGATTTATAAAACTAGGAATAAGCGCGTTAGTGATCACTTTTTGATACATACCCTTTTTCCACACGGGCTCACCTAATTCGTTTTCCTTATATTTCCAATCTGCAGGATCACGTAGAGGCCTTTTATCATAATTCCAATCTGCTTTTAACTTCTGGTCATTAAGCTCTGTGACCACATTTATTCTTGGCCTTATTAATTCCGCCCACTGACCAGATTCGTGTGTTTTGGTTTGCACCGCAAGATAACCACCCAGCATTTTTAAAAAATCCTGGCCAGAAATAGTAGGTTTTAAATCATGCTCATCCAACCACTTTTCTTTTACAAGCTTACCATTAACGTCATAATGATCCTTTGCCTCTTCTATATTTCCTTTTAATCGACCTTTAGGCAGATTAGCTAAAGTTTCCGGGACACCAATTTTAAGCGATAAACTTAATTCCAATCTATCAAAAAATCTGCTTAAACTGTTGAACTCCTGCCTCCCGCCAAATTCACGTGCATTAATTCTATTTTCCATTAACTCAACCATTGTTCGATTGAGAACTGCGACCACATCTTTTTGCGTTAAATCTCCACCGAATCTATTAACACTAAAGTCATAATTGTAAATTTTACTAAATTCTTCTCTGTTATCATTTATATAATCTCTTGCTTTATAATATTCATGTTGTGCGGGCATATATCCGGTGCCTTCATCATTCACCCTAGAATAAGTTCTTTTTACGGAATATATCTCCTCATTGTTTTGTATTGCATTGGTCATGAAAACCAATTCACGCTTTACCAAATCCATGGCAGCTTTATCATAAATAGACATTGCCACCATGGTTTCCGATTCACCCATCAAGGCATTGCAGTAACAAGCGGTCGCCATATTACCCCATATTTTATGTGCCGGAGTTCTGTGCTTACTTAACAACTCATTAAAAGTCCCAACATTCATTTCCCTGAAATAATCTATAACTTTATTTCCATACCCGGGAGCGATTTTATCTATTTCAGATACAACCTTGCGCAGATTATCATCTTTCTGCGGAATAAGGTTGAATATAAGGGTTTTATCCTCTGCTTTCTCACCGTGAATACCCACCAAGTTCTGGAGCAGCCTTTCATCTGTAAATTCCTCACCCCTTAATCTCGATATAACATTTATTGTACCTATACATGATTCATGATAGTTGGCCCTTGCTCTGAAACTTGAATATAGAGCCATTATTCTGCCCGAATCTCTTAAAAGGGCTATATCTGCAGTATCAACATCGTGAGGCGCCAATTGTTTTTTAATTTTATCTGATATATTAGGGTCATCATTGACCAGATCATATAAAGTTATTTTTCCTAAAAAATATGCCGCCTTATCTCCAAACTGGTTTTCGTAAAACACCTCTCTAAATAACTCTGATGTACGAACTTGATAATCACTCTTTGAAGAAGATGCCAAACTTACAAGCTCACTTTTAAAGTCTGGCTCTTTTAGAATTCGCTCAAACTCACCTTTTACAGCATCTCTATTCTGAAAACCAAGAGCAACAAGTTGGTTTGTTGCAACTTCTACATCACCACCATGATCTAATAATACTTTACGAAAGAGATAGTCCTTTTCTGTCTCTTCAACATTTATTTTTTTGATCTCATATCGATCAAATATTTTTCCTATTCTTAATCTTATTCGATCTTCATTAGCCCTAGATTCCTGATAAATAGTTGGAGAATTTCGGTTTATAAGATTTAACTGATTTGTAAAAAGGTCAAAGAGGTTAACTAAACTTAAAGCAGTTCCCCCGGCCTCGTTAGCAACCAAGCCCATACCTGATAATACTGTTTCGTCCAATAATCCCATTTTTCAATATAATTAATTAAACAACGCTAATATCTTCTCTTCTATTTCTTGAGGCGGGGTATTACCAACTCCCTGATATATTATAAAACCGTAATTTTCAGGGTTAATGTTTTTACCCGCCCCAATTCTTTTCATCATCTCTTCATATTCTGGTTCTTTCATCAGAACATAAAAAAAATTTTCTTTACCACCATCACCTTTCAGAACTATAAATTCTAACCGTAGGCCGCGCTCTGAGATAATTTTTTTCATTATCGATTGTGTAAAATTATCTCTCATTGATCTTTGTTATTATGCCTTTCCTACAGCAGACTCAGCGCCACCAACACCCTTACCAAATACAGCACCAAGAGCACCAAGACCAAGCATAGATTTCAACACATCATTTCTGTCCAGACCAGTTACGTGTGAAGCTATATCCGCAGTTATTAAAGATTTCGCCAGGCTTGTTCCAGCAATTTGGTCGATAACCATTACCAAAGCATATTGACCTATGGCTTGTCCCACCTTTTTAGCTGATCCAACCCATTTATTTTCAACCTTTGTTGCAGCACCTTCATCAACACGTTGTTGCTCATCAAGTTTTTTCAATGAATCAACAAAAGAATTAATATTTGTTAGTTTGCTCGGATCTTGAGCAAAATTTTCTGCCATTGCATTTAGCAATGTATCTTTATGTCTTACATAACTATTGGAATCTTTTACCAGATCATCTCTTACCAAAGCATATAAAGCTTTATGATCACTATCCTTACCTAAAACTTCATCATATACTGCTATACGATTTTTAGAGCTCATATTATCCATAACGATCGCAAGCATAGATTTTATCTGCTCAGGTGATAGATTTGCGGTATTTACGACAGTTTCTGCCTGCTGCTGATTTATATTACCATTTTTTGTAAACGCATCTTCATTTACAATGGCATGCAATTGACCAGAAGACTGACCATTAGTTTTTAAAGCGCCGCCATTATTAGAACTAACCATAGTTTTTCTCCAAAAGAATTAATTTATTATAACAAAAATATCTTAATAAAACGTTAATAAACGTTGGATTTTATTAAAATTTATAGATTTTTATTTTATCCCCCGTAATAAGTGCTTGTAAAAGCACGGCATTTATAACACTAAAATGTTACGCGCATGTTACCATATTTCCCATTATATATCAAAGGGAAAGTTGGCGACCATCTTATTGAATTATATGGCGTTATTTATCTTGTCGGTTTCCGCTCTTAGGAATTCAGAGAATTTGCGTAGCATTACATAGAATATAGGGGTCAGGAACAGACCAAAGAAGGTCACACCTAACATCCCTGAAAATACTGCAATACCCATTGCCTGACGCATCTCAGCACCCGCACCACTCGATATAACCAAAGGAATCACACCCATAATGAATGCGAACGATGTCATCAATATCGGGCGAAGACGCATACGGCAGGCTTCTATCGCCGCTTTTACCGTTGAACGACCATGATGAAGCTCCAATTCATGTGCAAATTCCACAATCAGGATTGCATTCTTACAGGCGAGCCCTATCAATACGAATAAGCTGATCTGCGTGAATATGTTATTGTCACCGCCCCATAGGAAAACACCCACGATAGCTGATAACACGCACATAGGCACAATCAGGATAACTGCGAACGGCAAGCTCAAGCTTTCATATTTTGCGGCAAGAACCAAGAACACCAGAAGTACGCATAATGGGAATACTATTATTGTAGTATTACCTGCAAGGATCTGTTGATATTTCAGATCGGTCCATTCATAGCTGAAACCTTTTGGCAGGGTTTCATCAAGAATTTTTATCATGGCATTTTCTGCTTCACCTGAAGAATACCCAGGCGCGTTACCACCGTTGATATCCGCAGCTAAGTAAGTGTTATAGCGGATAGAACTTTCAGGCCCATATGAATCTTTCACTTCAAGAAGGCTTCCAAGCGGAATCATCTCACCACGATTATTACGCACTTTCAGATTGGTTATATCCTCTTTGCGCGCACGATATTCAGAATCTGCCTGCACCATAACCTGATAAACGCGACCAAATTCGTTGAAGTCATTCACGTAAAGTGAACCAAGATATATCTGCATCGTATCAAAAACATCTTTAACGTTCACGCCAAGCTGTTTTGCTTTTGAACGATCTAGGTTGGCTTCAAGCGCAGGAACGTTGATCTTATAGTTTGAGAAAACGCTGGTTAATTCTTTGGTTTGAGCAGCTTTGGTTGTTACATCGGTCACGACTTTATTAAGCTCTTCATAACCACGGCCACTGCGATCTTCGATCTCGAGTTTGAAACCACCGGTAGTTCCCAAGCCTCTAACTGGTGGAGGTGGGAATATTGCGATAAATGCATCATTAATGCTCGCATATTTCTGGTTTAATTTCATCGCGATCGCGCCGCCTGAAAGATCAGATGATTGACGTTCGCTGAATGGTTTTAATGTCGCGAACACGATACCAGCGCTTGAACTAGCACTGAAACCATTGATCGAAAGACCAGGGAATGCCACGGCGTGCGCTACACCCGGCTCTTTCATCGCAATGTCAGACATCTGCTTGATCACCTGCTCTGTGCGGGCAAGTGTTGCACCTTCCTGTAGTTGTGCGAAGCCGATCAGATATTGTTTATCTTGCGCAGGAACGAAACCAGGAGGAACTAGCTTGAAGAAGAAAAATATCAAACCGATCATCACAAAATATATAATAAGTGCGATGCTCTGGCGTGAGATTACGTTAACAATGGTTTTGCTATATGCATCAGATGCTCTCTTGAAGAAATTATTGAAGCGCACAAAGAACCAGCCGAACATTCTATCCATAACACGTGTTAGCCAATCTTTAGGCTGATCGTGCCCCTTCAAAAGAAGAGAGGCCAACGCTGGGCTCAGTGTTAATGAGTTGATCGCAGAGATAACTGTAGAAATGGCTATGGTAAGCGCGAATTGCTTATAGAACTGCCCTGTCAAACCACTGACGAATGCAATCGGAATGAATACCGCACATAGTGTTAATGTAATTGCGATGATCGGCCCTGATACTTCGCGCATTGCCTGATAGGTTGCATCACGCGCAGGCATACCCTTTTCAATATTACGCTCAACGTTCTCAACCACAACAATGGCATCATCAACCACGATACCGATCGCAAGAACCAAACCGAAAAGGCTAAGTGCATTGATCGAGAATCCGAACATATGCATCAGCGCAAATGTGCCGATGATCGAAATAGGAACTGAAAGTAGCGGAATGACCGAAGCGCGCCATGTCTGCAGGAATACGATAACTACAATAACTACAAGAATGATTGCTTCAAAAAGCGTGTGTATAACCGCCTTAATGGAATCACGCACGAAAGTTGTCGGGTCATAAACGATGTCATAATCAACACCATCAGGCATGCTTTCTTTAATTTTCTTCATCGCATCACGAACCTGATTCGATATCTCGATCGAATTTGAATCTGGCGCCTGGAATATACCAATACCTACAGCAGATTTTTTATCTAACAGCGATTGAAGCGAGAAATCAGCCGCGTTCATTTCAACGCGCGCTATATCACCAAGGCGTGTAATACCACCATCCTGATTAACTTTTACGACTATATCCTTAAATTCCTCAGGTGTACGCAAACGCCCCTGCGCGTTGATTGTCAGCTGCATATCAACATCAGAAGGCGCAGGATATGCACCAACTTTACCGGCAGCAACCTGTATATTCTGCTCTCTGATAGCATTTACAACATCACCTGCTGTAAGATTACGCTCAGCGATTTTATTCGGGTTCAGCCAAACACGCATTGCATAGTCACCACCACCGAAAATATTTATCGCACCAACACCGTTGATTCGCGTAAGAGTATCTTTCACGTTTAGTATCGCGTAATTACGTAAATATAGGCTGTCATAACGTGAGTCCGGTGAAAGAATGTGCACCACCATAGTCAGGTCAGGCGAACTTTTAATTGTCGTTACACCAAGGCTTCTAACTTCTTCCGGAAGGCGTGCTTCTGCCTGAGCAACGCGATTTTGAACCTGTTGCTGTGCAAGATCCGGGTTAGTGCCTATCTTGAAAGTTACAGTGATTTTAAGAATGCCATCTGAAGTTGCCTGTGATGACATATATAACATGTTCTCAACACCATTGATCTGCTCTTCAAGTGGAGTTGACACGGATTCAGAAATAACTTTCGGGCTTGCGCCAGGATAAGTCGCCTGCACTACCACCGAAGGCGGAGAAACTTCAGGATATTCTGAGATCGGCAGCTGCTGCATCGATATCAGACCGGATAGAAATATAAATATGGATATAACGCTGGCGAAGATCGGCCTATCGATAAAAAACTTGGAAATATTCATTTTGAGCGCCTTAAAATTTTATACTAAATACTTTAATTATTTCTTATCAGCTTCTGCCTGTTTATCATCTGCAGGCTTTTCAACGTTATCGAGGCTGTCACCAGATTTTGCTGCACCACCTTCTTTAACTTCCTGCGCCATATTCTCAGTACCTTCCATCGGAACTTCCTGTGGGGTTACCTGAGCGCCAGGACGCAATCTGAATATGCCATTCACAACCACCTTATCACCACCTTTCAGGCCAGATTCAACAATACGCAAACCTTCCGCGGTTGAACCAAGAACGATCGGGCGATATTCAATTTTATTTTCGCTATTAACCACGAAAACAAATTTTTTGTCTTGGTCAGTACCGATGGCACGATCAGTTATAAGCACCGCATCACGCTTCGTTGCAGAGCCTAAGCTTATTTTCGCGAACAGACCGGGTAACAATTTACCGTCTTTATTATCAAAAACCGCACGTGCACGAATAGTTCCTGACTTTGCATCAAGCTGGTTATCATATGATTTCATGAAACCGCTTACTGTCGGCGCATTATCACCCGCAAGTGTTATCTGCACCGGAACTTTAGAAACATCGGCATGAGGATCACTTACACCGGCATATTTTAAATATGTCTGCTCATCTATATTGAACTCCGCATATATAGGAGTGATAGAAACTATAGATGCAAGAATTTGCGGACTTGCCGGATCAACGAGATTACCAACCGTTATTTCAGCACGGCTGATTCTGCCAGTGATCGGTGCGCGAATATTTGCATATTCAAGGTTTAGTTTAGCAACTTCCAATGCTGCTTCTGCAGCTTTTTCTGCAGCTACAGCAGCCAGCTTTGCTGATTCTTTTTCATCATACCGGCTTTTTGCTATCACATCAGTTGCAACAAGAGCCTGCGCTCTTTTGAATTCATTTTCAGTATATTCCACCTGAGATTTTGCTGATGCCAGATTTGCCTCTGCACGCGCCACTTCCGCAGTATATGGGCGCGGATCAATTACGAATAGCGGATCGCCCTGTTTAACTATAGAACCTTCAGTAAAAAGAATCTTATCTATAGTGCCACCAACGCGTGGGCGGATATCCACAGTATCGGTTGCCTGTAAACGGCCCGGGAATTCATTCCACACCTCAACCTCTTTCTCAATCGCTTTAGCAACATTGGCTGGCATAACGCCGCCTGCGCCCATACCCATGCCAGGCCCACCTGCGCCGTGGCTGCCAAAAATCTTAAATAAAACTGCCGCTATTATGATCGCAACTGCTATAAAACCTAAATATCTGAGCTTCACCTGAACTTCTCCAAAAATCTTTTTTTGTCTTTATACTTTTTTAAACAATATAAAAGAAAATTCTTCTAAATCGCATTTATGAACTAATTTCATACTTTTCAACCTTCTTGGAATAATTCCATCAGGTGCTGAAAAGCAATAAAACAGTTAGTTTATAGTGAAAATAGAAAGACCTTGGACCTTAGCATTAGACCGGTTCGATCAAAAATTTTTCCTTCATCCCTAGTGGTTCAACCACTTAGCTATTTATAAGATAGCGCTCAAAGTTTATCAACCCCCTCACCCCAAATTACTTTAATCTTTCATTTGAATTTTTAGAACTTTTTCATTAAAACAATGAGTTAGTTAAAAATGTGGGCCTTAAGTTTAAAAAAACTAGTTATTTGCATTAAAAAATTCTAAATAGATAAAAATCAAATTTACGGATTATCGTTTGAGCGAGAAGAAAGAAAATTTCAAGAAAATTGAACCATTAGAGTTTGAAGATTCCAAAAGAATAAAACAGGCAGGCCTTATAATAGGTCCATTACTGGCTATAATTCTGGTTTCATTTAACCCACCGGAAGGCATGTCGCATAATGCCTATTATACTTCTGCGCTGGCAATATGGATGGCAACCTGGTGGATAACCGAGGCTTTCCCATTAGCGATCACCGCCCTTTTGCCTATCGTGACCCTGCCAACCCTTGGCATAATGGAATTCAAAAAAGTTGCAGAATCTTTTTCTAATCCTATCATTTTCCTTTTCCTTGGCGGCTTCATAATCTCCGGCGCCATGCAGAAATATCGCCTGCATGTTCGTCTGGCCTTATTATTACTTAACATTGCAGGAAGTGCTCCTGGTGCAATTCTCGCGGGCCTTATGATAACCACAGGCTTTCTTGCATTCTGGATGAGTAATACTGCAACAACTATCATGATGCTGCCAATAGCAATTTCAATCGGCATGTTGCTTGCAACGGATGATCATAAAAAATCTGATGGCTTTACAAAAGCACTTCTGATCGCAGTGGCATATTCATCTGCACTCGGCGGTTTGGGCACTTTCGTTGGAACGCCTGTAAATGCCATACTTCTTGGCCATCTTAACAGCACCTATGGCTACACCATTCACCTTACAGACTGGATGAAGTTCGGTGTACCGATTGTTATCGGCTCATTTATTTCCTGCTGGTGCATTTTGTATTTTCTTTTTGTTCGTCACAGCAAACTGGCTGAAGATGCTCATGCGAAGATCGAGCATGAATATGAGAAATTGGGCAAGATAGATCGAGGCCAGGTGGTAGTTGGTATCATATTCCTGCTTACAGTAACACTATGGCTGACTGCTGATTACCTTGAGAAACTTGTTGGCCATAAAATTGAAGATGCACAAATAGCTTTATTTTCAGCACTTTTGTTATTTTCTATTCCGCTGCGTTTAAAACCTTTTACCAGTTGCATCAACTGGAATGATGCCAAGAAAATTCCTTGGGGCATCCTTATATTCTTTGGTGGCTCATTAAGCCTTTCCGCCGCACTGACCGATACAGGCGTTACGGTATGGTTAAGCAATGAACTTACCCTGCTTGATGGTATGAATCTGATGATCGTTGTCGTCGTTCTTTGCCTGCTTATCGTTGCAGTGTCAGAACTTATGAGCAATATCGCAACCATCACCGCATTCTTACCGATACTCACAAGCCTTTCACAGGCGATACATGTGAATCCATTACTCCTCATGGTTCCGGCAACACTTTCAGCGAGCTGCGGCTTCATGATGCCAGGCGCATCGGCTTCAAACGCACTTGCTTACTCAACCGGCAGATTAAAAGTCTCTGATATGATAAAGGCCGGCTTCCTGATGAATATCACAGCAGTCGCAGTGATAATCATTGCCACATTTGCAATAGTTAACCATGTCCTTAAATTCGAAGATAAGAAGAGTGGCGGTGAAATAACTGCGCCTATAACATCTCCTGCGAAATAAATTGGTGCGGATAAGAGGACTTGAACCTCCACGATATTGCTATCACTAGTACCTGAAACTAGCGCGTCTGCCAATTCCGCCATATCCGCAAATATTTATGGTGCCCCGGGCCGGACTCGAACCGGCACATTCGTGAGAATATCAGATTTTGAGTCTGACGCGTCTACCAATTTCACCACCGGGGCATTATTGGCTAAAAATGCAATAGATTATCATGTTATTACAGTCAAGCATCTATGTTGCCCTCAAAAATATTTGAATATGTCGCGTAAAAGTAATAAATTTGAAAACATACTTTTAAATTCAGGGATCAATATGGTGTTAGGCTTAGGCAAAAAGAAAAAAGTTGAAGGCGAGGCAACGGAAGAGAACACCGAAGCTGAAACGGCCGCACCTGCAGCAGAAGCTGCAGAAAAACCTGCTGAGAGTGGTGAAGCTAGTGCTGAAGGCACGGCCGAAGGTGCTGCCCCTAAAAAAAGTAAAAAGAAACTTATAATCATCATAGTTGCGGCGGTGGTTCTAATTGGCGGTGGCGCAGGACTGTTCCTGAGCGGCGCACTGGGCGGAAAGAAAGCAGATAAAACTGCAGGCAATGAAGACCCGTTACTGAAAGATCAGATCCTCTATCATGATATGGATGAGTTTTTGGTGAACCTTAATAATCCTGGTAACCAGGTAAGCTTCCTGAAAGCTGTCATAACGCTTGAACTACCTAACCAGCTTTCACTTAATGAAGTGCAGGATAAAATGCCCCGCATACGTGATATCTTTCAGGTTTATCTGCGCGAGCTCAGAAGCAGTGATCTTCAAGGTTCTGCCGGGCTGCAGCGCTTACGTGCCGAACTGTTGTTACGTGTGAACAGTATTATGGAAAAAGGTAAAGTTAATAACGTTCTGTTTAAAGAAATAATAATACAATAATGGCAGATGAAGAGCAAAAGACGGGAGAAGATTCCCAGGATCAGGCTGTAACAGCCATGATGAATGAGCTGGTCACTGAACAGCAGAACAATAGCGGCCTGTCTCAGGATGAAATTGATAACCTGCTTGGCGTTACCGAGCAAAAAACCCCGCCTACCCGGGGGGTTGATGCCATTATCTATCACTCACGTGATAATTATGAAAAATTTCCGATGCTTGAAGCGATATTTGATCGCTTTGGCCGGTCGATCTCAACTTCCCTGCGTAGCTTCACCGGCGAGAATTCGGAAATTACAATTGAAAATATAACCTCACTTCGCTTTGAGGATTACATTAATTCTATCCCGATGCCTGCGATGATCTCAATATTCCAGGCTGTAGAATGGGAAAATGTCGGCTTGATGACAATAGATAATCCGTTGATCTATTCCCTGGTTGATATACTTTTGGGTGGTGGAAAATCAGAAGGCATATTCAAAGTTGAAGATCGGCCCTTCACCGCAATTGAGCAGGATATAATCCGCAATTTCTGCCGCCTTATACTCGAAGAAGTTACGGCGGCATTTGCCCCTATAACAACCATCTCTTTCCGTATGGACAGAATGGAAACAAATCCGAAATTTGCAACCATAACCAGGCCGAGCAGCCCTGTAGTGCTTATCTCGTGTCGAATTGAATTTGATGGCATCGGCGGTAAGATCGATATAATTCTTCCTTATGCCACCCTTGATCCGGTGAAAGACCTTCTAACGCAAATGTTTTCTGGAGAAACTCTTGGTGGCGATGTTTCCTGGGAAGGTTATTTAAGTGATGAGGTGCGCACAACTTCCCTCACTGTTCGCGCTGAACTTGACAGAAAAACCATTACCCTTAAAGATCTCGCCACATTAAAAATAGGCAGTACACTGGTGATGGAAAATAATCCTGAAGATGAGCTTAAAATAACATGCAATGGTGTTCAGCTCTGCAAAGGCCGCCTTGGCTCATATGAGGATAATATGGCGATATCCATTACCGACGTAGGTGTTTTAAGGGATATAAGCTAATGGCCAATATAGATATACTTTTAAATGTCGGTATCGGATTACTGTTGGTGATAACCATAATCTTCTGCTTAAATCTGACGCGCAAAATATCTGCCTTCAATTCCAACAAAACCGAACTTGCCCAATTCTTGTTAGATTTTAATGATTCGATCCATCGCGCAGAAAAAAATATTAATTTATTGAAAGAGCTTGGCTCTAATGTTGATGAGAACCTGAAAGCGCAGATAAAACGCGCGCGCTTCCTCGCTAACGATCTTTCATTCCTTTCTGAAAAAGGGGAATCCGTTGCCCAGAATCTTGAAGGCAAAATAAATATAACGCGTGATCTTAATCGTAAGGCGGCAACTGATAATGCGATCAATAGCCAGAACCTGCAAAGGCAGGCACGCGAGATATTATCTGGGGATGAACCTTCCCGTCCTACTACACGCCCAGTGAATCAGGGCGCTGCTCCTGTAAGAAATCAAATGAGCCCTTCAAAAAGGCAGGCGCTTGATGCATTACTTCAGGAAATAGCCCGCCGTAAGGAAAATAGTTAATCTGAAAAATTTCTGTTGTAGTTTTCCGTTGAAGATAATAACAATTGCTAATGTTCTATACTGGTATTTTACGTTTACTTATCGTCTGTGCTTTCATGCTTCTTCTGGTGAAAACCGTGGACATGGTTATCATGGCCTCTACTAGCTCACCTGATGGCGTCATAAGCAATGCTCCGCAGGCGAATGCAGCTGAAACAAAGGAAGCCGCACCTTCTGATTCTGGTGGTGATGCGCCTGCTGATAAAGGTGGTGATGCAAAACCTGCTGAAAAAAGTAAATCAAAGAAAGGTTCAAAAGATGATAAAGATAAGGATAAACCTGAAGAAAAGCCGGTTTCCTTTGAAGAAGTGAAGACCTATTCTGATGCGGAATTAGAAGTTCTTGAAAGGCTTTCGGAACGCCGTGACAGGCTTTTGAAATGGGAACAGGACCTGCAGATAAAAGATAATGTTCTGAAGATCACTGAGGAAAAGATCGATACTAAACTTGATCAACTGCGCCAGTTGAAAAAAGATGTTGAGGTGAGCCTGAACGAATATCGTAAGGAAGAGGATGCAAAAACCAAAAGCCTTGTAAAGGTTTATGAAGACATGAAGCCTAAGAACGCAGCCGATATTTTCTCTAAAATGAAAAGTGATGATGTAGTACCGCTGATAAGCAAAATGAAAGAGAAAAGCGCTGCTGATATTCTTGCTAAAATGGATCCGTTGATCGCGAAGGACGTGACCCAGAAGTTGAATGCTATCGGCAAGATTCACAGCACCGCGCCGACAGCCGCCCAACAATAATCGTATAACTTAGCCAATGAAATCAGCTTGTGCTGCAGCGTTTAGAACTGCCGCAATTTTCAGGCTTGATTGCACCGCCTGTTTAGTAACGCCATGATTATATGCCTGTTTCACATGTGCTTCAACACATACGCCACAACCATTTATCGCAGATACTGCCAAAGCATACAGCTCAAAATCGACCTTATCAATTCCAGGGCTGCCAATCACCTGCATACGTAAACCCGCAGGCATTTTGCCAAGTTCCTCATCGCCTGAAAGGTGAACCGCACGATAATATATATTGTTCATCGCCATTATCGTTGCTGCTGATTTTGAAGCTTCAATTTCTGCTTCAGATAATTTTCCGGCAGCATCAGCAAGAATATTTTCAACCACATGATGGTTGCGTGTTGCATAGGCAGAAGCCAGCGCCAGGCCCCAGGCCTGTTTTTCGCTTAACCCCTGCGCTGATGTTATCACCGTGCCAAGGTTAAGTCTGGTATCTTTTGCGTAATCTTTTACGCTTTCTTTTAATTTATCTAACGACATTTTATACTCCATGCCCTGTCAGCTAACCTCTGGAAATTCCAGAGGCAGCCGACATAAGCCATATGTTTGTTTAGGCAACTTTAAGTGTTTCTTCGCCTTTCTTCCAGTTACAAGGGCATAGCTCATCAGATTGAAGAGCGTCAAGAACCCTTAGAACTTCTGAAGGATTACGGCCAACATCAAGATCAGTTACATATACGAACCTGATGATGCCATCTGGGTCAACGATATAAGTTGCACGCTGAGAAACGCCTGCATTTGGATCAAGAATTCCAAGCGCATCGCTCAATTCCCTTTTCACATCTGCAAGAAGTGGGATCGGAAGATTACGTAGATCCTCATGATCTTTTCTCCAAGCCAGGTGAACGAACTCGCTATCAACACTGCCACCTAGAACTTGTGCATCACGGTCAGCAAATTCTTTTGAAAGTTTGCCGAATTCTGCGATTTCGGTTGGGCAAACGAAAGTGAAATCTTTCGGGTAGAAGAAAACCACTAGCCATTTACCTTTATACGTTGTGTTATCCACATCTTTGAAAGCAGTTTTGATATCGTTCGATACTGTTGCCTTCACTTTAAATTGTGGGAATTTAGAACCTACTCCTAACATTTTAGTCTCCTTATGATTATTAAATTAAGTCGCTTAAGAATTTAGATTTCATCTCTTATTATTACAAGAAGTTAACTTCCAAATTCGATTGGATATATTATATAACGGCTTATTGATTATTTGTATAATCAATTGATTTTATAAAATTGATAGATATAATCTATCACAGATATATATGAATATACGAGATCTTAAATACTTAGTTGCAGTAGCAGATTTAAAGAGCTTTCATCGCGCAGCTGAAAGCTCGCATATCAGCCAGCCTACATTATCAATGCAGATCAAAAAGCTTGAAGATGAACTGCAGGTGAAACTTATTGAGCGCAATAACCGTAATATACGCCTTACCGAAGCAGGTGAAGAAATAGTTAAAAAAGCTCGCGAACTGCTTAAAAATTCGGATGAGATAAAAACTATTGCAACCAATTACAAAAATCCATTGGCAGGTGAAATAAAATTGGGCGCCTTCCCTACTCTGGCACCTTATTATTTCCCAAAGATAATTCCTAAAATTACAAAATCTTTTCCTGAGTTAAGTGTTTTCTTAGTAGAGGAAAAAACCGAAAAACTTTTGGAGATGCTTAAAAATGGTGAGATCGATGCCGCTTTCCTGGCACTTCCTATAAAAGATAAAAGCTTACGTATGGAAACGGTTTTTACAGAAAATTTCTTTTTGGCCGCACCTAAAAATCTTCCATGGGGCAAACTAAAATTCAATCGTGACCATGTTTCGGTTGAAGATATCAAAGACCAAAAATTATTATTACTTGAAGAGGGCCATTGTCTGCGCGATCAGGCGCTGCAGGTTTGTAAAGTTGCTGGTGCCGGTGAGAACCGCACCTTCCGTGCCACCAGCCTTGAAACACTGCGCAATATGGTCGCGGGTGGCATGGGCCTAACTCTTATGCCTGAACTCGCCATTCATGAAAATGATGGCATCACTTATATACCTTTTGACCAGCATGACAATGCCTCACGCACTATAGCACTTATCTGGCGCAAGGGTTCACAACGTAGTAAATTATTTGAAAAAATCGTTGAATCGATTAAAATAAGCCAATGAAACTTGATATAAATAAAGTAATATATGCAGCCAAGGAAGAGATTTCAGGCCTGAAAGTTGTTTATATCTTGCGAAAAGCAGCCCACTCTCTTTCCGATGGCAATGCTGATGATACATATACCAAAGACAAGATTAACCATGCAAATACAGTTTATTTCAATGCGTGCAGCCTATTACAAAATAAATTGAAAACCCACAATATGCCTGAAACTCAAATAATCCAAACCATAGCTATAATTGAAAATGGTTTTGCTAATGAGAAAGATGGCATAAATAAATATCTTTAAACTTTTCTGCCGATCATCATGAAATTCACATCAAGTGAATTATCAAGGTAAAACTCATCGCGGAATAAATTATATTTTACACCTGCAGCCTCAAGCAGCTTGATATTATTCTTCTCAAATAATTCGTTTATCTCGCTTGGTTTAAAAAATTTCTTCCAGTCATGTGTGCCTTTTGGCAGCCAACGCAACACATACTCAGCACCTACTATAGCATTCAGGAACGACTTCACATTCCGGTTCAGTGTTGCCACAAAAATAAGCCCATCATCTTTTAAAACTTCGGCTGATTTCTGCATGAACAGATCAACATTCTCTACATGCTCGATAACTTCCATATTCAGAACAACATCAAATTTGCGTCCGGTTTTCGCCAGATCTTCAACCGCAGTAGCAATATATTCAATGTTTAACTCTTCATTTTCTGCATGGGTTTTTGCCACCATAATGTTTTTTTCTGCGGCATCTATGCCCGTGACTTCTCCACCCAACCTGCACATAGGAACAGAGAGTAAACCGCCACCACATCCTACATCAAGTATTTTTAAGCCTTTAAGCGGTTTATATTTATCAGTTGAAGAAACCGGCAAATGCTCAGTGACCTTATCACGGATATATTTTATACGAACCGGATTGAACTTATGCAGCGGTTTGAACTTTCCATTCGCATCCCACCATTCTTCTGCAATGCGTGAGAATTTTTCCAGCTCTTCCGGGTTTATGCTTGTAGGTATATTTTGTGTCATGGGCGTATATTAAGGCTTATCGGATATATATCAATTAAAACTATAGGCCTATATTAAAACCTGCAGTGAAGGAGGGTTTACCACCGAATTTATTGGTCGTATTATTGTAATTGATATTACCTTCCGTATTTAAATGAACACCAATAAATGCCTCAATAATTCCAGCGCCGGCATTTGGTGCTATCATACTTTGGAAATTATAACCAATTTGCCCATTAAATTTCATAGGCATTTTTATTATTTCACTCATATCATTACCACCATTTGGAAGTGCCTGATATTGCACTTTATGGCTATTAAGGAATGTTTCTGCATTCGCAGCAAATGAGAAATTACCCTGATATTTCTTCAAACCGAATTCAAAACCAATAGCACCCTGTTCGTGACGAAAATCACCACCGCTGAAAGTAAGGTCGTTAAATGAAGCGCCTGCGGTTGCAGCCGTTGAATTGTTGACACCAAAAGCCCCAGAAACAGAAACCCCTAATTGGTTTAATGCCACTCCATCATATTTGTCCCTGCTTCCTCCAAGCCCTGCAGTAACTATATATGAATTTGGTAAGTCGCTTGGATTTAGAGCCTCTCCTTTGCGTGACAACAAATGCAAATTGCTCATGAATGGGACTCCACCTGAAGCCGCAATATTTTTAGGCCCACCTTCAACTGTGAATTTAAAAAAACTATGACCCAGATTACTTGCTGAAAGAATAGCCGTCTGGCTTCTCGCAATATCTCTATCTTGTTCTTCTCTGGCCTTTTTATCAGCTTCGGTTTCCACATAATAATTCGTCACCCTGCCAGGATCACCCAAGTTACCGCAGGTGTTTTTATCATCAATATTTGCCTCGCCTTGGTTAGGCATCGATTTTAGGCTTGCATCATTAACATTCACACCGCTGAATTTATTTTTCTCAAGCCTGAGCTCCGCCTGATTTTTTAGATCAACATCTTTTGCGCCTTCATGGTTAGCTATACATATGTTTGAACACAGCAATTCGCTTTTATAGATAATATTGTATGAGTCTAAATCTTTCTTATTTACACTGAAATAACCATCAATATCGGTCGAAACTATTTCAGAATTATAGATCTTAAATCCCTTGAAATTGCCGGATATATTGCTGTGCGGCTCACCACCCCTGATAGAGCAATTATCTAACCGCAAACCATTATAATGATTATAAGTAAAATTTGTTCCTTCAAAAATCCTGCAGTGATTGAATTCAGCCTTATTGAATTCACACTCTTTAATTTCAGATTTGCGGAACTCTACCTGATCGAATGACCATTTATCATCAAAAGTTATTCCTTTAACTAAAGCACCATCAATGATCAGATAATCATTCTTGCCGAATTTATCTTTCCATTTTGTGTTTATTGAATTCCAGGAATCTTTATTACCGTGTTCTAGTGCAAATTTTGCCTGTTCCTGCCAATCTTTTCTTAAGTCATCAACATTACTGCTGGCATCATCACCCATACCACGCGCAGCATCTTTGGCTTCATTGAGAATGCTTTGATCTATGTGCTTGTCTTTCCCCATAATGACTTAAAGATTTTGTGCGTTTATTATAATATAAAATCATTAATAAAGCATTAAATTATATGAGAATAATTGGGGGATAAGTTATTGAAATATAGTGAAGGCTGGAATAGCGACTCGCCCAAAATTGTTACGGATGCTTCCTTTCGGCCCTGTCCGGGTTAGCAACATGATACGCCCGCTAACCAACCTTCGGCACCATATTTAATATATATTGGCCAAATTCCAAGCTTTATTATGCATTTGCAGGATTAACATTCTCGAACTTGCGTAACTGCTTGGGCAAGCGGAAGCTGACATGCTCAACAATGCCATCCATAGTTTCTATCTCTGCCGGCCTGATACTTTTTAGCCTTTCTATAACTTCATTTACCAGAATCTCAGGTGCTGAAGCGCCTGCCGTTAAGCCAACAGTGTTAATTCCCTCGATCCACTCAGACTTAATATCCGCCGCAGTATCAATAAGATAGGCTTTGGTACCGAGTTCTTCACCCAAATCTTTCAGGCGGTTTGAGTTAGAACTGTTCTTTGAACCAACCACCAGAAGCAGATCAACTTTTTCTGCCAAAACCTGAACTGCGTCCTGCCTGTTCTGCGTGGCATAGCATATATCTTTCGTATCCGGCCCGATAATATTTGGAAAACGCTCTTTCAGCGCTGAAATTATGCCTTTCGTCTCGCTCAAACTAAGCGTTGTCTGGGTCACATAAGCAAGATTATCAGGATCTTTCACAATTATTTTTCCTGCTTCTTCCGTGTTTTGAACTAAAATCACCCCGCCTTTAACTCGGCCAGAAGTTCCCTCAACTTCCGGGTGACCAGCATGGCCTATCAGAATTATCTGCCTGCCTTCTTTTTCATTTCTAATTGCCTGATTGTGAACTTTTGTGACCAATGGGCATGTTGCATCAATCACTGGCAGATTGCGATATTTAGCTTCTAGTTCAATGGCTTCTGAAACTCCATGTGCTGAGAATATGGTCACTGAACCTTCCGGCACTTCTGCAAGTTCTTTAACAAAAACTGCACCCTTTGCTTTTAATGATTCAACCACATACTTGTTGTGAACGATCTCATGACGCACATAAACCGGCGCGCCATATATCTCTATCGCCTTCTCAACTATCTCAATTGCACGGTCTACTCCAGCGCAGAAACCACGAGGTTGTGCTAATATTATCTTCAAGTTTGTTTTCATGGCTTGAATATAATTATATTATAGTTATTTTCACCTTAATTATGCCGATAGAGAAAGAAATTTTACAGGCAAAGCTTGAAGAAGCCTTCCCTGGAGCAGAAATTGCACTAAATGATCTTGCAGGAGATAATGATCACTGGCAGGCATCTGTTAAGTCTGACCTGTTCAAGGGTAAAACACGTATCGCTCAGCACCGCATGGTGTTTGATGCGGTGAAGGAATATAATATTCACGCCTTATCGATCAAAACTTCAATATAATTTTTTACAGGAGCAAAAAATGTCCGAACCGCTTAAAGAAGAAAATCTAAATGAGTTTATTCAGAATGCCATTGATACAAATGATGTCGTAGTATTCATGAAAGGCACAAAGAAATTTCCTATGTGCGGGTTTTCCGGCACGGTAGTCAGTATATTTAACGCGCTTGGTGTTGATTTTGCTGATTATAATGCGCTTGATAATGGCGGCGCTTTGCGCATGCAGTTAAGAACTTTCAGTGATTGGCCAACCCTGCCACAAATTTACATTAAAGGTGAATTCATCGGTGGTTGTGATATCACCCGTGAAATGTATCAGAGCGGTGAGTTGCAGGCACTATTGAAAGAAAAAGGCATTCTGGCTTAATAAAAATCAGATTGGCTTTCTTGGTATCAGGAAACTGATTCTTGTGCTGCCACCAGGCACCATTTCTGCCCATATTTTTCCCTTATGCGCGATTACAATCTCACGGCAAATGGTCAGGCTTAAACCTGTTCCGCCAATTATAGAACGCGTTCTGCTGCTTGGAAAAAACTTCTCGAATATATCATCCAGTTCATTTTCAGCTATACCAACACCATAATTTTCAATTGAAACGGCAAGTGCATCATGCAGAACACCTTCTTGTTCTATCTGCCCATTACCATAACCTATGATAAGCGGCTTTGCGAGTTCTGAAAATTTTACCGCAAACGAGATCAGATTCATCATAACCTGCGATATTCTGATCTTGTCATAACAGCAGTATAGATTCTCTGTCATAACAGTTTCGCTTAAAATAAGGCTCTTTGCCCTTATCAACCCCTCGGCTTCCTGTAATACTTCATCTACAGTATTTTTTATATTTCCTTCCTCAAAATTCATTATCATCCTGCCGGCTTCAAGCTTGGAGATATCCAGCAGATCATTCAAAATATAAAGCAGCTTTATCCCGCTCTTATTTATATTTTCATAATATTTTTCTAGTTTTTCTTTTTCCAGAGTTTCAAAGTTATCAATACCCATACGCGAATAACTGATGATCGCATTCATTGGCGTTTTTAATTCGTGACTGATATTGGCAAGGAAATCGCTCTTGGCCTGATTGGCCTTTTCCGCCGATTCTTTCGCCACCCTGATATCACGCACCTGATTCTCAACCATTCTTTCCAGGTGGTTCTTATAATCTTCAAGTTGCCTGGTTCTTTCGGTCACTTCATCTTCCAGCTCTTCCTGATATTCATCATAATGTTTTTTCATGCGCACCAATGCACGATATAACTCATTTGCCTCTATAACGTCAGATTTCACATGATTGAATTCGGAATTTTTGTTCCTGTCCATTGTACTGATGTGATAGCTCAGCCTGCGAATAGGTATCATACTGGTTTTGATCGTGCTGTAGATTATAAAGGTCAGCCCGATCCCAAACGCGGTGCTTAACACCAATATCTTCAGGATAAATAGTCCGAGAAATTTTCTGGCCTTCTTTGCGTCTATATAAATCTCTAGCTGACCTACGTTCTTATCAAAATCCTTATAGCGATAAATTATATCCTTATGATAAAATTCAAGCCCTTCCGTATCGATAAATTTTGTACTATCATTATTTGCCGGGAGTAAGTTACCTTTCTGGTCGATAATATTGTTATCTGAATCTTTCAAAATAACTCGAACTATGTAATCTTCCTGTGATATATGCTCGATGATCTTGTTGATCTGCGTATTATCCAGGTCCCATAATGGTTTTGCCAGAGCCTCAACATTGTAACGCAAAATAAAATCAGCCTTTTTGCTCATTTCACGATGCATCTGCCGGTTTATCATAAAAACCGAAATAATAAGTATAGTGCAGATTATCATCGCAAGATAGATCGCCAGCTGAATAGTGATCTTACGCGCAAGCGTTATGGGTTTCACCGCCATCATTTCCAGTCTTCCACATCATATTCTGAAAGTATTTCTTCAAGCCTGCCGGATTTCCTTAATTCTCTCATGCCATCAGATAATATCCTGGCGAGTTCTTTAGAATCTTTGTTAACAGGGTTGAATGCTATATAGACATATTTATTGCTCAGGTTCACATCAGGCTCTTCACCAACTGTTTTGAACTTATCTTTCTGGCCGGTTTGCTTCAGAAAATTATTTGCAACATTTATATCTTCAACAATCGCATCAACACGTTTAAGTTCAAGTTTCTCAAAATTCTGCTGCAATGCAGTTTCTCCACTTACTGGCTGGATATGGTTAACATCCTCATGATAAAGTTTTACATAAGCATCAAGTTTATCATCATATGAATAACCTTCTATTACACCTAGAGATATCGCTTCCAGAGATTCAATTCCATCAAACTGCCATGTTGAATCGGAACGCACATAAAAATAATTTGAACTGAAGCCAAGCGGCTCATCAGGGAAGATAAAATCCGGCGCATCACCAACCCGTGCACCTATTATCCCGCTATATGTCCCTTTGCGGGCATCTTCAACCGCTCTCTCCCAAGGAACTATTACATATTGTACATTTATGCCTTTTTTCTGGAAGATCTCCTTAGCCAATTCAACCATGAAACCCGGTCTTTCATCCTTGCTGTCACAATTATACGGACACCATATATCCGCGGCCAAAGTAATGGTTTTCTGCTCTTCTTGCGCACTGGAATTTACGCCCCACATAGCGGCAGTAACTATAATTAAAAGCCCTAAGATATTTTTCATATCTTTCCTTTTTGAAGCAACTGTTTCAATCTTACCTTATTTTTTTATATCAATTCAAATATTTTTGTTTAAATTAGCGACAAATTTCAAAATTACCCAAGATTTGGCGTATGGTTGATCAGAATTTTTATAAAAAGAACGGTAATTTCAAACTTGGCTATCTTGCCCCTGTTGGCGATGCAAAGCTTCATGATGAGAAAGATTCTGAAGTGAATATTTTCAACGTGGCTTCTCTTTCTGAAGCAGGTGAAGGCGATATTACTTTCCTGCAAAATACCAAATATATTGAAAGCTTTAAGAACACTAAGGCTTCTGCATGTATAGTCAGCAGTAAATATGCTGAACTTGCACCAAAAGGCCTGGCGCTTCTGATATCAGAAAACCCTTATTATACCTACGCAAAAATCGCGGAAAAATTCTATCATCGCGAAAATATTTTTACCGAGATATCAGAGCTGGCATCTGTTGATGATACTGTAACAATAGGTAATCGCACACGAATTCTTCCTGGTGCTTATATTGGTCCTAACTGCAAGATCGGCAGTAACTGTCTGATCCACGCCAATGTTAAAATTACCAATGCCATCATCGGCGATAATGTCATAATACATAGTAATTCAAGCATTGGGCAGGATGGTTTTGGTTATGCCCTCCATAAAGGCAGGCACTATAAAGTGCCGCAGCTTGGCCGCGTGATAATTGAAAATGATGTTGAGATCGGTGCTAATACAACAATAGATCGTGGCGCAGGGCCCGATACAATAATCGGTGAAGGAACCAAGATCGATAATCTGGTGCAGATTGGCCATAATTGTAAAATTGGTAAGCATTGTATTATAGTTTCTCAAGTGGGAATTTCCGGTAGCACTGAGATAGGTGACTATACTGTTCTGGCAGGCCAGGTGGGCATTGCAGGCCATTTAAAGATCGGCTCGCAGGTTCAGGTTGCAGCTAAGGCAGGCCTCATGAAAGATGTTGGGGATAAAGAAGTTGTTGCAGGATACCCTGCAATGCCTGTAAAAGACTGGCACAGGCAAACAATTGTCATGAAAAATTTAATAAATAGGAAGAACGGGAAAGATGAGTAGAGAAATTAGTCAGGAGAGAATAAAACAACTTATTCCACACCGCGAACCGATATTGCTGGTGGAAAAAGTTATTGATGTAGTTATTGGTGAATCTGCAACGGGTATAAAACACCTGACCGCTGAATCCCCTTCGTTCCAAGGGCATTTCCCTGATCATCCAGTTATGCCTGGCGTTCTGATCATCGAAGCACTTGCACAAACCTGTGCGCTTGTGGTTGCTGACAGCATGAAAGAAGCTGAGGGTAAGATCGTATATTTCACTTCTATCCATGAAGCAAAATTCAGAAAACCGGTTGTTCCTGGTGATACACTTCATCTGAAAGTTAAAAAACTGCAGAGCAAACGTAACCTTTTCAAATTCGAGGCCAATGCGGAAGTTGATGGCAAAACCGTTACTGAAGCAGTTATTTCAGCAATGATAATGCTGTAAGTTTTTGTAACAATTTACGCCTTAACATTAAGTATTTAATAAATATTTTAGCCTTATGACACACGTTATTCACCCTACGGCCATTATTGAAGGCAATGTTAAATTCGGCGAGAATGTCGAGATAGGCCCTCTTTGCGTAGTGAATGGAAATGTTGAGCTTGGCAACAATGTAAAGCTGGTTGCTCAGGTTCATATCAGCGGCAATACCAAGATCGGCGATAATACAAAAGTTTTCCCGTTTGCATCACTTGGCACACAACCGCAGGATCTGAAATATAACGGTGAAGAAGTTTTCCTTGAAATAGGTTCAAACAATTCCATCCGAGAACATGTCACCATGAACCCCGGCACTATGCAGGGCGGACATTATACACGCGTTGGCAATAACTGCCTGTTCATGATGGGCTCACACGTTGCGCATGATTGCGTTGTTGGTAATAATGTAATTCTTGCAAATAACGCGACCCTGGCAGGGCATGTTCAGGTTGGTGATAATGCGATTATAGGCGGCCTTTCAGCGATTCACCAATTCGTACGTATCGGTGCAAATGCAATGGTTGGCGGCATGAGTGGCATTGAAAGTGATGTCATTCCATACGGCAATGCCTTTGGTGAGCGCGCTTCACTTAACGGCCTGAATTTAGTTGGCCTGAAACGCAAGGGCTTTAATCGTGAATCAATTAACGTTCTTCGCGGTGCATTCAAGGAGCTTTTCTCTCAGGAAGGAACTCTTGAAGAAAGATTGAAAAAAACCAAACAGACTTATCAAAGCAATCCTGAGATAGGTGAGATCGTTTCCTTCCTTGAAAACGCAAAAGATCGCGCGGTCTGCCAACCGAAAAAGGATTAACATGGCTGAAAATCCTGCATTAAATAAAATCGGAATAATTGCAGGTAACGGTTCACTGCCAAAAAAATTTGCAGAAAAATTGCGTGAGAATGGAACAGAAGTTTTCACTGTCGCACTGAAAGATATAACAGAAAACGATATCGGCAATGGGCCCGAAGTTTTGTGGAGCCGCATTGCATCAACCGGCAAGATAATAAAATTCTTTAAGGATAATGGCGTTGAAAAACTGGTTCTGATCGGCGGCATGAAACGCCCGAACTTCACCTCCCTCATCCCAGATATGACCGGCATCAAACTACTAAATAAAATCATTCAGCTTAAAGATGCCGGTGATAATAACATCTTCCTTCTGGTGATAGATTTTCTTGAATCATATGGCTTTAAGATACTTGGTATTGATGAGGCCATTCCTGATTTCGTTCCGCAACCCGGTGCTATCGGCAATATAAAGCCTACAGAAAAAGAGTTGAAAGATATTGAATATGGCAAGCATGTTGCAACTGAGATAGGCAAGCTTGATATCGGCCAGGCAGCTATCATTCAGAACAATACTACCCTTGGTGTTGAAGGTATTGATGGAACTGATGAACTTATAAACCGGTGCGCACACTCGCAATATGGTGGCAAAGGTGCAATTCTGGTGAAGATGAAAAAACCTGATCAGGATCGCCGCATTGATCTGCCATCCATTGGTCCACTTACGATCGAACGCCTGCATGAAAAGGCCTATCGTGGTGTTGCGCTTGATGCCGGCAACTCTTTAATTATCGATAAAGAAGCCACACTTGCCAAGGCTGATGCACTCGGCATCTTCATTTATGGCATTTAACCATCTGATATAATTTGAATATTTTCTTCTATCTTAATTAATAATCAGTTAACTTATTTGTGCTATAATGTAATCGTATAGGTAATTTGATGTCTGATTTATTTTTGAAATCCGATGAAACAAAAGCTGGAATAACAGTAGAGTTTGTTTTTTCCCAACTAGATGGCTTATTGGAATATACGCGTAATTACCGAATAGATGATTTTTCAGAAACACTTAACATAAAACGAATTGATGCTGATAATTGTAACATCATTTATACCGAAATGCGCGGTGGTGTTCCAAAAGAAAAATCTCCCACCAAACAAAATTATTTTAAGGCAAGAAATTTTGTCTTTGAAGATCTAAATGATAAGCCGTTTCTTATTGAAACGATTAACCTTAAGATAGTTAATAGAGACCCTTCCGGAAGAACAGAAGATATAATATTAAGTGAAAAGCAGATTAATTTTGCTGACAACACCATAAAAAAACTGAATAACTGGGCGCAGTATCTTAATCATGCAGATGAAGATCTGGCTTATAAAGCTTATGGTCAGGCTGATGAGAAATGGGGCGACATTGTTAATCATCTTATAAATGCGACGCAGGAATCAGAAAAGTTCATTTCTCATGATAACAATATCCATAGCACTGCATCACCTTATAATGTGAATAATACTAAGGCTCCTGAAAACCTTATCAAGCAGATAGATAATAGTAAAAAAGTTGTAGATAGCCTTTTCACAGAAAATTATATTTTCTTTAAAAACTAGGCAATAAAAAACCCGGCACTTGGGCCGGGCTTAATATTCGCAAGGAATAATATATTACATATCATTCATGCGGCGTTGTTTTTTTGCTCTGCGCACTGCTTCCTGAGCTTTACGAACTTTTTTCTCAGAAGGCTTTTCATAGAATCTGCGCTGTTTAATTTCCTTGAAAAGACCTTCTTTCTGAAGCTTTCTTTTCAGGATTTTTAACGCCTGATCTACGTTATTATCTCTTACGCTGATCTGTACCACTTGTATTACCTTTTCCTTTGGCTATTTATTGTTAGGGACTCGTTTTTAGTCTTTTTAACTGGATTGTCAACAGATAAGAGGATAAAGTTTAAAGAAAATTGTATATCAAATGCTTGAACTAAAACCAAAAATAACCAATAACTTCATAGATTTATTAGCTTCAGAACCATGGTCTCAAGGCACTTTGGAAAAAGCCGCCAAGCAAGCAGGAATTGATGCCGTGCAGGCAGAAATACTATACCCTGGCAAATTGGCCGAGTTCACCAATGATTTTATCATCGCATGTAATGAGGCGGGTTTTGCTGCCGCACGCGAACAATTAAAACCAACTGATAAGATACGCGAAAAAATCGAAGAGATAATTTTCCAACGCATAAAAATCTATCATATGAGATTAAAATCCCTTGAAGCGCTCAGAAAGTTTTTCGGTTATGCAGTTAATCCGGCGAATATCGGCAGCAGCATAAAAAATATATACGAATTTTCGAGTGAGGCCTGGTATGAGATTGGCGACCGATCAACTGATTTTTCTTACTATACTAAAAGATTGTCACTTTCCGCCATTTACAGTAAATCAGTGTTGTATTCTTTGACGGATAAAAATAATAATTTAGAAGCTACCAGAAAATTTATTAAAAAGAGTATTGACGCTTTAATGAAAATCAATAAGTTAAAACAAAAAGCAAAAGAACTGAAATCTTATTTGCCTTCATTTACGAAAGCAAATAGATAGGAAAAACAGGGGTATAATTATGGCTACACTAACACGCGCAGATATAGCAGAACAAGTTCAAAAATTACTAGGCTTCTCTTTCTCTGAATCAACTGAAATGGTTGATTCCCTGATCGAAGAAATGTGCCAGATCCTTGAAAAGAACGGCTCCTTGAAAATTTCTTCTTTCGGCACTTTCACAGTGAACCAGAAAGGCCAACGTATCGGTCGTAACCCTAAAACAAAAGAAGAAGCGGTTATCACGCCTCGTAAAGTTATCAGCTTCTATGCATCAAATATTCTTGGTGATGCTGTCAATGGCACAAACACTGCAAGTGGCAGTGACGACTAATATTAATTTAAAAAATATTATAAAACAGCCCGGGTTTATCCCGGGTTTTTTATTTTCAAAAATTTAGATTAATTCAGCGCACCTTTCTTCGGTGCTGAAACCACAAAATCATCGAGCAGAGTTTTGATCGCTGCTTTTTCAAACACGATCTGCAAATGGCGTCCGCTTATTTTTATCACCCTTCCATAGCCGAACTCATCATGGAAGACGCGCTCACCAACACTAAAGTTACTTTTATATTTTTCGTTCAAGCTGTTTTGCTGCTCGTTATTATAACCATTATCAGCTGAAGGAATTGTGTATATCTTTTTTGTTGGTGAAAATTCATCTTCACTAGAACCCATGCTGAATTTACCCATACGAGGATTATATGATGGCCCGCGCGAAACGGTATTATTCATCTCAATATGTTCTTTCGGCAGTTCATCAACAAAACGCGATGGTATAGAGCTTATTATATTTCCAAAAACCATCCGGCTTGATGCAAATGAGATGGTCAGTTTCTTTTTCGCACGCGTGATGCCAACATATGCAAGTCGGCGCTCTTCTTCCAAACCAACCTTGCCATTTTCATCCATACTTTGCTGCGATGGGAAAAGCCCCTCCTCCCAACCAGGAAGAAACACCGTGTCAAATTCCAAACCTTTTGCGCCGTGAATGGTCATCATTGAAACCATATCATCCTGCGGGCTATCATCAGAGTCGGAAACCAGACTCACATGCTCCAGAAATTCATGTATATTTTCAAATTGCAGCAGCGCGTTGGAAAGCTCTTTCAGGTTTTCTACACGGCCCTTTGCTTCAACTGTCTGCTCGGCATTCCACATTTCAGTATAGCCAGACTCGCTCAATATTCTCTCTACTGCTGCAACGTGGTCATCTTCAAATGCCATCGCCCACTCATCGAAATACACAAAAAGTTTTAGCAACGTGTCATGTATTTTTGGCTTTAGTGCACCGCCTTGCTGCAAGGAAGATTTTATCATCGCATTCAGTGATATGCCTCTTGCCCTCGCCTGAGATTTTAAATCCTCAATTGTTTTATCACCAAGCCCGCGCTTAGGTGTGTTAATGATTCGCTCCAATGCCAAGTCATTGTCCGGGCTTACAGTTGCGCGTATATAGGCTATCGCATCACGGATCTCTAAACGCTCATAGAATCTTAAACCACCAAGAATTCTGTAAGGAATAGCACGCTTGATAAAACATTCCTCGAATGCTCGGGTCTGATAACCTGCGCGCACAAGAATTGCCATATCGTTTAATTTTTCACCATATATCTGCTGCTGCGCTTCGATCTCATCGGCAATATAACTTGCTTCGCTTCTGTCATCCCAAAGCGAAACCAGTTTCACCTTATTACCGATCGGATGATGTGCACGCAAAGTTTTTCCTAAACGATTTTCATTATTTGCGATCACCGCATCCGCCGCACTTAGAATATCCGGTGTTGAGCGGTAATTTGTTTCCAGGCGAATTATTTTTGCATTATCAAAATCTTTTTCGAACCTTAGAATATTACCAATTTCCGCCCCTCTCCAGCCATAAATAGATTGATCATCATCACCCACGCAGCAAATATTGTGAGTGGAAAGTGCAAGCAGACGCAGCCACAAATATTGCGCCACATTAGTATCCTGATACTCATCAACCAGAATATATTTAAAGCGCCTGCGATAATCCGCCAGCACATCATCATTGCTCTTTAGCAGAATTATTGTTTTTAAAATTATATCGCCGAAATCTATTATATTTAATTCTTCACAACGTTTCTGGTAAACTTCATAAACCTGGCCCGGCACATCGCCATCTATCACATCTTCCGGCAATAACGCACGATCTTTCCAGCGATTGATCTGCAACTGTACACCTTTGGGGTTATATTTTTTCTCATCAATATTTAATGTTTTCATCAATTCTTTTATCAGGCGCAACTGGTCATCCTGATTTATCACTGCAAAATCCTGCTTCAGATTTACACGCAAAAAATCTTTCCTCAGCATTCGCAAACATATCGAATGGAAAGTTCCTATCCACAACCCTGCTGACATACCCCCAACAATATCGCTTATGCGCGTATTCATTTCCTTGGCAGCTTTATTGGTAAAAGTCACCGCAAGAATCTGGCTTGGAAAAGCCAAACCTTGGCTCAAAATATAAGCAATGCGCGTGGTCAGAACGCGGGTTTTTCCGGTGCCTGCCCCGGCAAGAACCAGCAACGGCCCTTCGGTTTCGGTCACCGCCTGAAGCTGCTCATCATTTAGGCTGTTCAATACTTGGGAAAAATCTTGCATATAATTAGAGATATAGACAAATTTTTATTTAATAAAAAGCAAAAAGGCATATAGTTGAGGCCATAATCAATATATATTTATGAGCAGAAAAATTACCATAGCCCCTTCAATACTTTCAGCAGATTTTGCCAAACTTGGCGACGAGATAAAAGCCATCGAAAAAGCTGGCGCTGATATGGTTCACGTTGATGTTATGGATGGGCATTTTGTACCTAACTTAACAATTGGCCCGGTTGTTATAAGTTCCTTGCGCAAAACTACTAAGCTTCCGTTCGATGTTCACCTGATGATCGAAAAACCGGAAAAATATGTTGAGGATTATCGCAAGGCCGGCGCTGATATAATCACCATACATGCCGAAGCAACAACACATTTAGATAGAACTCTTAACCAGATAAAAGCAAGTGGTGCAAAAGTTGGCGTATCAATAGTTCCTTCAACTTCCGAAGCAACTTTGGAATATGTTCTGCCACTATGTGATCTGGTTCTGGTGATGAGTGTAAACCCAGGTTTTGGCGGGCAGAAATTCATTCCATCATCACTTGATAAAATTAAAAATCTCCGCCGCATGATAGATAAAACTGGCAAGAACATAATGCTTGAAGTTGACGGCGGCATCAATGCCGAAACCATAAAATCGGTGCTGGAAGCCGGTGCTGATACTATTGTTGCTGGCTCTTTTGTGTTTGATGGCAACCCGGCGAATTACGCTGCTAATATTCAAAAACTTCGCTAGTCATGGATAAGTTTGAGGAAAAGGCAAAGAAACTGCTCGAGGAAAATAAGAATAAACCTCATCCGAAAAATAATGAAGAACTGCAAAAAATTTTAGAAAGCACTGAAGAAATTGGTGGCCCTAAAGAAGGCACCACAAAATTCGGTGATTGGAGTTTAAAGGGTCGCGTTAGTGATTTTTAATTATTTTTCAGCCAGGGCAAAGGCAATGGCAAAACCCTCTTTTTCGTCAGAAAGTGAAAGGTGAACAGTCACTTTTTCAATGTTCACAAGGGTTACAATGGGTTTGCCAAGATCATTATTTGATATTTCAATATCCTGAAATGAAAGATTTTCGCCGATCCCAACACCTAATGCCTTGGAAATAGCTTCCTTGGCTGCAAAGCGTTTTGCCAGATAAGCGATCTTGTTTTCTTTGTTATGAATTTCGATAAAATAATTACGCTCACGCACTGTTAAAATACGTTGCAGGAATTTGCTGCCGAAAGCTTCAAGGGCATATTCAATACGCTCAAGGCTAATGATATCTGTACCTATGCCGATGATCATATTTTTTCCCCATTCATTATACGCTTCATCTTCTTTATAACATTTGGCAGCCCATCAAACAATGATTCTGCTATGAGGAAGTGGCCAATGTTCAACTCTTTAATTTCCTTTATGGCAATAATGGCGGGAACAGTTTCATAAGTCAGCCCATGCCCGGCGTGGCATATAATGCCAGCCTGATCAGCAAGCTTTGCCGCTTTGGTTATTTTCTTCAGCTCGGCTTCTCTGATATTTACATTGTGACAATAAGCACCCGTATGGAACTCAACAATATCAGCGCCAATCTTGGCAGCATATTCCACTGCCTTTTCATCGGCATTGATGAATAATGATGTCAATATGCCAGCCCCTTTCAACGCTTTTGCAAAATCAGAAAGGTGCTTAAAATTATTTTCTACATCCAGGCCGCCCTCTGTGGTCAACTCTTGCCTGCGCTCCGGCACGATACAACATGCATTTGGCTTCACTTGCAGTGCAATTCTAAGCATTTCCTCAGTTGCCGCCAGTTCAAGGTTAAGTGGTAATTTCACATTTTTCCTAATCTCGAAAACATCTGCATCCCTGATATGCCTTCTATCTTCGCGTAAATGTACTGTAATGCCATCACCTCCAGCCGCTTCAACGATCTGCGCAGCTTTAAGTACCGATGGATAAGCCTCACCTCTGGCATTGCGCAGGGTTGCAACATGATCGATATTTACGCCTAATTTGACCTTCGAAGACATTATTACATTTGAGTTTTTATAAGCTTTACCCATATTATTAGAGCAATTCTTCAATTTTTTAAAGTTTATTTGGCATGCTTGGAAAACCCTGGCTTAAATCATATCCTAAAAACCTTGACTGGAACCAGCACATTGAGCCAAAACCTATATTTTCCCTGCTTGATGAAGTGGTAAAGAATTTTCCTGATAATCTGGTGGTTGATTTTGAAGGCCATACTATTGATTATAAAACCCTTGCGCAACTGGTTGAAAAGGCCGCTAAAGGCTTTTTAGAACTTGGCCTTAAGAAAAGCAGCAAAGTTGGTCTATTCCTGCCTAACTGCCCGCAATTTGTTGTAGCCTACCTGGCTGTTTTAAAAGCTGGTGGTACAGTGGTTAATTGCAGCCCGCTATATTCCGAGAAGGAGATCGGCTTTCTGGTCGAAAATTCAGATGCCGAGATGATAATCACTCTTGATTTAGAGATACTTTACCCGAAAGCAAAAAAGGTAATGGAATATTGTAACACTAAGGGCAGTGGCAAATTCAAAAAGCTCATTGTTGCAAACCTCCCGGAGGTTCTACCTTTCCCCAAAAATGCTCTTTTTAAAATATTTAAAAGCGGCGATGTCTCATCTGTTAAATATGATGAAAATGTTATCTCGTGGGCTGATGTTTTAAAACTTGGTGAGAGATCATCAAAAGATATCAGCGCCATTAAAGTTGATGTTAATGATACCGCGATAATTCAATATACCGGCGGTACTACAGGTACACCAAAAGGCGCTGAACTCACTCACGCCAATGTTTATGTAAACACAATTCAGAGTAAACTCTGGGGTGCTGTTATGCCAGATGGTGAAGGTATAATGCTGAATGTTCTTCCGTTATTTCATGTATTTGCGATGACAGTTGGCATGCTTTTCAGTTTAGCCTCTGCCGGCAAGATGATCCTTCATCCACGCTTTGAAGCATTGAAAGTTCTTAAAGATATCCAGAAGAAAAAACCGCATTATATGCCGGGTGTTGCCTCGATGTTCAATGCCATTAATAACTATCACGGCGTTGAAAAATATGATCTTAAAAGCCTGCATATGTGTATCTCAGGTGGCGGGCCACTCCCTTTGGAAGTTAAAAAGATATTTGAAAAACGCACCACTTGCCGCCTTGTTGAAGGTTATGGCTTAACTGAAGCTTCGCCTGTTGTTTCCTGCAACCCGATCGATGGCGTGAATAAAGAAGGTTCGATCGGCCTGCCCTTCATTGAAACTGATATATTGATCGAAGATATAGAAAACCCTGGCAAATTTTTGGATATTGGTGAACGTGGCGAGCTCTGCATCAAAGGCCCGCAGGTGATGAAAGGCTATTATAATAAACCTGATTCAACCGCAAAAGTTCTGCGTGATGGGATTTTGCGCACCGGCGATATAGCCTATATGGATGATGAAGGTTATATTTTTATCGTTGATCGCCTGAAAGAAATGATCATCGCCGGAGGATTTAAGATATATCCACGCACGGTAGAGGAAGTTCTTTACCAGCACCCTGATGTGTTAGAAGCTGCAGTTATTGGAGTTCCTGACGAATCACGCGGCCAAAAGGTGAAAGCTTTTGCCGTTCTGAAGCCGGGGGCAAAGGTAACTCACGACGAGCTTATGGAATATTGCCGTAATAATCTGGCTAAGCACGAAATACCAAAGGTCTTAGAAATAAAAGATAGTTTACCAAAATCATCTATCGGAAAAATATTGAAGAAGGACTTAAGCTAGTTTAAAGCATCTTTTGAGGGAAATTTTATGTCTCATAACATATTCGGTAAAATATTCAGGTTCACCACGTGGGGTGAAAGCCATGGCCGTGCAATCGGCTGCGTTGTTGATGGCGTGCCGCCACTTATTCCGCTTTCTGAAGCCGATATCCAGCCATATCTTGATGAGCGCAAACCTGGGCAAAGCAAATTCACTACCCAGCGTAATGAAGAAGATAAGGTTGAGATTCTATCAGGCGTATACGAAGGTAAAACAACCGGTACACCTATTTCACTCATAATATGGAACACAGATCAGCGTTCAAAAGATTATGGGGATATAGTAGAAAAATTCCGCCCGGGCCATGCTGATTACACATACACTAAAAAATATGGCATACGTGATCCACGCGGTGGTGGCCGTTCTTCAGCGCGTGAAACTGCAATGCGCGTTGCCGCTGGTGCTATAGCTCGTAAAATCCTTGGCGATAAAATCTCCATCCGCGGTGCACTTACCAGAATGGGCACGGTTGAAATAGATCGCAACAACTGGGATTGGAAAGAAGTTAAAAACAATCCTTTCTTCTCACCTGATAAAAAATCGGTAGAAAAATTTGAAGAATATTTAATGGGTATCCGTAAAGATGGCTCATCAGTTGGCGCTGAATGTGAAGTTGTTGCAAGCGGTGTTCCGGCTGGCTGGGGTGAACCTATCTATGGCAAACTTGATGCTGAAATAACTGCAGCACTAATGAGCATCAATGCCGTAAAAGGTGTTGAGATCGGTGCAGGCATGAGATCGGCAACCTTGCGTGGCGAGGAAAATTCTGACCAGATGCGCATGAATAAAAAAGGTGAAGTTGAGTTCCTGAGCAATCATGCAGGTGGCATATTAGGTGGCATTTCAAGCGGGCAGGATATAATCGCACGTTATGCCTGCAAACCTACAAGCTCTATTCTAACGCCAATGAAAAGCATAAATTCCAAAGGTGAAGATACTGAAATCATAACCAAAGGCCGCCACGATCCATGTGTTGGCATTCGTTCGGTTCCTGTTGCTGAAGCTATGGTTGCTATAGTACTGGCAGATCAATTCCTGCGTCATCGCGCCCAAATCGGCTAAACACTACTTTTTGTGAACATCGTGACCGTTGTGACCAGTTTTCTTAGGCAAGGTAGTGTTATTGCTGTTGTGAGAGTTATGCTGAACATTATGGTTAGTTAAACCTTTCGCAGCATTTTTATTTTCATCATCACCATAAAGTGTAGTTGATCCATCTTGCCCTGGTGTGATTGTAATTTTACTCGTTCTATTACCATTATCATCAATCGCATAAGATTCCATTGCACCAATAGATATAGTTGCGGTTGTGTGTTTTTTCTTATGAACTACTATCGGCGGAGCAGAACCTATAGGATCAGAATAATTTATATCTTTCGCTGTACCAGTATTATTTGAGGTATATTGCTGATATATTTTTTCTTCTGCTTCGGTTAAAGGTTGCCATGGTTTTTTGCCAAACATGGCATGTTTCATAATTTCCTTAGGATCAAAATGTTTTTTTCCAATTTCTTCAGTTACACTTATCTTACCATCACCATTTTTATCCATCCATGGCCTCTTTGCGGCATCATCTGAAGTTATATTTGAGCTACGGCTGATGAATTTATTAACAAGCGTTTGCGCATCTGTACCAACAGGAAGCAGACTTACATCAACATTGGAATTTTGTATCAGTGTTTCAAAATTCAGGCCGGAATGATTCACCATCCCGTTCAGGATGCTTTTATATTGCTTTAACTTTTCTTCGTTCGGATCAGCCATGCTTCTTTCCCTTATGATAATTATAACACTAAAATGTTAATATTTGGTTAAGGAAACTTAAGGTGTTTATATTATTGATTTTACAGCAATTTATTCTTTTGGGGCAGTTCCGCCATAGCTTTTGCGCGATTTTACCGAGTTTTCAACCGATAGAACATTGAAAATATCCTTTGTGATTTTCTTCTCAATTTTCTGCAAATCAGCAAGTGAAAGTTGATCCAGGCGGCAATTTTTCTGCTCAGCTAAACGAACACATTTTCCGGTGATATGATGTGCATCGCGGAATGGAATATTTGCATTTTTCACTAGCCAGTCTGCAATATCAGTCGCAGTTGAAAAACCAAAAGCCGCAAGTTCACGCATATTCTGTTTATTCACTTTCATATCATCAACCATTCCTGTGATCGCTTTGATCGCAAGAATTATATTCTCGATCGCATCAAATGTTGGCTCCTTATCTTCCTGCATATCTTTGCTGTATGCGAGTGGTAGGCCTTTTAGAACAACTGATAGTGTTGTCAAAGAACCAAGAATTCTTCCCACTTTCGCACGCACTAATTCCGCCGCATCCGGGTTACGTTTTTGCGGCATGATCGAAGAACCGGTAGTGAATTTATCTGAAAGTGAAATAAATTTGAAAGGCTGTGAACACCAGATGACTATCTCTTCAGCAAAACGTGAAAGATGGATTCCAAGAATATTCATATCCGAAAGAAGTTCGAGTGCAAAATCACGATCAGAAACCGAATCAAGGCTGTTCTTTGTTGGTGCTTTAAAACCAAGCTCTTTAGCCACCATTGCGCGGTCTATCGGGAAGCTGGTTCCAGCCAAAGCTGCAGAACCAAGCGGACATTCATTCAAGCGCTCACGGCAATCTTCAATGCGGGAAATATCGCGCGATATCATTTCAACATATGCACCCAAGTGATGTGCAAATGTGATCGGTTGCGCCACCTGCAAATGTGTAAAGCCAGGCATGATAGTTGTTTTATTCGCGGCGGCTTTTTTTGTAAGCGAAGTTTTTAATGCCGCCAATTCTTTCAATATAACATCAATTGAATCACGAACATAAAGACGAAAATCAAGTGCCACCTGGTCATTTCGGCTGCGGGCAGTATGCAAGCGTCCTGCTGCTTCGCCAACAATTTCTTTCAGGCGTGATTCAACATTCATGTGAATATCTTCAAGTTCGCGTTTAAAAATAAACTTTCCTGAATCAATTTCTTTTTCTATCTGCTGCAGGCCGGTAATTATTTTATCTGCTTCTGCTTTTTTCAAAATGCCAACTTTGCCAAGCATGCGCGCATGCGCGATAGAGCCGCGGATATCCTGCTTATATAATTTTTGGTCAAACCCGATCGAGGCATTTATTTTCTCCATGATCTCTGAAGGGCCATATTCGAAATGGCCGCCCCACATTTTGTTCGAACCGGAAGATGAATTTTTAGTGAATTTTTTCGTCATTTTTGCCTCATTGAAAAAGCCTAATATCTATTTATATCATTAGTGTAACTGAATCAAAGAAATTTGGAGGGAATATGATTTATTTGCGCAAATCTGATGAACGTGGTGTCAATCATATAGACTGGCTTGATAGCAAGCACACCTTCTCTTTTGGCCATTATTATGATCCTAACCATATGGGGTTTTCCCATCTGCGCGTTATAAATGATGATGTGATCAAGGGAGGTGGCGGCTTTCACCCACATCCTCATCGTGATATGGAAATCGTGACCTATGTTCTATCCGGCGAACTTGCGCATAAAGATAGTATGGGTAATGTTGAAACCATTAAGGCTGGCGAAGTACAACGCATGTCCGCTGGCACCGGCATTCGTCACAGTGAATTTAATGCCTCTGATAGTGAAACTGTTAGGTTACTGCAGATCTGGTTCCTGCCACGCCGCGAAGGTGATGAACCTTCATATCAGCAAAAAGAATTTTCCCGTGATGAAAAGCTCAACCAACTAAAACTCATGGTGAGTGAAAATGGTGGAAATGGCATTTTAAAGATCGGCCAGAATGTTGATATTTATTCTTCGATCCTGGAAAAAGATAAGGAAGTAAGCTTTGATTCTAAGGGCAGAAAAGTGTGGCTGCAGCTTGCCCAAGGTTCGATCTCTGTCAATAATATCGCACTTGCAGAAGGCGATGGGCTGGCAATAAAAGATGAAGCTGAGTTAAAGCTGAAAGGCATTGACAAAGAAAGTGAATTCCTGATTTTCTCTATGGGCGAATAATAAATATCAGGAGTCTTCATGGCGCACTTACTTTTTCTGGCGGGTTCAATACGCAAAGAATCTTATAATAGAAAGCTTGCTAAATATGCGTATGAATATGCCAAAGAACTCGGAGCTGATGCAAAGCTGATCGAGCTGAAAGATTACGATATGCCGCTCTATAATGGTGATCTGGAAGAAGAAAAAGGGGTGCCGGAAAATGCAAAGAAGCTGAAGAAGGAATTCGCTGATTGCTGCGGCTTCTTCATCGCCAATCCGGAATATAACAGTTCGATCACGCCACTTTTGAAAAATACACTCGATTGGATCTCGCGTAAAAGTGAGAAAGATGAAGCAAATCTGATCGCTTATACTGGTAAGGTTGCAGCAATGGCTGCAGCTTCACCCGGTGCACTTGGTGGCTTGCGCTCACTTCTGGTGCTTCGCATGATGTTAAGCAACATAGGTGTTCACGTTATGCCTGATCAAGTTGCGGTTCCTGCTGCACATAATGTGTTTGATGAAAAAGGTGATATTAAAGATGAAAAATATGCCAAGATGGTAAAAAATCTGGTAAAAAATTTCTATGAGCACACCCAGAAAGTGAAGAAATAATTATTCTTTCCAATCATCAAATTGTTTGAGTAGTCCTAGTTTTTCAATCTCTTCATCAAGTTTGGGTGCCATTGTCTCAAACTTATAGCCTTCTTTTTTGAGCTCTTCACGTTTTTGGGAAAGCTGTTTTAGTCCCTCTCCCCAATTTAGCGGAAACATTTTTTCGAATATGCGCTTCAGGCGGCGCGCCATTCTCGGCGCACTGGCTCCTGTAGAAACAGTGATAAGTAATTCACCTCTTCTAGTGATCGCGGGCACATGGAAATTACAGAATGGTTTTTTATCTTCAATATTCACCAGCAGATTTCTTTTAAGTGCAATGTCATATAATTTTGCTGAAACCTCATCATCAAAATCGGCAATATAAACCAGATTTATATCATCAAATTCTTTCTCAGAAGGAGGTGTTTCAAAATATTTTATTGCGGCAACTCCGGCATCTTTAAGCATTTGTATGCGCCTGTCAGTCGCAGACCCCTTACCTATTACCAATGCTTTTATATTTTGTGGATGAAGAATTATTGGCAGCATAAAGCTAACTTTTAAAATAATTCTCGATGATCTTTTTATATATATCTTTCAGGTTCACCAACTCTTCCACAGAAGTTTTTTCATCAACCTTGTGCGCGGTGGTATTCACCAATCCGAACTCTGCAACTTCTGCATAATGCGTGATGAATCTTGCATCTGATGTGCCGCCGGTAGTGCTGCTTGCAGGCTCTTTACCAATAACCTGTTTGCATGATTTCTTTATCAGATCAACAATATCACCTGTGCTTCCCATGAAAGATTCGCATTCACCTTTTCTTACATCAAGAATAAACTTGTCAGTATGTTTTTCGCATATTGAATGAATAAGTTTTTTCAGTTTTGCAGTGGTCTGCTCATCATTAAAACGAATATTGAAGCGTGCAACTGCCTTCTCCGGAATCAGGTTCGCAGTTGGGTTTGCAACATCTATGGAAGTTATCTCTAAATGTGAAGGCTGGAAATTCTTATTACCTTTATCGATCTCGGTATCGATAAGTTCATTCAATATTTTCACTATGATCTTATTTGGATTTATGGTTTTTTCCGGGTAAGCAATGTGGCCTTGCAGGCCTTTTACGGTAAGAACAAAACTTATACTTCCGCGACGCCCGACCTTTATCATATCGCCAAGTTTTTCGGTATTTGTCGGCTCACCCACAACACAATCATCGATCTTTATGCCTTTTGCGGCAATTAATCTCAAAAGTTTCTGTGTGCCATTTATGGCATCTGCTTCTTCATCACCGGTGATCAGGAATGAAAGTGTGCCTTTATCAAAATTTTTATTTTCATCTAAAAATTCAGAAACCGCTGAAACCCACGCCGCTACAGAACCTTTCATATCAACCGCCCCACGTCCGATCAAAAATCCATCTACAACTTTTGGTGCAAATGGCGGAACTGACCAAGATGCTTCATCACCTGGCGGCACAACATCCGTATGCCCTGCATAACATAGATTCTTTCCATTACCTTTACGTTCAGCGTAAAGATTTAGAACCGGATATGAATTATCGCCGGAAAAATTTTCAACCATACAGTCAAAGCCATATGGTTTCAGCTTTTCAACCAAAAGGTCGATAGAACCTTCATCCTTTTCGCCGGTAATACTGCGTTTAGAAATGATCTCAAGCGCGAAATCTACAACATCGATAGACATATATGTAAGACTATAATTTCAGGGTTTTTGGTTTTGTCTTACGTAACCAAACAATTATTAGAAGTTTTGTCAATGTGATTGCTGTGAAAAGTGAGCTTATTACACCCACCGTTAAGGTAACGGCGAAGCCTTTTATCGTGCCAGAACCATATGTATAGAGGAAAAATGCCGCTATTATGGTGGTTAAGTTTGAATCAAGAATAGTTGTAAAGGCGCGGTTAAAGCCGTGATCTATCGCTGCTATCACTGATTTACCATTGCGCAGTTCATCTTTAATGCGCTCAAATATAAGCACGTTCGCATCAACTGCTATACCCATTGTTAATACAAGCCCAGCAATACCAGGCATTGTCAGAGTTGCACCAAAAAGTGAAAGGATAGAAAGAATGATAAACAAGTTAACTACTAGTGCTATATCAGCAAACAGGCCGAACAAGCGATATACCAGTAACATACATACAGTAATGAATATGAAACCAACAAGGGTTGCGCGCTTACCGGCATCGATAGAATCCTGACCAAGTGAAGGGCCAACAGTACGCTCTTCAACAATTGTTATAGGCGCAGGCAATGCACCAGAACGTAAAAGAAGTGCAAGTTCCTGTGCTTCCTGAACCGTGAATCCACCTGTAATTATACCAGAACCACCAAGAATTGCCTGATTTATACGAGGTGCTGTAATAACCTTATCATCAAGCACAACTGCAAATGGCTTACCAACATTTTCAGAAGTGATCTGAGCAAATTTACGGCCACCCATATTATTGAACTTGAACGAAACTACCGGCTGCGCCTGATCAAAGGTCGCCTGAGCATCGGTCAATAAATCGCCGCTAAGCTCAACTTTCTTATTAACCAGATATTGGCGATTGCTCTTAGCATCAATATCAGGAAGCTTTTCTTCTTCAGGTTTTATAAAGCTTGTTGAAGTACCGAATGGATCATCATTATCCATCAGGTGGAAGGTCATCTTAGCAGTTTTGCCCAGAAGTTTTTTTAACTCTTCAGGATTTTGCAGGCCCGGAACCTGAAGCAGAATGCGGTCTTCACCCTGCATCTGAATGGTCGGCTCACGCGTACCTGTTTCATCAACACGGCGGCGAACTATCTCGATCGATTTTTCAAGCACATCGCGCTTCATTTTTTTCAGTACGTCAGAAGAATATGTCAGTGCAAAATCAGAACCATTCACAGTCACGTCAAAATCACGCGAAATATTCCTGATCTCGGTACGCGCCTTGTCAGCATCTTCTGCGTTACGTAAAGTCAACCCAATATATGGTTTGCCAGCTTCATCCTGTTTTACACCTAGGTTTATGTAGCCGATCTTAGCAGCGCGGAAATTCTTTCTGATATCATCAAGCACGCCATCAAAATATTCTTTTAGAAAATGATCAAAATCAACTTTCAGTAAAAGATGTGAACCGCCTTGAAGGTCAAGGCCCAGCTTTACAGTATCCTGCGGCAGGAATTTATATTGCGCACGCTGGTCGGCGGTCAAAAAATTTGCCGAAGCCTGATAGAAACCCCACAGGCAAATCAGCGCAACCAATATTATTTTCCATTTCGGAAAGTTGATCATTATTTTTTCTCTTTATCACCGGCAAGTTCAGTTATGCTTGAACGCAGAACTTCAACTTCAACATTGTCAGCTATTTTCACCGTTATGAATTTTTCATTCTCTGCAGCTTTAACAACTGTGCCTACAAAGCCAGCACCGGTTATCACTTTATCACCTTTTTTTAGGCCACCAACCATAACCGCATGAAGTTTGTATTTTTTCTGCTGCGGGCGGATAAGCAGGAAATAGAACACCACGAACATCAATCCAAATGGCAGCATTGACTCAATAAAATTCGGCGCAATTGGCGAAGATGGAGCAGAGCCACCAGCATCCTGGGCAAAAGCCGCGCTTGAGTAAAAATATGAAGCTATAATTAAAAGATATTTCATCACCTTAACCTTTTTGTGCCAAAGTAATAGATATGCTATCAAAACTTGTAAATGATTATTTTCTGTTTTATATTCTGCCTATATTTATAACTGCAATAGGTGATTGATATGTACAGGTTGTTCTTGGCTGCTTTACTTGTTTTTTTAGCCGCTCCGGCGTTCGCGCAAACCCTTAAGGGCGAATATAATGATTGGGCATTTTTCCAAACCAAGGATAAAGATTCAAAAGTTTGCTATATCACTGCAAATCCTTCCAAAAAAACCGGTAATTACAAAAAGCGCGGCGATGTATATATGCTGGTCAGCTATCGCGGCAAACTCTCAAAACCTGAGGTCAGCCTTGATTCCGGCTTTCCATATAAAAAAGATAGTGATGTTGATTTCAATATAGATGGCAAAAAATCATTCAAATTCTTTACATCTGATAAAACCCCTAAAATGGCCTGGGGCAAAGATGAGGAAATGGATAGAAGCGCTATAGAAGCCATGAAGAAGGGCAACAAAGTAACTGTGAAAAGCATATCTTCAGCAGGTACCAAGGCAACTGACACTTATTCGCTGAAAGGCTTCAATGCAGCCTATAGCAAAATGTTATCAAGCTGTAACTGATGTTCATCCTGGCAGTAGATACCGCTTTAGGGCGTGAAACTTGCACAATTCTAAGAGATGATAGACGCATTGCCTTTTCAGGCGGTGAAGAAAATGGCCTACAGGCAGAAAAACTTTTCTTCCACCTTGAGCGTATATTACGTGAAACCGGCCTTGAATATTCTGATATAGACTATTTCGCGGTTGATCTTGGGCCAGGCAGCTTCACCGGCATTAGAATAGGTTTGGCTGCTATATCTGCAATCTCACAAGCCCTCGATAAAGATATTATCGGCATTAGTAGTTTAGAAGCTCTTGCATTTAAACACTGGCAGCAGACGGGTGCTTCTGAAATATCTGTGGCACTGGATGCAGGTCGTTCTGAAGTTTATTTTCAACGTTTTAATATGGATGCCGGAACTGCTGAAGAACCAGAGTTGCTCGCCGTCGAAAATGTGAATGAAGCTGATATAGGCAATATGAAATTCTGCAAAACACAGGCCCTTCCAGACGCACAAGATATTGGTTCATATGCGTTTTATCTAATTGAAAATAATATGGCTGATTTTTTCAGAAAAACCCCTATTTATATCCGCAAACCTGATGCGAAATTAAAGGCCTAAAGCAATAATTACATGTTTGATAGACTTACAGATTCCATTTCGAATTCCTTCAGCAAACTTCGTGGCAAAGGGTTGCTCAAAGAGGAAGATATTAACGAGGCCATGCGTGAAATACGCATCGCGCTTTTAGAAGCGGATGTTGCGCTTCCTGTCGCGAAAGAATTTATCGAGAAAGTAAAATCTAAAGCCATTGGTGAGGAAGTTCTGAAAAGTATTTCTCCGGCGCAAATGGTCGTGAAAATAGTTCATGATGAACTGACCGAAATTCTTGGTGGTGATAAACAAACCGATATTGATCTCAACAATAACCCGCCCGTAGTTATTCTGGTTGCTGGTCTACAAGGCTCCGGTAAAACCACAAGCTGCGGCAAGCTTGCAAATTATCTGAAAACGAAAAAGAACAAGAAAGTTCTTCTCGCATCACTCGATATATATCGCCCGGCAGCTCAACAACAGCTTGAGATACTGGCAAAACAGGTTGGTGTTGAAAGCCTGGAAATAATTGCAGGCCAGAAACCACAAGAAATAACTGAACGCGCAGTTAAAAAAGCGCGCCTTGAAGCCTTTGATGTTCTGATATTAGATACGGCCGGCCGGTTGCATATCGATGCTGAATTGATGAGCGAACTTAAAGATGTTCATCAGATCGCAAACCCGCATGAAACGCTACTTGTTGGCGATGCCATGACAGGTCAGGATGCTGTTAATATCGCACGAGAATTCTCATCACAGATTAAACTCACAGGTATAATTCTCACCAGAATGGATGGCGATGCACGCGGTGGTGCCGCGTTGAGCATGAAGCAGATCGCAGGATGCCCGATAAAATTCATCGGTGTTGGTGAAAAGGTAAATGAGTTTGAACCTTTCATTGCTGAAAGGGTTGCAGGGCGAATTCTTGATATGGGAGATGTCGTAAGCCTGGTGGAAAAAGCGCGTGAGCAGGTTGATGAGGAAGAAGCCGAACGCATGATGAAAAAGATCAAGAAAGGTGGATTTGACCTTAATGATCTTCACAAGCAGATAAAAATGATCCAGAAAATGGGTGGCATTGGCGGCATGGCAGGTTTCATTCCGGGTCTTTCAAAAGTGAAATCACAGATCGAGGAAGCAAATCTTGATCAAAAGGTTCTCAAGCGCCAACTTGCTATCATTGAATCCATGACCAAGCAGGAAAGAAAATATCCAAAGGTTCTGAATGGTTCTCGCAAACGTCGTGTTGCTTTAGGTAGCGGCACAAATGTGCAGGATGTGAATATGCTTCTGAAGCAATATAACCAGATGAGCAAAATGATGGGCAAGCTGAAAGGAATAAATCCCAAAATGCTTGGCAGCATGGCCTCAATGAAAAATCTATTTTCTGGATTTTAAATTTATTACTGGCTGAAAAGGCCTTCCACCAGCCACTTCTGCAACCACAACTGGAAATTATCCATTTCCATTTCTGCATTCAAGGCCACGCCGGAAAAAAGCTTTTTTAGTGCATAGAACTCTTCTTTCACAAGATAGTGGCGCTTCACTTCATTGTTATGCCTCACAACACATAAAAATATTTCACCCTTCTCAATTTTCTTAGGTGATTCATCCGCGCGGAAAGCCCTTAAAAATCCTTCCACGTCATATTTGAAATTATATAACTCTAAAGCCTTTCGTTGCTTGAATTTGAAATTTGTCAGCCCGCTCTCGCTTAACGAAAGTAATGTTTCCGGTTTCAATTCATCGCTATCTTCTGTCATGAAAACTCTTGCAATTGCTGCCTCTAACAATGCCAGTTCTTTTGCGGCATTATCTATCCTTTCCCTCTGCAGGAACTTCGCAAAATCCAACGGATAAAAATTCATATTATATGAAGTAGAATTATTTTCTTTTACGAATTTCTCTATCAGTCTATCGCATTTTTTGCCGAGATAATATACAAGCGTTGGATAGTCGCTTTCCACCGCCTCATGCAAGCGTATGCGGTAATTATCTATATAAACAGCCATTTGCCTTTGTGGTGTGATGCGCGAATTTTGTTTCAGCAATCCTTTTAACGGCTTTGAATCTTCAGCAATTATTGCCTGGTGAAATTTGTATAATGTTTCTCTCACGCAAACTCCTTGGCCTTTTGCACTTCACCCATAAGCACAGGAAAATCCGGAATATTCTCATCCCACTCAACCATAGTTGAAATCTTTCCCTTGGTTGCAATCGCATATTTATAGAGTTGCCACACCTCATCAATCACGTGATCACTATGTGTATCGATTATAATATTCCCCTTATTTTTGTGACCAGCCAAGTGACATTGAACAATATTTTTTGCCGGCATATGGTCGATATATTTCTTAGCGTCAAAATCATGATTAAAACTGCTTACGTAAACATTGTTTATATCCAGCAATATCCCGCAATCAGCTTTTACAGCTATTTCTGCCATGAATTCCCACTCCGGCATTTCAGATTCATTGAACTCCACATATGAGGATGGGTTTTCCAGAACGATATTTCTGCCTAAAAAATCCTGAACTTTTTTTATACGCAAAATTATATGGTTCAAACATTCTTTCGTATATGGCACAGGCAGAAGATCATGCGTATTCACACCGCCAATGCCTGTATAACAAAGATGATCAGAAACCCATGGCGCATTTATATATTCTGCAAGTCTTTTAACTTTCGCCAGATATTTCAGATCCAATTCATCGGTTGAGCCTATGGAAAGAGAAACGCCGTGCATCACTATAGGGTAATTTTCACGCAGATCATGCAGGAATTCCCAGTAGCCTTTGTGATTATCAATATAATTTTCGGTGATTATCTCAAACCAGTCTATTGCGGGCTTATTTTCGAGAATGTAATCATAATGCTTGGAACGTAGACCCAAGCCATAACCCAGATATGGAAAACCAAATTTATTCATAAAAAAAACCCGGTTATACTATTAGCATAACCGGGCATTGAATTGAAAACTATAAATTATAATTATTTTTTCACAGGCGCAGGAGGGGTAGTTGAACCTTTTTCTGCAGTGCAATCGGCAGCAGTTGCATATTTCCAATCGCTTTTTGAATTATCAGTTTTAGACTGACCAGCGCATGAATGAGAACCATCAGCAGCCTTACAATCGTTCTTACCGGCTTTCGAAATACCATAGCATTTTACTTTAGCTGGCGCGTCTGCAGCAGTCGCAGCAGTTGCGGTTGCAGCTACAGCAACTAGTGCTGCGGAAGTAAGTAGTTTATTCATAGGTTTCTCCTTGTTTATACATGGACAGAAATTTATCCATATCATTTGATATAATCAAAATGATTGTATTACAAAGGTTTTTTTCAATATGACCTATCTAGCTGAATTGGAAGGAAACTTAAATGCCACTACCAACTACGCCCGCTTCAATTGCAAGATCAGTTACCGGTTTCACCAGATTCTTCTCAACATAATTTACAAGTTCCTGCAACCCATCATCAATTGAAACCTTACCTGTATCAATTACCAGATCAGCATTCTGTGGTTCTTCAAATGGTGCCGAAACTCCGGTGAATTCTTTGATCTCACCTGCTATCGCCTTCTTATATAAGCCTTTTGGGTCACGCTTCTTACAGGTTTCCACATCTGCCTTGATATAAATGCTGTGATATGCCTCACCTGCTGCAACGCGCGCTTTATCACGATCTGCCTTATATGGTGATATGAAAGCGGTGATAACTATCACACCGCTTTGTGCAAATAATGCTGCCACCTCACCCACGCGTCTGATATTCTCGTGGCGGTCCTTAGGATCAAAACCAAGATCAGAATTCAAACCGGTACGGATGTTGTCACCATCAAGTACGAAAACCTGATAACCTTTTTCAAATAATTTGCTTTGCAGTGCATAAGCAAGCGTTGTCTTACCGGAACCTGAAAGCCCACTGAACCACAGCACACCACCTTTATGGCCATTCGCAAGCGCTCTGCGTTTAGGATCTATCTTCGATTCAACCGGATACAGGTTTTCACCCTTCGGTTTTTTCACTACGCGCTGGTCAACAAAACCTTTCAGGTCAATAATTCCCCCACCAACGGTACGGTAATTCTCAACTATCACGAAACGGCCGGTTTTGGAATTATCACCATATGGATCAAGTGTTGCAAGGCCACGCACGCGGAAAACAACTTCTGCAACCGAGTTTTTCTGCACTTGAGTTGCATCCCTGGAAATTTTAAGATCACCGGTATCAACAACTTTCTCGATCTTTTTCACCTCCGCCTGGTATTCAGAAGTGTTTATTTTGATAAGGTATTTATTGCCTTCCTGAATCGGATTATCACCTAGCCAGAATATTTTTCCGCGGAAAATATTTGTCAGAACCGGCGCATCTTTTAGATGGGAAACAACCTGGCCGCGCTCTGCGAATATCTGCTCTGATAAAGTTATACCAACGGATTCGCCAGATATTGCATGATCTTTTTTAGATTCAGGCCATGTTTCAATTGAAGTTACTTTAACGATGCGGTTCGAAGGCGAAAAGATGATTTCATCACCAGCCTTTATCTGGCCAGACTCAATACGGCCGGCAATTATACGGCGTTCATCGAATTTATAAACATCCTGCACAGGCAGGCGAAGCGGAAGACTTTCAAGGGTTTTAGCGAGTTTGAATTCATCAAGCGCCTCAAGAACTGTCGGGCCCTTATACCACTTCATATTTTCTGATTTCGCAGTGACGTTGTCACCTTCCCTGCCCGAGATCGGAATTATAAAGGTTGGTTCAACACCGATTTCCTTTAAATAGCCGCGATATTCCTTTTCAATTTTATTGAATTCCTCTTCGCTGTAATTAACCAGATCCATCTTATTAACAGCCACTGCGATCTGCGGCACACCAAGAAGTGAAAGCAGGTAGCCATGGCGTTTAGATTGCTCTTTCACGCCTTCTTTCGCATCGATAACAAGAATCGCAGCTTCACTCTGCGCAGCTCCCGAGATCATATTCTTAAGGAATTCTTTATGCCCCGGCGCATCTATAATTACATAATTTCTTTTTTCGGTTTTGAACCACAACTGCGTAGTATCAATAGTAATACCCTGGTCGCGTTCCGCCTGAAGTGCATCCAGCAGGAAGCTATATTCAAACGGCATGCCGCGGCGAATGCAGCTTTGCTTTATGCTTTCAACCTTACCTTCCGGCAATGAATCTGTGTCATAGAAAAGCCTACCGATCAGGGTCGATTTACCATGATCCACATGCCCGACGATAACGATCTTCATCTGCTCTTTGCTGTCTTCAGCATTTAATTCAGCCTGCGCTTGAATTTTATTAGTTTTTACTGCCATGTTTTTTTCCTTTATAATTTTTTGTTGCTTCTAAAAGAACTTTTGCGCATTCGAGTGAAGATGCTGGATTCTGCCCGGTTATAAGGTTCCTGTCCTTCACCACATATGATTCAAAATTAATTCCGGCTTCAAATTTTCCACCAAGCTTTGTCAGTTTTGTCTGTAGCAAAAACGGCACCTTGCGATGTGATTTTATTATTTTTTCTTCCGTGTTTGAAAAACATGTGAGGCGAAAACCTTTAATCAATTTCTTGCCATTAGTGCGTTTCACCTTAACAAAAGCCGCCACTCCATGGCATATAGCACCCACAGGTTTGCCGGAATCAAAAAATCTGCCGAGGTTTTTTCTAATAGTTTTATCCTTTGGCAGATCAACCATAGCACCATGCCCGCCAGGGAAAAATATTGCGTCATAATCATTGAAGTTCAGCGTCGAGAGCATTTTTGTGTTCTGCACTTTATTGCTTGCCAGAATATCATCCTGAAAACGCCTTACCGAAGGAATGCTGTTGGTTTCCTCAAAATTTGTCGGGTCAAAGAAAACCGGGCCACCTTTAGGGCTGGCAATCTCAACCTGATAATCTTCATCAAAGAAAATATAATAAGGCGTTGAAAGTTCCTCATACCAGATGCCGGTTCTTTTGCGCCCCATCTTATTCGCTGATGTAACTATGAAGAGAACTTTTTTCATTAATCCCTTTCCTCATAGATAATTCTTATCAGGCGGAATTTACCGTTCACGCGGTCAAATAACAGGTCACCATAATTTGTGTCATCACCCTCAGGCCTAAATACGCCAGCCTCATAACCATAGCACTTTTCGCCATTGGTCATTGTTTTTAACCCAACACTCTGATGTTCACAGAAGGTATAGAAATTATTCTGCTCGATACCTTTCTTCATTATATCTGTGAAGATCTTATCGTAATTTTCCAGGAATTCTTTTTTGCTTTTGAAATTTATCTCATCTTCACTCGGGTCACCGGTAAAAGGAAATTGTGTCAGAGACATAACTTTTTCACGATCATTCTTCAGCACAGCACCTCTGAAAACATCCCAGAATTTCAGGAAATCAGCATCATCCTGCACGTTGATCTTCTGCTGCTCGGTCAGGAAGCCTGCAAAAGAATTAGTCGCGCACAATAACAACACGATTATGAGAAAGATTTTTTTCATATTACATATAACCGGCAGCGCGTAGACGTTCGAATGATGATTCATCCTCATCGGCACCCATCGGGCGGCCAGAGCGTTCTGAAACTTTTGTCACGCGAAGTTCTGCGATGATCTTCTCGATCGTATCAGCAGAGCTTTCAAGCGGCCATGTAATGCCCTTCTCACCGAGTGAGCGGAAGCGCATCATTTTGCCGCCAAAATCCTTGCCTTCAAGTTTGTCATATTTCTTTGCATAATATAAAGGCACGATCGGAATATTCTCACGCTGTATGTAAAGCCAGACATCAAGCTCGGTCCAGTGCAATAGTGGGTGGATACGAATATGTGTACCCGGTGGGAAATCTGTCATGAACTGATCCCAGAATTCAGGCGGCTGGTCTTTCACATCCCATGCACCTTCAGCATCACGTGGTGAAAAATATCGCTCTTTCGCACGAGTTCCCTCTTCATCGCGGCGAATACCTGCAACGATCGCATTGAAACCATTCTTGCGGATAACATTTTTCAGACCACCGGTTTTGCGTGCAGCAACACGCGCGCTGTGAGGAAGCGACTCATCAGTCGATTCAAGTGGCGGGCAGACCTCAGAAATAAAATCTATACCCCATTCCTTCACATATTTATCTCGGAAGGCATAAACCTCATCGAACTCAAGTTCAGTATCACAATGAATAAGCGGGAAAGGAATCTTCCCGAAAAAAGCTTTGCGCGCAAGATGGATCATCACGTTAGAATCCTTACCAAAGCTCCACAGCATCGCCATGTTATTTATTTTATTGAATGCTTCACGGAAGATAAATATCGACTGTGCTTCCAATTTATCCAAGTGATCCAGACTGTTTTTTACCATTAAAATTACCCTTATATTAAATCACAAAATCTTTTAAATCCGCACGATTAACGTGAATGCCGCATTCAGTTTTCTGCTCTTCACCATTCGCTGCAATATGTGCCCATCTTCCTGCGCGCTCATCCTCACCCGGTTTTACCTGACGCGTGCAAGGTGCGCAACCGATAGATGGATAACCCAATGCAACAAGTGGATGCTGCAACAGATCATAACGTGCAAACTCTTCTTTTATCTTATCTTTTGCCCAGAATGCAAACGGGTTTATACGTATTCTGCCCTGATCATCAAGCTCGATCTTCTCGATCGCGGCACGTTCCTTAGTTTGGTATGACCTGCGGCCTGTGATAACTGCTTCGATTGTTGAATTATTCAAATAGCGATCAAGCGGCTCCACCTTCCTTATCCAGCAGCAACGATCAACATTATAACTCCACAAATTGCCATGCTCATCAGCATTTGCTAAAATCTTCTCATCTGGTGTAAGGCCAATTATATTCTTAAGCCCTACCAGCCTTTTGATATCTTCAACATATTGCAATGTTTCAGGGAAATGCTTTCCGGTTTCCAGAAACAGAACCGGAATATTCTCATTAACATCGGCCACATATTTCAGCAAAAGTGCAGAATATGAACCGAATGATGAAAAGCTCGCAAGTCTATCTCCAAAATATTCATATGCCGCAGCGATCAGTTCAGGCCCATCTAGGTGCCCGAATTTCGTCTTAAAATCATTAAATTTTTCAGTAAGTTCTAGTGCCATATATAAATTCACTCAGTTGTCTGAGCAGAATCCCTTCCCAAAATAAAGTTATATATTATATAACAAAAATTTAGTAATTTACAAGTAATAATGGTGAATTTAACTTAATTCACATTATTCTATACTGATATAACTCAAATAGCTTTGATTATTAAGCTTTTGTTAATGGTTTCATGATAATATGATAAAAAAAATAAGAACTTATGGCTAATCGTTTTTTAAAAAATTTAAATAAAGCATTGCAAGCTTTAGGTTTAACTCGTGCAGAAAAAAAAAAGATATAGCACCTACCTCTGCTCAAGCAATTATTCCTGCTCCTGTAAAACAGGCGTCAATGGAAGATTCTCTACCAGAATTACCACAAGTGGCAATTGTAGAACAGCCGAATGTTGTGAATAATGTATCTGAAACTGCACCTGTTGTAAACTCTGAGACAAATATCATTGAACCAGAACCTGCTACCTCATTTAGAAAAACAATGACTTTTCAGGAGAGAATAGAACTAAGATTCAAAAAGCATGAGGAAATAACAAATTTCTTAAAAGAAAATGGGTTTAATAATGAGAATAATTCTGATTTAGGTAAAGACGAGGCTGACAAAGCTAAAAAAATTAAATTAGAAGAACATCTTAAGCGATTAGAGGATTTACAGGAGGTGGGAAATCGCCCTAAAATTGAATTTGATGTAATATTATATTTACAAACAGAAATTAATAAATTGAACAAAAAATTAAATAATAATAACGATGATTGGGAACCAGGATTAAGCTCATCTGGCGGATCAAGAAATAGTGTTGATAATTCTGATAAAGATAAAAAAGAACGCGAAAAAGAAGAGGAACAACAGCGCCAAAATAATTATGATTCTGCTCTGCGTTGGCAGCACCAACGTGATAACTTAAATTTTATAAAAGAAATTGAAGATAGGCGTAATAAAAATCGCAGTTCTAATAAAGATAAGGGAAAAGGTAAAATTGATATAGAATATGAGCGCAATTAATTTCTAAGTCTTTTTAAAACTGCCTCTCTTAAATCCGCATCAACTTCGGGTTTTTTACCGAAACACGCCTCGAATCCCGGAGCGGCCTGATGCAATAACATGCCAAGCCCATCAACTATGATTGCACCCTTCGCACGCGCGCGTTTTAAAAAATCCGTTTCCAATGGATTGTAAACTATATCCGTAACGAGTGAATCTTCCAGCAGGCCATTAAAATTTATATCGAGCAGCGGCTGGTTTTTCATTCCAAGTGAAGTCGTGTTCACTACCAAGTTACAATAGGCGAAAACATCATTACGCTTTTCCCATGGAATAATATCGAATTTGCTTTCAGGATATTCGAAATTTTTCACCAGCATGTTTTTTATCTCAAAACATTTCTCTATAGTACGGTTAGTGATAACTATCTGCTTCACATTCATTGAAGCAAGCGCAAACGCCACTGCTTTTGCGGCTCCTCCTGCGCCTATTATATAAGCGATCGAATTCATATAATCATAGTCAGGCTGACTTTCCAGCAGGTTGCGCGCGAAGCCGATAAAATCAGTATTCGTGGCGATGTAATTATCATTCTCATCCAGCGCCACCGTGTTTATAGCCTGCATGAATCGCGCCACATGTGAAGGCAAAGCGCCATCATCACCAACGAACTTTGAAACTATTTCCCAAGCTTTTTCTTTATGTGGAAGTGTTATATTACAGCCCTTAAAACCATTCTGTTTCAGGCTTTTCAAGAATAATTCCAGATCTTCCGGCTTAACTTCCACAGCGGAATATTCACCATCAATATTATATTTTTTTAACCAGTAATTATGGATGACAGGTGAAAGTGAGTGAGAGATAGGATAGCCGATAACACAGGCTTTTAACTTTGCCATGATTTACCCGCCGGCGATTTTCTTGAAAAGTTCTACAGTGAAATCACGCAATGAATCCAATATAAAAGGCATCGCCACTATTAGGCTTAGGAATATCGCTAATATTTTCGGCACGAATGAAAGCGTCATCTCCTGGATCTGCGTTAACGCTTGGAAAAGTGACACTATCAAACCGATAACAAGTGCGATAAGCATAAGCGGCAGCGATATCTTCAGCAGAAGAAATATCGATGACCTTGCAATTTCCAGAACTTCCTGTGTTTCCATGTGCAGAAGATAATACTATTAGATATTTTAGTCCAAATATTTTTCTATTACGTGAGCAATAAAGCAGCAAGCCCCAGGAAAAAGAAGAATGATACAACATCCGTTGATGCTGTTACGAACACTGGTGAAGTCACTGCCGGGTCAAAACCAATCTTGTGCATTAATATCGGTATCAGCGCACCCAGGATAACACCAACAATAAATGTTATTATGAAAGCCGCATACATGATCGCACTTATTTCTGCATTGTGGAATATCAGATAAGAAACCACAAAAGCCGCTGCGCCCACAAGCAAACCATTCAGGAAGGAAGCAAATATCTCGCGCCTTAAAACACTTAAGTAATTAAAGAATGTAATTTCCTGTGCGGCAATTGCACGTACAGTCACTGTTAATGTTTGCGTCGCAATGTTTCCACTCAGGGCTGAAACCACAGGCATTAATGCTGCAAGTGCCACAAGTTTTTCAATCACCCCCTGGAAATTTGCAACGATGAAAGTTGAAAGGATTGAAGTGAACAGGTTTATCGTCAACCAAGGCGCTCTATCCTTAAACCTCTGCATCGCAGTTGATGAAATATCAGATTGGCGGCTCATACCGGCAAGTGCTAACATATCTTCTTCCGCCTCTTCCTCGATAACGTATGTCACATCATCAACTGTGATCACACCAATCATCTTGCCTTCTGAATCTGTTACCGGTGCGGAGATAAGGTTATATTTCTTGAACGTGTTCGCCACTTCCTCCTGATCTACATTACCAGGTATAGAGTGCTTCACTTCCTCCATTATGTCGGTAACTTTTTTCTCACGTACGTTGATCATCACCCGGCTTAAAGGAATGAAATGCGTCGGTCTGTCCTCATCATCAAGCACGAAAACTGTGTAGAAATCATTCGGCAGGTTTTTTGCGCTGCGCAAATGGTCTATCACATCACCAACGCTCGATTTTTCATAGATGGCGATGAACTCCTTACTCGCCATACGGCCGGCGGAATCTTCAGGATATGAAAGCGAATCCTCAACTTCCATACGCCTTTCAGTCGAAAGCTGCTGCAGGATCTCTTCACGTTTTTCCGGCGGCAGATCCTCAACGAACTGCACTGCATCGTCAGATTCAAGTTCATCAAGTGCTTCAGCAGAATTTTTTACACCAATGAGGTTAGAGACCTGTTCCTTAATATCAGGGTCAAGATATGTAAGTATTTCCGAATTGACCGAGCCAAGCAGGTGTATGATCTTTTCACGGTCAGCACTTTCACTTAAATTCAGTAATTCAGCTATATCGGCAGGGTGCGCCTTATCTAAAAGATCTATCAATTCCTTAAAATTTTCTTCCTTCAGCGCAGCCATCAGCGGCAGCAGAATATCTTCCTGAGAATAGTAATCTGTCTTTATATTCTCACTCATCCGAAGGCTTCCTTAAAGATGAATTATTGACAAAACCGGCGTTGAAAAACTCTATACTTAAAAATTTACTAGAGTCCTTTGCTTTTTAAAAATTGCTCTATATCAGCAGGTTTTTCCAGATTAGCTGTTTCAATATTAGCAACAATCCTTTTCACCAGGCCGCTTAGCACCTTACCGGCACCAACCTCCACAGCCGACGAAACCGAATATTTATCCGCCATATTAATAACAGATTCCCTCCAGCGAACACGGCCTGTTACCTGTTTTACCAACAGATCGCGTATCTCGGAAGGGTCATTAGTTGCGTGCGCGGTAACGTTTGCTATCACCGGAACTACAGGCGCTTTAACATCCGTATTTCCAAGTGCCTCAGCCATTTTATCCTGCGCCGGTTTCATCAGCGAAGAGTGGAATGGTGCTGATACTGGCAATTTCAAAAATCTTTTCGCACCCATTTCCTTTGCGATGCCTTCCGCTTTTTCAATACCAGCTGCAGAACCTGATATCACCACCTGCCCATCAGAATTATCGTTCGCAAGTTCGCATGATTCACTTGCTGAGTGCGCTTTGCTGCATAGTTCTTCAACTTGCGCAAAGCTTAAGCCTATAACTGCAGCCATGCCACCCTTCCCCTGCGGAACCGCTTCCTGCATTGCCTGGCCACGAAGTTTCAAAAGTTTTGCACCTTGTGAAAGCGTGAATGAATTTGCTGCAACCAAGGCTGAATATTCGCCAAGTGAATGTCCGGCAACGAAATCTGCAAAAAATGGCATATCTTTTCCGCTTTGTTTCAATAGAACTTTCAGCACAGCGATTGATGTTGCCATAAGTGCCGGTTGCGCATTTTCAGTAAGCGTCAGCGTTTCCTGCGGGCCTTCAAAAATAATTTTGCTTAAGTTCTGACCAAGTGCAGAATCAACTTCCTGAAAAACTTCTTTCGCTTCCGGGAAAGCATCATAAAGTTCCTTGCCCATGCCAACAGTTTGCGATCCCTGACCCGGGAATATAAATACTTTTTTCATATCAATTTCCTTATTTGCAATCCTGCCTCTTTAATCCATAAGAAAAAATCTGGCAAGGATTGGTTAGATAATCATTAAAAATACCTTAATAATTTCAAAAATAGCTATATTTCACAATGTGTTAAATACATGGCCCAACGTCTAAATATTTGATATAATTAGAACATTTCTTATTTTTGATATTTTTCAAAATTTATAGCCCCGTGCTTTTATGCATATCTACGAGATGATTCGTATGATTAGGGTTATTTAATGTATCACGTTTTGATGTTGTAAATATTTTTACATTTCCGAAACCTCTGCTGCAGTTTTGAAGTTTTTCAAAAAACATTAAAAAAAATAAAACCATTAGATTAAAATGAAAGCGTTAATCCTTATCGCAAGTCTTGCGCTTCTGTCGTGCCAAAAGCAAGTGGCCGCAAAAACAGATGACGTAAAAGAGCCGGAAAAAATTGTTTTTAACACAACAATTCCGTTTGTTGATCAGTCCACAGAATTTGTTAACTTCTTCGCCTCCAGGTCTCCACAATCTCCTATAAGCGAAAGTTGTAATTATTGGTACACATTCTTAAAACTTTCCATTGACTCTGCCACATTATACTATCGTGATGGTAGTAGGTTTGAGGCAGCAAATGGATGGGTTGAGTACATGCTTGGAGACAATAGTAAAAGCAACTATTATATAACGGGCACAAGCTTTTCCCCTCGCAATGGCAGCAATATGGGCGGATTCGAGTTTACATGCATGTATAAAGAATATCCGCTTGATCAAATCGAGGGTTCGCATGATACACTTTTAGTGGTATTAAAAGATGGCAGTAATGAGTATAGTTTCAATATCCCGGCTACGCTGATGGAAACAAAACTATATACATCTACACATGCTGCTGATGGTACTATTATTAGCGAACATGAATACCCAGGCGCGCAGAATTTGGAAAAGGCATTTAAAATAGTTTACTATCTTAAGCCTGCAACCAAACTTGGCTCTTAGCATATAGATGGTATTAATTTTTACAGGCAGAGACTTTATTCTATTACCGCAAGGTTTTAGTTTAAAGGCTCTGCCTTTTATTTTTTGAAAAATTATTTCAACTCTTTTATTAACTTCTGAAATTCACGGTGGGTTGGGATAGTATATATATCACCCTTTTCCAGATATTTACTCACATCCGCATTTCCATATAGAACCGGCATAACGCCTGTGTTGAATGCGGCTTCTATATCAGTTATCGAATCACCAACCATCCATACTTTTTTCGCATAATCTTTCTTATCTATATCACTTTTTTCAAGCGCCATATGAAGCGGTTCTGCCCATGGCTTATCTTTGGCTGCATCGGTCGCACCGATTATCACATCAAAATATTGGTCGATGCCTAAATGTTTTAACTCATTCCTTAAATGCACACCGGTTTTGTTGCTCACTATAGCATTGAAGGTTCCATAACCCTGCAGGGCTTTTATGGTCTCAAGCGCATCGGGTAACAGGCTTATCTCTTCCAAATGGCAGGCAATGAAAGATTCAAAATATACTTTCTTCGCATCTTCCCATTTATCACCGAAAAGGCGTGGGAATGACTCCCTTAAGGAATGGTGGATCCCTTCCTTGCCATCAATTACTTCCTGAAGGGTCCATTCCTTATAACCCATTTCACGGAAAGCATTATTAAGGCATTTATGGATTATCTTCCACGAATCAGCTAAGGTATTGTCCCAGTCCCATAATATGGCTTTGGGCTTGCCAACCAGATCAATATTCTCTGAAATTTTAATGAATTTTCCCATAATCAAACCGATCGGCAAAATAATGGTTTAAATTTTTTAAATCAAACCTATTTTATACTTCATAAAAATTAGGAAGATTAGAGTTAAAATGGCAAAACACAGTAAAGTTATAATATTAGGATCAGGTCCCGCGGGCGCAAGTGCCGCAATATATACGGCACGCGCAGGATTAAAACCTATCATGATTCATGGTCTTCAGCCCGGTGGTCAGATGACCATCACTACCGATGTTGAAAATTACCCGGGCTTTGCCGAAGTGATACAGGGCCCATGGCTGGTGGAACAGATGGAAAAGCAGGCAGCTCACGTTGGCACTGAGATCATCCATGACTACATCAGCAAAATAGATTTTTCTTCCGCGCCATATAAACTTTTTGGTGATAGCGGCGAAACCTACACTGCCGATACAGTGATCATTTCAACCGGTGCATCGGCAAAATGGTTAGGGATTGAAACTGAGAAGAAATTCCAGGGCTATGGCGTTTCTGGCTGCGCTACGTGCGATGGTTTCTTTTTCCGCGGCAAAAAAGTTCTGGTGATCGGCGGTGGTAATACCGCAGTTGAAGAAGCTTTATACCTCACCAATCACGCCAGCGAAGTTACATTAGTTCACAGAAGGGATTCTCTTCGTGCTGAGAAGATCACGCAGGAAAAATTATTCAATCACCCGAAAGTTAAAGTTATCTGGGATAGTGTTCTTGATGAAGTGACCGGCACCGAAAATCCGCTTTCAGTTAATGGTGCAGTTATTAAAAACGTGAAAACAGGTGAGAAGAAAAAGCTAGATGTTGATGGTGTTTTCATTGCCATCGGCCACCAGCCTAACACCAATATTTTCAAAGGCGTTATTGACCTTGATGAGGAAGGCTATATCATCACAGCACCTGATTCCACCAAAACTAACCTAGCCGGCGTTTTTGCCGCAGGCGATGTTCAGGATAAGATTTTCAGGCAGGCTATAACTGCTGCTGGCACCGGCTGTATGGCGGCGCTGGAAGCGGCTAAATATATTGAGATGAAACATTAAAGTTTTTTATGCTTTTAGTGGGGCTTGGAAATCCGGGCGAAAAATATGAAGGCACTCGCCATAATATCGGTTTTGATATCATCAACCGTATAATATATGATTATAACTTCCCTACCCCTCTAAAAAAATTTCATGGTCTATATAGTGAAGGCAGCATCAGAGGTAAAAAGCTTCGCGTGTTGATGCCACAAACTTATATGAATGTTTCAGGCACATCAATCCAGCAGGCTTTAAGTTTTTTTAAAATCCCGTTGAGCCAGCTTGTTGTGGTGCATGATGAACTTGATCTGGCACTTGGTCGCCTGAAGATAAAAACCGGTGGCGGGCATGGCGGGCATAACGGCCTTCGCTCGACCGATGAACATGTCGGCAATGGTTATAAACGCGTACGTTTTGGCATCGGCCACCCAGGTAATAAGGATATGGTAAGCAGCTATGTGCTTGCCAAATTTACCAATCCTGAAAAGCCTATTGTTGAAGACCTGGTGAAAAGTTTTTCTGATAATATCATATCGATCCTTGATAATAAGGATGATTTGTTCATGAGCAGGTTTGCTGATGCGGCCGCAAAAATAATAGGACCTATAGAATGAAATTTTCTGATCTGCTTAACGGCACATATATAAATACCAGTTTTGATTTTGATGTTGCCGGCATCGCAATTGATTCTCGCAAAGTTAAGGAAAACTTTATCTTCTTTGCTCTTCACGGGGAAAATGAAGATGGCGCAAAATATATTCAGGATGCCATAGATAAAGGGGCTAAAGCTATATTTGCTGATGAAGAGGTTAAAATAAATGCCCCGAAAGTTTTTTTTAATTTCGAGAATACTCTAGAAAAATTTGGTATCATTGCAGGGAATTTTTATACCAAGATCCCCGAAAACCTTCTTGCTGTCACTGGCACTAATGGCAAAACTTCAGTAGCAAATTTCGCAGCGCAACTCCTGGCATCACAAGGAAATAAATCTGCTGCAATAGGAACGCTCGGTACACTTCTGGATGGTGATTACAGCCAGAAATTTTCCTATAGCGGACTCACCTCACCTGATCTTATAACACTTCTAGAAGATCTTACTGAGTTAAAACATAACCATGTTAATATAGTGGCTATGGAAGCTTCAAGCCACGGCCTTGTGCAAAAGCGTATGGGCAATTTGCGTTTCAAAGCTTCTGCCTTCACGAATTTTACTCAGGATCATCTGGATTATCACAAAACCATGGATGAATATTTTGCCGCCAAAATGCTGCTCTTCTTTGAATATACGCAGAAAGGCGGTGCAGCAGTTCTCAACGCAGATATCGAAGAGTTTGAAATTACCAAAGCAGTTTGCGGTAAAAATGAGTTGAGAATCATTTCATATGGTAAAAACGGTGATGATATAAAACTGAATGAAATAATTCCACATGATAACGGTCTTGATATAAAAGCCACCATATTCGGCAATCCTTACGAGATCGAAACCCCACTCATTGGCTCATTTCAGGCATATAATGTCGCCTGCGCCATAGGGCTTGTTATTGGTGCGGGTTACAATGTTGAGCGAACTGTTGCTGCTGCTGCAAAGCTGAAACCCGTTCGTGGACGTATGGATATAATCCGCTCACCAAAACAAAAAGCCAAGATAGTTATTGATTATGCTCATACACCTGATGCACTTGAGAAGGCGATAGATTCACTTCGTGTTCATACCAGTGGTCGCCTGATAACACTATTCGGCTGCGGTGGTGATCGTGATAAATCAAAACGCCCATTGATGGGTAGGGTTGCTGCGGAAAAAAGTGACGTAGTTATTGTTACTGATGATAATCCGCGCTCGGAAGTTCCGGCGCAGATCAGGAAAGAAATCATGGCATCTGCTCCTAAAGCAATCGAGATCGAAGGCCGCCTGGATGCCATACGTAAAGCCGTAAAAATGTTGGAACCGGGTGATAGTTTATTACTTGCAGGCAAAGGGCATGAAGATTATCAGATCATCGGCAAGGACAAACTTTCCTTCGATGAATTTAAAATAGTTAATGATGCATTAGCGGGAATCTAAATGGCAGGCAAATCCAAAAAATATATCTGGGATAATAAAAAACTTTCTAAAGCACTTGGTCAGGAGATTGGTTTTGATTTCAAATCATCTAATATTACTACTGATTCACGCAAAATTGCAAAGGGTGATATTTTCATTGCGCTTAAAGGTGAGAATTTTGATGGCAATAAATTCGCCGGTGAAGCGATTAAAAAAGGCGCGGTGGCTGCAGTTGTTGATAATCCAAAGATCCGCAATCCAAAATTCATAAATGTTGAAGATGGTCTGCAGGCACTGCAGCAGATAGGCCGTTTCAGGCGCAGGAACAGCAGCGCAAAATTTATTGCCGTTACAGGCAGTGTTGGAAAAACTTCTGCCAAGGAAATGATCCATGCGGTTCTAAGCAGCAAATATGAAACCTGTAAAACCGAAGGAAATCTAAATAATCATATCGGCCTGCCACTCACACTTGCGAATATGCCAATGGGTATAGATTATGCCGTGATAGAACTTGGCATGAACCATAAGGGCGAGATCTCTGATCTGGTTCGTATCTGTACGCCTGATATTTCAACCATCACCTGGGTAAGCGAAGCACATATTGAAAATCTTGGCTCAGTTGAAAACATCGCCCGCGCAAAAGCGGAAGTGTTTGAGTGGATGGGCAATGATTCCACTGCCGTTATTCCTGCAGATAATGAATTTTATTCGCTCTTACGTAAACTCGCAGAAAATAACGGTGTCACCAATTTATATGCCTTTGGTGAAAAAGTTAATTCGGTGAAAAAGCAGAAGAAAAATATCACCGCCACTATCAAAGGTAAAAAAATTTCATTTGATAACTCACTGCTCGACACACAGGTGCTAAATAACATTCTCCTTGCCCTTACATTTGCTGATATTTGCAAAGTGCCTCTTAAACAGGCCATTAATGCCATTTTAAAAATGAAGCAATTAAAAGGCCGTGGTGGTAAAATAGAATTGAAGAGCGGTGCAACACTGATTGATGATAGTTATAACGCCAGCCCAACCAGCATGAAAAATGCACTGGTAAAATTTTCCTCATTCAAAGCAAAACGTAAGATCGCAGCCTTGGGTGATATGCGTGAACTTGGCAGTTTCAGCCGTAAATATCATGAAGATTTGGCAACTGACCTAAAGAATATCGACATGCTGATCACCTGCGGCAAGGATATGAAATTCCTCAATCTGGCGACGAAAGGTAAAATCACCAAAAAACATTTTAGCGATATTGATAGCGCATATAAATTCTTAAAAGCTGAGGCAAAAAAAGGTGATGCCATATTAATTAAAGGCTCGCATGGCAGCAATATGTGGAAATTAGTTGATATGCTTAAAGCCTAGTGCTAGGCCTTTTATATTAGCAAATTCCAAAAATATTTATAAATGCTGCATTATTTTTTACTCCAGCTTGTTGATCAATATCCATTCTTCAATCTTTTCAAATATATCACCTTCAGAACTGGTGGGGCGATTTTCACTTCGCTTTTTTTCTGCTTATTTTTTGGTGGCCGCATTATAGACTGGCTGAAAAGCCTGGCACCTGAAGGCCAACCTATTCGAGAACTTGGGCCGCAAAGCCACCTGCTTACCAAAAAAGGCACGCCGACAATGGGTGGTATTATGATGATCGAAGCGATCGTTCTTTCCACCGCATTATGGGCTGATATAACAAACCCGTTTGTATGGATAATAATGTTCGTCACCTGCGCTTATGGCTTAATCGGGTTCTTTGATGATTACAGTAAGCTCACTAAAAAAAGTCATATTGGTGTGCGCGGCAAAACAAAATTACTCACCGAAATTATTGTGGGCCTCATCGCAGCTTACTGGGTTTCGATCAATATGCCTGAAGGCGGCACCAGCCTGGCAGTTCCTTTCTTAAAGAATATATTCATCAATCTTTCGGTCTTTTATTATGTATTCGCTGCCTTCGTTGTTGTTGGCGCTTCCAATTCCGTTAACCTAACTGACGGGCTTGATGGCCTTGCCATCGTTCCGGTGATGATAGCTGTCTGCTGTTTTGGTTTGATCTCCTATCTGGTTGGTAATTTTAAATATAGTGAATATCTTCAGCTTCACCACGTTCCAAAAAGTGGTGAGATCGCAGTTATATGCGGTGCGGTTCTTGGTGCGGGTTTAGGCTTCCTTTGGTATAACGCTCCGCCTGCACAAGTGTTCATGGGCGATACTGGTTCGCTTTCACTTGGTGGCATGCTCGGCACAATGGCGATCATCACCAAGCATGAAATCGTTCTCGCCATCATCGGTGGCCTGTTCGTAATGGAAACATTATCGGTGATGATTCAGGTTGCCTATTTTAAGCGAACCGGAAAACGCATATTTTTAATGAGCCCCATTCATCACCATTTTGAGAAAAAAGGTTGGAGTGAACCAAAAATTGTCATTCGTTTTTGGATAATTGCGGTGATTTTTGCACTGATAGGCCTGAGCACCCTTAAACTTAGATAATTGATTTATAGGCGTTTTTTATATTTTGATAAAAAATCGTACCTTTTTAATACTTCATTAACTTTTTTAAGTTATCATAGAGCTATTGCTAAACAAAGCTAAAGGGGAACCTATGATGAACAATACAACGAAAAGCGAAGTTGCGACTCCGCAGTTTCCACAACAGATCACTCTTGGGAAGAAGCCTGACCATGAAGTGATACCGGTAACTAATTCCGGAACTAACCGTCGCCTCGCGACAGAAAAACATCCAACGATAGAAGCTATAACGAACGGCCTTTTCCGTTTTGAGAAAAAAGCACAGGCCCTTGCACGCCTTGAAACTATCAAAAGCCATTTTATAATTTCATCTAAATTGCCAAAAGATACTGATGAGAACACTCTTAAACTCTGGATCCGCGGTTATGACATAACTGAAGATGAACAGAAGCAGGGTTATCTTGGTAACTATGCAGCCATTAAAGTTATAGAGCTAGATGGTAAATTCACGCTTAATGCTGAAAAGCAGCGTATCGCGCTTAAATACCACCCGCAACGCAAACGTCCGCGTGGTAAACACCCGGATTGGGGTCACCCGGCCTTACGTATAGTTAAGAAGGGTCTGGCGTTTGATAATCTGGAAGATGCACAGAAAATCCTGAACCAGCTTCATGAAGAATATCCTGAAGTTTCTATCCCAAATCCAAATAAATTATACATCATAATTTATAGCAAAGGTAAGGAAGCAACTTCTTCACCGATCCAGAAGTTCATCCTGCAGATTAAAAATGCACGTGATGGCGGTTTTTTCATCGAATATCGTGCTAATAAATATGAGAAAAAAACTGCCGGCACAGCGGCAACTGCAAAAACCACAGGTGCTGCAAGTGCAGGTAAACAAACAACAACGGCTGAAGCTCCTGAGAATAGAACCAAGGGTTACTTCACTTCCATGGTTGAACTCAAGAAAGCTAGCAAAAAACGCAAAACACCAGTGCGTAAACCTAAGCCGGAAACTGATTCTGCAACTTAAGTTTGGCGTTCTCCTTATTAGGTGGCAGATGGGGCCTTATGAATGGAGGGATTCATAAGGCCCTTTTATTTTGCCGCCTTTTCCCTATATTGATCTCATGATAAAAATATATACAAAACAAAAGCAACTGATCGAACTGCAATCCACTGAAGAACTTTTGAACGAGCTTGATAACGTGATCTGGATAGATCTTCAGGAACCACTTGTCGGTGAGATCGCATCGATCGAAAATATCATGAACATCCGCCTGCCTTCTCGTGATGAAATGTATGGGTTAGAAATTTCCAACCGCTTATATCAGGAGAAAGAAGCCTTTTTTGTTACTGCTTTTGTGGTAGTTAAATCTGATAGCAAAAACCCAGATATCCAGCCTGTAACCTTCATTCTGGTGAAAGATAAACTCATCACTGTGCGCTATGTTGATCCGCAACCATTCAAGGCTTTCGTTTCTTCTAAAGATAAAATCACCGCGCACGATCTTGATGGTAAAGATGTTCTATTATGCCTGCTTGAAAATATCATCGAGCGCATATCTGACATCATGGAAAAATATATCCATGAGCTTGATGCGCTTTCACGAAAGGTTTTTCGCCCTTCAACACCAACAATAAAAGGCAGGCGAAATAAAACCAATTACGAAAAAATTCTGAAAGATATCGGTTTTTATGGTGATGTTCTATCTAAATCACGCGAAAGCCTGATGAGCATAATCCGCCTTGTGGCATATGTTAAACAGAGTGTTAAACTTCATCATGAACCTGATGAACTCACCCGCCTGGAGATCTTGGAAGTTGATGGTAAAGCGCTTTCTGATCATGCAACTTTCATCACCAATAAAATTAATTTCCTGCTAGATGCCGCACTTGGCATGATAAGCATTCAACAGAATAACATCATTAAAATATTCACCGTTGCCACAATGGTGTTCCTGCCACCAACATTGATCGCAAGCGTATACGGAATGAATTTTAAATTTATGCCAGAACTTAACTGGGATTATGGCTATGTTCTTGCCCTTACATTGATGGCCTTAAGCGCCTATGTGCCTTATGTATATTTCAAGAAAAAAGGCTGGTTATGAACCCTGCCCTTGCCACCATCATGGTCTGTATCGCAAGCCAGTGCTTCAATCCGAGCCAGGTTACATATATGGAAACCCAGAATATCAGTGGCTCATGCAATATATATTTCCACCGCAACACAACCATCACCATTGAAGGTAAAAGCTGTGAAGATGTTTCTAGAATTGTTAATGAAAAGCTCGCCAAGCAATCGGCAAAATAATTAATCGTCTAAATCAGTGCTGTCATATTTACTTACCCAGGCGGCAATTATGCGCGCGGCATAGTTCGCATCTTCCGGGTTTTCCATCAGCAGATGATCTGCCCTATCAAGCGAAACAAAACTTTTCGGGTGTAACGCGGTTTCAAATATCTTGCGTGATTGTTCTATCGGCACTGTCTCATCAACCGGTGAATGCATCACCAGCAATGCTTTTTCAAGGTTTCTGATATTTTCGGTGATGTCATATTTCTCAACATCATCGATGAATTGTTTTTTGAATCTTGTTGGCCTGCTAGGCAATTTAACTTTTGCCTCACCCTTTTCCCTTATCTCTGCTAATGACTCTTTACCGATCTGATTGAAAACTGATTTCACATCGAACGGACTTGCAATCGTTACCACCGATTTCACATAAGGCAGTTTTTCTGCCACTGCTAGCGATGCCGTTCCGCCCCAGCTATGGCCGATCATGATCTCTGGCGCTGAAAGATTCTTCTTCATATATTCCGCTGCTGAAATTATATCGCTTATATTTGTGGTGAAATTTGTATCGGCAAAATCACCTTCGCTACTGCCGATACCGGTGAAATCAAAACGAAAAGTAGCTATACCTAACTCGCTCAGTTTTGTAACAAGCCTTGTGACCGGAGTAAAATCTTTACCGCAAGTGAAGCAATGCGAAAAAAGCGCGTAGGTGAAAATGCCACTATCCGGCATATCAAGACGCGCTGAGAGCTCCTGTCCGGAAGCGTTTTTGAAAACTATTTTCTCAGATTTCATTACTTCCCATTTAAATTTTATATCACCATATCTTAAATAAACCATTCAAACTTAAACTTAGTTTAAGTTTGTGTTATATGATAATTTATAATTCATAATGGGAAAAAATGGCAGCACATTATATTTCGCAGGGCTTTACAGCTTTATTTTTGATTTTCATTGCATTTGTTGTGATACTATTCCTGCACGATTTTCTGCAGCGCAAAAATGCCCTTGAACATAACTATCCGGTGTTGGGTCATTTCCGCTATATATTTTTAAAGCTTGGTGTTTTTTTCCGAAACTATTTTTCTACCAATGATTGGGAAGGCTTGCCTTTCTCACGTGCCATCATGGAATGGGTTTCAAAAGCTGGTGAAGGCGACCATATGCACTTGCAGGGGTTTGGTTCCACCAAGAAAATGACACCGACCTCCGGTATAATATTTGCAAGCGCAACATTTCCGGTGCAGGCATCAGAGGCAAAACCAGCACCTGCTATTGTCATCGGCCCACAATGTGAGAAACCATATGAACACCAATCCTTCTTTAACATCTCGGCAATGAGTTATGGCGCCATTTCTGAGGTTGCGGTCAGTGCGCTTTCGCGTGGTGCAAAACTTGCAAATTGCTGGTTGAACACCGGTGAAGGTGGGCTTTCCCAATATCACCTTGAAGGTGGTTGTGATGTTATTTTCCAGATCGGCACTGCAAATTATGGTGTTAGAACTCCTGACGGAAAATTCTCCGAGGAAAAATTCAAGATAATTGCCAATAATTCTAATATAAAAATGATCGAGGTGAAACTAAGCCAGGGTGCAAAGCCTGGTAAAGGCGGTGTTTTGCCGGGTATTAAAGTCACTAAAGATATTGCAGAAATCAGATTGATACCTGAAGGCGTTGATTCAATTTCACCAAATCGCCATCCGGAAATTTCTAATACAACAGAACTTCTGGATTTTATTTCGAAGCTGAAAAAGATCAGCGGTAAGCCGGTTGGTTTTAAAACTGTAGTTTCAACGGGTGAATGGTTCGATGAACTTTTTACCGAAATTAAAAAGCGCGATATAAAAGATGCGCCGGATTTCATTACAATCGATGGCGGCGAAGGTGGCAGTGGTGCTGCACCAATACTTCTTATGCATGGCATGGGCTTGCCAATCAAACAAGCGCTTCCCCTAACTGTTGATAAACTTAAAGAACATGGGTTGAAAGAGCGCATAAAATTAATCTGCTCCGGTAAACTTGTCACCGCTTTGGAAGTTGCATGGGCACTTGCAGAAGGCGCTGATTTTATAAATTCCGCTCGCGGGTTTATGTTCGCACTTGGCTGCATTCAGGCACTGCGCTGCGATGAGAACACCTGCCCAACAGGTGTCACCACCCATAATAAATACCTGCAGCAGGCATTAAAACCTCAGGATAAGGCCATACACGTTGCTAATTACGTAAAAAGCCTGACTTCGGAAGTTGAAATGATCGCCCATTCATGTGGCGCATTTTCCCCGCGCGATTTAAAACGTGAAGATATTTTATTTAGCGGAAACGAATAGTAGTGCTATATATAACATCTGAACAATTGACTAAGGAGAAACAATGAAAAAGATATTAGCATTCACAGCGATCATGCTGCTTACAATCACAGGCTCAGCCAAAGCTGCCACAGAAGCGAAATCTGTTGATGTTCCGGCAGGCGATTATACGCTCGATAAATCTCATGCCAGCCTTATTTTCAAAGTTAATCACCTTGGTTTTTCTCACTATACCGCACAATTTAAAACTTTTGATGCCAAGCTGAAATTTGATCCAAAAAAACCAGAGGCTTCATCTGTAGAAGCGGAAATAGATCCTCTTTCACTTGCCCTGCCTACCCCGCCTGCCGGCTTCTTTGAAGAAATAACAGGCGATAAATGGCTGGATGCAAAAGCATTCCCTAAAATGACCTTCAAATCAACCAAAGTTGAAGTTACAGGTGAAAACAAAGCGCGTATAACAGGTGATTTCACTCTTCACGGCATCACTAAGCCTGTAGTTCTTGAAGCAGAGTTCAATGGGGGTTGGAAGGGCATTCCAAAAATGGATCCTAATGCGCGAATCGGTTTCTCAGCTCACGGCACTTTAAAACGTTCTGATTATGGCGTTTCATTTGGTATACCTGCAAAAGGCAGCAATATGGGCGTAAGCGACGAAGTTGATTTCTACATCGAAGCTGAGTTCAAAGGCCCTGCAATGGTCGAGGAAGAGAAGAAGTAATTTATTCCTATTATGGCTTGCCGAGCCAAAGCTCCATAGGAGCGAAGGCTGGTGGGAACGAGAGGATTCACTGCGTGCAAGCTTTGGCCTGTTGGCCTCGCTTTCGAACTTTGTTCTCACCTCATATTCAATATTTAGAATAAAAATAACTGCATTGTTATGCTTTTGTTATTTTTACTCTAAATGGTGGGAACGAGAGGATTCGAACCTCCGACCTAGTGATTAGGAATCACTTGCTCTATCCGGCTGAGCTACGTCCCCGTGGGTTGAAATTTATAATTAAATAACAAATTATAACAACTGGTTTTAAATGCAATTCGGGTATATAATATAAGCATGAGCCAGATAATTGATAAATCTCTGATAAGAAAGGCATTTTCTGCTGCACTTTCGCGCATGTTCGCCTCTGAAGTGCCGGAATATGATCAGTTTGTCGATATTGTTAAAGGCAGCAACGAAGCGTTCCTGAAAAAAAATCCTGATGCAAATGTCGATTCTGAGAATCGCGTTCTCGCGGAAAAGCACGGCGCAATTCGCGTTGGAACACCGGAAGAAATGCACATGGTTGCGCGCATATTTGCTGCGATGGGCATGTTTCCGGTCGAGTTCTATGATATGACGCAATTGCCAAAAGGTGCGCTGCCTATAATCGCAACTGCCTTCCGTCCTATTGATGATTCAATTGAAACCTCTGCTTTCCGCATGTTCACCTCTATGCTGCACCCTGCGCACATAACTGCAGATATAAAGCCTTTGGTTGAACCCGAACTGGCAAAGCGGAAAAAAAATAATCCAAAATTTTCTGATAAACTTTTAGGGCTTCTGGAAATTTCCGAAAGCAAAGGTCTGGATCAAAAACAAACTGATGAATTTATAAAAGAAGTAGTTGATGCCTTCCGAATTGATAAACAGAAGGCGGTAAATTTTGAATTATATAAAACTCTGCGTGGTAAGAATGATGTGTTTGCTGACATCGTTTGTTTAGGCATAAATATAAATCATCTCACCCCGCGCGCATATGATATTCAGGATGCCCAGAAACGCCTTGAGAACAAAGGCATCCCGATGAAAGATGGTGGTATTGAAGGCCCGCCAATACGTGATGATGCACCCAATATCCAGCTAAACCAAACTTCTCGCAAAGCACCGGGTGAATCGCTTTTTGTTTCAAATGATGAGAAGATTATTAATGATAAAAAGCTTTTTGAATCATTAAAAAGCTCCGCAAAGAGAATCACACTCAATAAAGATGAGTCAGTTGCCGATTATTTAACACGCATTTCCGAAACTCTTAAAACTGAAAAACTGGTGGATATAGAGCATAAAGCACGTTTTGGCGAGATCGAATCGCGCGGGACAGCGCTGACCATAAAAGGTGAAGCTTTATATAAAACCCTACTTGCTGAGAAGAAATTCAAAACTGATTTTCCGAAAACTCATCAGGAAATGCATGATGAAGGCCTGGCGTATTATACTTATGAAATTGTTGATGCTGAAAAAGTTAAGCAAATTCATGATATAATGTATGGACTGCATGCCGGCTACATAAAATTAAAACCGCAAACATATAATGATTTCCTCGCAGCATCGGCAGCAGGAATTTTCAAATCCAACATGACCACAGGCGTTGAGGGAATTGATAGCTCTGTGAAAACCGAAAGCGCTAATAATAAGGAAATACTTGAGGCAGCGATCGGCAGGAAAATAATCAGCCGCCATGAATTGCACGAAAAAGAATATCAGAAATCGGTTGAGAAAATCCGCAGGGAATTCAAATTATAAAAGCTGTTTTTCAATCGCTTCGATCATAAGGCCTGCAATATCTTTATGCGTTGCACCTTCGATCCCTTCAAGGCCAGGTGATGAATTTACTTCCAGAACTTTCGGGCCGCTCTTCGAGCGCATAATGTCAACACCGGCAACCTTCAAACCCATTACTTTTGCAGCTTTTGAAGCGATCTTTCTTTCCGCATTAGTGATCTTCGTTTCAGTCGCAGTGCCACCAAGGTGAATGTTCGCACGGAACTCGCCCTTAGCTGCAACGCGCTCCATCGCACCAACAACT
>JBEHXK010000005.1:0-137658 GCA_048498735.1 Pseudomonadota bacterium
CAGACGAAGGCGGCGCAGAACACACAGGCATAGCCCGGCCAATTAATGAATCCTCTTCATTATCAAATATGCCGGATCTCTGCTCACCGCTATGCCACACCCTCACACGACTTGCGATCGAACCTGGTTTTTCTAATCCCAAGAACGGCACGATATTTCTGAGCACACGTTTTTCTTTCGGTAATCTGTAGCTGCCATTTATCGCTTCTATTATTCTTTCTTTTTCTTCTGGTGAAAGATCATATTTGCCCGATTCGCTTGCAAGTGCTGAAAGCCACTCTATCAGGAACTCGCGGTTTTCTGGCGAATCATCCAGCAGCAGTGGGTTGAACCCCATCTTCTTACCTGGGTCAAGAATCGTATAGCTGCCGCCGATCGCACGGATCAGAATTTCAGCACCACGATCTTTATCGAAAAAGAACATGTCAGGATTGAATTTTTGTGATTGCGCCGCAAGGAATCCGAGCAGCACTGTTTTACCGGCACCGGTCGGGCCGATCAGCATGCTATGACCCACGTCACGAACGTGGAAATTGAAATAGAATGGCGTGCCCGATGTTGTATCAAGTGTTGTCACCGCTGGGCCCCAGTGATTATTATCAATCTTACCGGTCGGATAATTATGCAGTGGATTCATGCCCACCAGATTTAATGTATTTATCACTGAAGGACGCGCAATGAACTCATAATTCCCCGGCATTTGCGCCCAGTAACTTCCTTGCAGCGTGAAGGTTTCGCGCGAAGGTGATATGTTCACATTCACCATTTCCGAATAAACATCGGAAAGTTGTGTATCAAGTTTTTCCAGGTCCTCGTTATAAACAAAAACCGACATATGGTGCTTGCCAAATGCTATCTCACCTGATTGAGCCATATCCATCGCAAGGGTCAACTGCTCCATTTGCGAGATCGCCTTATCCTTCGCTGATCTCATCCTGTTCTGCTGCAGACCCATTGAAGTGATAGCAGAAGAACGGTTGGTGAAATAATATGCATGTGTAACGATCAGCTCGAAAGGTAATTGCAGTAATTTATCCAGCATTCCTGCGTGTGTGAACGGCGAATATTCTTTTATGCTGATAGCACCGCCGAATCTGCTTTTGCCTTTTTCGTCACGCAATTCAAGCGCCCTTTTACCAAAATATATCCTCTGTTTTGAAAGATACTGGTCGGCATTGATTGTTGGCACCAGCATGTTGCTGTAAACACCGCCATTAACTATCATGCCGTAAAATTCAAACACTTCAGAGAAAGTTCCTCTTTCATCATCACGTATGCCTAGGATTTTCGGCTTGTAACTTTTCAATGAGCCAAGCAGCCTGCTTGCTATCTCACGCAATGCTTTCGAGGCATCTTTCAATGAAACATCACGTGCGGTTTTATCGCCGGCCTTTGAAAGTGCGCTCAACATACCAACAGTCTTTCCAACTGTGCTGTCAGTATCTTTTTTGTAGATAACGGTTACATAAAGATCGTTCCTGAAACTGATCACGTTCTTATGTTTATCTCTCCATTTTTCATCAAGCTCACGGCAGAAACTGTTGGTGAAATTCCCAGCAACTGTTGAATAATCTCTCTTCCTCACCGTATGGAAATAAAGCGCATAGTTACCGCCGGAAATAGATTTGAACAGTGTGTTCAAGATCATCTTTTTGGTATCAAGGTCTTCATCATCCGCAGTTTCAAACGAGAAACCTGCAACCTTGATGGTGAGCATCAACTCATCGTTTTTGGTGATGATGATATTCTCATCATAATGCCCTTTGAACGGAATGTATTTTGATTGGCTGATCTCTTTTTTGCCAACTCCAGCCTTCAATGTTTTTCTTTTTACTAACTTCATAATAAATTATTAAATCAATACAGGTCGTATGAGCAGGTATTGCCGTGATAGATTCTGTTCATGCAGGTAGGCACGGTTTTTGCCCAGATCATACCGATCTCAACAAAACGTGGTTCATAGGCACTGATATAATAACCAACAAGGTGGCACACGATCAGGCCCGGGAAAAGATAGGTAAAATCCTTGGTGTTGATGTAAATTATCATCCATACAAGAATGTTCATCAACGCATACATGTAAGGAACGCCGAATATCATTGATGGCCTGGTTAGAGCGAGGAATAAGGGATCTTTTTGAACCTTGCCTAATTCTTTTGCCATAGACAGAATTTCCTTGTTATATCGGGTAGTCTGGAGTTAATATCTAACTATATCATAATATAGGGAAACAATAAAATATTTTATTAATAATTGGTTAAAATTTTATGGAACGTGAGATCATTTTAGACACAGAAACAACCGGCCTTGATCCCTTTAGCGGCCACCGCATTGTCGAAATCGGCTGTGTTGAGCTTGTGAACAGGATTCCAACGGGTCATACCTTCCATAAATATGTCAATCCCGAGCGTGATGTTCCGGCTGAATCTTATGCCATACATGGCCTAAGTGCCGAATTTTTAAGCGATAAACCGAAATTTGCTGAAGTTACGCAAGAACTTATTGATTTTATTGGTGATTCCAAGATTGTTATCCACAATGCTGAATTTGATACCAGATTCGTCAATCATCACCTTAATCAATTAGGCCTTTCTCCGCTCGATGCGAAAAACGTTTTCTGCACCCTGATCTATGCACGAAAAAAATATCCGGGCCAACAGAACAGCCTTGATGCACTATGCCGCAGATTTAATATTGATAATTCAAAACGTGTAAAACACGGTGCACTTCTTGATGCTGAGATTCTTGCTGAAGTTTATGTCGAATTGATGGGTGGCAAGCAGAACACCATAAATCTTGAACAAAAAGCCGCAGCTAAGGTTAAAGTTGAAGAAGAAGTTGCCACCGCGCAGGTTTTCAAACTTCGTGATTTTCAGGTTTCTCCTGAAGAACTTGAGAAACATAAAACGCTTGTTGCTGGAATAAAAAATTCCCTCTGGTCTAAAATCTCCGAAGAAAATTCGAATTAGATTATCTCTCGAAAGAAACATTATTCCCCACAGATAGATCAGGCCTTGGATTGTTTGGGTCATTCAATAGAATCATTTCCTTTTTTGGCAGTTCTACTAAAACCATCTTGTTCTTGTCTATATTTTGAAGGATTGCGGCATGCTGGCTGACAAACTCATCCATAGATATATCTGCACCGTTTACTTTTACACCTTTGTAATGTGATTTCATGTAATCGAAATCGGTCAGTTTATTCAGGAAATCATCATCTTCCTTTTTGCTCCAGGTATTTTCCTGTTTAGCAGAATTAGGAGCAAATGGTTTTTGAAAAAATTCATATATACCCATACCAGCTACGATTATCGAGGCCATGGCAACAACTTTTATTTTTGAAAAATTCCTTAGATCAAACTTTCTTTTTACCGGTAGAATTTTTATATCCTCAGGCCTTTCCATCTTTTTAGTTACCGGTTGCTTCTTATCAACAATACGCACAAGCTGTTCCAGATAAAATGATGGTTCTGATGTTGAGCCTTGAGATTCTTTTACCTGTGTTAAAAATTCTTTAGGATCTGATTTTGCTATCTTCAGCAGAGTTGCGAATACCGTGCAGGCCTCGTGTTTTCCGGCATCATGAACTTTAAGCATTTCTATCAGTGGCGGAATTATTTTTGCTTTATCCGAATAATTTACTATCTCGTTCACTGCTTCTGGCGCCTTATCAAAAATCATGTCACCATATTTTTGAACCTGCTGGAAATAACCTTTGATCATTTCAGCAAATTTTTGGTCTGTATCTTTCATAAAAGGTTCCAGATTAACTGGCTTCATTGTCAGACGAAGCTCTTTATCAAGCTCCAATACGATATAATCATCGGTTAAATTTACTAGATTATGATAAAATCCGTGGCCATTTTTTGCATCTGCAACTTTACGTTTCTGCCCCGAATCTAAAGTTTCTCTTTTAACTTCCGGGTCTTTTACTGTTTTATAAGGAACTCCCAGGGTCGGATCGCAATCATTTAAAGGCGCATGAACGAACGCTATGCAATTCTTCAATGTGCTGAATTGTGATTTCCCCGGCCTTACCGCTCCCAAAACTGTTATACTTGCTTCCTGAACCTCGTCGTGGGAATTCATTAGCCCAACCTGATTCGCCGTATATCCTGCCGGTGGCAAAATGATCAGGCGTTTCAGATCTCTGCCGGTTTTTCCTCCGGTCTCATTTTTCAATTTAATAACATATGAAGATGGATCATCGCCAAAATTATGGTCGGAACCCTCACGTTCAGCATATCTGGTTACCAGTTCGGTTTTCTGTTGCCAGTCTTTTCCGAACAGTGCCTCTGCCTTATTACGGAAGAAAGGTTGTTCCTGTAACTCCTGAATATTATCTATGTGATTTTGGCTCATATCCCCAATAAGCTTATTTCACAGTATAATAGCAGGTTTTATTAGTTATTCCACCCTGACTTTCACAGCTAGTGCGTGTGCGCCGAGCTTTTCCTCTTCCGCCAGACGGATGGTCTTTTCTGCAACGCCACGGATCGCCTGTTCCGAAGCCTTTATCAAAGATGTGCGCTTGATGAAATCAAACACTCCTAGGCCGGATGAAAATTTTGCCGTCGCCATTGTTGGCAGCACGTGGCTTGGGCCGGCGATATAATCACCGATAGGTTCAGGCGTATATGCTCCGATGAAAATTGCACCGGCATTGGTTATTTTCTTCGCAATCTCATCGGCATTTTCCGTGCATATCTCCAAGTGCTCCGCAGCGATTTTATCTGCGATCGCAATCGCATCATTTATATTCTTCACAATTATCATCGTACCGTTATTTTTTATGCTAGGAGCCGCAATATCTTTTCTATCTAACGTATCTAAAATCTTATTCACTTCATCGATAACTTTTTTAGCAAATTCCTCATCATCTGTTATCATGAAGCTTCTTGCATCAGCATCGTGCTCCGCCTGAGAAAGCAGGTCAGCCGCCAGCCAGCGCGGGTTATTATTTTTATCTGCAATCACCAGAATTTCTGATGGCCCTGCAACCATATCAATCCCAACCTTGCCAAAAACCTGACGTTTTGCTTCCGCTACATATGCATTTCCCGGGCCGACAATTTTCACCACCGGTTTTATAGTTTCAGTTCCATAAGCAAGTGCCGCAACAGCCTGCGCTCCACCAACTTTATAAATTTCCTTGATGCCGCAAACTTTTGCCGCTGCAAGCACAACTGGGTTCAATTCACCTTTCGGTGCCGGCACTGTTATCACAATTCTTTTCACACCCGCAACGATCGCAGGCACTGCATTCATTATAACCGAGCTTGGGTAAAACGCCTTACCACCCGGCACATAAAGCCCGACCGATTCAACAGCTGTCCATTTCCAACCTAAGGTGAAACCTTTGCCATCATCATATTTTTCATCAGGGAATTTCTGTTTTTCATGATAGGCTTTCACACGATTGAATGCTTCCTGCAACGCTTCGATCAATTTCTTATCGCAATTCGCATATGCTTTCTCGATCTCGCTTTCTGAAATTTTGATATTTTCTTTCGTCGCAGCAAAGCCATCAAACTTGCTGGTATAATCAAGCAGCGCCGCATCACCTTTATGGTGAATGTTTTTTATTATCTCACTAACGGTGTTCACCACTTCCGGCTTTGATACTGAATCAACGAAAACCAGTTTCTCTATCTGCGCATCAAAATCATTCTGTGAGAATTTTATTATCTTCATATCACATTCTCTATCTTGCTGATGATCTTCATCAGCTCGGCCTTATTGGCCTTATATGCCTGCTTATTCGCAATCAGCTTGCTTGAAACATCAGCAAGTTTTTCACCTTCAACCATATTATTTGCTTTCAGCGTTTTTCCGGTGCTCACCAGATCAACTATCCTGCGGCAAAGCCCCAGTTGCGGCGCAAGTTCCATCGCACCGTTCAGTTTTATGCACTCGGCCTGAATGCCTCGCGCGGCGAAATATTCCTTCGTGAAATTCACATATTTCGTTGCCACTTTGATGTGACTTTTATTCCAGAAATCTTTTTCCTTCACATATTTTTCCGGTGCTGCAACTGAAAGGCGGCACTTGCCAATACCTAAGTCCAGTGGAACATAAATATTATCATAATTGAATTCCATCAGCACATCATTACCAGCAACGCCCAAATGTGCCGCACCAAACGCAACGAATGTAGCCACATCAAAACTACGCACTTTTATCAACTTCAGATTTGGTATTGCCGAATCGAAAATTAATTTGCGTGTTGAATCGGAATAAAAATCCTTCTCAGGTTTAATGCCGGATTTTGTCAGCAGCGGCTGTAGCTCTTCAAGTATCCTGCCCTTAGGCAAAGCAAAAACGATATTTCCCATAAATCTATTTCAAACGATATTAGTAATTATTCTTTCTTGGCGATAGTATCGGTCGGCAATCCCTGTTTCTTCCATTCCGCTATCCCGCCGGTATATTTATATATATTCTTATAACCCAGATGTTCTGCGATCAAAGCCGATTTTGAACTTGAAACGCAGCGATAATCACCACAATAAAAAACTATCGGCGCGTTTTTATCCGCACTTATCGCGCTCAAACTTTTCTCATCCGTATCACGCACTGAAAGGTTTTTCGCACCCTGCACCGCAATGCCATCAAACGCATCAACTCCGCGCGCATCAACTATTGCAAGGTTCTTAATTTCCTTCTTCAACTTTAAAAATTCTTCCGTGTTTATTTCTTTAATCGCATCATCTGCATTCGCAAATTGATGCACACCACAAAAAACCAGAACTGAAAGAACCAGATAAATATATTTTTTCATCAATCTCTCCTATTCGCGATTCTCAATTATATCGATCAGCTCTTTGATCTGCTGTCTTTCGATATTCGGGCTTGGATATTTATCGATATAGGCCTGCGCCGCCTTGTTGAAATCCAGGATCTCCTGCTGCTTGGTCAGAGTTTGAATATCCTCTAAAATCCAGATGGTCTGCGATATTGAACCTGCTTCCAGCAATACTTCGGCATATGAAAGCATTTGCGGCAACTGATCTATGGTCAGAACTTTTTTTCCACCCTGCTGGTTAAGATCATCATTCACTTTATTTATATCAACAAACTTGCTGAAATTATTTTTCAGGCGGTTAACAACACCCGAATCATCTTTGGTCGGCCCCTGCACTTCGTCGGTCATTTTCACATTTTTCCTGTCACCATACCAGGCATTTATCACCGCCTTGGTGTCATAGAATTGCTGTTTCAATTTCACCAGATCATCTTCCTGCGCTTTTGATTTCTGGAAGATATCAACCAGTTTATCTTTTATGATCATCAGCTTGCCGGAATCATTGCTGCGGCTTAGCTGTTCTTTCAATATCTGCTTTTTCTGCTCAACATCGGCAGGCTCTTCCGCCACCATTTCATCACTGTTCGGCGCTTTGAAATCGTATTTTTCGGTCGGGTTATATTTCATCCCCATATCTTCTTTGGTGTTTAATATATTCACCAGGTCACCAACTTTCTGGTAAACATATTCAACCTTATCGTCAGAGATTTTCATTCCGGAAAGTTTAACAGAAATTTTGTATACGGTGAAAGTTACATATGAAAGCGTCACGATCACGAAAACGATCAGCAGGATTTTTGCTATCCTGTTATTACGCACATCTGATTTTTTTACGACCTCATAGGTCTCATTCTTATTATTGATATTCATGGCTTTCACTTCGTTTGTGTGATCAATTTAATAAAGTTTTCGCCGCTTGTCACCTCTGGAATGAGAATCCGCCCAAAATCAAGCCCATATAGTGATTTAACTACACGATTACTGAGGCAGAATGCGGTTTTTCCATAGATCATTCCGCTTAAGTTATGTTCCATAATATTATCGCTGAAAACCTCGGCAGTGCGTGCTGAATAAAAAACAAACCCGTCAAACTCATTTTCAAGCACACCCTTTATCATTCCCATGCTGAAATCTTTCGGCATAACATCATATGCTATCACGCGAATATATTCGAACTCAGCATCTTTAAGTTTTTCTTCCAGCCCGCCTGTTATAACATCTGCCGAGATATGATAAATCTCTGTGCCCTTATCGATATTCGCATTTATATATTCGAACAGCCCGCCCTCATTATTATTCTCACCCGGCATTGAGGCTGAACGCACATTGGTGAAGCCAAGCTTTCTCGTTTCATTGGCAGAATATTCACCAACCGCAATTATCTTATGATCGCGCCTTCTGGTGTTCTCAGCCATTGCACGTGCAGCATTGGCGGAAGATAGAACGAATACCCGTGCGCCCGGCTCCGGAATTATCACCTGCCTGTTTTTAATTTCCAGCAGCGGCTCTATAACACAGCTATGTTTGCTTTCTGATTCTATAATCATCTTCAGGCGGAACGAATCATCATATGGCCGTGTCAGAACTAGTTTCATAAAGCAAAGATCTCACCGGTTTTATAAGTTTCAATATCGCCCTTCTCGGTTCTCACCACCAGATCACCATTTTCTGATATATCTGCGATTCGTGCTTTCATCTTTTTGCCAAGGTAATCAAGTTCAACCTTTTCATTTAGTTTATATAATCTTGCGATCACTTTTTTGCGTATATTTTCAAAACCATTATCTGAATGTTCCTTAAAAATATTCTCAAAATTTTTAAGAAAAAATGATAAGGTTTTTGCTGTATCAATCTCGGGAATATAATTCTGCATGTAAGTTGCCTTACGGCCAGAATCAAGATAGGACGGGCTTGAGACTATATTTACCCCTACCCCGACTATGAGATGGTCTTTCACTTTCTCAACCAGAATCCCGCAAAGTTTTTTCTCATCGATAAGCACATCGTTAGGCCATTTTATTTTAGATGATAGATTTCTATTTTCCAGAATTCCTGCAACAGAAAGCGCTGCAATGAATGAAATTATATGAGGTTCGTTTATTCTTTTTGCATCAATAATGAGAGAGAAAAATAAATTCCCCGCTTCAGAAACCCACTCCTTGCCACCACGCCCCTTGCCGCCGCTCTGCTCATCAGCGACCAGCACAATATTATCTACATTCTGGTTTTTCAGAATGCGTTTTGCTTCCTCATTGGTGCTGTCAATGAGTTCGTAATGCCTGATCTCGAATTCGCCTTGTTTTGTGACCGTGTATTCCACACGTTAACTCTGTTAGAATAATGATGAAGCCGCAGCTTGTGCAAGCTTAACCACATCGCCGGTGAATAATATCATCAGCAGCGTGAACAGCACAGAAGCCGTAACAACTATTTTTAAACCCACGCTGTGATTTATAGTTATCGCATGGTTAGGAACAGTTTCAAAATACATAACCTTGATTATTTTCAGGTAATAGAAACATGCCACCACGCTTGTCACCACACCTATTATCGCAAGCCCGATAGAGCCCGCGGCAACCGCTTCCTTGAACACGAAGAACTTCCCGAAGAATCCGGCCATTGGCGGAATGCCCGCAACTGAGAACATTAATATCGCAAGCGCAAGTGAAGTTATCGGGTATGATTTTGCCAGTGCCGCAAAATCCGCAATGCCGTCAGCATCCTGATTAACGCCCTGCAGCATCGAGATGATAGCAAATATTCCAATCACCGCGATCATATAGATGATTATATATATGATCCCTGCCGATATAGCGTCCTTGCCGCCAAGTGAAACCGCGATAAGTATATAGCCCATATTGCTGATCGAACTATATGATAAAAGCCTTTTGATGTTGCTCTGCCTTAGTGCTGCGAAAGAACCAAGTATCATTGAAGCTGCTGAAACCAGCACCAGAATTTTGCTGAATGGCGCAAAAATATTAGGCTCAAATATCGAAACGAAACGCATCAGGAAACCAACCGCTGCAACTTTTGAAGCTGTTGCAATGAACGTTACAACCGGTTTGGTTGCGCCCTCATAAACATCCGGCGCCCACATATGCATCGGCACCGCTGAAAGTTTGAAGCACAACCCTGCGAATATCAGCACGAAGCCGAAAATTATTCCCGGACTGATAGATTGTATCGAATCATTAGCTTTCAATAATGCTGCAACGTCACCCAGATTAGTTGATGATGAGAAGCCATAAATGAATGAAGTGCCGAACAGAATTATTCCTGATGCAAGCGCACCAAGCACGAAATATTTCACCGCAGCTTCGGTAGATTTTTCACTATCACGATTTATTGCAACAAGCACATAAGCCGCCAGGCTCTGCAGTTCCAGGCCGATATAGAATGTCAGCAGGTCACTTGCTGAAACCAGCAGGAACATACCCACAATTGATAGAAGCATGATGATCGGGAATTCAAACGCGGTTGAATTATCACCTGCAAAATAACGTGAACTCATTGCGATTATCATCACCGCGATCGAGATCAGGCTTATAAGAAGTTTCATCACGAAAGAAAAATCATCGAATATAAAAGCGCGGTCAAAAGCGAAAATATTTCCCGCTGGTTCGCTGCCAATCATTTTACCATGCAGATGGAAAAGCGCTGCTATTACCACCACCAGCGCCACAATCCCAAGCCCGAATAACTGGTTCACAATTCCCTGCTTGTTCTGCCTGAAAACGCCCACCATCAATATCAGCATCGCAGAAATGGCCAATATTATTTCGGGTTTCAGATATTGCAGATTATCAATCATAAGTTAAACCATTGGCGAGAATCTGGTTAATAAATGCTGCACGCTTGCAGCCGTTTCATGTGTTACGAACCAAGGCGCAATACCATAGAAAACCGCTAAAATTGCGATCGGATAAAGCGTGATCTTCTCATAAATGTTCAGGTCAGTTAAATGCGCAACTTCATCATTGGTCACATCACCATAAACCACACGCTTATATAACCACAGCATGTAAGCAGCACCAAGCACAACACCTGTGGTCACAAATATCGCCGGGATGATATTATCTTTGAACACGCCAAGCATCACCAGGAACTCACCGACAAAACCGCTAGTGCCCGGCAGGCCGACCGAAGCCATAGTGTAAACCATGAACATCAATGCGAAAGCCGGCATTTTATTCACCACACCACCATAGGCTGCGATCTTTTTCGTATGCATGCGATCATAAAGCACGCCCACACACAGGAACAGCGCCGCTGAAACTATACCGTGGCTCAAACACTGGAATATCGCACCCTGCACGCCCTGCTCGGTGAACGAGAATATACCTGCGGTCACATAGCCCATATGCGCGATCGATGAATAAGCGATCATCTTTTTCATATCGTCCTGCATCAGCGCCACCAGCGATGTATAAACTATCGCAATGCATGAAAGCACATAGATGAAATCTGCAAAATATTTTGATGCATCAGGCAGCATCGGCAGTGAAAGCCTCAGGAAACCATAAGCACCAAGTTTCAATAACACACCGGCAAGGATCACCGAACCCGCTGTTGGTGCCTGAACGTGCGCATCCGGCAGCCATGTATGCACCGGCCACATCGGCACTTTCACCGCAAATGATGCAAGGAAGGCAAGCCATAAAATCTTCTGCACACCGAGTGAAAGTTGTGGTGCCTTTTGTGTTAACACCACCATGTCTGTCGTGCCGAACTGGTTATACATATATAGAATCGCCAGCAGCAGGAACACTGAACCAAGCAATGTATAGAGGAAGAATTTGAACGCGGCATAAACACGATTTTCTGCACCCCAAACACCGATAATGATAAACATCGGGATAAGAGAAGCTTCGAAGAAGAAATAGAAAAGCAGGAAATCAAGCGACACGAAAACACCGATCACCAGAACTTCCAGCAGCAGGAAAAGGATCATATATTCCTTAACCTGAGTTGTGATGGAATTCCAGCTCGCAAGCACACATACAGGGATCAGGAAAGCTGTTAGCACGATGAAATAAACTGATATGCCATCAATTCCAAGGTGATATAAAATGCCGCTATCTTTTATCCACTCGAACTTTTCTTCGAACTGATAGCCGCTTTCAGTCGGGTCAAAGTTATGCAGCAGGAAAAGTGAAAGCGCGAAAGCAACCAGCGATACAACAAGTGCTATTATTTTCGCGTTCCTGTCAGCATGCACACCGCGTGCAAATGCCAATATAAGCGGCACACCCACCAGTGGCAGGAAAGTTATCAATGAAAGGATTGGAAGGTTTATCTGCATCTTACCGCACCAATAAATAAGTTAACATCAATATCAGGCCCAGCATCATCACGAATGAATAGTGATAAACATAACCGGTCTGAACTTTTCTGAAATAAACACCAAGCTTATCAGAAACTTTGGCAAAACCGTTTGGCCCCAAACCATCGATGGTTTTCTGGTCAATATATTTCCAGAAGAACAGGCCGATCTTTTTCGCGCTGCGAACGAACAGAAAATTATAAAGCTCATCAAAATACCATTTATTATATGATAATTTATATAGCGGCTTCAAACCATTCGCGAGCTTCACCGGGATTGAAGGCGCAATTAAGTAGAACACCAGTGCAACCACAAAACCAAGCGCACCAACTATCATCGGCGATGCTTCAACCCATTCCGGAATTTTATGCGCCGCTTCATATATGCTTACTAAGCCACCTTCACATGGTGCCTTGATGCATTCAACCTGAGAGCCCACATGCCCTTCTGCGATCGCACCATGCCAGAATGTGAGATCAGGAGAAACGATACCGAAATGTTTTGCTAATATTCCACCAGCGATCACTGCACCGATAGAAAGTACCAATAATGGAATTGTCATCACTAATGGTGATTCATGAATATGTTCTTGCGTGTGATGGTCGGCACGGCATTCACCATGGAAGGTCAGGAATATCAAACGCCATGAATAGAAAGCCGTTAAGCCTGCCGTTATAATTCCTATCCAGTAAGCATAAGCACCAAAACCATTGCCGTTCATGCCGGCAGCATAAGCGGTTTCAAGCACCATATCTTTTGAGTAGTAACCTGAAAGCAGTGGAAAGCCAGTGATAGCAAGCGTGCCGATCATCATCATCGCATAGGTGAATGGGATCTTTTTCCAGATGCCGCCCATATTTCTGATATCCTGCTCATCGCTCATCGCGTGGATCACCGAACCGGCACTCAGGAACAATAACGCCTTGAAAAAGCCGTGAGTATATAGGTGAAAAATGCCTGCACCATAAGCAGAAACACCGCAGGCGAAGAACATATAACCAAGTTGTGAACAGGTTGAATAAGCGATGATGCGCTTGATGTCATTCTGCGTCAGCGCAATTGTTGCTGCGAAAATCGAAGTTGTTGCGCCAACAATTGTCACCATCGCAAGCGCAGTGTGAGAAAGTTCGAACACTGGTGAAAATCTTGCCACTAAAAATATACCGGCGGTCACCATCGTTGCGGCGTGGATGAGTGCAGAAACCGGCGTCGGGCCTTCCATCGCATCCGGCAGCCATGTATGTAAACCCAGCTGCGCTGATTTACCCATACAGCCGATGAACAACAATATACATATAGTTGTGATCGCATTCCACTGGTGGCCAAACACTGTAAATGTTGCATCTAATTTGCTTGGCGCAACTGCAAAAATTTCAGTGAAAGAGATTGTGCCGAATAATACATAGGCCGCAAATAAACCAAGTGCCAGGCCAAAATCACCCACACGATTCACCAGAAATGCTTTCATCGCTGCATTGCATGCAGATTGTTTTTTATACCAGAAACCGATCAGTAAATATGATGCAACACCCACACCTTCCCAACCCAAAAACACCTGCAGAAGGTTATCGGAAGTGACCAGCATCAACATGAAGAATGTGAACAGCGACAGATATGCCATGAAGCGCTGCGGGTGCTCATCATGCCCCATATAGCCAATTGAATATAAATGCACCAGCGATGAAACCGTTGTGACAAGCGTCAGCATTATTGCCGTCAACACATCAACACGAAGCTGCCACCTAGCAACAAAATCACCAACATCAACCCATGAAAGCAGGAAGATATGATATTTACTGCCCTGCAGCGCATCGGCAAAAACTATCCATGAAAGCACTGCCGCAGCACCGGTTGCAATGGTTGTGATAAGCTGCGCATTCAGCGTTGAAAGGCGGCGCGTATTCAGGCCAACTATCACCGCAGCTGCAAGAGGAAGGAAAACTATCAATTTAATATATAGGTCCATCTAAACCAATTATCCTTTCAAACTATTTATATCTTCAACTTCAACGCTTGCCTTATTGCGGTAATAAACCACCAATATCGCAAGGCCGATTGCCGCTTCCGCAGCTGCAACCGTGAGGATGAAGAATGTGAAGATCTGGCCTTTGATATCGCCAAGATAAACCGAGAAAGCAACGAAGTTTATATTCACTGACAATAATATAAGTTCGATCGCCATCATTATATTAATGATGTTCTTGCGGCCTAAGAAAATCCCGCACACACCAATGGTGAAAAGTGCTGCAGCAACACAAAGATAATGCTGCAGAGTGATTTGCGTTAATATGTGGTTCATATTATCCATTACTCAACTCCTTTACCGGTTTCAACGCTCACTATCCTGATAGAATCAGCGCGTTTTCGATCAACCTGTTCGGAAATTTTCTGGCGGCGCACACCTTCACGATGGCGCAATGTCAGCACGATCGCACCAACCATCGCAACCAACAATATCAGGCCGGAAGCCTCAAAATAAAGTACATATTGCGTATAAAGCACATGGCCGATCGCCTCAGCATTGGTGATGTGTTCTTCAGTTTCGATATTATCTTTGCTCTCATCAACATTTGTATCTTCTGTCACATCGGCATCGGTTTTCTCAACCGTTTCTTTCTTCACTTCTTTGCCGTTAACTTTTTCAGTTTTTTCTATTTTTGTTTTTTTACTTTTGTGAACGATCTCTTTTTTACCAGGTTTCTGCTCAGTTTTTTCTTCCGCAGTTTTCTCCTCAGTTACAACTTCAGCAAGTGGCGGCTGGCCATCTTTTGCAATATCTATGCGGTGGTTGGAATTATTTATCACCATCACCAGTTCTGCGAATAGAACAACAGCAAGTATAAGCCCAAGCGGCAGGTAAGCCTGGAAGCCCTTTCTGAGCGCTTCGGTTTTTATATTCAGCATCATCACCACGAACAGGAACAGCACCGCAACCGCACCCACATAAACAATCACCAGCAGCATCGCAAGCATCTCAGCGCCCAGCAGAACAAACAGGCCTGCGGAGTTAAAGAAGGCAAAGATCAGCCACAAAACTGAATGCACCGGATTGCGAGATGAGATCACCAGCACCGCTGCAGCGATCACAGCGAATGAGAATAAATAAAATATGATCGTCGTGAAATCCATCTATCTGAAATCCTTTTCCACTTCTAACCTTTTCGCCAAGATTGGCTCCCAGCGATCACCGTTCGAAAGAAGTTTCTGCTTGTTATAAAGCAGCTCTTCATGTTTCTCGGTGGCAAATTCAAAATTCGGTCCTTCAACAATTGCATCAACCGGGCAGGCTTCTTCGCACAATCCGCAATAGATACACTTTGTCATATCGATATCATAACGCGTGGTGCGGCGTGAACCGTCATCTCGTGTTTCAGCTTCAATAGTGATCGCCTGAGCCGGGCAAACCGCTTCACATAATTTGCACGCGATGCAGCGTTCCTCACCATTCGGGTAACGACGAAGCGCATGCTCACCGCGGAATCGTGTTGAGATCGGGCCCTTTTCATAAGGATAGTTGATAGTCACTTTCGGCTTGAACATATAAGTAAATGTTCTGAACATGCCGAGTGCCACTTCGCGCAAGAATAATTTATTCAACGAGTTAAACATTACTGTAACCTCCCGCTAAATTCCAAATATCCTGAAACCAGCACCACCCACAAAAGTGAAAGCGGCAGGAAAACTTTCCAGCCCAGGCGCATCAGCTGATCATAACGATAACGCGGAAGTGCCGCACGCACCCAAAGGAAGCAGAACAAAAGCACACAAACTTTCGCAACGAACCAGATTATCCCCGGAACTTTATGAAGTATCTCAATATCAAAAGGTGGCAGCCAGCCGCCAAGGAAAAGAATAGTGGTCATGCCACTCATCAAAATCATATTCGCATATTCACCAAGGAAGAATAATGCGAAACCCATCGCAGAATATTCCACATTGAAGCCCGCTACAAGTTCAGCCTCAGCTTCCGGAAGATCAAACGGATGGCGATTAGTTTCAGCCAGTGATGAAATGAAAAACACAAAGAACATCGGCACCAGCATCAACTGCTCATACCACGTACGCGCTTTATAACTCAGCACGATATCACTCAAATTCATTGAGCCTGCAAAAAGCAGAACCGTTATAACTATCAGGCCAAGTGACACTTCATATGAAACCATCTGCGCTGATGAACGTATCGCACCAAGGAAAGAATATTGGCTGTTAGAAGCCCAACCCGCGATGATGATACCATAAACACCAAGTGAAGAGATCGCAAAAAGATATAACACACCAACATTTAAATTTGCCAGTTCCCAACCTTCAGAAACTGGGATCACCGCCCAGCCCACCATCGCTAATATGTATGTCAGCATCGGTGCAGCGAGGAACAGAACCTTATTCGATTTCGCCGGGATAATAGTTTCTTTGAATAATAATTTCACCGCATCAGTGATAGGCTGCAGCAAACCAAATGGGCCAACCACATTCGGGCCCTTTCTCATCTGCATAGCGGCGATAACTTTACGCTCCGCATATGTAAGGTAAGCAACCGAAAGGATCAGCGGCACCAGATAAGCAACCACGCGCAGCACCATCCAGATCACCGGCTGGCAATCAGGCAGGGTCTTCACGCAATCAACTATATTTACGCCACCAATGATCATGCTACTTCAGATTTTTTCCAGAAATTTTTCAATTCGCCGAATTCTTTATTACATGCATTCAGCGTTTTACTGATGCGCGAAAGTGGATCGGTCTGATAGAAATTGAAGCTTTCAGTTTCTATAGCTTTATTTGTCAGCTTGCCTGTAAGCAGCTCTGCATCAGGATAAACTGGCTTTTGCAGAACATCTTTGCTTGCAAAAATCGCATTGCTTTCAGCCATACTTGCACGCACTTCTTTCTGATCAGCAAAAGTTTTTTGCTGTAAACGTGTTGCGATTTCATTGATGATTTTCCAATCAACCTGCGCCTGGCCCGGAGGCAGAATTGCAAGATTCGCATGTTGCACGCGGCCTTCCGTGTTCACATAGATCGCATCTTTTTCCGTATATGCAGCACCCGGCAGGATCACATCTGCAGCATGCGCACCTGCATCACCGTTATGTCCTATATATATAGTATATGTTTTTTCGATCGATCTGATATCGATCTCATCAGCGCCCAGAAGGATCAGCACTTCTATATCGCCAGAAGCACATGCGCTTAAAATTTCATTGGTCGCCTTGCCGCCTTTCTGCGGAACAAAGCCAAGCTCTAAACCACCAACGCGGGCTGCCGCTTTCTGCAGAGTTGAAACACCATTCCAATCTTCGCGAATAACATTATATTTTTTCGCAAACTTCATCACACTTGCATAAACAGAATATGCATCAGCACGTTTGAAAACCGAATTACCGATTATCACCACCGGGTTTTTCGCTTTTGCGAATTTGTCTGCGAATGGGTGTTTACCTGCTGTGATATCATCAATGATATTCACATCAGCGCCGAGATAAGTCGTTTGATAGGTCAGGTCAACATCGCTACCGATAACGCCGATCGGCATTTTATTATTCATCCATGTTTTACGGACGCGCGTATTTATAAGTGATGCCTCATATCGAGGGTTCGCGCCGATCAACAGCACCGCATCAGCATTTTCTATATTCTGAATTCCGGTGTTGAATTTATAAGTTGCTGGCATGGTCACATCATAAACTGTGCCATCCTGCCTGCAGTCATATGATTTCACGCCAAGGTTATCCAGCAGAGTTTTCAGCACGAACATGCTTTCTGCATCAACCAGATCACCAACGATTGCAGCAACTTTATTCGCCGGAGTTTTCTTGAGCACTTCAACAACCGCGTCGATCGCTTCGCCCCATTCAACCGCTTTGAGTTTTTCTTTCTTGCGTAGATATGGCTTATCAAGGCGTTGGAATTTCAGGCCTTCAAAACCGAAACGCGTTTTGTCTGAGATCCATTCCTCGTTAATTTCCTCATTCAGGCGCGGCAGAATACGCATAACTTCATTCGCACGTGAATCGATCCTGATATTACTGCCGACCGCATCCAAAACGTCGATCGACTCGGTTTTCTTCAATTCCCAAGGACGGGCCTTGAATGAATATGGTTTTGAGGTCAGAGCGCCAACCGGGCACAGGTCAACTATATTACCCGAAAGTTCTGATGAAAGGCCCTTACCTGTGTAAGTAGTGATCTCCATATGCTCACCGCGGGAAACCGCGCCAAGCTCCGGCACACCGGCCACATCTTCCATGAAGCGTACACAACGCGTGCAGTGAATGCAGCGCGTCATTTCAGTTTTAACCACCGGGCCAAAATCTTTATTCGTCACCGCGCGTTTATGTTCATCATAACGGCTGGTGCCCCGGCCATAGGCCATTGTCTGGTCCTGCAGGTCACATTCACCACCCTGGTCGCAAATCGGGCAATCAAGCGGGTGGTTAATCAGAAGCATCTCAAGCACGCCTTCGCGGGCCTTTTTCACCATCGGGCTATTGGTTAGAACCTTCATTCCTTCAGCAATTGGCATTGCACATGAAGCGGCAGGTTTAGGGGGGCCGGGTTGCACCTCGACCAGGCACATACGGCAGTTTCCGGCGATCTTGAGGCGATCGTGGTAGCAGAATCTTGGCACCTCAACACCTGCGATTTCGCAGGCCTGCAGCACCGTCATACCGGGTTGGACTTCAATTTCCTGTCCATTTACGAATAACTTAGGCATCTAATTAAGAATCATTATTAATAACATAAGCCTTGATTTGTCAGCATCTTATAAGCATTTAAAAAATTTTATCAATTATTTTAAAATCTTGCATTTCATTAACGGTTTATTAATATTTATATGTAATAATCTTGCTCTATTTTGGGAATTAGAGTTTCTTTTGGGGCTTTAAACAAATTTAGATTCATAAAATTAAAACTTTGGTGGGTAGTTGAACTATGGCTAGTGAATTCGAGAATTATAAAAGTCTGCCGCAACATTATGTGGACAAGAAAGGCAACTTTGATGTTAAAGGTTATACTGATGTAAATCTAAAAAGTCTTCTGAACATGGTGACTGTTAGAGCTGCTGGAGGCCAGGGCGCAACTACATGGCATGATGCCGCAAGTGACGGAAAGATTTTTACACATACGGATATCGATCTGAAAGAAACCGCAGATAAAATCGCTTTAATAAATTCCTTCAACGAACATAAATATAAAGAAAGAGAGCTTATTGCAAAAATAGGCAGCTGCATTATTGATGAAAAATATCTCAGCACAACAAATAATCAAAACGGCCCAGTTAGATCTTCATTCAATTTGGAAGCCTATCGCGCTGATTATCCTGATGCCAACATAACAGATCAACATATAGCTGACGCTTTGAATCGTTTTACAAAAGGCAATTATTTTAATAAAGAAAAACCGGAATTCACTTTTTCAGGCGTTAACTTTGTTTCTTCTCAAACAATAGATATAAACGCCAGCAAGGCTGCGGTTGAAAAATATGCTGCAGAAAATAAAGAGCCCGTCATCGTTGACAGTAATATAGCCAATAATAAATATTGGAAAAACAGCAACGGCATGACCATCTTTGATGCCAAGGCATATAAAAAGGATCTGGCTAAGCAGGTTTCAGAAAAGGATATCGAAAAGTTAAGGCTTTCTGATCCGAGCAATTCTTTTTTCAGAACTCCGGAGCAACAGGCAGTTTTTAAATCCAATCTTGAAATGGAAGTTAATGTCAGATCTGGTGAAAAAATAGATATTTCAACTGATGAAGGTAAGAAAAGATTCTTTGAACTTAAAAAATTTGAAGCTGCAAAACCTAAGCCAGAAGGCAGTATAAGAAAAAAAGGATTTACTTATAATCTCATGACTCATAGTGAAGCTGTGAATAAATCTATTATGTATAATATCAGCGATCAGCTAGGTGCCCTGGCTGAATATTCTGATGTTATCAGAGATCTGGAGCGCAGATCAAGGCCTCAAGAACCAAAAGTTAATTATAATAATAGCAATGTGGCTATTAAAACTCCGGATAACAAGCAAAATGAAATAACTGCAGCTCCTGATACCGCTGTAGAAATAGAAAAAGTAGAATATGCACGTTCTGGCAGGCCACTCGATAGACGTTTCGGCCTAGGTACCATTTTGAAAGGTGTCGCCGATAGAGCTATGTTTGAGACTAATACAGGCGGCAATGTTCAAACGCTTCTGAACGGTCATGTTGTGGATCTGGAAAAACATTTTGGCAAGAAACCCGTTGCTGCTGCAGTAATAAAACTTGATGATAAATCAAATCCTGCGCTTTATAAGGCTGAATCAGAAATATTATCTCACTTAAATAATATTCCCGGTACTGATGCCAATTACCTTCCGGCAAATATCAAAATCCAGGAAGTTAATGGTAATATAGTTATCGCCCTTACTTCAAAACCGCTTGAATCCGACCTTGGAAAACTCATCAAATACGCCAACAATTTAATTGGCAAAGAACTTGCCTAAAACAAAAAAGGCGGGAAATTTCCCGCCTTTCTTTTTGATTCCGATAACTTAAAAATTAAGCATCAAGATTTGAAACATTCAGTGCATTTTTCTGAATGAAATCACGGCGCGGTTCAACCACATCGCCCATCAATGTCGAGAAGATCAGATCAGCATCTTCCGCCTGCTCGATCTTCACCTGTAATAATGTGCGTGATTCAGGGTTAAGCGTTGTATCCCAAAGCTGCTCAGCGTTCATTTCACCAAGACCCTTGAAACGGCTGATCGTGCAGCCTTTCTTGCCTAAGTCGATAGTGCGGGTAAATAGATCAAGTGCGCCATTCACGGCAATAACTTCATCTTTATAAGTTAATGTTGCCTTATCAAGATCGTTAAATTCTTTCGCAAGCTCGGCAAGTTTTTTGCCTTCAGGTGAAGCAATAACTGCCGGTGGAAGTGTAAGTTTTTCCTTAACACCTTTCACCATGCGCGTGAATATAACGCTCTCGCCTTCGGTTTCAGTTTTCCAGTGTTTATTATCAGATAAATTACGGTTCATATATTCAGCCGCAACTTTTGCTATATCCAAAGTTTTCTGTTTTGAAAGTGCACCTGAAAGTGCCAGAGCTTCAACCAAAACAGGATCTGCGTGGCGTTTCAGGCTTTGGATCAGATCATTGAACTTTATCACTTTGCGTGTCAGATCAAGCAGGTGGTTGCCCGCGATCTGATCATTAGCAGAAGTTTTCAGGATCGCGCTCTCAGAAATATTTGAAAGCAGGAATTCGTTCAGCGCCTCGTCATCTTTCAGGTAAACTTCAGATGAGCCTTTTTTCACTCGGTAAAGCGGAGGTTGTGCGATATATAGATAACCACGTTCGATCAGTTGCGGCATCTGGCGGAAGAAGAATGTTAATAATAATGTGCGAATATGTGAACCATCCACGTCAGCATCCGTCATGATGATGATCTTGTGGTAGCGCAGTTTATCCAGGTTCAGCTCCTCGCCGATGCTTGTGCCAAGTGCGGTGATAAGCGTGCCCACTTCCTGAGATGAAAGCATTTTATCGAAGCGCGCTTTTTCCACGTTCAGGATCTTACCCTTAAGCGGAAGAACTGCCTGAGTTGTTCTTGTGCGGCCTTGCTTCGCCGAACCGCCTGCTGAATCACCCTCAACGATGAATAGTTCAGAAAGTGCCGGGTCTTTCTCCTGGCAATCAGCCAGTTTGCCCGGAAGTGAAGATATATCCAGCACACCTTTGCGGCGTGTTAATTCACGCGCTTTGCGCGCAGCTTCACGTGCAGTTGCAGCTTCAATCGCTTTTGTAATAACTAATTTTGTTTCAAGCGGATGCTCCTCGAACCATGTGCCGAGTTTATCATTCACCACCTGCTCAACAGCCGGACGAACTTCAGATGAAACAAGTTTATCTTTCGTTTGTGAGCTGAATTTCGGATCAGGCACTTTCACTGAAAGCACGCAGGTTAAACCTTCGCGCACATCTTCACCTGAAAGTGTGATCTTCTGTTTTTTATTCAGGCCCAGTGATTCCAGATAATTATTTATCTGGCGCGTCAATGCCGAACGGAAGCCCACAAGGTGTGTTCCGCCATCACGCTGGCGAATATTGTTTGTGAAGCACAGCATGTTCTCGTGGTATGAATCATTCCACTCAACGCCAACCTCAACCGAAATGCCGCTATGTTCACCGGTCAGGTAAATACACTCATGCACCGGCTTTTTAGATTTATCCAGATATTCAACGAAGCTTTTCACCCCGCCTTCATAATATAGTTCATCAGCGCGTTCTTCACCTGCTTCATTTTTTGCTGAAAGGCGCTTATCAGAAAGATGAATTCTCACACCGCTATTCAGGAACGCAAGCTCACGGATGCGGTGAAGCAGAGTTTCATAATCAAATTCAACTTGTGTGAATGTTTCAGATGAAGGCATGAAAGTAACCTGCGTACCGCGTTTGCCTTTTGCATCACCAACAACTTTTAGTGGAGCCACCGCATCGCCATGCGCAAATTCGATGAAATGTTCTTTGCCATCGCGCCAGATTGTTAACTTCAACCAAACCGAAAGCGCGTTCACCACCGACACACCAACACCGTGCAAACCACCGGAAACCTTATATGAATTCTGGTCGAACTTACCGCCGGCGTGAAGTTGCGTCATGATAACTTCAGCTGCAGAAACACCTTCTTCCTTGTGAATATCAACCGGGATACCACGGCCGTTATCAGCAACGGTAACGCTGCCATCTTCGTTTATGGAAACCGTAACAAGGTCACAATGTTTTGCGAGCGCTTCGTCGATCGCATTGTCCAGAACCTCATAAACCATGTGGTGCAGGCCTGAACCATCATCAGTATCACCGATATACATTCCCGGGCGTTTACGAACCGCATCAAGGCCTTTCAGAACCTTAATGGAACTTGAATCATATGATTGCTCAAAATTTTCCGTACTGACTTCTTCTTCAAAATTGACTTGTTCTTTTTCTGCCATTTTCTTTACTGCCATGTTTAAAACCCTCAAAAAAATTAGGTGATTTTTTGTTCAAATTTTATAATAAACCCTGTGCAGGATAAAGCACTAGTTTTTTTCGAAATTTTTAATTTTTTTTGCTTGCAATTCCGGTTTATATACCGGCAAAAAACATGCGCCTTTACAGGACGATATTCTGCACCTTTTCCTTCAAGGCTTCAAAATCGCTGGAATCCACGCCGGAAGCCCAGACCTGGGCATTTATATCAACCAGAAATTGCAGTAATTTCAACCGCTTTTCATCATCCAGATGCGCTATGATCTCATCCAGCAGAATTATCGGCGTTATCCCGCTTGAATTTCGCTTCGCCACCACACCCGAAAGCATGATCGAAAGCAGCATGGCTTTCTGCTCACCGGTCGAGCATAATTCCGCCACCTGATTTTTCACCAGATGCGTAACTTTCAGTTTGGTTCTGTGCGGGCCGTAGCTGGTCTTTCCGGTGTAGCCATCCTGCTCACGGGAATTTTTCATCAACATGATATAATCATTCTCCGCCGCAACCGCCTTATTATTAAGCAGCAACTCCTCCACCTCACCTTCTATCTCAACCAAAGCCGCCGGGAAGCTGGAATTGCCGGTCAGTGCCATCGCCTTATTGATGCGCTCCAGCACTTCAAAACGGCTGTAAGTTATCGCCACGCCCTTCTGCACCATCTGTGCTTCCAGAGAGTTCAGCCATTTTTCGTCATAATTATGTGAAAGCAATTTGCGGCGCTGCGATTTCAATTTGTTATATGCACCGATCTGCGAACTGTAATCGGGGAAGAAAAGCTCGCAGATATTATCAAGGAAATCACGTGCCGCCATGCCCGATTGGAACGTCATATCCTGCGCCGGGGTCAACCACGCCATGCTCACATATTCCCCGAGTGAACCAACACCGCGCATGGTTTCACCATTAATCCGCACCACTCTTTTCTCCCGACCCGATTCGAAGAACTTCTCGGCATCAAACCCGGTACCTATCTGGTTTATTTCATCCCTATCCTCAATTTCAGCAAAAACACTCCATGGTGCTTTCCTATCCTCACCCTGCTTCTGCAGCTCATCCAAACCGGCCTTGCGGAAGCCCCTGCCCGGGATAAGCAACGATATGGCTTCCAATATATTGGTCTTGCCCATGCCGTTCATACCGGTTATCGCCACGATATTTTTATCCACGCTCACTTCAAAATGCGCATGGTTACGGAAATTATTTAATTTAAGTTTGTTGATTTTCATTAAGCGGGAATATATACCGAACTCGTATAATACAGAATATATTTCATGTCTAAACTTAAAACAGCAGTATTCCCTATCGGCGGTCTTGGCACACGCTTCCTGCCGGCTACGAAAGCAATGCCAAAAGAAATGTTACCGATAGTTGATAAGCCTCTAATCCAATATGCGTTTGAAGAGGCTGTCGGCGCAGGCGTTGAGAAGTTCATCTTCATCACCGGTCGTAATAAGAATATTATCGAGAACCATTTCGATCACGCGTTTGAGCTGCAAAAAGTTCTTGAAGAAAAACAGAAGAAGGAAGTTCTTTCCATCGCGAAAGACTGGCTGCCGAAGGCAAGCTCAGTTGCATTCATCCGCCAGCGTGAACCGCTTGGCCTTGGCCACGCCGTGCTTTGCGCGCGCCAGTTCATTGCTGAACCATTTGCGGTTCTGCTTGCTGATGAACTTTTCCTTTCTGAAAAATCAGTGCTGAAAGATATGGCTGATGCCTATTCTGAAGGCAACATGATCGGCGTGCAAGAAGTTGAGCGCGAGAAAGTTAAATCATATGGCGTTATCGAGCCTGAAAGCATTAATGGCAACCTCATCAAGATCAGATCAATGGTTGAAAAGCCGGATCCCGAAGTTGCACCTTCGAATTATACTGTCAGCGGCCGCTATATATTAGAGCCTGAGATTTTTGATTATCTTGAACATCAGGAAAAAGGCGCAGGCGGTGAGATCCAGCTTACTGATGCACTTAACAAGATGGCCAAAGAGAAAAAACGCTCCTATGCCTATGTTATCGATGCTCAGCGTTTTGATTGTGGTTCACGTCGTGGCTTTGTTGAGGCAAATCTTGCTTTCGCGATGAGCATTCCTTCTATCAAGGATGATGTTCTGAAATTCACCAAAAAACTTCTGAAGCAGTTCGATAATTAATTTAGCTTATTGCTGTTGCTGCTGTTGTGCCTGCATTTTGACTATCTTGTCGCCAACAACCAGCGCAAGCATTCTATATAGCACTATCGCATTCAGCACATGCCACATGAAGTGCGTGCCGATGCCATGAGTATATCCACAAATCTGCATATCGATAGTGCGGAAAGCAAGTGAGAAGGTCCATATCACCGCCGTGTTGATCAGATAAACATAAAGCATGTTCTGCTTCACGAAGCATAATATGAACACCATTATAATCAGCATCAGATAGGTCGGCACATACATAATCGTGCCGTTCAAAGTTTCTGCCGAGAAGTTTTTCTGGAACCAGATCCCCGCACCAATGAATGCCAGCAGCACCAGAATCGAAACCACCAGGTTCCAGTTCACCACACGCTTGAAGAACACCACAATATATAAATGTATGAATATGCCGATCGGAATAACATCCATCAGCACCGTATGTGAATTCGGGATCGAGTGGAATATGCCGCTGCCGATACCGATAGTGAACATCACCACATCAAGCAGAATGATATCCAGGTTCTGCACTTTGAACAGGCGATATTTCTTCATCATCAATGCTATCAAAAGTGCCGCGATGATAAACGCAAAGTTTGTGAAAAGGTTTAGTGGCTCTGCCGTTGCTGCCGGGTTGCCCGCACGTTCGCAATAACCATCAACATAATTGGTAACATTAGCATGTTCCTGCACTGCCTGCGTTTGCGGTGGCATTTGTTCAGATTGAAGCGGCCCACCAGCCAGAGGTTGTGGTGCTGGTTGTTCGGTCGTCACATTTGTCTGTGCGTTCTCTTCCATATTCTATAGCCCTTCTTCCGCCGCCATTTTCAACATGCGTGCGCGTCGGTTGATGCTTCTCACCAGCTGCTTCATCAGAATATAAAGCAGAACTGAGTTGAGCGTGTGCCATATAAAGTGCGTGCCAGTGGTTATTTGATCGCAGAATTCCCTGTCGATCACGCGGAAGAACAGTGAAACCATCCCGATTATCGAAGCAAGCATGAAGGCTTGGGCCGCACTTCTGCGCTTAACATTTAAGTAGACCGCAATGAAGATAAGTGCTGCCATTGAGGAAAGATAAGCAACCGAATCGTTTAAAGTGTTCGGGAAATTTTTTACCAGGAAATAGGTGGTGAACAGGAAGGCCATCATCGCTACCGTCACCTGGAATTTCGAAAGCACGGTTATCCGCACCATCGCCGAGGTAAAATAAACTATGATGAATAATATGATGAATGCCGTATCGGCGATCTCGGTATATTTATTCGGGTTCATGTGGAAGGTGACACTGGCAACGCCAATGAATATCATGCAGATATTCAGGAAATAAACATCCCACATTTTCTGGCCGCGATAGTCTTTGTTTTTGTGGTAAAGCGAAAATATCAGTGCAGCAGCGATAAAAAAGCCAACATTGGTTACCACGTTCAGTGGCTCCTGAAACATGCCAAATTCCACCTTACGCTCACACACGCCATAATAATGCTGCAGCGGAGTTTGTGGGTGAATTTCCTTAACGGTCGTTTCCGTATTGCTCGCCGGGTTTATTTCTTTTATTTCTTCTGCCATCCCGGGCAGCTTAATTTCAAACCTGTAAGGTTGGAATAACAAAGTGGCAATTCCGGCTGAAAGCTAGGCTGTAACTAGGTTTTGCGATATTTTTACCACATCGCCTATATAGATAATCGCTGGGTTTTTGATGCCATTTTCGGTCATTTTATCCGCAATATCACCCAGCTTTGCATAAAGCTTTTTCACCTCACCCGTCGTGGCATTGCTTACCACCAGGCATGGAGTGGTTTTTGGCTTACCGGCAGCAATAAGCTTTTCTGCTATCACGCCGATATTCTTAACCGCCATATATAACGCAATCGTTGCCTTGGTTTTTGCCAGTAACTCATATTCAAGTTGCGGCACCCCATTTTCGCCTTCGCCCTGTATATGGCCGGTGATAAACATCACCCCTTCTGCCAGATTTCTATATGTAAGCGGCAACAGGTTTTCCGCTGCCGCCCCGATCGCCGCACTTATTCCCGGCACCACCTCAAAATCGATCGCCGCTGCTTTCAGTGTTTCTGCTTCTTCACCGCCGCGGCCGAAAATGAATGGGTCACCACCCTTAAGCCGCACAACCTTTTTGCCTGACTTGGCCTTTTCAACCAGCACGTTATTAATCTCTTCCTGTTTCATAATGTGGTTATCAGGTTCTTTTCCGGCAAATATCTTCTCCACTTTTGCAGGGATGATATCCAATATCTCTTTTGAGATCAGCCTGTCATGCACCACCACTTCGGCATAACTGTTGAGCAACTCGCGCGCCTTACACGTCAACAGCCCAACATCACCCGGGCCCGCACCTATTATATATACTTTATTCTTCATCTTGTTTGCTTAACGCTAATTCCTTATATAACAGCTAATGACCAGGAAAATATATTTATATAGCGAGTTTTTCACTCTTTTTCTTCTATTACCGGAAATAATCCACCGCTTTTCCCTGCAGAAATATTTTCTTCTGGCTCTATGGCTGTTCTCGCTGCTTAGTTATTTTGAACTGAAACACGATAAAACTTTTGAGCGCCATAATTTCACCCGCTTTTCTGCCTTCAATAAAAAGAACCTCACTCGCATAATCAGCCTCTGGTTTGCTGCTATCCTCCTTCTCACCGCCTATACTTATTTCCGTGAGCCTGATAAATTCCTGAGCCTCATACATCGCAGCGTTATTTTATGGGCGATCATAATGGTGCTCTATCCGCTACTTTCGGTTTATCCGCAAGAGATGCTTTTCCGCGTCTTTTTCTTCCATCGCTACAGGCCAATTTTCAAAAGCGATTATTATCTGATTCTTATAAGCGCCCTCTGTTTCGGCTATGCGCATATAATATTTTCCAATTATTTCGCTGTAATTTTATGCGCCGTTGGCGGGCTGATATTTGGCTATACATATAGCAAAGGCAGAAGCCTGCCGCTGGTCGCGTTCGAGCACGCGCTTTATGGCTGCCTGATATTCACTGTCGGTTTAGGCTGGTATTTCTATCATGGCGCAGTGCCGGTTCCCGCACACAATTAAATAGATTTTAATAATCGCTCCACTGCGGCTTAGGCGCGCCATTCAGCATGATCGGCGTGCTGCCATCACTGCACCTGCATGAACGTATATCATTAAGTCGGCAATCCAGTATTGCGGTCGGGATCGGGCATTGCATATATTGCGCCGGGTTGCCTATCAGCATGAATTTCTGCGGTGTTTCACGCACCCATTCATTGCCATCAACACCTGGTGGCGCAACCGCCAGCCATAGTGGTGCACCTGTTGCAACCGGTTCTAACTTGTTCACCTGCACACGGCGTTTAACACCCTTATTATCAACCACCACCATGAACTTGTTGCTTGTCGGCGGGTGTTTGTAACTATCAACCGGGCCCAGGCACACGCCGTAAACACAATGCCAGTAAGCGCGTAAATCCTCACCGCAAGCCATCGCGCCTTCAGGGCATGAGCGCGGCGTTGCCGCCGGGTCACCGCATTGCAGCCTCATGCAGTCATTATATATTTTCTGGCGGTCAATACATGTATTCTGGCCGAGTGGGCAATCCGGCCTCGCATCTGATGGGTGGTTACAGCTATCAGCCATGCACTCCCAGTAATAAAGCGGTGTATTTGAAAGCGCGTCACATTTCCTCAAGCCATATTCGCAGGTTTTCACCATTTCGTTCGGCTTTTTCTTGGTCTTGTTTTCCTGCAAGCCGACGAAATGGAATTTATAGGCAGCATCATTGTTATTTTTCTTCGCGGCATCGGAATAATAATCATAGCACATCAGTCGCATGCACTTGCTATATTTCTCATCGTCATTTTGCAGCGGGGTGCATTTATCTATCCCTTCCTGGCATATCTTCAATTCATCCTCCGCGTGCGCAATAACTGGCAGCAGCAGAACAAATAATAAAATGATCGTGAAAAATCTCATGAAAATAATATATGCCTTTCCACAACTTCCTTCAACAAGGTTAAGTCATCGGGCCCACTCATGCGGTGGTTTCCTTGCTCCTGCAATATTATTTCAACTCTGTCAGAGCTTAAGCTTGCGCCCAGATCCATGCTGAAACTGTAAGGCACATCTTTATCTTTCATGCCGTGTATCAGCGTCACCGGCACATCTATCTTCAATTTTTTCTTATCCAGCAGCAGATGTTTCCTGCCATCTTCGATCAAAAGTTTAGTGATATCATAATCGCCCGCTTCATAATCACTTGGCACAGTGTAATATCCTTCATCCATAATCTGTTCCTGTATTTCAGCGTCCAGCTCGTCCCATATCAATCTTTCAGTAAAATCAGGCGCTGAAGCTATTCCTATCAGCGAATGTATCTTTTCCGGCATTTCAAGTGCAAGCAGGCTCATTATCCACCCGCCCATGCTTGAACCGATCAATATATTCTTTTCCCCACCAATTTCATTTATGATTTTTCTGGCGTTTTCCTTCCATCTGCCAACGGAACCTTCTTTGATATTCCCACTTGAAAGCCCTGTTCCCTCATAATCAAAACGGATAAAGCCGATATCCTTTTCTTCACACAGATCCTGCAGGAAGGTTGCCTTGCTGCCAGTCATGTCCGACATGAAACCGGACAGGAAAATAATTTTCAGCAAATTATTTTGTTTGGCACTATATTCATTATAGGCTAGATAATCAGTCGGGTTTAAATGTAATTTTTTGTGGCTCATACAGGTTCTGACATAAATAAAGAAAGAGTTTCAATACTGCAAGTTCTGCCGCAATTAAACAGCGGCGGTGTTGAACGCGGCACTATTGACCTAAGCCTTTATGCCAGGGAAAAAGGCTTCCGCATGATCGTTGCCTCAGCAGGCGGGCGCATGGTTGAAAAGCTTTCTGCTGCTGGCATTGAACATTATACACTCGGGCTCAATACAAAAAATCCACTTAATATAATCGCCAATATTGTAGACCTGAAAAAACTCTGTAAGGAACATAATGTCGGTATCGTTCATGCGCGTTCACGCGCACCGGCATGGAGCGCATTTTTCGCTGCACGTTCGCTTAAAATCCCGTTCATCACCAGCTTTCACGGGTTTTATAAAAACAATTTTCCGCTCAAGAAATATTACAATGCCATCATGGCAAAAGGTGATACGGTGATCGCGGTTTCGAATTTTATCCGTGAACATATCCTTGCAACTTATTCTGTCGATCCAGCAAAAATAAAACTCATCCATCGTGGTGTTGATATCAATGAATTTGATCCGGCAAAAATTCCGGCGGAAGAAATTAATTCTTATCGCTCAATAAATAACCTGCCTGCAAATACTCCGCTTATCCTGCTTCCCGGGCGTATCACCCGTTGGAAGGGGCATGAAGTTGCTGTTAAAGCAGCACATATTTTAAAAGATAAAAATTTCATTATCGCATTTGCAGGGGCGGTCGATGAAAACAATTCCTATTATCAGGAATTAAAAAACCTGATCTCATCACTTGGGTTGGAAAATAAGATCCGCTTTCTTGGTGATGTAAGAAATATGCCGCTTGCACTTATGGCGAGTGACATTGTTCTTTCCACCTCCATCGAGCCGGAAACTTTCGGCCGCGTCACCGCTGAAGCTGGTGCGATGGGTAAAATTGCGATCTCAAGTGCACATGGTGGCAGCCTTGAGATAATTGAAGATGGCAAAACCGGCTTTCTAGTTGAACCGAACAGTGAAGAAGCATTGGCGGTAAAAATATCAGAAGTGCTTGATCTTAGTGATGAAAAAGCCAAAGCCATCGGCCAAGCAGCGCAAAATCGCATAAAAGCCGATTTTTCACTCTCACAAATGTGCGAAAATACGCTAAATATATATAAGCAATATTTGGGTCCCACCATAAAATGAAACTGCCAATCTCGGTTTTCATCATCACTAAAGACGAGGAAGAACGCCTTTCCTACGCCATAAACAGCGTGCGTGACTGGGTCGATGAAATTCTGGTTATTGATAGCGGCAGCAGCGATAGCACCGTGTCACTCGCAGAAAAGCTGGGTGCCCGCGTTATGTATAACGAGTGGAAAGGTTTTGGCGCACAGAAAATATTCGGCGAAAATCAATGCCGCAATAAATGGATATTGAATATTGATGCCGATGAGGAGATCACTGAAGAAGTGAAAGCAAATATATTCAAAGTTTTTGAGAATGGCGAACCCACCGAGGCTGCATTCAATATGCATTGGAAAATGTTATTCCTGACGCAAAGCAAAGCGCCTGATATTGGCGTCACCAGTAATTTCATCCGCCTGTATAACAAAGAGAAAGCCGGCTTCCGCGATAGCACCATTCATGACTCTGTAGTGATAAAACAAAGCGGTGGAAGCTTGGGTGAGATTGAAGGCTATGTGAATCACCGCTGTTTCAAAAGCCTGAAACACTGGGCAGATAAAATAAATTATTACACCACCCTTCAGGCTGAAGAATGGGTCGCAAAAGGGCGTAAAGCGCCAGGTGTGCGCATTGTAATTGAGCCAATACTGGCATTTTTCAAATCTTTATTTATCCGGAAATATTTCCTATATGGCATAGATGGCTTCATGGCGAGCATCATGTATGCTTACAGCAAAACACTCCGCCTTGCTAAAGTGCGCGAACTTTACAAAATGAAGGATTTGCATGGCTAAAAGGAAAATACTGGTCATCAGATATATGCCGCTTCTGGGTGCGATAGAATCCCTGCCGGCAATGGCTGCCATACGCAAATTTCACAAAGATGATGAGGTATATGTTCTCACTGAACAATCTTTGGTGAAGTTCTTCCGCTCCACGCGTTTCTTTGATAAGATATGGCTTGATGCAAAACCATATTGGTTCCAGCCGCGCGGTGTGGTTGATCTGATGAAGCGCCTGCGCAAAGGCGATTTTGATCTGGTATATGATCTGCAGAATGATGAGCGCAGCAAGTGGTATTTCCGCCTGATCGGTTTTAAAAAACCTAACTGGAATTCTAGTGTGCTCACCTGGTGCTCTCACCCATATACACCGCAGGAAGGCCAGACATATCGCGATATTTTGCATGATCAGGTGCGTGTCACCGGTATAAAAGCCGTGCCGCTTATCAACATTTCATATCTTGCAAACAACGAATCTGATCCGCTTGATAAACCATATGCAATGATCTGCGCCGGCGGTGATCCTGATAAGATTGCCTATAAATGGCACCCAAGCAGATATGCCGAAGTGATCGATTATCTTTACGAAAAACACGGCATAAAATCAGTGCTGGTAGGTGATAATGTTGATATCCCGCTTGCGAGCATGATCTTCACCCAGTGCATCAAAACCAAGCCGTATAATTATTGCGGCAAAACCAGTTTGAACGGCGTGGTCTCGATCGCGAAGAATGCGGTTTTCTGTCTGGGTAATGATACTGCTGATACCCACATCGCTGCCTATGCAGGTTGCCAAACTTTAATGTTCTGCTCGGCAATGTCGCCGCCTGATATAATCGCACCGAAAGTGAAAAACATCGCTGCGATAGATTTTGATAATCTTGATGATGCTGAAGTTGAAGTTGCCATTCAGGCCATTGAAGAGTTTGGTTTGATACCCCTGAAATCAAGTCCGGAGCCTTTCAAAACCGTCAGCAATAATGAACTGGTTAACCCGGATCTCCCACCATTACCGGTTAAACCTCAATAAATACAATATATTAGCCACCCATCCTATCAGGCCTATATAAGCAGTTTGCCCTTGACGTAAGCCCTGATTTAGGTTAAAAGGGGCGCCTTAACAAATTACAAGATTAAAAGAGATTTAACATGGCAAACCATAAATCAGCAGAAAAAGCTAACAGACAGGCGATCAAAAAGAACGCTCGCAACTCACGTGGCAGAACAGAAATCCGTACTGCAGTGAAAGAAGTTCGCGTTGCTGCTGCAAAAGGTGATGCTAAAACTGCTGCTACTGCATTCGTTACAGCTCAGAAGAAACTTGCTAAAGGCGCAACTAAAGGCCTTGTTAAAAAGAATGCTGCTGCAAGGTTAACTTCTCGCCTGAACGCTGCTGTTAAAAAAGCTGCTGGTAAATAATCACCAGATAAAATTCTAAAAATTAAGGCGCCAAATTGGCGCCTTTTTTATTTCTGTTTTTTATTCAGGAAATTTTTGATGAGCTGATGCCCATGCTCAGATGCAATAGATTCTGGGTGGAACTGCACACCGTGTATATTCTTGGTTTTATGTGAAAGCCCCATGATAACGCCATCATTTGTTTTGGCAGTCACTTCCAGTTCAGATGGAAAATTATTATTATCCGCCACCACTAATGAATGATATCTGGTTGCCTTGAAAGGTTTTGGCAGGTCATTGAACACACCCTTGCCTTCATGATAAATCTCAGAGATTTTTCCATGCATTGGTTTATCCGCACGAATAACATCACCACCGAAAGCCTGCGCTATCGCCTGATGGCCCAGGCATACACCTAGAAGTGCAATATCATTATCCGCTGCAGCCTTTATCAGATCAAGCGTTATGCCTGCACTGTCCGGGTCACACGGGCCAGGTGATATCACGATCGCATCAGGTTTTTTCGCGATCACTTCCGCAGCGCTGATCTCATTATTGCGTACAACTTCCACATCCGCACCAAGCTCACCAAGATAGTGAACCAAGTTATAAGTAAAGCTGTCATAATTATCTAAAAGGAAAACTTTCATATTATTTGTCATTATATATTGCATAGCCGTTCATGCGGCAATAACCCTTGTAACAGTAAACGCGCTGCATATTATCGCAACTGCTTTTCTCCAGCTTGTCGGCAAACTCTTCATATTTCTTCTTTTCTGCCTTGTTATTATAAATGCAGTGCTGGTTATATTCTTCTATCAGCTCCACATTCGAAATATTATGCGTCTCTTTCGATTTGCTAACAATACCCTTAATGCATTCTGCCGGCTGCCAAGGATAACCATAATCGAAATATGCACATTCCTCATCATGCGTGCATTCAACTGGCTTCATCAGATCCTGCACGATATTATCATGTTCGGTTTTGCAGTCATAACCATCATCTGCTGCAAATGAAGCAGTTGAAAGAAACATCATTGCCATTAACAGAATAAACTTTTTCATCACCCGCCTCCAATGAAATGGATTATCTCGATATTATCGCCTTCATTGATATTTGTTTCTTCAAAGCTTGATTGCGGCACGATCTCAAGATTTTTTTCGACCGCGATTTTCCTGCGATCAAGCGCATATTTTTCAAGCAGGCCGGAAATATTCAAATTCCCTTCCAACAGAATCTCTTCGCCGTTCAGTGTGATTTTCATGAGCAATAATATAGCACTGATTTGCGCTTTTGTAACGCTATTTTCGCTTTAAAGCCTTAAGCCTGGAACTCTGGCAGATGTTCTTTCAAACGCCCGCCAAACCTTACATATTCAGCGTTTATGGCAAGGCCGGTTTTCTCATCCATCTCGACCAGCATACCGCACAATGTTGCAATGCCTTCAGCCGGGCGCATTTTTTCCGTGCGTATCTTATTAAAGAAACTTGATACTGAAACGCTTTTATCAAAACCGATCACCGAATCATAATCGCCGCACATGCCGGCATCAGTCTGATATGCCGTACCTTTAGGAAGTATCTGCGTATCTGATGTTGGCACGTGTGTATGTGTTCCGCAAACCGCTGAAACTTTGCCATCAAGAAAATGCCCCATCGCCATTTTTTCTGATGTCGCCTCACCGTGAACATCAACAAAAATATAATCCACATCGCGGCCGATCTTATATTGTTCCATCAGTTTATTGATCGCCTCGAACGGGCAATTGACTTGAAAGCGCACGAATAATTGGCACAGCACATGCACCACCAGAATCTTTTTTCCGCGCGGCAATTCATATATATTAAAACCCTTGCCCGGCAGTTGCGGTGGGAAATTCAGCGGGCGAAGCATCTGCGGATATTGATTGATGAAAAAGCGGGTCTCCTGCTGGTCGAAACAGTGGTCGCCACAGGTCAGAACATCAGCGCCGGCCTTAATATAATCCTGCACGATCTTTTCATTGATGCCAAAACCATTTGCAGAATTTTCACCATTAACGATGCAGAAATCGGCTTTCAGTTTTTTCTTCAAACTTGGCAAATGCTTCACCACCGCTTCACGGCCAGCTCTGCCCACAACATCACCTAGGAATAATAATCTCATACAGCTTTTGCCTTTTCGCGGAAGATGGTTGCACCAAGCGAGCCAAATTTTTCTTCCAGTTTTTCATAACCACGATCAATATGATAAACACGGTTTATAATTGTTCTGCCCTCTGCTTTCAACGCCGCCAGAACCAAACAAACAGAAGCACGCAAGTCAGTTGCCATAACTTCCGCTGCTTTAAAATTCTCAATGCCGGTTATCGCAAGTTTGTTTCCTTCTACTGCGATATTGGCACCCATCCTCTGTAATTCCGGCACGTGCATGAAACGATTCTCAAAAATATTTTCCTCTATGGTAGATAGGCCATTTGCAACCGCCATCAAGGCCGTCACCTGTGCCTGCATATCAGTTGGGAAGCCTGGATGCGGCTCCGTCACCACCGAACATGCTTTCAATCTTCCATTTGAACGCGCACGTATAGAATCTTTCTTCCGCTCGATCTCCATGCCCATTTTCTCAAAAACCACCAAACTGCTTTCCATGATATCAGGGGTTATTCCCATCACCTCAATATCACCGCCGGTCATGCCCGCCGCCGCTAAATATGTTCCGGCCTCTATCCTGTCCGGTACAACTTTATAATCAGCACCATGTAATTTTTCTACACCCTCAATAACAAGTCGGGAAGTGCCTATGCCGGAAATTTTTGCGCCCATTGCAACCAGTAAATTTGCAAGGTCAGTTACTTCCGGTTCCTGCGCAGCATTATTTAAAATGGTTTTTCCTTTCGCAAGTGTTGCAGCGATCAGCACATTTTCAGTTGCACCCACTGAAACTTTCGGGAAATAAATTTCAGCACCAACCAATCGGCCTTTCGGGGTTGTGGCTTTCACATAACCATCTTCAAGTTCGATCTTGGCACCCATTTTTTCAAATGCCATCAGGTGATAATTTATCGGCCTCGCACCGATCGCACAGCCGCCGGGCAGTGAAATTTCTGCATTACCGAAACGCGCAAGCAAAGGCCCAAGCACGATAACCGAGGCACGCATACGGCGCACGATATCATATGGTGCTTTTGTGTCGGCAACATTCTTCGCATCAAAAAGCAGTGTGCGGCCATGATCAAAATCTTCATATTCCTTATTGCACTCAAGCATGAAATCCACACCCATATGCACCAGCAGATTTGTCATAGTGGTGATATCGGAAAGGTTTGGAATGTTGGTGAGGCGCAGTTGTTCTTCCGTGGCGATAGCGGCCGCCATCAGCGGCAGAGCGGCGTTCTTCGCACCGGCTGTCATCACACGGCCGGAGAGTTTTTTGCCACCTTCAATTATTAATCTGTCCATAATTCCTTTAAGGCCATAAGGCCTGAAAACTTATATCTTCGGCAGGGTTACACCTTGTTGACCCATATATTTGCCTGATCTTTTCTTGTAAGAAACTTCGCAAGGTTCATTGCCCTGAAGGAACAGGAACTGGCAGGCACCTTCATTGGCATAGATCTTTGCAGGAAGCGGTGTCGTGTTCGAAAACTCAAGCGTCACATGGCCTTCCCAACCCGGTTCAAGCGGCGTTACGTTCACAATGATGCCACAACGCGCATAGGTAGATTTACCCACGCATATCACCAGCACATCTTCCGGTATGCGGAAATATTCCACCGTACGTGCCAGCGCGAAGCTGTTAGGCGGAATGATACAAATATCGGTTTTACGGTCAACAAAGCTCTGGCTTGAGAAATTTTTCGGGTCAACTGTGGCTGAATCGACATTAGTGAAGATTTTGAATTCATTAGAAACCCTTGCATCATAACCATATGATGAAACCCCGAAAGAGATCAGCCCCTCACCTTTTTGTGAATTTTTCACCTGTGCATCAACAAAAGGCTCGATCATCCCGTGCTTTAAGGCCTGTTCACGGATCCATTTGTCTGACATTACCGGCATTGTTTTCCCTTGTAGTTTCTGGTCTATTTATATAAATTACCCCCAGTTCTTAAGCAACTTGCATTTTAATGCAATAAAATTTATAATATTATCATACGGATAATTAGATGGAAAAGCCTCGCGTACATACAGTTTCAGCCTTTGATAAGGAACTTGGCAATATCTCGGAATATATCGAAGCAATGAGCAATTTGGTCATTGGCAGCATGAATACGTTCATCTCCAATCTTTCCAGCCAGAAGGGCGAAAGCGCCGCTCAGGCACGTGAAATTGATAAAAAGGTCAATGAGTTAGAAAAAGAAGTGCAAATCCTTGCAACTAATATGATCGCTCTGCGTAACCCTTTGGCAGTTGATCTTCGCTACCTTATCGGTGCAATCCGTATCTCCACCATCATTGAACGTCAGGGTGATATGGTTGAATCGGTGGTGCGTAAAATTCTACGCGTGAATAATGAACTGCTTTCTAACTATAAAAATGACCTTACCGAATTAGTTGAAGGCGCGATCGAGATGATGCAGCACGCAATCGCCGGCTTCAAAAACCATGATGTGATGGAAGCAAATAAAGTATGGCGCATGGAAGATAGAGTTGATGATCTTTCCGATAATATTTTTGCGAGCATCAAAAAAGATATCATGAAAGATAATAAAAATGTTGATGATGCTATTACGCTAATGCTGATCGTGCGCAACTTAGAGCGTATCGCTGATTACAGCACCAACATAACCAAAGCGGTGCATTATATTGCATCCGGTGAGCGCGTTACCGAAGCTGATTTCTAATTAGCTTTGTCATTGCGAGGAGGGCATTTGCCCGACGTGGCAATCCACCTTTTATTAAGAGAGATGCTTCACTTTGTTCAGCATGACAGTTATTGGATTGCTTCGCCAACATTTTATTTCTGGCTCGCAATTACATGCACCAGCGTTAAAAATTAATCTCTGAAATTTACGAATTGCAGTGGCAGATCAATGCCGAGGCCTTTTATCATGGCGATAGCTTCCTGCAGGTCATCACGTTTTTTACCGGTCACACGCACCTGCTCACCTTGGATTGAAGCCTGAACTTTCAGGCCTTTTTCTTTCACAGCTTTAGTTATTTTCTTGGCATTATCCTGGTCAATGCCCTTCTTCAACTTCACCACCATCCTGATAGTTCCGCCGCTTGCCATTTCTTCCTTGCCAAGCTCTAAACATTTCACATCCACATTCCTGCGCGTCAGATATGTTTTGAACATATCGATCACCGCTTTCATTTTCATATCGTCATCGGCAATGATGGTCACATCATCCTTCTCACGTTCGATGGTTGATTTAGAGCCGCGGAAATCATAACGGTTCTGCATTTCCTTCTTTGTGGAATTCAGCGCGTTATCAATTTCCTGCGAATTCGTTTCTGAAACTACGTCAAAACTTGGCATATATTTAACCTTTTAGGATTTTCTGGAGTTCTTCTTTTACAACCTTTCTCACTATTTCTTCAAGTGATTCATTGCTGGCTTTCACCTTCTGCTCTGGTTTTAAAAATTCAGATATTGTTTTCTCAAGCAGGCTGTTTGCCTTTCCGCCTTCCGTGATTTCGCCAGTTGTTGCCATGCGGATCATCGCGCGAATAGCTTCAGTGCGCGATTTCATCCCATGCGCGATCTTCCATTCATCGATCTTGCGAATATCCTCTGTCGAAAGCTGCAAATGCATGTTTTTAAACAATTCTTCCATAAAATATACATTAATTGTATATTATTTACACATAATTCTTGCTATATGTATAAATAATGTATATATTTAAATTATAGGTTTAGTAACTAACCTCTATCACAAATTGATATGGAAAGTAAGATTTTTTTATATGACAAGCTGATCGGCAAGCGAATCCGCATGTATCGCAAGATCCGGGGGCTCTCTCAGGCAAGCCTTGCGAAGCTGATGAAGGTAAGTCCGCAGCAATTGCAGAAATATGAAAAGGGCATTAATCGCATCAGTGCTTCGCGCCTGCAATATGTCGCCGAAATTTTGCAGATACCCGCCTCATTATTGTTTGAGGATGATATCAAAAAACCCTCCGCCTTTCATGAAAACGCTGATGCCGAGAAAGAGATCACCCAGCTGCTATATTATTATTCGATGATAAAATCGAAAAAGATAAAGCAGATGATATTAAATAATTCCGCGATCTACGTCGCCTGTAATCTCTGATATCAGAACTGGAATATCTGCTGAAGTTTGTCTTCAAAGAAATTTATATAAACAAGCATCATGCCGCTTAGGGCCATTGCCATGAATAAAAATCCGGCATAGATCTGCAGCGGCATCAGGATGAAGAACACCTGCATGGTCGGCATCAGGCGCCCCATCAAACCGGCGGAAACATAAAGCATCGTACCCACCATAACTATTGGCGCTGCGATCTTGAACGCGATGAAAAATATCTCTGACATCATTTTCGCCATCATATCGGCAAATTCATTCAGCGGCGGCATATGCGCCACCTGTATCAGCACAAAACTATTTGCAAACGCCTTGAAAACATACTGGTCCAGGTTGCTGGTGAAGAAAATAGTAATGCCTACAAGTGAAAGGAAACTGCCCGTCACCGAACCTTGCGTTGCCTGGTTGGTATCAAAAAGTGTTGCTGTTGAAAGGCCTGTCATAAATGCCATTTTCATACCGGCAATGTGCAAAATCGCCTGAATGCCGCGCATCATCAGCCCGATAAAAAGCCCAACCACTATCTCACCTGCCATTATCAGCGCCACACTCCAGATATCTGCCGGCATGGTAGGCAAAATGGGTGAAAGGATCGGGTAGAAAACCAGGCATAAAATAAGCGCCAGCATCAGGCGCGCGCGCACCGCAACATAAGTTTCACCAAAACCCGGGATGAATAACATTATCGAGCCTAAGCGACAGAATATCAGAGCGTATTGAAAGATGGCGTTATTGGTGAATTGGCTGAGTTCATTCATTGCCTAACCGGTGAAATTTTCAGCGTATGATTTCGGTTTGAATTTAGATTTATGTTCTTCGAAAACCTCATATTCAATGCCGTTGCTCTCAGCATATTTCACTGCTTCTTCCAAAGTATCGAATTTCAGTTTCACTTCCTGCTTCATATCGGTCGAACCATTCCAGCCGATAAGTTTATCAGTGGTTTTGCGGGTTTCAGGCTCCCATTCCAGGCGCCAGTGATTCACATTCGCTGTGCCGGATTGCATCGCGTTCTTTGCGGGTTTGAATATTCTTGCTTTTGCCATATCAGATATAATTTTTTAAAAGTTATAGAGCAACCAACCGTAACTATCAACTTACAAAATGAACTTGCTCAAATCGGTCTGGCGGGTGAGCGAATTCAGCTTGCCTTCAACATAGGCCTTATCGATCGTCACTTTTTTCGCTTCTTTAGCGCTGGCATCAAAGCTGATCTCTTCCAGCAGTTTTTCCATTATAGTATAAAGCCTGCGGGCGCCGATATTTTCCACATTCTCATTTACCTCAGCCGCTACTTTTGCAATCTCACGCGTTCCGCTTTCTTCCCATTCTAATTCTACACCATCAACTTTCAATAATGCCTGATATTGCTTTGTCAGTGATGATTCCGGCTCAGTTAAGATACGGTGGATGGTATCTTCAGAGAGCGCTTCAAGCTGAACACGGATCGGCAAGCGCCCCTGTAATTCCGGCAGCAGGTCAGAAGGTTTTGCCAAATGGAACGCACCTGATGAAATAAATAAAATGTGATCGGTCTTCACCGGGCCATATTTGGTTGAAACCACCGTGCCTTCAATGATAGGCAGCAGGTCACGCTGTACACCTTCACGGCTGACATCGCCACCACGCATATCGTTATTGCGGCTGGAGATCTTGTCTATCTCATCAATGAAAACTATGCCGTCATTTTCTGCAGTTAAAATCGCCTCGCGGGTGATCTTGTCATTATCAATAAGCTTGTCGCTCTCTTCGCCCATCAGAATATCATATGCTTCACCAACAGTGGTTTTGCGTTTCTTGGTTCTGCCACCGAATGATTTACCCAAAATATCATTTAAATTTATCATGCCCATCTGGCTGCCCGGCATGCCAGGTATATCGAATGTCGGCATTGAACTGCCGCCATTATCCAGCACATCGATCTCGATCTCACGGTTATTCAATTCCTTATCATGCAGCATACGGCGGAATTTCTGGCGAGTTTCGATCGAGGCATCTTCGCCGATAAGCGCATCAAGAACCCTTTCTTCAGCGTTCATCTCGGCTTTAACTTTCACTTCCTCATGCATTCTTTTGCGCGTCAGCTGGATCGATTGTTCGACCAGATCGCGTATTATCGATTCCACATCGCGCCCGACATAACCAACCTCAGTGAATTTCGTTGCTTCAACTTTCATGAAAGGCGCATTAGCAAGTTTCGCTAACCTGCGGGCTATCTCGGTTTTGCCAACACCTGTTGGCCCGATCATCAATATATTCTTCGGCACGATCTCATCACGAAGTGGCTTCTTCACCTGCTGGCGGCGATAGCGGTTACGCAGCGCGATCGCAACTGCACGCTTTGCTTCCGCCTGGCCGATGATGAAGCGATCAAGCTCGTTAACTATCTCACTTGGGGTAAGGTTTTTTGCTTTTGCCATAAAATTATGATCTTAATTTAGAGAACTTCTTTGGTGAAATTTTCGTTAGTATAAACACAGATATCCGCCGCGATCTTCATCGCTTTTTCGCAGATCACTTCTGCATCCTGCTCATATTGCGCGATCGCACGCGCGGCAGAAAGCGCATAATTGCCGCCGCTGCCGATAGCCGTGATGCCATGTTCCGGCTCCAGCACATCACCATTGCCGGTGAGCACCAGCGTGTCATCCTTATCGGCAACGATCATCATTGCCTCTAATTTCCTCAAATATTTATCCGTACGCCAGTCTTTGGCAAGTTCAACAGCGGCGCGTTTAAGCTGTTTAGGATATTTCTCTAATTTACCTTCTAAACGCTCGAAAAGCGTCAGCGCATCTGCGGTGGAACCAGCGAAACCTGCGATTATTGTGTCATTTGCCATACGGCGCAGCTTCTTGGCGTTGCCCTTTATAATGGTTGGCCCTAAAGATACCTGCCCATCGCCGATCATTACAGTTTTGCCATTCTTGCGAACTGAAAGTATCGTGGTTGCATGCCAGGATTCAAAATTGTTGTTTTGTGCGGTCATAAATGTATATATAATCCCTGTTGAACCTATATAATAGCAAAAATGCGCAAAGCAAGTATTGAACGTAAGACCAAAGAGACTGAAATCAAAGCAGAAGTGAACCTGGATGGCACAGGTAAATATGATATCAGCACCGGTGTCAGCTTCCTTGACCATATGCTCGAGCAGCTTTCGAAACACTCGCTTATGGATGTAACCCTTAAAGCCAAGGGCGATACACATATTGATTTCCACCACACCACTGAAGATTCTGGCATTGCGCTTGGCCAGGCCGTTGCAAAAGCACTGGGTGATAAGGCGGGCATCCGCCGTTATGGCCACTCATATATCCCGATGGATGAAACACTTTCACGCGTAGCGCTTGATTTTTCGGGCAGGCCTTATCTGATCTGGAACGTTAATTTTACCCGCGATAAGATCGGTGAGATGGATACTGAGCTTTTCAAAGAATGGTTTGGTGCATTCGCACAGGCGGCGGGCATCACATTACACGTGGAAAATTTATACGGAACCAACTCTCATCACATAATTGAATCATGCTTCAAGGGTCTGGCGAAAGCTGTTCGCATGGCACTGGAACTTGATACAAGAACTGCAGGCGTTATCCCTTCCACTAAGGGCACTCTGTAATATAATTAGAGTTTTTATGGGCATGAAACTTTATTCGGTATATGTTCGCAAGCACGCGCCAAACCCGCTTGAAAGCGCCCTGTTTGTGAAACAGGGTTTTAATTTCTGGGCCTTTTTGCTTACGCCTGTCTGGTCTTTATATAAACGTTTATGGATCGTTTCTGCGGTGCTTATCGCAGTTTCAGTTCTGCTTGCACATAGTGATAGCATTGCATTTAACCTTATCTCCGTAGTGTTCAGCATCTGGTTCGGCATGGAGGCGAATAATTTCCTCACTATGAAGCTTGAACGCAAAAATTATATATTATTTGATGTTGTTGGTGCACGCGATAAATATTCTGCTGAACAAAGGTTCTATGATAAATACCAGAGTTTCAAGAACACTCCGCGCGCAAATTTTGCTTAATTAATCTTAAAGCGAAAGCTCCTTCCGCCATTTGCAACCATTCCTGATCGCCTCTTTCGCTTTCATCCGCACATAGTCAGGCTCGAACCCGGCATTGATGCACACTTCCATAAAATCTTCGGTGTCAGAATTCAGCCAGGCGATCGCACGCGCTTTTTCCTTCCTTAAATGCGACTTCTTCGAATTGCTGCCCGCATCCATCAGCGCCTGGGTTATCACCGCCACCCATAAAGCCCGCCATGCACATGGGTTTTCAGCTTCCTGATCAGCAAGCATTATTTCACAAGCTGATTTTAAGCCTATCTTCTGTGACGATATATTCTCTATATATTCGCTCCCCTCTTTTTTCATCTTCCCCTCAACTTATATTAGATTTCTAAAATCGCGTTCGGGTTGATTCTAGGCAGGGCGAATAAGCGCATGGAAGGCCCTCAAAAAAATATTTTTAGGGGCCTTCCATAGGGAATAATTTTATGAAACTGGCTAAAATCCTATATCACCATTGACAGTTTAACGCCTATGGTCTTTAAAGACTGAAAGATAATAAAAATAATTTAAGATTTTTTCTCATGGCCATAGTTACACGTTTTGCCCCAAGCCCGACCGGATTTTTGCACATAGGTGGCGCGCGCACTGCGCTTTTTAATTATCTCTATTCCAAAGCTACAGGCGGGCAATATCTCCTGCGCATTGAAGATACTGATTTCAAACGCTCCACACCGGAAGCGATTTTGGCAATATTGAATGGCCTTGAATGGCTCGGCATCAAGCATGATGGCAAGGAAGTATACCAATCGAAAAATGTGAATCGCCATCGTGAAGTTGCATTTGAACTCCTTCAAAAAGGTGAAGCATATAAGTGTTATTCCACCGCTGCAGAACTTGATGAACTCCGCAAAAAGGCTGAAGCTGAAGGCAAGGCTTTTAAATATCCACGCATCTGGCGCGATAACGTGGAAGATAAAGATATTCCTTATTCGATCCGCATCAAAGCGCCTACAATGGGCGAGATAAAAATTCATGATCTCATTCGCGGTGATGTTGCCTATCCTGCTTCTGATCTAGATGATATGGTTCTGCTTCGCAGTGATGGCACCCCAACTTATATGCTTGCTGTTGTTGTTGATGATTATGATATGGGTGTCACGCACATCATTCGCGGTGATGATCACCTTACCAACACCTTCCGCCAGAAAGTTATTTATGACTGCATGGGTTGGAAAATGCCGGTGGTCGCACACGTACCACTGATACACGGTGCCGATGGCGCAAAACTTTCCAAACGCCACGGCGCACTCGGCGTTGAAGCCTATCGTGATCTTGGCTATCTGCCGGAAGCGATAAATAATTATCTCATGAGCCTTGGCTGGTTCTGGGGCGATGAAGATGTTATCTCGATCGAAGATGCTATCAAGAAATTCGATATAAAAAATGTCGGTAAATCACCTTCACGTTTTGATTTTGCAAAACTGAATCACATAAACGGAATATACTTACGTAAAAAATCTTCCGTTGAATTACGCGAACTTGCAAAGCCGTTCCTGGAAAAACTTTATGGTGCGCATATTGATCTCGATGTGGTTACCAAGCTTGCACCGGCAATTGCAGAACGCTCTTCAACGCTTGAGGAATTCGCAAGCAACTGCGCATTCATTCCTTCTCGTATAACTCCATACACAGAAAAAGCTGCAAAAATGCTTGAACAGTGCAAACCATATCTGCCTGAACTTATTGCGAACATCGCAAATATTTCTGACTGGAAAGAAGAAACCATCAAAAAAACTTTGGATGATTTTGCCACTCATAAAAATATCAAAGCCGGGCAATATCTGCCAGCACTTCGCGCAAGCATCTGCGGCACTATGGAATCACCTTCACTGATCGCGATAATATATGCACTTGGTAAAGATGAAGTTTTGAAACGTATGGAAAACCTCTGATGCAGGATCTCACCCCATTACTGAAAGAAGGCAGCAAATATATCGAAGCCTATGGTAATGGCGGTTTCAAAATTTCCGGTGAGCGCATAGAAGGCGGCATTATCCTTCTGCCGAATTCGGTTCACACATTCTCATCCACGATAGAAAAAACTTCCCTTGATGATCTTGCGCCACTCGTAAAAGCATCTGAAGATGTTGATATACTTCTCGTCGGCTGCGGTGAGAAAACCGATTTTTTCTCGCCCGAACTTGAAGAGGCTTTACGCGAAAAAAGAATGACTGTTGAATATATGCAAACAGGTTCAGCTGTTCGAACATATAATGTGCTGCTGTTGGAAGAAAGAAAAGTTGCAGCCGTTCTGATTGCAGTGTAAAAGCACGTTAACGAGAAACAAATCTCTAATCCAAATTAATCTATAGGTAATTTCATGGCAGATATTCCAGTTCCAACCCCAGGCGTTGCACAAACCACCGCAGATATGGCTTCCGCACCGGTGCAGGATGTTGCAGCAGCAAAAATGGCAGGGCTTATGCCTGCACATGATTTGAGTATGTGGAACCTGTTCATGCATGCTGATTTCGTAGTGAAACTGGTGATGCTGCTTCTGATCGTTGCATCAGTTGTAAGCTGGGCGATCATATTCCAGAAAATCTCCCTGCTTTCGATCACCAAAAATAAGATCGCTGCATATCTTGCTGTTTTCTGGGATAGCCGCAGCAGCAAAACCATGCAGGAATTTTATGACGAAACAAAGAAGAAAAATGCAGATCCGCTTGCGCGCGTTTTCAACGCCGGCATGTATGAATGTTTCGAGCAGAGCAATAAACGTAACACCCGCAGGCGCGCAGAACGCGCTCTGATCAACGCGGCCACGCGTGAGGTCAACCATCTTGATCGTCATATCAGCTTCCTTGCAACTGTCGGTTCATCGGCACCTTTCGTGGGTCTGTTCGGCACGGTGTGGGGTATCATGAGCTCCTTCCAGTCTATCGCGATGACCAATAACACCAGCCTTGCAGTTGTTGCACCTGGTATCGCAGAATCACTATTCGCAACGGCGATCGGCCTTTTTGCTGCGATCCCGGCAAGCATTTTCTATAATAAGTTCAACAGCGAGATCACCAAGGTTTCAAACGAAGTTGATGATTTCGTTGATGAACTGGTGATCTATATCGAAAGGGAATTTGAATAATGGCTGGCAGCATGCAACAATCCGGTGGCGGCGGGCGCAGAGGCAAACATAAGCGCGCGCGTCTGATGAGCGAGATCAACGTCACGCCGATGGTGGATGTGATGCTTGTGCTGCTGATCATTTTCATGGTCACAGCGCCTTTGATGGCAACCGGCATAAAAGTCAATCTTCCGGAATCAAACGTTTCCCAGCTTGAAGATGAGAAGAAAGATGAACCGCTGCAGGTGCTCGTTGATAAGCGCGGCGATCTATGGATCCAGAAAACCAAGGTAACTATTGATCAGCTTGGTGCTAAACTTTCCGAGGTCACGCATGAGAATAAAGATGCGCAGATCTATGTGAAGGGCGATAAGGATGTTTCTTACGGCCGCATGATCCAGGCTATTTCCGCCATTAACGAGGCAGGCTATTCTAAAGTTGGTTTAGTAACCCAGCCTAAGCCAGAGGCACCGGCAACAAACAAATAGCATGACATTTTCTGCAACATCGAAAGGCGCTTTTGGAAAATGGTTCGATTATGTGAAGGATAAATCGATCGAGAATCCGCACATCACCAAATCATTTTTGCTGCACTTTGCAATCATCATCTGCCTAACCGGATTAGTGCCGACATGCAGCCGCAAGATCGAAGCGCCGAAAGTTATTGCTGTCAGCATCATGCCTATGGGAGCAGATAAAAAAACCTCACCAAAGCCAGATCAACAGCAGACCCAAAACAATCAGCAACAACCACCAAAACCGGTTGAACCTGTAAAGAAACCTCAGGATGCAACCAAAATGGAAAAGGCTGAAAAACCTGTTCCTGTAGAAAAACCTGAAGAGAAAAAACCGGCACCTAAAAAGGTTGAGAAAAAACCTGAGCCTAAAAAAGAGGTGAAGAAACAGGATGAACAGAAACGTGATGACCGCGATCAGGAGGGGAAGAAAAAACTCCTGAAAGATCTTGAGAAAAAAGATGATGCCGCACTTGATAATATTTTCGATCAGGCTTCCAAAGATGATAAGCCGGCAGCGGCAAAAGAAGCGCAGGCCAGCGGAAAATCTGATGTTGCTGACCCTGCTTTTATCAATGAGCTGATGGGCAAAATCCAAAGTCAGGTTTCGCAATGCTGGAACATTCCGATCGGCGCGAAAGATATCCAGAACATGAAAGTGCGTTTATATATCGCGCTTGCTGCCAATGGCACGGTAACGGAAGTTCGCATCATCGATCAGGCGCAATATGCATCAGATAATGTTTATCGCGTGGTGGCGGATTCGGCTGTTTGGGCAGTTAAGGAATGCAGCCCGCTGAAAGATCTGCCGAATGATAAATATAATTTATGGAAAGAGATCGAATTCACCTTCGACCCCTCTCAGGCGATCTAGTATTTAGTTAATTTATACAAATTAACTAAATATATAAATTCCCAAAGCAATAATTACTAATAAAAGAAGAAGGTATAAAATATTTATGATAGTTATTAATCTATCATTTATTACTTGCGTATTTGCTATTAGAATTTTGTAGGCTTCTTGTGAATCTTCAGGAATATCTTCTAGTTTGATATTGGCTACAGATTGAGCCTCTTCAATAAACTTTTTATAATCAATCTTCATTATTGTCTTACTTCCTTAATTCTCTTCTGGCAGAAGATCAGTCTGTAAATCATCAAAGGTTTTAGGCTTCTTCAAACCCAAATGGGTGAAGGCTTTGGCAGAAAGCATACGGCCGCGCGGAGTACGCATGATCAAACCCTGCTGCAACAGAAATGGTTCTATAGTTTCCTCGATCGCATCGCGCTGCTCTGAAAGCCCTGCAGCAATAGTCTCGATACCAACCGGGCCACCATTATAATTATTGGCGATATATTGAAGATATCTGCGGTCACTATTATCAAGGCCGACCTTATCAACCTCCAAACGCAGCAATGCTTCATCAGCAAGTGCGTCATCAATTTCAGTCAGGCCTTTAACATCAGCAAAATCCCACACTCTTCTAAGCAGACGCAAACCGATACGCGGCGTGCCACGTGAACGTGATGCAATTTCAACTGCACCTTTCGGTGAAAGTTTTGCACCTAATATTTTTGCGCCACGCGTCAATACATCACAAAGTTCATCAAGTGTATAGAATTGCAATCTCAACGGAATACCGAAACGATCACGCAGAGGATTTGTCAGCAAACCGATGCGCGTTGTTGCCCCAACAAGAGTGAAGCGCGGCAGATCAATCTTCACCGTACGTGCAGAAGGACCCTCACCGATAATAATATCAAGGGTAAAATCTTCCATTGCCGGATAAAGCACTTCTTCAATCGCCGGATTCAGGCGGTGAATTTCATCAATGAAAAGAACATCATTTTCCTGCAGGTTTGTAAGGATCGCCGCAAGATCGCCGGTTTTAGTAAGCATTGGGCCGGCGGTTGAACGGAAATTAACGCCAAGCTCATGTGCGATAATTTGCGCCAGTGTAGTTTTTCCCAAACCCGGTGGGCCATATAATATAGTGTGATCAAGCGATGATTTTCTTTTCTTCGCCGCTTCGATGAAAACTTTTAAATTTTCTTTCGGGCCGCTCTGGCCGATGAATTCATGCAATGCTTTCGGGCGCAGCGAAGTGTTGAGTTTATCCTCTTCCTTCTCCACGCGCGTAACTATTTTTGTATTTTCTGTCATATATTATTTAAAGCTCGCAAGTTTTTTCAAACCTTCTCTGATCAAATTTTCGATCGGCATCTCACCTTTTTCAGTCACGATCTTATTCACTGCTGAGAAAGCCTCGCTCCTGCCAAAACCAAGTTTTTCAAGTGCATTCGCCGCATCGATTATATAATTATTTTCTGCTCTTGCTCCGCCTGAAGCAGCCTCACCTTTCAGTGGCACCACATTATCAAACCCAAGTTTCGATGCGCTATCCTGCAGCTCAAGCACAATGCGTTCTGCAAGTTTTGGGCCTACACCTGATGCAGTTCTTAGAATTGCTTTATCTTTTGCCGCGATCGCAAGTGCCAAATCTTTAGGAGTTAATGTTGATAGGATCGAGATCGCCATTTTTGCGCCGACACCATTTACTTTTTGCGTAAGTAAATTGAACCAGGTTTTTTCTTCCTCACTGGCAAAGCCGAAAAGATTAAATGCATCTTCACGCACAACAGTTTCGATCAGCAATGATGCCTCAATTCCTTTCGCAAGTTTTGAAATCGTGTTTGTTGAACATGTCACCAGATAGCCAACGCCATTGACATCAAGTATCACCTGCTCTTCCATCAATCTATCAACAATTCCGCGAAGTTTGCCTATCATATCCACCTCATGGTGTTTGCGTGTGCTATAGCAATTGCAAGCGCATCAGCTTCATGTTCGGTTTTCATCACCGCTTTTGGCATCAGGGTTTTCACCATCATCGCCATCTGCTGTTTTTCCGCACGGCCCACACCCACCACTGCTTTTTTAATATTAGTTGCAGAATACTCGGCAATCGGAATATCCGCAAGTGAAAGCGTCAGCAATATAGCGCCACGTGCCTGTCCTAATTTCAGCGATGTCAGGTTATTCTTATTTACGAAAGTCTCCTCGATCGCAGCTTCATCAACCGTGTGATTATCCAGAACTTGAGTAAGTTGCTTGTTTATATCTCTCAGGCGCAGATGCATCTCTTCTTTCGCATCAGTGATAATAGTTCCGGCGGCGATGAAACGAAAACTGTTATTCTCTTTTGCGATCAATCCCCAGCCGGTATTCACCAGCCCGGGGTCTATGCCCAAGATCATTTTCATCAGAAAGGGTTGCCCTTTAATTTCATGAATTTGCTGTTGATGGAATCTTTTATATCATCAAAAGTGCTGTAACTACGGATCGGCTGTTGCGCTGCTTTTTTGCGCGCGATCTCTTCTTTCTGTGCCTGAACAGCGGCTTCATAATCAGCGATTACTTTCTTTGCGGCATCGGTGTTTATATTATGCAGAGCTTCCCATGATTTCTCACGCAGTAATTTATGGTTAGCGCGCAGATAACTGCCTAATATGAATTCTGAACCGGCACCATTCGGTGCGATATAACCCGATTGTATCATGAAGGCGAAATAATTTATATTCAGCATATCGATCGGCACATCAAGCAGTGGCGCAAGCGGTTGCGGGATCTTATCTTCGCCGATGGATTTTCTTAAAGTGGAAATTTCATTACGCATCTCTTCCTTTTCTTCCGGTGTGATTTCATCCAGCGAGGCACGCGCGATACTCATGCCTTTATTTTTGGCAGAACCACTGATGCTTAGTTCATAAAGCGCATAGATGCCGACGCATAATATGAACACTATCACCACCGGGCTTTTTATGCGCCCGCGGAAAAGTTTGTATAATAATATGAACGGGCCGGTAACTATCAGCGAAGCCAGGATCAGGAAATCATATACCGGCGTGCGGTTATCCTGCTCGGTTGCAGCGAATATTTTCTGGGTTTCATATTTTTCATGCACTTCATGTGCAGAAGGCAGAGCTGTTTCTGGCGCTTCCTGCTTTACTTCCTCAGTTTCAGCAACTGTTTCAGGGGCAGAATTTTCTTCCGCACCTTCTTCATGCGGAACAATATCATCTTCTGGTTTATCTATTTCTTGCATTTAAAAACCTCACGCATATGCAGGTTCTATCAATAATATATCATTGCCGTTCGCAGTGATGGCAAGCCTGCCCTTACGTAGCTTTTCAGCATATTGACCGAAAATATCATAACGCCAGCCTTTCATCACGCGTGAATGTTTATAATCACCCATCGCAATATTTTCCAGATCATCATTATCAGCGATAACACTTGCGGCAATATCATGCTTCACGCTTTGTGCTTTCAGCAGGATTTTTAACAGTGCCAGCATCGGTGCCGCGGAATCCGGCAATGCGCGATTCTTATCAAGCTTCGGTGCTTTTTCTTCATGCAAACCATGATCGACCACGCCTAAAATCTCATGCACAAGTTTATCATCATAACGGAAGAAGCGAAGCCCGCGTAAATCTTCCGGGCGCTTTGGCCTTATCGCTGCAATTTCCTGGATCGCATCATCCTTCAAAATCCACGGGCGCGGCTTGTTCAAATTCTGTGCGGTAACTTCACGCCAGCGGCATAGGCTTTTCAAAAGTGCGAGGTAAGTTTTATCACCGCTTTTCACGCGCAGCTTTTTCCATGCCTCATCAATATCAACATGATAATTATCTATATCGAGCATCTTCTCACTTTCTTCGAGCGCCCATTCATAACGCTCCTGCTTTTTTAACTGCTTGCACATTTTCTCATAAACATCCTGCAGGTAAACCACATCGCCTGCGGCATAATCAAGCTGGTCATCTTCAAGCGGGCGCTTGGTCCAGTCGGTATATCTGTGTGATTTATCGATCTTTTTGCGCAAATAATGCTCCACCAGCTTGCTATACGAGATCGCCTCGCCAAAACCGAGCATCTTCGCACCCACTTGCGTATCAAACATATTCACCGGCGTACAACCGAACATATGGAAGAATATCTCGATATCCTGGCTGCCGGCGTGGAAAACCTTAACAATTTTCGGGTCTATCAGCAGGGTTTTAAGCGGCTCCATATCGATACTGGTATCGATCGGGTCGATCGCGAATAATTCCCGGCCCGCTGCCACCTGTATCAGGCCAAGGGTTGGGTAATAGGTCTTTTCCCGTACGAATTCCGTATCGATACAGACATAATCCTCACCAATGATCTTGTCGATTTTCTTCCTTAAAACAGCGCTTGAAGTGACTAATTCCATGAACTTACTATTGACACTAAATGAATTATGAGAATAACTATGCCGGGCCTAAAAGGCAAACAAAACAATAAGAAATGCACGCATACAGAACACATAATTGTAACCAGTTACGAAAATCCGATGCTAACAGCCAGGTGAGGCTTTCAGGCTGGGTTCACCGCAAACGCGATCATGGCGGCGTATTATTCATTGATCTTCGCGATCATTATGGCATCACCCAGCTGGTATTCCCTGAGGGCGGCAAAGTTTCCCCGGCTGAGATCGAAAAAATCCGTTTTGAATCAGTTATTACCATCACCGGCAAAGTGCTTGAAAGAAGTGCTGAAACCACCAACAGCAAAATGGCGACCGGCGAAGTTGAAGTTGCGGTTGAAACCATAACTGTTGAATCTGCGGTTGAAGATGACCAACTTCCGCTGCAGGTGAATTCCGATAAGGAATTTCCGGAAAATACACGCCTGAAATATCGCTTCCTCGATCTGCGTCGTGAGAAACTGCACAATAATATAGTTCTGCGTTCGAAAGTTATTTCTGAGATCCGCAGCTTCATGACGGGCTCGGGCTTCATGGAATTCCAAACACCAATTCTAACATCATCAAGCCCTGAAGGTGCGCGCGATTTCCTTGTGCCTTCTCGTTTGCACCCTGGCAAATTCTATGCACTGCCTCAGGCGCCACAGCAATTCAAACAACTTCTAATGATCTCCGGCTTTGATCGTTATTTCCAGATCGCCCCATGCTTCCGTGATGAAGATGCGCGCGCAGATCGTTCACCGGGTGAATTCTATCAGCTCGATGTTGAGATGAGTTTTGTCACTCAGGAAGATGTATTCAATGCAATTGAGCCTCTAATGGTTCACTTATTCAGCAAATTCTCTGATAAAAAGATCGTTGGCCAGCCTTTCCCGCGCATTAAATTTGATGATGCGATGATGAAATATGGCGTTGATAAACCGGATCTCAGGAACCCTTTAATTATCGCTGATGTAACAGAAGTTTTCCGCGGTTCATCTTTCGGCCTGTTTGCAAATAACATTGAAAAAGGCTCCATCGTCCGCGCTATCCCGGCACCAAAAGCAGCTTCACAAGGCCGTGGTTTCTTTGATCGCAAAAACGATATGGCACGTGAACTTGGCTATGCTGGCCTTGGCTACATTATATTTGATGAAAGCGGTGAGGCCAAAGGCCCGATCGCGAAAAACCTTGATGCAGAACGCATCGAAAAATTGAAATCCATTGCCGGTGTTGGTAATGGCGATGGTCTGTTCTTCGCAATGGGTGATAAGAACACCGCACCGAAACAGGCAGGTGAGTTCCGTAACATCATCGGCAAGGAACTTGATCTTTACGAGAAAGATGTTTTCAAATTCTGCTGGGTCACTGATTTTCCTTACTATGAATGGAACGAAGAAGAAAATAAGATCGATTTCTCTCACAACCCATTCTCTATGCCACAAGGCGGTTTGGAAGCAATCACCGGAGCAAAATCGAAAGAAGAGCTACTTGCGATTAAAGCATTCCAATATGATATCGTTTGTAACGGCATCGAACTTTCTTCCGGTGCAATTCGTAATCATAAACCGGAAATAATGTATAAGGCTTTTGAAACTGTCGGCTATTCCCGCGAAGTGGTTGATGATAAATTTGGCGGCATGATCCGCGCATTCAAATTCGGCGCACCTCCTCACGGCGGCATCGCACCCGGTGTTGACCGCATGGTGATGTTGATCGCTGATGAGCCAAATATTCGTGAAGTTATCGCCTTCCCGCTAAATCAGAATGCGGAAGATCTGCTGATGAACGCGCCTTGCATCGTTTCTGAAAAGCAAACGCGTGAACTTAACATTCAGCTCTCACCTAAAGCAAAAGAGCTGCTTACTAAAAAATCTGCATAATTCTATTACTGTCATTCTGAGTGCAACGAAGAATCTCTCTTAATTACACACTTTTTGCTCTAAGACTTCTGATTCTAATAGCTAGGAAGAGAGATTGCCACGTCGGGCAGATGCCCTCCTCGCAATGACGAATAATTTCTTCTCTGCCCTACTTCCGCACCTATCATACTCGCGGTTAAAATATTTCTATAGAAGGTGTCCTTCCAGCGAAAGCTGGAATCCAAACATTTTAATTGCTCGGCAGATCTCTGCTTTCGCAGGGATGATGCAGAAAATTTTAACTGAATTATTAACTAATAAAAAATATATTTTATGTCTAAAATCATTGAACTAAAAATACCGCGCCTGCAAAAGCAGCGTGAAGAATATGCAAAACTTGTCGAACAGCATCAGCAACTTATGCTCACACTTCGCACATCGATTGAGTTAATGGCAAAAAAATTGCAGGAAGATATCCTCAACATTCAAAATCAGGTTGATGATGAAAAGCAGCAAGAAACGCTGATATCAGCCATTAACGCCGTCACACGCGTCGCGCAGGTTGTGGTGAAGATCATTCCGCTCGAACTCGAACTTGCCTGCATCGAAACCCTTGATGAAGATAAAATGGTTGCTATCACCACCAGAGAAGAAATCGAGATGGTGGAAAGATGTATCAGACAATGGCAGGAAAAACGTTCCGAGATGGATGCGCTTCTTTAACTAAACCAGCTCGTCCTGTTCGTTGATATAGATATGAACATTACGGTGGATATGTGCATTCACGATGAATGCTACCGCGATCAAACTGCTGATAAGACTTGAACCACCATATGAGATAAGCGGCAGAGGAACGCCCACAACTGGCAGAATTCCTATAACCATGCCGACATTGATGAACACGTGCACGAATATTAATGAGGCCATTCCAAGCACCACGGTTTTTGCATAAACTGATGTGCATCCGGTTGATATAAGCCATGAAAGCACGAATATTCCGGCATAAAGCCCGATCATTATCATGCTGCCGGCAAAGCCGAATTCTTCCGCAAGGATGGAGAAAATGAAGTCGGTCTGTTGTTCTGGTACGAAGTTAAGCTGGGTCTGGCTGCCATTGAGGAAACCTTTTCCGAACACACCGCCAGAGCCAACTGCGATCTTGGATTGGATGATGTTATAGCCCGAACCAAGCGGGTCATCTTCCGGGTGTAGGAAAGTGTGAACACGCTGTTTCTGGTAATCATGCATATGGCCCCAGAGTATAGGCAGTGCAAGCAATATCGACACCACAACAAAGGTGATCTTTTTCCAGCTGATGCCTGTTACGAACATCATCAGGCCGGAGACAATACAGGTAATTGCAGCTGTTCCAAGATTCGGCTGGATCAGGATAAGTGCTGCTGCAAGGCCGGTCATAGCCGCAGGGATCACAAGGCTTGTAAGTTTATGCAGATTGTTCAGGTGCAGCAGGTGATAATATCTCGCCAGTGCAAGAATGAGAAAAACCTTTGCAAGCTCAGATGGCTGGAATTGTATCGGCCCGAGTTTCAGCCAACGTTGCGCGCCTAATCCGCCAACCTGGCCGACAAGAACAACCGCAACCAAAAGGAAAATACCTATGAAATAAAGCCTGTATGATATGCGAAACCAATAGCGGATATCAGTAAGCATAATCGCAATTATAAGTGGAAGTGCGAATATGGCCGTTGCCAGTTGCTTGATCGCCCATGGGTGAAAATGGCCTTTCGCTGCGGATAACAGCACTGTCACACCAACCAGGAAAAGTGCAAATGTGACCGTTAGAATGCCTGCAGGCAACTGCTTCAGTTTCTCAACCAGGATGGTTTCTGTATAGCTATGCCTTCTCATCTATAGATAATTTGTGTTATGGAAATATCAGAAGATCAGATCTTCCAATATTGCTGTTTTTCCATTTTTCCGCCCGGATGGGTAACTGCGCCATTCTGCGCCGAACCTACCGTCTGGGTATATTTCCACAAAGTGCCGGAAGTGTAAAGGGTTTCGCGAGGTTTCCATTTTTTGCGACGCTCTTCCATTTCGGCATCGGATATTTTTACGTCTATAGTGCCTTTATCCGCATCGATCTCGATTATATCACCATTCTTGATCAGGCCGATCGGGCCGCCTTTGGCCGCTTCAGGGCATACGTGGCCAATACAAAGCCCGCGCGTACCACCGCTGAAACGCCCATCAGTTATAAGCGCAATATTCTCAACACCCTGGCCATAAAGTGCTGCAGTAGTAGAAAGCATCTCACGCATACCAGGGCCGCCAACCGGGCCTTCATAACGGATCACGATAACATCGCCTTCTTTATAATCGCGTTTTTTCACTGCTTCGAAAGCATCTTCCTCGCAATCAAAGATCCTTGCCGGGCCAACATGTTTCAGGTGCTTCAAGCCCGCAACCTTAACGATACAGCCTTCCGGCGCCAGATTGCCTTTCAATGTAACCACGCCACCTGTTGGGCGGATCGGGTTTTTTACCCTGCGAACAACATCCTGATTCTCAGGGAATTTAACATCCTTCAAATTCTCAGCTATGGTCTTACCGTTCGCAGTTATGCAATCACCATAGATCAGGCCATTCTCGTAAAGTTCTTTTACAACCACCTGAACACCACCGATGTTGAAAAGGTCAAAAGCGACATATTTCCCGCCCGGCTTCATATCGCCGATATAAGGTGTTTCGCGGAAGATCTTACCAACATCATGCATATCAAAATCAATGCCGGCTTCATGCGCGATCGCAGGTAAATGCAATGCAGCATTTGTCGAACCACCGGTCGCAGAAACCACGCGCGCCGCATTTATCAGCGATTCTTTCGTTACTATATCACGCGGGCGGATCTTGAGTTCCAATGCTTTCATCACCGCTTCACCAGATGCATAAGCATATTCATCGCGCGATTCATAAGGTGCCGGAGCACCTGAAGAACCAGGCAGTGCAAGGCCGATCGCCTCACTCACACAAGCCATAGTGTTCGCTGTGAACTGGCCACCGCATGAACCCGCAGATGGGCATGCAACCTGTTCAAGCGCTTCAAGTTCTTTTGTATCCATATTGCCGGCTTCATATCTGCCAACGCCTTCGAACACATCAACAACGGTAACATCTTTTTCTTTATATTTGCCCGGCAATATTGAGCCGCCATACATGAACACTGATGGTATATTCAATCTTACCATGGCCATCATCAAACCCGGAAGTGACTTATCGCAACCTGCCAGACCAACCAGCGCATCATAGCAGTGGCCGCGAACTGTAAGCTCAACAGAATCAGCGATCACTTCACGAGAAACCAGAGATGATTTCATCCCCTGATGCCCCATGGCGATGCCATCTGTAACCGTGATAGTGGTGAATTCACGCGGAGTTCCGCCTGCCGCCCATACGCCCTTCTTAGCGGCCTGTGCCTGACGTTGCAGAGAAATGTTGCAGGGTGCAGCCTCATTCCAGGTGGAAACAACGCCAACAAGCGGTTGCTCGATCTGCTCTTTATTCAGACCCATTGCATAATAATATGATCTGTGCGGCGCCTTCTCAGGACCAACAGAAACATGCCTTGAAGGCAGTTTTGTTTTATCGAACTTAGACATTTTATTTTATCTGTATTTGTTTAGTTAATTATAAATATTACTGGACGGAAAAGACGTTCTCATAACCTGCTGTTTGAGACGCGGCGACGTTACTGACCGAATTGTCAGAGACCCTCACCGGCTTTTCCTGCACGCTAATTCGCGCATGGCTTGAAGTTGGGAAAGTGTTGTAAGCACCGCTTGCAACCTTTTGTTTAGCCTGCTGCACTTTCACATCGAACTGGTTCTGGTAAACTGCCTGCAGAACTTTCTGCTGCTTCAGCCAGTAAACCTGTTGTGCCTGATCCTGGGTTTGAATGTTCATGCCGTTACGCACCCATTCTTCAAGTTTGTTATCCCATACAGCCTGCTTTGCAGGTTCAAGTTCAGCATATCTAGGAATGTTTAGATTCGCAGGTAATGTTACTGCTGGTGCAGAAGTTATAACCGGAGCTGCACTTGCCTGATATACCGGGATCCTTGGCGCTGGAGTTACAACAGGAACAGATGTTAAAGGTGCTGACGGAGCAGAAGCTGCGGCAACTGTTTCAGGAGTTAGCGGCTGAACTGTTGGCGCTGTGTTTGCAGAAATATTATTGCCTTGTGCAGCACGCATCCTGTCAAAATTCAGGCTTGCAGGAAGACCGGCTGATGCATTTATCATGCCAGGTTGTTCAGCAGGAGCAGGCGCTAATTCAGGCGCAGATTCCATTGCCGGAGCCGGTGTGCTTGCAGCATAATCATTGCGAGTTGATCTTTCATAAACAGTTGCAGCATTATTTTGAGGTGCTGCATATTGTGGTGCCGGGATCCTTGGAGCTGGAACAAGTTCTGCTTTCTGTTGCGGCGCTTCAACCTGACTTACAGATATATTATTCACCGGAGTTGTAGGCGCAGCTACTGTTGCTGCAGATGCCATCGAAGCAGGTTTTGCCGGAGCAGCCTGTGCAACAGTCTGTGGTGCAGTTGCTGGAGCGATAGGCGCTTTAGGTTCTTCTTTCGCAACTTCGGTTTTTGCCGGAGTGGCAGTTGGAAGTGCATTCAGCATATGACCATAATTATCATAATGTGCACGAACCAAAACTGGTTGAGTAGGTGCAGAAGTGTTGTTAGCAACAGTTTCAACGGCTGGTGCAATAGGCGCAACTTCAGCCGGCGTTGCCGCAGGCATTTCATTTTCTGCAGTTACTGGTTCAACCGGAGCAGCTTGTGGTTTTGCATTCACGTCAGCAGGACTGTTTGTAAGTTTTGTCCATTTCTTATCATACATCATGCTTGCAGGTTTCGGCTTGCTGTCAGAATTTGCAAGCTGAGCATTTTTTGCAGGCGCTTTTGAAACTTCAATATTTGCAACCGGTTTTGTGCCGAAGGCAACATCAGATTTCGTCTGCATGGTCGGATATGATTTAACTTCAACCGCCTGGGTTGCAACTTTTGTCAGAGGCGCCGGAGGCGTTGCATTTGCAAGAAGTTGCTGGCTTTGCGGATCTTTTGCAAGGTCATATGGTTTATAGCCACCACGCGCAATTATGGTCGGATTCGCACCGGCAGAAAGAAGATATTGCACGATCGCAGGGTTAGATGAATATGCTGCAACATGCAAAGGCGTTAGACCATCAGCATTCGCCTTGTTGATATTAGCACCCTGGTGAACAAGCAGTTTCACTGCATCAAGATTGCCATTCAGCGTTGAAACCAGAAGTGGCGTATCACCTATATTATTTGACTGATCAATATTCGCACCGGCTTTTACAAGTTGCGCGATCGCAGGTGTATCATTTCTTGCCGCAGCAACCATCAACGCGTTGTTACCTTTATTATCGGTGATGTTCGGGTTTGCACCGGCAGAAAGAAGAACATCTGTTATCTCAGGGTGGTTATTATATATAGAAACCATCAGCGCGGTTTCACCGTAGCTGTTCCTTGAATCAGCTTTGCGACCAGAATTTAAGAGCTGAACAACAGAATTCCTGTCACCATCTTTCGCGGCTTTTACAAGAAGATCAGAAAGCTGCATTTCAGAATATGTGGTTGAACTGAAGCTTGTAGAAGGCGCCTGCTCAGGTGATTCTGCCAGAACATCGCTATCTTTTGTTGTTGAAGATTTGGAACCTTTCGCAACCACGTTATCCTTGAATGGAGATTTTTTGCCATCTTTTTTCATTGATGCAGGCAGATCTGAAAGATCCATCTGATCTTCTGATTTCAGGCCGTCGATCGGCTGAACAGGTTTTTCATCAACATTCACAACAGTCTCACTCATCGGTGAATCATCCTGTTTGGTTTTCTTTGCATCAGCTTCGGCTTTTTTATCTTCAGCAGCATCTTCCTGTTCCTTTGCAAGATCATCTTTTGATTTCTGCTGGTCGAAAACCTGGTTCAGAAGATTATCAACATCCTTCTCACGCTGCTCAGAAGTTGCAACAGGCGCTGGAGCAGCAGGTGCAGCCGCGGTTGCAGCAGGCGCTTGCTTCTCATTGAAATTCAGTGCCGGAGTTGCCGGGAACTGATTACGGTTTGCATCACCCAATATGCTTGTATCAGCAGGTGCCGCAGGAACCTGAGGGTTTGGAATATTTATATTTGCGTTCTGTGAAGGAAGGTTAGGCAATGCCGGAGTTGCTTCAGGAGCGCTTGCAGTTGCAGAAGCTGCCGCCGGAGCGCTGCTTGAAGGCAGGTTTGCCGCTTTTGGTGCCGGTGATCCAGCAGGCAGTGTATCAACACTCAGTGGAGTTGCAGGAAGTGAGGGAACTGCAGTAGGGGCAGGAATAACTTGTGCAGGAGGTGCTGCAATTACTGTATCTTGCGGGCTTATATCAGGCGCAGCAACCGCAGGGTTGCTTGCATTAACAGTTACCGGAACCGCATCAGGAGCTGCGGCGCCTGCAGTCGGCAGGTCAAGATCTCCGGGAAGATTATCATTATTATCATTGCTGTTACCAAGTTGCGGAACAGAAGATTGTGCCATCTGCACATTCGCCTGGGTCGGCTCGCCTTTCAGGCTTGGAAAGCTTGGTAAGCTTTGTGCAAATGCCAGTTTGAATAAAAATACGAAATAAAGGAAGATTATCAGTTTTCTCATAACACTAACTTATAAAATAAATTTTTTGCAATTCATCCGAATGGACAGAAAAAGGACACTAGAATTTTTCAGCGATCAAGCATTTAAACAAGGTTCCCATCTGTGTAGAATTTATTAACCTATTTACACGGAGAAATAAATCACTTTTTTGCTTTTCATCCAAACCCTGTGAAAGCCTCTCTGCCCGCATGGAGATACCGAGAGAATTGAGGAAATCAGCCTGTGTCTGCAGATATATGTCAGTGATGCCATTCTGCAGCACAATATTATACAACATGCGGAAATTCACCTGCGCGGTGAGATCAGCCTCACCAATATGCGTGAAGATATTATTATACTTATGATCCTTCACTGATTGCAGCGTATCGCCGGTGACAAAATCAGCATAGCCATAATCTATCATCAGAAAAAAGCCTTTATGTTCAGTGATATCGGCGCATATTTTCTGCATGAAACCGATCTGCGCCGCGCTATATTCTATGATCGCCCCATCTTCATAATCGCTCGCGTCATTACGGATAACTTCCGGAATATTGGCAGAAATCCGCCCGAAAGTGAAATTACCGGAGTTATTTAGCTTAATAACCCGTTCATATATAAGGCCGCTCTCTTTGATAAATTGCTTGATCGGAAGCGCATCTAAAAACTCATTACTTATATATATGTGTGGTGAAGGCGAATCGATATCTGACAGATCATTAACCCATTTTACCTTATCCTTATGATCTGTAACGGAACGACGTTGTTTTTCTACCAATATCGGGTTAATTTCTAGAATATAGACGTTAAACTTTTGATATATATCATTATACATGCGACATGTATTCAAAATATCATTAAGCAGCGTTCCGCGCCCCGCACCCAGCTCTATGAGGTTTATTTTATCGTAGTTAGAGAGATTTTTCTGAATATTTGAAACTATAAAAAGCCCGATCATTTCACCAAAAAGCACGCTTATTTCCGGCGAAGTGGTAAAATCCCCATCCGGCCCCAATGGATCCTTGGATATATAATAGCCATGGTCTGGATCAAAAAGTGCCATGGACATGAATTCATCCACGGTAATGTGACCCTGAAAATTAATTTTATCACGTATCTTTGTTTCGAGCCGATTCATCTTGAATTGTCGTAAAAAGCTACTAATTTCCTATTATAGAATAAGGAAACAATAAGAGGTTTTTATGGCAAAAGAAACAACAGATAAATCATTTGAAACCGATGTGCTCAATAGCGGCAAACCGGTTCTTGTAGATTTCTGGGCAGAATGGTGTGGCCCTTGCCGCCAGCTTTCTCCGATAATCGATGAGCTTTCAAAAGATAAAGCTGACAAACTGGAAGTTTATAAGATCAATATAGATAAGAATCCGGAAGTTCCAACCCAGCATGGCATCCGCGGCATACCTACTATGATATTGTTCAAAGATGGTAAAGTTGTGGCAACCAAAGTTGGCGCACTGCCGAAATCTGCACTTTATGAGTGGGTTGACAGCGTAGTTGCTTAAAAATTTTTAAGTGATTCAGATAAAGAGGGCCGGTTATTCGCCGGCCTTTTTTATTGGTTAAAGCCAGGTATTTAGCTTGCCACAACGCTTTTGATATTCACAAATTCCAATATGCCGAAATGCGAAAGCTCGCGTCCATAGCCGCTCTGCTTCACACCACCGAATGGAAAACGCGGATCTGATTTCACAAAATCATTTACCGCAACTGAACCCGATTCAACTTCTTCTTCAGCAAGTTTTAAAGCGCGTGAATATTTACCAAATACGGCTGCACCTAGGCCAAAATTTGTATCGTTTGCGATCTTGATGGCATCGTTATCATCTTTCGCTTTGAACACCATCGCAACCGGCCCGAATATCTCAGCATCAGCGATCTGCGCTGGTTTCAGCACTTCCAGAACTGTAGGTGGATAAAAAGCACCCTGCTCTTTTGGAATAAAACCACCGGCAAGAAGCTTCGCTGATTTTGAAGAAACATATTTCTGCACCGTTTCATGAATTTTATCACGCGCATCGATGGAAACCAGTGGCCCGATCTTGCTGGTTTTATCATTCGGGTTGCCATATTTGGCGATCTTCATATTTGCCGTAAAAGCTTTGATGAATTTATCATAAACTTTAGCCGAAACTATAAAGCGCTTCGCCGCAATGCAGCTCTGCCCGGCATTTATCAGGCGTGATGCCGCACATTTTTCTGCCGCCAGTTTCACATCCGCATCAGAAAGAACTATATATGGATCATTGCCACCGAGTTCGAGAACCGCTTTTTTCAGGTTAGCGCCGGCAGTCCCCGCGATCTTTTTACCGACATCAGTTGAACCGGTGAAAGTTACACCTTTAATAAGTTCATGGGCGATGAGTTTATCAGCATCTTTTCCGGCGATGATAAGTGTTTGAAATAGATGCTTTGGAAAGCCCGAATCAAGCATAATTTTCTCGATCAATAATGCCGAACCTGTGACATTTGAGGAATGTTTCAAAACCATCGAATTGCCGGCAAAAATAGCCGGAACTATAGCACGGAATGCCTGCCAGAAGGGAAAATTCCACGGCATTATGGCAAAAACTATCCCAATAGGGTTAAAAACCACCTGCGATTTTTTGAATTCTGACTCAATTTCTTCAATCTTAAGGAATTTTGTCCCATTTTTTGCAAAATATTCACATGTTTTACTGCATTTTTCTATTTCTGCTACAGAATCGGCAAGCGGCTTGCCCATCTCATCGGTCATAATTTGGCCATATTTCTTAGCATTCTTTTTAAGATTTGCAGCCAGTGCCAGAAACAATTTTTCACGAGTTTTAAATGGCGTTTTTTTCCACTCTATATATGCAGCATGTGATGCTTTTAATTTTTTCTCGATCTCAGCAGGAGAATATTCCTTATATTCTTTGATAAGTTTTAAGGTGAAGGGGTTTATAGATTTTGCCATGATTTAAACTTTTGATTTATATAACCCAAGTTAGGGAGCAAAAAATCAAATCGCAAGGGCAAATTGGATATAAGTTAAAGCGGTAATGCTATTGGACAATCGTCATTGCGAGCCAGAAAATAATTACTGGCGAAGCAATCCATATAGTCCTGGATTCCAGCTTTCGCTGGAATGACGCAATAAAAAATCAGATTTCGACCGAGGCTGTTGCAAGGCAGGCAAGGCCTTCCTTACGGCCCAGAAACCCAAGCTTTTCAGTGGTGGTGGCTTTTATATTCACACGCGTTTCAGCAATGCCTAACAGGGCTGCGGTTTTCTTTTTCATCTCAGTTTTATGGAGTTTCAATTTCGGCTCCTCACATATTATTGTGATATCGGCATTGATGATTCTGCCAGCGCGCGAGTGAATTTCCTCAACCGCTTTTTTCAGGAATATCGATGAATCAGCACCCTTCCATTTGCCATCAGTATCAGGGAAATGCTCGCCGATATCACCAAGGCCAACTGTGCCAAGAAGTGCATCTGTCAGCGCATGCCAGCCACAATCAGCATCGGAATGACCTTTGAGTTTTTTAGTATATGGCACCTTCACACCGCATAGAATAACACCATCACCGGGCTCAAATTCATGCACATCAAAACCGTTGCCGGTGAGTGTATCTTTTTTCATATTAAGGTCATCCACTGTGGTTATTTTATAATTTGAATATGCGCCTGCAACCAGCTTTATCTTCACACCGGCTTTTTCTGCAAGGGCAATATCATCGGTAACTTCCGCCTTATTTTCAGTATGAAGTTTTTTAATGAGATTATATTTGAAACCCTGTGGGGTCTGCGCGGCATAAAGCTTTTCACGCGGCAGATTTTTAATTGCGCCGTTATCATCAAGCTTGATAGTATCTTTCACCGCAACGGCAGGAAGAACCGCATCAGCTTCCTTAAGGCCATCAATAACATTACGGATAATTTCATCTGAAACGAATGGGCGCGCTGCATCATGGATCAATACATAATCGGGCAAAAATTCTTCCAGAGTTTCAAGACCTAGGCGAACAGAATCCTGACGCAATATACCACCATGGCAGAAAATTATGCCGCGATATTTCTGGATTATTGGTGCGAATAAAGCCTCATGCGAGGGTGAAATAACCACACAGATCTTATCAATCAAGCGATTGTTATAAAACGCCTTTATCGATTTTTCTAAGATGGTTTCATCGCCGATATTTATATATTGCTTTGGGCTACCCGCAGCAATGCGCTTTCCCTCACCCCCTGCAACTATTATCGCTGATATCTTGTGTTTGCCTGACATTCCTGCTATATAGCACGAAAATAAACCGAAAATAAATGACTTTAAAGATAGGTGACATAGAACTTGCGAATAATGTGATACTTGCGCCGATGAGCGGCGTGACCGATCCGCCTTTCCGCCGCCTGGTGAAGAAGAAATTCGGCGCGGCTTTGGTTGTGAGCGAGATGATCGCAAGCAAGGCGATGGTGCTGAAGGAAAAGGAAAACCATCACAAAGCCGGCTGCAAGGATGCAGCTGAGACTTACCCAATGTCGGTGCAGCTTGCTGGATGTGAGCCTGAAGTTATGGCAGAAGCGGCAAAGTTGAATGAAGACAGAGGCGCACATATTATTGATATAAACTATGGCTGCCCGGTGAAGAAAGTTACCAACGGGCAATTTTCTGGCAGCGCCATGATGAAAGATGAAAAGCTTGCTGCAGAAGTTCTGGAAGCAACCGTGAAAGCAGTGAAAATTCCGGTAACTTTAAAGATGCGTATGGGCTGGGATTATGACAGTTTGAACGCACCTAAACTTGCCAAGATCGCTGAAGATTTGGGCATAAAAATGATAACAATCCACGGTCGCACACGCTGCCAGTTCTATGATGGCAAGGCGAACTGGGGTTTCGTGCAGAAAGTGAAAGATGCGGTGAAAGTGCCGGTGATTGTGAATGGTGATATCAAAACTTTTGCCGATGCCGAGAGCGCGCTGAAAGAATCAGGCGCTGATGGTGTTATGATCGGGCGCGGTGCTTATGGCAGACCGTGGTTCATCAACCAGGCGGCACAATATCTGAAAGGCGAAAAAGTAGAAGAAACACCATCATTCGAACTGCAATGCGAAACACTGCTCGAGCATTATGAAGATATGCTTGAGCATTATGGCACGATCGTCGGCGTGCGCATGGCGAAGAAACATCTGGGCTGGTATTCAGCCGGAAAGGTTAATTCCGCTGAATTCAGAAATGCCGCAATGAAAGAAAGCAACCCTGATACAGTGAAGAGAATGATAAAGGAATTCTTTGAGAAGCAGATAGAATATAAAGCGCTTGGCATCACAGCGGCACCTGAAATTATATCTGATGAAGTTGAACTGGCGGCTTAACCGCACTATATAGGCTACTCGGGCAGATCTCGACGCAATAACGGAATAAAACAGAAGAAAGTGTAGATCAGCACGCGTATACGATAACTCATGTGAAGATATATCTGCAATGGTTCAGGATTAACCCAGAACATATAAGCATATGCAATGAATAGCAAAAAATAGATCGGGATCATCGGGTTGATCTTCATGTTATTCCGGCCTTCACTGGTAAAAACATTGCCGAAGATGAAAATCACAGGCACAACGCTCATTACAAGGGTGAGATAGAAGATGTAAATATCTGCGTTTTTTATTGTCAACATGGCAAAAATAGTCTATGTGCGTTGCTCAATTAAACAATTGATAATCATATATGTCCAGAAAATATAACGTAGCAGTAGTTGGTGCAACAGGAAATGTCGGCCGTGAGATGTTAAAAACACTCTCTGATCGTGAATTCCCTGTGAACAACGTATATGCCGTTGCCTCTAGCAGGTCAGCCGGCACTGAAGTTTCATTCGGTGAGGAACAGACGCTGAAGGTTGAGGACCTGGAATATTTTGATTTCAAAAAATCCGATATCGCGCTTTTCTCACCTGGTGCAAGCGTTTCGAAAATCCATGCTCCGCGCGCAGGTAAAGCCGGCTGTGTGGTGATCGATAACACTTCACAATTCCGTATGGATGAGAATATCCCGCTGGTCGTTCCTGAAGTGAACCCGGAAGCAATTGCTGAATATAAAAAAACCAATATCATCGCTAACCCTAACTGCTCAACCATACAGATGGTGGTGGCACTGAAACCTCTGGCAAAACTTGCGAAAATAAAGCGTGTGGTGGTTTCGACCTACCAATCGGTTTCTGGTGCAGGCAAAGAAGGCATGGATGAGCTTTATAACCAGACCAAAGGAATTTACGTAAGTAATTTCATGGAACCTGAGAAATTCACAAAACGCATCGCTTTCAACGTGATCCCACATATCGATAAATTCCTTGATGGCGAATATGAGGGCTATACAAAGGAAGAGTGGAAAATGGCGGTTGAGACCAAGAAGATCATGGGTGATGACATAGCCGTGACTGCAACTTGCGTGCGCGTGCCAGTTTTCATCGGCCATAGCGAATCGGTGAATATCGAATTCGACAAGCCAGTGACTGTTGAAGCTGCGAAAGCAGCACTCGAAAAAGCACCTGGCGTGAAAGTTTTCGATGAGCACAAAGATGGCGGTTATGTAACCCCTTATGAATGCCAGGGCGAAGATGCAACTTTCGTTTCACGCATCCGCAGAGATCTGACCAATAAGAACGCGCTTAACATTTGGGTTGTTTCTGATAACCTGCGTAAAGGTGCGGCACTTAATGCTGTGCAGATCGCTGAAGAACTGATCAAAACTTACCTGAAATAGTTTATTTCTTCTTCGAAGCTTTATTGTTTGCCTTATCAATGGCAGCGGGCTGTTTTGCGGTCAGGCGATCACGCTGGCCCTGCAGCAGATAGATATAGAACCTGTTGCCTTCGGAAGGTGAAAGCAGAACATCATTATTGAAATATATATCATTGAGCTGTTCGATAATGGAATCATTACGGGTGATGAAAAGCACCGGGGTTTCACTATCATCATGAAAGCTCTGGGTGAGATCAAAATGATCATGCACAGCATTGGTCGGGTTCCATTTATAAACTATTTTCGGATCACCATCTGCATTACGCAGCGCATACATCAGCGGAGTTATGATCTTGCGCTCATCGGAAACCAGCAGTGCGTTAGGATATAGTTTCAACGCTGCTTCTAGCGGCTGCACGGTTATATACCAGTTATTGACCCGCGCGAGGGGGTCTTTCTTGAAAGCTACAAGTGATGATGGGATCTTGATGTTCAAACATAGGATGAATATCACCATATTGCTGATGAGAATTATACGCAACCATTTGCGCCTATCATGACGGACAAGATATGCGACCGTGAAGATGGTGGCCGTTACATAAGCAGGTGCCGCCCAGTGAGCCTGAGCTCCTGACATGAAACTTATAACTATGGCTATTGCAAGCAATGGCAGTGAGAAAAGCAGTAATAGTTTTTTATATTGTTTTAACTTTTCATCATCTTCAGAACGTAATGCGATAATAATAAAGAAAGCCAGCGCTGCACCGAAAACCGCAAACTGGCTTCCTGAAAACTCAAGCATTTGCAGTAATTTAACCCCGCCGCCGATATTACCGGTTACAACATTTTCTTCCGTATGACGGAAACTGACGAAATTATTCTTATAGTTCCAATACAGGTTCGGGATGAAGATCAGGAATGCGAGAACATTGGCAAACCAGAAACCCGGCTTGAATATTTCCTTACCTTTTCTGGTGCGGAAAAAATAATAGAAGCTCATGAAAACAAACACAGCGATGGTATATTTACTGAGCAGGCCGAGGCCTAAAAACAGACCATATAAAACCCACGTAAGAGTTTTATATCGTTGCGTTGGGTCACTTGCGCGGATGAGAAAAAAGAAGGATGCCGTCCAGAAGAACATCAGAGGCGCATCTGTTGAAATAAATGTAGTTGAAAGCACTACGCCCGGCAGGGTGAAATATACCAATGCAGATAAAAAACCAGTGCGCTCATCATAAAGACTGCTGGCAATAAGAAATATGAACAGCGCAGCGAAATAATGAAGAGTTAATGCACCGATCCGAACACCAAAAAGTGTATCACCGAATATATGGGTGGTGATACCAATCAGCCAGGCAACGAAAGGAGGTTTGGAATAATAACCAAGCGCAGGCGTTTTGGCCCAGGCCCAATATTGCGCTTCATCAACCCATAAATTAAGATCAACCAGGTGCAGGCATAAAGCCTTTAACAGCAGCAAAGCTGTCAGGCTTGATATTGTATATAGAAAATAATTTTTTCTCTCCATCTTCCGGCTATAGGGGCTTTAGTTTAAGATAAGCTTAATAATATTTTTCATGGCAGATAAAAATGAAAAAAGCAAAAGATACGGAATTAGAGATAAAGATAGCCCTTGTTGAGCAAGGCTTTGTGGATATCAGGAAACGGCTAGATTATATTGAAACTCGACTGGAAGTGCTGGCCGGAACTATATATAGAGGTTTAGGTGCCTGGCGCGCGGTGATCTATATTGCCTCTGCAAGCGGTGCAATGGCAGGATTTGTAAAGCTGGTGCTGCGACAATAAGAATTAGCGACCATTAAAGAACTTGCCTTCCCAATAGCTCATCATGCCCTTATCATCCCATTCGGTTTCAACATCAGGAATGTTACCTGTGGTAGTGCCTTGCAGGTTATAGACATCATTATTAGCAGTAAGTGCATCAAAATTACTTTTTATGTTAGCACTCCAATCTGGCAGATCAATGTTGCCAGACACAGTGCCTGACTGAATCTGATCACTGGTGAGTTTCAGATTATCAAATATTATATGGCCCTGATCAATCTGGAAAACACCTGTGAAGAAGCCAAATTGCGTCTGGCCTTTGCTTAGTAATTCATCAGATATTATCTTGATATATTCACGACGTTTGACCAAAGGCAGAGCTTTGCCGGTTGCTGTAAGATCAAAACCATCAAGAGTAAAACCTTTTGAAGCAATTGAGAAATTGCCCTTCAAACTCTGCACCATTTGCTCAATAGTGTAACCAGTGCCGGCGATCACGCCACTCATATTGAAGGTTGCATCTATGCCTCCAAAACCCAAGGTTTGTGCCATGAATGACTTCATATCAAGATCAGTAGTTATGAAAGAGATATTAAATGATGGATATTCGCTGGTTAGATAACCACGGAAATCAATCTTATTACCGAAGATATTTCCCTTGGCCGCATCTATTATAAATTTGCCTTCATCGGTATGAGATTTCATTGTGAAATCAGTAAGTGTGTAGTGGAAGAATTTCAGCGTATCAATCTTAAGATCAAGATTACCCTGGAAGCTGCCGAGCTTATCGAAATTGACCTTCTCATTACTCCATCTGCCATCAAAATTATAAACATCATTCTGTTTCACCTGCTCACCATACATCAACAGGTCCATATCATATTTATCAAGCTCCAGGTTTACCTGTAATTTCGGCTGGAAGTCAGTGAGATCAAGATGTGCCTTGCCACTCACCTGGCCAAGGATATCTGACTTGAAGAAGATATTTTTCACTTCCGTAACACCCGGCATTACCTGTGCGTAGATGGAAAAATCCGTATAGGTTTGAGAATTTTTGGTCATCTTATCAGCTTCCAGGGAAAGATCGAGGCGATCAAAAAGTGAGTCTATAACTCGCAGGAAATCGAGTTTCTCGGCAAGGATATTCTCACCCTTGGAAAGACCCAAATCGGGGTTCTTATCAAGCTGGATATATTTATCGATGCTCAAATTGGTGAAATCAAACGCTGCAGATGCGTTGAAATCCTTGGAATAATCGATCAGCATCTGGCCGGCGAACTTGTCATCATTTATGCGCGCAATGATCTCACGGAAGTGTATGTTCTGGTTATAAAGAAAACCTTTGGTATCGATATAGAACTGGCCGAAGCGCTGCTGCTTTTTGTCTGCACCATTATTATCAAGCGAAGCAGAAAGTGTATCCATATCTTTGCCGGCTATCACTATACGCACGGAGCCCTTCAATTGCTGCTGCTGTTTTAGTACGTTTATATTACTGGTAACACTCATGGCAGATTCACCTGGAAGCTGCGCCTTGAAACTGCTAATGACGAAGTTATCGTCCTTCAGGCTTGCCGAAACATCAAGTGTGCCGACCTGGTTATTGTAAAAATTTATCTTAGGGGCTTTCAATCTGAAAGTGAAATTCACATCATCTCCAAGCGCAAACAGGAAGAAATCCTCCAGCTTCTTGCGGAAATTACGCTCGATCTTCTGCGCCTTTCTCTCAGAAACCATTTCGAAATGACTCTTGAACATCTGGTCATAGTTAAGCTGGCCTATATCTAATTCTATAACGCTGTTATTCTTAGCGCCCATATCGATCTCATCGCTCGCGGAAGCTGCAATTATCTGACTGTTAGCGGTTAGATTTTTCAATGAGAGGTGATTATTGGCATAACTGTATGAAGCACTGATCTTGGCCTGCTCATTACTGCGGATACTATCCTTGAATTCCTGGGGAACCCCAACAAGACTGAAAAGCGCCTTGGTAAAACCATTAAATGTACCTTCCATATTACCATCAAATGAAACATCATTCTCAGCATTTAATTTGCCGGAAAATTTCATTTCAGTATCGTTAGCATATATCCTGCCGCTATAGGTCTGATCGGCACCGCGACCTTTGGTAGAAAGTTCAAAGAAATAGGTCTGATCTAAGGTCTTTGAATTGATGCTGCCTTTGATATTTACACTGCTGCTGCTGCCCGGATCTATGGTGCCTTCAAGTGTTGGGAAAGTAAACGTGCGCGTTATTACCTTATCTGTGGTAATAGGATCTTTCTTATTTATATTTATGGTCAGATTTTTAAAGGAAAGTTTCTTATCGCTTAAGCCGCCCTTAGAAAATATCTTTTTCAGGATGGTAATACCGTCCGTTCCTTCGCCAATATCAATATTCAATTTAACATTTTCGAAGAAGGCATTATCAAGATTTACATGACCAAGAACCGCATTTGCAATGCTTGGGCTGGTTCTTGCGATTTCCGCCTCCAGAAAATTCTGCTTATTCAATGAGGTTTCGTTCCCGACAACAAGCTTGTTAATTACAAACACCGGCTCCGGTTCTTTATAGAACTTTACATCTCCCTGTATATCTGCCTTATTACCGCTGATCTGATCAAGCTTCGTGATAATGTTTGTCTTAACGCGGTTCTCGCTGACCAATAAATTAACTATGGCGCCAAAACTTATCCAGAGAATAAAAGCAAGAAGCAAACCGAACATGATAACACGGTTCAGCAGCGATTCCGTGCGGGTAACGAATGTTACAAGCTTTTCCTTGAGGTGGTATAACTTATCTATTATTTCTTCGCGGATCATTCTGCCACAACTACTTTATTCTTACCTGTAGTTTTAGCCTTATATAACATTTCATCTGACCTGTTAATCAAATCTTCAGGCGTATCGCCGGACTGATGCATCGCAGCATCACCAATGCTTACCGTACACATAAGGCTGCCGGGAGCCGCAGATATATTGATCGGCGTATCGGCAATGGTTTTCCTGATACGTTCAGCTACCACCTTGCCGGTTTCAAAATTAGTGTTGGTCAGAACCACAATGAATTCCTCCCCGCCATGACGAACTGCCAGGTCATTATCACGCACGCACTGGCGGATGCGGTTCGCCACTTCGCGCAAAACCTCATCACCGATATGGTGTCCCCAGCCCGGCTTATCATTCACCTGCTTGAAATTATCGATATCGATGGTAAGCAGAACAAGATTATCTTTCTTCTGCATAGATTCAGTGAATATCGTGCCAAGGTGCTGCTCAAGATAGCGGCGGTTATAAAGCTTTGTAAGCTGATCGACCACGGCTGCACTGATACTATCTTCAATGCCGACACGCAGATTATCCTGAATTTTCTTACGGCGCAGTAATGTTCTGCTGCGTGCAATCAACTCGTTAACATCAAGCGGTTCCATGACATAATCATCAATGCCAACCTGCAGGCCTTTGAGCATGGTTTCCTTGCTTGTCTCATCAACCAATATAACTACCGGCACACGGCGCTTATCTTCCATGCCCTTAATTTCTGCTGCTATACGAAGACCGTTCGCTTCTGTCATCAACGTGCTGACCACTGCAAGGTCAAAATTCACATGCTGCACTTTTTCAACCGCATCATTTGGCTGATATACCAGAACCTGATGGCCTTCCTTCTCAAATGCCATTTTCATTTTGCGGATCTCAAAAACATCATCACTTACAAGAACTATGGTTGAACGCAGATCCAGATCGGAAAGCGGACGGGCTTTTGAACCAAGGGTGGAATTGGTTTTATCACGCAGTTTAAGCTCATCAAAAAGTTCCTTGATACGAATGAGTGAACGAACGCGTGTGAAAAGGTGGAATTCATCGATCGGCTTGGTAATGAAATCATCAGCGCCGGATTCCAGGCCCTTCACCTTATCTTCCTGCTCGGTCAGTGCGGTGACCATGATGACCGGAATAGCCGCGGTGATGGGGTCATCCTTCAATTTACGGCAGGTCTGGAAACCATCCATCTCCGGCATCATCACATCAAGCAGGATGATGTCAGGAAGTTTTTCCCGCGCAACCTTAATGGCATCAAAACCGTTATTGACGCTGAAAACGGTATAATATTCGCTTTTCAGCTTTGCTTCCAGAAGCCTTAAATTCGGCTCGAGATCATCAACTATGAGAACTTTTCCTGCCATCAGCTATATTTCTTTATAATTTCCATGAAGTTTACGATCGATATCGGCTTTGAGATATACTCTTCAGCGCCGGAATTCAAAATATTTTCCCGATCATCCTGCATTGCGAAGGCAGTTACCGCGATAACGGGTATTTTTTTCAACAACTCATCAACTTTCAGGCGCTCTATTATATCAATGCCGGAGATATTAGGCAATTGTATATCCATGATTATGACATCAGGCTTCTGCTGGTGGCATATCTCGATTATATTTGTGCCATCACGATTCTGGATGACCTCAAAATCATTAGCTTCGAGCAGATCAGAAAATAATTTCAGATTAAGCTCGTTATCTTCCACAACGAGTATTTTCTTTCTTGAAGACATTAAAAAACCGATTGGTTACGCTAACGCTTTTTTGATCGACTGCAGCTCTTCCAGCAGCGATTTTATTACATCTGCGTTTATAGAATCATCAGATTTGGTGGCAGATTCAAGTAAATCCATTTCAACCGGCTCAACCAGCTCTATTTTTTGTGGAACCGGTGGGGTTTGTGCCTCGCTATCGAACAGGCTGTGCTGGTTGCTGATATCGGCTGATGTCATGAATCCTTTTTCCTTAAGATATTTCTGTGCACCTTTTATAGTGTACCCCTGATCGTATAAAAGTTTTTTTATCTCATATATGGCTTTGATGTCAACTTCGCTGTAATATCTGTGACCGCCGCGCCTTTTATGCGGCTTTATGGCGAGGAACTTGCTTTCCCAGAAGCGCAGGACATGGGGCGGAACACCGATCTCCGCTGAGACCTCACCGATCGTTTTAAAAAAATGATCAGCTTCAGAAAAATCCATTTTGTCACTTATCGAAATTTCCTGTACACCCATGGGCATATATTAACGCGATAATTTTTTCGTATCAAGTTTTAAAATTTTTATTATCGTGAAAAAAATCTTCAAAAGAAAATTACATATGGAAAAAAAATATAAGTTACTCGGTTTAGGCAGCGCAATATTGGATGTTATATCTTACAAGAATTCAGACTTCCTTGAAAAGAACGGACTGGTTCGCGGCGGCATGACATTGATCGATTATGATACGTCTCGCAAATTATATGATACTCTGGGTTCGGCGACAGAATGTTCCGGCGGCTCGGCTGCAAATACGGTCGCGGCATTTTCTATGCTTGGCGGCAAGGCTGCGTTCATAGGTAAAACCCGGGATGATTTCGGTGGCAGAACCTTCAGGAAAGAAATGGAAAAGATCGGTGCTGATACATTATGTGCAAACACTACCGACGGGCTTTCAACTTCCCGCTGCGTGATTCTGGTTACCGAGGAAGAAGGATATCTGGGCCGCAAACATATCGAACGCACCATGGCGACATATCTTGATTTCAAAGTGATCATCGGCCCGGATGATATCACTGAAGAACTTATCCAATCAACCGAGGTTATTTTCATTGAAGGTTATCTGTTCGATAACCCGATCTCAAAAGAAGCGGTGGCAAAAGCCATAGAAATTGCCAAACGCAACAAGGTGAAAGTTGCTTTCACACTTTCTGATCCGCATTGCGTGCAGCGCCACAAGGCCGATTTCCTGAAACTGGTGGAAAATGACGCTGACATAATGTTTGCAAATGAAAACGAGGCGCAAAGCCTATATGAAGGTTTTGATAATAAACGTATGCTGCATAAATTTTTGGAAACGCCTTCGATCAAATGCATCACGAGAAGTGAAAGCGGTTCATATGTGATCTGGGATGAGAAATTATATGATATCGAGCCGGTGAAAACATCTGCCGTATATGATGTTACTGGTGCGGGCGATTGCTATGCTGCGGGATTTTTGTTTGGGTATGTGAACGGACATGATGCTGAAATTTGCGGGCATATTGCTTCTGCCTGCGCAACCGAAGTTATACAATATCTCGGCGGCAGACCGGTGACCGATCTGGTTGCGGTTTATAATAATATTGTAAAAGGCTGATGCGCCCGGGCGTATTAAATTTTTTCTTCAAACCCCTTTCATCATTAAAGGGGATAGGCCCGGTGACAAAACAGAAGTTCACAAAAATTTTCGGGCGCGATGAACCGGTTGCAAAAGACCTGCTTATGCATGTGCCGGTGAATATAATCACACGCGAAGTTGAGCCCAACCTCCTGCTCATCAGCGATGGTTCTAATATCATCATTACCTTGAAAGTTGAATCAGTTCAGGAGAAAAGAGCTGGTGCAAGAAAGTTCATTTATAACATCGAATGCAGCAGTAAAAGCGGTTTTGTAACTATTGTGTATTTCAATGCACATAAAGACACAATCAATAAAATGTATGCGCCGGGAAGGGTGATAAAAGTTGCGGGGAAGATCGAGCGTTATAATAACAGGATACAGATCGCGCACCCAGATTATGTGGTTAATGGCGATAAGGAAATTGACGCGGTGGAGCCGGTTTATCCACTCACTGCCGGCATCAGCAATCGCCTGATGAATAAAACCGTAAAGATGTTATTGCCGGAAATTCCAAAGCTTGATGAATGGTGCGACAAAGAATTTTTGGCTCAGGGAAAATTTTCTACATTCGATGAAAGTTTGAAAAAAATCCATAACCCGAAAACCATGGCAGACCTGGATATTTCAGCCCCGCAGAGAAAGCGCCTGGCCTTTGATGAAATGCTTGCAAACCAATTGGCACTGGCACTTTCTCGCAGATCGCTGACAAAACAGAAAGGTGTAAAGATCGAGACTGAAAATATTTTCACCAAGGAACTTTTAAACGTTCTGCCATATAAATTAACAGGTGGGCAGAAGGATATAACCAAAGAGATCTTTGCTGATCTGCGCTCGGACAATAAAATGTTTCGCCTGATTCAGGGTGATGTGGGCAGCGGTAAAACCATAGTTGCGATACTCGCGATGTTAAAGGCGGTAGAAGCGGGTTTTCAGGCGGCGTTCATGCTGCCGACTGAGATATTGGCCAAACAGCAATATGATATTATGAAAGAAATTTTGGAGAATGATTTCTTTAAGCGAAATAATATTAAAACCTGTTTGCTTGTTGGAAGCGTGAAAGAGGCAGAAAAGAAAAAATTATATGAGAAAATTGCGAATGGTGAATATCAGATAGTGATCGGCACGCATGCGCTGTTGCAGGAAAAAGTTGCGTTCAAAAAACTTGGGATAACGGTAATTGATGAGCAGCATCGCTTCGGTGTAAAGCAGCGCATGGAGCTCGCACAAAAAGGCGATGCGACGCACATATTATTAATGAGCGCCACCCCTATTCCGCGCACACTTGCGATGACGCTTTATGGTGATCTGGAGGTTTCAAGCCTGCAGGAAAAACCGGCAGGCAGGCAGAAGATCGATACGAGGATTTTATCTGCGGCGAAACTTGATGAAGTGATCGAAGAGCTTTCGCGCGCGATAAAAAATGATGAGCGTGCTTACTGGGTTTGCCCACTGATTTTTGATGAAGAGGAGCAAGGCAACGCCTCGGCCGAGAAAAGATATAAGGAGTTAAAGAAGATCTTTGGGGCAAAAGTTGCGATCGTCCATGGGCAGATGAAAACCAAGGAAAAGGATGAGGCTATAGAGAATTTCCGCACCGGCAAAGTGAAAATTCTAGTTGCAACAACTGTGATCGAGGTGGGTGTGAACGTGCCGGAGGCCAGCATTATAATAATTGAACAGGCAGAGAAATTCGGCCTGGCACAGCTGCACCAATTACGCGGACGTGTAGGGCGTGGTGAGAAAAAATCATCCTGCATTCTGGTGTATAATTTCAAACTTGGCGAGAGTGGCAGAAGAAGATTAAATATATTGCGCGAGAGTGATGATGGTTTTGCCATCGCTGAGGAAGATTTAATGATGCGTGGCAGTGGTGACCTTATCGGCGTGAAGCAGAGTGGCCTGCCTGAATTCACTTTCGCACTGCTGCCGGAACATAAAGATCTAATGCTTGCGGCACGTGACCAGGTGAAGATAATGCTTTCAAAAGATGCTGACCTGAAATCAACTCAGGGAAATAATTTGCGCAATCTGCTTTATCTTTTCGAATATGAGAAACAGGTGCAGAATTTAAGGAGCTGAAACACAGATTTTCGTCATTGCGAACAAAGTGAAGCAATCCAGCTTCCTAAAAGATAGATTGCCACGGTCGCTGGCACTCCCTCGCAATGACAAACGATTATTGTATGTTCATTATTTTATGAAGCTGCAGGCTGACGCGATAACCTTTCTCAAGCGCGAGCTTTTTCACCAACTCTACATTGGCTTTGTTTTTTGCCTCATCATGTTCATCCATAGGCTGAATGAACACCGGAGTTTGATACTGTGCCTGGCCCACTTCTGCAACTTCGGAGTAATCTTTCTTATTTGCAGAGATTATGAATTTAAAAGCATTGATGCGCTTTAAAAGATCAGGTCGGATGGCAGCATAGCCATGCCCGGTATTTTTTGGTGAGCAGATTATTTCAACCGGCGCCGGAAGATCACGATATATAGTGCCATTGGTTTCGATCTGGATTTTAAAACCTTCTGCTATCAGATCGGTGCATAGATTTTCTATCGGCTGGCGCATTGGCTCGCCCCCAGTTATCACGATAAGGTTTGCAACACGTTTATTCGAATTATTCAAACTGAGTTTTTTCGCTTGAGAAACTATTTCGTCGATAGCTTTAGAAGAAAAACTTTCAAATTCAGTATCACAGAAATCACATGCAAGATTGCAGCCACCAAGGCGGATGAAAACAGAGACCTCCCCAGCATTAGGGCCCTCGCCCTGAAGGGTGAGGAACATCTCCTGGACATCGAGAACTTTGCCATCAGAAATTACCGGCGGCCTTTTTATGTTAGTTCCAAGCATTGGTTCTGCTATAAATATTGACTTTATTTCGCCCTGCTTATATCACAAAAACCGCTAATACCAAAAGACGAACTTATGTCAGAAGCAGAATTTACATTTACCGGAACACCTGAAGTTGCCTGCGATGGCGGCAAAGGGGCGCTCGGCCACCCACGCGTTTACCTGACATTCTCATTCGGCGAAAAGGAAGTTACCTGCCCTTATTGCAGCCGAAAATTCATTTTCGAAAAGAAATAATCTGAAATTAATTACACACCAAGTTGTGCTGGGCCTTTTTCTGCCATATCTGGAGTAACAGATGCATGTATGCCGCCAAACCCAGTGATTCTGCCAGCGCTAGGACCTGCAGCAGATTTGTAATACATATCTGTGCCTGAGATTGCGTCTAGAAAACCTGAAACGCTGCTGTGGAATTCATCTGACTTCATGGCTGCTTGTAGCGACATAAAAAATCCTTTGTTAACCTGATTATATCAAAACTTTGTTAAGAAACCATTAAGAAATGCGTGTTTTTGCCAGCGGATGGTTTTTTCCAACAAAATCCTTTATTTTTGAAATGTTTATATGGGTATAAATCTGTGTGGTGGATATGTCAGAATGGCCCAAAATTTCCTGTAACACTCTGAGATCCATGCCTTTTTCCAATATATTAGTGGCAAAACTATGACGCAGAACGTGCGGGGAGATCTTTTCCGGGTCAATTCCTGCACGAATAGCATAGTTTTTCAATAAGTTAGCCAGCTGCTGGCGGGTGATATAGCCCTGTTTTCCTTTAGATGGGAACAGCCAGCTTCCACCAGCTATAGCCTTAAGCCTGGCTTTTTGGCTTTCCGTGAGGAATTCTTCCCAATGAACAAGATATTTTTCGAGTGATTCGATCGCAGCAGCCGTGAGTGGCGCGATGCGTTCCTTATCGCCCTTGCCTTTCACCAGCAGGAAATAATGTTTTTTGCCCTCAACAATTGTGTTCTGGATACTATTTTTCTTCAGCGAAATTATTTCAGAAACACGCAAGCCAGAACCGGCTAGTATGTCGATGAACAGCGCGATGCGAAAGCCTTGTGCATCCCCATCCTTCAGCGCTTCCTGCTTGAGAGCTGCAACTTCCGCTTCGGTTAAGAATTTTGGCAGAACCTTATCTTTCTTCGGCAGTTCGATCAGGCGGGTAGGGTCTTCCGCGATCATCTTCTCGCTTTTCAAAAATGAAAAAAATTGTTTTAGCGCAGATATCTTCCTGCTCAAACTACTCTTGGCAAAACGACGGGAGATCGCGGCGATATAAACTGTAACATCCTCGGCAGTTATGGCAGAAATATCCTTCTTCTCATGGCCGGCAAATTGCTCCAGATCAAGCCGGTAAGATTCAACAGTGTTCTTGGAAGCGCCGCGCTCTGCGGCCATCATCTCAAGGAAATATTCAATATGGCTATTGACTTGCGCCACTTTTCACTTCACGCGACACATCGTGCGTGCCAGGTTTTATATCGGCCTTATAAAGCACACCCAAGCCGACAAGCAAAATAACAACTACGAATATTAATTTCTTCACTTTAACCTGCCTTTATAATTTATATGATGGGTAAATTCCTGTAAGAATTTCCTAAAGGATTTTTATAGTAAAATGAGTGTTGAGGCAATAAACAAAATTAATAAACCGATAGTTCTGCTCGGGATGATGGGGGTTGGCAAAACCACCTATGGCAAAAAACTTGCCAACACATTGAGGGTGCCGTTCTATGATATCGACCAGGAAATTGAGAATGATATTGGCCACGCAGTGAGCTGGATATTTGAAAATATCGGCGAGCCTGAATTCCGCAGGTTGGAAGAAAATAAAATCAAAGATCTGATCGCCAAACATGATAGAAGCATTATCGCACTGGGCGGCGGCGCTTTCCTGAATGAAAAAAGCAGGAAGCTGATCAAGGAAAAAACCATTTCTGTATGGTTGCAGAGTTCAGCCAAAGTTATCTATGATCGTGTGAGTGTGAGAAAAGACAGGCCCCTACTTGAAGGAGTGAGCGATAAGCTCGGTAAGATCAAAGAGATCAGCGAAGCAAGGGCGCCTATCTATGCCGAGGCTGATCTTAGCCTGAACACTGATACTGGCGGGCCGAAAGAAATAAACCGCAATATCATTGCAAAATTAGGTGAATTCATAGAAAAACAACCGGCCTTGCATTTGAAGCGAAAATAGTGAGAATCAGCGACAATTATGGATAAGATAAGAATAGATTTAGGCAAGAACTCATACGATATTCTGATCGGCGAAAAGCTGCTCGAAAATTCAGCGAAATATATTTCTGAAGTGGTGCCTGCGAAAAGCAAATTATTCATCGTCACCGATTCAAATGTTGCAAAATTATATTTAAAAAAACTGCAGGAAGTTCTGAAAAAAGCAGGCTTCGCAGTTTTCACCACGATCATTCCGGCAGGTGAGAAATCAAAGAATATCAACCAGCTTGAAAAGATCCTGAATGATGTTTTCAAACACCAGCCGGAAAGGAACTCTACATTTATCGCACTTGGCGGCGGCGTGGTTGGTGATATCACCGGATTTGCGGCAAGTGTATTATTGCGCGGGGTGAATTTCATCCAGATCCCAACAACATTACTTGCGATGGTTGATAGTTCTGTGGGCGGAAAAACCGGGATAAATAATAAATTCGGCAAGAATCTGGTTGGCGCTTTTTACCAGCCAAAACTTGTGCTTGCAGATATATCTTTGTTAAAGAAATTGCCCAAACGCGAGTTGCTTGCAGGCTATGCCGAAGTGGTGAAATATGGCCTGATCTGCGATAAGCCTTTCTTTGAATACTTAGAAAAACAGAAAGATCTTTCAAACATCAGGAAGATGATCGAAAAATCATGCGCAACAAAAGCTGAAGTTGTTGCGGCCGATGAGAAGGAAAAGAACATCCGCGCGTTATTAAATCTCGGCCATACTTTCGGCCATGCTTTAGAAGCCATATGTAAATATGATGGCACTTTGTTGCACGGCGAAGCTGTTGGAATAGGCATGATAATGGCTTACAGGTTTTCAGAATTCATGGGCATCTGTAAAAAAGGTTGCGCTGACAGGCTTGAAAAATTGCTGAAAAAGAACGGCATGAAAACCGATGCAACGAAGTTGAAATATGCGGTCGATGCGAAAACAATTATAAAATATATGTATCAGGATAAGAAGGTTGAAGGCAATAAACTGACGCTTATATTGGCTGAAGATATTGGCAAATGTTTCGTGAAAAAAGATGTCAGCGAAAAAGACCTTTCGAAATTTTTAAAAACGATCTTATAGTTCAGGCCATGAAAAAATTATTCTTCCTGCTTTTTATATTTTTGCTGCCGACATATTCATATGCGGCTTCTGCACGCCTGAATGCCGATCAGGTGAGTCTGCTTAATGATGCGCAGGATTATCTGGCAAGAGTTAAAACCGTGCATGCAAATTTTATCCAGATCAATCCGGGCAGTGATGTGGTGAGCAGCGGTGAGTTATTCATTGAGAAACCTGGGCGTTTGAAAATGAGCTACTCAACACCATATCGAATTGATTATTACATCAATGATGATGACCTAACGCAATATGACAGTGACCTTGACGAAGTGACTCGCGGTGCTGCACCTGATAATCCTCTGAAAGTGCTGTTATATGATGATATTTCGCTTACACGCAATGATATAATGGATGTGACCAATGTGGTTGATGAAGGTGCAACTTTCAGCGTTTACCTTTTGAACAAGGCACAAAAACTTCGTGATGTTAACGGCCTGATCTTGAAATTCCAGAAAAGTCCGATCGAGATTTCATCGGTTGAGCGTGTTGATTATGAAGGCAATAAAACTGAGACAAACCTGACTGCGGTTAAGATAAACGAAAAACTGGATGATTCACTGTTCATGTTCAAAAGGCCGAAGGCAGCCTTCCCTAATTCACGCAGCAGAAAATAGTTTTAGCCGAAATAATAGATCAGGCAATATTGCAGGAATTTTATCACCAGCACCAGGATAAGCGGCGCAAGATCAAAACCGTTATAAGGCTTTATATATTTGCGGATCTTTGCAAGCACTGGCTCAGTAGCACTGGCTAGCAACCTTCTGGCTTTTATCACAACCGGTTCGTTCATATTCACCACGTTGAAATAGCATAGAAGTTCGATGAGGAAATAAAAGAAGACGATCCAGAAATAAAGACCGAGGGCAAATTCTAATATCGCGATGATAGGGTTTGGCATTTATTCTCCTTATATAATTTACAGATTGCCGACTTTTAACTGTTTAGGCTTAGGCAGCTCGGCACCGCGGATAGGCATTTTATAGACCACCATATTACCCTTGCCCCAATATTCCACTGCACCAGGGCTCATGATATTCGCCATAGCGATGCCGCGACCGTTCGGGTCTGCCATGCGGGTCGGGTCAAAATCCATATAATCCTGCCAGTTAAAGCCTTTACCTTCATCCTTGATCATCACGCGATAGATATTCTCGCCATTTTTGTGATGCAGCTCGATATGCACTTTGCGCGAGCCATAATGCGGGTTGTTAGTGCGGCTCTCGATCTCACTTTCATATTTATTCTCAAGCAATAATCTGTGCTTCAATTCAAAGCCCAGTTCAAGATTGCCGTGCTCTATAGCGTTGATCAGAAGGGCCGTCATCCCCACGACATATTTATTCGGGTCGGCACTGAAACGCGCCAGAAAGTTCGCAAGTTTGCGTGCTTCAGAAAAAGTTTTGATCTCGAAGGTGCAATTGCGCACATTTTCGATGATGTTGTGGAAAGAGAAAACTTCAGTTTTTAGAACATCGGCTTCGCGTTTTTCCTTCAATGCCGATTTCACGATCGAAAGCAGAACCGAGTGTGAATATGGCTTGGTGATATAGTAATAAGCACCGGCCTCAATGCCCTCGACAGTTTTCTGTTCGCTGGTCATGGCGGTTTGCATGATGACTGGAATACGTGCTGTGCGCGGATCAGACTTTAATTCTTTCAAAAGCTGGATGCCATCAAGCCCGGGCATCATTATATCAAGGATCACCGTATCAATGCGGGCATAATTGCTGCGGATGAATTCCAGGCCGATCTCGCTATAGGCGATGGTTTTGCACTCATAGCCTTCCTTGGAAAGATGCATCTCTAGAATTTCGAGATTGGTCTCTTCATCATCAACGCAGACGATAAAAGGAACGCGTGTAGAAACATTGCTTTCATCAACTGCGAGTTTTATCTGGTTATCCGGTGTTCTCATAAGCTTTCCCCCATTATTCTATAGCGTTTACAGGAAGTGTAAACGAAAAAATCGCCCCACTGTCCTCAGAATTCTTTACCCATATCTCGCCACCATGGCCATTAATTATTTCCTTACTGATAGAAAGACCAAGGCCTGTGCCGCCGGCGCCTGTTTTGGTTTTACTGCTCTGCACGAACTTATCGAATACTGTGTGCAGTTCATCATCAGGGATGCCGATACCTTTATCCTGCACCGAAGAAATAAGATATTTCGTATCTGCGCTATAGCGAAGATCAATTATAATGCTGGTTCCGGCGCGGGTGAATTTGATCGCATTTGAAATAAGGTTATAGAAAACCTGGATAATTTTCTCGGCATCGAAATATGCCATCATGCGATCATTCTCTTTGCGGATCTCAACTGTGAGTTTTTTATCCTCAAGCAGTTTATGCATCTCAGAAACAACAGAACTAATTGAAGTTTCAATATTATTATTGCGGAAATTGAAATGCATTTTTCCGGCTTCGAGCTTGGAAAGATCAAGCAGATTGTTTAGAAGTGCCAGCAGCCTTTTGCCACTATTCTCGATCTTGCTGAAATATTTTTTCAGGTCATCGCGATTGGCGGTCTGCGATTCCGAATTGCCAAATTCGGCAAAGCTTAATATCGCATGCATCGGCGTTCTGAGCTCATGGCTCATATTGGCAAGGAATTCTGATTTACTTTCATTGGCGCGTTCCGCCTGAACCTTAGCGCGCTCCAACTCAAGCGTTCTTTGCGTAACTTTTTCTTCCAGCGTGGAGTTGGCTTCCTTGACCTCCTTATCACGCGTGTTGATCTGGAATAACATTTCATTGAAGGCATCTACCAGAACGCCGAGTTCATCCTCACTTTTCTTTTTAACACGTACGCTGTAATCACCTTTATCAGTCACTGAATATGCAGCGAGATAAAGATTTTTGATCGGACGATCGATGATCTTGGAAAGCTTTGCGGAAATGAATACAGCAATGCTTGCACCGATGGTGATCGAGATGATACTATAAATGAGATAGCGCTGATATGATTTGCGAATATCGCGCATGTCAGTCACGATCACGATCGAGCCGATCTTTTCCTCATTGATAATGATATCCCGATAAACATATAGATATGAGCCCAGGAATTCGCTGATCGGTGATGCCGCGGCCTTTGGGCATATTAGGTCATCCGTTGTGGTGTAGTGGGTGAAAACATCATCAGTTGCGTCATAAATACATGCAAGACGGATTGATTGGCGCGATGAAAGTGCCGAAAGGTTTTGATAGGCTGTGTTCTTATCACCGAACTGGATGGCGGCGGTGCTGCGATTGCCGATGATCTCTGCCAGAACGCTCATCTCCTGCATGAGGTTTTCTTTCAAACGCACGGTTGAGAAGAAAATGAAAAATATCAGCGAAGTGAGCAGCGCAACGAAGCTCGAAAAGAAAATGATCGCAAGGATCTTTTTCTTAATCGGCAGGCGCAAGAATGTTTTTTTGGCAGTGATTATCATAAGCCCTGAAACCCTTACAAATATGCTATGATTTAAACGGGATAAACCTCAAGGGTTTAGAGATTTTGGGTGGCTTTAAACCGGTCGGAAGGAAGTACTGGTTACTTATTTACCACTTGGGTTTAGGAAACTTGCATCGCCATAGGAAAAGAAGCGGTATTTTTCAGCGATGGCGTGGGTATAAATGCACTTTGCCTCATCTACCCCTACAAAAGCTGAAACCAGCATAAAAAGAGTGGATTTTGGCAGGTGAAAATTGGTTATCAGGCAATCAACCAGTTTGAATTTATAGCCGGGATAAATGAATATATCGGTCTCACCACTTTTAGGTTCAGGTGATCCTATGGTTTCAAGCACACGAAGTGATGTGGTGCCGACAGCTATCACGCGGCCACCTTTTTCTTTTGCTATTTTGATCGTATTTGCAGCCTTTTCATCAAGCTGATAGAATTCGCTGTGCATTTTATGTTCAAGAATATTTTCCACACGCACGGGGAAAAATGTTCCTGCTCCCACATGCAGAGTTACGAAAGCGGTGTGTATATTTTTTGCCTGCAATTGTGAAAGTATTTCCTTGGTGAAGTGTAGACCTGCCGTTGGTGCTGCAACTGATTTTTCTTTAGCATCATTGGCGTAAACCGTTTGATAGGTGCTGGCATCCGCAGCTTCGGATTTACGTTTTTTCTGAATGTATGGAGGCAACGGCATACGGCCATATTCATGCAAAGCTGAAAGCAACTCTGTGCCGTTTAAATTAAAACTTAAGATGATCTCACCAGAAATATCTTTGGAAATTATATTCGCATAAAAACCATCAGAAATGATGAATTTTTCGCCGACCAATATTTTCTTCCCCGGCTTGGCAAGCACTTTCCAGGTGCCTTCTGAAACTTCTTTTATCAACGTTATTTCCACGGCAACACCTTTGCATGAGCCGTTTATATGAGCGGGCAGAACCTTGGTATCATTAAATACCAGTACATCATTTTCTTTGAGCAACGAGAGAAGGTCAGAAAAAACCCGATCCGATATTTTGCCATTATCATAGACCAGAAGTTTTGAAGAACTGCGATTTTCGATCGGAGTAAGGGCAATAAGTTCATCAGGGAGATGGTAATCAAAATCAGAAAGCTGCATTTAGAACCCGAGTGAACGACCGCGTGCACGGGCTTTGCTGCGGCTTGCACGAACGCGGGTCTGCATTTTGCCGAGTTCTTTTGCATGTTGATGTACCATTTCGCGTGCCACCTGTTTTCCTCTGCCGACCTTATTCGCAATACCGGGATCGAGGCCCTCTTTAGCATCAGGCGCTACGATCTCTGCCGCCGATTTTTCTGTAACTTCCGCCTGCGCCTCTGCATTTTTCATGTGGAGTTGATGCGCCCGGACCTTTATATCCCTTTCCTTATTGGAAGTGATGTGATCCTTCGGATGTTTCGACCAAAACATTAACTATTCTTCCCTAGTTTCACGTTCCGGTTTCGGCTTTTTATCCAAACTAGAATCGTCTTTATCAGTTTTCAATGCGGCTTTGCGACGAAGAAGATTTTCACGCAGGGCCGTATTCAATTCTGAGCGGTTCTTTTTATTCTTCTTATCCATCTTACCAGATTTTATAGGTGCTTACAACCTGAGGTTATTTCTCAAACATTTATAATTGTTCCGGCAGCTTTGCCGCCATTGTAGTGATGGAACCGGCCCCCATGCAGACCACTACATCATTTTGGTTTATAAGGCTTTTCAGGCGCGTAGTTAAATCTGCATCATTCTGAAGCGCCTCAACTTTTTTGCCCTTGGCAGCAACCGCTTTTGCAAGTGCGAATTGATCGACACCGTCGATCGGTGTTTCACCCGCAGAATAAACCGGAAGTATTAAAACTTCATCGGCATTTGAAAAACAATCACTGAACTGATCGAACAGATTTTCCAGGCGTGTATATCTGTGCGGCTGCATAACAGCGATAACGCGACCATTCCTGCCATCAAGATATTGACGCGCGGCATTCAGTGTTGCGTTGATCTCAACCGGGTGGTGGGCATAATCATCAACTATGGTTGCGCCTTTGGCCTCACCCACGATGGTGAATCTTCTCTTAACACCACCAAATGTGCTGAGTGCTTTCTGGATAACTTTAATATCGATCTTGATACCAAGTGCTACGGCAATTGCGGCGAGTGAATTTGAAACATTATGGATGCCGACCGCCGGAATTTCGAAGGTGAATTCCTTCTCGTCATCAGCAAGGCCAAATAATGCCGGTTTAACCACAACGGTGAAAATTGACTTGCTGTTTTCCTGCGCAATTTTGGTTGCGCGGATATCTGCAGCACGATCGTTCTTGATCGAGTAAGTAAAGATGCGGCGATCTTCGATGCGTTTTACCAGGTCACGCACTACCGGGTGATCGATATTCATCACACCAAAACCATAGAATGGCAGTTGCGTCATGAAACGCACGAAGGCATCATGCAGGGAATTAAGATCTTTCCAGTAATCCATATGTTCAGGATCAATATTGGTGGTGACACCAATTGTTGCAGGAATTTTAATGAAAGTGCCATCACTCTCATCTGCTTCCGCGACCAGCCAATCGCCCTCACCCAGTTTTGCATTGGTGCCGAGGTTATTTATCACACCGCCATTGATGATGGTTGGCTCCAAGCCCGCAACATCAAATATATGGCCGATAAGCGAAGTGGTTGTGGTTTTACCGTGCGAGCCAGAGATCGCGACTGTTGCTTTCAGTTTAGTTAGTTCTGCAAGCATTTCAGAACGTTTTACGATCGGGATCTTTTTCTCTTTCGCGGCGATTATTTCCGGATTGATATTCAGAACCGCAGTTGATTTAACAATGATAGAAGCGCCATCAATATTCTTCGCATCATGACCAATATGAACTTCAATGCCAAGCCCGCGCAGGCGTTTTACGTTATAATTATCGCTTAAATCAGAGCCGCTGACCTTATAACCGAGATTATGCAAAATCTCTGCCATGCCGCTCATACCGATGCCGCCAATGCCGATGAAATGGATGGTACCGATATCAAACGGAATGGTTTTTAAATTCAGTGCATCATATTTTTTCTTTAATGGCTGGCTCATTTCCTACTCAAAAATTGTAACGGTGTTTTTATCACGCAGTTTTTTCGACGATGAAAAACCTTGTGAATATTTAATCTTCTGCTGCTTACTATCATGCTTAACTGATATGGAACGCAAGATGGAATTCACCAAAAATGTAAAGCCGACAGCATTTATTTTCTGATCGTTGAACGAAATACGATATCTGCCACCGCGCCCAATTTCATCATAGGTTTTGCGCGAAATGAAAGAATAGCACAGGCCCGAATGATAGCCGAAATTCATCACTTCCAGAAGGTTCAGGCTGATGCTCAAATCATCAACTGAAGATGAAAGTTTTTTGATTATAGCTAAAACATTTTCAAAAATCTCATTCACTTCCTTCGAGATTTTTAATGCCTTCAATTTACCAAGAATATCAACTGCTGATTTCAGATCATATGCTTTGTCGGAAAGTTTCATCACCTTAACCAGATCAGAAAATCTTTTATCTTTCTCCAAAGATTTTATATCTTTTTCCTCGATCTGTTTTGTAACTGCGAGAAGTTCTTTCTTGCTGAGTTTTTGTGATTTAAGAATTATCGAAGCAAGTTTTGGATAGCAGAGATCAACGGTAAAATCCTTCAAACCAGCCTTGTTCAGAGTTTCAATTGCAATATAAAGCACTTCCGCATCGCGGTTGTTATCATCACCTGCGATAAGCTCATAGCCGGTTTGTGTCAGCTGCCTTTCAGTAAACTTGCCAGAGCCATATTTGCGCACCACCTGGCCGGTATATGCAAGACGGATGATCTTATTCAGCGCCTTTTCGCCGTAGCGATCTTTCACGATGCGGACTATCTGCGGAGTGATGTCATTACGCACCACCATCATTTTTCCTGAGATGGGATCTGTCACTTTAAAGAAATCAGAGGTGAATTCCTTATCCAGGCTTTCCTCAAACTCCATCAAAGCCGGGCGCACCAGCTCATATCCGAACAGGGAAAGGTTATTCACCAGCATGGAATTAAGGCGCATCTCATGGCTTGCTTCAGGCGAAAGATGATCATGAAACCCTTGAGGTAAAAGACTTTTTTTATTATCAGCCATAATGTTAGTTTAAGTTTTGCCGGTCCTAATATACTTGAATAACCACAGCAAAACCACTATATTATAGTTGTGCTTAAAACAAGCAATTTAGGAGAACAAAGATGGTAGATTTTTCAAACGGCCCTAGGGATTACGCTAACGCGAACCAAGGCGCAACAGTTGATCAGGGCCTGCGTGCCCATATGATCAAGGTTTATAACTATATGACATCGGGCCTGGCACTTAGCGGCGCGGTTTCATGGGCGGTTATGAGCAACGCACAATTGGCACATACGGTGATGAGCATGAACCTGCTTTGGTTCATCGGCACTATCGTTATGGCTTTCGCGGTTATGCCGCGCATGATGAGCATGAGTGAAGGTGGTGCGAAAATGGCGTTCTATGGTTATGCGGTTTTATTATCACTGATGATATCACCGATATTCCTGATGTATACGCATGAATCTGTCGCAAGAACATTCTTTATCACAGCCGCAGTTTTCTTAAGCATGAGCCTTTATGGTTATACTACCAAGAAAGACTTAACCAGTGTTGGCCATTTCGCGATCATGGGCATATGGGGTGTTTTCATCGCAAGCATTATCAATATATTCATGCACAGCCCCGCAATTCTTTTCTTCACATCGATCGTTGCGGTTATAGCATCTGTTGGCCTTACAGCCTATGACACGCAAAAGATAAAGCAGATGTATTTCGTATTCGGCCGTGATGCTACTATGCTTTCACGCGCTGCGATCATGGGCGCGCTGCAGCTTTATTTTGATTTCGTTTATATGTTCATCAACCTGCTACAGATCATGGGCAACAGAAGATAATATATAAATCCATATTTTAATGGAAAGCCTCGCTATATGCGGGGCTTTTTATTTGACAAAACCCCCATCCCCTGCGATTTTGCCTTTTTAATTTATAAGAGAGTCAATGATGTTCAGCTTACAGGGTAAAAAAGCAGTAGTAACAGGTGCAACTGGTGGCATCGGTGAGGAAATAGCAAAAATATTACACGCACAGGGGTGCGAAGTTACAATCTCTGGCACGCGCGAGGAAAAACTGCAGGAAGTTGCAAAAGCTTTGGGCGCAAATGTGCATATCGTTCCTGCTAACCTGAAAGATAAAGAATCGGTGAAGAAACTAATTTCCACCGCTGAGGAAAAAATGGGCAAGATAGATATTCTTGTCTGCAATGCGGGCATTACTAAAGATAATCTTTCAATGCGTATGAGCGAAGAAGATTTCGATGAAGTTATCACTGTGAATTTGAGTTCAACCTTCACACTGATTAAATCCGCGATGCGCGGTATGATGAAAAACAGATTCGGCCGTATCATAACTATCGGCTCGATAGTAGGCACTATGGGTAACCCTGGGCAGGCGAATTATGTTTCATCTAAAGCGGGTGTGGCAGGGTTGGTTAAATCAATCGCTGCGGAACTTGCATCACGCGGGGTTACAGCAAATAATATTGCACCTGGTTTCATCGAAACTGCAATGACAGATAAATTAAATGAGGATCAGAAAGGCAAAATGCTTGGCGCTATCCCGATGGGCCGTATGGGCACACCGAAAGATGTGGCTGCTGCAGTTTGCTTTTTAGCGAGTGAAGAGGCCGCTTATATTACCGGCCAGACCATCCATATAAATGGCGGCATGCTGATGGTTTAATACCATTATTGCTTACTGCTATCAGTTGCGGGCGCCGCAGGAGCTGTGGTTGCCGCTGGGGTTGCTGCTTGAGAAGCAGGTGGGGTTGTTGGAACTGCTGGTGCAGGAGTTGCAGGCTTATCTGCTTTTGCTACTGCTTTCGGTTTTGCCGTCGCTTTTTTGCTGTCAGATTTTGCAGGCGCTGAATCAGAAGCACTATCAGAATCAGATTTATCAGCGGGCATATCTTCTGCCTTTATATTGATGTTAACCTTGGTCAGGCGCGCATTAAGCTTAACTATCACCTCATCAGTGATATCAATGCCTTTTTTGCTGTATAATAATTGAGAAGTAGGCACCACCATATCAAGGTTCTTTTCTTCAGCCACTTCATAAACAACTTTCAAAGTTTCATCGCGTATAAGTTCCAGGGATTTCATGAAAGCAGATTCAACGACCTTCTGTTTGCGCGCAGCTTCTTTACGTTCTGACTGAACCTTGTTCTCGAATTCATTAACTTTTTTTGCAAATGCATCAGCAGACATTGCAGATTTCTGCTCTGTCAGTTCTTTACGGCGTGTTTGTAATTGTTTGTCGGCAGCTTCGATCTCTTTATAATATTTATCTTTTATACTGTTGATCTCATCCTGCGCATCTTTAGAGGCAATAGATTCATCCATCACTTTTTTGATATCAACCACCGCAACTTTCTTAACTTCATAAGCTGAAGGTGTTGCCGACACGGCAGAGATATCTGCCGCATTCGCAAACGCCGGAAGCATTGCAGCAAAAAGTGATGCGAGAAGGACGTGCTTTAATCTTAGCATGACGAGACCTTTATATTAGAATTTCGTGCCGAAGCTGAACCTGATGAACTGAGTTTTATCGTAACTCTGTTTCACGATAGGTTCTGCCAGATCAACGCGGATAGGACCAACCGGTGAACGCCAGAAGATACCAACACCCGTTGATGCCCTGATAGCAGAGCTATCTATGATGTTCGCAGGGTTGAGGGAAGTATCAACACCATATAGATCAGCAGCATCAGCAAACACAGCACCTTTGATCTGCAGTTCTTCCGGTAGACCCAGAGGGAACATCAGTTCAGTTGATGCAGCATAATATGTGTTACCACCTAGTGGATCTTGCGTTGTTCTATCGCGAGGGCCGATACCCTGGTTATCAAAACCACGGATCACGGTGCTGCCGATGAAGAAACGATCGTTGATCGCAACATTATCGCCAAGGCCGGTGATATTACCCGCACGGCCAGTCAGTTTAAGCACATACTCAGGCATGCTTTCTGCGATAGGCGTGAAGTAGTTCACTTTCAATTCGTGCTTAATGTAGTCAACATCACCACCCAAACCAGCGATATCCTGGCTGATCGATGCCATCCAACCGTGTGCCGGCAGGAATTGGTTATCAAGCGTGTTGTAAGTAATGGTATGACCAACAGACGATGTCATTCTTTGACCTAGCTGCTCGACAACGTACACGGAAGCACCAGGCGCCGGATTAGAAACATCATCATGGCGGATAGTATAACGAACAGTGTGATCGATATATTCAGTCCACGGATATGTGCCACGCAGCGTCAGACCTGTTGTGGTATTATCGAATGTATAGTTGTTATATGTATCATCGCGATTGTTCTCGATATGGAAGATATCAAAACCTGCAGCGAAGTTATGATCAAGGAAATATGGTTCAGTGAAACCAAGATCGATCTCTTTACGCGTTGCAGCCGCAGTCAAATTCGCCCTGACATATTGGCCTTTACCAAGCAGGTTGCGCTCAGTGATGCTGACATCACCTAGTGGACCATCAGAGCTTGAGAAACCTGCGCCGAATGTTAATTCGCCGGTAGATTGCTCTTCAACTTTAGTGTTCACATTTACGCGATCAGGCTGATCAGTTGCTTCATTGTCGATATCAACTTTGCTGAAGAAGCCAAGTGCTTCGATACGTTGTTTTGAACGTTTGATCTTAGATGAGTTATAAGGATCACCTTCAGCGATACGGAATTCGCGGCGGATAACTTCATCCTGCGTGCGGGTGTTACCGGTGATGTTGATCTTATTGATATAAACACGCGGGCCTTCTGAAAGAACATATTTCACGCCCATAGTGTTGTTAGTTTCATCTTTATTATATTGCGGATCGATACGCACGAATGCATAACCGCGATCACCCAGTGCATCGGTCAGGTTGGAAACTGTATCTTCAACCAGTTTGGCATTATACATTTTGCCTTCACGGGTTTTGATCTGGTCTTTCACCTGATCAAATGTGATATCAGGAATAGAGCTTTCTAAATCAATTTTACCGAATTTATAGAATTTACCTTCGCTGATAGTGAAGGTGATGTTAAATGATTTTTCTGCCTGGTTATATTCAGCATCTGCAGAAAGGATCTGCACATCAGCATAACCGTTTGCAGTATAGTAACGGCGTAGTAATTCTTTATCATATTCCAGGCGATCAGGATCATAGATATCATTGCCGCTGAAGAAGCGATACCACCTGCTTTCCTTAGTGGAAACGATAGATTGTAACTGGCTTTCATCATATGCTTTGTTGCCGATGAATGAAATTTGTTCAACACGTGCGCGTGTGCCTTCATCAACTTTATAAGTTACGTTAACACGGCCACCATCAAGTTTTTCGATCTTAGGATCAACCTTCACGTTGAAACGACCACTGCGCTGATAAATAGTCAGGATGCGCTTAACATCGGCCTGAACATCAGATTCTTTATATATGCCGCGCGGCGCAACTTTCAGCTCAGGAGTGATCTTATCAGTGCTGATTTTTTTATTGCCTACGATATTAACTTCAGAAACCACCAGGTTTTCTTTCACATCAACAACAAGTGTATTGCCTTTAACAGTAAGTTTTAAGTCTTCAAAAAGGCCGGTGTCATACATGCGGCGGAATGCGTTATCAAGATCATCCTTAGAGATAGGTTTGCCTTTTGGAACGCTCAAGAATGCTTCAATAGTAGAGGTCTCAACCTTCTGATTGCCATTAACCTGAATATTGTTGATAACAATGCCTTCAGATTTCTGATCAGTTTGCACCTGAGGTTTTTCCTGCGCCTGAGCAGCAAAAGCAGATGCTGAGATCAGTGTGAAAATAAGAAGGTTTTTCAGTTTTTTCATGGTTCTTATCCCTTACCCCTAAATTCCTTAAGGAAGTTTTATAATATTAAAATGCTTTAAATCATTGAAGGTTGCAAATACCATCAGGCCCATCAACAACAAAAATCCTGCGCGGAATAAATATTCCTGGGTTTTTTCCGACAATGGCTTGCCCCTTACAGCCTCAATTAAGTAAAAGAATAAATGGCCGCCGTCAAGCATTGGAATTGGGAAGAGATTCACCAGACCAAGGTTGATGGAAAGTATCGCCATGAACCAAAGCACCATGCGCAAGCCCTTTTCAACCGATTTACCGGAATATTCCGCGATGCGGATTATACCGCTTATCTCATCAGAGGAACGACGGCCTGTCAGCATCTGGCCGATCGCCTGCAATGTATTCGCGGAAATATCATAAGTTTCAGCAACAGAAGCCGCCAGCGCCTTAGGCAGTGGCAATTTATTATAATCTGCGGCATTTGAAGTTACACCTATCAGGCCAAGCTTTGCCTTATCACCAAACACATCGGTGGTTTCCTGGATCTGCGGAGTGATCTCAGTTTTTATTTCCTTGCCGTCTCTTATATATGTGATCGGGATCGGCAGGCCGGGGTTAATAGAAACGATCGCCTTGATCTGCTCAAAACGAGCTATATGCGTGCCATCAAGTTCAGTTATTTCATCGCCGGCTTTCAGGCCGATCTGCGCTGCCGCAGAACCCTCTTTCACCGAATCAAGAATTGGCTTGGTTTCCGGACGGCCATAAAATACGAAAAAGAATGAAAGTATCACGATCGCTGTCAGGAAGTTAGTGAAAGGCCCTGCAAAAACTATCAGGAACTTTTTCCAGATCTTCTGAAAATAAAATGCATGTTTTTTCTCTTCATCTGTCATGGTGGCAAGCTTGCCGACATCCGGGTTTGATGCGCCCGATTCATCACCGAACATTTTTACATAGCCGCCCATCGGCAGAATGCTTATTTTCCAGCGCGTGCCGCTTTTATCATTCCAGCCGAATATCTCACGGCCAAAGCCGATCGAAAAACTTTCGATCTTCACCCCGAATTTTTTAGCAAAAATATAATGGCCGAATTCGTGGATGAAAACGATCACAGATATGATAACGATGAATGAGAATATATTGTGTAGAGCTAATGTAAGTAATTGCATGTTTAAGCAGCCTTTTTTCCGGCCCTGACGCCGATCAATTGTTTAGCAAGTTCACGCGCCACGATATCGACCTCGTAAACCTGTCCCAAATCCGCAACCGCATTTCTACCAGAAGAAATTATTTTTTCTACAACCATTTCCACAATATATGGGATTTGTGCAAAACTTATATCGTGGTTGAGAAAGGCTTCGACCGAAACTTCATTAGCTGCATTAAGCGCTATCGGGGCTTTTGCACCGATATCAAGGGCTTGGCGCGCCAGGCGCAGGCAGTGGAATTTTTCATAGTCCGGCTTTTCAAAGGTTAATGAACCAATTTCAGACAGATCAAGTTTTTTAACCGGATGAGCCAATCTTTCAGGATATGAAAGCGCATAGGAAATCGGCGTTTTCATATCAGGTGTGCTTAGGCCCGCAAGCATGGAGCCATCTTTATATGTAACAAGGCCGTGCACGATCGATTGCGGGTGCACCAGAACATCGATCTGATCTTTCGCAACCGGGAAAAGATAAAAGGCTTCTATAACTTCAAGGCCTTTATTCATCATGGTTGCAGAATCAACCGATATTTTTGCGCCCATATTCCAGTTCGGGTGCTTCACCGCCATTTCCGGCGTGACGCTAGCAAGTTGTTCTTTAGTAAAATTACGGAACGGGCCACCCGATGCAGTAAGTATTATTTTTTCAACATCACTTGCACGCTCAAAATCAAAAACCTGAAAGATGGAGTTATGCTCAGAATCGATAGGTAATAATTTTACACCTGCTTTTGTAACTTCATTATTCATCAGGTCACCGGCGCAAACTAAACATTCCTTATTTGCAAGGCCGATATTGCTGCCGGCACGAATCGCTGCGATGGTTGGCTCAAGCGCGCAAAACCCAACCGCAGATGAAATGAACAGATCAACTTTTTCAGATGCACTTTCAAGCATGGCATCTTTTCCGCAAACTATTTCTATATCAGTACCGGAAAGAAGTTCTTTGAGTTCTTTATATTTAGTTTCATCAACCAATATTGCTTTGCGCGCATTGAGGCCGCGCGCAAGTGCATTTAGTTTATCGGCACTCTTTTGTGCGATAACGCTTTGCACTTCGAATTTATCAGGATTGCTGCGAACCAGCTCCGCCGTGTTCTGGCCGATCGTTCCCGTTACACCTAATATGGAAATAGTTTTCTTCATTATATGTCTGCCCCCATAGCGGCATCACGGCCAGACTGGAAAGCCATTAATATCAGGAATATCAAACCAGTTACGTTCATCACCAGCAGCAAACCATCAACACGATCAAGCAAACCACCATGACCCGGGATTATATTGCCAGAATCTTTTACTCCCGCGCGGCGCTTCAACCAAGATTCAAACAGATCACCCAATAAGGCAATGATCGGCACTAATATATGCATCAACAGAACTGTGGTGAAAACCTGATCAGGGATCGTGCCCGGCCCGAAATCATAAACATAGTTAAGGATGAAAAATACCACTACACAGGCGATCACACCGCCTATGGCACCAGTCCAGGTTTTGCCGGGGCTTACTGACGGCCAGAGTTTTGGCCCTTGCAGGATTTTACCGAAAAGATAGGAGAATATATCATTTACCCACACCAGAAATGTCAGAACAAAAAGCAATGCCGGTATTGATGTGAAGCCTAAGAAATTATAACGCAGGCGTTCAAGGAATAGCATGGTCATGCATGCCAAGCCTATGTAAAAGAAACCGAAAATATACCAAAGAAAAGGCTGATGAAGTTTTGAAGTTATGCCCACCCACTCATACATGGCGACCAAGAACATCACTGCTACAAGCGCGAAAAAATACAATCCGCCAGTATAGATGAGATATACTACCAAAGGTGCCAAAATTAAGGCAGCAAGTGTTCTTTTGACTAGATTTGACATGCAGTAGTGATATATGTTTAGCCAAAGTTAGTCTAGCTATATTTACGCTTATGAAACTATTATTATTTTATATTAACCAATTGCTCTTAGGCCCTTATTTCCCTTTGCCGAGCGAGATCTGCGAGAGCGCTGAAACAATTCACCCAATGTGCATGACCTCTGTAAGTTTTGCATTGGTAATAACCGCGGCCGTTATAATTCTTCTTGCTATTATATTGATCACAAGACCTTTTTCATTTTTCCTAAAATCATTGGTGCTGGGTGGCATGATGATTATAAGCGCATTCTTCTTCACCGATCTGTGTTTGAAACAGATTGAAGACCCGGTGAAATATGGCGTTGAGTGGTTCGAGGTTCTATATTTTTTCTGGTGTTTTGTTATATTGAACGGATTCGCGGCAAGCCTACTTTTCTATAATAAAAGGAAAAATATTTTCATCATACTTGCGATTTTCACGCTGATAATTTCTCTGCTTTTTGCCTATACCGGACGTGGTAATTTCGAACAGATCACCCCTATTGCAGGTGGTCTGCTTGCAAAGTTCTCAATAAAATTCCTATGGCTTTCAACTAACTTTAAAATCGCCTGCGTCATGCTACTGATCACAGCAGTATTTTCTCTTATCGCAACTGTGCTTGACTGGACTATCACCGGTAATGTCAGCATGAAACATTTCCGTTATGATTTTTCATCTTTCGGGATTTTCTGCCTGATAATGCTTATTCCGCTGATATCAATTCCGCTGGGTGGCTATTATAATAAAGGTGATGTTGCACGCGCAAAAGATTATATAGATAAGTTAAAGGCCGCTTCTGATAAATATTACCTGGAAAATGGGGAATATCCTAAATTCGTGGAAAAAATGCTGCCTGAAGGTAAGTCACCGCTGTTGCTCGCTCGCCAGGAGTTTTTCACCGCAGGTGTGCGCGGGACTTATTATTTCAGCCGCAATGATAAATATTGTTTCGTTTTCCAGAATCCTTCGCGCAAATTCGGTTATTATTCCATAACCAATAGCAGGCCTTGGCGATTCAACACCAACACTGATTCATATGATAATGCCTTCCTGAATGTGTGCGATGAATCAATGAAATCATATGATGACCTGATCTCAAACCATCTGGATATCAACCCTGAAGATGAAATGGTAAATCGCGTAACGGCTGAGACCAACCAGAAAGTGCAGACCCCTATGAGCAATGTCGGCTCGCAGATTCTATATGATAAGATAATGGAAGAAAGCAAGAAAGACCCCTCACTTGTGGCACCTATATTGAGGCAGCTGACAACGCCTGAGCCTGCAACGGATAAAAAATAGCCTAGCTTTTTCTTAAGTTAAAGCGGTTATGCTGCCAGAACCATTGGTTGGGATATTCCCTGATCCAGCGTTCAAAAGTGTTATATATCTCCTGCGTCACCTGTTGAGCATTTTTGCCTTCAGTTATTATAGGTGCATCAAATTTCTGCACAAAATTTACTTTGGTTTTTTCATCCCTTATCGCGCGCCCCATAACGATAGGAATATTATATTTTGTAGCCATTTCACCAGCAGTTGGCGGTGCTTTTACTTTTGTGCCGAAAAATTCAACTTCAACACCATCGCTCATTTTCTGGTCAGAAAGTATTCCTAGGCGCCCACCTGATTTTATGTGTTTTATAATATCACGTACACCCGCCCTATCGCCTTTCTGAATGATGAAGCTGGTATAGCGATTGCGCATTTTCTGGATGACATCTTCAATATAAGGATTATTCGCCTTGCGGTATATAAAGGCGGTTTCTGGATCAAGAACAAGCAGTATTCTCGAAGCAATTTCCCAATTCCCTACATGTGCGGAAACCAAAATAAAACCACTATTATTAGTGCTTGCAAGTTTTTCTGCCTCATCGACATATTGGAGGTTAGAAATTGGGCAGATCTCCAGAATCCTGTCATTAGTATAAGTTGCAATATGCGGCAATTCACCCGCAACACGGCCAAGATTTTCCCAGGAATTAAGCGCGATAGATTTTATTTCAGTTTCAGTTTTTTCAGGAAAACAGAATCTCAGATTTTTCAGTGCTGTTTTGTGTGAGGCATGAAAACGGCCGAATAACCTGGTTAACTTGCCGATGAGAAATGATGCAGCCGCAAAAGGCAAAAGGCGAAGTATCGCATAAAGCGGCAATACCAATACAAGCTCGACAATGCGTTTTATTTTAAGTGCGGTCGAAACAGGCTTCATTATTCCTGCTCGTTGGCAGCTTCTGTATCTGCGTTATCTGCAATATCATCAACCGCAGCTTCAGAAATTGGGCCCGCTTCTACAGCCGCTTCGATCGCCTCTTCTGCCATTTCAGATGCATCCTGCTCACGCAGTTCTATATGCGCTGCAGAAACTATCTTCTCTTTATCATCGATACGGAAAATTGTTACACCTTGTGTGTTACGACCAGCGATACGGATCTCGTTCACCGGGCAGCGGATCAATTTGCCGGCATTGGTAACAAGCATTATCTGATCCATATTACGGACCGGGAAACTTGCACACACATTGCCATTACGTTCGCTGGTGATAATATTGGTGATACCCTTACCGCCACGACCGGTGATACGATATTCATAGGCGCTTGAACGTTTGCCATAACCATTTTCAGTAACGGTCAGGATGAACTGTTCACCACATGCATATTCGATCACTTTATCAGCAGGCAGATTCACCGGATTTGCTTTCAAGATCTCTTCGATCTTGGCTGCAACTTCCTCATTGCCGGTTTTTTTCAAGCCTTCAAGAGTGATCGGCTCATCTTTGTGATAGCTGCCTTCACGAAGTTCTGATTCCGGAGAATATAGCGATGGCAACATGGTTGCGATCTGCGCCCTGCATTCAAGCGGAAGGTTGAGATATTCATCACGTGATGCAGTTTCATATGAAGTGCCGCTTAATATCGCAAGTGATATAAGTTTATCACCTTTTTCAAGGTTCATACCACGAACACCAGTTGAATTACGGCCTTTGAAAACACGCAGACCAGATACCGGAGAGCGAAGTGCCTTACCTTGTGATGATGCAAGCAGCGTATGATCTTTCTCGTTAGCAACTGCAACGCCGATTAGTGAATCGCCTTCTTTCAGGCCGATCGCGATCTTGCCGTTTGCACGTACCGATTGGAAATCAGAAAGCATATTGCGGCGGATATTGCCATTCGCTGTCGCAAATACGATGCTTAACTTGTTCCAATCCTCCTCATTCTCAGGAAGCGGCATGATAACGTTAATGGCTTCGCCTTGTTCAAGTGGGAAGATATTCACCATGCTGCGACCACGCGATTGCGGGTTGCCAAGCGGCAGGCGGAAGGTTTTCAGTTTATATGCCTTACCTTTGGTTGAGAAGAACAACATCGGCGTGTGAGTGTTGGCGATGAACACTTGCGTTGTTGCATCTTCCTCTTTCAGATCAATACCGCTGCGTCCCTTTCCACCGCGTTTCTGCGCGCGATAAGTTGCAAGTGGCACGCGTTTAATGTAACCATCAACCGTAACGGTCACCACCATATCTTCACGTGCGATCAGATCTTCAATATCTTCCTCAAGGCCATTCGCTTCGATAATTGTTTTACGCGGAGTTGCAAATTGTTCTTTGATTTCCAGCAACTCTGTGCGAATGATGTTCATCAGTTTTACAGAATCACCAAGAATAGAAAGATATTCTTCGATATCTTTCGCAAGACCAGAAAGTTCTTCAGTGATCTTATCGCGCTCAAGACCAGTAAGGCGAGATAATCTCATTTCCAGGATAGCTTTTGCCTGCGCTTCCGTGAATTTACATTTGCCTTTAACAACGATGTTATATTCATCTTCAACAAGGGCAATAAGCGGCTCAACGCCTTTGGCATCCCATGATTTTTCCATTAATCTTTCACGCGCAACATTCACATCCGGTGAACTGCGGATGATGGAAATAACCTCATCGATGTTATCGACTGCGAGAGTTAAACCAATCAACACGTGCGCACGTTCACGCGCTTTGCCCAGATCAAAATTAATGCGACGTGTTACAACTTCCTTACGGAACTGGATGAATATTTCGAGCAGATCTTTCAGGCTCATCTGGCGCGGGCGACCATAATCAAGCGCCAGCATATTCACACCAAAGCTTGTTTGCAGTGACGTGAATTTATAAAGCTGGTTCAGAATAACAGAAGCAACTGCATCACGTTTAACTTCCACCACAACACGGATACCTGATTTATCAGATTCATCACGCAGGTCAGTGATGCCTTCGATCTTTTTCTCACGTACAAGCTGCGCAATTTTTTCAACCATCATGGCTTTGTTCACCATGTATGGAATTTCAGTGATTATGATCGCCTGCTTGCCGCCTTGAATGTCTTGTATCTCAGCTTTACCACGAGTTACAACAGATCCCCTGCCCGTTTGTAGTGCGATCTGCGCCGGAACTTTGCCAAGGATTATACCACCGGTCGGGAAATCCGGACCTGGAACGATTGCAGTTAGTTCATCAAGGGTAATATCAGGATTACCCATCAACGCGAAAGTTGCATCGCATATTTCGCCAAGATTGTGTGGTGGCATGTTAGTTGCCATGCCAACCGCGATACCGCTTGAACCGTTAACCAGAAGATTCGGGAATTTTGCCGGCAGAACTGCCGGTTCTTTCTCTGAACCGTCATAGTTGTCATGCCATTCGATAGTGTTTTTATCTATATCTTCAACAAGTGCATGTGCAGCTTTCGCCATGCGCGATTCGGTATAACGCATCGCAGCAGGTGAATCACCATCGATGGAACCGAAGTTACCCTGGCCATCAACAAGCGGCAGACGCATCGAAAATTCCTGCGCCATACGCACCAATGAATCATAGATCGCAGAATCACCATGCGGGTGATATTTACCCATCACGTCACCGACGATACGGGCTGATTTACGATATGCGCGATTTGAATGTGCGCCGGTTTCGTTCATTGAATAGATTATACGGCGGTGCACAGGCTTTAAACCATCACGCGCATCAGGGATTGCGCGACTTACAATAACGCTCATTGCGTAATCGAGATAGCTAGACTCCATTTCTTTCTTGATCGAAATAGGAATAATTTCTGCTGTATTTGACTTAGCCATATGCCCCTAAAATAAATATGTTTTTGAGTGATGAAAATTTATACAAACTATTTGCCGGACACGCAAAGATTTTTTGCTTTTTTTTGATGTTTTTTCAGTTGACAAGAAGGGGCAAATATAGCCTTAAAATCAGGCGATTTTTGCAAGCGCAACTGAGGTGATGAGTTCGGGGTCAGAATCGGTTTTCTTCAGGTCACTTTCTGCCTGATAAAGGATAGAATAATTCTCCCAGATATCATTGCTTTTCTTTTTCAAAAATGTGTTCAGGTGCTTCCTGAATATCGGCTCCTGCTTGAAGAACAGGCGTTGCGCCTTCACCACTTCCTCAACAGAAATATTTTCATTAGCAATGCGATTTGCCGATGTGTGGAGCTTCTCGAAATAGCGCTGGATGGTGCGGATGATTGCGATCGGCTGAACACCGGAAGCAAATGCTTTTTGTAAAGCAATTTCCATTTCGCCTTTTTCATTATCGCAAAGCAGATTCACAATATCCTGCACTTCGGTTTCCGTGCTGTTGCCTGTAGTTGCAACCACATCTTCAAAAGTTACTTCTTTCCTCTCACCCAAATAAAGTTGCAGCTTCTCGATCTCAGATTCAATTATTTTGCTATCACCCTGACATGACTCCGCCAGGAACTGCACCACTGAATTCTGCGATATCTGCAACCCCTTCTGACGCAATAAACGATTTGCTTTCATGGAAAGATCTTTCTCATCTTCAATATAACAAGGAATCGCTGCAACCGGTGCTTTGCTGAATTCATATAATTTCCTGAGCGGCGAAGTTGCCGCCAGATCACCTGCTGAAATAAGCAGAAAACTGCCTTTTTTTGCATCCGCACTTAATTCGTTTATCGCCTGCTCTATCGCAGTGGTTACATCTTTCTCAGTTGTTTTATCTATCTCAGCGATCTTAAGAAGAACAAGTTTCCTGCCACCAAAAAAACTTATCGCCGACATTTCATCAAATATTATTGAAGGTTCAGCAGCAACTTTTTCTGCATCAAGTGTGCTGGTGGAGAATGGGTCTTTCGGATCAGAAACTATTTGCGGAATGATCTTGCTGATTATGTTTGAAACCCCACCGCTATCTGGCCCGTAAACCAGGGCTGAAAAATATTCCGATTTTGCCAGGCCGGTGATAAAACCATCAGCCTTGTTGGAGTATATCTTCATTGCGATTTTTCTTTCTGCTTAAGAGTGTTCGAGATTTTCATGCTGATATCATAAGCGGTCTCATCAAATAGTTTGCGCTCAGTATCTTTCTCAAGCGCATAAGTGCCATAATCTGAAACCTGCGCATCATAACCGCCAACCATTATGCTGGTGCCGTGATATACAATTTTATCAGCTTCTTTATCTTTCAGCGTGAAGCTTGTTACATAGTGAATATTATATCGGGTGATCTCCCTATCCCTCTGGATGCCGATGCCTTCCTTGGTTTTAGTAATATTCAGAACAACCAGGTAATTTTTATCGGTTGAGATACAGGCTTCATTTAAGAGGTCCTGTAATTCATATTGCAGCTTCTCGCCTGAAACATCATATTTAGTGATCTTATCAACGGTGAAATTTCCGCATACTTTGCTGCCCTCACGCTCATGATTCTCATACAAAGGATGAAAACCGCATGCACCAAGCACCAGAACCACGAGAAGTGAAATTACTGATTTAAGCGGCGACAATATTGAGGATCTTGTTTGGTACATAAATAACCTTTTTAATCTGCTTGCCTTCGATCTGAGTATTCACTTTAGAATCGGCAAATGCAAGTTTTTCTATATCTTCTTTGGCGATATCTTTTGCAACATCGATCGTGCTGCGGAGTTTTCCATTCACCTGAACAACTATGGTAACATTATCATCAGTGAGAAGTGCTTTATCCGCAACCGGCCACGGGCTTTCGATGAGTGCGCCTTGATTGCCGATAAGAGCCCACAATTCTTCCGTAACGTGAGGAACAACCGGGTTTATAAGTTTCAACGCAGCATTAAGTGCTTCGCGAAAAACTGCTTTTGCCGCGTGCGAGCCTTTGTTCATTTTCTCCATCGCATTGGTAAGTTCACGAATGCGCGCCACCGCTTTGTTAAGATGGAAATTTTTATAATCTTTCGTAACGTTATCGATCGTTCGGTGCGTAAGTTTACGCACTTCCAGCAGATCACCGGCAAGGCCAAGCAACCAATGCGGGCCATCGCCAGCAGGGCTATATTCCGCCGCAAATGCAAGCTTCCATAAACGGTTGAGATATTTATAACAACCTTCAACGCCTGTGTCGCTCCATTCCAGATCACGCTCTGGCGGGGAATCAGAAAGCATGAAAAGGCGGGCCGTATCTGCGCCGTAATTTTCGATGATGCCCGCAGGATCGACCGTGTTGCATTTCGATTTACTCATTTTTATCGACGGGCCAACAATAACCTTGCCGCCATTATTTTTCTCTACATAACCCGCAGAAGTTTTTTCAACCGCTTCAGGATATAGCCAATTGCCTTTCTCATCCTGATAGGTTGCGTGGCAGACCATTCCTTGTGTCAGAAGCGCTTTGAATGGCTCATCAATATCGTGATAGCCGCATTTCTTTAGTGCGCGAGTGAAGAAGCGTGCATAAAGCAGGTGCAGAACCGCATGTTCGATGCCACCAATATATTGATCGACCGGCAGCCACTTATTTACATCAGTTTTTTCGAAGGCTTTTTCCACGAGACGAGGATTTACAAAACGCAGGAAATACCATGATGATTCGAAGAAAGTATCAAACGTATCAGTTTCACGCGTTGCTTTACCACCGCATTTCGGGCAGGCACAATTCTTCCACGTTGGATGTGCAGCAATAGGGTTACCTTTCACACTCGAAAAATCTACATCTTCTGGAAGTTTCACCGGCAGATCTTTTTCAGGAACAGGAACGATGCCGCATGAATCACAATATATGATAGGGATCGGGCAGCCCCAGTAACGCTGACGGGATACACCCCAGTCACGCAGACGATAAGTGGTTTTGCCAGTGCCGATTTTTTTCTCTTCAAGTTTTTTTATGCTTAAAGTTTTTGCTTCCTGTACAGAAAGCCCGTTTAAAAATTCTGAGTTTATTAGCTTACCATCACCTGTATATGCCTCATCACCAACTTTAAAATCAGCATTGCCATCAGGCGATACAACAGGAATTATTGAAAGGTTATATTTGCGTGCGAAATCATTATCGCGCTGGTCATGTGCCGGGCAGCCGAATATCGCACCAGTGCCATAACCCATGAGAATAAAATTCGCGATATATACCGGAAGTTTTTTACCTGCGATGAATGGGTGTTCGACTTCCAAACCGGTGAAAACGCCTTTCTTTTCTGCCTTATCAAGAGCTTCCGTGGTTACGCCAAGCGCTTTACATTCTTCAATGAAAGATTTTATTTCCGCATTTTTTTCGGCAAGTTTTAGGCTGATAGGATGCTCTGCCGCGATGCCGATGAATGAAGCGCCAAAGATTGTATCAGGACGCGTGGTGAAAACTTCGATATCGTTTTCAGCCGCATTGCTTACTTTGAATTTTATCGATGCGCCTTCCGATTTGCCGATCCAGTTGCGCTGCATCAGCAGAACTTTTTCCGGCCATTCTTTTAGTGTGTCTAAGCCATTTAAAAGATCTTCAGCAAAATCGGAAATTTTTAAAAACCACTGATTTAGTTTTTTGATCTCGACCGGTGCGCCGCTTCGCCAGCCCTTGCCATCGATCACCTGCTCGTTAGCAAGCACGGTTTGATCAACGGGATCCCAGTTAACATTTGATTCGCGACGATAAGCCAGGCCACTCTTATAGAAATCCAAAAACATTTTCTGTTCATGTTTATAATATTCTGGCGCGCAGGTGGCGATCTCACGATCCCAATCATAGGAAAGGCCGATAGTTTTTAACTGCTCGCGCATGAAATCTATATTGGCATAGGTCCATTTCGCAGGGTGTGAATTGTTTTTTATCGCAGCATTCTCTGCAGGAAGGCCGAATGCATCCCAACCCATCGGGTGCAGAACATCATAACCTTGCGCCTTAAAAAAACGCGCAACCACATCACCGATGGAGTAATTACGCAGATGCCCCATATGGATTTTGCCCGAAGGATATGGGAACATTTCCAGAACATAATATTTCTGGGTTTTGATATCGTTCGATGTTTTGAAATGACCGCCCTTTTCCCAGAAACCCTGCCATTTAGGCTCTATCGTTTTATGATCGTATCTGTTTTCAGGCGTTGCTTGTATATCAGAATCTGTCATCTTGGATCTTTATTTCACGTGCGCGCGTAAGGATTTTATCTTCTAATTTGCCTGCAAGCTCTGGGTTGATCACAGCATCTCTCCACGCACCGCCATTCAGCGTCTGGCGGAACAGGCTGACACGAACACCGCTTGCTTTCAACTCATCAGAGCTGATAACTATATTTGCTTTCATGCGTTCATTCGGCGCATTGGGATCGGCATACCAATCAGTGATTATCACGCCACCGGTCGCATCAACGCTTGCAATCGGCATGAAAGAAATAACATCAAGCGAGGCCTGCCATAAATATGCATTCACGCCGCGTGAAATATTTTTATTCGCGCCAGTTTTTTTATTCATCTCAACAGTGCCGTTAAGAAGGGTGATGCCATCTTCACCAGTGATCTTGCCGCGCTCAGCATCAAGCCTTTCACGGGTTGAAAGTGGATATTTCTGCTGGTCTTTCGCAGCAGATTTATCATCGCCGCCGGAGCATGAAGCCAATATAAGAACCGCAAGCAGGATAAAAATATTTGACAGTTTCATCGAGTAACTAATTTGTTGGAATATTATTGTGAAGCGCATCATATACCTGCTGTTGATGCTGTCAATTTAGAATGAAGGGCTATCTAAGATTTGGGCAAATAAAAAGGGCGGCAAAGCCGCCCTTAAAATTTCAGGTTTTAACCTTGATTAGAATGCAACTTCTGCACCTACAAGAACAACGTTACCATTGTTATCAAGCGCTGCAGTAGTTGAGCCGCTATCAAGATCAAAGAATGAAGCCTCAACAAATGGCGTTAGACCAGGGGCCATCTGGTAATCAGCACCAACTACGATGTTTTGTAATTGGTTAGTGCCAGAGTTAGTAGCAACAGGCGCTATGCCTGTGCCAAGTTCTGAGTTAAGGTAAGTAACAGAAACACCATAAGGGCCATTTTCATAACCGGCACCAAGTGACCAGTATTTGCTGTTATCATTATTGCTTGAAGCGCCTGTTGCAAGTGAATCACCAAGGTTAGCCCAGTTACCGGCAACCGAGAAGCCACCGAATTCAAAGCCAAGACCAAGTGAATATGCGGTCAGGTCATTAACGTAAGGATTTGCAGTAGCAGAACCATATGCGTTTGGCTCATTAGTGCCGCGTTCGCCAACAGCAGAAGCCATTATGCCAACACCTTCAATATCAGATTCGTAATTGATACCGCCAGCAAATACATTTTCAAAATTGCCGGTTGCATCACCAGTTATAGAGGAAGCTGTGCCCCTGTCACCTGTATCAGGAGTGAAGGAAACACCAAACTGAGCGCCGCTGAAGCGCGGGCTGTAGTATGTAACTTTGTTAGCACGGCCAGCAACTGTATCTTCATCTGCAGTAGGAAGATCAGGATCTGCGATATAAACAGCCGTGATCGGCAATGTGCCACCAACATTCACGTTATATTTCCAGTCGCCATCGATACCACCAGTGCCGCGTGCAACTTTAGCCGCATCAACTTCCAGAGTATCAGATGCACCAACATTAGAACCAGCCTCAAAACGGCCAGTGCTGTCATTTTCTAAGTAAAGGTAAGCGAATTTACCGTCACCACCTGAAGAGTTGATATTGTTTTTATCAGCACCAGAATCAGCTTCAACTTCGATCACGGCACCGTAATCAAAGTTCTCAGTAGAACCTGCGGCTGTGAAGTTAAGTTGAGTATCGTTCCTGAAGAAAACGTTCCTATCACCTTGACCGAGTGAAGCATTTTCATCCTGAGAAAGGAAAACAGACTGGAAGTTGAATTTACCGCCAACCATTACTGTCAGACCGCCTGTATTTGCAGGAGCCGTCACTGAAGTGACATCGTGTGAACCCCCTGCTAATGCTGCTGTAGAAGCAGAAAGAGCGATCAAAGCTGTTGTTCCAGTTAAGAATTTTTTCATTATTACACCTGTGTTTATTTAATAATCATGTAATTGCTTTGAAGAATAGCAAAAACACCAATATCAGGGCAAATATATGCCATGATATAGACCCCAAAATCAAGCGCTTTATTCAAAATATAAAGATTTTTGCGCCATTTTTGCAACATATCTTTGGCGGGGTAAAAATTCGCTATTTTTATCAGAGAGATATTAAGGGGTGGTTTATATAAGGATAGGAAATAAAACTATAAGTTTTGTGCAAAAAGCCTTTATTTCAGCTTCGCTTTCAGAATATCGTTAACTATGCCGGGGTTGGCTTTGCCTTTGGATATCTTCATCACCTGGCCCACGAAGAAACCGAATAACTTATCCTTGCCTGATTTATATTGTGCGATCGAATCCGGATTGTCCGCAAGAACCTGATCGATGATCTTTTCGATCTCAGAACTATCACTAACCTGTTTCAAACCTTTTTCCTCGATTATCACAGAAGGCGCTTTGCCGGTTACAAACATTTCATCAAGAACATCCTTGGCGATCTTGCCGGAAATGGTGTTATTTTTTATCAGGCCTATCAACTCTGCAAGGTTATTAGCTGAAACCGGGGAAGAAGATATTTCAAGTCCGGCTTTATTCAGGCGGCCGAATAGTTCTGCTGAAAGCCAGTTGGCTGCAAGCTTTGCATCATCGCATTTCTGCAGAAGCTGCTCATAGAAATCGGCCACCTCCCTTTCAGAGGTGATAACTTCTGAATCATATTTGCTAAGGCCTAGTGTTTCTATATAGCGCTTCCTTTTAACATGCGGCAGCTCCGACATGGAAGATTTTATCGCATCAACTTTGGCCTGCTCTATCACCAGCGGATAAAGATCAGGATCCGGGAAATATCTGTAATCATGGGCATCTTCCTTGGTGCGCATAACTTTGGTAATACCGGTTGCTGTATCAAACAGCCTTGTTGCCTGCTCAACAACGCCGCCACTTTCAAGAAGTTCGATCTGGCGCTGCGCTTCATAATTTATCGCAGCGATAATAAAGCGGATAGAGTTCAAATTTTTAATTTCATTGCGCGTGCCAAGTTTGCTGTCACCAACACGACGAACCGAAACGTTAGCATCACAACGAAGTGAGCCTTTTTCCATATCACCATCGCATGTGCCGATATAACGAAGGATCTGGCGAAGGTTCTTTATATATTCACCTGCTTCTTCCGCTGAGGAAATATCAGGCTTGGAAACGATCTCCATCAGACCAACACCGGAACGGTTAAGATCAATAAAGCTTTCTGTCGGTGATTGATCGTGGATGGATTTGCCGGCATCCTGCTCGACGTGGATGCGCTCTAAACGAATGGTTTTATCGCCATATGGCATGCTGATGCCTATCTCACCATCAGAAACTATCGGGTGGCGGAATTGCGAGATCTGGTATCCTTGCGGCAGATCGGCATAGAAATAATTCTTACGGTCAAACACTGAACGTAAATTCACTTTACCATTTATCGCCAGGCCGGTTTTGATCGCCTGCTCGATACAGAATGGATTGATTACCGGAAGCATGCCCGGCATTGCAGCATCAACAAAGGAAACCTGGGTGTTCGGTTCAGCACCGAAAGAAGTTGGCGATGCAGAAAATAGTTTGGAGTTAGATTTTATCTGGGCGTGCACTTCCAACCCGACAACTAATTCCCACTTTCCGGTTTTCCCTTCTAATAAACAAGATTCATTCATTGCAACTGCTTATCATTATATTAGCTTAGGAAGAGTTTCTATATCAGGTTTTGCTTTTAATCAATTGCTGTTTTGGCTAGAATGAGCGCCGTTTATGAATGCTGAGAATAAAATTCCTGAGGTCTGGGCGCTGCTTGATAATGTTACAGGCCACAATACGCAGGTGCTGGGCGTTGCAGAGAGCCTGGGCCTTCCCTTTCATAAAAAGAAAATCGAATATAACGAGAAGGCTGAATGGCCGAACTTCCTTAAACTTAATGGGCTTGCGACCATAGATAAAAGCAAATCTGATAATATTGCGCCACCTTATCCCGATATTGTTATTTCATGCGGAAGAAAAGCAGCTTCGGTTGCAATGTCGATTAAAAAAACCGCCAAAAAGAACGGTGTAAAAACTTTCGCAGCTCATATATTATGGCCAGGCTTTCCAACCAATGGGCTTGATCTGGTTGCCGTGCCTTTGCATGACAGCATTGCAAAAAAGAACAAGAAAAAACTTTTCAAATTTTTGGGCGCACCCAATCGCATCAGCAGAGAATTTCTGCTAAATGAATATCGCATATGGGCACGCACTATTGGCGATCTGCCATCACCAAAAATAACCGTGCTTGTGGGTGGCGATTCAAAGAATAATAATTTCACCATGGAACATGCTTCAAGGCTTGTTGATGGAATTGTGCAGATATGCGGGCATTTGAAGGCTGCAGCACTTGTAACCACCAGCAGAAGAACCAATGCTGATGTTGCAAGATTCATGGAAGATGAGCTGAAAAAACGCTTAGGCAAATATATTTATTTTCATGATTTCAATCGCAGCAAGGCAAATCCGTTTTATGCATATCTGCAACTTGCCGATATGATAATCGTCACCGGTGATTCAGTTTCGATGATATCTGAAAGCTGCGCGACCGGAAAACCGGTTTACGTTTATTCGCCCGATGGTAATGCAGCAGAAAAACACCGCGCATTCCAATTGAGCCTGGCAGAACTTGGCTTTGTGAATTTCTTCGATGATGAGGCGAAAAGAAAAATTATTGAAAGTGGTGTGCCGGTGATGAACCGAGCCGGAAAAAATCTAAATTCTGCTGTTGATATTGCGGCAGAGATAAAACGCCGCAGCAAATTATTTACTTAAGAACTTTCGTTACCGCACGAATTGCAAGGCGATAGCTTTCAGCACCAAAACCACAGATCACGCCTTTGGCAACTTTCGATACATATGAACCTTGCCTGAATTCTTCGCGCTTATATATATTTGAAAGATGAACCTCAATAACCGGAAGATTGCATGCAAGCAGCGCATCCATTATAGCGATCGATGTGTGGCTATATGCCGCCGCGTTGATTATGATCGCGTTATATTTCAGCGGCGCTGACTGGATCTGATCGATGATCTCAGCTTCGCTGTTGCTCTGATTGAAAGTTGTGGCAAGGTTTAAAGTTTCCGCTTCCTCAGCCACAATCTTTTCAATTTCTTCAAGGGTGATGTCGCCATATATCTCGGGCTGCCTTTTACCTAGAAGGTTAAGGTTCGGGCCGTTGATAATGAGTATCTGGCTGACAGACATTTTAACCCTTATTAGCTTTTCTTGTTAGCGCGCGCTTCGTCAATCGCTGCTTTGAAAGCATCATAACCAAGTGCGCCTCTTAATACTTTGCCATTGATCACAAATACCGGAGTGCCAGAAACACCAAGCTGTTCGCCAAGTGCATGGTTCTCAGCAATTTTGCTTTCGATCTCTTTGCTTTCCATTTCGCTACGCAGGCGAGCCGGATCAATACCAAGTTTATCTTTCACAAGATCGATAACCTGATCGATTGTTTGCGTGTTGTTGTGTGCAAGCAGATCATAATATTCAAAGCCTTTTTCAGGAGCAAGTTTTGTAACAGCAAGAGATGCTTTTGCTTTTTCTACTGATAGAGGCCCGAGGATCGGGAAATCTTTTATTACGAATTTCAGGTTTTTATCTTCTGAAAGAAGTTTTTCGATATCAGGAACTGATTTTCTGCAGAAGCCACAATTGTGATCATGGAAAACAACCATGGTAACATCACCATCTTTATTGCCGGTAACTGCATCGCCATTACCATTTTCAAGTTGCGGGCGAAGTTGAACTGCGGCTTTATCAGCATCAGCTTCTTCTTTCTCCGCACGGGCCTGTTGTGCATTACGAAGCGCCTGGATTATCACTTCAGGATTTTTCTCAATGAATTGTGAAACTGCAGGACCAACGCCATTTGCGTTAACTGCGTTTGTTTTTGTAACGATCAGATATGTAAGTGCTGATGAAGTTAAAACTGATAATACAAAAAGTACTATGATCAATATTCTCGTGCCCATTATTTTTCTCCAGATTTAAAGTGGTTGCAAATTATTATTTATCTTTCATTTGGTCAAGTTCCTTCTTCAGTTCCTCAAGCTTGGAATTATCAGGTGATTTGTCATCGATATTTCTTTCTGCCATGGTCATATATCTTTTGGCATTTATCTTATCACCTGCAACGATGGAACTTTCGGTGAGGTATAGATAAGATAGGCCGATCTTACCGAGTTTTCCATAGGCTAGGCCCAATTTTTCAAGCGCCGCCAGGTTTTTAGGTTCCTGGGCAATAATTGCCTTAAGATGGCCTGTTGCTTCCTGCCAGTTCTGCTGCGATTTTGTTGCCAACAACGATTCAGAAAGCTTAAGCCTGATCAGCGGAGAATTGCCCAACATCGCAAGAGCTTTTTTATACTGAGTTACACTTTCATCAACATTGCCCTGTTCAAAAAGGAATTGCGCCTTAAGCTCCGTGAAATAAGGATTATCAGGCTGATAATCGATAAGTTTTTGTACCAGCGCCATTGATTCTTTGAACTTGGCCTCCTTGTGAAGGGAGATGGCTTCAGCATAAAAAGCATCAGGCCCGTTCTGGCCCTGATAATATAATTTCACTTTGTCAGGCTCTTCCAAAAAGCCCATCACTTTTGCTTTCACCATCTTAAAGCGCTGCTCAAGTTCCGGCGGCGTTGGTTTATCCACCCCCGGATTATCACGTACAAAATTAAGGATATAATTTATCCTTTCATCCGTGACGGGGTGGGTTAGCAGATATGGATCCGAAATATCACCGGAGATTTTTTGTTTCGCCTGAAGTTTGCGCAAAATATTTACCAGACCCATCGGGCTGATGCCGATTTTTTTCAGCACCGTCAGCGCAACTGTATCTGCTGCATTTTCATATGAGCGTGAATATGCAAGCATTTTACGCGCAGCAATATTTTGCCCGGCAGAACCGATCGCCATGCCTGCTTCTGGCGGAGCGCCCGCAAGAACCGAACCCAGACCCAAAACATATCCGGCGATCGAACCAAGGCTTGCACCCCTGCTCACCTCGCTCTGGATGATAACGTGCGCACCTTTTATGTGACCGGTTTCGTGCGCCATCACGCCCATCAAGCCGGAAACTTCATCAGCAGCAACTATCAGACCTGTGTTTAAAAAAAGCTTTTGCCCGCTTGCGACAAAAGCGTTGATGGTGGGATCATTTATTATGATGATTTTTATCGAATCAGGATCAAGGCCCGCAGCATTAAAAATCGAAGTTGAGATATCCTTAAGGAACTTTTCTGTCTCATCATCACGAATATATGAGATCTGCTGCAGTGGATTGGGGCTATCTTTTGCATCAACCCTTAAATCTGCTAAAATGAAATATAGAAAAAAAGAAATAAGCAGAAAGCCAGCGATGAACATACCGGCAAAATTATTGCAGAAAACTGACGCCGAAGTTACGCAGTTCCTTAATACTTGGGTAAAATACCTGGAAGACATAAAACGCTATTCCGAAAATACTCTTGAGGCTTATTTAAGTGATTTAACCCTCTTCTTCAACTTTATAACGGAATATAAAGGCCAAAATGCCGATAAAAATCTGCTTAGTGGTTTAGAGCTTTCAGATTTCAGATCATTTTTGGCGCATACAAATAATAATCGCATAGCAAGTTCGCGCGCACGAACCTTATCTTCTGTGAAAAGTTTTTATAAATTCTGTGAGAAAAATAAATTCTTCAAAAACGAAAACGCATTTCTGGTAAAAGGCCCAAAGCTGCCGAAAAGCCTGCCAAAAGCACTGAATGTTGAAAACACTTTCGTAGCGATAGAGAATATTTCAGCGATAGAAAACACTAAAAAGAACAAGAGTGATTGGGTGGCATTGCGTGATGAGGTTCTGCTGCAATTGATCTATGGCTCAGGCCTTCGTATATCAGAAGCGCTGAACCTGAAAGTTGGTGATCTGAACAATAGTAATATATTGCGGGTTAAGGGTAAGGGCTCGAAAGAAAGGCTTGTGCCGTTGATCGATAATATAAAAACGGCGTTACAAAAACTCATAAAAACCTGCCCTTATTGCACCGATAAGGATGCTTTTTTATTTTACGGAAAACAGGGCAAACAGCTTGATGCCGCCGTGTTTCAAAAGGTGGTGAGAACTGTACGCACAAACCTCGGATTACCAGAAACCACAACACCACACACTTTCCGCCATAGTTTTGCTACTCATTTGCTGCAGAATAGTGGTGACTTGCGCACAATTCAGGAACTTCTTGGCCACTCAAGCCTTTCAACCACTCAAAGATATACGAAAATTGATAGTAACAGGATCATTTCTGCCTTCAATACCGCAGAGAACTCATGATTTTTTGCAACAATTTTAAAATTTATTTAAAATTCGAAGATTAATTTTCAGTTAACATTGACAAAACCTTTATGAAAAACTTATAATATTACTTTATTTCTTATGAAATTTTTAGGTAACTATATGAAAAAGAAACTCGCTTTCTTGTCCCTCTTCATATTTTCCCTTTTATTTAATGGGAATGTGACGCAGGCTAATATCAGGGCGGACATGATTTTAGTCAATAAAAGCAGTCATATATTGACACTTTATCATGACGGGACGCCTGTAAAACAATATCAGATATCACTGGGTAAAAGCCCTACCGGTAATAAACTTTTTGAAGGCGATAACCGCACGCCTGAAGGCAATTATTATATCGCGGCTAAAAACCCTAACAGCCAATATCATATGGCGCTGAAAGTTTCATACCCGAGCAAGGATGATGTGGAAAGGGCGCATAAATTCGGCAAAAGCCCTGGTGGCGACATCATGGTTCACGGCCTGCCTAATGATGCCAGCTGGATGCAGAAATGGTCTTTCAGGTATAAAGACTGGACCGCGGGCTGTATCGCCGTTTCCAACAATGATATTGAAGAAATTTATTCTATGGTGAATGAAGGCACGCCTATCATCATCCGCCCATAGAAAGCACAAACTATAGTCTCTCCGTTAGAGAAGGGCCGCCTTACAAAGCGGCCCTTTTTATTTTGTTTGGGACACATGAATTATTTTGTTGAAAAAGGTTAAATTATACTTATACAGAAGCTTCCCTCGAAGCTTTTCGAGGCTTTTTCCATTGCTGATCCCGTAGCTCAGCCGGTAGAGCAACTGACTTTTAATCAGTGGGTCGTGGGTTCAAATCCCGCCGGGATCACCATCTGTGAATCGTTATTGACGATTTCTTCAAAACAGTCTTGCCGAGTTAACGGTTTATTAACCTTTTTGTGATATTCATAGTGTATCAATACAGGATAGCAGGCCAAAGAAATCTGGCTTGAGATAAGGCCGGGGATAAAGGGGGCCAATCTAATGAAAAGGTTCTATTCTAATATAAATCAATGGTCGGCAGACGCACATAGACGTCTGCCCGTAATAGACCGGGCGGAAATAGAAAATCGCAGAAAAAATTTTCATGACTGTTTTTTTGCAGATCTGTCTGAGGATTTTTCCGGCCATGATATCGATCCAGAAGACGCAGAATTATACATTCAGGGAAAAATGTCCTTTGAGGAGTTTTATGCCTTTCTTCTGCAAAAATCCAGAGAGGTCATATGAAGCCCTATCTGGAATTATTGAAAGAAAGTTCAGAGGGGTTATATGCTTCGCTTTTAGAGCGATTTGATAGCCAGGGAGATGAAAGAAGGGTAAATGATATCTTTGAAGATCTGTGGGAGAAAAAAGATCTAAAAAATGAAAGACGTATAAGCTTACTTTTATTGAAGGAAGGACCAAAATTTAATGAAGAAAAGGAGTTTGCCTTTAAGATCGACTCTCTAGCAAGGGCTTTGATAAATACACCTAAAACCAAATGGAGTGACTTATCAGATACTTTAACCTGCTATCCTATAGATTTCTGGCCGTATATAAAAGATACCGATAATACCGATCCGGAGATAGCTAACTGGCGTGACCTGGAGATGCCTAACAAATATGGCCTTATGAAACATAAAGTTCCAGAAGGATATGGGGCCAGACCCGCCGAGAGCAATCTTCAGTTTTATAAGATCTTTTTACCTATGAGGGCCGCCGCCTTGGACTCTGCGCGAAAAAGCATTCATAGCGCCCCGGAAGAAGTCTATACCGGTTCTCCTGTTAATATATGCAGTTTTGATGAATATATTTCTATTCAAAAATCAATGGGTGATAAACTTTTTGATTGGGTGGGAAAAATAAGGAGCTTTAGTCTTGCCAAGATACCTGGATTTGAGAATTTCTCTGTCAACCCTAATGATCCAAACCTTGATATGGCCGCCTTGGAAAAAGATTATGGCAAGCTTACAATCCATGTTTCGCCCGATCTGATCAATGTCGAAGCAGAAAAAGCCATAGGCAAATTGAGGGGCCGGCTTTTCAATGCACAGAGTGAGTCCGCTTTAAAAGATCTGTTACCGGGAGAAAGAATAAAAAAATTTGCTGCGGCCGCCGCTGATGGGTTTTTAGAGATAAGTAAGATTCATCCTTTCAGGATGTTTGTGAGCTTTGCGACAAGGCTCTTCATTGAGAAGCTGGCAAAAACGCAGGATCTGGCCATAGATTGGTCTAAGAACCCTGATAAGTCATGGAGGCTTAAGGCCAGCATTGAATATGAGAAAAGCGGTGACACCAGCTTAATGGAAAAGGGCATAGAAGCCTGCCTATCGCCCATCCCGAAAGAAATAGTGGTATTTTCCAACAGGAATAAAACGGTAAAATTTCATCCGGATGACCTGCCAATAAAGTTGCTATCAACAACCTCATTATATACATACAGTCTGGTGGGAGGCTTAAAGCGCTACAAAGACAAGAAGCCCTTATCGCCCGATGAAATAGAGGCCATAGATGCAGAAAGAAAGGCGCTATTCATTGAATATAAATATTCCAAAAACAGTAATTATAAGGAACACGGATTAAATTTAGCGATAAAATTGGGTCTAGATGTCCGGGATGGTGAAATTTATTTCCCATGGAATCATAATAATTCCAGAATAAATGATGATACGAATTTCTTTTCTATTGATAAGGCTCGTCACAGCATAATCCCCGCTGATATAACAAATACAAAAAGCAATGTTATCGTATTTACAAGCGGGGTTACCTTCTCTGAAAAAACGGACCGCATAGAGTGGCTGTCCGCCGATGCAAGAGAAAAAGAAATCGCCTCCACTATATTCACCCAAATAGATCTGATCTCCAATCTGATTCCCAACCACAAGGAAAATAATATAAATATATCCTCATTTAATTATTATAGAGAAAACAGCCCCCTTGCTACAACTGCAATGGTGGCCCAAACAGGTTTAGAACAAAATATTGAAACTAGCATTTCAGCCAGAAAGGCATTTGAGGCCATATTCATTCCAAAGGTAATGGATAATGATGGTAGGATATTGCCTTATGAGCAGGTTCTAAAAAATATGAACGGCATTTGTTTGGTTGGATGCTGTATAGGAAGCTCCATAATCAAGCAAACCATTGATTGCTTGGTCGATCTGTTAAAAAAATCAGAGTTTGACGATCTTCAGATAGGAAACCTGAAGAAGAGTTTCCTGATAGTCAACATAGCGCCGCCTAATACTCCTCCAATAAATACGGGATTTAATATGGTTTCAGTGATGAGCAGAAATGATGAGTTTATATGTACAAGCAACAATTCAAAAGCCCTTTCATATATTCTGAATAAGGATGTTGTTGTACCAAATGTTAACAGTATCCATGATATGAAAAATTTTGATAAAACAAGTTACAATATAGTGTTTTCCGGGGCCGGAGTTATAACGGAACAAGAAAGTGGAAAAGTGTTTGATCCGGTCGGGACGCATTTTGGTCATAATACGAAAATATATACCCATCATTTAGAAAAAATCGGCTTTGGTGAAGTTATACAAGCAGCTCTGGAACAAAAAGGCCCCTATGCCATAGGCGACCTGATTCGGGACCGGGGACTAAATAAAAATGCCAATATGTCTAGTTCCGTGTCTTTGCGGTAAGTAGATGGAGCATCATCTTCTTAAACAACAAGTTTTCCGTTATATTGCCTTGCCGTGTTGGCGCCAGGAAGAATGGTCTGATAGATATCTGCTTCAGCGATGCCTAGATGATCACGAAGCACTGCTGCCTCAACAGCCCTTATATCTGCTGTCGGGTAAAGATCGCGGTTCTGGTATAATTTGTTTTCTGCCAAACCCGGCCAATCTGCAAGAACCTTACCGCCATTGACTGCACCACCCGCCAAGAACGCCGCCGTTCCTGTACCGTGATCTGTGCCGTTGGTGCCGTTCATGCGAACTGTGCGGCCGAATTCTGTGACTATAAGCACAACGGTTTTATTCCAGGCATCACCCATTTCTTCTTTGTATGCATTCAAGCCATAATCAAGAATCTTTAAGCTTTGGGAAACAGAGCCGTTTAGATTGGTCTGGCCCGCATGGCTGTCAAAACCGCTTAGATCTACCGTTGCAACTTTAGGCCCGTTTGGTTCCTTCATGAATTTCGCTGCTGCCTGCATATATGTTGTGAATGCAGCCTTGAGCAGTTTACCGCCCTGATTATCCCCGTCAGCTGCTTTTTGCTCAGTTGGTGTGTGTGGCTTTGTAAGCTGGCTCTGAATATCCTGTGCGCTCATCAAAAGGTTTTTTAGCTCTGCATCGTTAGTATACATCATGTTCAGGCGCTGAACTATATCATCTTTAGAATTTGGGAGCGATGATGGCGACCATGAAGTTATTTTTCCTGGCCCTTGCAGGGATAGTGGAACGGTATTTCCTAAAGCAACGGCTTCAAAGCTTTCTTTCTTCTGCAGGATCTGCAGCGCTTCATTTATCCAGCCGACCTGACGAAGTTGCGGTTTGGTGGTGCCGTTCTCAACCAGGTTCTGGCCATCAAAATGTGAGCGATCACGATATGGGCTGGAGATGGCATGAAACACTGTAAGCTGCCTGTTCTGGAAAAGTGCGTGCATATTTGTCAGCGCCGGGTGAAGTGCGAATGTGCCATCAAGCTTTAACGTGCCGCCTTCCGTACCTGGATTTGGAAGCGTCAACTCCGGACGGATTTTCGCAAGGCCGGGATCACCATATGGCTGCACGGAGTAAAGCCCATCCATTGCACCGCGCATGAATATGTAAACGAAACGATTGTCGCCAGGGGCTGCTGCCAGAGATATTCTCGGCATGCCCATTGCGCCAGCACATAAAGTGCAAAACCCGTAACCTAAAAATTTCCTTCTTGAGATGAGCATGATCTATCTCCTTTGAAATTCCGGACTTAATAAAAGTAGAGAGATCGCCTGCTGGCCGCTTTCTGCACGTGCGATCGATTGCGAACTTTCTGCTGAAAGCGTATTACCAAAGGCGCTATCTGCGATGGCACGCGCATCATTTTTCACGGAAGTTCTATTGCCGATTATGCCAGCCCATTCGATACGCTTCCATATGCTGTCGGGTGTTAGCCAGACGGCAGAATTATCCACCCAGCCTTGCGGTGATGCGGCGTTCCAGGGGCGCTGACCCATCTGGTTCAACACACCGACAATCTTTTTAGGCTCAAATTCAACATCTGGGAACATACGCAGTGAGCTGGTGACATAATCCCAGTGGGTTTTTGCCTTTACATAGGTTTTCTGCCAGACTTCAGGGCTTTGAATTAACGCCTGATATACTGCCGGAAGGTAGCCGTTACTGCTCATAAATGCCTGAGACATCCTATCTACTGCAGCCTGCGGCGGATTATCGTTTATGAAATGGCGCGCAAGTTTTGTAGAGATGAATTTCGCCGTTGATGGGTGGTGCGCAAGTTGATTAAGCACCGCCAAGCCCTGGTCCATACCTTTCTGTGGGTAGGCCCTGCCCATTATGGTTTGCGGGGTTTCATCATGGATATTATTACGGAACTGAAAACCGGCATTTATATTTTCATCGGGCTTTTCTATGCTCCAGCCGGTAAGCACGTGCGCGAAGCTGGTTACATCTGCCTGTGTATAGCCGCCATTAACGCCAAGAGTGTGGAGCTCCATTAATTCACGCGCAAGATTTTCATTCAGGCCCTTATCTTTCACCTTCTCAAAAAGCTTCGGGCGATTGGCAAATTTCTGCGCCATGTTGGGATTGACCGATTTCTCATTATCCAGGAACAAAAGCATTGCCGGATGCATCACCACTGCTTTGAGCATATCATAAAAATAGCCCGTGACATGCGGGCGAATCGCTTCACGATCATACGAACCGAGATATGGCGCAACTACGCCTTTTCCTGCCATAGAAACAGTGAAGTGATTATTCCAGAACCAGACCAGCCTTTCGAGAAATGGTGCATCGGTGGTTCGTATTATATCTATGCGGGCGCCAACCTCGTTAGAAAAATTCTCCTGCAATTCCCGCTTAAGATCCTTGACCTGCTGAGGATCGTTGTCGTCTTCATTATTGTTAGTATTGTTGTTAGTGTTATTCTCCTTGGCATCCTGCTTCATTTCTTTTTTGAGCTGACGAAGCTTATAGAAAGCCTCTACCGAATTGCCGGTTTTACTAAGCAAGCTGTAATTTGTGGATTTTTTCAGCTGATCAAGAAGCCAGGCCTGGGAGTCGCCATTATGAGGAACGCCCGCTTTCGGCCCATAGCCGAAGCGATTCTCCGCGATGTAATTTGCCGTAGGTAATGCCATAAATTAATACCTATGGTTGATTTTAGCATTTTTACTTTCGCAGCTATAGAGTTTTATTTTAATTATTTTTGCGGGATAGAAAAATAAAGGACGTATATGGCTTTTTAAACTTAAGATGGCTGGGGTGCTAGGGATCGAACCTAGGAATGCCGGTACCAAAAACCGGTGCCTTACCGCTTGGCTACACCCCAACAGTTGTGGGCTTTTTAAGCAAGAGCTTTATATAAATCAAGTTATTATTAGTTTCAATATATTAATGAAACTAGTCTTTCCTCAATTTTTCAATGAGTTCTGCCGGATAATCTGTAATGAAATTAACCTTCTCATACATTAAAAGCCCGTCAATAAGGTAACTTTCTATATCTTCTTTCTTGATGGTCCAGAAATATTTTTCGTATTTGCTCTCTAAGATTGAGAGATATGGCAAGGTTTTTTCCATCATGAATGCGGATGGAAAAAGTTTATCCGCAAGATCGAGCGCATATTGTTCGAATAATTTATTATCTTTTGTCTCTTTGCCGAAAAGAATGCCGATCGGAACGTTATCGTGCAGACTACGGACTTTTATAATATCAGAGTGGTTGAATGATGAGATCAGCAGATTTTCGTGCGGGATGGCGGATTTTGCAATATCATCAATCACCAGATCGGCAATACCTTTCTGCTTTATTTCTATGTTAAGTAATTTGTTTTTGCGTTTGAATAATGCGAGCACATCCGCGAAATTTGGAATGCTGTATTTATTTTTTGCTTTGCCGACCGATAGGTTTTTTATCTCGCTGGATAAAAGCGCATTTATATTGCCTGTAGAAAAAATACTGTGTTTTGAAACATCTTCATCGTGGATTATATAGCCCACACCATCAGCGCTGGCGATAACATCAAGTTCGGCCCCATCCGCACCTTTTGAGAGAGCATATTCAAATGCTTCCAGGCTGTTTTGATATGGCAGATCAGGATTATCAGGTTGGTTTATTCCTCTGTGGCCAAGTATTTTCATTTAATATTTTATAACCCTGTGCATAACTTTGTTGATGAAACAGGCCTGTATATAAAACCGCATTTTTATTTTTATACTCACAATTTATTTACTTGTGCATAACTTCAATTTTTAACTGACATTTATGAAATAAATTTTAATTATAAAAACTTATATAATTTTTAATGTAGATAAAAATGTTCATAAAAACTTATCTACAGTTACAACACCCCCAACTAATACTACAATCTATATATAATTAATTAGTTATATGGTAAGTAATATCTTTCAAAGTATCCTGGATATCCATGTTTTGAAAATCAGATGAATATATAATTTTATTGATCTCACTTAGTTTAATAAGTTTTGAATTATCTTTAGTATTTTTAAGATCATTCATATAACTTTGCAGGAATAAATTACCAAATATCTTCCATGATTTATTTTCTTTTATTTCTTTAGTCAGAGAAATAACTTCATTAATATTAATAACTTTTTCCTTTAAAATCCTTTGATATTTTTCAAGTGATTCAAGGCTTTCAGTTTTAATTATTTCCATAGCTATACCAGGAGAACCGCCTGAAAGCTTGTATAAATCATCCAGATCATTTTCATTATTAAAGAAACTTAGAAAATCATTTTTACTTAAAGGTGCGAATTTAATTTCAACACAACGTGATTTTATTGTTGGAAGAATATTTGCAGTAGCATGACATAATAAAATCAAAATAGTATTATGGGTCGGCTCTTCTAATATCTTTAAAATCGCATTAGCTGAGTTCTGGTTGAAGTCATCAATAGAATCTATGATTGCCACCCTAAATTTACTTTCGCCTGGTGTAAGGCTTAAAAACCTGCTTATTGCCCTCACCTCATCAATACCTATATTTTTCTTATCCTCATCTTTCTTTTCAAGCAGATATAGATCCATATGAGTTCCGGCAGCAATTTTAGCAGTTACTTCAGGATCGATAGAAGAGGTATTTACTTGAGGTTCCGGGTTAACAGGCGCACCAAAAAGATCAAACTCCACTTCTGATTTATTTTCTGCTTTTACTGTACGACCAATGCTTAAAATCATCTCAGCGAATTTTATCGCTACATCTTTTTTACCTAAGCCCTCAAGGCCAGAAAAAAGTAATGCATGCGGGATATTGCCGCCGCTGATTATTTTTTCGAACAATGAAATTTTAGGCTGATGAATAGAGATATATTTATCTGAAATATCTTTAGCCATTTTCAATTAATTTGCTGATGAGTTGCTATCGCCCTGTTTTTTATCATCAGAACCACCAAACATAAACTTACCGATCAATGCTTCAAGAGATACTGAAGCCTGAGAGAACTTTATTTTACCGCCATCTGCCAGCATTGTGTCAGATCCACCAGGAACAAGGGAAACATATTTATCACCAAGCAGACCAGAGCTGATTATTTCAGCAGAAGAATCATCAGGAACTTTAATGCTGCTATCAATTTTTAGTTTTACATTAGCGCGGTATGTTTCCGGATCGATAGCTGCTTCTTCAACACTACCAACTTTTAAGCCGCTCAAACGAACATCACCGCCGATATTCAAACCATCAATACGTGCGAATGAAACATTAAGGGTATAGCTGCTATCAAAGCTGCTTTTGCGAGGATCAGCACCTTTATAGGCATAATATGCGAACATTATGGCTATGATCAAAACCAAAAATCCAACTAATGTTTCAAGATAATTCCTGCTCATATTTATCCTTTAAGGTTTCCATGGTTGATAGTCGCCGGTTGCTGCATCCCTTTCACCTTTTTTATTTGTATCGCCAGGTGGAAGATATGCATATTCGGTGCCGGTTAAATTTGGCAGATGAGGTTTTTGCCAGCTATATTTTTTGTTTTTATCATGCTGTGATGGTGCCTGATCAACGGTATAATGCATCCAGCCATGCCAATATGGAGGGATTTTTGAAGCTTCTGCCTTGCCTTTGAAAATCACCCAGCGCCTATCTTTTCCATAACGGCCGACAGATTTGCTGAAAGCTTTTGTGCTATAATATTTATTGCCGAATTCATCTACCCCGACCTTTTTGCCAAAGATTACAGTAAATAATAATGTACCGAGCGGAGCCATATCTAAGCGCTTAATTATCTTCAATTTAATATAGATTTCGGCAAATTTAATCAATATAATAATTCCTATCGAAACGAATTTATTGAATTATGCCAAATGAAGCTGCCAGTAAAGTTACCAAGGCAGAGACACCTGAACAAGCTGCGATAGAAACCAAACCTTCTTTCCTTAAGCTGATATCTGACAAAATTGCAAACCTTGTACCTTCAAAAAAGAGTGACAGCGCAAACACTATTGATGAGATTCTGGAAAACCCAAAACCCGCAACACCGGTTGATGCAAAAGAACAGGCGATATTAAAAAACGTTCTCGAGTTTAAAGAGCTCCATGTTGAAGATGTAATGATCCCGCGAGCTGATATTTTTGCGATTCCGGAAGATATCGAATTTACCGAGCTGCAGGCAAAACTTTCTGACAAAACCTTCACTCGCATACCAGTTTATAAAGGTGAACTTGATGAGATTTTAGGCTTTATACACATTAAAGATGTGGCGCGCTCTTTCTTTGAGAACAAACAATTCAAAATCTCTGAAAGCATCAGGAAATGCCTGTTTGTGCCGCCTTCAATGAAGATAACCAACCTGCTTATCCGCATGCAGCAGACGCATGTTCACATTGCAATAGTTATCGATGAATATGGTGGCACGGAAGGCATTATCACTATGGAAGATATTGTTGAAGAGATAGTCGGCAATATTGAAGATGAGCATGATGAAGATGATGGCCAGACATTATTCAGAAAAATCAGCGATGATATTTTTGAAGTGAATTCGCGTATGCCGGTGGAAGAATTCACTCGTCGCACAGGGATTGAATTAAGCCTTCCTGATTCGGAAAATACTTTTGATACAGTTGGTGGATTGGTTGCTTATATTTTAGGGCGCATACCTGTTAAGGGTGAAGTGATAAATTTCAGCGATGCGATAGAATTTGAAGTGACTGATGCAGATGCAAGAAGTGTTCGCAGATTGATCGTGAAGAAAAAAGGCGAATAGAAAATCGAAATCCATCTCTTAAGAAAACAAAAACCCCGCCGGTTAAAGCGGGGTTTTCTTATTTACCAACCAACGGTAATTTTATACTTATAGTTTACCCCATTTTGCGGCAACATCAAGCATTCTTACAGAAAAAGCCCACTCATTATCATACCAGGAAACCAGGCGAATAAAGTTCTTATTAAGCACATAAGTGCCTGTTGCATCGAACACCGAAGAATGTGGATTTCCGTTATAATCTATTGAAACCAAAGGCTCATTTGTATATCCAAGAACGCCTTTCATTGCGCCTTCAGATGCTTTTTTCATCAGATCATTTATCTCCTGAGCGGATGTTTCACGTGAAACAACGGCGGTGAAATCAACCATTGATACATTCGGAACCGGAACACGAACTGCACAACCATCAAGTTTGCCTTTTAATTCCGGCAGCACCTGACCGATCGCTTTTGCAGCTCCGGTTGAAGTTGGAATGATAGAAAGATTGGCCGCGCGTGCACGTTGCAAGTCTTCATGTGCAGCATCAGTTAAGTTCTGATCGCTTGTATATGCGTGAACGGTTGTAACGAAACCGGTTTCAATTTTCATTGCATCATTGATAACTTTTGCTACCGGCGCAAGGCAGTTTGTTGTGCATGAGCCAATAGAAATAATGCGATGTTCTTTCTTCAGATCTTTATCATTAACACCAAGAACTATACATGCATCAGCATCCGGACTTGGGGCAGAGATGATAACTTTTACATCGCTGATAGCGCGATATTTCTCAGCATCATCTTTCTTGCGGAAGTGGCCGGTGCACTCAAGCACGATGTCAGCGCCGCATGATTTCCAGTCGATCTTGGCAGGATCACGCTCATTAAAGCGAACTATTTTTCCACGGCCAACATCGAACGAATTCTCATCGCCTTTTACATCAGCTTTTAACGTGCCGTGAATAGAATCATATTTCAAAAGGTGAACGTGACGTTTGATATCACCGGGTGCATTTACACCGACGATCTCTATATCATTGCGACCAGATTCAACATAGTGACGAAGGATGCAACGCCCTATCCTGCCCATTCCATTAAGTGCTACTTTTACTGCCATATTTCCTTAAAAAGCTAATTTTAATGAGGTTTTGGATTTTATATAAGCCCTGAACAGAGAATTGCAAGAAAAACTGCGTGCTATTAAGGCTTTATTAATGTTTCAGAGATATAATAAGAGAATAAATTTCAGAATATGGGTGGGATTTTTCAAATAGATGAAATTATAAATGCGCTAAACAAGAATTTTAGCCTGAATGATTTTTATCTTTATAAAAACGAAACGAGAGAGGCTCTAAATGCGCTTAATGAAAATGATAATAGACTCAAGCCAAAAACCCGTGAGCGGATACAAAATTTTTACAAATTAATAGACGAAATTGAAGCATATAATAAAGAATATCCAGCAGAAGATGCGCCGGATAAATTTTCTGCGGGAACTGCGGAGCAGGTGAATCAAAATCAGATAGGTATAACAAATGTAAAGGCAGAAAGATATATAGCCGCCACGTGTGGAGCCGCTTCATGTATAGCAAATGGTTTATATAGTCCAAAGATGAAAGAAGCAGCAATGGTTCATATAGATTCGTTATCAGATATTAGGTCATTAGATAAATATATAAAAAGTTTAAAATGCTCTAAAGAAAATAAGCTTGAAGTGCATTTAAGAGGTGCTACGCAGAATATACAACTGGCGCACAAAATATTAAATTATTATATCAAACAAGATGGAGTAGAGATAAAAACTTGTAGACTCAATTCTGGCAAGATTGAGAATCTGGCAATCGACGCAGAAAGCGGCAAAACCTATACAGAATTTTCTAATCTCGATCTTTTGCCAAACTATTATTCAGAATATGAATGTAGCATAACAAGGCCTATTAAATGCGCTTTTGATCATAGGGATACAAAGAAAGAAAGCAAAAAAGGAAGTTATTCTGATAAAATAAAAGAAGAAAAAGAAATTCAGAATTTAAAGGTAAGGGTAGCAGAAGAACCCCACCAAAAAAGCTTAAATCATGGGAAGATAAAGTATAATATTATCTTACTTGTTTTCTAGCGGCTTCAATTATCGCATTCGTTGTAATGCCGAAATGTTCGTATAGTTTCTCAGCCGGACCTGATGCGCCGAATGAATTCATGCCGATAAAGCCGCCTTTTTTACCTATATAGCGCTCCCAACCAAATTTACTAGCCGCCTCAACAGCTATTTTTGGCAGAGAATCCTTACCTAGAATGGATTTTTTGTATTTCTTGGTTTGCTTTTCGAACAGCTCCCAGGAAACAAACGAAGCAACGTTTGCTTTAATATTTTCCGCAGCTAATTTTTCTGCCGCTTCGATGCATAATGAAACCTCAGAACCAGTGCCGAGCAGAATAATATCCGGATTTTCATGCGCCTTTAAAAGATACGCACCTTTCTCAGAAAGATTTTCAGCCTTCAGCTCTTTACGTAAATTAGGAACATCCTGACGTGTAAGCACCAACATTGTCGGGCCCTTGGTATTTTCAAGCGCGATCTGCCATGATTCAAGAGTTTCGGTCGCATCAGCAGGGCGAAGCACTAAAAGATTTGGTATTGAGCGCATGCTTGCAAGATGTTCAACCGGTTGGTGAGTTGGGCCATCTTCACCAAGGCCGATAGAATCATGCGTCATGACATAAATCACCGGCTGGTTCATCAAGGCCGCCAAACGGATTGATGGCTTGCAATAATCAGTGAATACGAAGAAGGTTCCGCCATACGGCCTGAAACCACCGTGAAGTGTGATGCCGTTCATCGCAGCACACATTTCATGTTCACGGATGCCGTAATATATATAGCTGCCGGAAAAATCAGAAGCAGTTATCGGCTTCATATCGTTCTTGGTCAGGTTTGAACCGGTAAGATCCGCCGAGCCACCGATAAGTTCAGGCATAACGGCAGCAAGTGCTTTCAGTGATTCGCCAGAAGCCTTGCGCGTTGCCATTTTCGTGTGGGCTGAAAATACTTCTTTCTGTTTCAGGATCGCAGCATTCAATTCAGCAGGAAGTTTGTGATTAAATGTGCGCTCAAATTCTTTTTTATTTTCTGATGCGCGTAATTTATTTTTCCACGAGTTATAAGTTTTTACACTTCGTTGGCCCGCTTCTTTCCACCAGCTCAGAATATTTTCAGGAATAACGAAAGGCTCGTGGTGCCAGCTGATATTTTTACGCACGCCCTCGATCTCAGTTTTACCGAGTGGTGAACCATGGCTTGAGGAAGTGCCGGCTTTTGTTGGAGCATTTTTCGCAATGGTTGTGCGGCATGCTATCATTGAAGGCTTATCAGAGGTTTGAGCATTTGTAAGTGCTGTACGAATCTCGTCAAAATTGTGGCCATCAATAGTTTGAACATACCAGCCGCAAGCCTCAAAACGTTTCTGTTGATCTTCAGAAGTTGAAAGAGATGTTGGGCCATCGATAGAGATTTTATTATCATCCCACAGAACGATAAGCTTATTTAATTTTAAATGCCCTGCTAAGGAAATTGCTTCCTGTGAAATGCCTTCCATCAGGCAGCCATCACCAGCGATAACATAAGTTTTATGATCGACCAGATCATTACCGAAACGCGAATTAAGCATTCTTTCAGCAAGTGCAAAACCAACTGAATTTGCAATACCCTGCCCTAATGGACCGGTGGTTGTTTCAATGCCGCCCGCATGACCATATTCAGGGTGGCCACAAGTGCGCGAACCAAGCTGGCGGAAATTTTTGATCTCATCCAGGGTTATATCTTCATAACCGGTGAGATATAATAAAGAATATAACAGCATTGAACCATGACCTGCCGAAAGGATGAAACGATCACGATCAGGCCAGTTAGGTTCTGCCGGGTTGAACTTCAGGAATTCACTGAAAAGAACAGTTGCAACATCTGCCATGCCCATAGGCATACCAGGGTGGCCGGAATTGGCTTTTTCTACGGCATCCATTGAAAGGACGCTAATGGCATTTGCCATTTCTTGAAGATTTACAGTCATTTAAGAAGTTTGGGCTTTAATGGCTAAATAAATACAGGCAATTTACTATATCAAAAGAAATGCCAAAACAAGCGTTAATTTGCTTGTTATAGATGATTTAGTGATAGTATATTCACAGGCAGTACATGCCCCAAAATTAAGGGAAAATTAATAGAATTTTAGTAAAAATTATGCTAATATCACGCTATGGCGCTATCAATTAAAAAAAGCGAAACCAAAACTCACAATGCTGTTGAGGAATTTATTCCCTATGCAGCCCATTTCGATGAAAACACTGTTCTGACAAAAAACGGCGAGTTATTGCAGACAATAAGAATAACAGGATTTCCAGCAGAGATAATAAAGGTTGGTGATGAAAGCCCGAAAACTCTGCGTGAGGCAATAAGGGATTCGATAAAACGAAATATAAAGACCGACAATTTTTCCTTCTGGTTTCACACAATTCGCGCGCAGAGGGATATATCAAACGCAGGCAATTTCAAAAATCAGTTCGCAAAAGCACTTGATGATAAATGGATCGAGAAGAATAAATTCCGCACACAATTCGTGAATGAGCTCTATATCACAGTGGTTTATGAAGGCTGGGCACTGCCTATCAAGAATCCCAGGGTTCTTATGGATAATCTGTTTGCAGCAAGCGAGCTTGAAAGCCAGCGACAGAAATTTCTGGAAGCTTCGAGAGATCTTACCAGGATAACAGAAAATATCATGGTTGATCTGCAGCATTTCGGGCCGCAGAGATTGGGCATATTCAAGCGCAAAGGGATTTATTATTCTGAAATTATCAGCTTCATCAGCAAATTAATGAATCTGAAAGAATATGATGTACCGCTAGCGCCCGCAGATCTATCCCAGTTGCTCCCTACCCACAAAACCATTTTTCAATATAATACCGTGCAGGTTGAAGGTGCTACAGGAAAACATTTCGGCGCAGTGATGAGCGTTAAGGAATATCATGAGATAGCGATCGGTGAACTTGAAAAACTTATACAGCTGCCGGTCAATTTGATCATTACAGAAACATTTACTTATGCGCCATCGGGACAGGTTCTCGCAAGTTTCGAAGATCAGAAAAAAATATATGATATTTCCGGCAAGAAATATATGGCTGAGGTTTCAACCATCGATGAAATGTTTACGGCAAATAAGGATGATCCAACCAGCTTCGGCGAACACCAGACCACCATTACGATAATAGAAGATACGGTTAAAGCGATGCAGGCCGCAGTATCAAAAGTTGTGGATGTAATGCGAGATATAGGTGCGGTTTTTGTGCGCGAGGATCTTTTTGTAGAGAACTGCTACTGGTCATCACTGCCCGCAAACTTTGATTTCATAAAAAGAAAAAGCTATACGCTTTCAAACAAGATGGCAGGCTTTTGCTCGCTTTATAATTTTGTTACCGGCAAGCAGAAAGATAACCATTGGGGTGATGCTGTTACGGTTTTCCATACTGTTCAGGGCAATCCATATTTTTTCAATTTTCATTATAAAGGTCATGGCAATACCCTGATATTATCGGCAGATGCGACAAAACGAAATGCGATGCTTAACTTCCTATTGGCCCAGGCACAAAGATTCGATCCAAGAATTTATCTAGTGGAAAGCAATGAAAGTTCAAAGCAGATAATAGAAACTTTAGGTGGGAAATATCTGACACCGCAAAATCACGACAGGGCAGAAAATATTAATGCGTTCAATGTATCGGAAAGTTCTTTAGAAGATATGCGCCAGTTCATATCAGGGCTAATATCACAAATGGATGTTCAGGCTCCCAACATATTAGTGATAGATATGAGCGTGGTCAGTAACAGGCCGGAGCTGAAAGATGACCTTGCGATATGGGCAGAGGAAATAGAATCTAAGAACGGGATGATATTATTTGTTTCCGATGGCAGCAAGGAGGAATTAAACCTTCTCAGCGGTAAGGCTTTTGATTCGGTGAAAACAAAAATCTATCTTACCAATCTTGAGATTGACGAAAAGACGGGATTTTCACTGGGAATGAATAAAAAAGATATTAAGCAAATAAGATCATTCAAAGCAGACAAATCATTTTTGATAAATCGCCTGAACAATAGTGTATCTGCGCGTTTTGACATAGATAAATTACCAGAGCTTAAAGACATACTTGCAGGAACAGTTGAAGAGGGAAAGACCCCATAAAAATATGAGGCAATTTTTTTCGATCATAATTTTATCTGCACTCATTTTTCTAATGGGCGGTGACGCCAATGCGCGTATTTTTTCTCCGAAAGGAACAGAATATATCGATGAAAATTCTAATATAGATGCAACAAACATGACCTATAGCGCAACCTGGGACTCGGGTTATGATATACAGCACCCATTGCGCATAGGAATCCCTGTATGCCTTTATGATAGGACGAAGACGCCACCGAGGCTTATTGTTAACCAGTTCATGCTATTTGGAAACCAGAAGGTTCTTTTTGGTATAAAAGACGGCAATCAGTGCCCGCTACCGGGCAGCAAGTTATTGAGCGGATATTCAGGAAGTTATACTGTAGGCATTCTTGGTGATTTCCTGGTCAGTGGTGCCGTGTGCGTTGTGAACAGCGTGATGTTCGATTCCATGTTCCGGCTTTATTGCACTATAGTACTTTGGTTCTACAGCATACTTTATGCGATGATAATCATTTACATAATGTTCTATGGCATATCGATCATGCTTGGCATTGGTCGTGACCCTATAAAAGAAGCGCCGAAAAGAATCGTCAAGATCCTGATAATCTTTACTCTGGCTACAAATTCTCAAATGGGTTTCCGCTACATACATCAGTTTTTTCTCGCGGTTCTGAACCATTTCGATGATTTCATGAGCATATCCCAGCCTTTGTATACCGCAGATGGTCAGCCGGCATATAAAACTTTTGGTGATCTGGATGATTTCTTAAGTTATTTTAGCGGCCTTAACCTGACATCCGTATATAAGAACGATAAGCTGCTTGATGAAAGCGGGCATATATGGAAGCCATTGCCGTTAGGAACGGTATATTATGATATGGCAGATCTTGATGCTGACGGCAATCCATCCAGGAAAACCATAAACCGTGTCCCAGATGGTTATACAACGCTTGAACCAGATAAAGTAAATACATATACCCCATTCCGAATTCCGAATATGCAATGGACCTATGTTGAGGATCCGAAAGATAGTGGGCAGTATAAGATATTGCCGGTCTTTGAAGAGGTTTATGCAAAAGACCATGTGGATTTTACACAATTCGCACAGCCGACCACTGTTTGTATAACAGATATGATATGGAATCCTGAAGCGCTTAATAAAGATGGAACGCCGGTAATGACACAGGTGGGTGGTAAAAGCATGCCCGGAAGGCTGGAAAAATTACCTAGATGCCAGAAAAATCTATGGAGATCCATTCCAAATGTTACACCATATGGCGAATATTGCCTATATGAGATAACTGATTCGGGCTTTTTAGTTCCGCCACAGACTCAAAGCAAGGGGTGCTATTCGAATACTCCAAATATTTATCCAACAAGACTTGCTGATGTTTCATATACTGATCAGCCCTCAGGTGAAGTTTGTGAGATGGGAGTAAATTCAGACGGTACATGTATAGGAAACTTAACTAATGATTCAAACGGCGATGGATTGTACGAGGCGACCTATAGCAAAGTAGACCAATCAAAACTTGAAGATGAATGTAGTGACATTACATTCTGGAATTGCAGAAAGGCGTTTCAGGGCGTTTTGGGGCGTATAGATGCACAGTTCAGCGCAATATTGGGCGATGATAATTCAAAAAGTATAGGTGCTCTGGCATCGGCGCTGGTGTTCTGGGGATTCGGCGGAGGAATCATATTATCAATGTTCCTTATGACCGGCGTCCTCACAATGCTTATTGCGTTTGTACAGACCATGTTCGTTTACATCACCGCGGTCATGTGCCTAACCATGCTATTGATGCTCTCGCCTATATTTATTTCGTGCCTGTTATTTAAAACTACGGAAAGATTCTTCAACGGCTGGCTCGCAAGTTTGATCAGCTATTCAATGCAGCCTTTCCTCATAACGGCGTTCATATATATGCTTTCCTCTGTTACTACGATGAATCGTCTTGTTGAGCTTGCCAAGCATGAAACAAGTATGAAGTTATATCATGTCAATACAGGAACGGATAATATCAGCGGAGGTTATTTCTGGGCCAGTTCGTTCAAAGAGCCTTTATATGAAAAGCCAGTCGATTATGACAACCATTTTTATGAAAGCGGCAAGAACAATGGTGAGCCTTTTACCGACCTAAACAACAATCATGTACACGACCCGAACGAGCCATATTATGATACGAATCATAATGGGAAATATGATGAAAATGTTGTTATAGAATACATCACCGGAGAGCAGAGAAAAGCATATCTGGATAGAAGGGGTAATGAAATATTAGCAGATTATACTTATGCTCTGTGTAATTGCGGTATCAATGCTTCAAATATATATAAAGCTGAAAATAAAAAGAAATTTGATGATTGGGATAAAGCTAACCCTTCTGTTATATCTGATCTGAAGAATCTATGGAATAATGGAATTTATCCGGGCGGCACTCAATCAACAGAAAAAAGAGGTATTCAGGCCATTGTAGACTATAATATTGGTCACGGTGATTACTATGCCAATGTTGTATCATTTTACAGATCGCAGCTTATACCTAGATTGCCAAAAGCCAATGTGACAGCATCATGTGATAAAGTACACTTATTTACGAGTTCAGAATTAGACACTCTGCGCAATACGGGCTACACATTCAATACAGAAACTACCAGCGCAAGCTGTACATTTACTCTGGATAATCCAGCCATTGAAGCATCAGAAAATGATGGTGATGCCTATGTGGGAGAGCCTGAAGCGATTGTTGCAATAAAAGACGCCGCGACTGGAAAAACCACAGATAAACCTGCTTCTCGCGAGTTTCCAGTATGTAAAGTGAATTGCCCTGTATTTATTCCGGCGTATAATCCTACCGACTCAAAAACAACCAGCCCGCAAGTGGAAGCACCAGTGAGCGAGACATGGCCTGATGCAACACCTTGCCCTGTTGCAAGAGATGCTAATGGCAAGGTTATTCAAGAAGGGGGCAAAGATAAAATATCAACCTGTGCACCGAATGCACAATGCGTGAAAAATTGTATGACGGTTCCACATAACCTGAACAATAACTTTAAATATCTTTTTGCCGCTATCATGACATGGATATTATTGAACATGGTCACCTCGGCGTTCATGTCAAAAGTGCCGGCTATCGCTGCAAGCCTTTCGAACTGGCAGAATTATGGCGGCGGTGAAGGTGCGACGCCTATACAATTGGGTGGCGCCTCATTATCAAGAAGCAAGATGGTCGATCGAGGCATGGCAGTTTCAGGCATGTATACCGGCAGCGGCATCATAGATTCTATGGGTAGTATAGGTTATGACTTCATGAAGAAGCATGTTTTAAGCGTTGATCCAAACACGGGTATAATTACGGACACCCCAATGAGCTGGAGACAGATGCAACAAAACCCTGGTATGAAATCAGATGAATTAGCGCCGTTTGCCGAGCAGTTTAATAGTTTTATGGGCGTTGATAAAAATTCACAGAGTGCAACGAATGTATATAACGGCACAATGAAAGATGATTTAACGCGTGTGGGAGTCCAACTTGATAGACAAAGTTTGTGGAAATTAGCGACAAAAGAATTAATAGGCAAGTCTGATTACGGAAATCTTTCAAAAAACGCAAGTGCTGACCAAATTAGACAGGCCATGCAAAAATATATTGATAAGAAAATAGCTGAATCTCAAAAAGGGAATTAAGCAACTTTGCGAGAGTTGTTTTTAATCCTATCTTCGATCTCAGAACGGAAATGGCGTACTAAGCCTTGAATCGGCCAAGCAGCGGCATCGCCAAGCGCGCAGATAGTGTGTCCCTCGATCTCTTTAGTGATGTCTAATAATTCATCGATCTCAGAAATCTCAGCATCACCTTTTACCAGGCGCTTCATCACGCGCCACATCCAGCCTGTGCCCTCACGGCATGGTGTACATTGTCCGCATGATTCATGCATGTAGAAATGGCTTAGGCGTTCGATCGCCTGAATAACATCAGTTGATTGATCCATCACGATGACGCCCGCTGTGCCTAAGCCCGATTGCACCGCACGAAGTGCATCAAAATCCATAGTGACAGTTTCGCAGATTGATTTAGGAAGCATTGGAACAGAAGAGCCACCAGGGATTATAGCTTTTAAATTATCCCATCCGCCGATCACACCACCAGCATGTTTTTCGATAAGTTCTTTAAGCGGAATGCCCATTTCCTCTTCAACATTGCAAGGCTTGTTCACATGGCCTGAAATACAGAATATTTTTGTACCTGTATTGTTGGGTTTACCAATACCAGCGAACCACGCCGCGCCTCGCCGAAGGATTGTTGGTGCCACAGCAATTGATTCAACATTATTCACAGTAGTCGGGCAGCCATAAAGACCGGCACCCGCAGGAAACGGCGGCTTTAAACGTGGCTGACCTTTTTTGCCCTCAAGACTTTCTAGCATAGCAGTTTCTTCACCACAGATATATGCACCAGCACCACGATGAAGATAAACATCAAAGTCATACCCGGAGCCGCATGCGTTTTTACCTATAAAGCCTTTTTCATAAGCTTCATTTATCGCAACCTGAACAGCAGAGGCCTCATTATAAAATTCACCACGGATATAAATATATGCAGCTTTAGCGCGTATTGCAAAACCGGCTATCAATGCGCCTTCAACCAATTTATGAGGATCATGACGGAGAATATCCCTATCTTTACATGTGCCCGGCTCTGACTCATCAGCATTTATAACAAGGTATGAAGGTTTAGGATTGCCCTGCTTATCAAGCGGAGGAGTTTTAGGCATGAAAGACCACTTCATTCCGGTAGAAAAGCCAGCGCCTCCCCTGCCCCTTAGGCCAGAAGCTTTGACCTGTTCTATTATCCATTCAGGGCCCTTAGCCAGAAATTCCTTGGTATTATCCCAATCACCGCGCTTTATCGCAGCATCAATACCCGGGCTTTCAAAACCATAAAGATTAGTGAAAATTCTATCTTGAGCTTTAAGCATTAGTATCAGTTCCAGAATTGTTTGTTGCAAGATAACGCTTATCATTAACGGAATATATTATCAGGCTGAAAACGAACAGCGCAACAAAAGCTATGGCCAATGTCAGACCAAGCGTTTCCGCCTGGCCAATATTGTAAGCTATATATTTATCTATATGGGCTAAATTAACATAAGCATTGCCTATGACAAAAATAAGGAATGTCACAATGGTTGCGGTGAGTGATGTTTTTATAGAATATTTTATTTTGCCTTTGGTGCGAACCTTAGACCATTTTTCATATTCTTTATTATTCATAGGCAGCATAATATTCTCCTAGTTTTTATATCCTTCAGGTGCAGAATTCTGGCGGTTGATCTGTGGGCCGATCTTCGGTTTTTTTCCTGCTTTTAAATCATCAAGTAATGATGAAAAATTTTCAACATTCAGGTCTTCATAGTAATCATCATTTATCTGAACCATCGGCGCATTTACACAGGCACCAAGGCACTCAACTTCCATGAAAGTGAACTGACCATCAGCGCTGGTTTCGCCTTTGCCGATTCCTAGTTTATCTTTGCATAGATCTTTCAATTTATCAGAACCGCGCAGCCAGCAAGGCGTTGTGCGGCAAAGCTGGATAAGATGCTTGCCAACAGGCTTAAGGTTAAACATGGTATAGAAGGTGGCAACCTCATAAACTTTTATGTAAGGCATTTTCAAGATCTCAGCGACTGCATTCATGGCATCAATCGAAAGCCAGTTGCCGTTCTGCCTCTGTGCAATATCAAGCACTGCAATCACGGCAGATTTCTGTTTGCCTTCCGGATATTTGCTGGTGCTTGCCTCGATCTTTTTTAGATTCTCAGGCGTGAAACGGAAAAGATTTTCAGCCGTTTTATTTACAGTCGGTTTCATTATCTATCAACCTCACCAAATACAATATCCATAGAGCCAAGAACTGCAGGAACATCCGCAAGCATGT
>JBEHXK010000006.1:0-123141 GCA_048498735.1 Pseudomonadota bacterium
AATTCACAAAGAAAGCCTGTTTGATCGTCTGCCGATTCTGGCCATGACAGCCAACTCGATGGACACCGAAAGATACTGCGCCAGCAGCAGCTCCTGCACCGACCGCTCCAGCGGCAGCGGCTCCAGTTCCTGCACCGGCAGAAGCACCGCAGATAGATGAAGGTGCGGCACCTGATGACTTGATGGCAGCACCTGCTGTGCCACCACTTCCTGGTTCAGCGCCTGCAGCTCCGGCTCCTGAGGCGGCTCCGGTTACTGTAACTCCGGTAGCGCCTGCAGCGACAGAAAAATCTGTTGATGTAGTATCACCTGCAGCAAGTGAAGCGCCAAAAGCAGCGGCTCCTAAAAAAGCTGAGAAGAAAGAAGAAAAGCCTGCTGTAGCTAAAACAGAAAAAACTGAGAAGCCGGCAGCAGAGAAAAAAGCTGCAAAACCTAAAAAACCAGCGCCTAAAGTTGTTTTCCCTAAGGAAACACCAAAAAGCCTGAGACAGGATTACCTGAGCCCTTCAGCGGGTTCAGCTCCTGCAGCAGTGCCGATGGAACCGGCAGCGCCTGCGAATGCAGAACCTTCTGATACGCCACCGGGAACTTATAAGATCAACAAGCTGAAGAAGCACAACGAGAAGATCAAGGAGGCAAAAACCTTCCCAAAGTCCTTACCGGCGGTGAAAACCGCCAAGGCTGATCTGAACGAACTAGACGTTCTGAAAGCCCTTCCGGATAAGGAAGAAAAAGTTGTGGTGAAAACACCTATCGTGATGGAGGACGGGAATTTTTCTAACCCGTTCTCTGACGATATGAGCGACGATATCCAGAAAAACGGTTCGCAAGCCCTGGCATCATTGAACAATGACCCTAATACTCCGCAGACTCCTGTGGTGGATATGACCCAATCAGCTGCTGATGGTTCTGCAACTGTTGCGGATAATAATGTTGGCCCTAATGGCGTGGCAGTTCCTGTGAAAAAAGATAAAGGCCCGTTCTATATGAGGGATAAGAGCCTGCAGGTTGAAGTGAAAGATGCCCCGAAAAATTCACTGAATAATATGAGCAATGCCTATGAAGCGCTGAAAGTAGGCCAGTATGAAAGCGCAATAAAATATTATAATGAGGTTCTTGAAAGTGAACCTAAAAATGAAAAAGCACTGTTTGGAATTGCAACCGCCTATCACATGAGCAAAGATTATGATAAGGCAAAAGAAGCTTATTTGAAAATCATAAAGAATGACCCCGAATATTGGCCGGCGATAAATAATTATATAATTCTGGTTACTGAAGAAAACCCGGAAAGAGCAATCCCTAACCTGGAGGATCTGCAAAAGCGCAATCCTGATTTTGCCGCCATTCCAGCGCAGATCGGTAATTTATATTATGAGCGCGGCGATTCCGATAAGGCGATAGAATATTACGTGAAGGCGATAAAGCTTGATCCAAAGAATATCGAATATCGTTATAACCTGGCGATAATTCTTGATAAGGCAAATCGTTATGCCGATGCGACAGCAATGTATCGCGGTCTGCTGGAAGATGCCTCAAAGGGAGCCGAACTTCCAACAAATCCGATGACAATAAAAGACAGATATGATGAATTAATGGCAAGGAATGACGGTTAATCATGGAAATTATTGATCTATTAAATTCAGCAAAAAGATATGGTGCTTCGGATCTGCACCTCACTCCGCTGCAACCACCTTGCATAAGGTTACACGGCGAGATCAACCGCCTTTCTGACAGCCCGCTTACTGCGAATGCTATTCAGGCTATGCTTTACTCCATCATGACCGATTCGCAGCGTGCGCTTTACGAGAAAGAGATGGAACTCGATTTCGCGATCCAGTTCGGTGATGATATGCGTTTCCGTGTGAACGCGTTCACTACATTAAAAGGTGCGGCAGCGGTTTTCCGTGCCATCCCTACGAAGATATTAAGCCTGGAACAGTTAAACCTGCCAAAGATTTTCTATGGTATCGCCGAGCTTACAAAAGGTCTGGTGCTTGTAACTGGACCTACGGGTTCCGGTAAATCGACTACGCTTGCGGCGATAATAAATGAAGTGAACAAGAAACATAAGAAACATATTCTGACGATCGAAGATCCGGTAGAGTTTGTCCATAAGCCGATCAATAGTATAGTGAACCAGAGGGAATTGCACAGCACGACCAAATCATTCGCTGCGGCACTGAAAAGCGCATTACGTGAAGATCCGGATATCATACTTGTGGGTGAGATGCGTGATACTGAAACAATTCAGCTGGCTCTAACAGCTGCAGAAACCGGACACTTGGTGTTTGGTACATTGCACACCACTTCTGCCGCAAAAACCATTGACCGTATAATTGACGTTTTCCCGGCAGGTGATAAAGAGCTTGTGCGTTCTATGATCTCATCATCGATCCAGGCGGTGATCGCGCAGACGCTGATAAAAACTGCGGATGGAAAGGGCCGTGTTGCAGCACTGGAAGTGATGCTTGGAACGCCGGGTATCAGGAACCTGATCCGTGAAAATAAAATTCCGCAAATGTCGTCATTGATCCAGATCGGTTCGAAATATGGTATGATCTCGATGAAAGATCACCTCGACAGCCTGGTTGAAGATGAGAAGATCACACGTGAAGATGCAAACAAGGTGATGAACCTTGTAGCGGGTACGGCGGATTTTGAAGAGAAAGAAGCGGCGCGCGAAGATAAAAAACCAAGTGGCAAGAAGATAGGATTTAACTCGCCTGTACAATCACAAGCGCCGGCACCTGAGCCTATGGCACCTAGAAAAATCGTGGATGAGAATTTCTAGATGGAAGAAAAAAGCACAAAACCAAAGATATTCCAATATCTACAGATGATGACCAAGGAAGGTGCATCTGATATTTTCCTGACAGTTGGTGTTGAAGGTGTTCTGAAAATAAAGGGACAGTTCCGTAAGATCATGGAACCAGCTCATAATAACCAGGATCTTGTTGATCTTATAAAAGAGTTTCTGACAGAAGAGCAATGGATGGAGTTTAGCTCTACACTTGAACTCAACGTTGCGCTTTCAAACGATGACGGCGAGAGATATCGCGTTAACGTGCATTATAATATGCGCAATGTTGGCCTGGTGATCAGGCATATTAAATCAAAAATTCCTTCGATGGATGATCTTGGTATACCGCCGCTCTATCAGAAATTCATTATGCAAAAACGCGGGCTTTTCCTTATCGTTGGTGCCACCGGTTCCGGTAAATCGACCACTATTGCATCGATGCTTGAATATAGGAATGTGAATGGCAGCGGCCACATAGTTACGATTGAAGATCCGATAGAATATGTATTCCAGCACAAGAACTGTATATTCACGCAGCGTGAGATAAATATCGACACATATTCATATAGTATTGCGCTGAAAAATGCATTAAGGCAGGCACCTGATATTCTGTTCATCGGTGAGATACGTGACCGTGATTCGATGGAAAGCGCGCTGACATTCAGTGAAACAGGCCACTTGGTCGTGGCAACGGTGCACGCAAATAACACGAACCAGGCATTGGAAAGGATATTAACTTTCTATCCGGAAGAAAGTTACAACCAGATCCTTACATCACTTTCACACTCATTGAATGCTATTGTTGGCCAGAGGCTGGTGAAGAACCTGCAAGGGAATATGAGCCTTGCTTATGAAGTGATGTCGAATGAAGGTTTAATCAAAGAACTTATCAAAGAATCAAAATTCAGTGATATCAAAGAAGTGATGAAGCAGAACTTGAGCAACGGCATGATGACGTTCGATGAATGCCTGTTCCGTATGTTCAAAGACAGGCTGATAGATAAGGATACAGCGCTCAGGGAAGCGGACAATGCGAATAACCTGAGGCTGAAACTTTCACAATATTCTGAAAGCAATCTGGCAAAATCACTTTCTGGTGTAGCCTCTACAACCATCAAGGAAGACCAGATGGGCTCATATAATTTCAATAAAAACAAAAACGATTTCTAATGAAAGACCAGCTGCCCAAAGTGAAAGGAGAATATCGCTTTGATGTGCCATTGGCAAAAACCACCTGGTTTGGCGTTGGCGGCAATGCGGATATAATTTTCCGGCCGGCAGATGTGGAAGACCTGATCAATTTCATAAAGAATAAACCTGCTGAACTGGAAGTGCTGGTGCTTGGCCTGTGTTCAAATGTTATTATCCGCGATAAAGGTTTTAGGGGTTGCATAATAAAACTGGGGCGTGAATTCACAAAAATGGAATGTGTGAGTGATAATATTACTGTAGGTGCCGCCTGTATGGATGGCAATGTTGCACGTTTTGCTGCAGAGAATGATATAAGTGGATTGGAATTTCTTGTTGGTGTGCCGGGTGGAATAGGTGGTGCTTTGGCAATGAATGCAGGTGCCTATGGCAGGGAAGTGAAAGATGTGCTTGTTTCAGCCAAGGCGATAGATGCCAAGGGAAATCTGCTGGAATTAAACAATGCAGATTTTGGTTTTAAATATCGCAAGAATTCACTGCCATCAGACTATATATATATAGAGGCGACATTTAAGGGCGCAAAAGGAGGTAAGGAAAAAATTCTGGCGGAGATGAAGAATATTTCTGATTCGCGTGAAGCAACGCAGCCTATACGTAATAAAACAGGCGGCAGCACTTTCAAGAACCCGGCAGATAAAAAAGCATGGCAGCTTATAGATGAGGCCGGCCTTCGCGGGTATAAAAAGGGTGGCGCGCAGGTTTCGGAGAAGCATTGCAACTTCCTGATCAATGCCGGCGATGCAACTGCAGGTGATATAGAAGAGCTGGGCGAGGTGATAATAAAGAAGGTTCAGGAGAAATCCGGCATTACCCTGGAATGGGAAATAAAAAGAATCGGTGAAAAATAAGCACTTAGAAAATTCTTTAAAATTTTTCAAAATTATCCTTGTAGATTTCATTCAAGTTTATAGACTGATTTTCCCGGTTACTAAAATCCGTAATTGTCAAAAAGAACTTTCGACCTATATCCATAAAAGGAGTGTGGTTGTAGCATTTTTATCGACAATTTTTACTTGATTTTTGCTAAATGCCTGAAAAATAACGACACACTATATATAGTGTCAAACCTGCTGCGTTTTTGCAATTTCATCTATATATAGTGAATTTTTTTCAAATATAATTTGCATAAAAAATTTACCGGGATTAATAATTATATTCACCAAAGTTCAAATGCAAAATTGAGGGAGAATTAAAATGCAGCAAAATATGGATACTGAAACCCCAAAAGAAAATACTCTGAAAAACTTCAAGATAAAAACCGATGAATCTAAGAGTGCAAAACTTACAGATTTCGGTAAAGCGGTTTTACAGGATAGATATTTAATGCCGGGTGAAAATTACCAGGATCTGTTTGCGCGCGTTGCAGAAACATATAGCGATGACATTGCTCACGCACAACGTATATACTCTTATATAAGTAACCTGTGGTTCATGCCTGCAACCCCGATTTTGAGCAATGGCGGTACTGACCGCGGCATGCCTATCAGCTGCTTTTTGAACGAAACTCCTGATTCACTTGAAGGTATTGTTGATCTTTGGACTGAAAATGTTTGGCTTGCTGCTCGTGGTGGTGGTATTGGCAGCTATTGGGGCAATCTTCGTTCTATCGGTGAAAAAGTGAAAGGTAATGGTAAAACCTCTGGTGTTATTCCGTTCCTTCGTGTGCAGGATTCACTGACACTTGCAATTTCTCAAGGTTCACTTCGTCGTGGCAGCTCCGCAGTATATCTGCCGATCGAGCACCCGGAGATCGAAGAGTTCATTGAACTTCGTCGCCCTACTGGTGGTGACCCGAATCGTAAAGCGTTAAATATTCACCACGGTGTTGTGATCTCTGATGCATTCATGATGGCAGTTCAAAATGATGAACCATGGGAACTGTTATCTCCGAAAGATAAAAAAATGGTTTCTATAGTTAATGCGCGTGAGCTTTGGATTAAACTTCTGACTGCGCGTATTGAAACTGGTGAGCCTTATCTATTATTCATTGATAGCGTGAACCGCGCAGTGCCTGAGCACCACAAGAAGCTTGGCCTGAATGTAAAAATGTCGAACCTGTGCAGTGAGATCACTCTTACTACCGGTCCTGATCATCTTGGTAAAAACAGAACAGCAGTTTGCTGTCTGTCATCACTGAACCTTGAATATTATGATGAGTGGAAAAATTCTCCGCTATTCATTAAAGATGTGATGAGATTTTTAGATAACGTTCTTGAAGATTTTATCAACAACGCACCTGACAGCATGGCAAAAGCTAAATATTCTGCGATGCGCGAGCGTTCAGTTGGTCTTGGTGTTATGGGTTATCACTCATATTTACAAAGCAAAATGATCCCGATCGAATCAGTTATGGCAAAAGTGTGGAACAAAAAAATGTTTGAACACATTAAGCGTGAATGTGATGAAGCATCGATCGAATTAGCTGAAGAAAGAGGTGCGTGCCCTGATGCAAAAGATGCAGGTGTAATGGAAAGATTCACGAACAAAATTGCGATCGCTCCAACAGCATCTATCTCTATCATCTGTGGTAACTCAAGCCCAGGCATAGAGCCATATGCAGCGAATTCATTCACACAGAAAACATTGACAGGTTCATTCACTGTTCGTAATAAAAATCTGAAAAAATTACTGGCAGAAAAAGAGATGGATAATGATGATGTTTGGAGTTCGATTTCAATGAACGAAGGTTCAGTTCAACACTTCGACTTCTTAACGCAAGATGAAAAAGATGTGTTCAAAACAGCACAAGAAATTGATCAAAGATGGTTAGTTGAGCATGCTGCAGATAGAACGAACTTTATTTGTCAGGCACAATCGGTTAACCTATTCTTTCCAGGTGACGTTCATAAAAAATATTTACATGAGGTCCACTGGAATGCATGGAAGAAGGGTGTTAAGAGTTTATACTATTGCCGTTCTACTTCTATTCAGAGAGCTGAAAAGACTCATGAATCAGATATCGGCAAGAAGCAACAACTTGAAATGCGTCTTCAACCAAGCAGCGAAAGGAAAGCCGGTAAGAAAAATAATAAGGCCACTCCGAAACCTACTTATGAAGAGTGCCTAGCTTGCCAGTAGACTGATCGCATTAACCAACCAACTAAAGGAGTCTATCATGGCTGTTAAAAAGAAAACTGCTAAAAAAGCTGCAAAAAAACCTGCTGCTAAAAAGAAAACTGCTGTAAAGAAAAAAGCTAAAAAGAAATAGTTTTAAGTTCTTATATATAGCAACTTTGACCCCGCCTAAGCTTATAGTTTATGCGGGGTTTTTCTTTGCTCAAATGAAATCTTAGATTGCATTTGTTCAATGAGTACAAAATTTTTTAGGGAACGGCCTTAAAAAATTTGGACGCTACCGCTTTTCTTGTTTTTTATTTTATTATTTAGCTTATCTTTGGGGTTATGAATTCACCCCTGAAAATCCTGCAAGTATCAAACTTCGGTTATAAGAAGAATTATCACCAGTTTTATAACTGCGATTATAAAATATATTTCGGTCTGATAAAAAACGGCCATTCGGTCTATCAATTTTCAAATCGCGATATTGCAAGGCAGGAAGGTTTTTTTAAATCTCGCTTCGGTGCGGAGAAAGTTCAGAATGAAAAATTGATAAAAGTTGTTGGGGAAATTAAGCCAGATATTCTTTTACTCGGGCATTGCGAACAGATAAAAAATGAAACTCTTAATATAATAAGAGAGAAAAATAAGAATATAAAAATAGCAGCATTTAATGTTGATGCATTGTGGCTTGAGCATAATCTGAATCTGGTGAAAGAGCGTTCCAAGGCTGTAGATGCAATGTTCATAACCACCGCTGGTGAAATATTAAAACAATTTTCAAGGCCTGGTTTGCGGTTAAGTTTTATTCCTAACCCGACAGATGAAGCAATAGATAAGTATAAATGCTTTGAAGGTGAAAAAGAGTTTGATGTTTTTTTTGCTGGCGGTGGAGAATATCGCACTAATACATGCGAGTTCCTGAAAGGAAAATTGCCGGATATTAAATTTAATATTGTTGGCCAGCCGAGAAACACATTAGCTTATGGCCAGAAATATTTTGATGAGTTAAATAAATGCTGGATAGGTTTGAACCTTCCACAATTCACAGATGATTTTCACCAGCCTTATTTATATTCATCAGATCGCATCTCACAGTATTTTGGAAATGGGTTGCTAACTTTTTGCCATAAAAAAACCGGCTATGATAAATACTTAGAAGAAGGGAGAGAGGCTTTTTATTATTCTTCTGAATCGGAGCTTGCGGAAAAAATACATCAGGCTAAACTAAATAAATCTGAAGCCAAAAATATTGCAAAAAATGGTTGGCTTAAATACCATATGTTGTATAACTCTAAAATAATAACACAATATATGGTGGATATTATAAGGGGTGAAGGTTTGAGCCAATCCTACAGCTGGCCGACCGAAATTTTTTAATCTTTAATGGAGAGCATCAATGTCGTTACTTAAAGCTGAGCCGGTATTTAAACCATTTAATTATCCGTGGGCATATGAAGCTTGGTTAACGCAACAGCGCATTCACTGGTTGCCGGAAGAAGTTCCAATGGGCGATGATGTTAAAGATTGGAAAAATAATCTTTCGAAAGAAGAAAAATCTCTACTTACACAAATTTTCCGTTTCTTCACACAGGCAGATATCGAAGTGAATAACTGCTATATGAAAAAATATGCGCAGGTGTTCCAGCCTACTGAAGTGCAGATGATGCTTGCGGCATTTTCTAACATGGAAACCATTCACATTGATGCTTACTCTCACTTGATCGACACGATCGGTATGCCAGAAACAACTTATTCTGAATTCATGAAATATAAGGAAATGAAGGATAAGTATGACTATATGCAGGAATTTGGCGTTACAACAAAAATGGATATAGCAACAACGCTTGCAGCATTCGGCGCCTTTACTGAAGGCTTGCAGCTTTTCGCATCTTTCGCGATTTTGATGAACTTCCCGCGCTTCGGTAAAATGAAGGGCATGGGGCAGATCGTAACCTGGTCTGTTCGTGATGAATCTCTACACACAAATTCTATCATACGCCTGTTCCACACATTCCTGCGTGAGAACCCGGATGTTGACCGTAAAGCGCTAAATGAAAGATTATATAAAGTGTGCGAAACTATCATTGAACATGAAGATGCATTCATTGATCTGGCATTTAATATAGAAGGTTCTATCCAGGGGCTGACCTCAAAAGAAGTGAAGGATTATATCCGTTATATCGCTGACAGAAGGCTGATGCAGCTTGATCTGAAGCCAATGTATGACACGGCGAAAAACCCCCTTCCTTGGATGGATGAGATACTGAACGGTGTCGAGCATACGAACTTCTTCGAAAACCGTGTGACCGAATATACTAAAGCGGCGACCCAAGGCACTTGGGAAGACGCATTTGAGTATTTTTAGATAATTGGCTTTATAGTTGATGCAGATAATTTCAAAAATACCTGAAGATATATATGCATATGATACTATAATTTCATATCTTGCAGATGATGCTCAAGGAGATTTTGAAGTTAAGGATTTACTGAATAAATATCTATCAAAGTGTATTATTCTATTAAGTTCTTCTACAGATAAAGATCCAAGCATATTGGACAAGTTAACTCATATAGATTGTGAAATATTAGGCGTTCAAATTCATAAGGGTGCGGAATACCGCTGCACGGACAAATCATTGCTTGATTGTTGCAGTAAAGTAATTGAATGGGATAGAGAAAAAATATTAGCGTTTGCTAAAGGTGCCTAACTTCATATGGAACTGTATATGTTCTAGTTATCCACCTAGCTTCTGGATCTAATTGATCCGAGGATTGTGTTTTATCTACTGTTCTGCCGTGAAGAGCCCTGTTATTATCTACACAAAGTAATTGGCCTGGCATTACTTCTGTTGATATTTTACCTTCATTATGCTGCTTATCATTTGTTATTGAAATAATCTTATCTAATGCTTTTTCACACAATATTGTTTCAGCTTTGCTTAGGCCATGTTTTACAGATACTCTTTTTCTGGAAGCTACTAAACGCAAATTAAAATCACCATTTTGTGAGTATGATAGAACCGGACCCTCAAAACTTCTATTGCCCTTATCTAACCCATCACCAGAAATGAATTTGTAGTTAGGTTTTTGTAAAATCTTTCTCTCTTCTTCCGACAAAGAAAGAATAAGGTCATCAACAAATATTAAATCAGTTTTAGCCTTAGAAATTCCTGACTTTAAACCTAATAACATTATATATTGTGGAGGATTTTCATTATAAGTAGTTTCGGTATGCATAGGCAAATCGTCTGGTGTGCTATTTACGATTTTATCCTTCATTTCAGGTATTGGAATGATCTGCTGAAACGGCAAATCGCCCTGCATACCTTTATTTATCATAGGTTTTTGACCTATAAGATTCGATATGGCCAAAAGAGTATATTCCGATATATATCCTTTTTTTAAACCTTGAGAGATCAGAATATTATTATCTTTTATCTGGGGTGTAGGAGGAAGATTTTCATCAGTTGGAAGATTATTAATGGAAAAAGCTGCAGGACCTTTAGAATTTTTTGTTGATTCAAATAATTCAATAAGCGCGTCTGCTAGACTTTTATTTTCTGGTTCTTGTTTTGAAACATCTTTAAGTGTTGTTTTAAGTTTATACCCTAGGCCCGAAGCTATATCTTCAAAGTCATGATAGGGGTTATGGGTATCTGACAATGGTAGGATGTGCTCAATAAATAGCTTTCGTGCCGTTTCTGGAAAAGTAAAGTTTTGTATCCCCATAAGTTATTATAATCAATTGGTTATTTAAATCAATAAATTCTTATCCAATTGTATAATAGAATAGTATTTGTAGCGCATTTAAGTTGATTCAAGATATTCTCGCCCCACATCTGCGGATTCGTGACTTTGCACTCACCAAAAATTTCTTGCCGAATTTTTTGTGATTCAGGGCCTTATGGCCCTTACCTTGCGGGCGCTTGTGCGTCCAATTCTTTTTCCTGAAAAATTATCGAATTTAGGTTTCGTTTACCAATCCGACTACACTCATATAAAATAAACCTTTGGTAAGGCTTATTTTATATGGTCGGAGCGGAGGGATTCGAACCCCCGACCCTCTGGACCCAAACCAGATGCGCTACCAGGCTGCGCTACGCTCCGAAACCTTTAGGGGTGCCTTATTAATGGCTTTTTAAAAGCTTGTAAAGACCAATTTTCACTCTTTTAGTTTGATATTTCGCTGTTTTTTGGTATAATATTGTTCCTTAAAGTTAAATACTTGAAATTTTTGGCGTGCCTATGGAACAGGAAAAGAAAATTAAAGAACAACTTACAATGCTGGAAGACCAGCACAGGGAACTCGACAAAAAAATTCTGGACTGCGTCGGCAATATGCTTGAAATGCAGCGAATGAAAAAACAAAAACTTTTCCTAAAAGATCAGATATCAATCTTAAAATCTTATTTACTTCCAGACGCAATCGCATAATAAATAAATCTAAATCATCACCAAAACGCAGGATATAATATGGAGCCCAAGCCAATAGTAAGTGTTATAATGGGCAGCAAGAGCGATTTTAATACGCTCGAAAAAACCTGCATACTTTTAAAAGAATTAAACATCGCGCATGAAACTTTAGTTGTTTCAGCACACCGCACGCCGGAAAGAATGTATGAATTCGCCAAGGCGGCAAAATCACGCGGGATAAAAGTTATAATCGCTGGTGCTGGTGGCGCTGCACATTTGCCAGGAATGGTTGCGTCATTAACTACACTGCCGGTGATCGGCGTGCCGGTGAAAAGCAAAACCATGAACGGGCTTGATAGTTTGCTCTCGATCGTGCAGATGCCTGCAGGCATTCCGGTTGCAACGGTTGCTATCGGTGAAGCAGGAGCAAAGAACGCAGCACTTCTGGCAGCAAGCATAATTGGGGTTGAGGATAAGAATGTTGCAAGACAGCTGGATGATTTCCGCGCGAAGCAGAAAAATTCAGTGCCACTTCACCCGGAAGAAGCCAAAGTATAACAGGAAAATATCATGACCCATATGAACCATACATTATTTTTCGCCGCAGGAATTTTCATGGTGGCGACACTTCTGGTTTGCATGACCGGTATTATTTTAATGGCAACAGGTGGTGAACTTAATCGTAAATATGGCGTGAAGCTTATGGCCGCCCGTGTTTATTTACAAGCTATTTCCGTCGTTCTGGTGGCACTTGCATTCAGTCACTAATGAATTTTCCAGCACAGGTAAAAGAAAAACTCGATCTATTTTCGGCAACGATCCTGAAATGGAATCAGGCCTATAGTATCATTGCGCATAAGGAAGCTGAGGATATCTGGAACAGGCATATATTAGACAGCACACAGATTTTTGAACTGCTAACCGGAGAAGAAAAGGTGGTTGCAGATTTTGGCAGTGGTGGTGGCTTTCCATCTATTCCGCTTGCGATTATGGCCGAGGAAAAAAACTTGCTGACAGAATTTATCATGTTCGAATCGGTAACTAAAAAAACCACATTCTTAGAAGAAGCGATCAGGGTTTTAAAACTCAGAAATATTTCTGTCAGGAATGAGCGAATTGAAAAGGTGAAAGATGTAAAAGCCGATCTGGTAACTGCGCGTGCTTTTGCGAAGGTGATAGAGATATTCAAAATGGCCAAGAATTTCAGGAATGAAGATACGAAATTTATATTGCATAAAGGTCGCAATATTGAAGCTGAAATAAATGAGGCATTACAGGAATTTACCTTTGAGCATCAATTGGTTAAAAGTATAACCGGTGATGGCTTTATTTTCCTTGCGAAAAACCTAAAAGAAAAATAGATTACGGCCCATATTTAACGAATTTTAAGCATATGAAATCACCGGTAGTTAAGTTACTTGAAGATAAACGCAGGGCAGCCCGTGTGGGTGGTGGCCAGAAACGTATCGACAGCCAGCACGAAAAAGGCAAGCTAACAGCGCGCGAAAGGCTTGACGTTCTGCTTGATCCGGATTCATTTGAAGAATTCGGCATGTTCGTTGAACACCGCCAAAGCAATTTCGGCATGGATAAATCAGTCATCCCGGGTGATGGCGTTGTTACCGGCCACGGTACAATAAATGGCCGTTTAGTGTTTGTTTACAGCCAGGATTTCACCGTGATGGGTGGCTCGATGAGTGAGGCCAATGCCCGCAAGATATGCCAGATTATGGATATGGCGGCGAAAGTTGGCGCGCCAGTTATTGGTATTAATGATTCAGGTGGTGCGCGTATTCAGGAGGGTGTTGATTCCCTTGCCGGTTACGGTGAAATTTTCCAGCGTAACGTAGATTTTTCAGGTGTTGTGCCGCAAATTTCTGTGATCATGGGGCCATGCGCAGGTGGTGCAGTATATTCACCGGCATTGACCGATTTCACCTTCATGGTTAAGGGAAGTTCTTACATGTTCGTGACCGGGCCTGATGTTGTGAAAACCGTAACACATGAGGATGTGACCCAGGAAGAACTAGGTGGTGCGCGCATTCACACAACAAAAACCGGTGTATCGGATAAAAGTTTTGCTAATGATATTGATTGCCTGCTGCAGATCAGAAGGCTGATAAATTTCCTGCCGCTTTCAAATAACGGCAATATTCCTTATCGCGAAACTGAAGACCCTGCGGACAGGATCGATCTTTCACTTAACACGCTTATCCCAGAAAATCCGAACAAGCCTTACGATATGCGCCAACTTATATTGAGCGTTATCGATGAGGGTGATTTCTTCGAGATCAAACCTGATTATGCACAGAATGTTATCGTTGGTTTTGCACGTATGCGCGGCCGCACGGTCGGCATTGTTGCGAACCAGCCTATGGTTCTTGCAGGCTGCCTGGATATTGATGCCTCAGTAAAGGCGGCAAGATTCATTCGCTTCTGCGATGCATTTGAAATTCCTATCGTTACATTTATCGATGTTCCGGGCTTCCTTCCGGGCGTTGCACAGGAACATCATGGTATCATCAGGCATGGTGCGAAACTGCTTTATGCTTATGCCGAAGCAAGCGTGCCAAAGATCAGTATCATTACGCGCAAAGCCTATGGTGGCGCATATATCGTTATGAATTCCAAGCACTTACGTGGCGATTTGAACTATGCATGGGGCAATGCCGAGATCGCGGTTATGGGTGCGGAGGGTGCATCTAAAATATTATTCCGCGGCGAAGAAGGTGATGCTTTAAAGAAGAAAGAGGCTGAATATAAAGAAAAATTTGCTAATCCTTTCTATGCGGCATCAAGGGGTTATATCGATGATGTGATCCGCCCGCAAAGCACACGCTGGAGGATCTGCCACGCGCTGGCGCTTCTTTACAAGAAAAAATCAGAAAAACCGTGGAAGAAACACGATAATTTACCGCTCTAGTTAATGATTTATTAACAATTGTAGGGTATAATATCCTATAAATTAAGGAGAATATAATGTCTGAAAGACCAGTATACAATAATCAAGAATTGGACATGATAAATAAACTGAGCGGTCCTGAATATGATGCTCTTTTACAAGGTAGAATTGCAAGAAAAGGACAACCGGGTGGTAAGATTTCACTTACGGAAGAAATAGAAACCGCTAAAAATCTTGTTGCTTCTGGTGCTCATGTTCTGTCTGGAAAATAATAATTTTAGGAATCTATGGGCTTTGGGGTAGAACAAGATCTAGAAAAAGATGAACAGCGTGTAAAAACTGAAAAAAAAGAACTCGGCTATCTTCAAAGAAATCAGTTGGAACATATTCCTAACGATATGCGTAAGAATGAAAATACGGCGGTTACTATTATAGAAGTAAATCATGTAAAAGAAGGTGCGGTTAATATTGGGCATGAAAATCCTGCCGATATTTTCAGGGATAAATAATTCTTAATATTATTTTATAAGGGGAGATAAATGTCTAAGAAAATTATAGCTGTTGATGATGAAACTGGCCCTATTTATAAAAAAGGTCCGGTTATCCATGTCAAATTAACGCCAGATGCAGAAGATTCATATAATGATGGTTTAAATCAGGCTGGTGAAAGAATCATTCAATATAGTTATCCTGACTATTGTTATTACGCAGGTCATTTAAGGGATAAATAAACCTAATTGTTTTTTGGCTTAATTTCCTTATTCTTTCGTTTGCATGAAAACGAAAGAAAAGCCGACATTACACGAAGCAAAGTTCGAGATAGAATTCCTTAGATCTCAGATACGCAACCATGATAAAAAATATTATCAGGATGCTGCGCCGAGCATTTCCGATGCGGAATATGATAAACTTCGTAACCGCCTGATAGAGTTGGAAAAATTATTCCCTGAATTATTGACCGCTGATAGCCCAACGCAAAAGGTCGGCGCCAAACCTTTGGAAAAATTCGGCAAAGTACGCCACAGCAAGCCCATGCTTTCACTTGGCAATGCGTTTGAAATGCAGGATGTTGAGGAGTTTCTTGAGCGTATCCGCAGGTTCTTGGGATTAAAAGATGATGAAAACATTGAAGTTTTCTGTGAGCCGAAGATAGATGGACTTTCATTCTCAGCACGCTATGAAAAAGGCGAGCTGGTGCTGGCGGCCACCCGAGGTGATGGTGAAGAGGGTGAGGATATAACGCAGAATATAAGCACTATAAAAACCCTGCCGAAAAAACTACACGGCAAATTCCCTGATGTTCTGGAAGTTCGCGGTGAGGTTTATTTAAGCCATGAAGAATTTGAACGCGTGAATAAAGAACGTGAGCAGCAAGATGAAGCGGTATTCGCTAATCCACGCAATGCGGCGGCTGGCAGCTTGCGACAGCTTGATCCAAACATCACGGCAGCGCGCAATCTGAAATATTTTGTTTATGGCTGGGGAGAGGTTTCAGAAGAAATTTTTGAATCACAGGCTCAGGCTTTTGAATTTTTCAAAGCGGTTGGTTTTGTGACTAATGATAAAGTGAAACTCTGCCGTAACATTACTGAAATAGAAAAATATTATAATCATATTTATGATGAACGCCCCGAACTTGAATATGATATTGATGGTGTGGTCTATAAGGTGAATTCAATAGCATTGCAGGAAAGGCTTGGCTTTGTAGGCCGTGCACCGCGCTGGGCGATCGCACATAAATTTCCTGCGGAACAGGCGAAAACAATTCTGAATGAGATAACCATACAGGTTGGCCGCACTGGCACTTTGACTCCAGTGGCGGAGCTGCAGCCAATAAATATCGGCGGTGTGGTGGTGAAGCGTGCGACACTTCATAACCGCGATGAAATTGAACGCAAGGATGTGCGAGTGGGTGATACAGTGGTGCTGCAGCGCGCGGGCGATGTTATCCCGCAGATAGTGGCGGTGGATATATCTAAGCGTCCGGCAAATTCACATAAATTTAATTTTCCTGATAGATGTCCGATCTGTGGATCGCCGGCGATAAATGAGAATGATGAGGTGGCAACGCGTTGTACCGGAGGGATTTCATGCGAAGCACAGGCGATTGAATATCTTCGCCATTTTGTTTCGCGTAATGCTTTTGATATTGAAGGCTTTGGCGAAAAGCAGATCGAACTTTTCTGGGATGAAGGTTTAGTAAAAGAACCTGCCGATATATTCAAACTTGAGAAAGTGAATAGTGGCTTGGAAAACCCAATTGAGAAATGGGAAGGCTATGGTGAAAAATCGGTCAGCAAATTATTTGAAGGGATAAATGCCCGCCGCGAAATTCCTCTTAATCGTTTTATATATTCCCTAGGTATCAGGCATATAGGTTCCGAAAATGCGAAACTTCTGGCAAAGAATTATGTGAGCTTTGAGAATTTTTACCAGAAAGCCAAGAAGTTTGCAGAGATTACATCGCCCGAATATCAGGAATTGCTTGAGATAGATGGAATCGGTGAAAAGGTTGCAGCTGCTATTGCGATGTTCTTTCAAAACCCTAAACATATAATTATTGTTGATAATCTGGTGCGCGAGGTGAAGATCAATGATTATGAAGCACCAAAAAATATCAACTCGCAACTTGCAGATAAAACTGTTGTATTTACGGGTACGCTGACGAAGTTAACGCGCAATGAGGCAAAGGCGATCGCTGAAAGAAATGGTGCGAAGGTTTCAGGAAGTATATCAAGCAAAACCGATTATCTGATCGCAGGTGAAGATGCCGGTAGCAAGTTGAAGAAAGCAAAAGAGCTTGGTGTGAATATTATATCAGAAGAAGATTTTATAGAATTGACCAAATGAAACTGACAAAAATACATTCCAATAATATTGAACCACACGATATTGCTATAAGAGAATATGGCAAGCCATCAGAAAAGGCGGTGGTGATGCTGCATGGCTTTACGCATAACGGAAAATTATTTGAACCTCTGGCGAAATATCTGGCGGATAAGGGCCTATATGTGATCTGCCCGGATATGCCTGGGCGCGGCGATAGTGATAATCTGGAGAATTCAAAGAATTATAATTACTGGCTTTATATAGATGATCTTTTTCTGATTCTTAATTACCTGAAAGTTACCCAGGTTTCACTTTTTGGTAATTCGATGGGTGGTATCATTTCTGTTCTGTTCACAGAAAAATATCCAAAAATGGTAAATAAGATTGTACTGAATGATATTGGCATAATTGCGCCATCAGCCGAAAGCATGAGGATCGGCCGCCATGTTGGCAATGATTATACTAAGAAAACCAAAGCAGAAATGATAAAAAGAATAGATGAAGAATTTCTGCAGAGTAATTTGAGTAATACCGAACTTGAATTTTTATTTGAGAATTATACCGTGCCGGCTGAAGATGGCTTCAGGTTCAAATATGACAAGCATCTGCGTGATGCTTTCTGGTTCAAAGACAGGCAGATAAAGATACCTGATCTAGATTTCAGTGAGAATTTCAGTCACTTGGCGAGGATATGCAAATCGCTTGAATTATATGTGATACGCGGCAAGAAATCTAATCTGCTTGATATAACAAATTTTGAAAAAATGCTGAACTGTTCGCAATATATGGGGCATTTTGAAGTGCCGAACAAAGGGCATTTACCACTCTTTTTCAATGATGATGAAAAAGATATAATCTTAAGCTGGCTTAAATAGATCAGAAGGTTTTAGATATCTGCAATAGAATGCGCGGGCCGGTTTTATCCTGCCCATAGATAGGTGTTGCAGCTTGACGAGTAAGTGGGAACGCGAGACCGAAATTACCTGTGATATTATAAAGTGAATTGAACTTCACGCCAAAACCTGCGGAACTGCCACTTGCAGTATCAACCTGCGAAACATCATAATTCCAGATCTTACCAAAATCATAGAATATATATGGGGTTGGGCTAAATACTCGCCATTTATCATTCAGGCCCTGATAGCGCAGTTCAAGGGAGCCATCAATGCCATCATCGCCGGTGATCTCAGATGAATCATAAGCGCGACCATAGGTCTGGCCGCCATAGCCGAATTCCTCAGATGAATAAAGCGGGCCGGATGCTTTTTGACCGGCAAGGGAACCAAAGATATTCCAGTTATCAGTTATTTTTTGCAGTCTTGAAAATGAAAGCTCTGCCTTAGTGAAATCAGGAATTGCTTCCAAACGTGAAAGCCTTACATCACCCTTATTACTTGCACCCATTCCGGCAATGCCCTGGCTGATAGTAAAATCAACCACGTTATAACCCGCCCATTTATCCATCTGTTCATAGATGGCACTTAATCTGGTTGCGCGGACGTGATCACGATTCAAAGGCACACTGCTGATCTCATTGCTGGTATCTTTGCCATCAAGATCAAGCTTTATAGTTAAATTGCGTTCACGCTGCCTGATCAATTGATAACTTAGGCCGGTGGAAAGTGAAAGCGATCTGCTGTTGATATCATACGCTTCAAGAGAATAACCAGGTGAAGCTTTTGTTATGCCGCCGCCAAAATCCCATGAAAGGTTTGAGGTGAGAGGGATAACATGATCAACTGTGCCATAGCGCAGTTCATCTGCCGGTAAGCTGGAAAGAAAGGAAATGGTTGTCTGCTGAAGTGGAATAATACTGCCGCGATAAGTAACATAACCTTCATTGGGCCCGAGATAGCGCGAGCCATAATTATCATAGTTCACCACTACATTACCTTTCTGGTGTGCATCTTTAAGTGTTAACTTAACTGCACCACTGCCGGCATTTACATCATCCATCTCTGAAAGTACTGCGCGAAAAGATTCACCCGGAAGATCATTCAGGCGCAAAAGAAAACTTTCAATCCTTGCAGAAGTTATGGGTTTTTCAGCGGTGATCCCGTTAACCATATCCTTAACGACGCTATATTGGTAAAGGTGATCATCAATATCAACTTTGCCGATATAGCCTTCAACTATCTTTATAACTACTTTGCCATCTTTTATATGTTGTTCAGGAACATATGCACGGGAAAGGAAATAACCTTTATCGCGATATTTTTCGGTTATTTTATTCGCCATCACCCAGACGATATCAAGCGTGACCTGTTTATTGAGATATTCCTGATAGATAGGTTTCAGCTGTTCCTGCGAGAAAACCGTTGCGCCTTCAATATCAACCTGCTTAAGAATAAAACTTACAGACTTGCTTTGTTCAGGAGCAGAAACATTTTCAGCACCTTTAGGCAGAGTTATATCAATATTGTTTTTTGGTAAGGTAACTTCTTTTTCTGCCGGATTTATACGGCCCACATCTGCAGAACCGGGAATGTTAGGAACTGTTTGTGCATGCGTAACAACCGGTTGTAAGACCAAAAGGCCAAACAATAAAAAAGCACTTATATGTTTTCTATTTCCAAGCACACTAACCCATTTTGTTAAACTGCAGAAAACTGCAATTGATTAACAATATTTTCAATATAATTCCATGAAAATGGATAATATAACACCCGAAATTCTAAGTAATTAGATATAGAACAAAAGCTTATAATGAAATTTGGGCTTTTTTGAACGAATTTATGTGAATTAATGACTCATTGAGAACACGGTTATACTTATCCTCGATACGTATTATATCTTCCTCATCAAGAAGTCTGCCTGCCTGAACCTCGGTGAATACAAGATCGATTTTGCCAATATTTTCTATACGATGGATCTCACCGGCAGGAATAAAGAACCAGTCACCAGGTTTAAGGGTCTGTTCTTTGCCACCCTTGCGTGCACGTGCGCTACCTTGTTCGATATGCCAGTTCTCAGAACGGTGCTGGTGGAATTGAAGCGATAATGCTTCTCTCGGCTTGACGGTTATAAGTTTTATCTTGTATGAGGCGCAGGAAAATATATCCTGATAATAGCCCCAGGGCCTGTATATTTTGGGAGAATTGTTATTCTGCGCCATAAAATGTTTATTTTTGATATATTTAATTTATAGAATTATTAACTAAATACAATTAGAAATTGTATCATTTTGAATTTTCTCTTCATGGATGTTTTTAAAATAAAAGTAACAGATACGAATGGTGCAACTCACGAAGTTGAGGGGCCAGAAGGGTATCGTATAATGGAAGTTATACGCGATAACGGAATTCCGATTAAAGCTGAATGTAATGGTTGCTGTGCATGTGCCACCTGCCATGTTTATATTGCGCCGGAATGGGTCAATAAACTAACGCCGCCAACAGATGAAGAACAAAGAATGTTAGATGATGCATTCTTCGTAAAGCCTAATAGCAGGCTATCTTGCCAGATACTCCTAAGCAAGGAAACAAGCGGGCTTGAGCTGGAAGTTGCCCCATCTGATGATTAAATAAAAGTTATATTTTATTTAATTTCCAGTTAAGATTGTGTTAAATTTAAATAAACAACTCTTGATTGTAAATATTCATGTGATATCCTACTCCAGGTTAACTTGTTTTATCCGGGATGGGCTCTTATCAAAAAAATATCGATTCGATAGGAAGAGTTAAGGTTGCAAGCATTGCGACACTGACATTGGCGTGTTTTTTTATATTTATTACGATCTACAAGCAGCAGCAGCTGGAAAACCAGGCAAAGAAGTGGGTATATCACACGTACGAAGTCACAGAAAGATTACACGAATTCTCACGTCGCTTTAAAAATATCGAACTGAATTACCAGCAATATATAATTTCTGGAAAACAGGAACATCTTAAAACCTTAAACCAATCTTTATACGGGCAGAAGGATACACACTCACTTAATAATAACCTGCTTGTGGATGACCTGGAAAAAATAACAGACCTGGTTCACGATAATACGCAACAAATAAAAAGTGTCAGCGAGCTGGAAAACCTTACAAAAGAGGTCATCAGTTTTATAGATAAAAAAATTGCAGAAGGCCCCGGTATTCAAAATAGTGATATAGAGCAGAACAATAAATATATAGCCAAGATCAATGATATAATTTCTTCCATGCTTGAGGAAGAGCAGAAGCTTTTAGGTAATAGATCAGAGTATGACAGGACAGAATCTGATTTTAATTTCCATCTGATCTTTACTATCATAGGCTTTGCATATTTAGGATTATTAGCCGCCATGTTGCTGCTGATCAAACAATGGAAAGCCGCCATTGTAATGGAAAATCAGATAGTTGCAAAATCCGAAGAGATAAAAGAGGCAAACATCTTATTATCTGAAAAGAACGCACAGCTTCTGGAACTTAGTAAAAATATTGAAAAAAACAGCTGGATCCGTTTTGCTGCGGTAGTGAATAATGCCATGGATGGCAAAATAATATTGGGTTCGGGTGGTCTGATAGAAAGTATAAATCCTGCCGGTGAAAAAATTTTTGGTTATTCCAAGGACGAATTAATTGAAAAAAACATAAAAGTAATTCTGCCTGAACCGTATACGGATGAAAAACATATTTCTGCGGTTAAGGGACAGGAAACCATAGGCTATAAAAAAGATGGAACAGTTTTCCCCGTTGATATAAATGTTACTTCTTTTGAAATAGAAGATGACAAATTCATTTCAATAACAGTGCGAGATATAAGCGCCCGCAAGGAAGCAGAGCACAAACTTTTAACATATACCCGTGCGCTTGAGCACAGCAACCAGGAACTGGATGATTTTGCCTATATTGCCTCACATGATCTGAAAGAGCCTTTAAGAGGAATATTCAATCATTCAACCTTTTTGCTCGAAGATTATGAGGACAAGCTTGATGAGGATGGAATCAGAAGGTTGAAAAGATTAGGCTTCCTTTCACAACGAATGGAACACCTGATCAATGACCTGCTTTATTTTTCACGCCTGGGAAGAACAGAACTTGCCGTGCAGGAGATCGATCCTAAAAGCATAATAGAGGATATCACCGGAATAATTGATGCTGTTGAGAAGAATAAAAAGATCGATATCACAATAAACGAACCGTTGCCAAGAATAATATGTGACCGCCCGCGAATGACAGAGGTTTTCCGGAATCTTATAACAAATGCGATAAAATATAATGATAAGGAAAATCCAATAATAGAAATCGGGTTTTTAAAGAAAGTCAGACATGAGAATGATTGGGAAGAAGATGTTTTTTATGTCAAAGATAATGGCATAGGTATAGCGCCGGAATTTCATAATGAAATATTCCGCATTTTCAAACGCGTAAGCAAGAAAGCCCATGATGATGACAGCACCGGAGTGGGACTTACATTTGTAAAAAAGATAATAGAGAACCATCACGGCAATATATGGCTTGAATCAGATTTGGGGAAAGGAACTATATTTTATTTCACTTTAAACCAGGGAGCTTATAAATGGAAAAGATCCAGTCAGAAGCACAAGTTATCGTAATTGTTGAAGATAGCGAAGACGATTATGAGGCAACATTACGCGCCTTTCGTAAGGCAAACCTGCTCAACCCGACAATGTGGTGCCAGACCGGTTGGGAGGCGATCGATTACCTCACGAATAAAAAAGAAGAGTCCGCAAAAACAGGCCTGATATTACTTGATCTTAACATGCCGGAACTGGATGGGCGCAAGACCCTGAAGCTGATAAAGGGTAATGAGGAGATCAAAAAGATACCGGTTATAATATTAACTACATCTTCCGATGAGCGTGATGTTGAAGATTGCTATAAAGAAGGTGCAAACACATATATTCAGAAGCCGGTTACGTTCGATGGCTTACTTGCGGCAATAATGAAATTAAAACAATATTGGTTTGAAATAGCACTTTTACCGAAGGAGGTTTTATGAACATTAAATCGCTAAAAGTTCTCATAATAGATGATTTTGAAGAAGACCTTATGCTGTGCGATCGTGCATTGCGCAAATGTAAAACCACAAAATATGAAACGTTTCAGGAATATACCAGTGATCAGGTGATGCTTGCCATTGCAGAAAACTCACCTGATTGTGTGCTGGTGGATTATTTCATGCCCGAACAGAATGGGCTTGAGGTTCTAAAGAATATACGTGCAAAATTCCCATTTTTGCCGGTGATAATCATGACAGGGCAGGTGAATGAAAGGATAGCGGTTGCTGCTATGCAGGCCGGCGCGCAGAATTATATATCCAAATCTATGCTGACCCCGGAATCACTGGATAGAGTTGTAAATCAGGCGGTGGAACACTGCATGATGCAGAAGTGTATGTTCGACCAGCGTAATTCCCTGGAGATATTCACCCGCGCATTAGCGCATGATCTAAAAGAGCCGGTGCGCAGCATAATGTCATTTGCCGAGCTGATCGACAGCAAAGAAAATCTTTCGCCTGCGGGCAAACAATATTTCGATTATATAAAAAATGCATCTGAACGCATGGCAAAGCTGATTGATATGGTGCATCTCTATACCAGGCTTGATAACCCTATACCTGCACGTAAGGAAATTTTTCACCTTGCCGAAGTTATAGGGGAAGCAAAAGAAAATCTTACAAAACTTATAGCAGAGAAACAGGCAAATATAACAATGGGCAATATGCCAACAATATATGCCAATAAAATACAGATGTTGCAACTTTTCCAGAACCTGATCGGCAATGCATTAAAATATAATGAGGAAAAAGTCGAAATAGATATAGCAGCAGAAGAATATTCAGATAGCTGGCTTATCAGTGTTAATGATAACGGTATCGGCATTGATGAAAGCGATCATGAGAAAATATTTGAGGCCTTCAAGCGGCTAGAAAGTAATGATACATCTGGAAACGGTATGGGCCTTGCAATAGCAAAGAAAATCGTTGAATCTCATGATGGGAAAATATGGTGTAAATCAATTCCAGGGCGGGGATCAACGTTCAATATAACCTTGCCAAAATTAGTTGAAGAACCCTTAAAAGTTGTTTCTGATAACAGTGGGGAAAAAACAAAAACGCCATTATTCAGCATAAGAAAAAGCGAAACTACACAGGAAAGCCAATCAGTAAAAGCAAATGTATTACTGGTGGATGATCAGGATGCAGATGTGATGATCACCAAGTTCTATCTGTTCGAACAGCCCAATGTTAATTGCAATATAACGGTGGCGAATAGCGGAAAAGAGGCAATCAACATAATCAATAAATTCAGTGAGGGCGGGAAGAAATTTGATCTTGTGCTGCTTGATATAAACCTGCCGGGTTCAAGTGGTTTTGATCTTCTTAAAAAAGCGAGAGAAAGCAGCGCAACAGCTGAAAGCATTATCATAATGTGCAGCGGCAGTGCTTATGATAAGGATATTGATATGTCCAAGCTTCTTGGTGCTTCGGGATATATGATAAAACCTGTGCGCTTTGAAAAAATGCAGACGGTGATCAATGAAAGCAATGTGCTGACATTAAGTAAAAAAGAAAACAATTACATAATTGAGCGCGTGGCTTAGGCTATGCAACGTTAAAAATCACCAGAACTTTCAGGCCGATATTATTTTCATTATCGGTAAGTATTATTTTTGCATTGTGCAGATCTGCGATCCTCTTGGCGATGGAGAGACCAAGGCCAGTGCCGGTTTTGGCGCTCTGATCAGCTTTTTCAAAACGCTTGAATACCAACTCTCTTTTTTCTGGGCTTATCCCGGGACCGGTATCTGAAATCGAAAATACAGGTGAGCCGTTATCATGATAGACCTCAAGCAGAATATGCCCATCATTGCCGGTATAGATTATCGAATTGCGAAGCAGGTTATTTATAAGAATATCCAAACTTTGTTCGTTTGCTTCCAGAATACATTCATCCATGCGACCGGTCGCGATCTCGATATTTTTCGCTTTAGCCACATGTGCAAGTTCATTTATGGTGCGGATAGCGATCTTTTTCAAATCGACCTGTTCCCGTGCAAGATCGATCTTTTCTGCGGTTAGGCGGGAAAGAATAAGAAGCTGTTCAACCAGCCTGGTGGCACGGTCAACAGATTGCAGAACATTGCTAAGCGCTTTCTGTTTTTTTTCAGCATCGGTGGTCTGCATTGCGAATTCTGTTTGCAGCCTGATGCCCGCAAGCGGTGTACGCAACTCATGGGAGGCATTGGCGGTGAAATCGCGTTCATTCTTATATCTGTCTTCCTGATATGATATCAGACGATTAACAGAGTTTATTAATGGTTTGATCTCCTGTGGGGCATTTTTTTCGTTGATAAGTTCATCGGTATTTTCAACCATCTGCTCGATCTTTTTCGCGAGCTTTTCGATCTCTAAAAGCTTCTGCTGAGGGATGATATCGCGGCGCAGGAAAAGAATGATAAGTGCGAAAATGATAGGTATCAAAACCGATATCCATAACAGCATGGGTGCGTGTTCTTCGGCAAGAACATGGATGGAATATATCCAGGCGAAAATAAGCGAGATAGTGAAATAAAGAATCAGACGGTATTTATCGATATTCTTTTTCCAGAAGAAATAGATCAGGCTGAAAAGCAGCAAAAAGCAAGAAAGCCCGATGAAAAAGAATGATGTGTGTTTTTCGTGAAGTTCGTCGTAAAGGAAGAAACCCGGGAATGAAAGGCCGATGAGCAGCAGTAAATAGAGCCTGTCTTTTTTCATTCTTCTTCGTTTATCCTATAACCTACAAATTTAATGGTTTGTATAAGGCTGCGACCCAGTTTTTTCCTGATGCCGTGAACGTGCACCTCAACCGTGTTGCTTTCCACTTCATTGCCCCAGCCATATAAACTGTTCTCAAGCTGGGTCTTTGAAACGATCTTGCCCTTCTTCTCCATCAATATACTTAGTATAGCATATTCCTTCGGGCCAAGATTTACAACATTTCCGTTGCGGGTAACTTTTCTGGTTGCAGTGTTGAGGGTTATATCACCAACTTTCAATATATTTTCAGCTATGCCGTTGCTGCGGCGTTTCAGCGCGCGCAGGCGGGCTTTCAACTCATCAAGTTTGAAAGGTTTGATCAGATAATCATCTGCACCGCTATCAAGGCCTTTGACCTTATATGAAACATCGTCATATGCGGTAAGGATCAGGACGGGGACATTATTTCTTGAACTGCGGATCTTTTTAAGGACATCCAGACCGGAACCATCAGGCAGGCCAATATCAAGTATCACCATTTCGTAATTATTGGCTTCCAGTGCCGATTCAGATGATTCAACATCCTCAACCCAATCAACTGCAAAACCTTCAAGATCAAGGCTGGCTGCAACGCCATCGCCGATTATCTTGTCATCTTCAACCAGCAGGACTCTCATAAATATATTTTATATAGAATTGGACTTAAGATAAAGTAAAAAAGGTGGAAAGCCGCTTCGAAAACGGCTTTCCTAGACCAAAACTATTTTGTAGTTTCAGCAGAAGTAGTGCTAGAAGCATCTTTTTTAGCAGCAGCTTTATGCTTTTTGTGAGCTTTTTTAGCTGGAGCTTTAGTTTCAGTTTTAGCAGTAGTGTCAGTAGTTGCATCAGCAGCGTGAGCAACACCAGATACTGCGATTACAGTTGCAAGAGCAAGTGCAGAAAGAAGTTTAGTTTTCATTGGATTTTCCTTATTGTTATTGTTAAAAGACTTAAGAATTATTAGCTCTTAGAATCTCAGCTATGATTATGTATTTGAAAGCTTAACCCAACCTTAAGGTAGATTAAAATGAGCGAAATCGAGCAGGCCAGGGCCTTTTTTGAGCAGGATAACCTGGGGGAAGCAGCAAAATTATATAATGTGATATTAAGCCGCGATCCGGCAAATTTGGAAGCGGCAGAACGCCTTGGCGTCATAATGGCAAGGACCAAAAACCTGGTCGTGGCTGAGCAGCTTTTCCGCCATCAGATAAAATATCACCCGAATGATGCCGCCGGCTATAGCAATTTAAGCAATGCCTTGAAGGAGCAGAACAAGATCCCGGAAGCAATCGAGGCTATTCAAAAAGCAATAGAGCTCGATGGCAAGAATATAATATATTACCTGAATTTTGCCGGCATGTGCCTTAACATTGGTGATGTGACCAACGCTATAAAATATTACAAGGAAGCGTTGAAGCTTGAACCAAACAGCATACCAATACTTTCGGCCCTGACAGACCTGACCAGCGTTATAAGCCCGGTTGAAACATATGAATATATGAAGAAGTTCAATGCTGTTTTTCCCCAGGATACGCTTAAGATAGGCTTGAAGACATTTGTGCCGATATTCTATGAAAGCCAGACCGAGATAGATGAGTTCCGCCAGCAGCTGGATAAGAATTTAGATAAACTGTTAAAGCAAGAGTTGCATATCAATATAGAAGATACCAGAAGGATATATGATAACACGTTTTATCTCGCATATCATAATCGCAATAACAGAGATTTCAAAAGCAAGCTTGCCCAGATTTATGCCAAGGCAATACCAGACCTTTTACACACTGCACCGCATATAAAAAACTATAAGCATGAAAAAGGTAAGAAGATAAAACTGGGAATTATTTCCTCATTTTTCTATCGCCACCCGGTATCGCGCTGTTTTGGCGGCTTCATAATTGAATTATGCAAAGATGAAAGATTTGAAGTTCATATTCTTTATATACCGGTTGCGATCAACCCGATAAAAGCCAAACAGGATGAGCATTTCCAGTGGGTGACTTCTGAAGCGCATGAAGTTCACATGCTGTCTGAAAAATATTTTGAGACCCGCAAAGAAATAGAAAATCTTGAGCTTGATGCAATGCTATATCTTGATATTGGCATGTACTGGCTGACCTATCTGCTTTCATTCTCGCGTCTTGCGCCGGTGCAGATGCTGGTCGCCGGGCACCCGGATACAAGCGGCGTTCCGACGATGGATTATTTTTTCATCGGCAATGATATGGAAGCACCTGGTGCTGAAGATCATTACACAGAAAAAATGGTGAGGCTGAAAAATATCACCAATTATTTTGAAACACAAAAACTGCCGGAGAAATTTAAAACCCGTGCAGAGCTTGGCTTGCCTGAGGATAAAACCATTTATTACTGCCCGATGAAAAATCATAAGATCCATTCCGATTTTGATTTTGCACTTCGTGCCATCTTAGAAAAAGATGAGAATGCAGTAATATTATTGCCAAGTGATTCGGGAAAAATATCTGAAATGGCGCTGAATCGTATGCGCAGAAATATTGGCAAATTGACGCAAAGGATCATCTATCATCCTTGGGCATCGAATGTTGAATTCATGTCATATCTGAAAACGGCCGATGTGGTTATCGACACATTTTATTTCGGTTCTGGCACGACATTGGTGGCATTATTCACGGTTGATGCGCCACTTGTTGTTCTGCCGGGAACGAACACTGGTGGGCGTGTGGCTTATGCTTCATATAAAACTATGGGTATTGATGAGTTGATCGCGAAAGATAAGGATGATTTTGTGAACCTGGCGGTGAAGACAGCGAATGATAAAGAATTCCGCGCGAAGGTTGTGCAGAAGATTCACGAAAAGAAACATGTTCTGTTTGATAACCCGGCTGCAGCCCATGAAATGGCGGATTTCATCGAAGAAAAAGTAGACGCCTTTTAAAAAATTATTTTTTCAATTGAGCAGTTATATCTGCAATGCGTTTACCGAAAAGTTTCGCAGTTTCTATATCACCTGATGGCGGCGTTATTTTTGGATCATCATTATTTGATTGTGTCATCAGCCCCAAAAAACTTCCCAGACGATTTATTGCAGTTGCGGAAGGGCCATCTGAACCTTTGCTGTTAGGCGGCATTTCAGCCTGACCAACCCAGATCATACCATGCTGCATTGCGTTAAGTGCAAGCTGTATAAGTGCACCAAGTTTATCACCGCTATATGAACCGGAATTTGTGAAACCTGCAGCAACTTTATTTTTCCATTTCTGCTCGAACCATTTTTTCGATGCTGTATCGATGAAGATTTTAAACTGTGCTGAAACACCACCCATATAAGTTGGTGCGCCGAAAATTATTGCATCTGATGAATCAAGTATCTGCCAGTCAGCTTCTGTTATGGCTTCAGTATTTAATATATGAACTTTTGCACCTGTGCTTTTTGCCCCTTCTGCCACCGCCCTTGCAACTGCAGCAGTGTGTCCGAACCCGCTATGATATACTATAGAGATGCTATTACTCATAATTCCTTTAATTTAAGAGCCTATATGAATAGGTTCTTAAACCTGTAATGGCAACCCAAAATAGGCTATATTAATGTATTATTATGAAACAAAGTAATCTATTCCTAAAAATAACATATTGATATTAAAGGAATGTTCTTTTGGCATAATCTTAGCTTTATATAATCCATAACATTGGGGTTTAATATGAAAAAAGCAGGCGAATTTGATCGTAAACTAGGGCGTAATATATTTCGTTGCCGCATAGCCGCTGGATTAACCAGAAAGGAGCTTGCCATAGCAATAGGCATTACGCAGCAGCAACTTCAGAAATATGAAATGGGCATTAACCGTATATCGGTATCAAGACTATTTGATATAGCATCAATATTGAAGTTGCCGGTGACAAAACTGCTGGAACTTGAAAATTCTTCGTTAGACGAAAATGAATGCGATAATCGACAGTTGAATGATATTATTATTCACGTTAATCGCATCAAGGATAAAAACAAACTTGATGCTATCAGAAATCTGGTCAAAACCCTTTCTGTGGGCGATGTTCCAGCCCCTGCGATGGTTTGATTACAATTCATTTGATTTCTTATTTATTTAGCTTAGTCTTAAGCTACTAACCAATATAGAGAAATCATATGAGCGGCGGCAGCCTTAATAAAGTTTTATTGATCGGCAATCTTGGAAAAGACCCTGAAATTCGCTCGACACATGATGGCAGGGAAGTTGCGAACCTTGTGGTTGCGACCAATGAAAGCTGGACAGATAAAAACTCAGGCGAGCGTCGCGAAAAAACCGAATGGCATCGCATTGCATGCTTCAATCCTGGTTTGATCAATGTTATACGTAACTACCTGAAAAAAGGTTCAAAAATATATATCGAAGGCCAGCTACAGACCCGCAAATGGCAGGATCAGAGCGGCGCTGAAAAATACTCCACTGAGATCGTTCTGCAAGGCTATAACTGCACTCTGACCATGCTTGATCGCCAAGGTGGCGGTGCCGGCAGCGGTGATTACAGCGAAAAATCATTTGGTAAAACATCATCACCTGAAAGCATGGGTGAACACATTGATGATGATATACCTTTCTGATTTATATAGATAAAATTAATCTGACCTAAATTACATAATAAATTCTGTTTTCATTTGAAAACCGCACCTTTTCGGGTTATTAAAGCGGCAAATCGAATATTGATAGTTTTGAGCGAAAAAGAGAAAATACAATTCAGTGCAAAACAGCAGAAATTGATAAAAGAACTGTTTTCAGGCATTAATAATGAGCAGGCAGATTTTATCGGTAAATTCCTGGTTGAAGGCGCTGCTTCAAAATCATTCATGGAAGTGCAGGCGGTTTCTGCATCAGCCCCACAATTATTCATTCTTTACGGCTCTGAATCCGGCAATGCTGAAAACCTGGCGGCAAAGGCAAAGAAATTTGCAGCAGCAAAAGGCTTTAAAGCGACAATGCAGGATATGCTTGCAACAAAACCGGCCGATCTGGTTGCGGTCAAAAATCTTCTGGTTGTGGTTTCAACATGGGGTGAGGGTGACCCACCTGAGCGTGCAGTTGAATTTTTCAAACAAATGAAAGCAAGCGGTGATTTAAAATTGCCGAGCGAAAATAATTTCGCTGTGCTTGCGCTGGGTGATACTTCCTATGTGAATTTCTGTAAGGCCGGAAAAGATGTTGATGCTTTCCTGGAAAAAGCCGGTGCTTCACGCATTCTTGACCGCATCGATTGCGATGTGGATTTCGAGAAAGTTGCACTTGAGTGGCTGGAAAATTTCTTCCCGAAATTGATGGTTCTGAACGGTATAGACCCAGCAGCAGTTAAAGCACCTGCGGCTAAAACCTTAGATATTGATGCGGTGTTCGGTTTTGAAAGCCCGTATACGCAAAGCAACCCATATGAAGCAGTTGTGAAGGAAAAAGTTCTGCTGAACGAAGTTGGTTCAGAGAAGGAAACTTACCATATTGAGATTGATCTTTCAGGTTCCGGCATTCGTTATAATGCGGGTGATGCGCTTGGGCTTTATCCTGTGAATGATGCAAAAATGGTTGCAGATATTCTGAAAGCTACAGGCCTGACAGGTGCAGAAACTCATGATGGCAAAAGTTTAAAAGACCTGCTTACATATGAATATGATATCAATGCTATCACTAAGCCAGTGATAGATAATTATTTGAAGCTTACCAATAATGCGAAGCTGAAAGAAGCTGCGGCAGATATCGAAAAATATACTTATGGCCGTGAAGTTATCGATATGCTGAAAGATTATCCGCATAAAGGTATCACGGCAGTTGAGTTGCTTTCGATCTTACGTAAACTTCCTCACCGTTTATATTCAATTTCATCTTCGAATGAATATTCGGGCGAAGAAGTTCACTTAACGGTTGCAACTGTTAGATATGACAGTTATGGCCGTGTGCGTAAAGGTGTTGCTTCCGGCTTCCTGGCAGATGATGTTGCTGCAAAATCAAAAGTCAGGGTTTTCGTAAAACCAAATAAAAATTTCCGCCTGCCTGAAAATGGTAATGCACCAGTAATAATGGTTGGCCCTGGAACTGGTATTGCGCCGTTCCGTGCTTTCCTGCAGCAGCGTGATATTGAAGGTGCCAAAGGCAAGAACTGGCTGATCTTCGGCGAACAGAGATATCTATTGGATTTCTTCTACCAGGTTGAGTGGCAGGAATTCAAAGAGAAAGGATTGCTCACAAATTTCGACGCAGCATTTTCGCGTGACCAGCCAGAAAAAATTTATGTGCAGAATAAAATGTGGGATCGTCGCAAGGAACTTTATGACTGGCTGCAACAGGACGGTTATTTCTATGTTTGCGGTGATGAAAAGCGCATGGCCAAGGATGTTGATAACATGCTGCATAAGGTTATTGCGGATGTCAGCGGCAAGGGCGATGATTTTGCCAAGGATTATGTTCATAAAATGAAACTGGAAAACCGATATTTGCGTGACGTATATTAATAATAATCTATAATTGGGCTTATGGTTGGGAAATCAAAGAACGAAGAGATAAAAGATCAGAGTAATTTCCTTCGTGGTACGGTGAAAGAAGGTTTGACCGATGTTATCACCGGTGCGCTTAGCGAAGATGACACTCAACTGACAAAATTCCACGGCATATACCAGCAGGATGATCGCGATATCCGTGCAGGGCGCCGCGCGAAAAAACTTGATAAGGCATATTCATTCATGGCGCGTGTGCGTCTTCCCGGTGGTGTTTGCACACCGGCGCAATGGATCGCGATGGATGATATTTCCAATACTTATGCTAACGGCACATTGAAGCTTACAACGCGCCAGACATTCCAGTTCCACGGAATCATCAAAACTAACCTGAAGCGTTCGATCAAATCTATCAATGATGCGTTGCTTGATACTTTGGCTGCATGTGGTGATGTGAACCGTACCGTAATGTGTAACCCGAACCCATATTTATCGGAACACCATGCGGCAACTTTAAAACTGGCTCAGGATATTTCTGATCATTTACTGCCACAAACGAGTGCCTATCACGAAATATGGATAGAAGATGATCTGGTTGCGGGTGGCAACGGTGGCAAGCCTTCAAAATCTGGTGAAGGTGATGTAGAGCCGATCTATGGCAAACATTATCTGCCGCGTAAATTCAAAACCGTTATCGCAATTCCACCGAGCAATGATGTGGATATATATGCGCATGATCTTGGCTATATTGCGATCATCGAAAATAATAAGCTTATCGGTTATAACGTAACTGTTGGCGGTGGTTTGGGCATGACCCATGGTGACCCTGACACCTTCCCGCGCACTGCAGATCTGATGGGTTTCTGCACACCGGAACAGGCAGTTGATGTTGCTGAAAAGGTTGTGCTGGTGCAACGCGATTTTGGTAACCGCGATAACCGTAAACGTGCCCGTATGAAATATACGGTTGAAGTTATGGGCATTGAAAAATTCCGTGATGAAGTGGAAAAACGCCTCGGCTATAAACTGCAGAAACCAAAACCTTTCAAATTTGAAGATACCGGCGATAGATATGGCTGGGTGAAAGGCACGGACAATAAATGGCATGTTACATTATTCATCCAGAATGGTCGTGTGAAAGATACTGAAACCTGGAAGATGAAAACCGGTATCCGTGAGATAGCAAAAATCCATAAAGGTGATTTCCGCCTGACTGCGAATCAGAAACTTATCATTGCTGCTATTGATGAAAAAGATAAGCCGCAGATCGAAAAACTAATGAAAGAATATAAACTCGATTCTTTTAATCAATCAGGTCTTCGTCGTAATTCAATGGCTTGTGTGTCACTTCCAACCTGCGGTCTGGCACTGGCGGAAAGTGAACGTTATTTACCATCACTGGTAACGCAGCTTGAAAAAACTTTGGATAAAGTTGGGTTACGTGATGATGATATTGTTATTCGTATGACCGGCTGCCCGAACGGTTGTGCGCGTGCGGTTCTTGCAGAGATCGGTTTTGTAGGTACCAACCCTGGCAGATATAATTTATATCTTGGTGCAGCATTCAATGGTGAGCGTTTAAATAAACTTTATCGTAAAGATATTGATGAAGCTGCAATTCTTGCAGAACTTACACCAATTCTTGAAGCCTATGCAAAAGAGCGCGAAAAAGGCGAAAGATTTGGTGATTTCACTATCCGCAAAGGCTATGTGAAGGCAACCACTGCAGGTAATAACTTCCATCTGAATACGGCGGTTTAACTCTTCCAGCCAGAGAGGGTGATTATCTCGAAAGTGGCGTTCAGGTGCCCAAGTTCATCGCCGAAATTCTGTTGATAGGTTTCTTCAACTTTATCAAAAAACTTTTTACCTGGGAATTTCCTGTTCAGTTTTATCAGCGAATTTGTTTCACCAGTATTTTGCAGATCACGCAAAATTTCTTTCACAAAATTGTATTTAACCACGATATCTTCAGCGACAGATACAGGCTCATTAAAACCGGCGCGTTGTAGCAAGCCAGCGCCATCACGAACATCTATAAACGGTGAAACGCGTGGTGAAGTGCCTTGGTCAGCTTCGGCCAATATCATCGCATGACGAAGCTCATGCAGTGTTTTCGACCCAAAAATATTAGCGCAGAAAAACCCGCCTTTTTTAAGTATACGTTTTATCTGTATCAGTGAGCCGGGCAGATCATTAACCCAGTGAAGCGCCAGATTGCTGACTATCAGATCGAAGCTTTCATCTTTGAAAGGCAGGAACTCTTCATTCGCCAAAACTTTGAAATTATTGGTTTTGGAGTTTTGTAAAAAATTTAAGGAAATATCGGTTTCAACAAGATTTTTAATGGCAAGGTTTTGCTTTACCATTTCGCTTAAATAGCCGGTGCGTGCGCCGATATTCAGAACATTATCGAACTTTTTAACTATCACTCCACCGAATTGGTCAGCGAGCCTGTTCGCGGCTTCTACATGTAAAAAATCGGAATAATTGAATTTTTTAGCAGCGCGATCAAGCTGTTTTATTTTTCTTTCGCGGTCAAAAACTGTGATCTCACTATTCATATTTTTGATATTATTTCCGGCCAAATAATTTTTCTATATCATTAAGCTTAAGTTTAATATAGGTCGGGCGGCCATGATTACACTGGCCAGAATAAGGCGTTGCCTCCATTTCACGCAACAGAGCGTTCATCTCATTAACGTTCAGAATTCTGCCGCTACGCACACTGCCGTGGCATGCCATTGTTTCAAGCACGTGTTCGATGCGCTCTTTCAAGGAAAGTTCCTGGCCGTGTTCTTCAATGTCGCCGGAAATATCTTCTATAAGTTTGCGGATATTTTCCTTACATAATATCTGCGGGATTTCTTTAACCTCAATTGCTGTGTCACCGAACTTCTGTATTACCAGACCGAAGCTTGCGAATTGCTGTGCCTGGGATAATATATTTATTGCACGCTCTTCACCAAGTTCAACTATTTCAGGAAGCAACAATTTCTGGGTATTCACAGAACTTGAATTATATTGCTGCTTCATTTTTTCATAGGTCAGGCGCTCATGTGCGGCGTGTTGATCAACTACTATCAGGCCATCGGTAGTTTGAGCCACTATATAATTTTCATGGATCTGCGCGCGTGCGCTGCCAAGAGGATAATTTTCATATTCCGGCGTCTGCTCATATTCAACACGCGCTAAAGGCTGGGATTGTGCAGGAGAAAAGATCTCATTGCTGTTATTGATGGGCGCAAAATATTGCATATCATTTTTTTCTGCCAGATTATTGCTGCGTGAAAAATTATATGAAGGATAGGAATTATTTCTCGATTGCGGATAATTTATAGGTGCAGAATTTTCTGGGATAAAGGATTGCAGGGCAAAATCAGAAACAGTTGATGATGCTTTGAAGCCGGCTTCAGCCAAAGCATTTTTAATGCTGCCAACTATCAGGCCTCGAATTTCAGCTTCAAAACGGAAGCGAACTTCGGCCTTTGCCGGGTGAACATTCACATCAACTTCCTGCGGCTCAACTTCGATCATCAACGCAACGACAGGATAGCGGCTGCGGGTTATGAAATCAGCATATGCGCCTTTGATGGCGCCAAGCAGAACTCTATCTTTCACCGGGCGGTTATTTACGAAAACATATTGGTCAGTTGAAGTAGCGGAGTTATAAGTTGGCAGCGAAACATAGCCGGAAAGTTTTGCATTGCCGCGCTGTGCATTTATTGGAATGGCATTTTCTATAAAGTCTTTACCTAAAATTTCTTTCAGGCGCTCAGCGCGTTGATCCAACAGATCGGCCTGTGCGGCTTTATAATTAAGCGAAACTTTGCCGCTGTCACGCAATATAAAGCTTACATCGGGATTTGCCATTGCAAGCTTCTTGATCATTTCAATTATGCGGGCTTTTTCAGCCTGATCTGATTTCAGGAATTTCAGCCTTGCAGGCGTTGCGAAGAAAATATCCTTCACTTCTATGACCGTGCCGGTGCTGACATTTGCAGGTTTCAATTCTTCTTTCTCGCCGCCCTGAATGGTTATATTCCAGGCCTCATTTTCATTCTTTGCTTTCGATGAAATGCTCAGGCGTGAAATGGAGCCGATCGATGGAATTGCTTCACCACGAAAGCCGAAATAATTTATATTGAACAGATTATCATCAGGCAGTTTTGAGGTGGCGTGGCGAAGGATGCAGAGCTCCAGATCTTCACGGTTCATGCCTTTGCCATCATCGGTTATGCGGATATAATTCTTACCGCCTTGCTCGATATCGATCTCAATTTTTTTGGCGCCGGCATCAATAGAATTTTCAACAAGTTCCTTAACCGCAGAGGCAGGCCGCTCGATAACTTCACCCGCCGCAATGCGGTTGATGGTTATAGGTGGTAATATCCTGATATTACTCATGGTAATTTTTTCAGTTTTTCGATAGTTAATTTTTTCCCTTGCTCAACAGCCGGCTGGTCAAACGGATTGATTTTCCACAATCTTGCAAGCAGCACAGTTTCAAGGATGAAATGCATAGTGATATTGCCAAGAGTATATTCATTGAGTTTATCGATTTCAAATGCGCGCACCGGGGAGCCATTTTTCGCAAGTGTTTCAACCGTTGCAAGTGCCGCTGAATTCATCACATCAGTGAAATGCTTGCCAGAGATATAGGAAAGATTTTCTTCATCAAAAGCGTGATTTAATTTAATGGTGAATTCTTTGCTGTCCCCCTGAACATACATAACGTTAAAGAATTTATCCTTCTTGCCTTCAAGGTAAAGCTGCATCTGGCTGTGTTGATCAAGCGTGCCAAGAGAACGTATTGGTGTAGTGGCAAGTTCGGTTTTGCCAAGGCTTTCTGCCCATATTTGCGCGAACCAGGTGGTGAAATTCTTCAGGCGATCAACATATGGCATCATCACGGTAGAAGAAATATTCTTATCTTTCGCAAGCAGGTGATTAAGCGCCGTGCCGGTTATGCTTTGTGAATTTTTCTCATTGAATGTTCTGCTTACCTCATCATTCGCACCTTTCAGGAATTCATGAATATTGAGCCCAGAAAATGCTGCAGGAACAAGACCGACAAGGCTATATAATGAGAACCTGCCGCCGACCTTTTCATGCGCATAGACCGGGATATCAAGCTTGGCAGCGATATTGCGGATTATGTTAGGATTATTATCTTCATCAGAAATAACAATGAAATGATTCTTTATCTTTTTTTCGCCAAGTTTTTCTTCATATAGTTTAGTGAAGAATGCAAACTGCGTTATGGTTTCAAGCGTACCGCCCGATTTACTGATCACTAATATCAGGCTTTCTTTTAAGTTTATCTGTTCGCGGATGAACTCAAAAGTTTTCGGATCAATGTTATCAACAAAATGTATGCGTGAATTGATCTCATGATTTTCATAGAGGCCGCATATTGCCTGGCCGCATATGGTGGAACCGCCGGTGCCTAGTATATATATTTTGGAATAGCGCTTGGAGAGTTTTTCGATCAGCCTGTCAACCGATTCACATTTGCTGTCGATATCAGAAAAATCAAAAAGCTTAAGCTTCTCAGCCTTAAGGGGCTCGATTTCGTTAACGATAAGTTTTTCAATGGTTTGAATATCTGAAGTTGCAACGCCGCCTTTGCCAATATTGGCCTCCAGGCAGTTATCTAATATTTGTTTAAAACTCATTTTCCACTAGTAATTTAGACTGCGCAAAGTATAATTCGCCCGTAGATAAAATAAAGCGCTAAATAAGGAATTATTATGAGTTTGTCTTTGCCGCATGTGATATTGCTTCTGATCGTTGTGCTGATCCTTTTCGGCGCTGGCAGACTGCCTAAGGTTATGGGTGACCTTGGAAAAGGCATGAAAGCCTTCAAAAAAGGCCTGCATGAAGATGATGAAGACGAAGCTAAAGTTAAAAAGATCGATAATAACGCCGATCAGTCATAGAAATATAGTCCCATGCTTGACCTTTCATTCTGGGAAATAACCATTATTGCCGTTGCATGCATTGTTTTCTTCAAGCCTGAGGATATACCTGGGATTTTGAGGCAAGCGGGAAAAATGACGCGCAAGGTTAAACGCACAATACATGAATTCACATCTGCATTTGAAGAGGAAGAATCCGAGCACAAAGTTGTGAAGCCACGCAGCAAAATTCTTGGGCTTGATGGCAAATATCATGATGCATATGATGTGAATGAAGTTTTCGAACAGAAGATGAATGAGATAGAAATTCCTGCTGAACATAAGGCAGAATCTAAAGAAAAAGATAATGACCCAAACGGAACAGCAGCTTGAACATAAAAACCTGGTTGAGCATATTCGGGAATTGCGCAAGCGCCTGATAATATCTCTGCTTGCGATCGGCCTTGGCACGCTTGTTTCATATATTTATGTTCAGGATATCTATACTTTTCTGGTGAAGCCACTCGCTAATGCGATGGGCGATGAGGAAGGGCGCAAGATGATATTTACCAGCCTGCCCGAAGCCTTTTTTACCTATCTGAGACTTGCACTTTTCTCCGGGATAATATTTTCATTCCCTGTGATCGCCTGGCAGTTATATGCCTTCTGCGCTCCGGGGCTTTACAATAATGAGAAGAAATTTTTCATTCCATTCCTGGTGATAGCGCCGGCTCTTTTTCTGGTAGGTGCTTCTTTCGTTTATTATTTCCTGTTCCCAACCGCATGGAAATTTTTCCTGAGCTTTGAATTCCCGGGTGGTAAGGATGGCCTGCCTATTCGTTTAGAAGCAAAAGTAAGTGAGTATCTCTCACTTGTAACCAGTCTGATATTGGCTTTCGGTATAACTTTCCAACTTCCTTTGGTGATAGTGCTGCTTGCAAAAGTTGGGATAATAACCACGGCGCAATTAAAGAAATTCCGCAAATTCGCAGTTGTATTGATATTAACTGTCGCCGCTTTTATAACCCCACCTGATGTGTTCAGCCAATTAGCGCTGGCAGTGCCGCTCTATTTATTATATGAGATATCTATAATTTTCTCCGCTTACTTTGAGAAAAAGCAGACGGAAATGGTGTTAGAAAATGCATGATATAAAATACATTAGGCAAAATGCTGCCGAATTCGATAAGAAACTTGCGCGTCGTGGCCTATCAGCGATTTCAGCAAAAATTCTTGAGTTGGATGCGAAGAATCGCGGTAATATAGCTTCAGCACAAAACCTGCAGGAAGAGGCAAACAAGCTTGCCAAACAGGTTGGTGAATTAATGGCTGCCGGCAAAAAAGATGAAGCGGCACCACTGCTTGCGCGTTCAAAAGAATTAAAGGCCCAGATACAGCAGGCAAAAGATTCTGCTCCTGAAGAAAGTGAGAATAAAGAACTTACTGAACTTCTGGCAACCATTCCAAACCTACTTGATGATTCAGTGCCGGATGGCAAAGATGAAAGTGCAAATGTTGAGGTGAAAAAGGTTGGTACGCCGCCGAAATTCTCATTCGAGCCAAAAGCACATTTTGATATTGGTGAAGATTTAAACCTGCTTGATTTTGATCGTGCAGCGAAAATCTCAGGCGCTAGGTTTGCTGTTACTTATGGTGATCTGGCGAAGCTGGAGCGCGCCTTGGCGGCCTTCATGCTTGATGTTGCAATGAAGGAATTCGGCTATACGGAAACAACTGTGCCATTCCTTGTGAAAGCGCCTGCTGCATATGGCACTGGTAATCTGCCGAAATTCGAAGAAGATCTATTCAAAACCACAAATGATTTTTACCTCATCCCAACTGCAGAAATTCCTGTCACTAATCTTGTGCGTGAGGAAATTGTCGAAGAGAAAAAACTACCACTGCGCTATACTGCATATACCCCATGTTTCCGTTCAGAGGCTGGTTCTGCGGGTAAGGATACGCGCGGGCTTATCCGCATGCATCAGTTCAGCAAGGTTGAAGTTGTTTCAATGGTGAAGCCGGAAAATTCAACTGCAGAACATGAGCGTTTGCTTTCATGCGCTGAAACGGTTTTACAAAAACTTGGCCTGGCATATCGCGTGATAACTTTATGTTCTGGTGATACCGGTTTTGGCAGCAGCAAAACCTATGATATTGAGGTGTGGCTCCCGGCACAGAATACTTATCGTGAGATTTCAAGCTGCTCCAACTTTAAGGATTTCCAGGCGCGCCGGATGAATGCACGTTTCCGCCGTGATAATGGCAAGGTAGAATTCCTGCATACGCTTAACGGTTCATCTCTGGCAGTGGGTAGAACCATTGTTGCAATACTTGAGAATTATCAGCAGGCCGATGGTAGTGTTTTACTACCGGAAATCTTGAAAAACTATATGGGCGGGGTTACAAAATTAACTAAAATATAAGTTAATTATCCCCATGAATAAAAACCTATCAAAAATATTTTTTGCATCTCTTTTAGTCACTGCGTGCACGCAGGAACCGGCGAAAGTTGAATATCCGATGGAAAAGCCGGTTGCCGGCAATGCAATGTTCAACCCGGTTTCGACTCAGGATGTGCAGATAGAAGATATCAGCAAGGATAAGGATTATCAGGCACCTGTAGCGGTTGAAGAAAAAACAGAAACGAAAGCAGAACCAACGCAGGTATATACACAATCTGATAAAGTTGGGCCAAGTTCAGAAGATAAACCAGAAAAGCCTATAGAAGAACCAGCAGCACCTGCAGCAATAGCGGATGAAACCTCTTCTGCGCCACAAACTCATACAGTTAAAAAAGGTGAAACATTATTCAGCATTTCACGCCAATATAATATCCCCGTTCTGCCTATAATTGCTGCAAATGGCCTTGAACAGCCATATGCGCTGAAAGAGGGGCAGGAGATAAAAATTCCGCAAGGTAAGTTCCATCTGGTGAAATCAGGTGATACTTTAAACAGTGTTTCACGCGAATATGGCGTTGATAAGGCCGAGATCATTAAAGCAAACAGTTTGAAAGAACCTTATAACCTGATACAGGGTCAGCGTTTACAAATACCTCTGGCATCTGATCTGCCTAAAGAAGAACCTGCTGCAAGCACAGAAGCGCCGGAAAATGCACAACCATTAGCAGAAACAAATGAGGAAACCGCAACGCCTGCACCATCAAAAAAAGAAAGTGATGAAGATAAAAATAAACCAGTAAGCTTGAGGCATCCAACAGGTGGGGTTCTGGGCCAGATCGTCACTGATGCTAATGGTAACGTAGTAGCGGTTGGTAAGGAAAAGGTGACACCTTCTGAAGAAGCTAAGGCTGAATCGAAAGCTCAGGCCGCACCTGCAAAAATAGATACAGAAGAAGAAAATGCAAAACTTGCTGAGAAAACTGAAAAGACCATAAAAGGTGAAGATGAAGAAAAACCAGCAACTAAAGCGGCTGATAGTGGCAAGTTCATCTGGCCGGTTAAAGGCAAGGTGATCAAGAAATTCGGTGCTGACAGTGACGGTATAAATATAGCTGCAGATGCAGGTACGGAAGTGAAAGCATCAAATGCGGGCAGGGTGGTTTATACCGGCAACTCACTTAAAAGCTATGGCAATATGGTGATCATAAAACATGATGATGGCCTGCTTTCAGCCTATGCACATATGAATAATATCAATGTGAAGAAAGATGATAAAGTGACGAAGGGCCAGGTTATAGGCACTGTAGGTTCAACCGGTAAGGTAACAAAACCGCAGCTTTATTTCGCGATCCGTAAAGGTAAAGACCCTAAAGATCCGACCAGTTATTTGAACTAAACTTTCTAATTTGATTCTTTATTGCGTTAATCTTCGGTCTCAAATTCGGTCATGTATTTTATATACACTCCCTCATTATTGCCTTGATTGCCTAATAAATTTCTCAAATTAGAAAGTTTATGAGAATAAGAAAATCACCGAAAAGATGAGGCCGCGATAGCCGTCTGCGAACTATATGTCTTCCTGAAGCCTTTAAGTTCAGGGGGGAATCAGATAACAAAACCACGGTTCTGCCAGCGCCAACTCCCAAAGAATTATCATCGCCCCGGAGATTAAAGTTACAATAACGGGCAATGCAGCTTCTCATCTATGAGATTATTATAATGCTAAATTATAAAAATTCAATGTTTCTATAAAAAGACTTAAACTGCGCTTAATTCCAGCATCTTATCAATGGATTTTTTGGCGCTGATGCGAAGGGTTTCATCAAGGGTGATCTCCGGCGTTTTGTTAGCCATGCAGAGATAAAGTTTTTCCAGGTTATTCAATTTCATATATTTGCAATCACTGCAGAATGCGCAACCTGATTCATTAATACTGCCAACTTCATGGAATATTGCACTAGGCGATGCTTTTTTCATCTGGTGGATGATGCCTGGTTCAGTAAGAACGATGAATTCTGCACCATTATTTTTCGCCGCAACATCTTTGGTGAAGTTGAGTAATGAAGATGTTGAACCGATATGATCTGCGTATGAAAGTAAGCTATCTGGGCATTCTGGGTGAGCTATAACCAATGCATTAGGGTGGCGATTTTTTAAGACCACCAATTCTTTTTCCGAGAATTGTTCGTGAACTATGCAGGCACCATCCCACAATAACATATCACGACCGGTTTTTTTATTTATGTAACCGCCTAAATGTTTATCAGGTGCGAAAATAATTTTCTGATCCTGCGGCAATTTGCTTAATATTTTCTCAGCACTTGAAGATGTGACGATGATATCAGAAAGTGCCTTTATTTCTGCAGAGCAGTTTATATAGGTGATCGCAATATGATCAGGATTTTGTTCGCGGAAAGTTTTGAATTGTGTCGGCGGGCAGGAGAATTCAAGTGAGCAACCGGCTTTCAGATCTGGCACCAGAACTTTTTTCTGAGGAGAAAGGATCTTCGCAACTTCTGCCATAAATTTAACCCCGCAGAAAATGATATAATCAGCATCGGTTGCAGCAGCTTTGCGGGAAAGTTCCAGTGAATCACCGATAAAATCGGCGATCTCCTGAATTTCCTCATCCTGATAATAATGGGCAAGAATAACTGCGTTCATCTCCTTCTTTAAACGAAGGATCTCCGCATTCAGATCTTTAACCCCAATCAAATCTTTTTCTGTTATATTCACTATAATTATATAGTGCGGGTTCGCCTGTTTTAAAGGCTTCCCGCCTATACCATGCTAGTTAATAGTAGTAATCTCAGGTGAAGTTTCAACTTCTTCTATACCACCATTATCATTGGCAGAATTAGAAGGAGCAGTGCCATCAACCTGTTTCATAGAAAGTTTCATTTTGCCGGTTTTATCAGTGCTCAGCAATTTCACTTTCACGATATCACCAAGTTTCAGAACGCTATCAACTGATTCAACGCGTTCGTTAGAAATTTCGCTGATGTGAACCAGACCTTGGGATTTACCCATGAACTGTACAACCGCGCCGAAATCCATGATCTTCATGACCTTACCTTCGTAAGTTGCACCAACTTCCGGTTCAGAAACGATCTCATTGATCATCGCGATCGCTTTCTCAGCAGCTTCAGCTGAACCAGCAACTTTAATATCACCAGTATCTTCGATATCGATCTTAGCACCAGAAACTTCACAGATGTTTTTGATCACCTTACCGCCAGAGCCGATAACTTCACGGATCTTACTAGGGTTGATCTTCATAGTGCGCATTTTAGGAGCGAAATCATTCAGCTCAGCACGAGGAGCAGTAATTGCTTCCGCCATTTTGCCAAGGATGTGGATACGGCCGGTTTTTGCCTGTGCAAGTGCCTGTTTCATGATCTCGATAGTGATACCTTGAATTTTGATATCCATCTGTAGAGATGTAACGCCAGATTCAGTACCGGCTACTTTGAAATCCATATCACCAAGGTGATCTTCATCACCAAGGATATCAGAAAGCACAACATAATCTTTGCCTTCCAGGATCAGACCCATTGCAATACCTGCGATCGGACGAGCCAGAGGAACACCTGCATCCATTAGTGCAAGAGAAGTTCCGCACACAGTTGCCATTGATGATGAGCCGTTAGACTCAGTGATCTCAGATACAACACGGATTGTGTAAGGGAATTGTTCTTTGCTTGGAAGAAGTGGGTGAATTGAGCGCCATGCAAGTTTACCGTGACCGATCTCACGACGACCAGCGCCGCTCATACGACCAACTTCACCAACAGAATATGGAGGGAAGTTATAGTGTAGCATGAAGTTCAGGGTTGTATCACCTTCTAAACCATCGATACGCTGTTCATCCTGAACAGTGCCAAGAGTTGCAACAACAACAGCCTGTGTTTCACCACGGGTGAAAAGCGCAGAGCCGTGAGTGCGAGGAAGGAAGCCAACTTCTGCAATGATGTTACGGATATTTTCAGGGCCACGACCATCGATACGTTTTTTATCGCGGATGATATCACCACGAACGATATCTTTCTCAAGCTTTTTAAGAAGGCCATCAGCATTCTTTTTCGCAAGCACTTCACCTTCTTTCAATTCAGCTTCAAGTTTTTCAATTGTAGCTTTCTTGGTTTCTTTAAGAAGGGTAACGCGTTGCTGTTTATCAGTGATTGCATAGGCTTTTTTCAGGCCATCCTGTGCAAACTTTTTGATCTTATCATAAAGTGCAGAATGATCAGGTTTAGCAACTTCCCAACGAGGTTTACCAATTTCTTTAGCCATTTCGTTGATAACATTTATAACTGCCTGCATTTCATCATGCGCGAATTTAACTGCGCCAAGCATTTCTTCTTCAGTGATTTCTTTTGCTTCTGACTCAACCATCATCACTGATGTTTTTGTGCCAGCAACAACTAGATCAAGACGAGAATCAGTTTCAGTGCCAAGTTCCGGGTTCAGAACATATTGGCCATTTACAAAGCCAACTTTTGCAGCGCCGATCGGGCCATCAAAAGGTATGCCGGAAATTGCAAGAGCTGCAGATGCACCAACCATAGCAGGTATATCAGTATCGTTCTTGCCGTCGAATTCAAGTACGGTGCAGATAACCTGCACTTCGTTGAAGAATTCTTCGCCGAATAATGGGCGTATAGGGCGATCGATCAAACGAGAGATCAGAGTTTCTTTCTCAGTTGGTTTACCTTCACGCTTGAAGAAACCACCAGGGATTTTACCAGCAGCGAATGCTTTTTCCTGGTAAACAACAGTCAGTGGGAAGAAATCCATATCTGGTTTTGCTTCTTTCTGAGCAACTGCTGTACATAGAAGTGTAGTGCCGCCGTAACGCACCATAACAGCGCCATCAGCCTGGCGTGCTACTTTGCCGGTTTCCAAAGAAAGTTCGCGGCCACCCCAGTTGATAGTTTTTTTAGTAATATTAAACATTATTTTTTCCTTTTAAAAAAATTTCATGACCGGCAAAATCGCCGGTTAAGCTTACAGAATTGTTTGAAGGATTTATGATATGAGCAGCTTTCATTTTAAGTGCCCCGATCATAATTATTTCCTCAAGCCAAGCTTATCGATAAGTGTTGAATAACGATTGAAATCTTTACCTTTTAGGTATTCAAGCAGGCGTTTACGTTGGCTAACCATAACCAGTAGGCCCCTTCTTGAATGCACGTCGTTAACGTTACTTTTGAAGTGTTCGGTAAGATTGTTAATTCTTTCAGTAAGTATAGCGCATTGCACTTCTACTGAACCTGTATCGCCTTTAGCAGTTGCGAATTCATTGATAAGTTTAGTTTTCTTTTCTGCAGTAATCGACATCGTTTTTCTCCTATTAATTATTTATAAATTGAACACCTTTTTAGGTGCCAAGATGCCGTTCTCATTATTTGAAATTGCTATAAGCTTTTTATTCTCATCATAAACTCTGAAAATTCCGTTCATTTTGTTTTCTACTGGAATTTTAAGACCATGCTGAAGCTTAACACATTCAGATAAATCAAGATTCAGAACCGGGATGTCGTCTAGCACTGAATCTATTGGCTTGATGGCTCTAATAATCTCATTTGCATCGAAAAGCAAGCTTTCATCTGAGATTTTTGGGGTATAGGCATTTTCAAGAATGAATGAGCCTACTTTTATGCGCCTTAAGAAAGTTATATATCCAATTGTATCAATGGCTTGTGCAACATCAGAGCCTAAGGTTCTGATATATGTGCCTTTAGAGCATTCACATTCAAAAGTGGCATTGTTAACTTGCTGATTTACAAGATTATAATCCAGCAATTTCAATGAATATATCTCAATTTCACGTTCTTTTATATCGGGCACAATTCCTTTCCGCGCCAGATCATATGCGCGTTCGCCATTTATCTTTATTGCAGAGAATGCGGGGGGAGTTTGTTTTATTTTACCAATAAACTGAGGAAGAACTTTTTTTAATTCACCAAGTGCAGGTAACTTTCTGCCAGTTTCGGTTATTTTGCCTTCGCTATCTAAACTATCGGTGGTTTCGCCGAACTTAACAGTAAACTGATAAGCTTTTTTAGCATCCTGCATATATTCGATCGTTTTAGTTGCTTCACCAAGTGCCAGTGGAAGAATGCCTGATGCAGCTGGATCAAGCGTGCCGGCATGGCCGATCTTTTTCGGATTAAGCAGATATTTTATTTTATTGGTAAGTTGGGTAGAGGAAATGCCGACGGGTTTATCAATGTTTAACCAGCCGTTCAAAGAAAGTTTTTCTCTTTTCGTTTTCATTGGAATTTTTTATCTGCTCCACACCTTTGGAAATAACTTCTTCGCAGTGTTTGCTTAGAGACTTTCTATCACCAAAATCCTCATAGTAAAGTTCGCTATGATACATAATTTTCACTTTAGCACCTTTTGCGCGCAGCAAATTCCAGAAATGCGGCAGGAATTTCATGTCACCATACCAGGCAACCTTATCCATATTGCCAGCGTTTGCAGGTTCGCCATCGATATGGGTATATACGATGGAGATAGGCTGGATCGCGATAGGGTCTTCATCTCCAGGCTCACCCTCAGCCACGCCGAATAATGAACTTTTGAATGGCAGAACTTCCTTGCCGTCATTAGTGGTTGATTCAGGGAAAACCAGAATTGAATCACCGCCTTCGATGATCTCTTTTATTCTTTGTTTCTGTTCGAGTGATTTTGATTTATTGCGGTGGATATAAACAGGCAGCGTCATGTTTACCAGAATGTTCATGATCGGCCAGCGTGAGATTTCGATCTTCGGTGTGAAGCGAACTTTTATTTTAGAACCAAGAACCAAGATATCTAAATAAGAAGTGTGATTAGAAACGAACATCACCGCTTCGTCAGGAATATTCTCATAACCGTTCTGGCCAACTTTCACGCCGATTATCCTCAAAGCACCTTTGAAGAAAACCTTTATCATTTTTTCATGAGTGTCGCGGTGAAGGTGGTAAGTTAAAATGCCGGGGATGAATATTGCAGTTATCCAGGCAACCAGAAGTGCAAATCTGATTATCGCGCGTGTTTGTGAATAGGTAAATTTAATTGCCATGGTTTTTAGGACTTTAGTCCTTTTTGTTTACAAAATGCTCAGAGTATCTCTTCGCGATTTTGCTGGTATCCATTACTATACAAACATCCACCGTTTTACAGAAATTGTCAATAACGGCGCCATTTCCGACCATGCAGCCGGTGCGTATGTAGCCTTTAAGCAACGAAGGCAATTTTGCCAGGGCTTCTTTTTTATCTATTTGATCTATAGGAATAAAATCAAATTTAGCTGCAACTTCAGGTCTTGCAGTTGGGCATATATTTGCAGGTGCCCCATGCTTTTGCATCAGGAATGAGATGGGAACTGAGAATTCTTTTGGGTTTTCACCAAAAAAGCTAGCACAACCAAATAGATAAGCAATTTGGTGGTGCATTATATAAGCCCCGATGCCACTCCATAGAAGCTGAATAACCTTGCCATCGCGGTAATCAGGGTGAATGCAGGAACGGCCAAGCTCCATGATATTCAAGCCAGAATTTTTAAGTTTGGTGATATCGAACTCACCTTCAGTATAGAATTTATCGACTTTCTTATCGCCGGTCTGTCTCAGCAATCTATATGTACCCACAACTTTCGGGTCGGCGGCATTTGAATCATCCACTACCAACAGGTGTTCGCATTTATCGTCGAATTCATCTTTATCAACTGCGCCGCTTATCTCGGTTGCGCCTTTAGGCTCATCGAAAAATACGAAATGGCGGAGTTTTTGCGCTTTCAGAAGTTCATCAGGAGTTTCAGCAAGTTTAAGGAAAACCTTGCCCATCCTGTGCGCACTCAAATTTAATTTATCTGTTGTTGCCAGCATATGAAGCCCCATAAACAATATTTCAGCGCGTAAATCAACTAAATGTTCATTTATAAGGTATTTATGGCGGTTTTTCCTACTAAATACCTAATATTACGAACACTCTTAATATATAGAGATTTTATCCTCACGGGCTCAAGATGATCCAAAATAAATTATGGAGAGTTAAAATGGCAAAGGTAAGTCTTAAAACATCGCCTAATAAAAAGATCGCCCAAAAAACTGCAGCAAAACAACGTAGCATCCAGCGCCAGATAAAATCTGCTGATAAAGTTCATCCGAAAGAAAAGGCCGAAAAAGCCATGCAGGCAGGTGCAAGAAAATATCCTGAGCCGCCACTTACAAAACAACATTTAGCTAAACCCGGTATAGAAGCTGATCTTAAAATCGCGCCTATGTGTGACGCGCCTTTTTATAAAGGCTCTGAAAAATTAAAAGGCAAGGTTGCACTTATCACCGGTGGTGATTCCGGCATCGGTCGTTCAGTGGCAATTCTTTTCGCACGTGAAGGTGCTGATGTGGCGATAATATATTTAAGTGAAGATGAAGATGCTTTAGAAACCAAAAAGATGATAGAGAAAGAAGGGCGCAAGTGCTTGCTTATCCCAGGTGATGTGAAAAGCCGTAAATTCTGTTTCTCTGCGGTGAAAAAAACCGTCGATCAATTTGGCCATTTGGATGTGCTGGTGAATAATGCTGCATTCCAATTACACGTTCAGCGTTTTGAAGATCTCACAGAAAAGCATTTTGATGAAACCATGCATACAAATCTATATGGTTATTTCCACATGGCGCAGGCAGCAGTTCCGCATATGAAAGCTGGTGATGCAATAATAAATACAGGTTCCGTGACCGGCTTGATGGGTAATAAGGATCTGCTTGATTACTCACTCACCAAAGGTGGCATACATGCATTTACACGTTCACTAGCAACGCATCTTGTCCCACGTGGTATTCGTGTTAATGCCGTAGCGCCCGGCCCGGTTTGGACTCCGCTAAACCCGGCAGATAAAAACCCCGATGACATTGCAAAATTTGGTGAGAGCACACCAATGAAGCGCCCGGCACAACCGGAAGAAATTGCTCCTGCCTATGTGTTTCTGGCATCACCGCAATGTTCAAGTTATATCACTGGTGAAATATTGCCTATCATTGGTGGATATGCAGGTGGCTGAGTAAAGATTGTATCAGAACCAGAATTATGGTATATGTCCTTATCTTATTTGGGGATACGGTTGGATAATACAATCCATACATTTGATTATATAAATAGTAATCCGGGAAAATTTTTCCGGTCACTACAGATATCTTCACAAAACTATATTTTTCATTACCACGAAGAATATGGTCAATGTCTGGTGCTGATGGTGCGTCCAGAAAATGATCGTTCCTTTCCCAATGAGTTATGTGCAACTGGTGGAAAGAATGATCCGGTAAAGGGCCATCCTGGTTTTATAGAAGATGCCACACAGACTGCAATAAGGGAAACCCTGGAAGAACTTGGACTTAAGATGAATAATCTGGTCAAATTTGGCCAGGTGGTAACACCTCACGCTGCATTTGTGAATTTTTCATATAGTGAAATATCATCAGAGGATCTTAAAAAACTCTCACCTAATAGAGATGAGGTTGCCGCCGCCGTTTTGGCACCTATCGATAGATTAAGGCAATATAAATCCGAAGAAAGGGTTTTTACTATAAAATATAAGTCGCCATATTGTTTGCCCGAAAATGAGAGTAAAGATCTTGTTTTTAAAGCCCAGATTATGAATATAAAAAAAGAAGATCTACATGTTCTTTGGGGTGAGATTAAGTCGGATAGTTTGATGTTTCGCCCTATGGGTTACAGGGAGTTTGAAAGAGTGGTGTTGTCCAGGAAAAATCAACCGGATTTTAAAATCTGTCAGTCTTATTTAACACCATGTTATAATATACAGAGCAGAGATATACCTATTGCCTGATGCCTTCGGCTTCTATATGAACGTGAACTTCATCACCCACGAAAGGGATATCTATTATCATGCCGAACAATGATCTTTTGATTTTTAGATCAGCGGTGAAGCCTGCATTATAAGTTCCGGTTACCATATTCTTTCCGGCTTTATTGAACTTCACAGTCAACTCAGCGCGCTTTGTCACCCCAAGCATTGTCACCCAACCTTTAATAACGGCAGTGTTATCATCCTTGTTAACAATAACACGCATACTTTTAAATGTTATGTCCGGATATTTTGCAGTATTGAACCAATCCTTGCCCTGCAGAACTGCATCAAGCGCCTTACTGCCAGTATCAATGCCTGCTGGTTTCAACACAACCTCTACAGCGCTGTTCTCAGGATTATCTTCATCTAAAGTAAAGCTACCATCATAATCACGGAACAGACCGATCTTATCAGAATAACCAAGATGGTTGATCGCAAATAATATTGTGGTGTGGTCTTTATCGAAGCGATAATTTGCCGGTGCGGCAAAACTATTATCAGCAAAAAATAATAGCGCGGTAAGAATTATATACTTTATGCATGATCTCATAGTGCGTTACCATTTAAGAATTTTTCTACCAATTAATATTCCAATCAGGCTGAAGCCGATAATAGGAAAATAGTGCCAGGTTATCAAATGTGTAATATTATCGTTAGGTTCTGATAAGCGGAAAATTAGATTGCCCAGCGCCGATGATGCCAGCATGGCCATAAAGCCTGCAACGAATGGGTGAGTAGTCGCCTGTCGGCGTAATATAACGAATATCAATAATGCCGGCACTGATGATATGGCACTAATACAAATCAGGCACATATATCCCGGGTCTGCTGTTGGTGCGTGGTAAATATCTTTAGTCAGCGCATAATACACAATACCTATGAACGCAGCTAAAGGTATTAACGGCAATAGAACAATTTTTGGCTTCTGCCTCATATCAGGATAGGAGAGGAAGGTAACGGCAATTGCCGCAGAGATAACTACCAATGCCAGTGAGATGATCTCAGCTGTAAACAGGCCCGAGGCAAATTTGACAGTAATATCTTTCCTAACGCCCCAGAAGGCCAAAGCAGCTACAAGCCATATTGCACAACCCAATAACCATCTTGCGAGTAAAGAGATAGGCCCAAGGGGTTTTTTACCCTGTTGAACATCTGAACCCAGATCGCTTATTAATTTATTGATATTATCCATCTATTTTGCCAAACTTCTTCTTAAGTATTTTATATGCCCTGTGTGCGGAAACCTTCACCGCTGATTCCGTCATGTTAATTTTTGCGGCCGCTTCCTTTGCCGTATAGCCATGTTCATGCAACAGGCTCAAAATTTTTGCCTGTTTTGCCGGTAGTTTATTTATCTCTCCTTTAATATATTCGTAGGAGATGGCTGATTCAGTTACATCTGAATCAGGAATATTTTCAGCTTCTATCAGATCACCGGCATTTTTTAGCGGATCATTATAATATTTGCGCAGCCTGTCCTTCAACCTGAACTTTGCTATGGCATAGACCCAGGGCAGGTAAGGGCGGCTTGGGTCATAAGTATGCTTTGCCTTATGGATCGATATAAGTATTTCCTGCAGAACATCATCAACTTCCTGATGCTGGCCCAGACGTTTATACAAATAAGGCTTGATCAGCAATGCGGTTTTTTGAAGAACATCCATATAGCATTTTGCGTCACCATTCAGTGCCCGTGCCATCAATTCTTCGATCGTTAAACCTTTTTCGTCAGCCATGCAGTTTATTAATAACGATTAATTTGGGCCGTTTCATTCAAAACCAGCAATATTTAAAAAATAAATGTAACTTTAATTTTCATTGTACCGAATTGGTCTATGTAGCAGGAATTTCTTTATAATTTGAAATTAACGCTACAAAGCAAAAACACCAGCCATTTAAAAAATAATGCCTGGTTTATTAATAATAAAACTAATGGAGAAATACTATGACTAATAAAAAATTCGCTGTTGCTGCTCTGGCAGGCCTTCTATCTGCTACTGTAATAGCTCCAACCTTTGCTCATGCTGAAGAAGCTACTGCAGAAAAAGCTGCTTCTCACGAACAGGTTAAAGAAAAGCACGCTTGCAAAGGCAAGAACTCTTGTAAAGGTCAGGGTGCTGATGGCAAAAACTCTTGCAAAGGCAAAGGTTCTTGCGCAACTGATGGCAGCAAGAAATAATCGTCTCAAGTTTTTACTTTAGGTTAATTGAGAAGGTGGGGTTTATTCATGCCCCACCTTTTTAAGATGATAATATGAAAAAACCTTCCGGACATTTTCCATATTTGGGTTTTGGTTTGGGTCTTCGCCCCGGCCACTACCAGCATATATTTGATAACTCCCCAAAAGTTGACTGGTTCGAAATAATATCCGAAAATTTCATGGATACTGATGGCCGCCCTAAACGCAATATCGCAAGGATAAGGGAACAATATCCTGTAGTTATGCATGGTATCGCGCTTTCAATAGGTACGGTTGACCCGTTAAATTCTGAATATCTGAAAAAACTGAAAGACCTTGCAGACTGGTTAGAGTCGGCATGGATTTCTGATCACCTCTGCTGGACAGGCGTTGCACACAAAAATTCACATGACCTTCTTCCTGTTCCTTATACGGAGGAGGCACTTAAACATATAATAACCCGTATCAAACAGGTTCAGGATTATCTGGGGCGCCCGATCGCATTTGAAAATCCATCGACTTATCTTGAGTTCAAAACCTCATATATTCCTGAAGCAGAATTCCTGGCCCACATGGTTAATGAGTCGGGTTGTAATTTATTACTCGATGTGAACAACGTTTATGTAAGTTGCTTCAACCATCGTCTTGATCCCCAAAAATATATCGATGCCCTGCCACTCAATAAGGTTGCACAGATCCATCTGTCAGGCCACAGCAATATGGGCACGCATATAATCGATACGCATGATGATCATGTGGTTGATGAAGTATGGTCACTTTATCGTTATGTTATTAACAAAGCCGGCCACACAATAAACACCATGATCGAGTGGGATGATAAAATTCCTGAATTCGAAGTTCTCTATGCCGAGCTGGAAAAAGCAAAACAGGCCGCTAAAGATGCACAAAATTATGGTATCTTGCCACAGCTTGAAGAAATTAATCCCAGCACAACGCCAGTGATCGTAACATCATTAAGTGAATCTCAAACCAGAATGCAGAACGCAATTATTGCTGGCTCTGAATTTGATAGTGCCCCAGAAAACTGGATCCGTTCCAAAGAAAACTTTGGTCCCGCCGCGCAGCTTGAAGTATATACAAATGCTTATCGCTACAGGCTGTATGATGTAACCGCAGAAGAATATCCTGTATTAAAACATTATCTGGGAGATGAAGCTTTCGAAACCCTGATCTCTGGTTTTATCAAAAATGTTTCTTCGGAACATTTTAATATCGGGCGATATTCAACGCATTTACCTGATTTCATGCAAACGCAAAAAAATTATGATTCATTCGCGCTTGAACTTGCAACGTTAGAAAATGCCATAACCCAGCTAACTGATGAAGAGGAAACAAGCCCTCTGGAACCAATTCACCTTGAGGGAATGACCGCAGAAGATTTAATGGAAACAACATTGAACCCCCGAAAAGCTCTAAAACTTTTTGCATTTTCCCATCCGGTTAATGAATATTACCAGAACGTGAAAGATGAAAAATCTCCGGCAAAACCGGAATTAAAAAACAGCTTTACTGCAATATTCCGCCATGAAGATATAATCTGGCGGATGAATTTGGGGGAAAACGAATATCTTCTTCTTAACAGGCTTTTCCAAAATGTCCCTATAGGCCAGGCATTGGAAGAACTTCAAACGGAATTTGATCTTTCAGATGACGGGTTAAGTGCCAATCTTTCAGAATGGTTCGCACGTTGGATGAGAAACGGCTTACTTTCAAAACCACAACTAATTAACAAAACCCAAAACAGGAAAATCGCATGACCCAAGATCAGAAAAACTGTGGCTCTAGCTGCAAAATCATTAGCTGTGCTGCAAAATTTTTTATAGGTGGCCCCGAATATATCACATCATATTTTCTTTGGGCCGGCCCTTTAGTGGCGCGCATAGTTGCTGGTTATGTATTTATGCTTTCTGGCCTGGGCAAATTAAATAACCTGCCGCAAATGATCCAGAATTTTACCGATTGGGGTATTCCATTCCCGCACATACTAACACCATTTGTTTCGGGCGTTGAATTTTTTGGTGGTATCTTTTTAATGCTTGGGTTTTTAACCCGCATTGCCGGCGGCATGCTTTCCGGTGTTATGGTTGTAGCCATTGTTTCTGCAAAACTAATGGATATTGATTCCCTGGAAACATTATTAGGTTTTGAAGAAGCTTCATACTTCGCCATATTTTTCTGGCTGGCAGTGTGCGGTGCCGGAAAATTTTCGTTAGATTATCTGATCAGCAAAAAATTTATCATAAAATAAGAAGACATCAGGACATATTTCTCCAATAGCCCAACGTTTAAAATATAATGCAGATAATCAGTTAAGAATGGTGGCTCGGGAGGGATTTGAACCCCCGACCAAGAGATTATGATCCTCCTGCTCTACCACTGAGCTACCGAGCCAATGGAGGCACTGTTTTATAACTATAATTCTTTTTGTCAATTCTTATGTATATCAAGGCCAATATCTATGGATTTGGCCGAATGCGTGATGGCGCCGACCGATATATAATCCACCCCGGTTTCGGCTATGGCCTTAACCGTTTCAAGTCGAACACCGCCGGAAGCCTCAAGCAGGCAACGGCCATTGTTCAAAGCCACCGCTTTTTTCAAGGTTTCATTATCCATATTATCCAGAAGTATTATGTCAGCACCGGCTTTCATGGCCTTTTCTGCCTGATCAAGCGTATCGCATTCCACTTCAACTTTTAAGCCCTCGGCACTAAGCCTTGCAAGCTCCACCGCGCGGGCAACATCACCACCCACCGCCGCAATATGGTTGTCCTTTATCAATATACCATCATAGAGGCCGAATCTGTGGTTCTTGCCACCGCCGATCCAGACGGCGTATTTTGCAAGCACCCTCAAACCAGGAATAGTTTTACGAGTATCAAGGATCCTGGCTTTTGTATGGGCAATTGCCTTGGCGTAATCTCTGGTAGTGGTTGCTATGCCGCACATATATTGCAGCAGGTTAAGCGCCACACGCTCATGGCTTAATATATCTCTGGCGTTACCATGAACACTGAATATGACATCGCCTTTTTTTGCTTCCATGCCTTCAAGCTTCTTGGGTTCGAATCTCACCCGCCCCGCCATCCGGCCGAATATTTCCTCAAGAACAGGAATGCCCGCGACCACGCAATTCTCACGCGTTACAAAATCGGCATGCAGTTCGGCATCTTCCGCTACGGTAAGATTAGTGGTTATATCACCGCTGCCGATATCTTCCTCCAGCGCAGTGGCTATTATCTTCCTGACCTTTTCTAAATCGAGTTGCATGAAGAGATATATAAAGCTAATTTCAGGAAATGAAATGGAAAGATGTGTCAGATATAGCAATTGCGCTGGAAGAAAGCTTTCCGGATAAGGATAATATCAATTTACGGTTCACTGATCTGCATAAATGGGTTACAGAATTGGAAGGGTTCGATGATGACCCGCAAAAATCCAATGAGAAGATTTTGGAAGCAATTCAAATGGCCTGGATCGATGAAAGGGATTAGCAAGAGTTTAGGTTTAAAAGCCTTATGCCTTGGTGTTATGTGCTTGAGCATCTCATCATGCAGTGATGTAAAGGATGTTTATGGCAATACTCGTGAAAAATATCGCTCAAACTTTGAAGACCACCAGACGCAGCTCGATAATTTAAATAACGAACAATATATAAATTCCAACAAGGCCTGGAAAGAACATTTCGATGCAAGCAGGTTGTATTTCGGGCAGAATTTATATCGTGAATATCAGCAGTTTGCCTATAATTTGGACAAGGATGCCGAATACACCGATGCAACCAAATTCCACCGCAAGGCGGTATCGGCAAAGAAAGGCGACCCGACACTGCCCGAAGACCCGGGTCTATGGCATGTGAAGAGCGAATCTGACCTGCAGGACTTACGCAATGCCCGCCTGCAACTGGTTGATGCCATCTCGGGTTACACTCCCATGGTAGACCCAACCTCTTCTGCGAAAGCGATAGTTTTCTATGATTGCTGGGTACAACAATCACAGCAGAAACCTTCGCAATATAATAAAGATAATTGCAGGAAGTATTACGAAACAAATTATAAAAAGATCGCTGAAGTTTCAGATCATATAAAGGGAAAAAACGTATCTGAGCTTAATGATGAATATCATTGGGTGAAGATCGAAAAACCTGCGAATGCCGCTGCTGCAACTGCGAATGCCGGCAACGCACAGATGCCACCTGCTACGGGAGTTGGTGCTGGTATGACAACTGGAGCAACTGCGCAAAAATCTGCGGCTTTTATGCCGGGTGAAAAGACTGCAACTAAGGGTAAAACGAAAGGCGAAAAAACTGCAACAACAGAAACCGCTGCAGTAAACACAAATTCTACTACTGGTCCTCTTCCTGCAGATAAAACCCTTATCACTGATCAATCTGATAAAAGCCCGGATCTGGTTTACATAGCATATTTCGATAAAGGCTCTGACCAGCTTAGTGATACTTCCAAAGCAGAACTTGATAAGGCCGCGGCGCAGATAACCAAGAACAGTCCAAAAACCATCAGCGTTAATGGCCATACAGATAGAAGCATCGGTAGCAATGAAAGCCTGGTGCTTTCCAAAAAACGCGCTGATGCTGCACGCGCATATCTGGTGACAAAAGGTATTTCAAAAGACCTTATCCACACTTATGGTTTTGGTAAGACCGATAATCTGGTGGATAATAAAGAAGGCGAAGAAGCTCCAGCAAATAATCGCGCTGAGATCGTATTCAAAGGCACCGCACAGTAATCTTTATTCTCCTGGTTTCTTGCCACCACCATCAGGATTTACAAAGCCTGTTGCTTTGTCATTATATTTTCCTTCCAATGCCATATTTACTTTTTTTGCTATTTGCCTGACTGCTTGCTGGCGTGATTCTGCAGTATATCCTGCCGAGCGGGATGTAAATTTAACACCCATTTCTTCTAGTTTAGAATTGTCCGGATCCTGCGTGAAAGCACGAGAATCTCTATGTTCACCATACGGCATATCAAATATCATGATGCCTATAGTTCGCTGATATGAAGGCAAACTCATTTCTTTCAACAAGGCTTCCTTATTTATTATATCTGCTCCGGAAGGGTTAATTATAACCACCCCCTTTTTCATATTTTTTATGTTGTTTGCATTTATCAGATCAATTGAATGATCTCTTCTGCAATTGACCGAAATAAAATCCGATTTGTTTAACAAATCATCCAGTGATATGGCAATCTCTGCACCGGCTTCACGCATAGTCCTGCGACCATCATGATCATCATCTTTAGTTAAACCCACCACTTTAAGGCCAAATGCTCTGGCAAGTTTTATTACTTCAATTCCATCTTTACCAGAGCCGCCTATAACACCTATTGTTTTACCTAATATCGTGTGAGTATCTGATACTTGTTGGTGGTGATTCCAATTTCCTTTTGCGGTTTCTTCCTGATTATTTATCAGATTTCTCGAATTAACCAATATCTGCATTAAGGTATATTCCGCAACTGGGCGGCCATGGATATTTTCAGGTTTAATGAATTGAACATTATTTTCTTCAGCCAGTTTTTTTATAGGATTGAAATGACTAAGGGAATCATTTGGGCAACCAATTACTTTTAATTTATGTTTTGTATTCAAAGCGGCCTGCAAAACTTCTGGAGTAAAACCCTCTTCATTAGGAGGATAGATTATTGCATCATAACCCTTGTTATGTTCTGTAATAACTTTTTTAAATTCCTGTTCTGAAGCCGGAGAGAAATTACAAAATTCTATATGCGTATTGTGATGATATTTTTTTCTGAGATTTTCTTTTTCATTATCAGAAAGAAAATGCGTATTAACAGTTATATGATGGCTTTTAATTAAATAATTCTCAATTTCTGTATTTATGGCACCATCAGCATTGACAGAACCAGCAAGTAAAACCCTCATAAACCCACAATATTAGATTAAGCCCCATTTTAGCGTAATTATTCAAAAAATCACTAAAATTATGCGCAAATTCAAACGGTTCTACTGCTGTTTTATGCAATCTTTAAATTCTTGGGTGCAATTACCGATATATTTTGCACGGGCGCTGCCAACTGCCGATCTGCCTGTTGCCGAAACCGGCCAGAAATTTGATGGGTCAATGAATATATCAACACTGCGTTCGCCCTTATTGGCATCCTGCATCTCAGATTTTGTATAACCTGAAACTGCAACCTGAATAACTTTCAGGTGATAAAGATCGCTGATCTTTTTCTTATCGAGTTCGAAATTGAGATCACTTCTCCTACGGCCATCATATATCGGCAGGGTGAAACTATATTTACCCCTTTCATTGAAGTTATTTTCTTTTACTGCTTTCATCACTATCCTGCGAGTTTCAATCACGACCGAAAGTGGATCATAAGTGTTATCTTTCTGCGCTTCAGGAACTGCCGGGCGCTTGCCGCGATTATCAGGCGGCAGCACCGATTCAGAAGTTATATCCCCTTTATCATCATAGTTAAGTGCGATCTCACGCACTTTCTTTTTCAGAACTATCTTGCTCTGGAAGCTTTCCGGCACGACTTTATTATCATATAATTTTAGGTATGAAACGCCGTAGCTGGTCCAGCCGAAAAGATAATCAACGAATGTGTTAGTGCGTGAGTATAGGCGGAACATATATTCAGTGTGGTCCGGCTTTTCATCGACCGGCCTGATCTCAGCAAAGAAATCAGCCACATTAAAGGTTAGGTAACCGATATTGAATCTTTTTAAACCTTCAAGTCCGTCATTAAGTTTTGAAACTTTTGTTGGTTTTACTGCGGTTGGTTCCGCCTTAACTTCGGTCGGCGCGGGTTCTGCTGATTTGGTGGAATCTGTATTTTCCGCAGGTTTAGCCGCTTTCACAGGTTTTTTACCTGGTGGAGTTGCAGCCTGTTCGATAATATCGCTCCTGATCGGATGATCGGTTGAGAAGTTCATCGCGGTCTCGATTTTCCTTTCCTCACCACTGCATGAACCAACGCCAAAAAGAACTGGAATAAATGCAAAATATATATATTTTAACTTCATATTTTTAACTCGTAATTTCCGGGCAGATTATGGCAGGACATTCCCATTTTGCAAATATTAAACATAAAAAAGGCGCGCAGGATAAAAAGAAATCCAAGCTTTTCACAAAACTTATACGCGAAATTTTAGTTGCGGCAAAAACCGGCCTGCCTGATCCTTCTTCCAATCCGCGCTTAAGGTTGGCACTTGCTAACGCCCGTGCAGCTTCTGTGCCCAGAGATAAGATCGAAGGCACAATAAAAAAAGCCACAAGCCCTCTTGATACTGAAAATTTTGATGAGATACGTTATGAAGGTTATGCACCTGGCGGCATCGCCGTTATTGTTGAAGCACTTTCTGATAACAGAAACCGCACCGCATCTGATGTACGTTCAACATTCACAAAGTTTGGTGGAAATTTAGGTGAAACAGGCTCAGTGAATTTCATGTTCGAACGTATCGGCCAGATAGTTTATGCAAAAGATAAGGCAAGTGATGATGCCATGTTCGAAGCGGCGATAGAAGCCGGAGCTGAGAATTGTGAGTCAACGGCAGATTTCCATGAGATCACAACCACACCGGAAACTTTCCTGGCAGTACAGAAATTCTTAGGTGAGAAATTCGGTGACGCTGAAAATTCAAAGATCATCTGGAAACCGCATAACCTGATCGAGATCGATCTTGAAAAAGCAGAATCCGTTGAAGATCTGATCGAGCGCCTGGAAGACCTGGATGATGTGCAGAACGTTTACACTAACCATGATTATTCTGAAGAAGTGGCAGAGAAACTTGCTGCTCGCGCTTAAGCATTTAAGCTGCTTTCACAAGCTGGCGGAAAATATCTTCCAGATCAGTTTCCTGCGTTGAGATGTCTTCAATCGTCAGGCCGTTCTCTTTAATTTTATTTATGATCTCACTGATCTGAGAATCTTCCTTATTGTGGCGGATCTTTATCGCTTTGCCATTTTCTATCAGTTCAGGATTAAAGAAATTCAAGCTTTCAGGAACACTGCTTACAGTCCTGTCAAAACGGAAGATCAGATCTTTCTGGCCAAGTTTATGTTTCAGGTTTGAGGTTTTATCCTGAGCTATAACTTCACCGTGATTTATAATTGCTATCTCATCGCAAAGTTCTTCCGCTTCTTCGAGATAATGCGTTGTTAGAAGAATGGTGGTTCCGCGTTTATTTAGTTCACGAACATAGTTCCATAATTGAGAACGTAACTCAACATCTACACCGGCAGTTGGTTCATCAAGTATAAGTATTTTCGGATTATGCACCAGCGCCTTGGCTATCAGCAGCCTGCGGCGCATACCGCCGGAAAGTCCGCGCGGATTGGTTTTGGCCTTATCAGAAAGGCTGAGAGCTTTTAATATTTCATCAGTGCGGCGATCTTCCTTTTTTACACCGAAATAACCCGCATAATAATCAAGCGTTTTACGCACATTGAAGAACGGATCGATAAAAACTTCCTGTGGCACAACACCGATGGATTTTCGCACATTGATATCATCTTCATCAATATCAAAACCATTCACAACAACCTTGCCGGAGGTTTTTATCACCATGCCGGAAATGATATTGATAAGCGTTGATTTACCCGCGCCATTAGGCCCAAGCAGGCCAAAGATGGAACCTTGGGGGATTTCCAGATCTATTCCTTTAAGTGCAACTTTTTCTGTATTGGAAAATTTGCTTTTGTAGGTTTTCCGGAGATTTTCTATTTTTATCGCTGACATCAGATATTCTTTATATTGCTGCTATTATATAAAACACATAATGCGAATTACAACCACCTAAAACACCATTTTAAACTTGCTGAAATATTCCGCTATCGCAGCAGAGATGGAAGTGACTATCTTCTGTCTGTGATCTGGCAGTTTTAGCAGGCGCTCCTCATCATTGTTAGAAAGGTAACCGAGCTCTATCAGAACTGATGGTATATCTGCGCCTGTCAGCACGGCAAGGCTTGCCTCGCGCTGGTTCTTTTCCAGAGGCTTGATAGATTTGCCGAGATATTTACCAAGCGTTTCAGCAAAATCATGCGATACATCCATGCTCGAACTCTGTGCAAAATTTATCAGCGCCTCTTTCACATCATCAGTTTCACCTTTAAGTTTTGCACCGCGAATAACTTCCTCATTGTGGGATTTTTCCAGAAGTTTTTTAGCCTCATAATTTGCGCGTTTATCAGAAAGTGTATAAACTGAAAAACCGCGTGTGGTTTTATTTGGGTTTGAATCTGCGTGGATAGAGATCATCACATCACCACCGGCCTTGCGTGCTATATTCACACGCTCGGGCAGGGGAACGAAAATATCTTTCGTACGCGTCAGCACTACCTTATATTTGTTGGTTTTTTCAAGTTCTGCTTTCAGCGCAAGTGCATAAATTAAGGTCAGGTCTTTCTCGTTAGTACCAAGTTCACCGCGCGTGCCTGGGTCTTTCCCCCCATGACCAGGATCAATAACGATCACCGGTTTACGACCGGATATCAGCGGGGTTTTGGAATATGTGCCGGGATATTCAGGCTTGGTCATGATGATATCACCATGCGGGCCGATGAAATATCCTTTAGCAGCAGTTGGTATGATTTTCTGTTTTGATGAACTTGCAGCTTTCGTTGCTGATTTTGCGGCGGGCGTTTGTGATAATGGTGAAGTTTTTGCAGGCGGATTAAGAGGCGGCTTTTTATATAGCTTCACCTGCTTATATTGCGTACTCAGGCTTTGCGGCTGCGTTTCTGCGTGAACGCTTACGCTCAATAAAATGATAAATAGAAATAAAAATTTCCGGTACATTTAATTATATTTTCTAGATTCAAGGGCGCTTCATTTCAGCGCCGCTAACAATGTTATTTTAAAACTGACTGAACCAGCTTAACAATGTTTTCTGCATCCAGCCCGGCAGCCGAATACATTTTTTCCGGCTCATCGTGGCTTATAAACTCATCGGGCAGAATCATGGAGCGGAATTTCATTTTATCGTTGATGAGATCAGAATTTGTCAGCAATTGTTGCACTGCAGAACCAAATCCACCGATCGAACCTTCTTCAATAGTGATCATAAGTTTGCATCTACCAGCCAGGTTTTTTATCATAGTTTCATCAAGTGGTTTAGCAAAACGCGCATCGGCGATAATAGTTTTAATTTCTGATGCAGATAAAATCTCCTCGGCTTTTTTTACCTGCTGTAATCTGCCACCTAAAGAAATGATAGCAACATCAGCTTTGCCTTCAACATCTTTCACGATTTTGCCTTTGCCAATTTCAAGCACTTTTAATTCGGCAGGCATTTCCAGACCCAAGCCTTCACCGCGAGGGAAACGGAATGCTATAGGGCCGCTATTATGTTCAGCCGCAGTTTTGATCATATGCGCAAGTTCAACCTCGTCACTTGCAGCCATGATAACCATGTTTGGAAGGCAACCTAAATATGCCACATCAAAACTGCCGGCATGGGTCGGGCCATCAGCACCAACGAGTCCCGCACGATCGATCGCAAAACGCACTGGAAGGTTCTGGATAGCAACATCATGCACAACCTGATCATATGCACGCTGCAGGAAAGTGGAATAAATAGCGCAGAAAGGTTTATAGTCATCACATGCCAGGCCAGCGGCAAATGTTACCGCATGCTGCTCGGCAATACCAACATCATACATGCGCTCAGGAAATTCTTTGCCGAATTTATTCATACCGGTTCCGCTTGGCATTGCACCGGTGATGCCGATTATTTTCTCGTCATCTTTTGCAAGCCTGATCAGAATATCTGCAAAAACTTCAGTATATGATTTTGCCGCAGGTTTTGTTGCTGACTGAATTTTGGTCGCGACATCGAATTTTCGTACAGCATGATATTTCTCGTTCGATGCTTCAGGCGAATTAAACCCATGGCCTTTTTCCGTTACTATATGAATAAGGAATGGTTCATTATTTTTACTTGCCTTGATATTGCGGAAAACCGGAAGAAGGTGATCTAGGTTATGGCCATCAAGCGGGCCGATATAGTTAAAGCCGATCTCTTCAAAGAAATTGCCGCCAACAACAACTTCTTTCGCGAGCTGTTCTGTTTTCTGAATTGCACGTTCAAAATAGCCGGGAAGTTTTTTCGCAGCCTTGATGGCAAAGTTTTTAAGTGAATTATAAGTTTTACCGGAAATCAGTTTGGAAAAATATGCACGCATGGCACCTGTAGGCGGTGCGATGGACATATCATTATCATTCAATATTACAATAAGTTTTGATTTGAGATCGCCTGCATTGTTAAGCGCTTCATATGCCATGCCTGCGCTCATCGCACCATCACCTATAACTGCGATCACTTCATTATTGCGTCCATCTTTATCACGCGCGATTGCCATGCCAAGTGCCGCCGATATAGAAGTTGAACTATGCCCCGCACCGAATGGATCATAAACGCTTTCATCACGCTTGGTGAAACCGGAAATACCACCACCTTTTCGAAGTGTGTGCATTTCGTTCTTACGGCCAGTTAGAATTTTGTGTGGATATGCCTGGTGGCCAACATCCCAGATAATTCTATCATCAGGTGTATCAAATACATGGTGAAGTGCGACTGTGAGTTCCACAACGCCAAGTCCGGCACCTAAATGCCCGCCGGTTTGCGAAACTGCTTCAATGGTCGCATCACGAAGTTCACTAGCCAGAACCTTCAGCTCTTCATCACTAAAACCTTTGATATCCGATGGAAAATTAACCGAATCCAATAGTTTAGTTGCCTTTTTATCTGTTGCCGATGTTGCCATTAATTATGAGTTTTAGAGGGTCTATCAAGCTTATACAAATGGCAAAATAAATTTCAAGTGAATAGCTTAAGCTTACACACGACTTATATTTGTCATTAAAGTTTATTAACAGTTGTTTTTACCTAATTATAGTGTATCTTTAATCCAGTTGAAACGGGTTTAGTGAAAACATCCTGTTGGGTGAATCGACCGTTTCCAGAAAATTCCGACCATCCCTGATAAAGAATCTCTTATAGAAATTTGCAAAGGTGGTCAGTTTATAAACCTTTATAATTGAACAACATAATCAAACATTTAGTTATGATGCTCTCTTGGAGAAATTACAGATATGACGAAAAGAATATTAGTGGATGCGGTGCATCCAGAGGAAATCCGCGTTGCCGTTGCGGATGATGCGAAACTTGTAGAATTCGATTTTGAATCAACCGAAAAAAAGCAGTTAAAAAGTAATATATATCTTGGCAAGATCACACGCGTTGAGCCATCATTACAAGCTGCATTTGTGGAATATGGTGGCAACCGTCAGGGTTTCCTGCCATTTTCTGAGATACACTATGATTATTACCAGATCCCGGTAGAAGATAAGGAAAAATTACAGAAAACCTTAGCTGCTGAAAGAAAGCGTGAAGAACAGCGAATTGCAGAAATGGAAGCGCGTGAAAGTGCACGTGCTGCAGCTGAAGAAAATAATATAGAAGGCAATGTTTCCGAAAATATGATCGATGGCAATGCTGATGAGCCGGCACCGATTGAAACATTATCTCCTGATGATAATGCCTATCCTGAACAGCAGGAACGCCGCGCTGACCGCGGTGACAGGGGCGACAGACGTGGCCGTTATGGCCGTTCTGACCGTGGTGACAGGGGCGATAGAGGAGGCCGTCGTGGTGGTCGTGACCGTGATCGCGGTAATCGCGGGCATCGTTCTGATCGTGGCAGATCTTTCCGCAGACCTTATATAGAAATTCAACCTCCATTCACCCAAAGTGATCTTCAGGATTTGATCCGCGCGGAAGAAGTTGCACGTTCATTCGGTATCGAGCTTTTCGGTGAAGAAGAATATAACGAAAAATATTCCGGCAAACCTAAAGAAGAGGCTCAGCCGGTAAATGAAACTGAAAACCAGATTACTGCTAATGCTGAAGATCAGGTTCAGGAAAATGAAACAGCAAACATAACTGCTCCGGTTGAAGAAAACAGAGAAGTTTCTGCTGATATATCTGAAGATAACAGCAATATTTCAGAAGTTGAGATCGATGAAGATAATTCAGTTCCTGAAATAACTGAAGAAGGTGGCGATCGCCAGCTTTCACGCATGGAATTCTATAAGCAATATAAGATCCAGGAAGTTATCAAACGTAACCAGATCGTTCTTATACAGATCGTTAAAGAAGAACGCGGCAGCAAAGGCGCTTCACTAACTACATATCTTGCACTTGCAGGCCGTTATTGCGTCTTCATGCCTAACACCGATAAAGGTGGTGGTGTATCACGTCGTATCTCTAATTTCTCTGAAAGACGCCGTATCCGTGACGCAATAAAACAACTTAATACCCCGATAGGTACAAGCGTTATCATCCGCACTGCCGGTATGGAACGTGATGTTGAAGATATTAAGAAAGATTATAACTACCTGCTTTCACTATGGGATAATATCCGTAAGCAGACAATGGCTTCATCCGCCCCTGCGCTTATATATGAGGAAAGCGATATCGTTAAACGCTCGCTTCGTGATATGCTGAAGAGCGATGTTTCTGAAGTTTATATCGAAGGCAGGGAAACCTATGACAGCGCACGCAAGTTCATGGAACTTGTTGGCCCTAACCAGGTGCCGATGTTAAAAGAATATAACGGCAAGGCGCCGATATTCCAGAAATTCAAGATCGAAGAAAAACTTGATGAGCTTTATGATCCAGAAGTGAAACTTGAATCAGGCGGTTCAATTGTTATCACTCCGACCGAAGCACTTGTTTCGATCGACGTGAACTCCGGTAAGGCAACTAAAGAAAGAAGCGTTGAAGATACTGCCCTTAAAACCAATATTGAAGCTGCGCGTGAAATTGCACGCCACCTGAAACTGCGCGATCTTGCAGGCCTGATAGTGATCGACTTCATCGATATGCGTGAGCTTAGAAATAAAAAGGCTGTTGAACGTGAATTGAAAGATGCGCTTAAAGCTGATAAGGCGAAAATCCAGCTTGGCCGCATCTCTGCATTCGGTTTATTAGAGATGTCACGTCAACGCTTGCGTTCTTCGCTGGTTGAATCATCATCTTCTAAATGCCCTATGTGCCGCGGAATTGGTGTTGTTCGCACTAATGAATCTCTGGTGCTCAAAGCTATCCGTGCAATCGAGGCTGAAGCTGGCAAGAAAACCGTTAAGGAAATTTTCCTTCGCGCTGCACCTGCAATTGCTCATAGCATAAATGAACACAGACTTGATGAAGTCAGGCAAATTGAGAAAGAAGCTGATGTTCGTATCGTGATCGAATCAGATACTTCATTGCTTCCTAACCAATTCGAGATATCAACCCATAAATTTGCCCGCAAAGAAAAGCAGGAACAAGAAAAGGTTGAAACGCAAAATAAACGCCCTCAGCAGGAAAAACTTTCCGGTGAAGCGGCAATACCTTCTGAAAGCGAGATCGATGCTGACGTTGATGAACAGCTTGATGCATGGAAGAAAGAAGTTGCTGATGTTGAGCGTATGGAAAGCCGTCGCTATGACCGCAATGATCGTGGCGATCGTGGTGAGCGCAGCGAAAATGGTGGCAATGGCGAACGTCGCAATAACAACAACCGCAATGGTGAACGTCGTAATAACAATAACCGTAATCGTGGTCCACGCGCTGAAAATGATGGCAACGGTAATGGAAACGGTGGCGAGCGCCGCAATAACAATAACCGTGGCGGACGCAACAATAATAATCGTAACCGCGGCAGAAATGGCGGCCGTAATAATAACCGTTATAACAATAATTATAATGGCGATAATTTCGGCAACCAGCAGCAGGAAGAAAATAATTACGGTAACTATGCCGCTGAGGAAAATAATGTTCAGCGTATAGATTCCTATCAAGAAAAACGTGAGCAGAACGCTCCTGCAAGCCAGAACAGTAATGAAGGCGATAAACAGGCACCTTCAAAACTTGTTGGTCTGTGGAAGAAAATCACTTCGTAATTTAAGCCCTATAATTTCTCTTATAAAACCTAAAGCCTTGCAAACCCAAGCTTTAGGTTTTATATTTTCTGCATGGAAAAACTCATCGCAAACGAAAAAAACTTAAGCAGATTTTATCTTCTGGCAACCGCCACACCTTTAATTGTTGCTCTGCTTTCGCAATATGTTTTTGGCCTGCATCCATGCCATTTATGTATCTTCCAGCGTATCCCATATGCGGTGATGATATTCTTTTCGCTTCTAGCTGTGATATGGCCTAAGCCTAGAATGTTGCTGATCACCCTATTTATAAACATTCATGCCTTCCTGGTTGATTCAGGAATCGCTTTTTATCATGTGGGTGTTGAACGCCACTGGTGGGGCGAAAATGGTGGCTGCACCGCTAACCTGAAAATGGATTCGATTGATGCGTTAAGGGCTTCTCTTATCGCTGCACCTGCTGTGCGCTGTGATGAGGTGCAATTCCAATTGCTTGGAATTTCCATGGCTGGCTGGAATTGTATTTATTGCCTAGTGATGGCTATATTTACCATAATAGTTTTCATAAAATATTTTAAACTAAAACGCAGGCAGGCGCTTTCCGCATGAAAAATATTTCAGCAAAAGAGAAACTGGAAAGAATAATCCGGGTTGATCATGCCGGTGAATTCGGTGCAAAACGTATATATGAAGGCCAGCTTTCAGTTCTAAAAGGAGAAGCAAAATCAACTGTTCAGCACATGAAAGAACAGGAACTTGTTCACCTTTCATATTTTGAAAATGAACTCGCCAACCGCAAAATAAGACCGACTGCACTGCAACCAATATGGAATATTGCAGGTTTCGCGCTTGGTGCTGCAACTGCAATGCTTGGTGAAAAGGCAGCCTATGCATGCACCGTTGCAGTTGAAGAAGTGATCGAACAGCATTACCAGAAACAACTTGATGAATTAGGCGAAGAGGAACCGGAACTAAAATCTGCAATCGAAAAATTCAAAGCTGAAGAAACAGAGCATAAAGATATCTCTCTTGGAAAAGAAGCCGAACAGGCACCTGGTTATGAGGTGCTTTCAACCCTTATAAAAGCCGGCTCCAAAGCCGCAATCTGGCTCTCCACAAGGGTGTAATTAAATCCGGCGCATTGAATATATATTTTCTTTTGAACGGCTGAGTTCTATTTTCGTATCAAAAAGTTCTGAAAGATTTTCTTCCGTTAGAATTTCTTTTTTACTTCCGAAACGGAAGATCTTTCCTTCTTTTATCAGAAGAATATTTTTTATTTCCGGCAATATCTCTTCAAGATGGTGCGTTACCAAAATCAAAGTTGTGTCTGAGGCAACTTTGCGCAAAAACTTTAAAAATTCATCCTGCGCATAAATATCTAAGCCCGATGTTGGCTCATCTAGCAGCAATATTTCGGGTTTTAAAACCATGGCGCGTGCTATTAGAACTTTTCGCAACTGCCCGGTTGAAAGTTGCAATATAGAACGCAAGGCCAGGTTTTTCAGACCCAGTTTTTCTATCACATCTTGTGCTACCTTTTCCTGTTCCTTGGAGATCTTATCATCGGCATAGAAACCATATGTTCCCACGAAAGATGATGCCACAGCTTCAAAAACGGTGATATTTCCACAATCCTGTAATTGTTCACTAAATTTAGGTGAAATAACGGCAATTTTCTGCCGTAATTCGAATATATTCCAGATATCACTGCCTAATATAGTTATTTCAGGGTTTTCTCCCTCAAATCTGGAGGGGTAAAGCTCTTTTATCAGCATTCGAATAAAAGTGGATTTGCCTGAGCCATTAGGCCCAACAATGGCTGTATGTGCGAATTTGCTGACTTGCAGGTTAAAATTATCCAGGATCTTTTTTTGACCAAGATATATATTGCAATTTTTGATATCGATTATATTCATATATGCCTGTAATGATCTCAAAATTATGTGAAAACAAGCCCTTATTGGGCCTGGGAATATTTTCCTTGCATAAATTTTTGATTATTAGTACAAAATCGCCAAATTTTGTTCCGCGGTAGCTCAGTGGCAGAGCAGTTGGCTGTTAACCAATTGGTCGGGGGTTCGAATCCCTCCCGCGGAGCCAATATTCATAAGCCTTACGTCCGGGGCGATAGCTCAGCGGTTAGAGCAGGGCGCTCATAACGCCTTGGCCGGGGGTTCAAATCCCTCTCGCCCCACCACTTTAAGCAATTCAATCAGTCTGAAATCACAATTTTGAGATGGAGCTCAAAATATCTCAATATCAGAATTGGGGGTGGTAAGAAATATATAAGTAATTGCTATTCAGCCGCGATTTTTTCTTGAGCTTGCAGCCATTCCTGTTCGGCTTTCTCAACCTGCTTTTGGGCTATCTGATATTTTTCCAGTAAATCATTCATGAAATCTGGATGGTTTATAGCTTTGTCAGAGGCCATTTGTATTTCAAGCTGGCGAACTTCTTCGGTATATTGGTTCAGCTTTTTCTCTGCGGCCTCAACTGGACTTTTATTTTTGTTCTTCTTGTTACTTTTCTTTTCAGCTTTTTCTTTTTTGCTTCCAGCTCTTTCCTTGCGGCGCTGCTCGATGACTAAATTACGATAAGCATCCAGATCACCGGTGAAATCTTCTACAGCCCCATCTTTCACCAACCATAACTGGTCAGCTACCGCCTCAACCAGATGCGGATCGTGGCTCACTAAAATCACACAACCATCATAGTTGTTAAGCGCTTGGATCAATGCTGCACGCGCATCAATATCCAGGTGGTTTGTTGGTTCATCGAGCAGCATTATATGTGGTGCATTATAGCTCATCATGCAGAACAACAAGCGAGCTTTTTCACCACCTGAAAGTTCTTCAATTTTCGTATCTGCCTTGCCTTTATCAAAACCGAATTTACCAAGCATTGCGCGAATATTATGCTCAGGCACATCTTTTATGAACTCGCGCATCGTTTGATAAGGGGTTAGTGTTACATCCATTTCATCAGATTGATGCTGCGCGAAATAACCCACGCGCAATTTATTATCACGATCAAGTTCTCCGGCCATGGCATCAAGCTTGCCGGAAAGTAATTTCACCAGAGTTGATTTACCATTACCGTTGGCACCAAGTAACGCGATCCTATCTGCCATATCAACGCGTAGGGTAATATTTTTTAGTACCGGATTGCCGGGTGTATAGCCAACATCAACTTTTTTCAGTGTAATTATTGGCGAGCCTATATCTTCAGGCTGTGGGAATTTGAATGAAGTAGAACGTTCAGTGATAATGGCATCCACCATATCCATCTTCTCAAGCATCTTCAGTCGGCTTTGTGCCTGACGCGCTTTACTCGCCTTAGCGCCGAATTTTGATGCGAAATCTAGCACGCGTTTTTTATGAGCCTGTTGTTTTTCAAAAAGTGCCTGATGATTATATAGTTTTTGTGCGCGGCGAGTTTCAAACTGATCATAATTACCAGTATACATTTCCAGTTGAAGCTGATCTAAATGCGCAATATGGGTAACGGTTTTATTTAGAACTTCCCTGTCGTGGCTGATGATTATAAAAGTGCCGGGATATTCCATCAGATAATTCTCAAGCCAGGTCACTGCCTCAAAATCCAGGTGGTTTGTGGGCTCATCAAGCAACAATAGATCGGGTTTACGAAAAAGTGCTGCAGCTAATGCCACACGCATCCTCCAGCCGCCGGAGAAACTATTTATCGGGCTATTCTGCGCAGCAATATCAAAGCCAAGCCCGGAAAGAATCATAGAAGCACTAACCGGCGCTTCATATGCACCAATATCATTAAGGCGCGTATAAATATCGGCGATGCGTTGAGGATCAGTTGCGGTTTCAGCTTCGGCAAAAAGTGATGCACGTTCAGTATCCGCGGCCAACACCACTTCCAAAAGCGTGGTTTCATCATCTGGAAGATCCTGGCGAACGCGGCCCATTTTGATCTTCGGCATAAGCACGATATCGCCGCCATCAACTTCCAGCTCACCGTCTATCAGATTGAACAAGGTTGATTTGCCTGTTCCATTAGGCCCAATAAGTCCAACGCGATACCCAGGGTTAATCTGCAGCGATGCGCCATCAAGCAAGGTTCTGCCGGCAATACGATATGTGATATTTTTCAGTGTTAACATTTTACAGCTTATAAGCGCTGCAATCTGACTGTTTTTAACGCTAATACAAGCGATTTTTTACCTATCTAATTTTAGTTATCTAATGCATTTAGATCTTTATAGGAAGATCTTAAAGATATGCCTATTACATGCACTCTAAAAGCTTACTATCACTTATCTTTCAAACTGTGAATGATTAAAAATAAAGTGTTTGGGGGGTGCTCTTGCTTAAAGGAAAATAGGTGTGGCTGGATTTTATAACTTTTCTGCTTCAGTCTAATTTATGCCATAATCAAGATTAGTTATACTTATTATCCTATTATATTGCTTTATATAAGCATCTGATAATTTAGTATGTTTTATATATTTGAAAGAATATCAAATATATTTGATATTCTGCTTGAAAAGCCCAAAAATCTCTATATTTTCACCCCTACTTTTCTCTATACGTGGCCCCGTCGTCTAACGGTTAGGACATCGCCCTTTCACGGCGGCAATACGGGTTCGAATCCCGTCGGGGTCACCAAAATACAAGTCTCAACAAGTCTAATACAATCCACAAAACATAGGATTTACAAAGGTTTCAAAGGGTATTATACTCCACAAACCTCTTAACCAATATTGCCAAATCTTGATCTTTTGGGGGTATTATTTGGGGGTATTTAGGAACCATTCAAAAAAGATACCCCCAAAATGCGTAAAACACAGGGTGTAAATATAAACTATACTGATTTTAATGAGATAAGAATGGCGTTCTTAAACGCTAAAGATCCTGAATGTGCAAAATCATTAGCTCTTAAGTTAGTTGAAGGCTATCAATCATATTCTTTTTTTACTTATAACCGCCGTCCATTTTATAGGGGAAGAATTGTTCAAAGTAAGCAACTCTATAAAAACGATTTTTCTTATAATAGAAATAAGGATAAAGTTTTAAGAGGTCGCTGCAATAAAGAAAAAAATCCTGTTTTTTATGCAAGTACAGGCAAAGAAGTTGTTCTACTTGAGTTGAAAGATCTTAAAATTGGTAGCAAGTTAATCATAGGTGAATGGATTAATTTAGCTGCTTTTTATACCTTTGCAGTCGGTTATAACAAAGCGGCATTTAAAAAACTTAACGCATTATACGAAGCCCCTGATCTAGAAATAAAATCAGGAGTCCCTCCCTCTGCGCATCAATTGAAAATTAATAAAAGAATTGAAGCCTTATTCAGTCATATCTTTACTGAACGAGGGGATAAATTTTATACACAAACTATCTCACTTTCTGAATTGTACTTTAAATATTTTAGAAGATTTAGCGCTGCAGAACATGGTGTAAATGTTTATCCTTATCCTGCAATAATGTACCCATCTGTGGAAAATAGAGCAAACGGCCATAACCTTGCGTTTTCTACCGAATTTGCTGACAAATACCTAAAATTGATATCATGTGCGTATATAGAAATAACAGATATTCAAGATAACTATTTTGGAGTCAATTTACTTGATTTGGCCACTGAATTCGATGGAGAGGAAATCAAATGGAGCGGCAAATCAGCGATGAATCTTAGATACGATACAAATATTATCCACAAACTAAGAGAGGGTAACGGTTAAAAGGAGTTAAAATGAAACTAACAGATTTGAAGTGTAAGAATGCAAAGTATAATCCTAAGAGGAATAAAAAAGGGGAAAGAGAAGGTAATAAGCTTGCTGATGGTGGAGGTTTATATCTGCATATAAAAGAATCAGGAAAATATTGGCATTTTAAATATCGCTTTCTTGGCAAAGAAAAGCTTCTCTCTTTTGGAAAATACCCCCTCCCTACTTCTTTATTAGAAGCTAGAGAAATGAGAGACGAAGCAAAGAAACTATTGTTTAATGGTCAAGATCCAGCGTTAGTTAGAAAGACACAAAAACTTGAATTAGAGCTTAGCTATGAAAACAACTTTGAAAGCCTTGCTCGCAAATGGCATGAACAAAATAAATATACCTGGCAGCCTAAACATGCCCAAATGATATTAAGAAGGTTCGAAACAAAAATATTTCCATCCATAGGCAAGCTTCCGATAAAAGAAATAACTGCTCCCGAATTATTAGCTGCCGTTGAAAAAGTTCAAGATAAAGGAAATCATGATCTGGCACATAGAATGATGCAAATGTGCAGTAAGGTATTTCGTTTTGCGGTAGCTAGAGGTCTTTGTACAAGAGATATAACTTATGATCTTAGGGGCGCATTAGTTGCAGTAAAAAGTAAGCATCTAGCTTATCTTCCAGAAAAGGAACTACCAGATTTTCTTAGCAAACTAGATAAATATGAAGAGTATGGTGGCAGTATATTAACAAAGTTAGCCTTCCAATTATTAATCCTTACCTTTGTACGATCAGGAGAAATTCGCGGTGCAAAATGGGATGAAATAGATTTTGATAAAGCCTTATGGCGCATTCCTGCTGATAGAATGAAAATGAAAACGGAGCATCTAGTACCACTTTCTAAACAAAGTATTAATATACTGAGACAAATTCATAAGATAACAGGTCATAATATGTTTGGGCTAATTTTTCCAAGTAAGAAAGAACCTAATAAGATAATGAGCGAAAACACTTTCTTAAGAGCAATTGAGGTATTGGGTTATAAAGGTAAAACTGTTGCCCATGGCTTCCGCTCTACGGCATCGACAATTTTAAATGAAAATGGCTTTGAATCAGTTTGGATTGAACGGCAATTGGCTCATGAAGAAAGAGATCAGGTAAAAGCTATCTACGACCATTCCCAACATATAGAGAAGCGTAGAATAATGATGCAATGGTGGGGCGACTATATTGAACATGGAGCTGCACCTTTGAATTTTGATAATATAGTCAAGTTTTCTAAGAAAAAGTGAGGGCTATAATGTCTATAAGAATGCAAGCAGATGATTTCTTTAATGCTTATTTAGTATTAAATCAGAGTAATGAAATTGCATTAGAAAAATTACAAAAACTTGCTGAAAAATCAGTTGTTAACGAAAAAGCATTTGGTGCATTTCCTACATCTTCTCCAAGTATTGTATGTTTGGCATTTTCAATAGAGCTTTACATTAAAGATATATATTCTGCTCTAAATATAAAATTAAGCCGCAAAAAACTCAAAAAATATGGACATAACATATTGAAGCTTTTTGATAAATTGCCTGAACATACCAAGCAAGATATTTTTTCTCACGATCTAATTAGCCAAAATCCCTTCATGATCAGAGGGGACATATTTTCTCCAAAGCGGTTTTCAAGCGATTATAGTTCCTATGATAGATTTAGAGATCAAATAAAGGCGATAAGTAGTTCCTTCGTAAAATGGCGTTATTCCTATGAATATAGAGCCTTAAATTATGATTTATCGTTTGCTTTAACTTTGATAGAAGTTTTAAAACTTGTCTCCGATAATATACGTACTGTATCAAAAATATAATTATAGATTTAATATAATGAATACAGATTTAGATAAAATTTTAAAAAATTTAAAAGATAAACCTGAGTATGTACCAATATTTTTTTATCAAACAGTAAGAATGCTTAAATATGCTTATGAAAGTAATTATAAACTCCCTACTAAAAAATCTAAAGAATCTACTTTAATTTATTATGACAGAGTTGAGTATTTAAATAATTTTATTAAAGAAAATATCATACTCAAAGATTTTTATATAAAATTTGCCGATAATATAAATCTTTTAAACGATATATTAGCACACTTTCAATACCTACCTCAATGGTATCATAGGGAGAGAACAACCGGTAATTATGATTATGAAATTGCAAATAAAATAATAAAACAATTAAGAAATTGTCTAAGTCTAATGGAAGAGTCTTATAATGTAAAAAGAAGCATTAATGCGATTTGGTATAAAAATATAAATAACTTTATTGATTACTGTTTTAATGACTTAACAGACAAAGGTTTAGAGATAAAAGAAATTACCAAGCAATTCCTCACTCCTGTGCTTACCGATAACATTAAATTGAAGAAAAATGGTTACACTAAAAGCTATATTTATTCATGGGATTCTCCTCATAATGATATAATAAATATTTTTGAGAATTTGGCTAATGAATTGGAAAGTATAAATTATGATTTTAAGAATAAAGTGGTTGAAGTAAAAAAAGTAAAAAATGAAAAAGCAGACCTTGTATATACTGTAAAAGTATTAAAAAAACTCTTTGTAAAACATAAGGTAAATAAAAGAAAACATATTAAATTTATTACCGTTATAATTAACGGCATTATGGGAGAAAAAAGTAGTGAAGATAGAATTAGAAAAATTCTAGAATAGGAACATTTTTGAAAAAATAAAAGTAATCCTCCAAGAATACTTCATTACTTATCGAATAAGATCACTCTGTACAAAAACGGAGTAATCTTAATGAAAACATTACCAGAAACTGGCTTTCTTAGACTAAATCAAATCTTAGAATTCATTCCAATAGGCAAATCCACTTGGTGGTATAAAACCAAGAATGATCCTGATTGGCCTCAACCTGTTAAATTAGGCCCCAAAATTACAGTTTGGCGTGCTGAGTCTATTCATCAATTAATAAACAAACTTTCTATAGGGGATCAATAAACAAAATTTGGCTAATGACTAGGCGTTTGAAATCACGATTCAACATTAGCTGTAAAAGAAAGGGGTAGAATGAGGAATAACAAAGCCCCATTAGTTGCTAGCGGTAGAAATATCGTGACCTTGCTATGTTATACAGCGTTCGAGCTGAAAAAGTTGGTCTGTGAATATAATTGAACTTATTATTCACCTCCTGACAATGCGAGGGTGGCTCCAAGGGGCACGTTTCAGTATTGGGAGAAAGCGCCATACAGATCCTTCTGTATAAGGATAGCTATTTCTCCTTTCTGCTCAGGTTCACCAAGAAGCACTGTATAGTTAAGGAATTAAGAGAGAAAACAAAAACGGGTCGACGCCAAATGATTACAGAAGAGCAAAAAAGCAAAATCATAGAACTTCGGGGTAAAGGATATAGCTTCGACAAAATTTGCAAGGAATTATCTATTAGCAAGCAAACAGCAATTAACCACGCAAAAGCCTTAAGCGCAGAGATCGCTAACCATAGGGCATTAAAAAATGAACAGCTTCTTGAGGAAGCACAATTAACAAAGATTTATAGAATAGAGTATTTGTGTGAGCAGTTAAAAACTATCAAAAAGGAAATCAAATACAGAGGCTACATGGATTTAAGCACTGATAAGTTGATAGCAATATGGGGAAGGATGTCAGACCAGCTATCGAAAGAATTAGAGGGCTCTTCTCCTGAAGATCTTGAGATAAATAATTCTAAACCTTTATCACAAAACTAAAATTAGACCAAAACTAGCCAAATAAAAGCTTTTCATTTATCATAACCATTTAATTTAGATGCAAATTTTTATGTCCCTTCTTGACCTGGTAAAATTATTCATATAACTTCTTGTCATAGCAAATTGCTATTGGGCTTCAAAACCTATTACTAAGCGGTCTGTTCTGCGCAGATCGAAAACAAAACTGCTGTTTCTCAGCTTATGGCTGGGAGACAGTGTTATGTCCAGGCGCAAGCTAAAAGCACTGTGCCGTCTTAGTACGGTTTTGAACTCCCAGTCACCCGAGATTTTCTCTGGTGACTAATTTATATGAGGGAGGAACAATGATCATAACCTTTACTAATCCAGCTAATGGATATTCCGAAAATTACAATACTTCAACTGCACCCTTGTGGTGTCTGTTATTTGGTTTTTTATATTGGCTCGTTAGGGGCAATATATTTCATGCCATTATTGCCTTGGTTCTAGCTTTTTGCACTTTTGGAGCAAGCTGGCTTATATATCCATTTTTTGCAAATCAGATAAATATTAAGTCTTACGGAAAAAAAGGCTGGATTCAGAACGGAGCAACTCCACCAATTTATACACCTGCCGCTGCACCTTCATCTCAGCCCCAGAACTCCTCTAATGTTACTTCTACCCCTCTAAGACCTTGGTCAAAAGAATGGATAGAAGATAAAAGTAGAAAGAATTGGGCCTGGTATCATAGAAATTTTAAAAAAGCTCTGATTATCGGTGCTATTTTAGGAATGATTGTTGGTCAATTACTTTCAGAAAAAAGGGAAAAGCAAGGCCATAATAGTAGCGCTTTATATGATATAATGTATGGAAAAAGTAAATAATGAGAAAAATTACCCCGTTACTTCTTATTGTAGTTTTATACTTTCCAGATTCTTATGCCAGGCAATATACCCAGGTAGCCTTTTCACCATCTGGTAATGCAATAAGTTTAGTTGAGAAGAGTATTGCTGCTGCAAAGTATAATATCTATGTCGCAGCATATTCCTTTACCTCAGAGAAAGTTTCTAATGCCTTAATTGAAGCTCATGAAAGAGGGGTTGAGGTAAAGGTAGTGCTGGATAAAACTAATACCAATAAGGATTATAAAGCTGTCATCGCGATTCAAAAGGCCGGAATTCCTACAAGAATTAACCGCCATTACACGATCATGCATAACAAGTACATGATTATCGATGAAAAGACTATTGAAACCGGCAGCTTTAATTACACAGCAAGCGCTGAAAAGCGAAATGCTGAAAATGTGATAGTTATTAGAAATAATGAAACTTTAGCGAATAAATATCTAGAAAACTGGAAAAAACTTTGGGAAGAAAGTAAATAATATATTATCTTAAGATTCAAATACGTCTTCATGTAACAAGAGGCATAATCCAGTTAATTAAGGCATTTATGGCATTAAGTTGGAATGAAATAAGAAAGCGAGCTATAGAATTCTCCAAGAAATATGCTGATGTTACTAGGGAAAATGCAGAAGCGCAGTCATTCTATAATGATTTTTTCGACGTATTTGGAATTTCTAGACGAAGAATTGCCTCCTTTGAGGAACCTGTAAAAAAACTTGGTGATAAAAAAGGTAAAATAGACCTCTTTTGGAAAGGAACTTTGCTTGCAGAACAAAAATCTTCTGGAATGGATCTAAACCAGGCAAAAAAACAGGCTTTCGACTATTTTCCAGGAATTAAAGAAGAAGAACTTCCTAAATATGTAATGTTATCTGACTTTCAAACCTTTGAATTATACGATCTAGAAGAAAATACGGAGATAAAGTTTAAGCTATCTGAACTTTATAAGTATGTTAATCACTTTGGCTTTATAGCTGGCTATACTAAACGTAAATTCGAAGATCAAGAAGATGTAAATATTACCGCCGGTGAGCTAATTGGAGATTTACACGATAAACTTGTAGATAACGGTTACGTCGGCCATAATTTAGAACAATTTATTATAAGACTTTTATTTTGCCTTTTTGCTGATAATACCGGTATTTTTGAAAAACATATATTTAAGTTCTTTATTCAAGAAAGAACTAAAGAAGATGGTAGTGATCTAGGTAATTATTTAGAGCAATTATTTCAAGTATTAAATACTCCAAAAGACCAAAGGCAAAAGAATTTAGACGAAGATTTAGCGGCATTCGATTATATAAATGGTGATCTGTTTGAAGGATATCTTCCTATCACTAGTTTCAATAGTGAAATGAGGAGACAGCTTTTAAAATGCTGTCATTTCGATTGGGGTAAAATATCGCCTGCTATATTTGGTGCAATGTTCCAATCTGCTACTGACCAAAATAAGCGTAGAAATCTTGGTGCACACTATACTAGCGAACAAAATATAATGAAAATTATTAGGCCTTTATTCCTTGATGATCTCAAAGAAAGACTAGAAAGTATTAGCAGAGGTAAAGAACTTTCAGAATTTCACAATAAAATTGCAAACCTTAAGTTTTTAGACCCTGCATGCGGTTGTGGAAACTTTCTTATTATAGCGTACAGAGAGCTTAGAGAAATAGAACTTCAGATAATTAAAAAAATATTCAAATCTGGTCAACAAGTTTTAGACATTTCTGAATTAGTAAAAATTAATATTAATCAATTTTATGGCATTGAAATAGAAGAGCTTCCAGCAAAAATAGCCGAAGTAGCTATGTGGCTAGTTGATCATCAAATGAATATGAAATTGAGTAATGAATTTGGGCTCTATTTTGCCCGTATTCCGCTTAAATCACACGCAAATATAATATATGCCAACTCATTAAGAATGAATTGGGAAGATTTGGTAAAAAAGGAAGAGCTCAATTTCATTCTAGGTAATCCACCTTTTATTGGTGCTCGTTACTTAAATAATGAACAAAAAGAAGATATTAAAAATATTTTTGGAAAATTAAAAGGTATAGGTGATTTAGACTATGTTACCGCTTGGTATTGGAAGGCTGCTCAATATATACAAAATACTAAAATTAAAGCAGCTTTTGTTTCTACGAACTCAATTACACAAGGGGTACAAGTTGCGGTACTTTGGCCATCTTTACTTAGAAATTATGGCATTAAAATTCATTTTGCTCACAGAACTTTTTCTTGGAATAATGAAGCAAGGGGTAGGGCTGCAGTCTATTGCATAATTATTGGTTTTGCCAATTTTGATACTGATAGAAAAGTTATATTTGATTATGAAAATCCTAAAGATAAAGTACCACAAGAAATAAAAGTAAAAAATATTAGTCCTTATTTGATAGATGCACCAGATGTGATAGCTCTAGCTCGCTCAAAGCCGCTAAGTAATATCCCTATTTTGATAAATGGTAGTATACCTGCAGATGGAGGAAATTTGATTTTAACTGAAGATGAAAAGAAAGAAATTTTACTTAATACACCCGAATTAAGTGTTTATATTAAAGAATATATGGGAGCTAAGGATTTTCTTCATTCTACTAAAAGATACTGTCTATGGTTAGTTGGATGTTCTCCAGAAATTATTTCAAAATCATATTTGGTTAGAAACAGATTAAATGGAGTTAGTAAAGCACGTGAATCAAAGCCAGATGCTAAAACTCCTTCTTTATTTAGAAAAATATCCCAACCAACTGAAAATTATTTAGCTATCCCTAGAACTTCTTCAGAAAATAGACATTATATTCCGATTGGCTTTGTAGATCATAATATAATAGCATCAAACGATCTTCAGCTTGTTCCTCAGGCCAAAATCCTTCACTTTGCACTACTAACTAGTGAAATGCACATGACTTGGGTAAAGTTAACCGCCGGAAGGCTAGAAAGCAGATATAGATATTCAGCAAAACAAACTTACAATACCTTTCCATTTCCTAAAAATCTTAATGAAAAACAAATTATAGATATTGAAGATAAAGCTAAAAAAATATTATATATAAGAGCAATATATAATAATATTTCATTGGCCAAATTATATAACCCTTTAACAATGCCACCTGAGTTAGTGAAGGCTCATAGTGACCTTGATAAAGCTGTAGATGCTTCTTATGGCAAGAATAATATTAAAAATGAACGTGAGAGAATAGAATTATTGTTTAATCTATATCAAGAGTCTTTATCTGAACATTAACATTATATTAATGCATAATTAACTAAATTAATTATAATAGTAAAATCAAATATATAATAATGGCACAAAAATCTGTAATAGAATGGACTAATGCTACTTGGAATCCAGTAACAGGTTGTACAAAAATTAGCTCCGGATGTGATAATTGTTATGCAGAGCGTTTTTCAGAAAGATTTAGAGATGTAGTTGGCCATCCTTTCGAAAATGGTTTTGATCTAACAATTAGACCAGAACGTTTAGAACAGCCCTTAAGTTGGAAAAAAACCAAAATGGTTTTTGTAAATTCTATGAGTGATTTGTTCCATAAAGAAGTGCCAGAAAGCTATATAGAAAAGGTATTTGATACAATGGAAAAGGCAAATTGGCATGTTTTTCAAGTACTCACAAAACGAAGCTCTCTAATGAAGAAATTTATCAATAAGCGTTATAAAAGTAAACCTGTTCCAGAGCATATATGGTTAGGAGTTTCTGTCGAAGATCATACAAAACGTTCTCGCATTAAACATCTTCAAGAAACGAATGCTATGATACGCTTTTTATCTGTAGAACCTCTAATTGGTTCTCCAGGCATACTGGATTTAACGGGAATAAAATGGGTAATTGTTGGGGGAGAAAGTGGTCCAAATGCGCGTTTAATGCAATTAGAATGGGCAAGATCTGTAAGAGATCAATGTATAAAACAAAAAATCCCTTTTTTCTTCAAACAATGGGGAGGATATAGAGCTAAGTCGGGCGGTAGAGATCTTGATGGTAAAGAATGGAGTGAATTTCCTAAATTATCTAAAAAAAGTTTAAATCCTAAAGAACTATATTTAATGGCTAAATAAATATGGTTAAAACAAATAATAAATACTTTTGGTCAGAAAAATTATCGGAAGCCCCAATAATTGAGGCGCATACTAAAATTAAGCACAGTATTATTGAAGATTACATTGTAAATTATTTAAAAGTAGTCGCGAAGCCACCTGTTACCCGACACATTAAATTAGCAATAATAGATGGTTTCTGTGGTGGTGGCCTTTATAACAATAATGGTAAAGCACATTTTGGCACTCCAATAATTATAATTAATGCGCTTAAAAAAGCTATTGTAGAAATAATTGAAGATAGAATTATAAATAATATAAAAGCTGAAATTTCAGTAGATTGTGAAATATTTTATATAGATAAAGATAAAAGAGCTATAGACGCTCTTAAAACTATTGCAGCCCCCTATTTGGTTAAAGATGATTTACTTCCCTTAACTATTAAACCTCATTTTATACAAGGAACCTTTCTTAATAAATACTCAGAGGTTTTAGCTAAAGTAAAAAAATTAAAATCTTTATTTATTATAGATCCATGTGGCTACAGCGAAGCACCATTATCTGTCCTTAGAGAAATAATGAAGGGCGGGGAAAAACGAGAAATGATATGGACATTTATGATTGATGCAATGAGAGCTTATGCAACTGAAGATTCTAAGGCATTGATTAATTCCGGATATAGTAATTTGTTAGGCTTATTTTCTGACCAAAAAAATCCTACTGGATTCAATGTTCAAACTGTTATTTTTAATATGATTAAAAATGATATAGGCGTCCCTTTCTTTACTCCTTTTGCTATAAAACAAAAAAAAGGATGGAATTATTGGCTCATTCATCTTGCACATCACTATAGAGCCAGCGAGGTAATGAAAGAAGTTGAACATAGACATGCGGATCAAAGAGAGCATTACGGAGATTCAGGTCTTAACATGATGGCAAAGTCAGGAGAAGCCCCTTATCTTTTTGGACAAGATGATATAAAAAAGGGGCACGAAAAATTACAAGATGATATTCCTTCTTTTTTAGATTCTATAAATAACAAAGAGGGAATAACTTATGATGACTTTATGAAAAAAGCTTATAACACAACACCTTTAACTTCGGGTATTATAAAAAATGTTTTAGTTAGTCATGAGGATATCGAAATCATTACCAAAGATACTAAAGGATTCAGATCCTCGGCTAGAAGAATAAAACCTAGTGATATTATAAGATTAAAAAGACAGCAGTGGTTATTTTTAAATTAAATAGATACAATTTTATACTTTTTAATTAAAAAGATATAATTGCTTCTTGGATTTCTTATTTGTTTTCCAGGAAAATACCTCTTGCCCTTCCCATTTATCAATTTTTTTCCTAAATTGCTGTAATTTTCTTATATCTAAATATCTGTGATTAAAATGATTTTTTTCATATTCTAATATTTCTTTGTTCTCACTACTATTTAAATTTTTAAAAATAAACTCAGATAACTTTTTACCAGTATTAATATGCTCATTAGAAATTAATCTAAGTGTTCTAATAAAAGCTCCATATTGATTAGGATTTTCTTTTAAATTAACATCTAATATTTTATTAGAAAGATTTTTGAAGTAATTATTTTTGCAATATAATTTTTGGCTTCTAAAATCATAAAAAGCAGAATCCCAATTAAAAAAAGTAGTATCTAACAAAGAAGTATATTTTATTGGTTTTATTAAACCTTTAGAAAAAGCCCAGGTTTTCTCAAATTCCCATAAATCAATAAACCATTTTGAAACCAAAATTCTATATCCACCAAATTTATTTTTCTTTTTATTATATACAGTTAAAGATTTTTCAAAAAGTGCTCTATCTTTAACACAAACCACAATATCAACATCACTTTTAAAATTTTCTATACCGTGAAGACATATTTCTCTTATTAAACCTCCAAATATAAAAATTTCGGAAACACCATCTAAAGATTTAATAAACGATAATAAGGATTTTCGTTCATCCGGTACTTTTTCAAAAAAACGTCTAAGCCTTTTTGTAAGTATTTCACTACTTTGAGCTATTTGGGGCATAATATTACAATCTTAATTTTTGTAATTCTTCTTCAAAATCAATAGCAAAACTGTCTGTCATACCAGAAATCATATCGCCTAAAAGTTGAGCTCGTTTATATGATAAAGGCAGCTTATTATCTTTATCTTCAAAAATACGCTTATAATTTTCTGAAATTCTACTATATGCATATTGTTCAAATGGGTCCCCTTTATGTTTTTGATCAACCAAAGGATCTCCACGTTTTTCTATTGCGGGCCATAACATATCCATCAAAGAATGTATAACTTTATGTCCTCGCAATTCTAATTCTAAAACGCTTTTATGTTTATATGCAAATTTTTTAGAGAAACTTCTTAAGATCTTAGAAAATAAAGCGCCAGCACTTACACTTATTAAATCCTCTTTAAAAGTACCAGTAATTATTTTATCATAATTGTGTACAAAACTTTCAATAGTTGCTGTAACAAGTTCTCCTATAGCTGCCACTCTAAACATTTGGGTAGAAACATCATTTAGTTCAGTAGGAGAAAGATTTTCTTTTATATATGTATTATGTAAATTTTCTGACTTTTCTATTACTCTCGTTACCAAAGGATCGTTCTCTTTATGCATATCTAAGTGACTAATTAAATCACGATATGATACTAAACATTTTTTTATTGAATCTTCTGCATCTAATACTGTATATGCAATATCATCACTAGCTTCCATTACGTATGTTAAAGGATGCCTAATACCTTCTGTAAGACCTGTTATCTCCCAAACTTGCTTGCAAACATCTTTTTCTGAAAAAAAATATCCAAACTTTTTAGTAGCTTTATTTTTATTATCAATTTTATCCGATGAAATAGGATATTTCATTAAAGCTGCTATCGAACCACAAGTTAAATTTAATCCATAATTATCGTTAAGAATTTGTAACCTAGTTAAAATTCTTAACGCTTGAGCATTTCCTTCAAAATTCAAATAGTCTTCTATCATCTGATTGGTGGCATTTTTATCTGATTCAAAAACAAGAACTTTATTTTTATTAAACCAAGATCCTATTGCAACCTCACCTTGATGTCCGAAAGGAGGATTACCAATATCATGAGCCAATCCTACAGCGGCTAAAATACTGGGAATATTACGTTGAGATTTTTCAATATTATCAAATAATTTTTTATCATAACAAAGCGCTACACCTATACTTCTAGCTATATTTGATACTTCATGAGAATGCGTTAATCTGGTCCTTACACTATCATGTTTTTCTAATGGAAAAACTTGTGTTTTATCAGACAATCGTCTTACCGGAGTACTAAAAAGAATCCTATCATAATCGCGCTCAATCTCAGTTCTTGCTCCAGCAGCATTAACCTTAGAACCGTCTTCTTTTTCTATATCTTTACGTCGGATTTCGGTAAGTAACTTTGACCACTCTAATTTAGACATTAATACCTTAATATTTTTATATATTTGTAATATATAAAAATATTTTTGTGAATAATTCAAATAATAGTTTTTAAAAGTTCAAAACTATTCAAAAAACTCTTCCATGTCTGGAATACGAGTAAAGGCAATTTTAGTTCCTGTGAAACTTTTTCCTTGAGATGGGGTCATTCCCAAGGTTGCGCTATCTCTCCCATATTTATGATTGATTTTATCTAGTGCATTAGAAAGGCTTTCATATTTACGTCTTTGGGCTGCTATTTCTTCTGGCATACTTGAGAATAACTCTGGTTGAGCTTCATCTAAGTTTGTTAATTCATGCAATGTGATTGAAATCTTCTTTAGGCGCTGGCCTTTCATTTGTGGTTTTAGTTGCTCCCATATCTGATCGAGCATTTCTGTAAAAGTGATGCTATCCTGCGCCCGAATGCATTTCATACCGCTTTCTAACTTTTTACCGCTTTCCAGCCTTGTTGAGAAATGAAGCGCTGAGGAATGATATCCTAACCTTCTCAACCTACTGGCGGTTTTTAAAACCAACCTACGCGCTACATACTTTGCCTTATCAGGTATCCGAAGCTCTGGGGACATTACATGGCTATGACCTATAGTACGCTTCTCTGTTTTCTGATCTGGTATATCAATACCTCTTAGCCAATACCACATACGTTCACCCCAAACACTTCCCCAGACCTTTCTCAACTGCTGAGGAGGTAAGGACCATAGATCTGCAATACTCTTAATATCAGCCTTATTAAGTCGTATTTCCATATTACTACCAACCCCAGGTAGGTCTCTAAGCTTTAAAGGTAATATTTTATTAGGAAGGTCTTCGGCTTTTATAATAGTTAAGCCATCGGGCTTTTGAATATCGGTAGCAACCTTAGCCAAATATTTATTAGGAGCTATACCGATTGAGCATTTAACATATTCGCCAATGTTCTTAGCTAAACCTTTCTTTATTGAATAAGCAATAGCGGTAGCTTGCTCAACTGATGATTCATTTTCCATTAATCTACATGCTACCTCATCAATAGATGCTGTAACGCTCACAGGTATATGATTTTCAACTTCCTTATGAATACGGTGGTGAAACTCAACATAATGTTCATGGTTAGCTAGAACGCAAATAAGCTCAGGGCACATTTGCTTAGCCTTGTGAATAGGCGTGCCTGTTTTAATCCCAAAAGCCTTAGCCTCGTAACTGGCTGCAATAGCAGAAGTATAGTCGGTTTCAACAGGAACTACTGCTACGGGTTTTCCACGAAGCTTAGGATTTAATTGTTGTTCAACGCTAGCAAAATAGCTATTGAAATCAACATAAAGCCAGCGGAGGCTTGAATAGTTATTTATTATATTTGCCATGGTAGAAAAACAAATAATCAATTATTAATTTAAGTATCAACATATAATGATTTAAGGATAGTGATGCCAGAAACAAGATACATTCGCCCGGCCAATGAAAAAGGAGAAACTTTCGGCGTTTGGTCTTTTGATGGAAAAACCGCTTTAAGAATGGGAGTTCCTAACCCAGAAAATCATCCTTCTTGCTGTATTAAAGTTGAATCGGAAAGTGAATTGATAAAAAAAATGTCAGAAAATCTAAAAGATGTTTTTAAAGAAGGTGCAGTTGATAGAATAATAGATATGGTTTTAAAGCCAGGAGAATATTATCCAAGAATGGCAAGACCTACTGCTAATTATCCTGATGATCCACCAAGTTATCCACAACCAAAAAAATATGAATATGAAATTGCTAATAGCAAGGGACAATTAAGCTCCTTAATATTTCGACTTCAACAAATTTGTCAGACTTTACACCCTAGTGAAGAAAATTATACTTCTTACGGGCATGAAATAAGAAATCTTTTAATTTTAGCCTGTACAGAGGTAGAAGCTCAATGGAAGGGAGTTTTAAAAGCTCATGAAATAGTGGGCAAAGATACAAGTGATTATGTAAAATTAAATAAAGCGATGCATTTAAATGAATATAGTATTTTATTAACTCATTATCCTTGGTTACCAGAGTTTTGTCCTTTTAAAGATTGGCAAATAGACTTGCCAACTCAAAGTTTAAATTGGTATGATGCATATAATAAAGTAAAGCATGATAGAGAACTAAATTTTACTAAAGCCACTTTAATACATGCAATAAATGCAGTCTGCGCAAATATTATTATGTTATATGCTCAATTCGGTAGACAACAAATTACAAAGGGCAGACATGAAATCGCTTACTTTTTTGAAGTAGTAAAATTTCCCAAATGGCTTCTTTCAGAATCATATATATCTCCTTATGATGCGCATTCAGAAGAACTTAAATTAATTTATTATCAATTTTAACTGATAAGTTATGTATGAAACTTTATTATATGTAATATCCGGTGCAGGTGGTGGCGTAGTTATTGCGTGCGGAATCTTTAAAGCTTTTGGTAACAAATGGTTAGAGCATTATTTTAAAAGGCAGTTAGAAGATTTTAAGACTAAACAAAAAAGAGAAATTCAAAATTTAAATCATGAAATAAATTCTTTATTTAGTAGAATTTCAAAAATACATGAAAAAGAATTTGAGATACTCCCAGAAGCGTGGAAAAGGCTTCATATAGCTTTTGGAAAGGCCTTACACTTAACAAGGCCATTAAAAAGTTATCCTGATTTTAAAATGATGTCTAATTCTAAACTTGAAGAATTTATAAAGGCTCAAAACTGGTTAGATTATGAAAAGGACGAATTAAGAAATGCTAATAATAAACAAGAAGTGTATGAAAAAACCATTAGTTGGAAGGAATTATTAGCAGCTGAAAATGCTCAAATAAAACTCAACAATTATCTAATAAAAAATAGTATTTTTATGCCGGATGAGTTAAGCAAAAAGTTTAGTAAAATTAATGCATCACTTCAAGAAGGGCTTAATAAGAAACGAATTGGTGATGAAATTAGTGATTATAAACTTATGAATGAAGGTTATCAGGTAATATCAAAATTATCTGAAGAGTTTGACCAAATTAAATTAGACGTAAAGAAGAGATTAAGGTATGAAGATGCATAAGTTACTCTCAAGACAGCAAAGAAATATAGGGGTATTTTTGGGGGTACTTGCTAAAATCTAAAACAGATTTATATATTCTATCCAAATGGTTAATTCATTTTAGCGGGTCCCGTCGGGCAATGAAAATCTTTATAAATCAAATAGTTAGGTCGTATTGCCGCCCGGGAATCGAACCCGTATTGACTTGTATTGCCGCCATGAAATTGGCTTAAATCGCGCCAGTTAAACTTTGTATCCAACTGAATCCAGCTGTTTTTATCACCGTCATAGTTGCCGCCGTGAAGGGCCGCAAAATATTTTTAGATTATGTAAAACTCATAACCCATCAATGGTTTCCATACGATAATTTTATAGTTTTTATTGTCTAATAAGTGATTGAACAATTATCATTTTTTATGAGTCCATATTGGACAGGACAGATTCGCTTATCGCTGGTTTCATTGCCGGTTGAGATTTATCCGGCGGTTTCAAGTTACCGCTCTATTCCTTTGCATGAAATATATAAACCTACCGGAGAGAGAATCCATCATCAGAAAGTTGCCGATGATGAGGTGGTTGAGAAAGAGGATATTGTTAAGGGCTTTGAATATGAAAAAGGCGAATATGCAATTCTCGAGCCTGAAGAAATAAAGGATATTAAAATACCATCTAAGGATGTGCTGGATATTGTGCAATTTGTTAATGCGGGTGAGATTGATGCACTTTATTTTGAACGGCCATATTTTGTAGTGCCGAAGAATGATTCGGCAGAAGATGCATTTGCTACTATCCGCGAAGGGTTGAGGAAAACTGGTAAGTATGGGCTTGGGCAATTGGTTATTGCCGGGCGTGAGCGTTTATGTGCCTTGAAACCCTGTGGGCGTGGAATGATGCTGGAGATTATTCGCTACAAGGAAGAAGTTCGCAAGGCGGATAATTACTTTGACCAGATTGATAATGTGAAAGTTGATAAGGAACAGCTTGAGCTTGCAGAGCAGCTTATTAAACAGAAAACAGCGAAGTTTGATCCATCTAAGTTCCATGACCATTATAACGAGGCCTTGAAGGAGCTGATAGATTCTAAGATTGAAAAACGTAAGCCTAAATATGAAGAGAGGAAACCTACGGCTAAGGTAATTAACCTCATGGATGCACTGAGGAAAAGCCTAGGTGAGAAAGGTGCGGATAAAACCAAGAAAGCCAAAGCGGCTAAGAAAAAACCTGTAAAGAAAACCAAATCACGCAAACATAAAGCTGCGTAGAGTCTATGACTAAAAGTAATTTAACAAAATATAATCAGAAACGAAACTTTACCAAAACGCCTGAACCTGAAGGTAAAGAACAGCGTACAAAAACTGGCTTTAGTTATCTGATACAAAAGCATGAGGCCAGTCATTTGCATTATGATTTTAGACTGGAATTAAATGGCACTTTGAAAAGCTGGGCAGTTACAAAAGGGCCGAGTCTTGATCCAACGGTGAAGAGATTGGCAGTTGAGGTTGAGGATCACCCGGTGGCTTATGGGAGTTTTGAGGGAATAATTCCCAAAGGTGAATACGGTGGTGGCACTGTGATGCTTTGGGATAATGGGTTTTGGGAACCGATTGGCGACCCAGAGGAAGGAATTAAAAAAGGTAATCTGAAATTCAATCTGCATGGTGAAAGATTGCATGGCAGCTGGGCGTTGGTTCGTATGAAATGGCATGATAAGCCGGGCAAGAATAACTGGCTGCTTATTAAGCATGATGATGAATATGCGAAGATAAAGGATAACGACAAGTTTCTGAAAAAGGAAGTTACCAGCATAGTTTCTGGACGATCAATGGAAGAAATAGCTGAAGCTAAAACTCGTATTTGGAAAAATAAAAAGGCTGAGAGCAAACCTAAAGTAATAAAAGAAAAGAAAGATAAAAAATCAAAGAATAAAGTTAAGTTTCCTGCGTTTAAAGCTCCACAATTGGCTACATTAAGTGATTCAACACCTTCTGGAAAAACTTGGGTGCATGAGATAAAGTTTGATGGATATAGAACTATTGCGCGGATTAATGGCGATGAAGTGGAAATGCTTACCCGCACTGGGCTTGATTGGCAGGATAAATATAAAGCCCTGGCTAATGAATTGAGTGAGTTTGATTTGGATAACGCGATATTAGATGGGGAAATAATTGCAGTTGATAAAAATGGCCGAAGTAATTTTCTAGAATTGCAGGAGCGGTTAAAGGCTGAGGATAGTGATAAACTGCAATATTATATTTTTGATATTCTATATTTGAACGGTAAGGATTTGACTAAGTTGCCTTTGCTGGAACGTAAAGAGATATTGGAGAAGCTGCTGAAGAAGAATAAATCTAACAATATATTTTACAGTGAGCACTTTGAATTTAAGGGTGATGAGTTTTTGGATAAATTATGCAGTTTGAATTACGAGGGCATAATTTCAAAACGTGGTGATAGGCCTTATCATAGTGGCCGAAATAAAGACTGGCTGAAATCTAAATGCCATAAAAGGCAGGAATTTGTTATAGGTGGCTATACACTACCCTCAAATAATTCTGCGGGAATTGGTGCAATGTTGCTGGGATATTATGAGAAAGGTAAGCTTATTTATTGTGGTAAGGTTGGCACTGGTCTTACAGCTAAAACATCAATTGAAATGAGAAAAAAGCTTGAGAAGCTTAAGCAGAAATCAGCCTCGTTTGAAAAAGTTTCGGCTATTGGTAAGAAGGGAGCTATTTATGTTAAACCTGAACTGGTTTGCGAGATTGAGTTTACTGAGTGGACAACTGAGGGCGCTTTAAGACACCCATCATTTCAAGGGTTGCGTGAGGATAAGCCCGCCAAGCAAATTGGTAAAGATGTGGCTATACATTTGGATAAGAAATTAGAAAAGCCGGTTGAAAAAAAGAAGACTGGAAAGAGTAAAGCTAAAGGGAGAATTGATATTGGTGGAATATCTATTTCACATCCTGAAAGAATTGTTTATCCGAAGCACGGTATTACAAAACTCGAGTTGGCGGAATATTATGACCAAATAGCAGACTATATACTGCCGCACATAAAAAACCGTTTTATAAGTGTTGTGCGCTGCCCCGAAGGCTTAAATGGCGAATGTTTCTTCCAGAGGCATGAGAAAATTTCCTCACATTATATTCTTGAACAACAAATAAAACAGCAGAATCACCACTCACCCTATATTTACATAAAGGATAAAAAAGGGCTTTTAACGCTCATACAGTTCGGAGTAATCGAAATCCATGTGTGGGGTAGCCGGATAGATAAAATTGAACAGCCAGACAGGCTTATATTCGATCTGGACCCCGACGAGAATGTAAGTTGGCAGAATATTATCGAGGCGGCGGCGGAAGTTAAACTCCGCATGGATGACATTGGACTGGAATCATTCCTAAAAACTACCGGTGGCAAGGGACTTCACGTGGTAGTGCCGTTTAATAGAAAGTATGACTGGGATGTGATCAAACCTTTTGCGCGGGCGTTTGCTGATAGCATGGTTAGCGATAACCCGAACAAATATATTGCCAATATGAGCAAGGCCAAACGTAAGGGCAAGATATTCATTGATTATCTGCGGAATGATCTGACATCAACGGCGATAGCGTGCTATTCGGCCCGTGCGCGGGAACATGCTACGGTTTCGATGCCGCTTTCATGGTATGATTTAAATGCAAAACTTGACCCTAAGAAATTCACTATCGAAACCGTTTCCGGCCTGCTTGAAAAACAAAACTCCGATCCGTGGGAGGATATTTTTGAGGTTAAGCAATTTATAAACGGCAAAATACTTAAAGATTTTGGGATCAAAGTATAATTCAATCGTATAAAATCTGGCATTTTTCACAGAAGAAAGTCCGCCGATTATATTTGCCCATGTGTTTTCTAAAAACCTTATCACCGCATGGACAGTTTTTTTTGTTGTATACCAGATAATGTTTCTTTAACTCATAGGCTTTTTTCCATTTTAAGAAATCAAAGGCGTAATTCCTTGTTTCCTTTATCATTTCGTTCAGTTTTTTCGTGGGTACGCTGCCTATATGAGAAGCCGGATGAATTTTTACCCGGTATAATACTTCATTCTTTATTATGTTACCGGAACCGGCGAAGATGTTCTGGTCAAGTAATGCATCGCAGGCAAGCATTTCAGGATTTTCATTTAGTTTCTTTTTTGCGGCTTTTGCATCCCATTCATCCGACATCACATCGCCGGACCAATCATATATTTCATCCAGATCACCTTCCAATATTTTAACAGAACAAGCATAAAAATTCATTTCGCCGTTTTTAAACCTTAAGCTGAGACGAGGTGTCATTTCTCGGCGCTCGTTTATGCGATATGAGCCAAAAAGCATTAGATGGATCTTGATCGTTCTTTTATCGAAGCAAATAAGAAAGTGTTTACCCCAGGTTTTGAAATCAACGATCTTTTTACCAATCAACCAATTTTTCTCAACCTTAGTGTTGCCATCAACGGCAATGATCTTTTTGCCTTTGAATTGCTGAGCCTGCTCTTTAAGTATGATCAGTGAAGGACCTTCAGGCATACATGCTCAGGCTATTTCTTAGCGTGTTTCATACGAGCCTGATCTGCACTAAATTCCTTAGGTAATATATTGGCTGCCGCTGCTGATAGTTTATTTTTAAACCCGGAAATAACATGGTCTTTTCCAGCCATTAATGCATCAAAGCCATCTTTTGCTACATCAGCAGGATCAGCAAGTTTATCCTTATTTTGTGCAATTTCAGTATCTTCAGCACCTGCTTTACTAAAGAAATTTGTATCAGTGCCACCAGGAAGAAGTGCAGTTACTGTTACACCTTTATCTTTCAATTCATTACGTAAACCTTCAGCAAAAGCATAATCAAACGCTTTGGTAGCTCCATAAACTGTCATTAAAGGGGTTGAGGTTAGGCCAGCCATAGAAGCGGTTATTAATATTTTCCCATATCTACGCTCTACCATTTTTGGTACGAATAATTTTGTTAAATGAACAACTGAAATTATATTCAGTCTTATCATAGCAAGCTCATCTTCAAGAAATGTTTCCCCGATAAACTCACCGACTGTACCAACACCAGCATTATTTACCAGGATTCCAACATTTAATCCTAATTCCTGTGCCTTATCGAAAGTGACCTGCGGTCCTTCAGGGGTAGAAAGATCGGCAGTAATTATTTCTACCCTACCAGGTTTCCCTATAGCTTTTAGTTTCTGTGCAGCATTTGCAAGTTTTTGGGTATTATCGGCTACTATGGCTACATCATAGTCATTTTCTACAAATAATTTTGCTAACTCAAAACCTATACCATCTGAACCACCTGTTACTAAAGCTGTTGGTTTTGGATTAGTTACCTGATTTAAGTTGCTAACCATAAGAATACTCCATTGATTGATTCAAAGAATATTGCGCTTGTAAGATAAATTATCAGCATCCTATTAAGGCACTTATATAAAAAATATATAGTCACAAAATTTAGTGCATAGAGAACTTACTTTCATTCAATAATTATAGCTTCACTTAATTAATGGAGATAAAAATGAAAGCGCTTGCATGGCACGGTAAAAATGATGTTAGGATTGATAATGTAGAAGATCCTAAAATCCAAGATTCTAAGGATATTATTTTGAAAGTAACAACATGTGCGATCTGCGGCTCTGATCTTCATTTACTACATGATTATGTTCCCACAATGAAATCTGGTGATGTGTTAGGCCATGAATTTATGGGTATCGTGGAAGAAGCTGGCAAAGATAGTAATTTAAAAGCTGGCGACCGTGTAGTAGTACCTTTCAACATTGCTTGCGGAGAATGCTTCTTTTGTAAAAAAGGCTTGTTTTCAGTTTGCGATCGTTCAAACCCAAACTCTGAAACAGCTAAGAAAATGATGGGCCATTCACCTTCAGGGCTTTTTGGGTATTCTCACATGCTGGGTGGCTTCCCTGGTGGGCAGGCAGAATATGTGCGTGTGCCGTTTGCTAATGTTGGACCGCTAAAAATAGAGTCAGATATTGATGATGAATCAATATTGTTCTTATCAGATATATTCCCAACTGGATATATGGCAGCAGAAAATGCTGGAATAGAAAAAGGTGATACAGTTGCCGTATGGGGCGCAGGTCCTGTAGGTCAGTTCTGTATCCAAAGTGCGTGGCTGCTTGGTGCAGGTCGTGTAATTTCGATTGATACAATTCCTGAAAGGCTAGCACTTGCGCGCGATAAAGGTAAAGCAGAAACGATAGATTTCATGGAAGGTGATGTTTACGAAAAACTAATGGAAATGACTGGTGGCCGCGGCCCTGATCGTTGTATTGATGCGGTTGGTTGCGAGGCGCATGTTGGCCCGAGCATTGATTCTATTGTTGATAAGGCCAAAACTTTAACTGGCCTAGGAACTGATAGACCACATGTGGTGCGAGAGATGATAAAATGCTGCCGTAAAGGTGGAACTATATCGATGCCGGGTGTTTATATGGGTTATTTGGATAAAATTCCGCTTGGAGCATTTGTTGCGAAAAACCTTACGATGAAATCTGGCCAAACTCATACTCAGAAATATATGAAGCCACTTTTAAAACTGATTGAAGATGGCAAGATTGATCCATCATTTGTTATAACCCACCGCGCTAAACTTGAAGATGCACCTGAGTTATATAAAACTTTCAGCGAAAGAAAAGATGGCTGTATTAAAGTTGTTATGAAACCTTAGTATAAAAGCTACTTTTAATTTTATGAACATGTTTGATAAAAAAACTGTTAATTTGATTAAAAATTTTATGGTAAATACGGGAAACACTCTTGCAATTGCAGAGAGTGTAACCGGCGGATTTTTACAAGCGGCTATCTCAACTGCTGAAAATGCAGAAAAATTCTATCAAGGGGGAATTACCGCTTATAATATCGGACAAAAATATAAACATTTATCTGTAGAACCCATCCATGCTGATGGCTGCAACTGTGTATCGCAGAAGGTGGCTGAAGAAATGGCCTTGAATGTATGTAGGTTGTTCAATAGTGATTATGGAATAGGGATAACAGGTTATGCAGCTCCCGTACCTGAATCTAATAATAAGGTATTTGCGTATTATGCGATCAGTTTAAAAGATAAAGTAATTATAAAAGATAAAATTATTGATAAAATAAAGGACCCAGAAAAGGTTCAGCTTCATTATGTAAATAACTTATTGGAAAACTTTGTAAAATATCTGAAGAAAAGGGGGCATAAAGCCCCCTTTTAGACTATGCAGCTTTTCGGACTGCTTCATCATTTACATTAGAAATAGCTATTTCAGTTAGTTTTTCATCAGTAGCTTTTTCTTCTGCAAGAGTTTCAGCGAGTAGTTTAGCGGCTTTATTGAAGCCAAGCTTTTTAGCAAGTTCAATTAAAGAGCCATAAGTTGCGATCTCGTAATGTTCAACTTTTTGTGCGCCTGCAATAAGCATAACATCACGTACTGAACCTTCTTCGATTTCTTTAATCACTTCATCGCCTTCTTCAACTAAGCCTTCCATTGCTTTGCATTTAATGCGCTGCAATTTAATACCAGAAGCTTCAACAGCCTCTTCAATACGTTCAACCTGGTTTTCAGTTTCTGCTAAATGTTTTTCAAAACCTTTTGCCAGTTTAGGATTAGTAGCGGCTTTTGCCAATTTAGGCAGCGCTTTAACCAATTGTTTTTCAGCACTATAAATATCTGAAAGACCGTGGATAAAAGCTTCCTCTAGATTTGTGATCTTCATAGTTACTCCTTTGTTGTTAACAAGGTGAAACTAAGATTTATTAGATAAATTTAATATGAGGTAATAATTAGAGTTTGTAAATTAGACATCAATCGAATAGTTTCTTTATTTTCGCTTTGTAAATTACAAAATATGGCAGCTAAAAAACCGGTAATAAACAAAAAGACAAAGCGTGAAGAGCGTAGAAAAGAGGAAAGAAGAATTAGTTTCCTACGCGCTAAAAAAATGCATGACGCCCGTATGGCTCAGGGCGAGGTTGAAATTAAAAACCACCTATCAAAGACATATTATATAGGCTGTTCTGGCTGGTTTTATTGGGATTGGAGACGTTGGTTTTACCCGAAACATTTAAAAACTAATGACTGGTTCAATTATTATGCAAAAAAATTTGATACTGTTGAGTTAAACGCACCATTTTATTCTTGGCCTACAATTGCCAATGTAAGAAAGTGGCTACTTCAGGTGGAGGATAGTGATTTTGTTTATACTATCAAGGCTAATGAATTAATAACACATGTGAAAGCATTCAAAGTTGTAAAGCGTATTATCAAAGATTTTAATTTTATAGCTGATATACTTAACAAGCACATGGGCTGTTTCCTTTATCAATTTCCACCGAATTATAAATATACAAAGAAACGGCTGGATAACATAATTGCGCAATTAGATCTTAGGCGTAGAAATGTCGTGGAGTTCCGCCATGAAAGCTGGTGGAATGAGAAGGTATATTCTGCATTTAGGGAAGCAGGAATTACATTTTGCTCCTGCAGCGCGCCTAATCTTCCTAATGAGTTAATAAAAACCTCAGACAGTATTTATTTAAGGCTGCATGGAGTGAGCAAGTGGTTTCGTCATAATTACAGTAGGGATGAACTTAAAGAATGGGCAAAGCGCGTTAAGGAATCAGAGGCCAAATATGTTTGGGTTTATTTTAATAATAGTTTTAATGCTTTCTCGGCCAAAAATGCGCTTACACTTCGTTCAATATTAGAGAAATAATAAAGATTATTTAATGATATTATGATAGAATAATTAAGCTAAAGTTATGTAGGCAATACAGATTTGAATCCCATAAAATCCAAAAATTGTGGGGGTATTTTTGGGGTATATGGTCAAAATTGATAAGTTGATTATCTTTATATATCAGTCTATTATTGCAAAATGGCGTGTCCCGTCGGGGCAAAGAATTTTGTTCAAAAACCAACGATTTAATCAGAAAATTCAGAGATTTATAACCAGGACTCCAACCTGTATTATTTCGTATCGCCGCCAAGGATTTTTACTAAATTATTAAAATAATTTGCCTTAATTTCAATAAATTAGATTTTGTGAGATGATTCTAGTAAGATATTTTTTGTAGCGAAAGTGACCTAAATAAAAATGGAAAGTCGCTGCCAAAAAGGATATAAATTCCTGAAAAAATTCTTTATAATTGTGAAGAGGCTCTATGCCTTACCATGAAACTTATCCCAATCAGATTTTATTTTACTCACAAAAGATAATACGTCTTTATGATTTTTCTTAATATTTTCTATTTGAGTTGATCCAGCTCGCTCTGGATATACTGCGGCCTGAATAACTTCTCTATCTTGATCATTCATTGTAAAAAGTTTGGCGGGAAGTTTAGGAACTTCAAGTAACTCTATTTCTGAAAGAGGTTTCTTTGTAAATTCTTGTACCTTATTGTTAACAATTTTTGCTGCCACAGCAGCTTCTAAAACCTCACCTATTGTTATTTGAACCGGTGAAGTTGATGTTGAATTTTCAACAATCGGCTCTCTAAATGAATTATCTCTATATACTTGATTAACATATCCAGACTGATGCATGTAGAAAAATGCAGTTGATTGTAATGAGGAGTATAATTTATTAATATCTATCTGATCGCTCTTTAATCCAATTATTTGGCCAGATTTCACATAATGTGATAATGGTGGTACCGATAAATAAGTATTGCAAATTAGGTGGGTAAGAACATCAGATTTATATAATGTCCTTTCACTGATGCTGGTCAGCATTTCTCCCTTGGGAGTATGTGGTATTGATATATGCGAGGCATAATGCAGTATATCAAGTATATTGCTATTTTTATATTGGCCTTCAAAATATTGTTCAAGCGCTGCAAAACTTTGCCTAAACTCAGGTATATCTCTATGCAAAACTTCAATTACAGGCGACCTTCTAGCTGTTGCAATTTCTTTGCCTTTATCTAAGGGGAAAAATGGCTTTTCTATTTTTTCTGAGTTCAATCTTTGGTCTGCTTTATAATAAGGCTCATTTCCTATTTTATAACCAGATTCTACATATTGCTTAAGCGTAGCATTTTCCCCAGCATCTTTCAAAATGCCATTCACTGTTTCTATGTTTAACTTATCTAATATAACTGTCATGAACTAACCCCTTTGAATATTATAACATAAAGAGGTTAAATTATTGTTAAGAAGCTATCACAATATAAATCAATTAATACAATAAGTTAGCTCGTTAATTCTTAATTAATCATTTTGTGATAATATCAAACATAATATTAAATTATGTTTCCGATAAAATAGTTGGCAGCAAAGATTTGAATCAAAATTAATATGCCTCAGGTAAAAGATAATATTATTTCTTTTGAAGCCGATGTTTTATCATCAATTGAAAACACGCGTCTTCTTTCAGAATCTGTCAGGGATATAAAACCTAAAATAACTAAATTCATAAATGAAGCTAAAGAGAGCAGTGATAATTTATCGCAAATATATGGCTGCATTCTTGAAGCGAATATAGAAACCTTCGTTGGTGGAAAAAGTGAGTTGATAGATCAAGTAAAATCAATAACTGGTATTAAAGGCAGTTACATTTTAGCGTTAGAAAACAGAGCCGAGCCATACCCGGAAAATACTAAATTGCTGCATCCTGATGTTTATGGCCTTTATTATGCCCTGAATGATCATTACTCAAAAGACTGGGATGGTTGGGATATAAAAGTTAATGGGGTTAAAAGAAATGGGGATAGAGCAAATCCGGTAATATTTAACTTTATAGAAATAATGAACTCATCGGAAGCCAAGCCGCATAATGTTCCAAAGGAATTTGGTCTGGAGGTTGTGGGATCTGATTATAATGGTGAAATCAGACAGGCATTCTTTCAGTCGGTTAATCAGAATAAAGTAAAGCTTTTCTCGGATATTGATATTGCCTTTGTCGGTGGCGCCACTGAGCCGTATAATAATGTGGTTTTAAAACTAAAGAATCACTTCAATAGTTTTTATAATTTTAGCCCAGATGCAAAAGGTGAGGAAATAAGCTTGCCGAAAGCTTTCGATATGTATGACGCGAATAAACGTGTGGATTATGTCGTGGCGGCCAATGTTATGAATGCCTATGAGAATCATGGTCTAAAAGATAGGGATAAAATATTCGCTGCGTGTGCTAAAATCTTGAGACAGGGCGGATCGGGAATTTACCCTATGGAAAAAGTGACTGAGGAAGGATTCTTAAATACTATTTTAAACCGAAGTCTTCACAATCATGTTGGCCAGGATTTAGTTTTTTCGTTTAATAGAAAAACGGCAGTTAATGAGTTTGAGCAGCATGAAGAAATTTATAAAATTAAAACCTCTTTCCAATATGCAAAGGCAACTGTTGATAATATAGCTAATTTTGCTGATGGCGATTCTATAGCGCAACTGCTTCAGGTATATGGCCTGTCATTTACAAATTCGACTCAAGCGATTCGAGATATAGCTCTTGCTAGTAGCACTGGTTACTGTAATTTTTATCAGGATGTTTATAATAAATCTCCTTCATACTTGGCCACTTCTTTAATGGTTATGCATCAAACCAGAGAACCTAAATTCACTATAGAATCATTAGAGGGATTAAATAAGACAGAAGATGGATATAGAAACAGGATCAATTTCTACGATAAACCATTTGAATATCAGGGTAGAAAATAACCGGGTCATCGGCAATAAGTCATTGAATATATTGACCTAAAGAGTTTTTTGCAAATATAATTAATAGTAGATAATATTGTAATTTTGTGATAAATGTTCTCTTCAACGTTGGGGGACGGGTGGCTGAAAGTAAAAACATAGATAAGTTTGCTGATCTTGATATACCAGATCATATAAAAAGCTTTTTCCGAGATAACTATCCTAATATTAGTGATTATAATAACCTATCTATATCAATAAAACTTAATGGCCTTGGCGGCATGGTCTTTAAGGCTAAAAAAAAGTCAGTAATATCGTTTAGTAATGACGGACTGATCACTCAAGAGTTTTTCAAAAAGGACATAAAACCTATTTTATCATTTTTGGTAGATATAGGTGGTGTAGCACCTGAAGATATTAAGTTGTTTGATTTCTTTAACAACGAAGTTGTAGGCGTTCATAAAGACAAATTAATAGAGCCTATAAAACGAATAAATCCTGAAACCGCAAGTAATATCGTTGCAGATAAAACGGGTAATAAGGAAACGGGATTTGATCTTAGCGCCCCTAATAAACCTTATATATTTGGCAACCAAGATATAGAGTCATTTGAGCTTCCTGAAACGAAAAAAAATAAAGAAGTTAAAATATCACCCAAAGAAATCATCTCTAAGATGCCGCCGCCAAAAAGGGTCAAAACCATATCAGAACAAGAAAGAGAGGATAAAAATTTAAGTAGGCAAAAAAAATATAAAAAAATAAACAAGGGTGAGGACAATCAAACCACTGAAGAACACACTGTAAGCCCGCTACTGGCTGCAGATATTGAGGAAGTTAAAGCACCTAAAGAATGGCATCTAAAAGAAAATCGTAAATTCCTGAGAATAATAAAAAACTGGTACGATTCTACAGGTGCTGAGAACCATGAAGAGTTCCTGAAAAAGCACTATATTGATAATGTCATATCAGCTCAGGATTTTAAAGATGTTATGGAAGGTAATGCTGTTTTAAGCAAAGAATCTATGCTTTACCTTAGTGCTTTCGTGCCACCTGGAATATGGGGGCATATTTGGTTCAGAGGAATGGGTTTGAGAGCTCTTGAGATTGCCGGAGATAAAAGAATCGTTGGCAATGATCCGGCTGAAATCACAAACTCTGTTATAAATAAATTATCTGAGATACTAAATGACAGGCTGGTATATGCAAAAACTTTCAGAGAAAGACCAGAATTTTATGATAGGAAGTTTGAAGAGTTTATTGATGGTTTTTCAGATATAGCCCAAGGGTGGATGGAAAAAACTGGCAGAAAGAGCCTGACTATAAATTTTGATGAAGTTATAAATGATATATCAGCCCATCTTGGAATTACATATCAGCAATTCAAAGGTAAAGAAGTTGTATTTGCGGAGCAGGCAGAAAAGGCGGCTAAAGCTTTTGCTTCAATGTTAAAAGACCCTCAAAATCCTAGCGATCTTGATAGTTATAATGAATTATATGAGTTGGCCAATAATTTTTGGTCTAGACAAAAGGAAAAGATAGATGGGGTTGGTCCGCATAACGCCATAGGCGTATCTGTGAGGTTCATAAGAAAATACAAAGGTATGAATATGGCTGATTTCTCTGTTCCCCCAGAAAGAATATCATTTATAGAAAATGGTATAAGTCATCCGATGCTCAACACCGTAAACACTATTTTTGGGGATTTTGATCTTTCAAAAAATAAACCAGACAAAAAAGAAGAAAGTGAGTTTGATAGAGTAACGATTCTATTTAAAGATACAATTAGACCCTTTCAGGTTACTAGCGGTGTAGGTGGACCGGTGGAGATCACAAAAGAAGGATTTATACTTATTCGTGCGCTTCAGCAAAAAGATCTAAAAAAAGGGTTTGAAGTAATAAAGTCAGAAAAGGAAGGCGCTCTTTTAGGAACATATCTTAGATATATCAGAATGTACGCTGATAAGCCTAAGAATGGTGAGCATAGTGTGTATGAATTGGATAAACAGCAACCAAACCCAGAGACATTTGTAAGATTATTTAAAACATACAATTTGTCCCGTAAAAATGAGCCGGAAAGCGACCATGATATAGCTATAAACGCAGTTACCGAGCTTTTAGCGCCCTATTCAAAAAGTAACAAAAAACAACATAGCACAAGAGAATCAATGCATGTTGTTAAGGCATTGCTTGAGCCTAATATGGATAAGGCACTTGGTTATCTAAGAAATGAAGACCTAAGAAAAGCCATAGGCAATATTGTAAAATATGTAAGGCTTCGTGAAGATAAAACCATGTATGAGTATAAATATGATGGGCGCATATCCGTACTGTCTCACAGGCTATCAAAAATAGAGAAAGGCGAGAGCTTTCCTCAGCGTGATACTTTGATGGCTATATTCAAAGATTGTAAAAAAATACCTGATGAAGACTTCGATAAAATAACAAATTATCTAAGAGAAGAAGTATCTGCCAGGTGGGAAAAAGGAGCTCCATCAAAAGAAGATATCTTGATGATCCGAGCTTTACGTAAAGGTAATTTAAAAGCCGGCTTGGAAATAATAAAAAATGAAAGTGGTAATGATTCAAATGAAAAAGCAGCAAATGGTGTCAGGTTTATAAGAGAGTATAAGGAAAGGAAAAACACGGATTTTGGCATCAATGAGGATGTATTGGACGCAATAGAAGCTAATAAGACAAGTATTTCTGAGATATCATTCAACGATATGTTCAAAAGTGGTGCCGTTTCGAAGGAGGCGAAACCTGGAGAAGTTAGTGAGTTTGATACAGCGGTAAACTTTTTCAATGATATATTACCTTATCGTCAGAAGGGGGCAAGGGACAGAACCGTAAAAGAAGATTTGATAATAGCCGTTGCAATGCAAAAAGATAGCCTTGATGCACGCATGGATCTTGTTGCAAAGGAAATAAAAGGAGATGACCTTATTAACGTTTATGTGAAGTTTTTAAGAGTCAATAAACAGATGGAAACTACTGAGATTAGTGGTCTAGATCGCCAAGATATTACCGACAGAGAAAGTGGAAAAAAGCCAGCTAAAGGCGAGTATCTCATAAAATTATTTGCTGGGTTAAATTATGATGATGAAGATTTGCAAACAATATTAAAGAAGTTTGATGAACATATTTATATTGGCAGTGAACAAAAGAATTTTGGGACCTCGCCTAGAACCATAATAACTTTTTCGCACAGTATTGAAGGAAAATATAACCCTCCGGGGGCGTGGGAAAAATATTTAGCAAATGAAAATAATTCTAATAATACTCCTGCAGTGCAGCCTATCGTAGAAGTTATTCACTCTCCAGCGCCCGTTGCAATAATCATAAATCACTCAGTGAATGATAATACCCCACCTTCATCTATATCAGAAATTAAGGTTACGCCTGCTGTTAATAAAAAGAGTTCTAAAATACATATACCTGTTAGCGAGGCTTTATTAGACAATTTAAAGGCTGGTTATAGTGAATCTAAGCACAAAAACATTGATTCTAGATTTATCAAAGTAACTGTTCTTGTAGACAAGCAGGATTTGCAAACAGAATATCAAGTACTCTGCAACGACATGGGAAAGACTTTATATTCAAAAAATTATGTTCATGATGCAAAATACGATGAAGCTCCTATTTCTGATTTTAAAGCCTTCCTGAAAGAAAATGGAATCCGGGATAAGAATTTTCAAATATTATTTAAAACAGGCAAAGGTAAATATCGTAGCCAGACCGAAATTGATAAACATATTAAAACTGAGAAAGGTGAAAGTGATTATAAATTCACTGACGATGAACTTAGAATCGCTCGTGAGCGAGACGGTCAAATATTCATAGAATAACTTAATTTAATAGTCTAGTGTTTGTCATTCGTTTAATACGAGTTTTAGTCCCATAAAATCCAAAAATTGTGGGGGTATTTTTGGGGTATATGGTAAAAATTGATAAGTTGATTATCTTTATATATCAGTCTATTATTACAAAATGGCGTGTCCCGTCGGGTTTTTATATTTCAAGACAGTGTATAGACCCTAAGCTTTTTTCTTAACGAGTTCATTCGTTTGTACAGAAGCAACCTCATTATGCTGCCCATTGGTTTTAGGCTTCAAATGATCTTCAAGGAATTTTGCTGCCTTCTGGTCAGAGATATCAACGTTATAAACTTTTGTTAATATTTCTTCAACCGACTGCAATATATTGATCTTCTCACTCCCGGGAATATCTTTCAGATAATCATATGTGCCTTTACCATTCAGCACATTTATTTGATAAGATCCAGATTTAGTCCGGGCAAAAAATAATTCCTCTAATGTGCCGGCACCACCATAAAGAACAATGGCTGATGTGCTGGAGCCCACAAGGAATTCTTTGCGATGATGAATGGTAGGGGCAAAATAGAAATTCTCATCTTTTATATTTTCCGGCTTCTTGCCATCATAGGTTTCACGTTTTAAAAGATTTGTAGTGCTGGAACCAATAATCTCAGAATTAAAAGGAATATTATTTTCCTCAGCATATTTTTTTGCAGCCAGATAACCTTTATATGTGCCTCCCATCATTTTTTTATCACCTGAACCATAGACTATATCCCTACCTGAAAGTGCTAGATAGTACGCTATTTTTGCTGCGTAGGTAATATTTTCCGGCGTATCTGATGAAGAAGAGCAGGCGCTAAAAATCGCTTCTTTTTCAGGGATTTTTAAAGGTGTTATTTCATTATGATCATATTCGAAATCTACAGGGCGATATTCTCTAGCATGATGTATGACTACACGTTCCAGTTCTTCATTATTATGAGTGATGGAAAACATCCTGGCTGGATATTCTTTGATATAGCCCTTACCGTATAACGAGTGATAAAGATCTATGAGTTTCCTGAAGTTTTCATTAGGATTATTAATAACAATAAGCTTTTTAATATCGCGTGGATCAGTCTGTTTCGCGACCGCAGCTGCAAAGAAAAGATGCGCAGTGGCAGCAAAATCTTTTTTCTTTAAATTACCGTCAAATACAAAGGCATCATGATTTGCTATGAACTTTTCAAAATCTGTTGCTGATTTTAAGCCAGAAGAATTTTCAAGAAAGTTAGTTTTGAACCCATCAACCTTATGGTTATTGCCAATTACACTAACTTTATAAGATTCATAAGTTTCAGTATTTTTATCGATAAATTCACGGAGATTAAAGTTATTTACCAGTGCTTTTAACGCGCGTCCAATATCAGTAGTTTTATAATAGGCGTCATAATCACCAGCCTCCGTCATTTCTTTCAAAGTTCTTGTATCATTATATGGAATGGTAAATTGTTCTGATTCAACATACGGGTGCTTCGGACGGGCCTCATCTATAAATGCGCTTTTTATTTTTGAACTAGTAACAAACAGACGCGGATTTTCTTTATAACAATCAAAAATTGGGCTGATAGAAACCACTGAATAGTTTTCTATAAATCTTTTATCTTTATCTTGGGAAAGCTCTGCCATTTCATTCCAGAACTTTTCCTGGCCTCCAAGCGCATCGATAAAATGCTTTATCTCAGCCCCGGGGAAATTCTTATTTTTTATAAGGGTTTTATAGTCATAACCATATTTTCCGAACATTAACTCGTTTATTTCAGCAGGAATATTATTCCCATATATTTCCAAAGCTTTTGCCATCAGCTTTTCATGGAACATCGCGGCTCTATCATCTGTTATAATGTAGCTATTTTGTGGATTAGCACCATTTTTCAAAAGTAGTTCCGTTAACTCTTCTTTAGTATAATTATCCTCTATAGATTTTTTAATTGTGTAATATTTCCCGGAATTTTTATCATCATTAGTGCCGACAGCATTAACCTCTGCAGTGCCATGAAGTTCATCAGCATCTTTGAATGGCCCTATAAGTTCAGCAATAGATTTCACCTTGATTCCAAACTTGCTGAAATATTCCTCCATTTCTATCAGCTTTTTATCGCTGGTTGTTGCCACATAAAAAGTTGCATTTCGTCCAATATTAAATTCAAGCTCATTGTTAAAAAGCTGTTTTTTAACTTTCTTAGATATTTGATTTATTATCTTATCTTGGCTGTCATGCTCAAATATATTTAAATCTAGAAGATCTGATGGCTTGAGGCCTATATCCTTTGCGATCTTATTAAATATCTTGTTCTTCTTATCTTTAGTATGGATAAAAAACGGCTTATCATCAACACCTTCAGCTTTTTTATTTAAAATATAGAGCAACTCATATACTGCATGTGCACTTACTTCCTGAGGCATTATATGTGCAGCAGATTCATCATATAAACGCTCTAATCTATCATTGTTCAGATCACTAACTTTACTGCCGATCATTCTAATATTTAAAGTGGCTTGTTTGCGCAGGTCTTTATCATACCCGCGGCGGATCTTAGTCATTTTAAACGGCAAAGAGATGGTGCTGGTGTCACCTATTGGTGTATAAGTTTTGCTGGTGAAGTATTCCTGTGGCTTCTCAAGAAGAAGGTTTTTGGAATAAAGCTTATCGAAAATATCGTATACGATTTTGGTTTCAGAATTGAGATCAAGCTTCTTGCCCTCAAACACCTGATCAAGGCAGCCTAAAAGAAATTTCAGCCGGGCCTTATCCATTATATAACTCCCCCAAGTTTATAGGCGGCTTTTATCCTATTTTGATGCAATTTTCAACCAAAATAGAGTTTACTAATGAAACGATTGGTTTATTTTTCTTCACCCTTCTTAGTTTCTCCGTTTGATCTCAAAGTGCAGGTGCCGCCGGAGAGAAGAATCAGACCGCAATCGGACATTTTATTCTTATGGGGTTTTATTTGTATTTCCTGATCTTCGGCAAGGGCTACACTATAAAAAGGTCTCAATTGCAAGGTTGCGATTGCCATGAATATTACCGAAAATATCAGCAATATTCGTAAGGCATTTCCTGTTGCCGGTTTGAAATGTAAACTATTGCTCACTTGCCATGCTTATGCAGTTTCGCGCTATATTTATGATATAAAAGGAATTTTGGCAAATCCAGATTTTATTGCCATTCTCAAGCAAATATCAGCGTTTTGGCGCGTAGAAGGTTTTCTTGGCATCAACTATGTCAGCCCAGATATATAAATAGCAACGATAGGGCAGAGGGCAATATTTCCTGAAATAGGAAATGAACTCATCCAAAGATTCATCCTCACTTCCCATCATTTCCAGAAATTCCGCATCATCAAATTCCTCAATGCCTTCGATGAAATCATCATGTATGGTCACTTCACGCACCTCTGTGCATTTGGCCACTTTTAAAAGCTTAACTTTGCGTGTGCGCATACCGGTATAAAGCTGCAAAGTATCGCCCGGTTTTGCGCGTTTGCTCGGGCGGATTGTTGCGCATTTATCGCCTGATTCCACCTTACCCGCCTGATCTTTTTTGAAATTGAATGCAACCATATTATCTTAACTAATATATGGGTCTTAAGGGATAAACTTCAATATTGTGGTAGCCAAATTTATAGAGAAAAATCCATCACGGCGATTTCATTATCGGTTTTATGCGGCTCAATCGAAACTCCCATGATCTTATAATCCGGATTCAACATATTTTTCCTGTGGCCAAGATTATTAACGTTAGTATCAATAAGCAGGCTCATTACTATTTCCAATGCATCTAACTTACCATAAGATATATTCTCAGCAAAATTGCCGAAAGGAATCTTGCAGCCGGATAAACTGCGATCATGTGTTTTTAAACCTTTTTCACCTATAGAAATCGCATGACATTTTGCTGCTTCAAAAAGCGTTTTGTTAGGCTGCAATGGATCTAACTTGCCCATATGTTCCAGCGTTCTTATCAATGAGTTTTTCTTCTCATCAAAATCGGCATAATTCCTAAAGCCCTGTTCGCCCATATAATCTTTCACATATGTATCTGCAAATAATGGAGGGTTCATCCTTGCAAGATTCAGGTAGTAGAAAACTTTTTTCTCGCGTTCGGTCAGATAGTTTTCTGTATGTGCAGAATCAGCCATCAGATATTCAGGTCTATCCCAGTTTTCATGATATTTTATATCCAATATTGCCGCTGGTGGTTTTATGGTTTTCGGGCCGAACTTTGGTGACACAGATTTGCCGGCGTTATTATCCGCCGTGCTGCATGCTGCAATAAATATCAGAACAAAACACAGGTAATTTTTATATCTCATAGATCGTTGCTAGGCTTTTTAAAATCTTTTTGCAACCGGTAGTTTAGAAGACGCATTTTCCTTATGTCTTATTAACGAATTCAGCCCCTAAGATGATATCTTTCTTATCCCTGCGCAGATACTTTTCTCCCATATATTTGATTAATAATAATTTATGATAATCATTCTGAAAATTATATTGGTGATGGTGATGCTGCTTATATTCATCTATACAGTCAGGCACTATATCTTTACGGTCAATCGTCTTTTCGGCAAGCAGCGCCACCCATATATAGATATAGATACCGCCAACTGGCCAAGCGTCACAGTGCTTGTGCCGGCACATAATGAAGAGGCCGTGCTTGCCAATTCATTGGAAGCGCTTTTGAAGGTAACCTATCCGCGAGATAAACTTAAAATAATCGTCATCAGCGATCATTCAACTGATAGAACGGATGAGATTTTGGCTGGGTTTGTTGATTCCGCACCTGATGTAATATTTCCTTATTACCGTAAAGATGGCCCGCCGGGTAAAGCGGCATCATTTATTGATGTTATGCAATATGTCAAAAGCGAACTGATAATAGTTTTTGATGCTGATTATATTCCGGGCCGCGGTTTGATAAAACAACTCGCAGCGCCATTCTTTGATCCAGAAGTGGGGCTGGTGATGGGCCGCGTGGTGCCTATAAATACTGATCGCAACCTGCTTACACGTCTGCTTGATCTGGAGCGTTCCGGCGGATATCAGGTCGATCAGCAGGCACGTATGAATATGGATCTTGTGCCGCAATATGGTGGCACAGTGGGCGGCATAAGGGTGGAGGCGCTTGAAAGTGTTGGCGGTTGGCTTGAAAATACATTGGCGGAAGATACTGATCTTACCTATCGTGCCATATTGCAGGGCTGGAAATCTGTCTATCAGAACCGCTCTGAATGTTATGAGGAAGTTCCTGAAACATGGCCGGTGCGCGTCAGCCAGATAACGCGTTGGGCGAAGGGGCATAACCAATCAATGTATCGTTACACCTGGGCATGCGTCACCACGCGCAATATCAGGTTTGGTGAAAAGCTCGATGCCCTTCTTTTGCTCGGCGTATATATAATGTCGCCCATAATTGTTATGGGCTGGGTGCTTGCCACAATATTATTCTATGTCGGTAATGATAATTTTGTTAACTCGGCGATAGCGCTTTTTGCGCTCACGGCATTTTTCGGAATAGGCAATTTCGCTGCATTCTTTGAAATAGTTTCTGCTGTCTATCTTGATCGCGGCAACAGGCGTATATTACTGCTACCATTTAATATCTGCAATTTTCTTATCAGCACATTCACTGTTTCCAAGGCAAGCATCACTCAGCTTGTAAAAGGCAAGAATGCAAAATTCGTCTGGGTAAAAACCTCACGCTTTCGTGATAAGAATTTCAGCATGGGGGACTCATGATATTGTGGCCATTTATATTAATCGCCGCCACGGTTGCTTTGTTCATTCTTCCGCTAATACCAAGCATAAAAGAATTGAAACGTCCGACTGATACCAAACCCTTACGCGTTATTCAGGATTATAACAGTGATATAAGATATTTCGCGCAGAGTTTTAAAAAATTTCTTGAGAAGAATTTGCCTGATTTTTTTGAGAATGATGATCTTGATTATAATGTCACCGGAGCTTTGCCTGATAATAATAAATTCCTGATCGTAGGTAAGGGCAGGGATATCACCTTCGATGATGAAGAAAAAAAGAATAACTCCACCGCAAAACTTATTCTTGCGAAATCTTCTTTAAAGCTGCCCGCAAAAACATTTTATGAAACTGAAGTATATAGCGCAGGTTCCGTTGATGCTGGTGAAAACAGCCAATTTCGTGCGATATTGGCGGAAGGTGATATAACCTTGGCATCTGATTGCACCACTGCCCGCTGGATGCATTGCAACGGTTCATTACAGGCAGGGCAGGGATGTAAATTATTTGGGCGTAGTTCCGCGGAAGAAAATATTACGTTGTCAGCAAACAGTAATTTCGAAAGGCTGCATGCCAAGAAGATAATTTTTGGGCAGTTAGAAGAGGCAAAAAAAATATCCGTTAATTATGTGCCTTTAGAGCAGATACCAAATGTGCGTAACAATTCTGGTAAGCGCTGGGTAATAGATGGTGATTTAAAAATGCCGGAAAAAAGCCTGTTTGAAGGCAATCTCATAACCACGCGCAATTTTTATGTTGGCAGCAGTTCGCATATAAAAGGCAGCATTAAAAGTAATGATTTCACTTATATTTCCGATAATACCCAGATCGATGGTGCGGTGGTAAGTGTTGGCGATCTGTATATCGGCGCGAATTGCCAGATAGGTGGCCCAGTTATTTCAGAGGGAAAAATAATCATCTGTGAAGGAAGCGTTATCGGCATGAAAGAAATGCCTACAAGTGTTTGCGCGCTTGAAATAGAAGTGATGGAAGGCGTTGTTACTTATGGCACCATCTGGGCGGAAGAAAAGGCAAGGATCATAGCGAAAAGCGGGAGTGTTTTATAATGACAAAGAAGAGAATATTGATATCGGTAGGTACCCGCCCGGAAATAATAAAAATGGCACCCGTATATCTGGAACTTAAAAAAGCCGGGGCGGAGCCATTGCTTCTGCACACCGGTCAACATAACGGCATGACCAAACATCTCTACAAATTCTTCGGCATTATGCCTGACTATAATATAGATCTGGTGCGCGAAAAAGCAGATGGGTTGGATGCTCTTTCAGCACTTAGCATCGCGCTGATGCGAAATATTTCCATCATTTTAAGTGAAGCGGATCCCGATATTGTATTAGTGCATGGTGACACAAGTTCTGCGATGATATCGGCTCTTGCAGCCTTTTATCAACAGCGTCAGATCGGCCATGTTGAAGCGGGTTTGCGCTCGCATGATAGCAATAATCCATTCCCGGAAGAGAAGAACCGCGTACTGATAGCACAGCTTGCGAACTTCCACTTCTCACCAACGATAGCCGCGAAAAAGAATCTGCTGCGCGAAGGTGTTGATCCGAAACTTATTAATGTTGTCGGCAATACAATTGTTGAAGCATCGGAACTTGGTGTTGAAAAGCTTGAAGGATATGATTGCGGCAACACTACTACGCCGGAATTGATCTGCGATCTGCAGCCGGAACTTGAAAATAAAAAAATGATCCTGGTCACTGCGCATCGTCGTGAAAATCAGGATGGCAATATCGGTGCTATTGCCGAGGCTGTGTGCGAATTACTTACTAAACATGAGAATATTTTTGTGGTTTGGCCGGTGCATCCCAACCCGAAAGTAATGCAGGAAGTGCAGGGCGTAATAGATAAGGCGCCGAAAAAAATAAAAGCACGAATCCATCTAACGGCGCCTCTGGATTATCCGGTGCTGTTATGGGTGCTAAAAAATTCATGGCTGGTGATGACCGATTCCGGCGGCATACAAGAGGAAGCGATCGGCCTGCGCGTTCCTGTTCTGGTGCTGCGTGATAATACTGAGAGGCAGGAGATCATAAAAGCAGGTGCCGGAATATTGGTTGGTACGCGCAAGAAAAAGATCATCGCGCAGGTGAGGAAACTTCTTCGCCGCCGGAAATTATATGAAGCTATGCGTAAGGCAAAAAATCCATATGGTGATGGCACCGCATCAGAATGCATAAGTGATATATTGACCGGCAGGCCTTTGAAGATGAAACATCCAATGAAGCGGCCACAGAAGAAACGAAGCGCCAAAGCTGCGGTAATTCTATTATTATTTGCTTCTATATTTTCTTTCTCTGCAAAAGCCGAAGATGCACAACCATATAAAACCAGCGGTTATGTTGAAACCGGCGGCGATTATCATTCCATAAGTAATAATTATGGTGACTGGTATGGTGAATATGTGAAAGGCCAGATCCAGACAGATCCGGATAATATCTGGAACGGTGAATTCACCAATCAGACAGAATTTCATGAAAACGGGCAATATGGTGCCATAGGTGATACTCACATATTCAATCCCAAATGGTTTGGCTCGGCCACATTAGGGGTTGGTAATGATGCAAGTTATATGCCGCGTTATCGTGCGGATGTTTTCCTGAATCGTAAACTGCTTGATCGTGAGCAGCTTATAGCAACGGTTGGCTTGGGCGATTACAAATCTATGGACGTGCATGAAGATAGAAGCCTTTTTCTAGGTGCCACTTATTATTTTCAGGATCCATGGATAATTCAGGCCGGCATTCGCGGTAATAACAGCAGCCCGGGCGATGTCAATTCCACTTCGCAGTTCATAGCAGTTACTCAAGGTAAGGATAAGGATTATTTCCTAACCCTGCGCTACGGTTTTGGTACGGAGGCCTATCAGATAATCGGGCCTAATACCGCACTCAGTGATTTCCACAGCGACCAGCTTTCGCTTGAATGGCGTAAATGGGTAAGCAAGCGCTGGGGTTTTGATGTGCGCGGTGAGGATTATCATAACCCTAATTATGATCGCTTAGGTGTTAACTTCGGCGTATTCAGGGAGTTCTGATATGCAAAAACAGATCATTAGTGCTTCAAAAATTCTTCAGGCGCGTTATCGCGGTGTAAAGGGCACTGCCATTTTAATGCACCGTTCAATGAACAAACTTAACTTCAGTTTTGCAACCGGTCTAAGCCTGATATTGCTGCCAATATTATTTGATACGGCACTTTTCCTGAAAATGGATTTCATAATTCATCTCTGGAAAACAATGTTTGATTTTTGGATCGCAAAGCTTCATCTGGGCGGATTAACAGGTGTTACAGTAACAAAAATACTTGGCAAAACCTTCTATATTCCTTTCCCAAATCCGCCTGTGGCACTGCCAACTCTGTCGGGTATCAGAATCAATATACTTATCGCGCTGATACTTTTTATAATCTCCTGCTTCATCAGAAAAACCTATTTGCCGCTTATTTATATCTTCCGTGCAGGAATAATTTTGCAGTTATCAGCCTCGATATATTTCTTTATTAGGCCCGGCTACGTGCCTTATGGCATGTGGTATTTCATTCCCGGCATGATGGTTACGGGCATATATATGCTTTTCCTGATCCCGATATTTTTCGCGCTAATATATTATATTTTTGATTTTCCTTTCTGGCATAAATTCATCGCCACACTACTCACGATCTTATACTTTATCATTTTCCTGCCAATGCAATATATGCTCCATGCCTATATTATAAGCGCAGGCACGCTTTTATTCATGCCGGTTCTATATCTGCTTTTCGGCGTTCTGCTTGATACGTTATTGTTGATCAGTTGTTATTCATGGATAATGACCTGGAAGGGCAAGGATATACCTTATATATTCATTAGGAATTCGTGATTACATGACCGGATTTTTTTTGATCTTATTCCACCAGTCAAGCTCATCATCTGTCAGGCTATAAATTTTTGTATAGCTATCACCATCATAGAAATATAATTCCAGATCCTGCTGCTGGCCGATAGGCGTTGTAATATTATTAGAAACAGGAACTGTCGGATTATTTTTTGTTGGTGACTGTGAAACCTGAGCGAATGTATCAGGTACCGGCGGGTTAACGATCAGTTTGCCATTCACATAGTTTATATTGTAATTATTAGATGTCAGGCCGCTTGGGATGATAGCATATACACCAGGTGTGCTGGTGCCTGCAGATGCATCGGTCAGGACAAGTGTTCCACTTAATACTGAAGGTGTTTCATTGTTTTTTAATCCTGAATAGAAAGCCTGGAAGGTCGGCTGTATAGTGTTCAATATCCTGAAAGTATTACCAGCGGATATATATAATTGAGCTTTATCTATGCTTAAAGTTCCATTGGTCACCGCAGAAGGAACACTTAAACTATAGTTATTATCATTGAATGAGGCGATCGAGATAGCATGGGTTGTACCGACATTCGCAGTTGGTGTTGCGGTTCCGGCAAAGCTGAAATTAACGCTATCCAGGACGCCTGCATCCTCGCCGTTTTGCAGGCCTGTCCATGTTACATCATAAGCGCTTAGGTTCGGGTTCGCATCACCATATATTCTTGTTTGGTCATGCACTACGGCAGATAGGATTGCTTTAGTTATATCCAAGTGGCCGGCTGTCACATCATTCACAACATTTAAATTATAGTTATTATCACTGAATGAAGCGATCGAGATCGCATAATTTCCGCCAACATTTGAAGTGCCACTTGCTGCTATGTTAAAGCTCACACTATCAAGCACGGTTGAATCTTCACCATTCTGCAGGCCTGTCCATGTTACATCGCTTGCCGCTAAAGTAGGGTTGGTTGCGCCATAAGAACGGCTTTGGTCATGTACTGTTGCGGTCAGATTAGCCTTGGTTATGGTCAGCGTTCCACTGCTAACATAATTGAACTGGTAACCGATCAATGAAGCAAGCGACCCAGCAGTTGCGGTGATAGTGAATGTTTCGCCCGCATTCGAAGTTGCGAGTGATGTTGAAGTGAGAGAAGGTGTGCCGCTATAAGTGGTTGATGCAATGTCGCCGTCTATATAACCTGTAACGCTATATTGAGTTAAATTATCAGCAGCGCCATATGCGCGCGTATCATCGAGTGAAGTGATTGTTAACACAGGCACGATAGAATAGAAAAAGCCATTGCCACTTTCTGTTACTGATGCCGGATCATAGCCTCCATAGGTTTTATTATATAATTTGAAATCAAAAGCCAGGCCATCGCGGTCATCATTTCTTGGGTCAGTTGAATAGACCAGGAATCTGCCGCCGGTGCCTGGATTCAGAGCTGTAGAACCGGCATTATTATCAAAAGTTCCGGTGCTAATAACAATTGAACTATCACCACCGCCAGCAGCTATCGCCTGATCAAGCGTTACTTTTCCGGTTGTGGTTAATTGTGTTGCTGCAGAAGTTGTGATTCCGTTTATGCCATTCACGCTTGCCACATCAATATCGTGGCTTCCATTATCAACAACCAGAGATATTGTATTTGCTGCAAGATTGCCGATATTATTTGTTGCATCGAGCGTGTAATTACTTGTGCCTGCAAGTGAAACATATGTAGCGTTAATACCTTGTGTTTCCGTAACATCGCCATTATCAGCCAGATAGAAATTCGTCGCAGTCACACCGTTGATGCTGTTCACACTGCCAATAGTTAACGCATGGCTGCCATTATTCAGGTTCAAAGTTCCCGTGTTCGCGGCAATTGTGCCGATATTATTTCCTAGATTTGTAAGGTTATAAACACCATTAGCGCCGGAGAATTCTGCGTTGGTTGCGACCAGTACCTGGTCTTGGTTCACGATGTTGCTATCGGTCAGATATAGATTGGTTACTGTCAGGCCTGTATAGCCTGAACTCGAACCTATGTTCATAATAGATGCAGAGTTTGTTAGAGAAATTGTAGTAGTGTTACCAGAGATCAGTGAAATATTATTCTGCGCATTGTTTAATGTGTAAACATAAGAAGCACCCGTGCCCCATAATGCTAATGCGGCTGTGTTGATAGCAGCATTCTGGGTAACATGTGTAGCTTTTAATTTGAACCTGCTGGTTGCGGTCACACCGCTCACGCCATTAATAGTGGTAATGAGAAGATCATTGCTTGAGTTGAACCTTACCAGATCTGCATTTGCTGCAAAATTGCTTACACCATTTACAACAGAATCTAGAATGAATGATCCGCCAACGCCGCTCAAAGCCACATTGGTTGCATTGATAATTCTGCTTTGTGAAACTGCGCCTGTATCAGCCAGATAGAAATTTGTTGCGGTCACACCATCAGTGCTGTTAACACTGCCAATGCTTAATGTATTTGCACCATCATTGAAATTTACCGTGCTGGTATTTGCTGCCAGAACAGAAATATTATTGCTGCTATTTGTAAGTGTGTAAACGCCATTTGTGCCGCTCAATAATAAGTTTGTAGCATTTATTGCAGAAGTTTGTGTAACCGTTGCTGTATCAGTCAGATATAGGTTCGCGGCGCTGATGCCATTGGTTCCATTTATACTGCCGATAACAAGGTTATGTGCGCCGTTATTGAAGTTTATAGTCCCAGTGTTTGCTGCAATTGTTCCAATATTATTGCTGCCGGTTAGTGTATATACGCCGCTGCTGCCGGTCAGTAATAAATTCGCTGCTGTGAGGGCAGCGCTTTGTGTCAAAGTTCCGGTTTGGTCTATCGCAATAGTTCCACCGGAAGCAGTGATCGCTTTATCAACAGAGAAGCTTGAATTGCTTAACACTAATTGAACATTAGCACCGCTGCTCATGGTCAATGAACTGCCATTAGTGTAAGTGAAATTTGCACCAGTATATGAGCCTTGCGCGGTTGCAAGATTTGTCAATAATGTTGTAAGGTTTGAATCAGCGCTGTTGAAAGTTAAATAGGTGCTGCGCAGGTTTATATCAGTTGTTGTGCCTGAAACATTTTCACGCAATGTCTGGCCTTTTGTGTCGCCCGATAAATAAACCAGAACTTCTGAATTTGATAATGTTCCAGTCGGTACATAGAAATAATAATAGCCACTTGCGCCAGTTGAAGCGCTGGTGCTGGTCAAAGCAACACCATTTATAAGCACGCTTACAGAAGCGCCCGCAGCGATCGTGCCATCAGCATTATACGCAGTTCCCGCGATGATATCAGGTGCGCTCACATAAGTTGTATGGAAATAAGGATAGGTCGCGCCGGAAACTATATTCCATATTGATGGGTTCCAGTTCGCAGGAAGTGCTGATTGCAATTGCGCTGTTGTTTTGCCAATTTCCTGGCCAGCACTTGTTGCCTGACCAGATGTCTGCATATCCCAATATGAATCTGCAGTTGTGCCGTTATATATATATCCTATTAATCCACCAACTGAACTTCCAACACCTGTGCTTGAAACATATCCGGTTGAATAAGTGCGTGCCACAGTTCCGCCGGAGTTATTATTTTTACCAATCAAGCCGCCAAGCTGTGCTGCAGAACTGCCGGTATATATCACACTGCCTGTTGCATAAGCATCAGAGATGGTCACTGCCGAAAGATTATTATTTGTTCCGACCAATCCGCCAAGTGCTGGATTTGTTGTTGAATTTAAAGAACTGCTAACACTGCCAGTCGCATAAGATTGTATTATAGTTGCAGTGTCAGTTGTTTGGTTACCGTTCTGTCCTACCAGTCCACCTATGGATACAAACTGTCCCTGGTTAAGATAGCTGTTATCATAATAAGATGCACTTAAATTGCCGGTTGCATATGAGTTTGAGATAGCAGAACTTGCAGAACCACTATATCCAACCAATCCCCCAAGATTAGCAGTTGTAGAATTTAAGCTTGTTGCCTGATAGATATAAGTTACATTTTCTGAAGACCATGAATTTGTAATTCCGCCACTGGTTGTTGTAGATTGTCCAACCAGTCCACCTATTGCATAGCCTTGCCCATAATTACCGGTGGCTTGGTTTATTACCTGAACCGTTCCACCAGAAGCATGACTATTACTAATAGTTCCTGTATCAAACCCTACTAGGCCACCAGCATATGCATAATTGGAGGCAGAATTTGGTGTGCCGTTATATGTTAATGTTACATTACCTGAAGCAGAAGCGCTATCAACCGTTCCGCCGTTTGATATCCTGCCTATCAATCCGCCGATATTAGCATTACTGCCACCCGTATATGTAACATTGCCTGTCGCAGAAACATTTGAAATAGTTCCGGTGCTGTTATGGTTTGCAAGTAAGCCACCGAGAAACACGGTTCCACCTTGCAAATAATCCGTTACATTACTTGATGAGCTTGAACTAGAGAATGTACCGGTTGCATCAGCATTGCCCGTTGTCCCCATAAGCCCGCCTATATAGGTTGAAAATAGTTGGGTTTTATACGTATCATCATAATATTGGGCTAATATTGTTCCGCTTGAACTAGTATTTGTAGCTGAATTTGCTGCATTGGAGTTATTGATACCAACCAAGCCGCCTATATAAATTGAGCTCGTACTATCCGACGCACTTTTGGCGGTGAATGTAATATCTTTTGATGAAGAAGATCCTGAGATCACACCAGCACCAAGTTTACCGACCAAACCGCCGATTGTCATATAGCTTACAGAACCCGTACCATTCACCTGATCTGAAATATTTATCGAGCCAACCGTTGCATCGCTATTGGTTATATTACCATATAATATTCCAACCAATCCACCTACATAAGAAAAGTTTGTCGTAGTTCCACTTCCAGTATAAGTATCTCTTATAGTTCCGGTTGCGTGTGCATTAGTTATATTGGTTGATACAGGCGTTGTGCCACTATTTCCTGAGACCCCTATCAATCCGCCGGTATAAAAATAATAATTTCCCGTATAGGTGATATCGCCGGATGCAGTAACGTTATTTATCGTGCTGCTACTCTGGTTGGTTCCGATCAGGCCACCAAGATATTCCGAAGCACCCGATAAAGAACTTATAATATTACTTGAGGAACTTGAACCTGAGAAAGCACCGGTTGCATCATTAGCACCATTTGCTCCCACAAGTCCGCCAATAACGCCTGCAACATTTCCGCTATAACCGGAAACATATTGCCCTTTGAGCAATCCGCTTGAGGAAGAACTTGAAATGCTGTTTGCCGCGCTTGACCAGTTAATGCCTACTAAACCACCCATATCAACAGTAAGGGTATTTGCGGAAGTTCCCTGATAATTGAAAGTGATTTTTTCAGATGATGTCGCATTCGTGATCGCTCCAGCGCCCGTGAGCTTACCGATCAATCCGCCTAGTCCTAAAGTTGTTGCTGAACCACTTAGTGTTGAAGTTATGTTAAGTTCACCAGTCTGTGAATAGCTGTTATTAGTCAGGTTACCACCATTTTGCATCTGGCCTATTAACCCACCTCCATAAACAGCGCCGTTCCCAACATAAGTAATATTTCCCGTCGCATACGAATTTGAAACATCGGCAGTGTTCTCATTTGTTCCAAGTAATCCACCTAAAAACTGGGTGCCGCCTTGTAAGTAATCGGTTATATTTCCACTCGCATGTAATCCTGAAAGGCCAGTAGATGTGTTATTACCATTCTTGCCGACTAGGCCGCCAATATATGAAGAAACACTGAAAGTTGAGTAAGTGTTATCATAATATTGCGCCAGAATATTACCTGATGCATATGAATTTCCTGAGATCGAAAGTGCAGGTGAAGTTACTGTAGAGAAGTTGCTTCCAACCAGGCCACCTATGTAAACGTTATTACTAACTGTCGCAGCGCCTTTATAAGTATAGATAAGGTTTTCTGATGAAGTTGAATCCGCCACAGAACCGGCTGTAGTTATATTTCCAACTAACCCGCCCATTTGTATATTTGCGCCGAATGCTACCGCACCAATACTATTTGTTGCATTTACAGTTCCGGTCTGTGTTGAACTGCTGCTTATCGAACCGCTACTCTGGCCAACCAAGCCACCTATATATTCTGAAACGTTAGCTGCCGGAGAGCCATTATAAGTAAGGTAAGTATTTCCTGTTGCACTGGCATTGCTGATAGTGCCGTTTGTGTTATTTCCAACTAAGCCGCCCAAATTAGTAGAAGCAGTTCCTATATATGTAACAGTTCCGCTTGCTGATGAGTTACTATTTATAACGGACGAAGCGCCGCTATTTAAACCAACTAATCCACCAACACTTTGCGTGGCGTTTTGTATTGAATCATATACTGTACCGGAAGCGGTAGAGTTTGAAATGGTTGAATCATTTTCACCAACCAATCCGCCTATGCGTGTAGAAGAAATGCCGGCAGTGTAAGTATTATCATAATATGATGCACCTACATAACCGCTTGCTGAAGAGTTCGTTATTGAAGAAGTGGTACTTAAATTCGCGCCTACAAGGCCGCCTAGATAAAGTGTTTCAGCGCCTGTTAGAACAGAATCTTTGAAAGTAAATGTGGTATAACCGGTGGAAATATCCCCCTTCATGATGCCATTAGTGGTATTGTCACCGACCAGATTGCCTATACGTACACTCATTGTCGAAGTGCCGCCATAATTGCTGGTGACTATAACATTTCCTTTATTTGTGCTGTTGATTATATATGCCGTGCCGCCGCTGTTAGTATTGGCGCCAGTTATGCCTCCTACATTTATTGCGGCACTGCTCATGGCACCGGTGCCGTTATATGTATAAATCACGTTGCCGGTGGTCGTAACATTTGTAATAACACCACCGTTATTTGCCAGCAAGGTTCCGGCATTCAAACTTGTTGAGGCAGTAGTCGTAGCTGTTTGTGTTACATCCATTCCCAGGATAAAGTTTCTTAGCTTTCCGGCAGTACCATTACCGCTAAATAGACCGGTATTTGTAACTGAAGCCGAAGGCGCCAGAGTAAGCTGCGTAACGCCGCAGACAGAGCCGCCCATCAGCACGCAATATTGGCCATCAAGAATGCCGGTGAAAGTTCCCATTGGCGTGTTGGAATTGAATGCGCTATATCCACCGAGGATCAGTTTACCAAAAGCATATGTTCCAGATAAGCCAGAATTTATCGCCGCAAGATCAGTGACGGTGTTTATCAGTGAATAAGTAGTAAGTTGTGTGCTGACAGTCTGGTTGGTTAGATTTGTTGCTGCCCATGTGCTCCAGTTACTGTTCTGGTTTATTGTGCCTTGCGTGAAACTGCCGCCATATGTTGATCTATCGATGAACACCGATATCGCACCTGTGCTGGCTGAAAAATCTATCGTGCCGCTATTTGTAACCTGCCCGTTGTTCGTGGTGTTTGAACCGAACATATCCGCACGGAAGAATAGCTGCACCGGAATTGTCAAAGATCCATAGCTGCCAGTGTTGTTATATGTGTTGGTGATTGTTGCGGTGTTGGTGATATTGGTTTTTGCGTTGAAGCCAAGCATGCTGTTGGTAGACCAGCTAATGTTCGAGCCAATCTTCAGCAGGCCGTTTATCGCCTCAACAATAACGTTATCACCACTTAAATATGATTGAACCTTGGTTGAATCAAGCCATGAGGTTCCATCATTTGGATTGCTAGACGCAACTGTTAATCCGCTTGAGTTAAAATCCAATAAAAATAAACTCGCATCCGGATTCACTGCGTGTGAAACATTCATGGTGATATCAAAATTTGTTCCGCCGGATTTTGTCATCGGAATAACAAGGTTCGCACCACCTGTCATCGTAATAGTAGAGCCGGAGATCGTATATGGCCCGGTTATGCCAGATGCAGTTTGTTCAGCTGAAAGTTTTGCAAGTAATCCAGAAAGGTTTGAACTTTCACTTCCAGGAATGCTTCCCAGCCATAATGAATTATTGAACAGTGAAAGTGCATAAGTGTTCTCATTGCCGCCAGTGAAATTCAGCGCGTTCACAGAACCTGTCACACCTTCAGTGAATGAAACGCCTGTCGCGGTTCCTGCAGTTGTTCCAGGAATATAGATCAGCACATTGCTGCCAGTTCCCTGGATGGTTCCCTGCGGAACCAGAATCGAATAATAACCATTTACTGATGATGCTTTTGCCGAACCCGCGAAAGTATTATCAACATAGGCATAGATCAAGCCATCAGTGTAAGGCGTCTGCCTTGCCGGGCTGTTGAATGCATAACCTGCAAGCACCTGCGGTGTTGTTCCATTCGCAAACTGCCACAGCAGATATGGATAACTATTTCCCGCTACTATTCCCCATGTGCTGGTTGAGAAGTTCGGGAAGTTCGTCGTCAGATTTGCCTGCATCTGCGTTGTTGTATAGCCTGTGATACTAACGGTTCCTGTGCTGGAATTTGCACCAACGCCGGAACTTTTACCACTAGTCACCGTATCCCAGTAACTATTGGTTACTGATGAAGTGCCAGAAGAAATATTACCTATCAACCCACCGCTGCCCGATATTGCTGATGTAACGCCTCCGGTAGAAAATGTGCGTGTGATCAAACTTCCATTACTTAAAGAACCGACCAATCCACCAATAGAAGCGTTAGCGTAAGTGCCATTATATGTAACATTACCCATTGCGTAAGAATCGGAAATAGAGGTCGTTGCACTACTGCTGTCATTGCCTGCCAGGCCGCCTAATTGTGTTGATGTTCCGCCTGTCGATACTGTAACATTTCCGGTGGCATAAGAAGTGGTGATGATGGCCGCATTTGAAGAAGCGCCGTTCTGGCCGACAAGTCCTCCATAGAATCCCTGGATCACGCCGTTCGCATATGAGCCGTCATAATATTGTCCGGTCACATTTCCGGTCGCATATGAAGAAGAAATTGATCCGCTGCCACTATTGAAACCAACCAGTCCACCAACATGGACATTGTTTTGTACTGTTGATGTGCCCCTATAAGTGTAGGTAGCATTTTCAGTTGAATATGATGAACTGATGGTGCCGCTGCTCTGGCCAACCAGGCCACCTGTAGGCATACTTACGTTGAAAGTACCGCTGTTCATTGTTATTGAATTGACCGTACCGGTAGTGCTATAGCTGTTCGTGATTGTAGCGGTATTCTGGCCAACCAAACCACCAGTATAGCTTGTGGTTGAAGCGCTATTATTTGCTCCTGTATAAGTATTGCTGACATTGCCTTTAGCATTTGCCAGATTGATCGTTGCGGTAGTAAGACCTGTGCCTCCTATTAGTCCACCAACTCTTGAAACGCTTGTTCCGCTATAGGTTACATTGCCGGTCGCATAAATATTGCTCAATGTGGCTGAAGAATAATCATAACCTATTAACCCACCGACATACTCATTGCTGCTTCCCTGCATATAACTGGTCACGTTACCAGTTGCCCATGAACCCGAAAATGCTCCGCTGGAATTGTTGTTGCCATTCTGGCCGATCAG
>JBEHXK010000007.1:0-121978 GCA_048498735.1 Pseudomonadota bacterium
TCCGCATTAGTGATCTTCGTTTCAGTCGCAGTGCCACCAAGGTGAATGTTCGCACGGAACTCGCCCTTAGCTGCAACGCGCTCCATCGCACCAACAACTTTGCCATCGATCACAAATAAACGATAATCACGGCCCTGACTTTCGCTTATGAATTCCTGCACCAATATATTAGCCTTCAGGCTTTTGAATGCGTTGATCACAGATTCGGCTGCCTTATCAGTTTGTGCCAGAACCACACCCTTACCTTGCGTGCCTTCCAGCAGCTTCACGATAAGTGGCGCACCACCAACCATCTCAACCAGATCAGCAGTGTTATCAGGTGAATCGGCAAAACCGGTCACTGGAATATCAATGCCTTTATTCACCATCAATTGCAGCGAACGAAGTTTATCGCGCGAACGTGAGATCGAGATCGCATCATTCAAACAATATGCACCCAAATGTTCGAAATGGCGCAACACTGCACAGCCATAGCTGGTGATCGCAGGTTTGATACGCGGAATAACCGCATCAATATCATCAAGAGCTCTGCCGCCGGTATAATGCACCGCCGGGTTTTCTGAACTCACATTTATATAACACCTGCGGATATTCACAAATATCATTTCGTGCCCGCGAGTAATGCCGGCTTCCATGATACGCTGGTTGGAATAAAGCTCCGGGTTGCTGGCAAGCAGCGCTATGCGCAGTGATTTTCTCGGGCGCTTGGTGATGTTATATAATTTTTCTGAATCAACTATGATGTTCCCAAGCGTCATATTCTGTTCAGGATCAACAATAAAACGTCCTTTCATCGCTTCACGACCGATCAGCATACGATAACCCATAGTGTCACGGTTGGTCAGCGTGATTTCAATATCCCAGCTTTCACCACCCAGAACTATCGGCGTTCTGATGACATATCTTTTTTCTACATCACCGGTGGAACTTTTTATCGTGCGTCGGCCGATCAACTCTGCCTTGCAGCGCACCGCAACTTTTCGGTTGTTCTGCACCGGATGCACATCAAAGCGCACAAATTTTTTGCCATTATCTTCAAACGTCTGGATGTTGAATGCATGCAGCGCAGAAAATTTCGCACCACTATCAATGCGTGCTTTTATCGCAGGAATATTGAGCTCAGGTATCCTTACCCATTCCTCCGCACCGATTATCTTTTTCTGTTGTGATATCATTTCATCTCCGCACTCAAGTACTAGCAAATAACAAGCTTCAGTACAGAGTAAAAATCAATTAGAAAATTTCTTAGCAATAAGGCTTACGTTAGTTCCACCGAAACCGAACGAATTGCTCATTATCACATCCACTTTGCGCTCTTTCGGCTTGAATGGCACCAGGTCAACACCCTGGGTTGCTTCTTCAGGCTCTTCCAGGTTTAAGGTTGGAGGCACAATCTGGTCGCGGATCGCAAGCAATGAGAATATCGCCTCAACCGAGCCAGCACCACCAAGAAGGTGGCCAATAGCCGATTTAGTTGATGACATTGATATTTTGCCGGCATGATCGCCCATGATGCGCTTAACCGCACCGAATTCGATCAGATCACCCACAGGAGTAGATGTTCCGTGCGCGTTAACATAATCTATCTGGTCAGGGTTTACCTTACCATTCCTGATAGCTGCAGCCATGGCATCATATGCACCCCTGCCATCTGGGTGTGGCGAAGTGATGTGATATGCATCGCCAGAAAGGCCATAACCAACAATTTCACCATATATTTTTGCACCACGTTTCTTTGCATGTTCAAGTTCTTCAAGAACAACGATACCAGCACCGGCACCCATAACGAAGCCGTCACGCTTCTTATCCCACGGGCGGGAAGCTTTTTCAGGTGTTTCATTATATGAGGTTGAAAGCGCGCGCGCCGCTGCAAAACCGCCCATACCAACCGGGCAGATTGCATCTTCAGCAGAACCTGCGATCATAACATCAGCATCACCGAACATGATAAGCCTTGCCGCATCACCAATAGCATGGCCGCCAGTTGAACAGGCAGTAACTACCGAGTGGTTCGGACCGCGGAATTCATATTTCATCGATACATGGCCTGAGATCAGGTTTATCAACGATGCAGGAATGAAGAACGGGCTAACCTTTTTCCAGCCACCTTCCTTCATAATGCCGGAAGTTCTTTCGATCTCCGGCAGACCGCCGATACCTGAACCTATCAGAACACCGGTTCTTTTCTTGCTTTCCTCATCCTGAGGCATCCAGCCCGAATCTTCAACCGCCTGGATCGCAGCACCCATACCGAAAATGATGAAATCATCCATCATCCTTAGATCTTTTTTAGTCAGATATTTATTTACATTGAACTCGCCCTCGCCTTCGCCTTGCGGAACTTCGCCGGCTATCTGGCAGGAGATGTTAGAAGCATCGAACTTTGTTATTTTCCTGATGCCGCTTTTGCCGGCAAGCAGGTTTTTCCAGCTTGTTTCCACGCCATCACCAAGGGGTGTCACCAAACCTAAGCCCGTAACGACTACTCTTCTCATATAAATACCATCTCTTTTAAATGAAAAAGGGGCTAAAAAGCCCCTTTTATTGAATCTAAAGCCGAATTACTTCGTAGCTTTTTCGATGAATGAAACCGCATCAGATACAGTTGCGATTTTTTCAGCCGCTTCATCTGGAATTTCGATATTGAACTCTTCTTCGAATGCCATAACAAGTTCAACTTGGTCAAGGCTGTCTGCGCCAAGATCATCAACAAATGATGATGTGTCCGTAACTTTTGATTCTTCCACATCAAGATGTTCTGCAACAATCTTAATAACCTTAGCTCTTACTTCGTTCATGATATCTCCTTATGTTTTTATCAGCTTAATTAACTCTAGCTTAAGCCAAACTAGTAAAAAAATACGCTTCAAGTCAAGCAAATTTTCTTATGTCTCTGCTTGTTTGTGGCGGCGATATTAGCCGCATATTTTTAAATTGCAAGGATGATTTATGTAACATATTTTTTATATGTTAAACCTTTGAAATTATAATGTATATTCCAGATTAACCGGAGCAACATCCTGATTATTCTGAATAACCGGAGCGGTTGGTGGTATGGCGTGATTAGGATTATATATAGGTGCTGGGTTGTATGAACCGCGATCACGATATAATTCATCATTATCTTCTGTCGGCATTGGAACCGGTACAAAAATAACTTTAGTATTATTATTAATCTGACCTGGCTGCGCAGGAGCCTGCATGGTCACTATCGGTGCTATTTGCTGCTGTTGTGGCGCTACCTGTTGGGCAACTGGCGGCGTATAAACCTGCGGCGCCTGAACTTGCGGTGGTGTTTGAGTTTGTGCTGGGGCTTGGGTTGGAACTTGGGCTGGAGCTGAAACTTGACTTACTGTAGAGGGGCGAGGGCTTTTTTTTATCTGCTGCGGAACATATTCTTTATAACCGCTATCATCATCTTCTGAGTATTTTTCTATTGTCTGGTCACTTAAGGAAGGAGGAGGTGTTGCTTGCTGCGCTTTGACTTGGGTCGGCTTTATGTTGTTTGCCGCCTGTGGAGGTGAAGTTTTCTGCTCCTTCAATTGAGTTTTTGCGACAACCTGTGGCACTGGGTGCACATTATTGTTACTCTGGTCTTTCTTTGTCCCCGCCGGGATCCACGGCTGCACAGGCTGCTGCTGTGTTGGCGCCTGTTCCAACTGCGGCTGTTGTGCAGGCACTGTCTGCGGCTCTATCTGCTGCTGTGTTGGCGTAGGTTGTGGCTCATTAACCGGATATGGAGCCATCTGATTCTGTTGTATCTGCTGAACTGGTGCTGGCGCATTTGGTTCCGGCAATGTTGATTGTTCAACAGGTTGCGTTGTTACTGTTGCATTATTTTGTTTAGGTGATTGTACAGATGCCGGCACAACACTTTGCGCTGCAGGAGTACCTTTTGGCGGAGCATCACAATTAATATATGCACGTTTTTTACCAGGTTTTGGAGGAACAACCGTTTGTTGTGCAGGTGCTGCTTTCTGTTGCGCCGCTAGTGCCGCTGCCTGCTGGGCCTGCAGTTGCTGCATATATTGCTGATATTGGTCCATATAGGCTTTCTGCTGTGCCGCCTGCTGGTTCACTGCCGGCTGGTTCATGATTACCAGATTTGAAATTATCCTTTGCACGCCAGGGGTTTTACGAGCAGCATCGATCGCGCGTTCTGCGGTTGCTGCATCAGGCACACGACCGTGTAATATAACAACACCGTTCCTCACTTCTGGGTAAACCGCGATGCTGGAAGTTAAGGCACCTGCCATATAGTTCTGGTTGATCTGGTTTGAAATACCTTGATCCTGCGCGTTTTCCTGCGCCTGTTTCGCCTCAAGCTCTTTCTTCACATCGATCAGAGATTCGGTTTTGATCCTTTCATCTTCACGTTTACCTGCCTTCTCACCAACATAATATGTGCCGCCACCCATTAAACCAAGCGCAGCAAGGATAAAACAGCCCTGTAAACATGGCGTAATTGCCGCCACAAATAAAATAGTTAAGATTTTCCTTTTCATAACCCCTCTTTATGGGGTAATTATCTAGCAAATTTTAACGAATAAACAAGCATTGATTATATGGCTGGCAACGAAGTAATGAATTATGTTCTTGAAAGGAATTTAGCCCTGGAGACCGTCCGCGTGACCGAAGCAGCGGCTTTGGCCTCATCTAAATGGGTGGGTCTGGGTGATGGTGATGCGGCTGATCAGGCCGCAGTTGATGCCATGAGGAAAACCCTGAATTCCCTTAATATACAAGGCACTGTGGTGATCGGCGAAGGTGAGCGCGATAAGGCCCCTATGCTATATATAGGTGAAAAAGTTGGCTCTGGTTCCGGCCCTGAGGTTGATATTGCTCTTGATCCTCTGGAAGGCACTGCCATTTGTGCAACAGGCACACCTAACGCATTAACGGTTGTTGCAATAGCTGAAAAAGGCGGTTTTTTGAACGCGCCTGACGTTTACATGGAAAAAATCGCAGTTGGCGGCGGTTTGCCGAAAGATATCATAAGCCTCGATAATTCGGTTGAAACCAACCTGAAAAATCTCGCAAAAGCTAAAAAATGTGACATTGAAGACCTTCTGGTGGTTATCCTTGATCGCCCAAGGCATGAGGAAATGATCGCAAAAGTACGTGAGCAGAAAGCACGTATCCAGCTTATCGGTGATGGTGATGTGGCAGGTATCATTGCAACCACACGTGAAGAATCCGGCGTTTCAATGTATATGGGAATTGGCGGCGCGCCTGAAGGCGTGCTTGCTGCAGCGGCGCTTAAATGCGTTGGCGGGCAGATGCAGGGCCGTTTATGGTTCAAAGGTGAAAAGGTTGATCAGAAACAGATCGATCGCGCTCACGCAATGGGCATTAAAGATCTTAACAAGATCTATGACCTACATGAACTTGCAAAAGGTGATGTGATGTTCTCGGCAACTGGTGTAACTTCCGGCTGGATGCTGCAAGGCGTTCGCCGTTATGCACATGGTGCAAAAACACATTCTCTGGTTATGAGGTCACGCACGGGAACTGTCAGGTTTGTTGAAACCGAACATAATTTCAGCATCAAGAAATTCTAGGAATTACTAGAAAGATTAAGAATCAAAACCTCTGCCACCATCACCGCGATCAATATTATTGATCACATCTTTCGTCCATGAGGAGGTAACAGTTTTATTTATATCTTCTTGGCTTACTTTCTGTTTCAGAATTTTAGCGAAGGGATGGCTATTGCTAATCTCCACAACATTAGCAGTAAGAGTTATGTCCGTACCTGGCTGTTGAACCCCAGAACTTCTGCTATCAAGATATTGCTCGTGTCGCTGTTTCAATTCTTCCATTTCTCCCTTGGGGTCACGCGCCGTTGCTGTTGCAATAACTGCATCAACATAACTCATTGCACGTCCACCAACATCAACATTTCGGGTCAAAGCCACATGAAAGTCTTTTGCAGTCATACCGGCAAGGTCGTTATTACCCTGCTGAACATACTCTATAGCTGCTTCATTAAATCCTTTACCCATAAGCCTACCAGTTTTGAACGATTAGTTTAGTTAATATTTCCTCAGTTTTCTGAGGGGTAATTTTATTGTAACCACCTTCAACCAATAGTCGGTTGATATGGTCCAGTCTCGTCTGCATAACATCTGAATTTTCAATGAAAACATCAGGTGCCCCCATCACCAATAAGTAAGCCTGCGCGTTCGGGTTCTTGTTGAACGCATCTTCCTTATCGGCAAGTTCCTTTGTTATCAGATCATAATTATATAGATCAATCACCGCCCTCTTCTCATCATAATCAGGCATGTTATTCACATAATAATCATAACAATCTTCAGCGCTCATTTCTTCAAGGCCGATGGCTTTACGAAGTTTGTTTATAACTTCGAACCTGTCGAGCATTGCTTCAACAAATCTGTTTTTCTGGCGCAGGAAAATCTCACCTTGTGAGTTTGGCGTATATGCCTTCACATAACCGCAGGCCCAAAGGTCTACATATTCGTAAAGATCATCAAAATATCTATCTGGCGTAATCATTTTGTCTTTCCTTTCATTTATTAGCTTTTTCTTTTCCCTCAACTAATAAATTCCCATGAACTGATTATAACTCAAAATAGTTAAAGAATAGTTAACCCATGCCATATTTTTTGTGAAAAAATATGCACGATATATCAGGTGGTTATGGCGATTTAGATAAAATTCGATCTATTAATGTTTAATTTCATTAACAAATTTCTTAATGAGAAAATTATCCTTTTCTCCTGCGCTTTTTTCCACACCCGATGAAACATCGACGAACTCAGCACCGGTGATTTCCAAGGCTTGCCTTATGTTTTCAGCATTCAGCCCGCCGGATAAAATCCATTTATAATCTGGCGAGAAACCTTTTAGAATATTCCAGTCAAATGAAACTGCATTTCCACCTGGTAATTGCGAATTTTTTGGTGGCTTCGCATCGAACATAATATAGTCTGCAATATCTTTATATTCTTCCGCTTTTTTCAGGTCTTCTTTTTTCTCAACTGAAATTGCTTTGATGATTTTTGTTTTGAATTTATTTTTTATCGCGCGCGCGCGATCAGCTGTTTCTGCGCCATGTAGCTGGATATAATCTGGCTTTAAATATTTTATTATCTCTGCCAGACACTCATCGCTTGCATTGACAACAACTGCAGCAATTTTTATCTTTCCGCGTATTTCATCAGCGATTTTTCCTGCATCTTCAGGCGTGATATTACGCGGTGATCTCTCGAAAAAAATAAAGCCGATATGGTCTGCGCCGGCATCTATAACAGCTTGCGCATTTTCTAACTTTTTAATTCCGCATATTTTTATATTCATAATAAAAAAGGCCAGTTTTACTGGCCTTCCTTATAACATAAATAATTGTTTATGTCTTATATTTAAGCAGCCTTTTTGCTTTGTGCTTCAGCCAGAGATTTATTCACGAAATCCCAATTGATCAGGCTTGCCAAGAAGGTCTCAATATATTTCGGGCGCAGGTTCTGGTAATCCAGGTAATAAGCATGTTCCCAAACATCCATAGTAAGGATAGGTGTTTCACCTTTAGTGAATGGCACTTCTGCATTACCTGTTTTGGTAACTTTCAATTTGCCATCTTTGCCAACAACAAGCCAAGCCCAGCCAGAACCGAACTGCGTTGCACCTGCGGTTTTGAATTCTTCCACGAATTTATCGAATGAACCAAAATCCTCTTCGATCTTCGCAGCCACAGCACCAGTTGCTTTGCCTCCACCGGCCTGCTTCATGCAATTCCAATAGAATGTATGGTTCCAAACCTGCGCAGCGTTATTGAACACCGGTACGTTTTTCCCTTCAGATTGGATTATAACTTCTTCAAGTGATTTTGTTTCAAGGTCAGTGCCTTTTACAAGTTCATTAAGTTTATCAACATAAGCCTTATGGTGCTTTCCATGGTGGAAGCTTAGAGTTTTTGCCGATATATGCGGTTCAAGCGCAGTATCTGCATAAGGTAATGGAGGTAATTGAAATGCCATATTATTTCTCCTTTTTGTTTCAACTGTCTCAATAGTTAGGACCTTATTTATAAAAATCAATAAGTAATTGCCTAATAGCGTTATATATTATAGTATCTGCGGCATCACCGTGGGGGTATCAATTGACTGAAACTATAAATAGAGCATTTGCCGGTCAGGCACCGGATAATCACAAGCCGAATCTAATTAGAGATGGGGATAATTTTTGGCGCCGTATAGCGCAGCATCACAGAAAGTCAGTTGCATATGCAAAATCAACTTACGAAAAAGTTGATTTGCCGAAAGAATTCACTGTTGTTTTGCTTGAAAGTACTGCGCGTTTTGAAGGCTTTTCAAAACCTGTGCCCGATGGAATAGTGATAAAACAAGTTACAATTCTTCCTGAAGGCAGTGAAAAGATAAAAGAGGAAAACCCTTCTCAATTAACTAAAAAGCAATTCGATGCATTATATCATGCTGTGGGTGCAAAATATGGCTGGTGGCCAACCGATGATAAACAATGGGATTCCAGAAGCCTATTTGAGAACAACGTTAATTATGTGATGTATAAAGATGGCTTTCCTGTAGGTTTCAGCTCAATGGATAGAAATTATCAGGACGATAACCCGTTAAAAACCGTAAAATTAGTTTACACTGGCATCATACCGCAGGTTCAGGGCAAAGGTTATGGCAGTTATTTTCAAGATTTCAGACTGGCGGAAGCCTGGAAGGGTGGCACTGAAAGAATTGTGTTAGATACAGTTCCCGAATTTGATAAAATGCCTGGTGGTGTTGATACACTGCAGCTCCATAAAAGAAAAGGAATGGTAGAAGTTGGCAGAGAAACCGTTAACGTTCAGGATTCCCTGAAAGATAAAACCTTTTCTCCCAATCAGTTAAATATCCCCGGCTATTATGATAATAATCTGGCATATGGAAATAAACTCATATTGGGGAAATTAGCGAGAGCTTTCAGAATTGAAATTCCTGAGCACATAGAAGCTCAAATATATAGATAGATCAGCTTCTGAAATAATCGTGGATTTTTTCTGCGGTCTTTCTGTTGATCCCCTCAACTTTCATCAATTGTTCAATGCTTGCATCTTTGATCTGATGTATGGAACCAAAGTGGTTTAGAAGTGCTTTCTTACGAGTCGGGCCAATGTCGGGTACTTCATCAAGCTGTGATTTCATAAGATTTTTAAGGCGTTTTGAACGATGTCCGGTGATAGCGAACCTATGCACCTCATCGCGCATATTCTGCAGAAAATAAAGCACTGGGTTATTCGGAGGCAGGTTAAATGCTGTTCGGCCCGGCATATAGAAATCCTCATTGCCGGCATTCCTGTCCGGCCCTTTTGCGATCGCTATAACATCAAACTCATTTTCAACACCAAGCTCTTTAAATATTTCCATCGCAACTGAAAGCTGCCCGGCACCACCATCTATAAGAACAACATCCGGGAATTTAGTGCCTTCATCTTTCAACCTGCCATAACGCCTGCGCATCACCTGACGCATCATCTCAAAATCATCACCACCGGTTTTCTTTTCCCCCGGATCTACATTGAACTTACGGTATAGCTTCTTCAAAAAACCCCATTTATTTTCCTCATCATATCCTGCAACTATCATCGCACCGATGCTACTTTCACCAAAAGTGTGGCTGTTATCAAAAACCTCAATCCTCCTGATCTCACGCTTGAGATCAAACATCTCGGTAAATTTCCTGATAATATCTCCGGATTTTTCTTCCTCTGCCATCTTGCGATCGATTGAGTTACGCGCATTACCCAAGCCCATTTCAATGATCTGCCTTCTCTCACCTTTCATCGGAAAATTTATCTCAACTGGATTTCCGTATGATTCCATTAATGCTGCCTCAACCAATTCTTTTTCTTTCACTTCGTGGCTAACGATAATTTCTTTCGGCGCAGGTTTATTCTCATAGAAATTGGTAATGAAATATTCCATTATCTCACCTTCTTCCATCTCTTCCGTATTTGATGGGAAATATTCCGTATTACCCAATATATTACCCGAACGTACAAAGAAAACCTGAATGCAAACCCGACCATTTGCAACTGCCAAAGCTATCACATCAGCATCTTTAATATGTGTGAAATATATGCTTTGTTTATTCTGCACATGTGAAAGTGCGGAAATGCGGTTCCTGAATATCGCCGCCTGTTCGTATTGCATTTCCTCGGCTGCCTTGTTCATTTTTTCCTGCAGAACTTTTTTCACTTCCTGCGTTCTTCCATTAAGGAAATCCTTCGCCTGCTTCACAGATTCAGCATATTCCTCTTTTGTTATATAATTCGTGCAGGGTGCGCTGCAGCGCTTGATCTGATATTCCATGCACGGCCTGGTACGATTCTTGAAAAAACTATCCTCACACGGGCGCAACATAAATGCCCTCTGCAAGGTTGATATCGCGCTATTCACCGAAACCGCCGAAGGGTATGGGCCGAAATATGAAACGCCTTTTATCTTTTTTCCGCGATGTTTATATATGCGCGGAAAATCCTTTGATTCATCGATCGCAATATATGGGAAACTTTTATCATCGCGTAAGAGTATATTATAGTGCGGGCGATGTTCCTTTATAAGTCGCGCTTCCAGAAGCAGCGCTTCTGTTTCCGAAGGTGTAGTTGTTATCTCCACCTTAGCAACGCGATAAACCATCAGCGCGATGCGATGAGTAAGGTTGCTGATAATTGTATATTGCGTGACACGGTTTTTTAGGTTCTTCGCCTTGCCTATATATAATATAGTGCCGTGTTCATCGATCATACGATAAACGCCTGGGCTGGTTGTCATTATCGCAACCGCTTCTTTTAAAACTTCAACGCCTTTCATTAGCAGTGGATTATGGATTTAACGAGGTAAGCCTGCTGCCGCGGTCAGATTCATTATCGTTATCAATAGCCGGGCCGAATTTGCCTTCTGCCTTAGATATAAGGTCAGCAAAAGCATTTTTCAAATATTCCAGATCTATCTGCTTGCCGGCATAAAGAACCGAATCAAGTTCAGCGGCATATTTCATCGCATCTATTTTATCCACATGATATTTCTGGCTGAGCGCCATTGCAATATTTACCGTGCCTGCATTTTGTGAAATACCAAGATAGCGAGTTGCAAAACGCTGCAGCACTTCCTGTAATTCCTTATAGCTTTTCGCATCTCTAACTTGCTTTGCAAAACTCGCAACTTGAGATGTCTCGCGTCCGTTAGAACTGAAATTTATTATACGATTAGGTTTAGGGTCGGTAATCTTGCGATTGAGTTTACGATCCAGATCATCAAATGAAACTTTTGGATTCACAAGCGAATCATCCAGTTTCACCGGGCTTTTGCGTGATGTGGTTATCACTTTGAACGAAACGAACATGATCACGCATATCACAAATGAAAGCACCAGAATAATCAGGTTCGGGCCTTGCGGTGAATTAGTTATGGCATCAAATTTCTGCTCGATCTTATCCTGCAGGCTTGCTGCAGTTTCAACTTCATCCTGCGCTTGGTCTGCATTTGAATTTTGTTGTTGCGCACGCTGTGTTTGCTGCATTGCATTCTGCTGCTGATTTGTTGATGCCGCCTGCGTAGGAGCTGCATTCACATTATTCACTGCAGCCGCTTTATCAGATGATAAAGAAGTTATAACTTTGTCGGCCAGATTTGCAGTTGCAAGTTTATTATCTTTCAAACTCCAGTAATTTATATTCAGTTCCGGCAGGTTTAGCATTCCACTTTTCTGCGGAATGAAAGTGAAGTTCTGTGTTTTTGTACCTTTTAACCTTGTTGATGCTGCGCCATCACCTGCCACCAACTCTTTAGAAAATTCCGGCCTGTCAGCATAAACTTTAAAATCAGGGCTGTTGAATGCATTCTCAATATCAGGAAGTCCCTCGCCACCCTTGCCATATGCCGTCATACGAATCTTACGCGTAAAAGGCTCACCCGCTTTAACGCTTATACGATTAGTTTGCGCATCGGTCTGTACATCACCAAGTTCCTCATCGATCTGCAGATCATAAAGTGCCAGCCACGGATTTACACCAGCTTCAGCCGGCTTCACTGTCAGCTTCAAAGGCTTGCTTGCCACTGTGAATGGTACATATTGCGTAATGCTGTTAACCACACCGCCCTGGCTTAAATTACCAAATAATGCATCCATCTGCTGATTATCAGGAGTCGCCGCAGAATTTTTTGCTATTTTTCCGCGCAGCACTGAAGGCTGGATCATCACATCACCTGCATGAAGTGGTGTTATCAAATATGAAACTTCGATCATTTTATAATTAACACCGTTCAATATCTGCTTCGAAGGCTTAGGTTCAGAGATCTGCTCAACCGTCGCATTATCAGATTTTGGTTTCACCAGTTCAGTGTTTGATATCTCACCGAGATAATAGATATTGGTTTTATAAATGATCGGCTCATTGATATATGGATCAAGCTTATCAGCCTGCACTTCTATGTAAACCGAGTTATCGCTGGTATTGGAAGCTATCTGATCAGCCGATTTCACGAATATCCTGAATGGCTTGGTATAAAGTGAACCCATGCTTGTTTTCACTTCGATTGCCGGCACTTTGTATGTGCCCTCCTTCTGCGGTACTACATCAAGGATCCATGAAATATCCTGTGATTGTGCACCGTTTACATAAGTTACATTTGAAAGCTGCTGCTGGCTTGTCACCTGCAGGTCAGATGGCATAACTGAAAGATCAGGCATTGAATTTGCCTGTGCGCCCACCAGTTCAAGCTTTACCTGAAAAGTTTCATTCACCGCCACATTTTCACGATCAATATAAGCATCAAAGCTTGCAGGTGCCACCTGTGCAAATGCACTTGCCGGCAGCAGTAATAAAATAAATATGTATAAAAACCTTACCATGGTTTTGGATTTTCCTCGCTTGAGCCGTTCATCTGCTCCTCATACCTAAAACGATTTTTCATTAAAGGTGATGGATCACTTGAAACTTTGCTCAATATGCTTTTTGCTTGAATATCTAACTCTTTTTCGCGGCCATTTCCATTAGAATTTTGGCTATTATCGTTATTTTTTTGTCCCTCACCATTAGTACCATTATCCTGTTTCTGCTCCTTATCGCCATTTGCCTGTTGCGGGCTTTGTTGCTGTTTATTCTGCTGATTTCCATTATTCTGGCTCTGGCTATTTTGCTGCTGAGAAGCCTGATCCTGGCTTTTTGATTGCTGGTTCTGCCCGGTATTATTATCTTTCTGGTCCTTTTTATCCTGTCCGCTCTGGTTATCACTCTGTTGCGGCTGGTTTTTCTGGTTCTGGTCTTTCTGGTCGCTCTTACTCTTATCCTGATTATTCTTATTTTTCGGCTGGTTCAAAAGTTTCCGTGCTATTTCCAAATTGTGCCTTGCATCGCTATTATCCGGATCTTTTTTAAGAACATCTTCATATGAAACGATTGCCTCAGGCAGTTTATTCTGCAGTAATTGCGCATTGCCTAAATTATATTCCGCATCAACATTCTTATCTTTCTCAATTGCGAATTCACTTTCAGCAGTTGCATAATCTCCCGCACGGAAAGCAGCTACACCCTTATTATAATCGCTTTTGAATTTCTCACCTGCCTGCTTATATTGCCTGTCATCAAAAAGATCGTGCGCCTGTTCGTCATCATTTTTGAAGAATGAATCGATGAATTTTTCAAAGCCACTTTTTTCATCACTGTCACTCTGGTCACCCTTGGCTTTTTCCTCCGCTTTTTCTTCTGCTGCAGCTTTGGCGGTTACCTGGGGGTTTTCCACCTGCATATCTTCTGTTACCGCATATGCATTGCCGGCAAATACCATAATCAACACTAATGGGAATATCGCTCCGCGCCTGAAGAAATAAAGTAAAATAACCATAGCCGCAGCCAGTGGAATATAGAACCTGTCATGCCATATTTTGAATATGTGTGATTTCTGTTTTTTTGTGCTCATCTGCTGGGTGATTATCTTCACGATTTTCTGAGTATCATCATCCAGGTATGAAAGCTGCACATAATTATCTAAGCCTGAAAGCGCGATCAGTTTTTCTTTTTCCAATTTGCTGATTACGATTTTGCCATTATCATCCTTCATCGATTTACCATTTTCATCAGGAATAGGCGCGCCCTCATTTTCACCAAAACCGAAAGTTATTATCCTGCCATTCTTTACTGATTGTGCAAGCGAACGCAGGTCCTTCTCCTCAAAACCGCCATCGCTCATCACCAGAATATAATTCATTCCATCTTCAAGCGGTTTTAGCAGCAGATCCGCTGATTTCAGACCCGCCGCGATATTACTTCCCTGCACACCCACAAGCCCTGTGTTTATCGATGGCAGCAGATATTTTATCGCATTCCTGTCATCAGTCACCGGTGAAACTATATGCGCCTGATTCGCAAATGCGATCAACCCTATATTCACCGCTTCCGATTTATTTATAACATCCAGAATTTCCTGTTTCGCGCGTTGTAGGCGGGAAGGTTTCTCATCCTTCGCATCCATCGATTTTGATATATCCAGCAATATCACCAGATTAACATTCGGCTTTGCTGTTTCAACCTCTTCAAAATCCCAGCGCGGGTTGGCAAATGCCAGCACAAGCAGCAGCCAGAAAACACACACCACACATGTTCTTATCAGTGATTGCTTTCTGGTCTCAGCCCCACGTACCAGATGTTTTATCAAGTGTTTATCAATAAAACGCGTGAGGTTGCCGATCGAATAGAAAAATTTTCGTCCCGGGAAATATTCAAACAGCAGGAATAAAATAAACAACAAAGCAAAGCTCAAAGGTGCTGCCTTCTCGAAATTGAAATACTGCCAATTGATATGTAAAATATTAAAATCCATCTATCCTAACTATAAATTTTTGCCCAGTTATATCGGCGCAATATCATCACGAATATCAGCACCATCGCAAGCCCAAGTGGCAGGCGATATAGCTGCTGGCGCAGAACGTAAACTGAAGTTTCCGCTTCGGTCTTTTCCATTTCGTCGATCTTTTTGTATATATCCTTCAAACCATCTTCATCTGTTGCTGGGAAATATGAACCGCCAGTTTCTTCGGAGATTTTCTTAAGTGCATTCTCATCGATCTCAATTTTCGCATACACTATATCACCCATACTGGTCGGGAACGGCACCGCACCTTTCCTACCCACACCGATGGTATATATTTTGATCCCGAACGATTTCGCCAAACGTGCGGCTTCATCAGGTGAAACCACCCCGGCCGTGTTGCTGCCATCGGTCAGTAATATTATTATTCTTGAACCTTCCGGCCTTTGTATCAAAGCTTTCACGCCCAGCGCAATGGCATCACCAATTGCAGTTGCATCACCTGCCATGCCGATCTCTGCCAGGTTCAACATTGTTGCAACTGATGCAGTATCAAGTGTGAGTGGTGTTTGCAAATAGGCACTATCACCAAATAGAATTAATCCAACACGATCACCTTTTCTGTCATTAATGAATTTTCCTGCCACTTGTTTGATAACATCCAATCTATTGCGACGATCATTGCCGTTAAGGTCCGCGAAATCCAGCGCCATCATCGAGCGTGATAGGTCAACCGCCATTAATATATCATAGCCCTTGGTAGTGGTCTTGCTGATCTTTTCGATTATCTGCGGGTGAGAGATAGCAAGTGTCAGCAGCGCCCAGATGAAATATAATTTATAATTAAAGCCAGAAACTATTTTTTTCTCAGCTTTTTTTGCCGCTGCACGAACGAAAAGTTCTAGGTTCGGATTATATATTGTCGGCAGATTATCTTTCTCGCCCTTGCTTCGCCACATGAATATATAAACCAACGGCGGCAGGAAGATCAGCAATAATAAATATGGATATTGGAAACTAAACATTGATCCTCAGCCATGATTTTGTTGCCTTGGCGAGCGCTGCAATTTCATCATTATGTTTCATCACGCGCTCTTCCGGCATATATGGATATTCAATCAGCATCTCACCTTTTTTCAACCAGTTGAAATTTTTTGGGTCACGGTTTGTCAGGAATGCAAGCCACTTTCTGCCAGTGAGTGAGGCCGTTTCTTCCCTGCCATATTCCTGCATAGAAAGCCTTTTTAGCACGTTATTTATGCGGCTGATATTTTTCTTCGCGAGGGTTGCATCCTCGTTTTCCACTATCCTTAAAAGTTCGCGCTCAAGGCGGTAACGCCAACTTTTGCGATATTTCCTGATGCGCTCAAGTTTTCTTAAAACCAGAATTGTTGCAACCGCCAGAATAAAAATCAATATCCACCAGCCGGAAGCAAGCGGCCAGATCGAAATGCCGTGCAGACCATGAATATCATGCAGTTTTGCCAGTAATATGTTAGTATAATCCTGCATTATCTCAAACCCAGCGAAAGCTCCCTTAATACATCATCTTTAGTATTTATATTTATAGTGCGCGCATTCAGGTGCGCTGCAATGCGCCTGAAATCCTTCTGTTTCTCAGCAAAGGTTTTTTTATATCTCTCGATTATCCTGCGGTTTGAAGTATCTAGCAGGAAGTTATTATCATCATATTCGAGCATTATTCTACCGATGTTGGGCATATACATATCATTATCATCAATGATATTAATCAGCACCACTTCTGCGCGTTTAGTGAATTGGTAAAGCGTTTCCTCGAAACTTTCCGAGATGCGCCTGAAATCAGAGATGATGAATAATATATTCGGCTTTGCACCGAGCCTGCGCAGGTTGAATATCGCACCTTCAACTGAATAATCTTCATTCTCGGTTTTTTCCACGCACAGGCTTTTTAAACCCGTGATCAGTGATTTTTTATTATCAACAGGTTTCAGATATTTGAACCTGTTCTCCACATCACCAAATATATAAAGCCCAACCCTATCCATATTATGATTCGCTGCAAAACCTAATATTGCCGCGATCCTTGCCGCCTGAACATTCTTGAAAGTTTTGCGCGTGCCGAAATGCATATAACCATTATTATCCAGCGCGATTATCACATTACGTTTGCGCTCTTCGCGATAAACCTTCACATATGTCTGCTGGTTGCGGGCAGAAACGCGCCATTCAATATCGCGCACATCATCGCCATACATATATTCCCGCACTTCATCGAACTCCATTCCTTGCCCCTTGAATGAGGAAAGGAAATTTCCAGTTACATCAGCGGAATATTTCTTCCTTAAATTATCACCTATGCCCTTTGCGGCCTTTTCATATGAAAGCAGCTCTTTGAAATCAGGATAAAGCATGGGCTTTTGCCTCTTTAACCTACTGCCACAACTTGCAGTATCTGGGTTATGATATCATCAGTGGTGATATTATCCGCTTCCGCCTCGAATGAAGGAATGATGCGGTGGCGCAATATTTCATATGCAATGTTCTGCACATGGTGTGGAGCAACATAATCCTGACCTTCGATCAACGCCAATGCGCGCGCGCATTTCAACAAAGCGATTGAAGCGCGTGGGCTTGCGCCATAACGTATAAGATTTGCAAGTTCCTGATTATATTTCGCAGCTTCGCGCGTCGCCATCACTATTGAAACAATATACTTCTCGATCTTCTCATCAACATAAACACCTTCTGCATGTTTACGCGCAGTGAATATCTCTTCCTGATTGGTAACTGCTTCAGCAGCGGTTTTCTTGCGTTTTCCCTCTTCAAGTTTCAATATCTCGATCTCTTCCTCAAATGTTGGGTGGTCGATTACCACTTTCATCATGAACCTATCCATCTGAGCTTCCGGCAGATTATATGTTCCTTCATGTTCGATCGGGTTTTGGGTTGCAACAACCATGAAAAGTTCCGGTAATTTAAAAGTATTTAAACCAACTGTAACCTGGCCTTCGCCCATTGCTTCCAATAGTGCGGATTGTACTTTTGCTGGCGCGCGGTTTACTTCATCAGCAAGAATTATATTATTGAATATAGGCCCCGTGTGGAACTCGAACTTGTCACGTTCGCGGATAAAAACATCACTGCCGGTGATATCTGCCGGCAACAGGTCGGGGGTAAACTGTATCCTTTTAAAGTTGGCATCAATACTCTCCGCCAGCGTTTTTGTTGCCAGGGTTTTCGCCAGACCCGGCATGCCTTCCAGCAGCATGTGCCCGCCTGCAAGCAGGCATATCAGCATGTTATCAACCAGGTTTTTCTGACCCACAATGCGATTCTCTATATATTGTCTGATCTTTTCGAGTTTCATTTTCTACCTATTTGCTTTGTATAAAATAACTATAAATATGAATTAAAAACTTATATATCATCTGTATATAAGTTTCATATATAGTTTGCAATGTTAGCTTAAGCATTGCTTAAATTTGTGGTTTTTATGGTAGAAAAGCTAAGCCTTGAAGAAATTGCATCCCATGCTTTTGATGATGAGCAGAAAGTTGTCGCAGAACTGCTTGAAAAAAGCACGGTTTTTCAGGATAGGTCAGATAAGATTTTCAAGCGCGCAGAAAAATTTGTTGAAAGCATACGCGAAAATACTGATGGCCTTAGCATTGAAACTTTCCTTAAGGAATATTCACTTGATAGTTATGAAGGCATTGCGGTTATGTGCCTGGCGGAAGCCCTGCTCCGCATCCCTGATGAACAGGCTGCTGATGAACTAATTGCTGATAAACTCGGCAAAGGTGATTGGAAAAAACATATAGGCAAAGATGCCGGCCTGCTGCTTAATTCTTCAACCTATGGGTTAATGCTTTCAGGAAAAATAATCAGTTTGACCAAAAATTCGAGCGAACTTCAAACCGCCCTTTCCCGCATTGCGGGCCGCCTTGGCGAGCCTATGATCCGCGAGGCCTTAAAAAAAGGTATGGAAGTTCTGGGGAAAAAATTTGTTATCGGCACTGACATCCATAACGCATTGGATCGCTCTAAAAAGATCGGCAAAAAGGGATATATCTTCTCGTTCGACATGCTTGGTGAAGGCGCACGCACTGCCAAACAGGCGGAAAAATTCTTCCAGAATTATATGAACGGCATTGATGAGATCGCCAAATTCTATAGCAAAGAAAAGAAAGAACTTTTCCAGCGCAATAATATTTCCGTTAAGCTTTCAGCACTTCATTCGCGTTATGAACTTGCGAAGAAAGCACGTGTAATGCGTGAATTATTCCCGAAGCTGAAACGTATTGCCGTTAATGCCATGGAAAAAGGTATATGGATGGCGATCGATGCAGAAGAATCTTCGCGCCTTGAACTTTCACTCATGGTCTTTGAAGAACTGCTGAAAGATAAGCAATTCAAAGATTTTAATGGCCTTGGTTTCGTTGTGCAGGCATATGGCAAGCGCGCATATCATGTCATTCAATATCTAAAAATCCTTGCGCGCAACTATAATAAAAAAATTCCTGTGCGCCTGGTAAAAGGTGCATATTGGGATAGTGAAATTAAAAATGCTCAAATGCTTGGTGTTGAAGGCTATCCGGTGTTCACGCGCAAATCACATACCGATCTTTCATATCTGATCTGTGCGAAAGAAATGCTAGATAATCTTGATTGTTTCTATCCGCAATTTGCAACGCACAACGCCCTAACTGTTGCAAGTATCCTTGAAATAACTGAAGGCGTGAAAGATAAAAATTCATTCGAGTTCCAGCGCCTTTATGGCATGGGTGATGCCTTCTATGACCATATGGTAGATAAGCTTCCAGTACGCATTTATGCGCCCGTTGGTACATATGAGGAGCTGCTGCCATATCTCATTCGCCGCATTCTTGAAAATGGTTCCAATAATTCGTTCGTCAGTCTTGTTGTTGATGAGAATGAACCGATCGGTGAACTGCTCACAAACCCGATTGATAAGATAAAGCGTAAAGCATATACCAGTAAAAAAATTCCGTTACCGGAAGAAATTTACCTGCCGGAACGCCTGAATTCCAAAGGTCTTGATCTTGGTAATCTGCATCATAAGAACATGATGGAAAACTATCTGGAAAAAGACCAAACCAGATATATTGCAGCAAAATCCATCATCAATGGCGCCGATACAAATATTACAAATGACGATATAGAAAAAGCGATTGATCTTGCTCAGGCACATAAATCAGCCTGGGGTAATATAGATGTTGATACGCGCGCAAAGATCCTAGAAAACTGGGCTGACAGGCTTTACGAAAACCGTCTGGAAGTGATCAACACTCTTGTATATGAAGCGAAGAAAAGGCCAAAAGATGCAGTTTCCGAACTACGCGAAGCAATAGATTTCTTGCGTTATTATGCCCAGCAGGCACGTGAAATAATCGTGGATGAAAAACTTGTCAGTTACACCGGCGAAAGCAGTTATTTAAAGCATATTGGCAAAGGTGTTTTCATATGCATCTCTCCGTGGAATTTTCCACTGGCGATTTTCTTAGGCCAGGTTGCAGCGGCACTTGTCACCGGCAATTGTGTAATATGTAAACCGGCCGAACAAACACCTAAAATTGCATATCTTGCAGTGCGCCTGGGGCTTGATGCCGGCATTCCAAAACAGGCTTTACAGCTTGCAATTGGCGATGGCGGCACTGTCGGCCGCAAGCTTGTTGAAAGCAAAAAAATCAATGGCGTTGCTTTCACCGGCTCAACCGAAACAGCATGGTTGATAAATCGAGAGCTTGCGAAAAAAGATGCTGCGATCGCAACATTAATTGCTGAAACCGGCGGGCAGAATGTCATGATAGTTGATTCAACTGCACTGATTGAAAAAGCAGTTGATGATGTTGTGGAAAGTGCGTTTGGCTCTGCGGGTCAGAGATGTTCGGCTGCACGCGTAGTTTATGTTCAGGAAGAAGTTGCGGATAATTTCATCGATATAATAAAAGGTGCGATTGTAGAGCTCGAAGTTGGGCCTTCAAACTCACTTTCAACTGATATTCCGCCAGTTATTGATATAGAGGCAAAAGCAAATCTGCAAAGCCATATAGATTCAATGTCAGTGAATTCAAAACTTATCGCATGTTCGGAAGATACAAAAACAAAAGGTACTTACATCACACCACATGCATTTGAAATAAAATCCATCAGCGAATTGAAACGTGAAAATTTTGGCCCGGTTCTTCACGTGATCAGGTTCAAACGCAAAGATATTGATAAAGTTATCGATGAGATAAATGCTACAGGCTATGGCCTTACATTTGGCATACAAAGCCGTATTTACGATTTCATCAATCATATTACTTTGCGCATCAATGCCGGAAATATATATATAAATCGCAGCATTATCGGTGCAGTTGTAGGCACTCACCCATTTGGTGGAAATGGATTATCAGGCACTGGACCAAAAGCTGGCGGACCAAATTACTTGAAAAGATTTTTAAATGAAGTAACTGTAACAGATAACGTCGCTGCAATTGGTGGCAATCTAGAATTGATTACTTGAATATGGAACGCATTTTATATCATTATCCTCTTTCCCCCTTCTCGCGCAAAATAAGGCTGCAGCTGGCTGAGAAAGGTCTTGAATATAAACTGATGCTGGAGAATTTTTGGGAACGACGTCGTAGTTTTCTTGCTATGAATCCTGCTGCGCAAGTTCCGGTTCTAGTTGAACAACTTGAAAATGAGAATCCTCGTTTGATAGCCGACAGTAATGCGATCAGTGAATATCTTGAAGAACGTTATCCGGAAAAAAATCTTATCGGATCAACTATTGATGAACGCCTGGAAGTGCGCCGTCTATCAAGCTGGTTCAACAATAAATTCTATTACGAAGTTACAAAATATATCCTTGATGAGAAGGTTTTCAAAACACTTCGCAACCAGGGTGAACCCAATTCTTTCTGCATCCGCGCGGCAAAAACCAATATATTTGACCATATGGATTATATTGCCTTTTTGCTTAAGAACCGCACATGGCTTGCGGGTGAAAAATTCTCACTGGCCGATATTGCCGCAGCTTCACAACTTTCAGTGCTGGATTTCCTTGGTGATGTTCCGTGGGAAAAGAATGAAAAGGTGAAGGACTGGTATGCGCTGATAAAATCCCGCCCATCATTCAGGCAGTTCTTTAATGATTATGTTCCGGGTTTTGAACCTGCGAAACATTATAAACTTGTCGATTTCTAGTAATTTTCAGAAGCAATAATTTCTTCAAAAGTCTGACGTTTACGAATGATTTTAAAGTTGCCACCTTCAACCATGATCTCTGGCAATAGTCCGCGCGTATTATAAGTTGAACTCATAGCAGCACCATATGCACCGGCATCCATGATCGCAAGCAGGTCGCCATTATTAAGTTTATTTATTTTTCTCTCGCGGCCGAAAATATCAGATGACTCACACACCGGGCCAACCACATCATAAACTTCTTCTGCGCCCGAATTATTCACAGCTATCATATTATGATATGCGCCGTAGATTGCAGGGCGGGCAAGATCATTCATGCCTGCATCAACAATAACAAAACTTCTGCCACCCGCATGTTTGATATATTGAACCTCAGTTATAAGCGCACCGGCATTGGCGGAAATACTACGCCCTGGCTCTAGGAATATTTTCAAGCCAAGCGGTTTTACCAGATTAATTATATAATCTGCATATTCATTTATAGAGATGGTTTCTTCATCATTATATTTTATACCAATGCCGCCGCCAATATCGATACGCTTCAGGTTAAAACCTTTGGCGATTAATTCTTTTGTCATCGCAACAATTTTATCGAAGGCTTTTTTATATGGCTCGATCGAAGTTATCTGGCTGCCGATATGGGTTGCAAGCCCTTCAATCTCTATATTTTTTAAGGTTTTTGCTTTTTCATAAAGTCCGAAAATTTCTTCAGCAGGAATGCCAAATTTATCTGATTTTCTGCCAGTTGAGATCTTCTCATGAGTGTTAGCATCAATGTTCGGGTTAACACGGATCGAGATTTTTGCCTTAACATTTTTTGCTGCCGCGATCTCATTTATCAGAAGCAATTCCTCAGGTGATTCCACATTCAATTGGCCGACTTTGTTATCCAGAGCAAATGCAATTTCTTCTTTAGTTTTACCAACGCCGGAAAATATAATTTTCTCAGGATTAACACCTGCAAGCAACGCCCTTCTGATCTCACCTTCGGAAACAGTATCAGCACCAGCACCAAGACTTTGCAGCAGTTTCAGCACGGCGATATTGGAATTTGATTTCACTGCAAAACAGATAGTTGCATCATATTTTGCGAAAGCATTTTTATAGTTATTGAAGTTCTCAGCAAATTTTTCTGCTGAATATAAATAGAATGGCGTGCTGGTGCTTTTGGCTATTTCAGCTACTGATACAGGCCCACAATAAAGCTGGTTATTTTTATAGTTCAACATTAGTGCTGCGGTTTTAGAACATCAATCGGCTGTTCGCTTGACATATTATTTGTAAGATCGGAGCTTGAAGCTTCTGCCTCATCCGATGATTTTATCTTGGCATCTTGCTCTTTATCCTTTGGCAATGTCAGCGCGCGCTTCAAGCCACAAGCCGAAGTGCTTAGGCACATGATAGTCAGCAGCAATATAACAAAAAATCTAATGTTCATAACCCCATCTCCCGAATTTTATCTTTTCATTTGATACGCTGATAATAGTCAGTTTTTCCTGCTTGTCATCCTTAACTATTTTGCCGATCTTGGTAATTGGAAATTTCAGATTTCTAATATAAACCGCCTTCGAGGCCGGCGCTGTAAATACCAACTGATAATCATCCCCGGCTGAAAGTTGCTCACCCAGATATTTTTTATCATTGAGCGCCAGTGGTATTTTTGCGGCAAAAATCTCTGCTGCAACCCCAGAAGTATTCAATATATTAGATAGATCTTTCAATAAACCATCGGAAATATCTGTGCATGAACTTGCAACGCCAACAAGCTTCTTACCCAACTCTATCTGCGGCTTTGGGCTATAATGGCTTGCAATATATTTCTTATGTTTTACCTTTGGTAGATCAATATTTCCCTGCAACAATTGCAGGCCAACCCATGCCTCACCTATCACACCGGAAACATAAACATCATCACCAGCTTTAGCACCAGATCTGAGCAAAGCTTTACCTTTCTTCACTTCACCAATCAAAGTTGCGGAGAAGAATTTTTTGCCCTTTGTGCGAACAGTATCACCACCCATTAATATTATATTATATTGCTTCTGGATCCTGCCCAGTTCTTCAGTAAAGCTTTTTAGCCATTTTTCATCCATATCTTTACTTAAATTGCCGGTAAGGAAATAGAATTTTGGATCAGCACCGCAGCTTGCCAGGTCAGAAAGGTTAGAACCCATAAGCTTGGTGGCGATATCCTTCGGCCCTGCTGAACTCAAAAAATGCGTATCTTCCGCTATCGTATCAAGGGTAACAACATAATCGTGCTTTGCATCTTTGGGGATGATGGCGATATCGTCTTTAAGTTGCAGCGCACCTTTATAGCCGTTTGTAAGCGGCACTAAATAGCGGGAAATGAAATCAAATTCTTTAACTTGAGTATGTATTTTCTTTTTACTCATTCTCACCTTGAAATGGGAAATTATATACTATAGTCTAAATTAAATTTTAACATTGAAATTTCTAATGTCCGAATATCAGGTACTTGCCAGAAAATATAGACCAAAAAAGCTTTCAGAACTTATCGGCCAGGATGTGCTTGCGCGCACGCTTTCAAGCGCCATCAGCCAGAACCGCATTCCGCATGCCTTTGTTCTAACCGGCATCAGGGGCGTAGGTAAAACCTCAACCGCGCGTATCATCGCACGCTCGCTTTTATGCACTGCAACTGAAAACCCTACAACTGAACCTTGCGGCGTTTGCGCTAATTGTGAAGCCATAAACAAAGATAACCATGTTGACCTAATCGAGGTGGATGCAGCATCACGCACCGGTGTGAATGATATCCGCGAGATCATCGACCAGGTGGTTTATGCACCGGTGATGGGTAGGTTTAAAATATACATCATCGATGAAGTGCACATGCTTTCAAAAAGCGCTTTCAATGCGCTTTTGAAAACCTTAGAAGAACCTCCTCCACATGTTAAATTCATCTTCGCAACCACGGAGATCAGGAAGATTCCGGTCACTATTCTTTCACGCTGTATGCGTTTTGATCTGCCACGCGTGTCAGTTAAAGAACTAAGCTCGCACTTTAAAAATGTTGCTGCGAAAGAAAGTGTTAAGATCGATGATAATGCGGTAAAGATCATCGCTAACGCCGCTGAAGGCTCGGTTCGTGATGGGCTTTCGCTGCTTGATCAGGCAATCGCAGTTTCAGTAGGTGAAGATATAACTGCAGAAAAACTAAGCGCCATGCTTGGCCTTGCAGACCGCGATCAGATCTATAGCCTGCTTAAGCAAATGCTTGATGGCGAATATGATGCGGCGCTTAAAAACCTCAGCGATCTATATGCAAAAGGCAATGATCCGCTGCTGTTGATAAAAGACCTGCTTGAAATAACTCACTCACTAACCCTTGCAAAAGCAAGTCCGGAAATTTTGACGCAAGATAGCATTCCGGAAATGGAAAAAGTGAAGCTGAACAGTATTATTGCAGAAGCTGATCTTGGCCAATTAACGCGTATGTGGCAGATCATAAATAAGGCCCTGGAAGAATCGCGCTATTGCCCAACCCCGCTAATGGCTGCTGAAATGCTGGTAGTTCGCGCATGTTATGCCTCAAAATTACCAAGCCCCGAAGAGTTGTTGAACAGGCTTGAAGGCAATGATGATTCAGGCCAGAAGGATTTTCTTTCAGAACCAACCGCAAACCTGTTCGCGGAAAAAAAAACTCCAGAATCTAGTATAGAAAGGCCCGTTGCTCCGGCATCAACGGTTGCAAACCCTTCATATGCCTCGGCACCTGTCATTTCGGCACCGGCTTCAAACCCGGCTTCTGCAACTGCATCTTTAAATAATAGCTCGCAGGCAACTACACCATCCGCGCCAAAACAGCCTGCAACTATGGGCTTAGGCACGTCGGCTTCAACCGCACCGGTATTAAAACCTATAATAAATGAAAACCCTGTTATCTCTGGCAGGCAGGAAATTTTAGATCTTTCAGTTCCGGAAGATTTCAAAGCTCTGGTTAAATTATTCACTGATAAGAAAGAGAATTTCCGCGCCTCAGAACTTGAAGATCTAAAGCTGGTTGATTACAATGCTGAAACCGGCGTGATCCAGTTCCTAAGCCAGCCTAACCAGCCGCAGATCGACGTGCGTGATATCACTAAGAAGCTGTTCGACTGGACAGGTAAACGCTTCACCATAGTATTCGAGAACCTTGAAAATAGTGAAGCAGTATCTATAAATGATGAACGCAAGGCCGCGCTTGAGAAACGTAAAAACGATGCTATAAATAGCCCGGTCGTGCAGACTATATTAAAGGAATTTGAAGGCGCTAAAGTAGCAAGCGCGAATGTAGTAATTGAAAATTAGAGGTAATTTATGAATATAAACCAATTGATGAAACAGGCGCAAGCCATGCAGAAGAAGCTTGCTGAAGCGCAAAGCACCATTGAAAGCCTGGAAGTTGAAGGCAGTTCTGGTGGCGGTATGGTCACTATTAAGATAAATGGTAAAGGCCAGGCCTCTGCCCTTAAGATAGATCCTAAACTGATCGACCCTAATGACCCGGAAATGCTTGCAGATCTTGTAGTTGCAGCGATAAACAATGCCGTTGCGAAGAAAGAAGATGAATCAGCTAAGAAAATGGCTGAGGTTTCCGGCGGGATCAACCTACCACCAGGCTTTAAACTGCCTTTCTAATGTTTTATCAGTTAGATAAAATTTGAAGTTATTTCCCTTGAGATTTCGGCAAAACTAACTACATAAGAGCTATAATCTTTTCAGATATGGCACCTCGTAAACCTCAATTTGTGAACCCTTTCCAGACACCAACGGAAGAGTGCGGCGTTTTTGGCGTTTGCGGAAATGGTGATGCTGCGGCCTATACAGCCCTTGGCCTGCATGCTCTTCAGCACCGCGGTCAGGAAGCATGTGGTATAGTCTCATGCGAAACTAATGAAGACAGATCATTATCTAATATTCACCGTCACCATGCTTTTGGTAAGGTTGGTGAGGTTTTCAGCAGCAAAAAAGTGATGGATGAACTTAAAGGTTCATCAGCAATTGGCCATAACAGATATTCAACTACCGGCGCTTCCGGTTTTGTAGCGAACATTCAGCCTATCGCGGCGGAACTTTCATTCGGCGCATTGGCGCTTGCCCATAATGGCAACCTGACAAACGCGGCGATTTTACGCAAACAGCTTATCAATGATGGCTCGATCTTTAGAACTACAATGGATACTGAAGCGATCGTTCACCTGATGGCACGCAGTGGCAAAAAGAATATTGTTGATGCACTTAAAGATGCGCTGCAGAAAATTGAAGGCGGCTATTCACTGGTGGTTCTGAATAAAGATTACCTGATCGGGGTGCGTGACCCAAACGGCATTCGCCCGCTGATGCTTGGCAAGGTGGGCGATTCATATATGCTTGCTTCTGAAACCTGTGCGTTTGATATTAATGGCGGCGTTCACCTGCGCGATGTTGCCCCTGGTGAAATGATAATCATAGATAAAAAGAAAGTTAACCAACAGCTTTCTGAAAGTGAGTGTTTAAAATCTGAATTCCCGTTCCCGAAAAGCCCATCTAAATTCTGCATATTTGAATTTGTTTATTTCTCACGCCCTGATTCGCAGATCGAAAATAAGGATGTTTATTACGTGCGTAAAAGCATGGGGGCTGAGCTTGCACGCGAATTCCCGGTTGATGCGGATATCGTTGTTCCGGTGCCAGATTCAGGTGTTGCTGCAGCTATCGGTTATGCTGAAGAAAGCGGCGCTGCGTTTGAAATGGGTATCATCAGAAACCACTATGTCGGCAGAACTTTTATCGAACCAACTGATAATATCCGCCACCTTGGTGTGAAGCTGAAACATAACGCCAACCGTTCTGTTATAGCAGGCAAACGCGTGGTGCTGATCGATGATTCGATCGTACGTGGAACCACTTCGAAAAAGATCGTGAATATGGTGCGTGAAGCGGGCGCAAAAGAGATACATATGCGTATCGCAAGCCCGGCAACAATAAACCCTTGCTTCTATGGTATCGATACACCTTCAAAGGCAAAGCTTCTGGCATCACATATGAGCACAGAAGAGATCGCGAAATATATCGGTGTTGATTCGCTGGCATATCTTTCATTCGATGCTCTATATCGCGCTGTAGGCGAAGCTAAACGCAACAGCAACAACCCACAATATTGTGATGCATGCTTCACTGGTGATTACCCGGTTGAGTTGAAAGATAATGAAGCCGGCCTTATTGGCTATTAATTCCAGATTCCAGCTTTCGCTGGAATGACGATGAAGTTTATTGATTATTGCTTGTTAAATATCTTAGGTAATGTGCCTTCGTAAGCTTCACGAAGTTCTTTCAATGAAAGTGAAGATTCACCAACAACCAGCGCATCACCACCAGTTTCACCAAGTGTTACCGCAGTTACACCATATTCAGGCGCACGGGTAAGAACACGTTCAGCATATTCATTCGGCACGGTTACAAGATAACGTCCTTGATCTTCACCGAATGCGCGCGCAACATCTAATGAGATATCACAGATAACGCCAATATTACCAGCCAATGCCATCTCAGCCATTGTTACAAGCTGGCCACCATCAGATACGTCATGGCATGCAGTTATCCAACCTTGCTCGATTATGAATGAAACGAACTCAGCATTCTTTTTCTCCAGTTCCAGATCAACTTTCGGTGGAGCATATGTATCTTTCGATATGCCAAGAATTTCCTCAGCGAAAACTGAACAGCCAAGATGACCTTTCATTTCACCGATGCGAAGGATGGTTTCACCTTCACGCTTGAATGCCATAGTAACAGCTTTAGAGATATCTTCGATCACGCCAACACCGCCAATCGCCGGAGTAGGCTTAATGCCTTTGCCGTTAGTTTCATTATAAAGTGACGCATTACCCGAAACGACAGGATATTTAAGTGCTTCGCAAGCTTCCGCCATGCCTTTAAGTGAGCCGACGATCTGGCCCATGATCTCAGGCTTTTGTGGGTTACCAAAGTTTAAACAGTTTGTTATCGCAAGTGGTTTCGCACCAACTGCGATCAGGTTACGATAGCTTTCAGCAACCGCCTGTTTGCCGCCTTCCTGCGGATCAGTATATACATATGATGGGTTACAATCGCATGTCATTGCGATGGCTTTATTAGTGCCATGAACACGCACAACACCGGCAGATCCGCCTGGAACCTGCATAGTGTCATTCATCACGCGATAGTCATATTGCTGCCATATCCAGCGCTTGCTGCAGATATTCGGGTGCGCAACCATCTTTTTCAAATGTTCAAGAATCTGGCTTTCAGAAACTTCCTTAGAGTAAATGAAAGTATCTTTATTCTCAGAAGGTTTCCAAGGGCGATCATAAACCGGCGCTTCATCAGAAAGTGGAGCGATTGGCATTTCAGCGACAACATTGCCGCCGAATTTCAGAATCATTTTGCCGGTATCAGTGATTTTGCCAATGATCGCAGAATCAATATCCCATTTATCAAAAATCGATTTCGCAAATTCTTCCTTGCCTTCCTTGATCACCATAAGCATGCGCTCCTGCGATTCAGAAAGCATGATCTCATAAGGGGTCATGCCCTCTTCACGCATAGGGACTTTATCAAGGTCAAGCTCAAGGCCAGTGCCACCTTTAGCAGCCATTTCAAGCGATGAACATGTTAAGCCCGCAGCGCCCATATCCTGCACTGCACTGATTGCATCAGACTGCATCAGTTCTAAACATGCTTCCATCAATTTTTTCTCAGCGAAAGGATCACCCACCTGAACGGTCGGGCGTTTTTCCTCAGAGGCATCATCAAATTCTGCAGATGCCATAGTGGCACCGTGAATACCATCACGACCGGTTTTAGAACCGGCATATAATAGATTTGAGCCAACTGCAGATGCAGCAGAATAAAAAATTTTATCAGTATCAGCAAGACCAACAGCCATTGCGTTCACAAGAATATTGCCGTTATAGCTTTCATCAAACTGGCATTCACCGCCAACTGTAGGTATGCCTACGCAATTGCCATAACCGGCGATACCGCTGACAACACCTGAAAGAAGATATGGCGTTTTAGGATGATTGATAGAACCGAAACGCAGTGCGTTAAGCAGTGCAACAGGACGAGCACCCATGGTGAATACATCACGAAGAATGCCGCCAACACCAGTTGCCGCACCTTGATATGGTTCAATGAATGAAGGGTGATTATGTGATTCCATTTTGAAAACGCATGCCTGGCCATCGCCAATATCAACAACGCCTGCACCTTCACCAGGGCCACAGATAACTTGTGGGCCTTTGGTCGGAAGTTTTTTAATATGTTTACGGGTGGATTTATATGAGCAGTGCTCACTCCACATCACGGAAAAAATGCCCAGCTCTACCAGGTTAGGCTGACGACCCATTATTGCAAGAATTTTTTGGTATTCTTCCATGGTAAGGCCGTGCTCGGCAATGACGTTATTATCTATTTTTAGCGCTTCAAGAGACATAAGATTTCCTAGCGCTTTAATAGCAGGAAGCTTTGCGCTTTGCAAAAGCTATTTTGCTAAAAACCTGCTCTTTTTTAACTATTTTTCTTTCATTTTATGCACTTAAAATTTTTACCTTTTGATTCCAATAGGAATGTAGGCGCCTACAATCATCCGTGAGCGAATATATCCCACCTTCTTTTTGGCAGAGGGAAACACGGGGAAGAAAACCCGTACCCTACCCGGAAGGCAAAATCATGAATTTTGAATAAGGTTAACTTGAACTGCATCGTAACGCGAAAACCTTATCCGTTCATTTCTTTAACTTGCGCAAGTTTATAAGAATATTTTACACGAATGCGAGAATTGCTCCTCGTAATAAAATCATAGGAGTTAATTTTCTGTTCCGGAAGTACCTAAGATAAAAAAAATTTATTTATCGGAAACTCCGAGTTTAGCCTGAAGTTCCGATGAGGAAGTTGTGTATTGGAAGCGCGGTTTTTTACCCGGGAACACATATTCATATGCAGCCTGCGCCATAAGCGCTGCTTCGTGGAAACCTGAAAGGATAAGTTTCAACTTGCCGGGATATGTGTTGATATCACCGATCGAAAAAATACCTTTTTCAGAAGTTTCAAAACGTGCAGTATCAACCGGGATTAAATTGCGTTCAAGGTTCAAACCCCAATTTGCGATCGGGCCAAGTTTCATTGTAAGGCCAAAGAATGGCAGCAGCGCATTTGCAGTAACTTCGATTTTGGTATTATCATTTAACTGCAGCTCAACGGTGCGTAAATTGCCGTTCTCACCCATCAGGTTCGTCACCTGACCATAGATCAGATGAATTTTACCGGCTTCAACCAATTGCTTCATTTTATGAACAGAATCAGGCGCAGCGCGAAAATCATCACGGCGGTGAACAAGGGTTACCGTGCGTGCAAGTGGCTGCAGATTCAGCGTCCAATCTAGCGCAGAATCACCACCACCAACAATCACCAGATCTTTATCGCGGAAGTTTTCTATCTTGCGAACAGCATAGAAAACTGATTTATTTTCATATTCCTCAATGCCTTTGATCGGCGGCTTTTTAGGCATGAAACTGCCACCACCTGCTGCAATGCAAATTACAGGCGCAGAAAATTTCTCACCGGCATCAGTGGTTACGATATATTTTCCATCAGGCTGTTTTTCGATCGACTCAACCATTTGTGAAAGGTTGAGATTATATTTGAACGGCTTTATCTGCTCTAGCAGACGATCAGTCAATTCCTGACCTGTAACTATTGGCAGGGCTGGAATATCATATATGGGTTTTTCAGGGTAAAGCTCGGCGCACTGGCCACCTGGTTTATCAAGAATATCTATCAGTTCGCATGAAATGCCAAGCAGGCCAAGTTCGAACACCGCGAACAAGCCAACCGGCCCGGCACCAATTATGATAACATCTGTATTCTTAATGGTCATATGCGCTGTTTTATAGAGTTTTACAGCAATATTTCAAGAAAGGATTTTAGTAATCTATGCCTGAGGTTTTATAGAGATCTTTATTATCCATCCAGTTCTCGCGCACCTTAACATGCAGGAAAATGCTCACTTTTTTGCCCAAAAGCTCGGTAAGTTCACGGCGCGATTGCTCCCCGATGCGCTTAACCAGGCTTGCACCCTTGCCAATAATCATCTTTTTATGGGTTTCGCTTATAGTGTAGATCGATTGGTGAATTTTTATATCGTTTTTGCTTTCTTCATATTTTTCAGTTTCAACCATGGTGTTATATGGAATTTCCTCACGCAGATTCATGAAAAGTTTTTCACGGGTGATATCCGCCGCCAGCAGGCGCGCAGGAAAATCGGAAACTTCATCTTCAGGATAGAGATATTCACCTTCAGGAAGTTTGCCGGAGAGATATTTCAGAATATCTTCTGCGCCATTACCTTTCAGTGCGCTGATCATGAAGGTTTTTTCAAATTGCATTTCTTCATTCAGTTTCATTGCAAGCTCGAGAAGCTTTTCTTTCTCAACTATATCGATCTTATTAAGCACAAGGATTTTAGGTGTGGTTTGATTTTTCAGAAGCTCAACTACTTCTGCATCGTCATCGGTTCTTCTTTTAGAGGCATCAAGCATGAAGATTATATAATCAATACCTTCAAAAGCATTTTTAGCTGTCTGCACGATGGCGTGATTGAGTTTGTTGTTTAAGCGCCCCTGCACACGGAATATGCCGGGAGTATCAATGAAAATGACCTGGGTTTTTTCATACATGCGTATGCCGCGGATGCGGTTGCGGGTGGTTTGCGCTTTCGGCGTTACAATTGAAACTTTCTGGCCGGTGAGTTGATTCACCAATGTTGATTTACCGGCATTGGGCGCACCAACTATGGCAACAAAGCCGCATTTATTTTTATTTGCCATCAGCTAATTTCTTTAAAAGTTGTTCAGCAGCAAGGCGCTCTGCATCCTTACGGTTGGAAGCAGTATATTCTTCTACATATTTATCAAGCGAAAGTTCAACCTTTATTTCAGGCTCATGCGAAGGGCCGGTGATCGAAACCACTTTATATTGCGGCAGTTGAAGCCCCCTTGCCTGTGCCCATTCCTGCAATTTTGATTTTGGATCCTTCGGTGGCGCTTCCATATTCTTGATGAAATCGATGAAGAATTTATTCACGAATTCACGCGCTGCTTCCACACCACCATCTACATATATGGCTGCTGTCATAGCTTCCAAAGCATTCTCAAGATTGGCTTTATTGTTGCGCCCGCCGATCTGATCTTCACCGGTGCCAAGGATCAGATATTCACCGAGTGAAAAACCTTTGGCGATCTCATAAAGTGTATCGCGGCAGACTATTGCTGCACGGCGCTTTGCAAGCTTGCCTTCATTTTCATCTGGGAATTGGGAGTATAATATTTCAGATACAAGCAGGCCAAGAACAGAATCACCTAAAAATTCCAGGCGCTCATAATCTTTTTCGTTTTTATTCTTTTTCGAACTTGGGTGTGTGAGTGCCTGAGTAAGAAGCGTTTTATCCTTGAAACTATATCCAAGTTTTTCTTCTATCATAGGCCGCTATTATCATATGTTTTGGTGAGATCGATCAGGAACCTTTCCTTGCGGAAGGAGACAACCCAATCCCATAATTTTATGAAATCGGAACGGTTTGAGAAGAATACTACTTCTGCCTTGCCGATAAGATTTTCTGCTGGAACATAACCAACTGAAAGGCGGCTGTCAGATGAGTTATCACGGTTATCACCCATGAAGAAATAATTGCCAGGTGGCACCAAAAATTCTTTGGTATTATCTGCAGGGCCCTGATCTATTTCATCCAAAACCTGATAAGTTACGCCATTTGGAAGAGTTTCCTCATAACGCTTTATTGGAACCAAGCCACCATCCGGGCGCTCATCCATGAAATCCTCAAGCCTTTTCTGCGGGATCATTACACCATTTAAATATAGCTTACCGTTCTTCATCTGCACGCGATCACCTGGCAGGCCGATGAGGCGTTTGATGAAATCAGTTGATGGATCAAACTTAGGGCGGAAGACAATAATATCGCCACGCTTAGGCTCATGTCCACCTTTGCGGCCATCAAAATAATGGATCTTGTAACCGAGTGGAAAACTGTAGCTTGAAAAGCCATAAGCAAATTTTGAAATAAAAATATAATCACCGATGAGAAGTGTTGGTTTCATCGAGCTTGATGGGATATGGCGCGGAGAATATAGCACCGCACGGAACATAATGGGCAGCACTACGCAGACAAGAATGATAAATGTCCAGCTTTCAAAAAATCCTTTTTTCTTATGCTCGTTTGGGGTTGGGATATTCATATAATTTTTTAGTATCTATTACGCTTTGGAAACGGCTTCTTCTACTTCTTTGAAGGTAGGCCTTACACCGGATGGTATGACTTTACGAGCAAATTCTACAGAAATTGCAGGGGCGTTACCGGAAACATGGGCAAGCAAGCCGGTTTTAAGGCACTCAAAATATTTATGATCCATATCAAAAGCCTTGCCGATCGAAGATGCCATAGGCTGCACAAAACCATAAGAAATAAGAACCCCAAGGAACGTTCCTACAAGTGCGGCACCGATAAGACCACCAAGAATTTCAGGCGGTTCTGCGATGGAACCCATGGTGATGATCACACCAAGAACCGCAGCAACGATACCGATCGCCGGGAAGGCATCACCGGTTGCCTGAATGGCATGCGGAACCATATGCGCTTCAACGTGATGTGCTTCAAGTTCAGCGTTCATCATATCTTCAAGAATATATTTATTATCAACGCCCATGGTCATTACACGAACATAATCGCAGAAGAATTCAACCGCATGGTGATTATGAAGGAAATCTGGGAATTTATTGAAGATATCACTGCCTTCCGGGTTTTCGATGTGAGCTTCAACTTCCAACATGCCCTTGGTTTTCATGAATTTGAACATGGTGTATTGGAAGCTTAACAGTTCAAGATATTTCTCTTTTTTGATCGGGTGACCAACAACCATCAAGCGCTTCAAACTGCCCAACGTGCCTTTGATAACATAAGATGGGTTGCCGATGATGAAAGAACCAACCGCCGCGCCGACAATGATGAGGTATTCCGTAGGCTGCCAAAGCACCATTACGTTACCGTGGTGCATGACATAGCCGCCGACAACACAGCCCAGGATAACAATAGCGCCGATTATTATTCTCATTTTCTAAATAGTTCGTGGTTCCACAAGAGTTTTGCAGAAATAATGATATAAATGCAAGTAGTAGTTTTTAACTTAAGATTAAGAATTAGAAACTATTGCGATATCTGGTGCATTTTCGTCTTTCATACCGATGACGTTGTAACCAGCATCAACGTGAAGGATCTCACCAGTTGTGCCAGCACCAAGATCTGACATCAGATACACTGCAGCACCACCAACATCTTCCAATGTGATATTGCGTTTTAGAGGAGCATTATATTCGTTCCATTTGAAGATCAGGCGGAAATCACCGATACCAGATGCAGCCAGAGTTTTAACCGGGCCGGCAGAGATACAGTTAACGCGAATGCCTTTATCACCAAGATCTTTCGCAAGATATTTAGTGCTCATTTCAAGCGCAGCTTTTGCAACGCCCATCACGTTATAGTGAGGCATAACTTTTTCACCGCCGTAATATGAAAGTGTAAGCAGGCAGCCACCATTTGGCATGATCTCAGAAGCATGTTTTGCAACTTCAGTGAACGAGAAGCATGAAATATGCATGGTGTTCAGAAAATTGTTCAGGCTGGTATTCATATATTTACCACGCAGCTCGTTCTTATCAGAAAAGCCGATAGCATGAACAACGAAATCTATAGAACCCCATTTATCTTTCAGCTGCTGGAAAAGCGCTGCAACCGATTCGGATTTAGTTACATCACATTCGAACAGGAAATCAGAATCTATAGATTGCGCAAGAGGTTGAACCCTTTTCTGCAATGCTTCACCCTGATATGAGAAAGCCATTTTACCGCCCTGAGCGTGAATCGCCTGCGCGATACCCCATGCGATCGAACGATCATTAGCAACACCCATTATTAGGCCCTTTTTTCCCTCAAAAAGGTTGCCTTTTACGAATCCTCTTCCCTCTGACATAAGCCCTTATTCTTTAGTTAGTATTATTCGCTGACGATTTTCCAGCTGCCATCAGGCTGTCTGCATGCAGTGCCGAAAGCATCCTGTTTCTGACCGCCAACTACGATAGTTTGCGAGAATTCGCGGCAATATTGGCCGCTGCCATTCTGGAAAGTACGAGTTGGGGTAATCGTGCCGCTGTTACCCGAATCCGGGTTGATCCAGCGTGAAGTTGTGCCGGTTGTAGTGCCTTCAAGTGCGCCTTGAGTAGAATTATTTGCATACGCAAGGTCAGCCCTATCAAGTGATGCGCCAACGCTGCTGCCCAGCAAACCACCAAGAACCGCGCCACCAATTGTTGCAACTGTTCTGCCAGAACCTTTACCGATCTGGTTACCAGCGATACCACCACCGATACCGCCAAGAACTGTACCTATATCCTGTTTATTGATTCCTGAACCGCCAACGCCTTGAGAAGGGCCATATTGCGGTGAACATGCAGAAGCCGCAAGTGAAAGCAGAACTGCCAGTGCCGTAAGTTTTTTCATAATACCTCTATAAGTATCAATTATTTGTTCTGTTATCCTATAGATAACGCCTGAAACATGATAAAGTGCATTTTCTATATTTTGTCAATGTCAATGTAATCCAGATCTTCTTTATTTAGCTCTGGCCCTACAATATTGACGTCAGTCCTAGAAAAATCAATACCCTGTTTCATCAGGTAATCACGAATATTAATTACCCTCAGCAATCCTATTCTACGCGTATCAGCACCCGTTTCCCTATTCGATGTGTAAGATTTTATCAATATTCTCTGCGTTTTATCTGTTTTAAGCGACATAACAGTTGAAAGAAGCGCTTTCTTATCAGCATCAGAAAGTTCTTTTTCATCTTTGTTGAAGTTTATACGTAACAGGTTGGTGGTTGCCTTTTCAGGTTCCGGCACAGTATTTTTTGCAGCCAGAGCTGCTTTTTCATCCTGCTTCCTGGCAGTATTTTCCGGCGGAGTATAGACCGCACCTTCTTTTAACTCAGTGGTAGGATTTTTCTCAGGTGCGTTCTGCTGCTGCACTTGCGTGTTATATTGTTTTGCCTGATCGGAATTCAGCGGAGTAACTTCATCTTCCTGTTTATATTGATCATCAGAGAAATTTATCTGTATGACATCTTCCTTCTGATTGGTTTTTATATCAGCCTGATTCTGCATTGAAGCAGGCTCTGTCTGTTGCGGCATCTGCTGCTGTTGCTGTTGAGCCTGTATCTGCTGTTGCTCCTGCTGCATGAAAGCCGGAACATCACCCGGTGCAGGCTGGTAGATCGCAGGTGGCATCACGTTTGTGGTAGTAGCATCAGGTGCAGCACTTTGATATTGATATTGGTTCTGCTGTGCGTTTATCTGCTGAAGTTGTTGCTGATATTGCTGCTGTTGCTGTTGCTGCTCCAAACGCTCCTGCTGCAGGAAAGCAGGTTCACTCCCCGGATTATTTCCTCCCTGCATTGATGCCGGCAATGTTTGTGGATTCTGCTGGGCTTCGGCACGTAAGAAGGCAGGAACTTCCTGCGCGTATGAATTTAACGACAGAGTAAGTAAGAATAAAACTACTGCTATTCGTAACATGGAGATATCAATGTCCTCAATTTTTCGTAAATGTTTGGATTGCCGGCAAGCACGCTGCCGCTTTCAATGAAATTATCACCACCATTGATCTCAGTGACTATGCCGCGCGCTTCAGTAACCAGAAGTGTGCCTGCTGCAATATCCCATGATTTCAGATTGCAGTGCCACATGCCATCGAGTTTTCCGGCTGCAACAAATGCAAGTTCCATTGCCGCAGAACCAAGAATACGCAAATTTGTTACCATTTTGCTGATCGAAGTGAGATCCTTCTCACGAACCGGTTTATTATATTTAGATACATAAACCGCGAAAGATGCCTCTTCCATGCTCTCGCGCGCAGAAACCTGGATACGACGACCGTTCATAGTTGCACCCTGGCCTTTTTCAGCAAGATAAAGTTCATTCAACACCGGTGCATATATACCTGCTGCAACCATCTGTTTTTTGCCGTTAGCAAGTTTTTCCTGCAGGCCAACCGATATACAGAAATATGGCAGACTGTGCATGAAGTTAGTTGTGCCATCAATAGGATCGATGATGAAAGTATATTTTGCATCTTTATCGCCGATGAAACCTTTTTCCTCAGAAAGAATTGCATAAGCAGGAAATGCGCGCTGAAATTCCTCAATAAGAATCTTTTCAACTTTCAAGTCAGCCGCGGTGACAAAATTTCCGGGACCTTTTTTAGAGACCTGCAGATTTTCGATCTCACCAAAATCGCGTGACAGAACCTTGCCGGCTTTGATGATGGTTTTTTCAATTACTGATAAATGTGCTGACATTATTACTACTCAGCCCTTTTAACGTAAGTGTTATCGTTAGTGTTCACGATAATGCGAGTGCCTGATTCAATGAATTGCGGCACCATAACACGCAGACCATTTTCCATTTTCGCAGGCTTGTTTGAACCCGCTGCGGTCTGGCCTTTTACAACCGCTTCAGCTTCAACGATCTGAAGGGTAACGTGAGTTGGAACATGCGCTGCAACCATAGTATCCTGCGCATATTCAACTGATACATCCATGCCATCAGTAAGGTAAACATCCTTGCCATCGAAATATGATGCATCGATTTCAACCTGTTCATAATTTTCCTTATCCATAATGGTGATGAGGTTACCAGAGCGGAAAAGATATTGGTAATGACGCTCTTCATAATGCGCGATCGAAACGCTTTCATCAGAACGAAGGCGCTCATTCGCTTTAGTGCCGTTCTTCACTTCTTTCATTTCCACCTGAACGAACGCACCACCTTTACCTGGCTTTACGTGTTCAGTTTTTAGCACGCGCCACAGGCCGTTTTTATGTTCGATAATATTCCCTACGCGAATGTCATTTGCTATTGCCATTTTCTACCTCAATGAATTTTCGATATCGTTAATTAAATCATCAGCATCTTCCAAGCCAACTGAATAACGCAGCAGGTTATCGGTGATGCCGATCTTTTCTTTTTCTTTCTTTTCAATGTTGGAATGCGTGGTTGAGAACGGGTGCGTTATCAAGCTTTTTGCATCACCAAGATTGTTGGAAATATCTATGATCTCTAATTTGTTCAGGAAACTAAACGCAGCCTTCTTGCCGCCTTTAACATAGAACGCAATCATCGGGCCACCATTTGTCATCTGCTTTTTAGCAATATCATATTGCGGGTGTGATTTCAGGCCGGGATATAAAACTTTTTCTATCTTAGGATGTGATTCTAAAAATTTTGCGATCTTTGCTGCATTTTCACAATGTTTTGCCAGACGCAGATCATATGATTCAAGGCCTTTTAAAACCACCCATGCATTGAATGGGCTCATCGCCGGGCCAGTGTGACGATGGAAAGGTAATAACGTTTCAGTGATGAATTGTTTGGAACCAACAACCGCACCACCAAGTGTGCGACCGTGACCATCCATATGTTTGGTGGTGGAATATACACAAACATCGGCACCAAGTTCCAGTGGCTTCTGCAATATCGGGCCGGCAAATATATTATCAACGATCAAGCGCGCTTTATGCTTTTTACAAAGCTTCGCAACCGCCTGAATATCAACCAACTCAAGAGTCGGATTGGCAGGAGTTTCAATGAAAACCTGTTTGGTATTTTTACGGAAAGCTTTTTCCCATGCTTTCAGATCAGCACCTTCAACCAATGTAACCTGCACATTAAAGCGAGGCAGAATTGTGTTAACTATATAGTGGCATGAGCCAAACAGAACTTTGCTGGCAATAACGTGATCACCCGGCTTTATATCGCACATGATGGCGCCAAAAACAGCTGCCATACCGCTTGCCATAACACATGCCTCTTCAGCGCCCGATTCAAGCGCGATGAGTTTTTCCTCAAGCATTCTGAGTGACGGGTTGCTGTAACGTGAATAAACAAAACCAGGAGCAACACCATTGAAGCGCGATTCAGCAGTTTCGGCATTTTCATAACAGAAGCCGGAATTCATGAATATCGCCTCAGATGTTTCGCCGAAATTAGAACGAATGGTTCCACTTCTTACTAACCTGGTAGCGAGGGCAAGCTGCTTTTTCTTTGCGCCCGGTTTTTTATTAACGATTTTCTTCATATAAATAATTAGAGATGTGCTCTTAATATAGAAAACTTGGGGAATTTTCCAGTTTTATTTAAAGAATTATAAGGCAAGAAGCGTTAATTATGAAAGCCAAGGTTTATTGACATCAGGCACGCCGAAATAATAGCCCTGCATATAATCCACGCCAAGATCGATAAGCTTTTTGGCGATCTCACCGGTTTCAACGCATTCAGCCACAGTTTTTAGTCCATAAGAACGGCCAAAATCTATCAAGCTGCGGATGAAGATCAGGTTCTCTTTATTCTCTTCCAAACCAAGGATGAAAGAGCCATCAATCTTGATGGAATTAAGAGAAAGTGATTTTAACTGGCGGAATGAAGTGAAGCCAACACCGAAATCATCAAGTGATACATTACAACCTAGTGATTGAATAGCTGCGGTGAAATATGCGGTTTTGCGAAGATCTTTTTGAGCTGCAGTTTCAGTGATCTCAAATATTATGCGGTTGGCAACCTTCTCATCATTCAAAACCTCACTGCACATTTTCAGCCATTGATCTGAGCTGGTTGTGACGTTCGAAACATTTACGCTGACATTTATATTGGGATGCTTTTTAATTTCCTCAACAGCAGTTTTAAGCACGAATTCATCGATAGTTTCTATCGTGCCCATTTTCTCAGCAACACCAATGAAACGACCGGCAGATTCATAACGACCACGGCCGTTATTTATACGCAGCAGACATTCATATGAAACAACAGAACCATCACGACTTGATATAACCGGTTGATAGGCAATGGCGATGCGATTCTCATTAAAGGCGGCCTGCAGATAATGAAGTTGCGCCATATCATTTTGTGCATCGATATGATCGCGCTTGGCATCTTCAAAATCACAATAAAATTCATAGCCTTTACCTTTTGCATTGGTGAGTGCAAGATAGGCTTTATTAATGATATCAGCCTCATCACGCACACCGAGCGGGAAACTGACGCTGCCAATTGAAAGGCGCAAGTGAATGGCATCTTCAAGCTTATGATGTTTATACAGGCTTACCTGTTTGCTGATCTGATTCACTAATATTTCGATCTCTTCATGCAGTGGATTTTTTATCAATGCACCGAACTGATCTGCATTGATACGAAGCAGCGAACTTTCTTTCGGTAATGTGTTTTTTATTTTTTCGCCCAGGTCGGTCATTACCTGATCGGCAACTTCACCACCCTGCCACGTGATGATCATAGGAAGGTTATCGATAGAAATAAGAAGAAGAATATAATTATCACCGGTTTTTAATCCGCTCTGATGAAGCTTTTTCAAAGTTTCAAGAAAAGTGGAATCAAACTTGCCGGTAAGAATGGATTTGCCAGCGATATTATATTTACCCTCACCCGCCTTAGCCGTGCTGTGATGGTTCAGAGTAATAATACCTTGAAGATAGTTTTTTCCCTCATTTGAAGTTTTGATCGCGATCTCTTTAAGCGGAAGATTCTCTTTTATTATATATTCGCATGACATCTCATCAATGAAGCTATCCATATTGCCGCGATAATTTTTGCGATCGGCCTCATCAAGAAGTTTAACGAATTTATCACGTGTATCGATTTCCTTCGCCTCAACACCAAGCAGCGACTTCACATCACCAAACCAAGTGATGTTGCCTCCAGAAAGATCATGAATGTAAAATATCGCCTGCGTATCTGAAAATTTTGTGCTTGCCACTTCCCTACTCTGTATATATCTATATGTCTTTGGCGTTTGCCGGACTTAATAATAATAGACCCATGTTCACTTTCAATGAATATTTATTTTTTATAGCCAGTTATCTCCTGGGATCGATTCCTTTTGGGATAATAGTTGCAAAATTATACGGTGTTAAAGATATCACGCAGCACGGCTCCGGCAATATAGGAGCGACTAACGTGGTGCGCGTGTCCGGCAAGAAAGCCGGAGCTTTGTGCTTTATGCTAGATTTCTGCAAGGGCCTGATCCCGGTATTATTATATATGCATTATTTTGGCATCAATGAAGGCAGGTTTATCGTGGCATTGCTCGTGGTGATCGGGCATATTCTGCCTGTTTTCAATAGGTTCCGTGGTGGAAAGGGTGTTGCCACCGGCTTCGGCGTGCTGATGGCGATCAGCCCGTTCCTGGGGTTTTCTGCTATATTATTATGGGTGGCGTGCTTCCTGACCACTCGGATTTCCTCGGCCTCAGCGCTTTTCAGCTATAGTTTTATGCCGTTTTTCCTGTTGCCAATAACTGATAATGTATATGCAATGATTTTTGCAGTCATTTTAAGCCTGATCATATATATAAGACATATAGACAATATTAAGCGACTACTGAAAGGTAAGGAGAAGCCTTTCGCAAAATAATTAAGGACTGTATGAAAAACCGTTTTCATAATCCTGCCATTTGCTCAAAGCCAGAAGAAATAATTGCGACGATCAGATTATCACGCAGCAATAATATCGGCCCTATAACTTTCCTGAAACTAATCGATAAATATGAATTGCCATCAGAAGCTTTGAGAGGTGCAGAAGAAATTTTAAAAAAACGTGAGCAGAAATTAATTTCTGAGAAAGATGCAGAAAAAGAAATTGCTGCGGCAGAAAAAAACGGCGCGAAAATAATTACTATATTTGATGAATTCTATCCGGCATTGCTTGCAGAAATTTCTGACCCGCCAATTTTATTATCGGTAAAAGGCAATTATAAGAAGATCAGCGAAAATGCGATCGCTTTTGTTGGTGCCAGATATTCATCTGCTAATGCAATTTCCCTTTCATTCAAACTTGCGAATGAAGTTGCGGCAAAAAATGTATACGTTGTTTCCGGCCTCGCACGCGGCATTGACACTGCCGCACATAAAGGTGCATTAAAAAATTCAATAGAGCTTTCAACTATAGCGGTTATAGCTGGTGGTATAGACAATATATACCCGCCGGAAAATGCGGAGCTGTATAATGAGATCGCTGAACGTGGTGTGGTAATGAGTGAAAATACTTTTGGCATGGTGCCAAAGGCAGAACATTTCCCGCGCAGGAATAGAATAATTTCTGGTCTTTCACAAATTACCTGCGTGATAGAAGCTGCATTAAAATCGGGTTCACTTATCACAGCAAGATTTGCACTAGAACAGAATAGAGAGGTTGCAGCAGTACCAGGTTTCCCCTTGGATCCACGCAGTGAGGGAACAAATATGCTGCTGAAAAAAGGCGCGCATATGGTGACAAATTCTTCTGACCTTTCGGAGCTGCTGAAAAATTATCATATGAACAGAGTGAAAGATTTTTCAGGCTTTAAGGAAAATGATTTCGACCCTGATTTCATTTCAGAAGGTGAAAGCAAAATAGATCTGCTTGAGATATTGAGCAGCACGCCTATCACTCTAGATGAACTGATCGCTATATATGACCTGAACCCCGCTGAGATAAATGCCAAGCTTCTTGAGCATGAAATTGCCGGCGAAATAGTTCGTCACCCAGGAAACAAGGTTTCAAAACTCTGAGAAATAAGGGGTTTTACCCCTTTTAATCCCGCAAATCTGTGCTATAATATATATGCTCGCAAGAGCTATGGCGATATAGATTACTTCAGAATAGACATATTGCACCCGGGGGCAGTGCCCGGCGCCTCCACCACTAAAATATTTTATATGAGTATTTTACTGCTGGGGGCGATCCAGGATCGACAAGTGTAATAAAAGTTGGGATTTCGCCCAGAATGATTCCTCTGCAATGGATCATAAATATAAATGCAAACGATAATTATGCATTTGGTGAACTAAAAGCTGTTGCGTAGTCTCTCTGAGATGAAGACAACTTAAGTTCAACGGGGCCGCGGGGTGCCTAGCAACAGAAACCCCGCACTCTCTCATAAATTTCCCATAAATTTTTATAAAAAATATATAAATATGGCCTAAAACGCGCCGCCTGGTTTGATCTCAAACGAGATTATTTTTTTCAGCAACTGATGGTTGAATGATTTTGTCAAAAGAAATTTCAACGTGCATAAATGGTTCCACAGTTAAACATTTGAATTTTTGTATCTTGTAAGATTCACATAAAATCTTCTGAAAAGCGCGGCATAAAACCTAAGCCAATCTGTGCTTATGTTTTTCCTGTCAATAAAATTCGTAAAAATAATTTTTCAACATTTGTGTTTACGCCACACATTTTTTAGTTAAATTAGTTTTTCACAAGACAAAAATTTTTAGAATTTAGAGGACAAATTTTTAAGATGAATTACGCGGGGGATATAAAACCAGAAAGTGCGTATGAAATTTTAAAAAACGAAAAGAATTCTTACCTTGTTGATGTTAGGACCCTGCCGGAATGGCTATTTTCCGGTATCCCTAACCTATTGCCTGCAGGTAAGGAGGTGATAACTCTTTCTTGGATGTTTTATCCTAGAATGGAAGTGAACACAAATTTTGCAGATGAGTTTGCAAGGTTGATCGAAGACAAAGATTCTAAAATTTTTTTCATGTGTAAAGTTGGTGGAAGATCATTGGACGCTGCAATAGAAATGACAAAAAAAGGTTACAAAAATTGTTATAATATTCTTGATGGTTTTGAAGGCAGATTGAATGCCGAAAACCAGCGAGGAAAGATGAGCGGCTGGAAGGCCGCAGGGTTACCCTGGCAACACCCCGGCTAGGATAGCTTGATGTGACTGGGGGTTGTGTTCTTAATTTTTTAATGTCTAAAAGTAATACTATAAAATGATTAACGGGGTTGAAGATTTAAACAGGATTTGGCAGAAAGTTTGCGCGAAGTTCAGTTTCACTTTCGGCGTTGCCGCTTTCAACTCATGGGTTAAGCCATTGGAATTCAACGGTTTTGATGCGCGCACTGCAATAGTCGCCGCCCCTTCTCGCTTCGTTAAAGATTGGGTATCGGCAAATTATGGCAGACAGCTTGAAGAAATGCTGAAAGCGGAATTACCTGATCTTTTGAACCTAGAGATCAATGTTGGAAGCAAAACAAATTTTACCGCTAATAATTTACATGTTGAAGCGCTTAGCCAACGTGCGAATGAAAATAAATTTTTTGGTAAGGCAGATGAATTCGCATCTGTTCTTGATCAACGTTTCAAGTTTGAAAATTTTGTCGCGGGAAACAGCAACAAACTTGCACATGCTGCAGCATTAAGCATAGCGGAAGGAAAACCGCTTGGTTCCAACACATTCATGATCGTTGGTGCTGTTGGTTCTGGCAAAACGCATCTGCTACAATCTATTGCCCATTCTATAAAAGAAAATCATCCACAGAAAAAGGCTCTTTATCTTTCCGCTGAGAAATTCATGTTCCAGTTCGTGAAGGCCATCAGGGAAAAAGATACTGTTACCTTCAAAGAAGTTATGCGTGCAACTGATATTCTCTTGATCGATGATATTCAGTTCATCTGCGGCAAACAGCATATACAGGAAGAATTCATCCACACTTTCAATGCTATCATTGAAAACGGCAAGCAGATTGTGCTTTCGGCTGACAGGCACCCGAATGATTTCACCGGCATTGATGAACGTATTAAATCCCGCCTAGGTTGGGGATTGGTTGCTGATATTCAGAAGCCTGATGCAGAACTGAGATTGAATATTTTAAAATCAAAAGCAAAACTTTTGAATGAAGATGTGAATGAAACTGTGCTGGAATTTTTAGCAAATAATATAAATACAAATATACGTGAGCTTGAAGGTGCTTTTATAAAGATCGTCGCGCAATCAAGATTATTCGGCGCTAATATCACGGTTGATTTTGCGGTTGAAACGTTAAAAGATCTGCTTCGCGGCGTGCGTAAAGAACTAACTATTGATGAGATCAAACGCACTGTTTGCAGCCAGTTTGAAATCAAACTTGCAGATATTGAATCGGCAAAAAGAGATCGCGCCATTGCAAGACCAAGACAAGTGGCAATGTATCTGGCGAAAAACCTGACAACGAAAAGCCTGCCTGAGATCGGCAGAAATTTCGGCAGCAAGAACCATACTACAGTTATTCATGCTATCAAAACCATTGAAAAGCTGAAGGATGCTGAACCTGAAATGAACCAGCAGATACACATGCTTACTAGAAAACTTGCAGGTTAATTCTGATACGGCTATCTTGCCTTTATGGCGGATGAAAAACAACATTATCACGGACACAGAAAAAGAATAAAGGAGCGCTTCCTGAAAGCCCTGAAGGCTGGCAAGGCGGATGCAATCCCGGATTATGAAGTGCTGGAAATGCTTTTATTTTCGGCCTATCCACGCATTGATACAAAACCGGTGGCGAAAGAACTGATCCAGAAATTCGGCAGCTTAGCTGCAGTTTTTTCGGCAGATATAAAAGCACTGGAGCAGGAGGATTTGAGTGAGAATGTTATTTTCGCTATCAAGATAATTAACGAATCATCACTGCGATTATTGAAAAGTAATATTGTTGAAAGATCGGTGATACAAAGCTGGAAAGCCCTACTTGATTATTGCCAGGCGGCGATGGGAAATATTTCCAAGGAGCAGTTCAGGATTTTGTTCCTGGATAAAAAACATAAACTGATCGCTGATGAAATTCAGCAGGAAGGCACCGTTGACCAAACTCCTGTCTATCCGCGTGAGGTGGTGAAACGCGCGCTGGAACTTAGCGCTTCAGCGGTGATATTGGTGCATAACCACCCGAGCGGTGATGCAGCACCTTCACGCAGCGATATTGAACTGACCGAACAGATCGAAGCGGGGTTAACGGCGGTCGATATAAAACTGCATGATCATTTGATAATAGCGGGTGATACGCATTTCAGCTTTGCCGGCAACGGATTGCTTTAAACGATTATATCGCCGCCGCCATTGTTGCTGCCGCCTTCGGATTTTTTCTTCATCACATATTCAAGTTTGCGAATGGCAGCAGTTTCAAGCTCCATACGCGAAAGTGTTGATGGCAGAATGGAAACCGCTTCAATACCGGTTGCTTCATCAACCGCAGAAACCTTTACATACTCACCAAGTTTTATGAATTCCAATATCGCCATATAATTTTTCCAGACTCCAGCGCGCCTTTGGCTCAAAATCAAGCCTGTGCTGCAAACCGGTTTTGAAGTGTTCTATACCTGCCCATGCTATCATAGCGGCATTATCAGTGCAAAGTTTGAGTGGCGGCGAATAGAATTCAAAACCTTTTTCTTTTAAGTAAGCTTTTAATTTATCACCAATATATTTATTGGCTGCAACACCACCGGCAAGCACAAATCTTTTCGGGCCATAATGCGAAAGATAATTTTCGACCGCATGTCCTATCCTATCAATAACAGAAAGGGTCGCGATTTTCTGAAATGAAGCGCAGAGATCATATTTATCCTGCTCGGTGATTGATGCGCCAAGATTCTCAACTTCCTTAAGAACAGCGGTTTTCAAACCTGAAAATGAGAAATCACAATTTTTTTGACCCTGAAGTGGCAATGTGAATTTGAATCTGTTCTCATCTCCCTTGGCGGCATATTGTTCAACAATCGGCCCGCCGGGATAACCAAGGCCAAGCATTTTTGCGGTTTTATCAAAGGCTTCACCTAATGCATCATCAAGAGTGCCACCAATGATCTTATATTTTCCCAAAGCTTCACATATAATGAACTGGCAATGTCCGCCGGAAACAAGCAGGAGCAGATATGGAAAGGAAACCGAATCTGTCAGGCGGCAGGTGAGCGCATGACCTTCAAGATGGTTGATGCATATCAGCGGTTTTTTTGTGGCCGCAGATAGACCTTTGGCATACATCAAACCTACTATCACGCCGCCGATAAGGCCAGGGCCCGCAGTAACTGCGATAGCATCAAGATCATGAAATCCGATACCGGCATGATGCATGGCCTCTTTCACAACCGATTCTATATTATCTATATGCGCACGCGAGGCAATCTCAGGCACAACACCACCATAGATTTGGTGTTGTGTTTGAGAATTAATGACATTTGAGAAAATGCTGCGGCGGTCGTCTATGACAGCGGCGGCAGTTTCGTCACAACTTGTTTCTATACCGAGTATCTTAACCATTTTTCTATTAGAAACCTAATGAAGCTTTTGTATAATAAGGTAAGTAGTCCCTAATTAGGATTTATGCCAGCCCATTTTGACAAATATTTCAGCAGACACAAGGCAAATGACCTTTTCAATATCGTTGCTGATGTTGAAAAATATCCTGAATTTCTGCCTTGGGTGGCTTCTACTAAAATAATTGAGCGCTATGATGACCATCTTATTGTTGATATGGTGGTGAAATTCAAATCATTCACACAGAAATACACTTCAAAGGTTGAACTGATTCAGGCAAATAAAGATGGCTTGCAGGAAATTGATGTGAGCCTGGTGCATGGGCCATTCAAATATTTGAAGACCAATTGGATATTTGAACCGGAAGGCGATGCAGGCACAAATATAATATTTGCGATGGACTTCAAATTTGAATCGATGATTCTGGAAAAGATGATCGGTTTTATTTTTGAACCGGCAGTGAGGCGTATGACCGATGCTTTCATCAAACGCGCTGATGAGCTGATTAAAAACTAATATTTTGTTTTAAGTTTTTTAGCTGTCGATTTCGAAACGAATTCAGAAACATCTCCATTAAGACGTGCAACTTCTTTTACCAGAGATGATGCGATGAAGTGAGTTTTTTCAGAAGCCGGAATGAAAACCGTGGTGATGTTTGGATTCAGGCGCGAGTTCATCGAAGAAAGCTGGAACTCATATTCAAAATCACTCACCGCGCGAAGGCCACGAATGACAACGGTGGCATTTTTCTTTACGGCAAAATCCATCAACAAGCCGGTAAACCCCTCAACTTTTATGCGCTCGCCATATTTTGAGCAATATTCTTCCATATCCTTATTCACCATACGGGTGCGCTCTTTCAAGGTGAAAAGGGTTTTTTTGGGAGTATCATTAGCAACGGCAATGATAAGTTCATCGCAAATGCTCATCGCAGATTCAATAACATCTATATGGCCGAGTGTAAGCGGATCGAAAGTTCCCGGATAGATGGCAATTGTATAATTAGAACTTTGCTTTTTTGAACTCATTAATTATTTTTCCTAAAAATTTTGCCGCTTCCGCAGCCGGCATTTTCTCACCTTTATTAGAGTTTTTCACAATGGAAGTAAAGCTTTTGTACCCTGTGCCGGCATATTTTATATAGGCTTTGGGAGTCATAGAAATTAGCATTTTTGCTGTAATTTCAGCAGGATATATTTCCGCGCCAGCTTTCAGCGACTTTACATATTTTTCTAAGGCTTTTATATAATGTGCATTAATTTTTTTGAGATTAATGCGATTGTAATGAAATATTTCATCCCAGATCTCGGTGGGAGAATTCATCAGGCGTGAAAAATCACCCAGCGGTTTTGGGAAAAATTTCTTTAGTTTAAAACTCAAAAACTGAACATAATGTGAAACAAAAGCATATGTTTGATCATGCTTACGCATATCCATTAATATGATCTTACTGCCAACATCCTGCCATATATGTTTGATAACTTTCACTTTTGCTGGAGATTTTCTGATACCACAAATTATTGTGAGTTTAGTACGGAACAATTTTGCTTCAGCCTGATCTATACGGGCCTTCTCCTTACCTGCAATCGGATGTGAAGGAACAAAATTACCGTGAAGTTTTTTCGGCAGAAATTTTAAAGCTTCATTTATTGGTAAGGTTTTAACCGAACCCACATCTGTAATGATTTGGTCTGAGGTTATATGCGGGGAAATTTCCTCCATTATATGTTTGTATGAGCCTAGCGGCGTGGCAAGAACCAGAACATCAGAATTATCTACAAGTTCAACCAGCGAAGAAAAATATTCATCTGCAGCACCAAGTTTGACCGCCCGTTCTGAAACTTCCTTACGTCGGTTCCAGCACGAAATGTGATATGGTTTTTTTGATGATTTTAACGCAAGCCCCAATGAGCCACCTATCAGGCCGGTGCCGATTATCCCTATGCGCATCAGTATTTCTTCGGTTTGTGTACTTTGACAACTTCAACGGCTATCTTGATCGTATCAGCAGAAAGGAGAATTTCTGCTTCAGCAACTTTATGATCATTAACTATTATATCAAGATTATCATTTTTTGATTTATTGAGTTCAACTATCGAACCGCGAGTTATTTTAAGATAATGCGCAATCGGCATTTTAATACTGCCAAGCACAACCTTCATACGCAGATTTATATCACCAAAACCCTGAAGGTTGGATAAAACTTCCTGCGGGCTGGCGGCGGATTCAGTTTGTTGTTGATTATTTTCTGTATTTGCATCAGTCATGACAGCAATATAACATTTAATTTTCCTAATGGCAGATTTATTACGAGATAGATTTTTTTTACTGGCAATGGCAGGAATATTAGGCGCAGTTTTTGGCAGTTTTGCCACAGCACTTATATATAGACTACCTCGGGAGATAAACTGGATCTCTAAACGCTCTATATGCACTAAATGCAATCATGCACTCGGATTTCTCGACCTGATACCAATATTAACGTATGTGTTTACACTTGGTCGTTGCAGATATTGCAAGACCAAATTCGGCAGCAGTTATTTCATGATAGAGATATTAATGACCTTGAGCTTTATGCTAAGCGCCTATCTGTTCGGCCCAAGCCTGAAGACTATAATTATCTCATTGCTGACATTTGCGACCATTATAATAGTGGTTGTTGACCTTGAGCATTATATAATTCCTGATGAGATGAACCTGCTTATATTTGCGCTGGGCCTTATTTATGGCTATTTTAATAATGAAGGCATAGAGCAACTGCTATTCATGCCGCTTGGCTTTTTTGCCTTTGCCATGTTCCTGCGCTATCTGATGTTCTTCTGGAAAAAGAAAGAGGGCCTAGGCTTTGGTGATGTGAAATTCTTCATCGCCGCCGGTACATTTATAGATATGGCCCTTTTTCCTACATTCCTGCTTCTTTCAGGCGTATTTGGAATTGTTATCGCCCTTGTCTGGCGTTTAATGAAAAAAGGAGAGGTTTTCCCTTTCGGACCGGCATTGGCACTATCGTTGCTTTTTTGCGTCGCTTTCCCGCAAACTGGCCTGAATTTTATTTCCCTGGTCAATGAAATAATTCAGTAACAATTTTTTTCTATATTTTGTCATATTACTAATGTAGAGATTTATAAAATACGGAAAACATACCGATTAATGCCGAATATATATTTTAGAACATTAACTACTGCACTTGTAACGACCATCGTGTTCTCATGCGCGTATGATGACAGCTATGAGAAAAAAAAAGAAGCGGCCTATAAAACATACCCTCGCAGGGCTGATACCTGGTTCGTAAATCCAAAAGATAAGATCGACCCATATGGCGACCTGAGCCGTGACGACTATATGAATGTTACCAATAATACTGACCATTACACAAGTGATGGCAAACCGGTTTACCCTGATATTAAAATGCCAACAATGTCTAACATGCTGGCAGAACCTGAAAAACAGAACCTTATTACCGATAAGCTGGTTTCAATATCAGTGAATGAAGATACGCCGCTTAAGGATGTTATAATAGAACTTGCGAGAAGAGCGGAAGTTGATATCGAGATCGATAAGGATATAAGCGGCAGCATAATATTCATAGCGAAGGATAGGCCATTCTCTGAGGTGATCGACCGTATATGTAACATGGCGGACTTAAGCTATTCATATGAGAAAGGCGTGCTGAAAGTGATGCGCGATAAACCGGTTCTGAAGAACTATAAATTCAACCTGCCTGACCTTACAAGAAGCTCTGAATCCTCAATAAATACTACATTCTCAGTTGGCGGCTCTGGTGGGGCTTCAAGCGGCGGCGGAGGTGGCGGTGGCTCCGGCGGAGGTGGTGGTGGCGGCTCCGGTGGTGGTAGCTCTGGTGGCGCTGGTGCTTCTGGCGCAAGCGGTAGTTCAACTACAACGCTTACATCAAAATCAGGTGATGGCAATATCTGGGGTAATATAACTACAGGTGTAAACCAACTTCTTGCACTTGATAGCGGCAATAGTAATTCAACAATAGCGGCAAATACCAGCAGTACTGCAGAAAACAGTGGTGCTCCTGATGCTAATATCGGCCAGGCAAGTGCTTCCGCCACAACAGTTGCAACAACCGGTGGTTCTGGCATCGTTTCTGTAAATAAAAATGCCGGCATCATAACTATCATGGCAACTGAGAAACAGCATAAAGCTATTAAAGAATATCTTGATAAAGTTAGTATGGAACTTTCTTCACAAGTGCTGATCGAAGCTAAGGTTGTTGAAGTTTCATTAAATGATGTTTATTCAACTGGTATCAACTGGACATTATTAGCTAATGGTGGCAAACAGACGCTTGCAGCACAATTCGGTACTACCGCAATTGATACTGGCGGTGGCGGCTGGACGCTGACTTCACTCCCTGTTGATCTTTTTGGTGGCGATGACCAGAATACACTTGCGGGTACAATCAAATTACTACAGCAATTCGGTACCACACGCTCATTATCTAACCCAAGGATAAACGCGCTTAACAACCAGTTTGCAGTATTGAACTTCTCAACCAGCCTGATCTATTTCACTCTGGAAGAGCAAGATACATCTACAACTGGCGATAACCCTCTAAGCACATCATCGCTAACAACCACTATCAACAGTGTGCCTGTTGGCATAGTGTTAACGCTCCTTCCTTCTATCGACCTTGAGAAGAATGAAGTTCTGATGAACGTTCACCCTACACTGACTCGCAAAACCGGTGATATTCAGGATCCGGGTGCACAGATCATTGCGGCAAAACATAATCTTTCTAACGTTGTATCCTCTATTCCTATCATTAATACGCGCGAGCTTGATACAACTTTAAGGATTAAGAATGGCGAGATCATGGCGATCGGCGGCTTGTTAGAAAACACATCAACTAACACTGATAATGGTCTGCCTGGCGCTTCAAAAATTCCTTATATCGGCAATATATTTAAAGGTGTTGATAAGAATGAAAATAATATTGAAACTGTTATTCTTATCAAGGCGACGATTGTTCCTGGTAAAGGTGTTTCTGTTGAGGATGAAGAATTCTATAAAAAATTCACCAATAGCCGCACACCATTCTTCCCTAGCGAAAAACAGTAAAAACTTAATCGTTGTTTAAGATAATTTATTATCTTTACAAAGGTTCAGGATTTATTATTCCTTTTCAAGGAACCCTAAAAATTTGTAAAAATGAAAACAACTATACGCTACGTTCTTATCACCGCACTTCGTGACTGGCTTTTTATCGGCATTATCGGTGCTTTGCTTGTAGCCTGCTTCATCTCATACTTCATGGGCTCAACTGTATTGGTTGAGAAGAATGAGATCGCAACCAGCTTCACCGCCGGAACTGCAAGGGTGATCATAGCTATTGGTATGATAGTTTTCGTCTGCTTCCATGTACGCCGCGCTTTTGAGAATAAAGAGATCGACCTGATGCTTTCGCGCCCGATCTCACGCGAACAGTTCGTTATTTCCTACTGGCTTGGTTTCTGTGTTGTTGCAACTGTTGTGATTGCTGTGGTTTCACTTTTCATCGTGCTTTTCTATGGTTATCAGCGTGATGGCATTTCTTTCTGGATCGTAACCATGGAACTTGAAATGCTTATCGTTATCGCATTTGCCGTGTTCTCATCCATTATTTTAAAATCGTCTGTTTCATCTGTGTTATTGTGTTTCGGCTTTTATACTATCTCACGCATGATCGGCTTCTTTACCTACATCCTTGATCGTGATTTCAGCGGCAATAAACTTAGTTTTGATTATGCCTCACAGAAAATAATCTGGCTGGTTTCATTCTTACTTCCAAGGCTTGATCTTTTCTGCCAGAGCAAATGGCTGACCTATGGTTTGAATTTTGCTGATTATCACTGGTATATTCCAGTTGTGCAGGCGGGAATATATATACCTTTGCTGCTAACAATTGCTGCAATTGACTTTAAACGCAAGCAATTCTAATGCGCAAAACCAATACATTAGGCCTTCTTACTATCTTTATACTGATAATTCAGTTTGCCTTCTGGCATGGATTTAATTCGCTTGATAACGAACATAAATCTATCTGGGTGGGGACAAAAAATATAAAACCCTCTCTTGAGATCGTGCCTGATGTTCCCTCAAAGGAAATGCTAAAGGCTTTCTCTTTTGGTGACGAGGAGCTTACCTTCCGTTATTATGGCTATATCATGCAATTCATCGGTGATTCGTTTGGTCGCGTTACGCCACTAAAAGATTATGATTATGCAAAGCTTTATCGCTGGTGGACATTGCTTGATGAAGTTGACCCCAAATCGAACCTGATCGCATATGTAACGGCCTATTATTATGCTGAGAGCCAGGAAACAATGCGAGATGTGCCTTACGTGGTAAAATTCCTAGAAGAACATGCAGATAAGGCGCCGAATGATTCCTGGTGGTGGTATTATCAGGCGGCATATAACGCAAAATATAAATTACACGATATGGATAATGCCCTCAGGATCGCAAAGAAACTTGCTGACCTGCCTGATGATGTGGATATGCCGATCTGGGCGCGCCAGCTGCCTGCTTTTATGTATGAAGGCCAGGGAGAATATAAACAGGCCTGTGATGTGATCGTAAAAGTAGTGCGTGATTTCGGTGATAATAAGATATCAGAAGGTGAGATGAACTTTATGTATTCCTTCATAAAAGAACGTCTGCGAGCCATGATCGAGAAGGAATCAACCATAGAAAAAGCTGATATCAGCGATGAATGCAGGGTGTTGATGGAGGTTCAGAAAGCGCAGGACCTGAAAGAAAAGTCGAAAGAATTCCAGAAAAATAAGTAAAAATTCACTTTATAATTAGCAACAGCCGCGCTAATAATAGCCAGAAATCCCAATTTCCCAAGGTTTAAAATGGTCGACAAAATCGCATATGAAGAATTTTACCGCATAAAAAGGCTGCCGCCTTACGTTTTTGCTGAGGTAAACTATGCCAAAGCGGAAGCAAGAAAACGCGGTGAAGATATTATCGATTTCGGCATGGGAAATCCAGATTCGGCTGCACCTGACCATGTTATCCGTAAAATGAAAGAGACTGTATCACGCCCCGACATACACGGTTATGGCGTATCACAAGGCTTGCCCGGATTGCGTCGCGCAATGGCTAATTACTATGAGCGCCGCTTCAATGTTAATCTTGATCCTGAAACAGAAATCACCTGCAGCCAGGGTTCAAAAGAAGGTTTATATCACCTTGCAGTTGCGATCTCAAAACCGAGCGATGTTATAATTGTGCCAGATCCGAGCTATCCGATCCATACTTTTGGTTTCGTGCTGGCAGAAGCAAGCGTACATTCAGTGGAGCGCGATTTTAGTAAAGACCCGGCAACTGACCTGCTACCAAAATTCAAAAATGCGATTGAAAGCATTCACCCGAAGCCACTTGCGATAGTGGTTAACTTCCCGGGCAATCCAACCTCTGAGATTGTTGACCTGGCCTTCTACCAAGAATTGGTTGATCTGTGTATCTTCCATAACGTAATTCTGATATCGGATCTGGCTTATTGTGAGATATATTTTGATGGCAACCCGCCACCTTCAGTTCTGCAGGTGAAGCGTGCGAAAGAAGTTGCGGTTGAATTCACCACTTTGAGTAAAACCTATTCTATGGCTGGCTGGCGCGTAGGGTTCTGCGTTGGCAATAAAGACCTGATAAAAGCCCAGAAACGTGTAAAATCATACTTGGATTACGGCAGCTTCATGCCGATCCAGATCGCCGCAACTCATGCGCTAAATGGCCCACAAGATTACGTGGAAAATATCCGTGAATTGTATAAAAAACGCCGCGACGTTATGTGCGATGGCTTATTAAAGGCCGGCTGGGACATTACCCCTCCGGAAGCATCGATGTTCTTATGGGCAAGGATACCTGAAAAATTCCGTGCGCTTGGTTCTGTAGAATTCTGTAAATTGATGTTACGTGAGTGTAAAGTTGCATTTTCTCCCGGCGCAGGTTTTGGAAGATTTGGCGACGAATATGTGCGTATTTCTTTCATTGAAAATGAGCAAAGAACTCGCCAGGCTTGCAGAAATATCAAACAATTCTTCAAGAAAGAAGGCATTACTTTAAAACCAGATAAGGCCGCTTAGTTTTTCATATTTTTCAATTAATTAAAAATAATGGTTGCTTGTTTTTCTAGAAAATAATAGAAATAAGCCATAAAATTCTACCATTTCATAAAAATAATGTTAAATATCAAAAATAAAGAAACCTACAAGCTGGCTAAAGAGCTTTCTAAACTTACAGGCCGATCTATGACCGTTGCGGTAACGGAAGCAATCAGAGAAAAGCTTAACGTTGAAAAAAACAAGGGCTATAAAAAACGTCATAAAGTTTCAAAAGAACTTTTAAAGATCGGCCAGAGATTTGCCGATATGAATTCCAAAGATAAGGCATAAGATGATAGTCGATAAATCCGCGATATTAAGCATCATAAATCTGGAAGATGATGCGAAAAAAATTGCTACCCAGCTCGAAAACGCCAGCGGCCCTAACTATATATCTGCGGTGAATTATTTCGAACTTACGGCGCTTATAGATATCAAATATGGCGATAAAGGCATGGTGGAATTGAATAATTTCTTCAAAAAAGCTGAAATAAAAGTGCATGAGGTCAATGAAAAGATCGTTGATATAGCGCGTGATGCCTATAAAACCAATGGCCGCCATAAAAAGAAGGATGGCCTTGCTTTCGGTGATTGTTTTTCATATGCGCTCGCGAAATATCTTGATGACCAACTGCTCTGTAAAGGCACTGCTTTTAACACTACTGACGTGAAACTGGCCGCTTAATGTTCATAGACTATGAAAAAAAAGCCGAAGAAGCGCTTAAAGAAATAAAACGCAAAAATCTATTTCGCGAATATCCGGTTATTTCCGTTCTTGCTGATGAACCACCATACGGGATATTGGAAAGCGATCAGCGTAAGATATTGATATGGGGTAATAATAATTACCTTGGTCTGAGCAATAACAGCGAAGTGATAAAGGCAAAAGTTGAAGCTACAAAAGCTCATGGCAGTGGTTCCAGCGGCACAAGAAATATATTGGGCACTTCGAAATATCTTGATGATCTGGAAAAGAAAATTGCCCAGTGGCATTGCAAGGAGAAAGCCCTGCTTCATATCTCGGCACTGGATGCGAATATCGGGGTGCTTTCAGCACTTGGAAAACAATTGCCTAACTGCATTTTCCTTTCTGATCTGGCTAACCACGCTTCAATCATTGAAGGAATAAAATCGAGTGGTGCAAACAAATATATATTTGCTCATAATGACCTGATTGATCTGGAAAATAAGCTGAAAGAAATACGCTCAGTTTCAGATTCCAGGCCGATAATAATCGTTATTGAATCGGTTTATTCGATGGATGGCTCTAAAGCACCTTTGAAGGAATTTGCTGAGCTGAAGAAGAAATATAATGCGCTCTTATATGTTGATGAAGTGCACGCTATCGGCGTTATGGGCCCGACCGGTGCAGGCCTTGCTGAAGAATTCGGCTTAAGTGATGAGATGGATATTATCTGCGGCACACTTGGCAAGGCAGTTGGTACAAGCGGTGGTTATATTGCGGGAAGCAGAAATATGATCGAGTTCCTGCGCCATTATTCAAAGAATTTTATCTACACGACCGCTATGGCGCCTGACAATGCAGCGGCATCTCTAAAATCGATTGAAATTATTTCATCCGAAGAAGGAAAAATTTTAAGAAAAAAACAGCAACAGGCTGTGAGTGATTTGAAAAATTCTCTAAAGAAGAATGGCATAAACTATCTGGAAAATGAAACACATATTGTGCCGGTGATCATTGGAGATGAGCAGAAAACAAGCCTTATAGCCAAAGACCTGCTTGAAATATACAACATAGCAGTGACGCCAATTTTCTTCCCGACGGTGAATGTCGGCGGTGCAAGGTTGCGCATCAACCCTACACCTAACCATACGAAAAAAATGGCCGATGAATTTGCGGATGCACTAAAATTCCTGCTCGAAAAATATAAAGATCTAGGTCCTGTAAAAAACATTGCCAATGATGATGAATCATGTGATAAAAAATTTATCAAACAGAGAAACGGGAGTTAAATAATGAGTGCGAAATTAAAAGAGAATTTTGAAAAACCGAGCGTAATCACAAAAAACACTGAATTCTGCGACAAGCTTGAGCTCGCAAGGAAAAATTCATCATGGGAATATATATCTTTCTCATTCGGAAACCTGCTAAAAGAAGAATATAATGAGCTTGGCGCTGCGATCGAAGCGAAAGATGAAGTTGAAACGCTAGATGGCGCTTTTGACGTTTCAGTTATTGCGCTTAACATTGCATATAAACTTTTCCGCATGAAAGGTTTAAACCATGAAGAAGCAAAATTCCGCACGGAAGAAGGCTTTCACCGTGTGCTCGATAGCAATCTGTCAAAACTGCACCCTGATGGCAGCGTGAAATATCGTGAAGATGGCAAAGTTCTGAAGCCTGAAACTTTCAAGCCGCCTTTCTTTGAAGATCTATTGAAATAGTTAATTATTCTGGGCTGCGGCGCTCTTTTTACTCTGGCCTGCGGCCAAGGGAGTAGTATTTTACTCCTGCACGCTTTACGTCTGCTGGGTTATATAGATTGCGTAGATCTACCAGTGTTTTGCCTTTGAGCAAGCCAAGATCAAGCTTTTTGAATTCCTGCCATTCAGTAACGATTGCAACCGTATCAGCCTTCTCGAGCACCTCATTAGTTGATGCTGCATACTTGATCTTATCTGAACTTAAGTAAGCAAAATATTTTTTCGAATTTTCGATCGCTTCAGGATCATAAGCGATAATTTCTGCACCTTTTTTGATGAGCTCTTCAATTATAACAAGTGCTGATGAATCGCGAATATCATCTGTATTTGCCTTGAACGCGATGCCTAATATGCCGATCTTTTTATTCCTGACACCCATTGATGCCTTGGAGATTTTTTCAGCCATATTGGCCTTGCGTTTATCATTGCTCGCAATAACTGCATATATAAGTTTTGAAGGCGCACCCGCATCACTTGCGATTTTATGCAGCGCCTGAGTATCTTTCGGGAAGCATGAGCCACCAAAACCAGGGCCGGTTTTAAGGAAATGTGGCCCAATACGGTGATCAAGCCCCATTGCGTTTGCCACCTGCTCTATATCAGCACCGGTGTTTTCGCAGATATCTGCAATCTCGTTGATGAAAGCTACGCGCATTGCCAGATAGGCATTTGCGGTATATTTGGTCATTTCCGCAGTGCGGATGGACGATTTAACAATATTTACATCTTTTATAGGACGATAAAGTGCCGCTATATCTTCGGCAATTTCATCAGTATCGGCACCAATAAGCACCCTATCCGGGTGAAGGAAGTCTTTTACTGCATTGCCTTCCCTTAAAAACTCAGGATTCGAAGCTACATTGAATTTTAATGAGGGATTAGTGTTTTTTATCAATTGTTTAATCTTATCGCCCGTGCCCACTGGTACGGTGGACTTGGTAACTATTATAACGCCATCTTTACCGTTTTTGGCAATATTTTCAGCTACTTCATTGATATAAGAAAGGTCTGCAGAGCCATCTTTTGCAGGCGGAGTGCCCACGGCGATGAAGATTATATCCGCTTTTTCTATTTCTTTTTCAATATCATAAGAGAAATTTAGCTTGCCGGTTTTATGGTTATTAACCACAATTTCCTTCAAACCTTTTTCGTAAATAGGAATTATGCCTTCCTGCAGGCTGTGAATTTTGCCTTTATCATTATCTACACAGGTTATATGATGGCCAAGTTCGGCAAAACAAGCGCCTGAGACCAAGCCTACATAACCAGTGCCGATTACCAGGATTTTTTTATTGTTCCTTTGCATAACAGTGCCCCCGATATATTTTAAATAATAGCTTGACACAAGCTTTATTATCTGCGAAATAGGGGCCCCGCCAAAAACGGCATGCCATGATGGCATTTAAGTTGGAGAATTGGCGGTAAATTATAGAAATTTGGAATTTTATGGCAGCAGTTAAAGCAACAAAATACGCGAAACACAACGAAGTTCAGAGAAAATGGCATTTAGTTGATGCAACCGATCTGGTTGTTGGCCGTTTAGCAACAGAAGTTGCGAAAATCCTTCGCGGTAAACATAAACCGACTTATACTCCATCTGTTGACGTAGGTGATTTCGTTATCGTTATCAACGCTGAGAAAGCGGCTTTCACAGGTAAAAAATTCGAAGATAAACAATATTTCCGTCACACTGGTCACCCAGGTGGTATCAAAGAAGCTTCTCCGAAACTTCTTCACCTTGAAGGTAAACCTGAAAGAATTATTGAGAAAGCGGTTCAACGTATGATCTCTCGTAAAGATATTCTTGGCCGTAACCAATTCAAGAAACTATTTGTTTATGCTGGCACTGAGCACCCACACGCTGCTCAACAGCCTCAAACATTAGATATCGGCGCACAAAACCGTAAAAACAAAAAAGCATAATTAAGGACCTATAACCATGATCGATATTCCTCAAGAAGCTAAAAAAGCAGCAAAAACTAAAAAGGCGGCGTCTGTTGATTTCGCTGAACCTGCTGCTAATGAAAACCAGCCACGCAAGCCAAAAATTGATGATAAAGGCCGCGCATATGGCACTGGTCGCAGAAAAGAAGCTTCTGCTCGCGTTTGGTTGAAACCAGGCACTGGCAAGATCATCGTTAATGGTAAGAACTATAAAGAATATTTTGCACGTCCGGTTCTGCAAATGATCATCGATCAGCCATTCGAAACAACTAAGAATGTTTCTAAATATGATGTGTATGCAACTGTTGAAGGCGGCGGTCTATCTGGACAAGCTGGCGCAGTTCGCCATGGTATTTCACGCGCACTTGATGATTTCAATCCGGAAGTTAACCACAAACCTCTACGTACTGGCGGCTTCCTGACTCGTGACTCTAGGGTTGTTGAGAGGAAAAAATACGGCCGTAAGAAAGCTCGTAGAAGATTCCAGTTCTCTAAACGTTAATCTGGAATTTCCATACAAGAATTCAAAAAGGCCGGAAAATCTCCGGCCTTTATTTTTTGCGCAAATAAGATATAAAACTTACAATTTGAAATTATATGACAATCAAAGCTACAGTAATTGGTGCAAGCGGATATACAGGGGCAGAGCTCATACGTATCCTGCTTAACCACCCGGAAGTTAAGATAAAATCCCTGCTTGCAGATTCAAGCGCCGGCAAGGAATTAAGCGAATCTTACCCTCACCTTGCATTTGCAGGCCTGCCTAAATTAAAGAAACTCGATGAAGAGGACTTCAAAGATGTTGATGTTGCCTTCATGTGCCTGCCTCATGGCACCACGCAGGAAGTCGCGCTGAAAGTACCAAGCAACGTGAAGATCATCGATATCTCGGCTGATTTCCGTTTGAATGATTTAAACGAATATGAAAAATGGTATGGCCATAAGCACCAGGCACCTGAACTGCAGAAAAATGCCGTATATGCGCTGACCGAGATCAAACGTGATAAAATAAAAAATGCCGGTGTTATCGCCTGCCCCGGTTGTTACCCGACATCAATATTACTGCCTTTGATACCTTTGCTGGAGAAGAAACTGATCAAGAAAACCAATATAATTTCTGACAGTAAATCAGGCATTTCGGGCGCCGGGCGTAAAGCTGTTCAGGCAAATCTTTTTGCCGAACTGAATGAGAATATGAAACCTTATGGCATTGCAAACCACCGCCATGTTTCCGAGATCGAACAGGAACTTTCAATCGTGTCTGGTGAAAGTGTGCAGATAAGCTTTACACCGCATGTGGTGCCTATAAATCGTGGCATGCTTTCATGTATTTATGTGGAAAATGAAAAAGGCATTACCGCTGCTGACCTGAAATCTGCATTGCAGGAAAAATATAAGAATGAGAAGTTTGTGAAGATCGCGGAAGGGAAATATGCCCCTACCATGCGTGATGTGGCAGCTACAAATCTGGCACTAATAAATGTTTTTGCTGACCGTATCGAAGGGCGCAGCATTATAATCTCGGCAATTGATAACCTAACTAAAGGCGCTTCCGGACAAGCGGTTCAGAATATGAACCTGGTGTTTGGCCTGCCTGAGGAAATGGGTTTGAACTTCACGCCGGTATTCCCATAAAAATATATGAGCAGGATCCAGGGAAAATTTTTGCAGCTGAAGAAGGATAATAAAAAAGCCTTCCTTTCATATATCATGGCCTGCGACCCAGATGAAAAAGTTACCGCAGAATTGTTGAATGAACTGCCTAAAGCCGGTGTTGATATTATCGAACTTGGCATACCATTTTCTGACCCTATGGCAGAAGGGCCAACGATTCAGCGCGCTTCCGTGCGTGCATTAAAGACCGGCTGCAATATTAAAAAATGTTTTGAGATTGTGAAGAATTTCAGAAAAAATAATTCTGAAACGCCGATAGTTTTAATGGGCTATTATAACCCGGTGTTCATTTATGGCGTTGAGCAGTTTTGTATAGATGCTGTTAAAAATGGCGTGGATGGCTTGATTCTGGTTGATCTGCCGCCCGAAGAAGAAAATGAATTCACCAAATATTCCGAGAAAGAGAAGCTAGATTTCATTCGCCTGACAACACCAACAACAACTGAAGCACGCGCCGAGATAGTTACAAAGAATGCCTCAGGTTTTGTATATTATATTTCTGTGGCGGGCGTTACGGGCGTTAAAGAGGCTGTGAGAAGCGAAGTGCAGAAATCGGTTGATCTGCTGCGTAAAAAAACAAAACTGCCTATATGTGTGGGCTTTGGTATTAAAACGCCTGAAACAGCAAAAGAAATAGCGCAAACTGCAGATGGAATCGTTATTGGTTCCGCATTTGTGAATATTATCGAAAATAACTTAAATTCTTTGGGAAAAATCTCTGCTGAGTGCGGTGATTTTGCAAAATCTATCCGCAAAGCTATTGGTTAGCTGCTTTTAACTTTTTATCACCGGCACAATCTATCAATGCCTGAATGCCAGGAAGATTTTTGCCTTCCAACCATTCAAGGAATGCGCCACCTGCTGTGGACATATATGAAAGCGAATCTTTAAGGCCTGCAGTAGAAAGCAGTGCAACTGTATCGCCTCCACCTGCAACAGAATTGAGTTTGTTATTTGCGGTGAAATAAGCAACCGAACGCGCAAGCGCAACCGAACTATTTTCAAATGGCGCAAATTCAAATGCGCCAACCGGCCCATTCCATATCAGCGTTTTACATTTTGATATTATAGTATTCCACTCGACCAGTGTTTGCGTGCCTATATCCAGGATCATTTGATCAGAAGGGATATTGCCGATCTTTTTGATCTGGCAATTTTTGCCTTCATTGATAGATTTCGCAACTGCTGCATCAATTGGCAACATCACCTTACAGCCTTTGCTCTCAGCTTTTTTAAGTATCTCAAGCGCTTTAACTTTCAGATCCTTCTCACAAAGAGATGAGCCAATATCAACACCCTTGGCATAGAGGAAAGTATTAGCCATACCACCACCGATAAATAGGTAATCAGCCTTTTCAATCAGCGAATATAGCAGATCCATTTTTGTAGAGATCTTTGAGCCACCTACTATCGCAGCCATAGGTTTTTCAGGTGAATTTAATGCAGTTTTTAGGCATGTAACCTCTTTTTCAAGCAATAATCCTGCATATGCAGGAAGCAGTGATGCAAGACCAGTGATAGATGCGTGTGAACGATGTGAGCATGAGAAGGCATCATTAATATAATAGTCACCAAGTTCTGCCAGTTGCTTGGCAAATGCAGCACCATTGCTTTCTTCTTCTTTATGGAAACGCAGATTTTCAAGTATCAACACTGAACCAGTTTTCAGACTTGCAACTGCTTCTTTTGCACTATTGCCAATACAATCGACACCAAATTTAACTTCAACTTCACGGCCCAAATGGTTTTTAAGTTCAGCAGCCATATCATCAACGATGAAGGAGAGCGAATAGCTGCTATCATATTTACCTTCAGGGCGGCCGAAGTGAGAGATCAATATTACCTTCGCTTTTTTATCAATCAGTTTGGAAATAGTTGGGATAAGGCCGATTATACGGGTGTGATCTGATATTTTCCCGCCTTTCACCGGCACGTTAAGATCTGCGCGCAAGAGAACTTTCTTGCCGCTCAAATCATTTTTCAATAAATCTGTCAGACTATTAAATTCAGACATAATAACTAATTAATTTCCACCCTCTATTTATTGTGCTTTTTTAAGCTTGGCAATTATATCTTTCATACGAAGCGCTTGTTGCTTCAAGTTGTATAGATCTTTAGCAATAAGTTTTTTACCCGTAGGCAGTTTTGCCTTGAGAGGATCGATCTGCGTGCCGTTCTCAATAAGCTCGAAATGCAGGTGAGCACCGGTTGAACGGCCAGTGGTACCGACATAACCTATCAGATCACCTTTATGAACAGCACGCCATTGCGACATGCCTTTCGCATAGGCTTTAAGATGGGCATAGGCGGTGCTCCAGACGTTATCGTGCTTTATACGTATATAATTACCATAACCGCTTTCACGGCCGATCTTATCGATGGTGCCATCACCGGCAGCGTAGATCGGCGTGCCTTCAGGCGCACCAAAATCCACACCGGTATGAAGCAATCTTCTGCCAAGGATCGGGTGCAGGCGATAACCAAAGCCTGAAGTTATTTTGATCTTGCCCTTCAGAGGAGCTGCAAGCAGGGATTTTGTGAATGAATTACCATTTATATCATAGAATTCGCCGGTATCTTTAGTGTCAACATAACGGAAACCTTCAATATGGGTGGTTTTGGAAATATAATTCACGTATAACAGGCGAAGATCTGTCTGCTTACCTGCAGCGCTATAGACATATTCATATAGCAATTCAACGATATCGCCTCTTTTAATCTGATTAGTGTTGATCTTAGCGCTTAAAACTTTCTGCGCCTTAGCAGTGATGGTTGCAGGAACTCCAGCCCTTGAACCCCAGTCAGAAAGACTGGTCGTTATTGTACCGGTTTTATAGAATGCTTTTGCACGTGCAATTCCAGTTGTATCCTGTTTGGCCTCTTTTCTAATTTCAACCACACCCATACGGTCTTTAAATACGACAACATTATAGCGATCTGAAGGAAACTGAATGGCAAGCAATTTCCTTTTGCCTGATTCGATCTTTTCAGTGAAAATAACTTTCTGACCTATAGACGCATCAGAAGGATTGAACCCCGTTTCAACAGCTATCCTTTTTGAAAGAGCTTCTTCTTGCTGGCGATTAAAACCAGCACTCATAAGAATATTTTCCATCTTATAGCTTTTTGTAACAAGTGCAGTGCGATTCCTGATATTATTTTTAGGTTTTGTAACAAGATTTGCCGATATCTGTTTTGCAGCTTCGATCCTTGGATCGTTATCAGGACTTGCGGTAACGGCGCTGTTAGGCGTTATTTTTGGTGAATCATCAGCTTTTATTTTATTTGCAACCGTAGTTGGGTTTTTAGAAGTATTTAACTTAGGTTTCGAAACCGGTTTTTTAGGTTTTGGCTTGGCTTTTGATTTTGATGCGGCAACAATGGAATTATTTGTGGCAGTGGATTTATCTGTATCAGCATTATCACCTGTATTTGCAGCTGAATCATCATTAGTTTTATCGGAATCTTGAGATGAGGTATCAGCAGGGGTGGAAGATGAATCAGTAGTTTGATCCTGACTTGGGGAAGCTGCGGAATCATCCTGTGACGGAGCAGGTTTTGTAACTACCTTATGAGTGCGTTTTTTGGTGGCAGAATATGCATCACCCGGAGCTGAAACCAGCGGGAAAAGAGATAATAGCAGAATTGGCAGATATAATTTCTTCAAATCACACTAACTATTCGGTTGAAAAGCCTTTGAGCTTTCTTGCCCGGCTAGGATGTTTCAGCTTGCGAAGCGCTTTCGCCTCAATCTGACGAATACGTTCACGAGTTACCGAAAATTGCTGGCCAACCTCTTCAAGAGTGTGGTCAGTGTTCATACCTATGCCAAACCTCATTCTCAAAACCCTTTCTTCACGAGGAGTTAATGATGCCAGCACCTTAGTGGTTGCTTCACGTAAGTTTTCCTGAACTGCTGAATCGATAGGAAGCAGCGCATTCTGGTCTTCAATGAAATCGCCAAGGAAACTGCCATCTTCATCACCCACAGGGGTTTCAAGAGATACAGGTTCTTTAGCTATTCTCATTACCTTTTTTATCTTGTCAACCGGCATCGACAATTTCTTGGCGATCTCCTCCGGTGTTGGTTCGCGACCGATTTCATTTAACATCTGACGTGATGTGCGAACGATTTTATTTATCGTTTCGATCATGTGAACAGGAATACGGATAGTACGCGCCTGATCAGCGATCGAACGCGTGATAGCCTGGCGGATCCACCATGTTGCATAGGTCGAAAATTTATAACCACGGCGATATTCGAATTTATCAACCGCTTTCATCAGACCGATATTGCCTTCCTGAATAAGGTCAAGGAATTGCAGGCCACGATTTGTATATTTTTTTGCGATTGAAATTACGAGACGAAGATTTGCCTCGATCATTTCTTTCTTAGCACGTTTAGTTTCGGTTTCCGATTTCTGAATCGCGCTTACGATCGATTTGAACTCAGCAACATCAGTACCCATTTTTTCTGCAATCGCACCGATATCTTTTCTTATACGGGTGATCTTATCAGCATTAAGATTGGCAAAATCCTGCCATTTTTTATCCTTTGAACCGCGCAGGTCTTCAAGCCAATCAGGGTTCATTTCGTTGCCCTGATAAACTTTCAAGAAATCATCAAATTTGATTTTATATTTATCAGCGATCTCTTTCAAAGAACCTTCAAGACGCAGAAGCCTCTGGTTGTTATCATAAAGTTCTTTGATGATCCTTTGCTGAGAAATATCATTTAGGAAAATATCCTTAATATGTTCGGCAAGTTTAATGATGTTACTTTCAAAATTCTTTTTATCTTTCGGAGAAGGCTGTTCACCATCAACTGTCAGACGAATCAGATTTTCGTGGAATTTAAGCGTTTTGCTGCAAAGATCAGATATATCGCCAAGTTTTTCGATTATCGCAGGTTTGATTTTTTCTTCCATGATAGTGATGGAAACATTCGAACCAAACTCATCATCAGATTCAAGTTCTGCAACTGCCTGAGCTTCCTGCTCTTCCTGTTTGCGGCGTTCTGCTTCAACTTCGTCATCAGATTCTTTGCCGGATTTTTCTTTCTTCTTCTTGCGCAGATCTTCTTCATCTTCCTCTTCAACAACATGCTTTACAGGAAGAATAGATTCAGATTCCTCAGTACCGAGAACGATGCCCATTTCTTTTGCATAAGCAGTTTCAACATCGATAATATCGCGCAGGAAAAGTTTGCCCGAGTTAAGATCGTTGTACCAGGATATGAAATATCTCATCGCAAGCGGGCTTTCACAAAGAACAGTTATTAGTTTGTTCTTGCCTTCTTCAATACGTTTTGCGATCTCAACCTCATCTTCACGTGAGAGAAGATCAACATTACCCATTTCACGAAGGTACATACGCACAGGGTCATCAGTTCTGCTGCCTGATGCCGCAGCTGCAGCAGGAGTTGCGGCCTCTGCCTCAGCTTCAGCATTTTCCTGGTCAGCCGGGAAAACTGCTTCATCCTCTTCCTCAACTTCGATATCAAAATCATCTTCAGCAACAGGTTTTTCCTGGATCTTGATATTGTGTTTCGCACATTCTTCGATGATCTTCTCAATAAAGTTCGGATCGATCATATCTTTCGGAAGCTGCTTGTTCACCTCATCAATTGAGATAACTTTTTTCTTAGCAGCAACTTTTGTCAGTTTCGCAATTATACCTTCAAGAATTTTTTTGATCTCGGCCTTGCTTTTAACCGGGTAATCTTTTTCAACTTTCTCAAGTTTCTCAGCCTTTGCTTCTTTTTTTGGAGCTTCCTTAACCGGTTTTAACGGCTTCTGAGGCTTTTCAGCTTTGGCAGGTTTCACTGCTACTTTTGTTTTTTCCTTAGCTTTAGGAGCAGGCTTTTGGACCTTTACCGGCTTTTTAGCTTTTGGCGCAGCTTTAATGATTTTTTTTGCCTGCGCTTTTGGTTTTTTTGCTTTTAGGTCAGGTTTCTTAACTTTAGATAATATTTTTTTCACAGCTTTCTTTATTCCCTTCTTAACCGGTTTAGACTTCTTGTTTGCCATTTTGGATTGTCCTTAGAGGTTATTGTTTTATATGTTATTTTCGCCAGTCACATTCTCAAATTCGTTTCGTTTCTCATCTCTCGCACGTTTAAGGCTTATTATTCTGCCCTGTAACTCCTGCTGTTGTTCATATAACAGCGAAATGTCCATCTCAGAACCGCCAAGCAATTTATCATATTCTTTTTCAGCCAAGGCAAGATAATATTCCGCAAGAAGATAGCGCCAGGCAAAAATTGACTTAGCCTGCGGCTCCTCACTCCAGATAAACTCGTCTTTGGCCGAATTGTTTTTCAGATATTCTATTTGGTGATTGCCTCCCTTTTTTTCAAGGTATGACAGTAAGCCGGTATAGTTTATCTTATCCCCTGTAACATCATCGCTTTCAGCGCAGAATGTGATAACATTTTCTGCAAGTTTTTCAACCAGTTTGTTATCAAGTTCTACCATATTCAGCACCTCTTCCACCTCACCCCTTAATGCCAGATCAGGATTATAGGCAGCAAGCAATATGAGTCTTTCTCTAACTTTTTCCAACCTACTGATATTTTTAGATAAACTACTCTTCAATTCGGGTGTGAATTGAACCAGTTTTTGCGGCGCCTTGGCATTGTTTATTTTACCAAGAGCGTATATGCGTGCCGAATAATCGCCCTTATAGAAGTTTTTAACCGAAGGATTTTGGATGGTTTCAACTATCTTCATCATTTTATTAGCAAAATCTGACCTCTGTTCCGGAGTATCAAGTTTTGCTTGCGCAATATTCAATTGCCATAAAGTTTCAGAAAGCGGCGTTGCTGATTGCAGGATTTTCTCAAATGCATCAGCACCATTTTCCTTAATGAATTCGTCCGGGTCATAACCTTTGGGAACAAAGGCAAATTTGATAGTATATCCCGGTTCAAGCAGTGAAATATATTCTTCTGCAAATTTTTTACTCGCGCGAATACCTGCATCATCACCATCCATACACATGGTTGGCTCCTTGGTGATCTTCCAGAGAGATTTAAGGTGATTCTCAGTAAGTGCTGTGCCAAGTGGCGCAACCGCATAGTTAAAGCCAGCCTGATGAAGAGCTATCACATCCATATAACCTTCAACCGCGATGATCTTCTCTTCCTTATAGGCCCTGTCTTTGGCGTAGTTAAAGCCATATAATGTATAGCCTTTTTTAAACAGATCCGTTTCCGGTGAGTTAAGATATTTCGGGCCGGAAGCTTCCTTGTTCATAATGCGGCCACCAAATGCAATCACCTTGCCATACGCGGAAAATATCGGGAAAATTATGCGATCACGGAAACGATCATAGTGGCGGGTGTTATCTTCATTCGCGGCAAGCAGGCCATTTGCAGCAATAATCTCATCATCAACACCTTTGGATTTTAGATGATTTTTTAGCCCATCCCAGGAATCCGGTGCGTAGCCAAGGCGGAATTTTTTGATCGTTTCATTGGTCAGACCGCGTTCTTTCAGATAATTGCGTGCCGCCATGCCCGCAGCAGAATCTAGATTCGCTTCAAACCATTTGGTTGCTATTTCCAGGACCTCATAACTATCTTCGATCTTTTTCTCTTGCGCCGGGTTGTAATAATCGTTCTTAGGCAACTCCATTCCGGCTTGGGAAGCCAGTTCCTTTACCGCCTCAACATATGGTAAGCCCCTGTAATCTGTTAGAAATCTGATAACATCGCCATGCACTCCACAACCGAAGCAATGGTAAAAACCTTTAGGATCAGAAACAGAAAATGATGGGGTTTTTTCCTTATGGAACGGGCATAGGCCGGTAAACTCACCTCGGCCTTTATGCTTTAATTTGACATAATTCCCCACAACCGACGATATTGCAACGCGGTTACGTAAATTATCCAGGAATTGTCGGCCAAATCTCATTGAAAAACCCTCAAAGGTAAACTAAATTAGTACCAACGGTACAAAAAGAAAAGCTCATTATTACATAATTATGGCAGAAAATTTAGACATAAATATCACCGAAAGTGCGGCCAATAAGATCGGCGTTCTGCTTAAATCGGAAGCGGCAGGTGCACGCCTGCGTGTTATGGTTGAAGGTGGTGGCTGCAATGGCTTCCAATATAAGTTCGATTTTGATACCAATAAGAATAATGATGATGTGATCATCTCCGGCCATGGAGCAGAAGTGCTGGTTGATGAAACCTCTGTGGAATATTTGAAAGGTTCGGTTATCGATTACATCGAAAGTTTGGGCTTCTCACATTTTGAGATTAAAAACCCTAATGCGGCTTCTTCATGCGGCTGTGGTAATAGCTTCTCTGTGTAATGAGTGAGCAGAAAAAAATCACCATCGTAACCTGGAATGTGAATTCTATCAAAGCGCGACTGCCAAATGTTCTTACCTGGCTGAAAAGTGCAAAACCTGACATCGTTTTATTACAAGAGTTAAAATGCGTTGAAGAAGCCTTCCCCAAAATGGAAATTGAAGAACTCGGATATAATCTGGCGATTCATGGGCAGAAAACCTATAATGGTGTTGCGATACTTTCGAAATTCCCGATCGATGATGTTACAAGAAATATTCCCGGTTTTGAAGATGAGGCCGCTAGATATATCGAATGTGTGGTGAGTCTGCCTGGCTCGGCACTACGTGTTGCATCAGTTTATGTGCCGAATGGACAGGCTGTTGGCTCTGATAAATTCCAATATAAAATGAATTTTTACGACAAACTTTACGATCACCTGAAAAACATTCGCAATTATGATGAGATGATATCGATAGGTGGTGATTTCAACTGCGCACCGGAGGATATTGATGTTTACGATGCAAAATCATTACATGGCAGCATCTGTTTTAATGAACAGGAACAATTCAAATTCAGAAAAATAATAAATTTGGGTTACATAGATATTTATCGTGCAGTCTATCCACAAAGGCAGCAATTTTCATGGTGGGATTATCGTGCGGGCGCTTTTGACCATAACCACGGAATGAGGATCGATCATATTCTGGTGAACCCGAAAGCTGCTGATGCGTTTGATTTTTGTGAGATAGATATTGAACCGCGTGGCCAGGATAAAGCCTCTGACCACACACCGGTGGTGGCAAGAATTGCGGTATAAAAATGTCCAGTAAAGCGCTCATCTGGTTCAGGCAAGATCTTCGCATCTCTGATAATCCGGCTCTTGATCACGCAATAAAAAATTCAGATGAAGTTGCAGCCATTTATATTCTGGATGAAAAAAGTAAGAATGTGAGAGCAATGGGTAGCGCTTCAAAATGGTGGCTGCATCACGCGCTGACTGACTTACAGAAAAATTTAAAAGAAAAATATGAGATCGACCTAATCATTGCAGAAGGCAAATCGGATGAGGTTTTAGATGATTTAAATAAGAAATATAATTTTGATCTAATAGTATGGAACCGCCTCTACGAGCCATTTCACACCGCGCGTGATAAGAAGATAAAAGAGTTTTTAAGTAAAACCACAGAGGTAAAAAGCTTTAATGGAAGTGTGCTGGTTGAGCCTTGGGATATAAAAAATTCTTCAGGAAGTTATTTCAAAGTATTCACTGCATTTTATCGCAATGCGATTGCTAAGCATAAACCGCGAGATGTTTTGAAAGCGCCGGAAAAACAGAACAAAAATTTTGGAATTAAAACTAAAAGTCTAAAAATTTCTGATCTGAATCTGCTACCAACAAAACCAAATTGGGCAAAGAATTTTAAATGGGATATATCAGAAAAAGGAGCACATGATGCGCTTTATGAATTTTTAGATGTGATTAAAGACTATTCTGATAACCGGAATATCCCAGGAGTTCAAGGCACTTCAAAACTTTCACCTTATTTACATTTCGGCCAGATCAGCCCGCACCAGATTTTAAATGTTTGTCATTTTCATGAGAATACAAAATCAAAACTTGGCATAGATAAATTCATCACTGAACTTTACTGGCGTGATTTTAACTATCACCTGCTTTATCATTTCCCAATCGATAAAGAAAATTTCAACAACGCCTTTGATAATTTCAAATGGAGTTATAATAAAAACCATTTGGAAAAATGGCAGAAGGGCAAAACGGGCTATCCGCTTGTTGATGCCGGCATGCGCGAACTTTGGGCCACCGGCTGGATGCATAATCGCGTGCGAATGGTGGTGGCATCATTCCTGTGCAAGCATTTGCTGATAGATTGGAAGAAGGGTGAGGAATGGTTCTGGGATACTCTGCTTGATGCGGACCTTGCAAATAATTGCGGCAATTGGCAATGGGTTGCCGGAAGCGGTGCCGATGCTGCACCATATTTCCGAATTTTTAATCCGGTTACGCAAAGTGAAAGATTTGATGCTAAAGGTGAATATATAAAGAAATGGTGCCCGGAATTAAAAGATCTGCCAGAAAAATATATCCATGTACCTTGGGAAGCGCCGGAAGAAATTCTGGAAAAAGCGAAAATAAAAATCGGGAAAGACTATCCCGAACCTATGGTTGACCATAAACAGGCACGTGATAAAGCACTTGCAGCTTACAAGCAGGCACGAAACAGTTAGAGTATCGAGATACAGGATGTCAGGCACATGGTTAGTGCTGAAATCGCTGCTAATGTAGTAATTATTTTCATACGCACACTTTGCTCACACATACACAGGATGATAAAATCGGCGCCAAACTAATTAGCGCTGCTAGTGAAATGATCCGAACCATTGTTTGAACCTATTGAAAGGCATGATGTTAAACCTGAACATATAGCCATTATTGCAAAAATTGAGATGATGATTTTCATATTAATTATTCCCCGAAAATAATGAAACACAGGAAGAAAGGCTGAGAACCAGACCTGTAATTATTAATAAAGTTATTGCTCGCATAAAAATATTTTTTGATTCATATCAATAGATTATTATTTGAGACGTAATATTCCCATATAGATGTTATCTATAACAATAAATAATCTATAAATATCCCGAAGACTTATTGGGTAGGAAGAACCCCGATCTTGCAATCGCCCTTTTCTACAGAAACCTTAGGAAGCGTGCTATTCATGCGGTAGGTTGTTTTAATTACTTCGCCTGTTCCATTTGCACGTAGATTAAATGCATAGAATAATTTTATTCCTGCTTTCAGATTAACCGAATTCTCACCGGGAACCTCTATGATCTCGATTCTCATGGTAGTTGGGATAGTTTTATAAACAAAAACTTTCAGCTCATCGCCATCCATTTCATTATTGCGCGCCTGCTTGTTCGAAGTTGAAAGATAACTTATAAGTGATTTATTACCGTTGAGCAGAAGGCTGAGTTTTAGCCCCTCTGATTTATCATCAATAAATTCATGGTCAGAATTTTTATTCTCATCAAAATAATAGGTATAGCCTTTAAAATCTTCACAATAAATATTTACCGGTGCAGCCTGAGCTGAAGAAGATAAAATAAGAAATAAGAGAGATATTAAAAATATTCTCATGTGAATTTACGCAGCTTTACGCTTGCGCTTTTCCATCACAGAAACAAACTGATTAAACAGATAGAAAGCATCCCTTGGGCCGGGAGAGGCTTCCGGGTGATGCTGCACTGAGAAAGCATCTTTAGTTTTATGACGTAAGCCTTCATTAGTACCGTCGAAAAGTGAAATATGGGTTTCAACAACATTTTCACTCATGCTTTCACGGGTTACGCAGAAACCGTGGTTCTGACTGGTGATTTCTACCTTGCTGGTCTCAAGGTTTTTCACCGGCTGGTTCGCCCCGCGATGCCCTTGCTTCATCTTTGTGGTTTTGCATCCAAGCGCAAGACCAAGAAGCTGGTGGCCAAGGCATATGCCAAATACAGGCACATCAGATTCAACCAGTTTCTGAATAGTTGGAAGTGCATAGCTTCCGGTTGCCGCCGGATCGCCAGGGCCATTGGAAAGGAACACACCATCAGGATTTAATTTCATTATCTCATCTGCACTAGTTGCCGCAGGAACGATAGTTAAGTTGCAGCCAACCTGAGTAAGGTTACGAAGAATGTTGCGCTTGATACCATAATCTATCGCAACAACATTGAATTTGCCGCCCTTAGATTTTTCATATTTATTCTTATCGAAATCAAACTCAGATTCATCCCAGTTATATGTTTTCTTGGAGGAAACTTCGCCAGCAAGCTCAGCACCATCCATATTAGGGATTTTCTGTACACGAGATTTCAACTCTTCAAAATTTATATCTTCTAATTTTTCTGCAAATTGTATTACAACGTTCTGCGCACCTTTCAGGCGGATGTGGCGAGTTAATGCTCGAGTATCAACATTTGTGATACCAGTGATTTTATTTTTCTGCAGCCATTTATCAAAATGCTCGATCGAACGGTAGCTTGAAGGATCAGTTATATCAATTCCTGTCACGAGACCGGTTGAATAAACCTTCTCACTTTCAATATCTTCATTATTTGTGCCAACATTTCCAATATGGGGGAATGTGAAGCAGATAACTTGTTTGTAATAGGATGGATCAGTTAATGTTTCCTGATATCCGGTGATAGAAGTGTTAAAACAAATCTCACCTTCCGCAAAACCTTTGGCACCAATACCCTTACCCAAGAACACAGTTCCATCAGCGAGCATTAATGCGGTGTTTTGCTTATTATTCATTATTTATTCCTAGTTCTCTTCTGTATTTCTATAACAAACTTTTTGCGCAGCTTTAACAATATTCTCAACCTGCGGCAATGCAAGTTTTTCTAAATTCGCAGCATATGGCAGAGGAACATCTTCACCTGTAACGCGTTCAGGCGCAGCATCAAGATCATCAAATGCTTCTTCATTTACTAATGCGATAATTTCAGAAGTTACACCGGCAAAAGGCCAGCCTTCCTCAACCGCAACGAGGCGTGAAGTTTTGCGCACTGAATTGATTATCGCTTCCTTATCAAGCGGACGGATAGTACGAAGATCAATCACTTCGGCAGATATTCCAAGTTCAGCAAGTTTCTCTGCAGCAGCAAGTGCCAGATCAACCTGAATTGAAAATGCGGTAATGGTTACATCCGTGCCGGCACGAACGATTTTCGCTTTGCCAATCTCAACAGTGTAATCACCATTTGCATAAGATTCATCTTCCGGAACATCATATGATTTACCATATGAAAGTTCGTTCTCAAGGAATACAACCGGATTAGGATTACGTATTGCTGCCTTTAACAAGCCTTTGCTTGAAGCTGCATCCCAAGGGGCAATAACCACCAGACCCGGAATATGGGCATACCATGAAGCATAACATTGTGAGTGCTGCGCGCCTACGCGGCTAGCGGCACCGTTAGGGCCACGGAAAACTATCGGGCAACGAACCTGACCACCACTCATATAATTTGTTTTTGCCGCAGAGTTAATGATCTGATCGATCGCCTGCATGGCAAAGTTCCAGGTCATGAATTCTACAACCGGTTTTAAACCTGCAAAGGCAGAACCAACTGCCAGCCCGGCAAAACCATGCTCGGTAATTGGGGTATCAATAACACGCTTATCGCCAAATTCTGCCAAAAGCCCCTCAGTTACCTTATAGGCACCCTGATATTCAGCAACTTCCTCGCCCATCACGAAAACTTCCGGATCGCGGCGCATTTCCTCGGCCATCGCATCACGCAGAGCCACACGAATTGTCTGTTTTGCCATTATTTTTATTTATTGGTTAAAATCTTTGAATTTCTATATTAAAACTCTGGAAATATCAAGGAACAGTTTTGACAAAAAACAGCTTAAATAGAGATACGATTTTTGCCCTTTCTTCAGGCCGCGGAAAGGCTGGCGTTGCCGTGATCCGCGTTTCCGGAGATAATGCCCGCGAAGCGTTTTTTCATTTAGGAATCAAGGAATTACCAAACCCAAGAACCGCAACTTTCAGCAAGCTTATTTATAAGGGTGAGCTGATCGACCAAGCCATAACCTTATGGTTTGATGCACCCAAAAGTTTCACCGGGGAAGATACAGCTGAGATCCATATTCATGGTAGCGTTGCGGTTATGGAAAATCTGCTAAAGGCGCTTGGTGAAATTCCGCATTTCAGAATTGCCGAGCCGGGTGAGTTCAGCAAACGTGCTTTTGAAAATAATAAGATGGATCTGGTTCAGGCTGAAGGCTTGGCGGATCTGATCGAAGCGGAAACCGCAGCGCAATCTAAACAGGCCCTCCGCACGATGGAAGGCGAGGCTTCAAAAATCTATGAAAGCTGGCGCGGAAGAGTTATTGAAATCATGGCATTCGTGGAAGCTTATATAGATTTCCCGGAAGAAGATATTCCTACAGATTTAGATAAACAGGCGCAGGAAAAAATCAAAACCATTATTGGCGAGATTGAGGCGCAGGTGAATAATAATGCTGCCGAACGTGTTCGTACAGGAGCGGTTGCAGCAATAATCGGCGCACCGAATGTTGGTAAATCCACATTGATAAATTTTCTTTCCAAACGTGAACTTGCGATTGTTTCTGATATTGCAGGAACTACGCGTGATTTTCTGGAAGCACATTTGAATATTGATGGCTTCCCGCTGACAGTGATAGACACGGCAGGCATTCGCGAAAGCGCTGACAAAATTGAGCAGGAAGGCGTTAAACGCGCCCTCGAAAAAGCAGAAAATGCTGATTTCAGGATTATTATTTTTGATGCGGATACTTATAAAAATGCTGGCGCAGACATAAAAAGATTCGCTGCTGATAGCGATAATATTGTGGTGATGAATAAGGTTGATCTGGGAGATAACGCCCAAGATAAGAACCTTATTAAAATTTCGCTCAAGGAAAAAACCGGCACGGATGTTCTGGTGCAGGAAATTAAAAAACGTGTGGAGAAATTCTTAGGTAATTCCGAAAATGCAATTGTTACGCGCAAACGCCATAAAAATAATCTGGAAAACTGCGTGGCGGAGTTGGAAGGTTTTATTGCTGCACGAAAAAATAAACTGCCGATCGAACTATGCGGTGAGCATTTAAGAAGAGCGGCCTTTCATTTAGGTAAAATCACTGGCAAAATCGGCGTTGAAAATATTTTAGATAAAATTTTCTCAGAGTTTTGTATCGGGAAATAATATTAATCAACAACTGGTTTATATTGAATATTAGATGAGAAAAAATTCCACATTTTATAATCTTTTAAAACGAGTTTTCTAAACATACGAGTGGAAGCTACATAAACAAACCTCGCAAGCCAAAGAGATAATATAAAAAATATCAAAAAGCCGAAATCCATATCAGAATTTGGATAATGATAAATGCTTTTGGAAATTATGATTAAGCCTAATAAAATGTTCGTTATCATCAGGTTTGCTCCACCTTTCGCTGAATTAGCTTGATTGAGGAAATATACTATTGTGCATATAAGCAATGTTAAAATTCCTAACCATTTAAAAGCTAAAAATCCCATTACGATACTTAACAAAAGAGATATTGGGGCAAGAACAAAGGCAAATAGAACAATTAACTTTTGAAAATATATTTTTTCGTTCGTAAATTCTGCAAGCTTTGAAAAGGGTATGTCTGTAAAAAACTTTCTTGCATCCACTCTATCAACGCCCACGAAAAGTTTATCTTCGTAATAGAGTTGGGCAATTTTTTTATGCTCTTCCTGATTCATTACCACCCCTGGCTCAATTTCGGAATGTCAATAGCACCGAAGGAGTAGTGTTTCAGGAAGCGGAGGTCGGATTCGAAGAATTGGCGAAGATCAGAGATGCCATATTTCAGCATAGCTAAACGCTCAATACCCATGCCGAAAGCGAAGCCGCGATATGTATCAGGGCAGATGCCTAGATTTTTGAGTACATTCGGATGAACCATGCCGCAGCCGAGAACTTCCAGCCAGTCATCGCCCTCACCGATCTTTATTTTGCCGCCCTTACGGCTGCAACCAATATCAACTTCAGCACTTGGCTCAGTGAACGGGAAAAAGCTTGCGCGGAAACGCATCTTTAAATTTTTAACACCGAAGAATGTATCAACAAATTCCTGCAGGCATCCTTTGAGCATGCCCATATTCACATCTTTATCAATGTAAAGCCCTTCAACCTGGTGGAACATTGGTGAGTGGGTCTGGTCAGAATCATTACGGAAAGTACGGCCTGGCGCGATTATTTTGATCGGCGGTTTTTGCTTTTCCATCGTGCGCACCTGTACGGGTGATGTATGCGTGCGAAGAACATATTTTTTATCGGTGGCATCGGAATTCACATAGAATGTATCATGCATCTGGCGTGCAGGATGATTTTCCGGAATGTTGAGCACAGTGAAATTGCGATAATCATCTTCGATCTCAGGGCCTTCTGCAACCGCAAAACCCATTGCAGAAAATATCTCAATTATTTCTTCAGTTACTTGTGTAATAGGGTGGATTGAACCAACATTTTCCTCACGCACAGGGATCGAAACATCAATAAATTCTTTGTTTAACTTTTCTTCCAGAGCTTTTGATTCAAGCTGTTCTTTTTTGGTGTTTATAAGATTAGTAATATTTTCTTTTACTAAATTTACTTTCTGTCCAAAAGATTTTTTTTCTTCTGGTGGAAGCATTTGTAGATGTTTTAATTGACCAGTAATCTCACCAGATTTGCCCAGGTATTTCACCCTGATTTTTTCAATATCATCTGCTGTAGATGCAAAGTTTATTAATTCTTTTGCATTCGACTCTATTTCGTAAAGTGCATTATCTGTATATATTTTCTGTGCTGCTTCTGTCATGGGTAATATTGATAGACTAAAAAAATAAACCCCGCAATAGCGGGGCTTACTTCGAATTAAAAATTCAGTAAAACTTATGCAGCTTTTTTCTGATTGCTTTCAAGCGCTGCTTTTGCAGAAGCTGCAATAGCTGCGAAAGATTCAGGGTTTTCAACTGCAAGCTGGGCAAGAACTTTTCTATCGATAGTTATGCCGGCAAGTTTGATACCATGGATGAAATCAGAATAAACGATACCGTTCAGACGAGCGGCTGCGTTGATACGAGCAACCCATAGGTTACGGAATGTACGTTTTTTATTCCTTCTGTCGCGGTAAGCGTATTTTAAGCCTTTCTCAACTTTTTCAATCGCAGGAATGAAACAGTTTTTTGAACGGCCGCGATAGCCTTTCGCAAGTTTTAATATTTTTTTGTGACGCGCTTTACCAGTTACGCCGCCTTTTACTCTAGCCATGATTTATCTCCATTAATCTTTTAAAATTATAGTCCGTATGGTGTAAATTTCTTCACGATCTTAGTATCAGCATCGTTAAGAATTGTTGTACCACGTTGACGACGGATCTGCGATTTCTGGCGCTTTCTCATGTTGTGGCGTTTACCGGCCTGGCTAGCAACAACTTTGCCTGTACCAGTGGTTTTGAAGCGTTTTTTAACGCCCGATTTGGTCTTTAGTTTTGGCATTTTCAATCTCCATAAAGGTTTATTCTGTATGTAAGGCAGCCATTTGATATATAAATCAAGCACTTAACATAAGCCCCGTAAGTCAGGGAAGTGGAATATACTTATCTAAAAGGCAAAAGCAAGGGTTTTGTTGGGTTAAATGACTATGCCATCGCCCAATATCTTGGAAATATCGGCATATACGGGCATTGCGGAACCGTTAAATTGGGAAAATGTCAGGGTGCCGCTGAAACCATAGGCCGAAGCGGTGGCCTTATATGCCTGCTCCAGCTCATTTTTGAACTGATCTGATATCTCATTATCGGTTTTGATGATAAGGTCCAGATCATTCACCTTGGCATCGGTTTTTGAATATAAGCCTTCTATCGCCACACGGCCCAGATCATCCTGCTCAAGTTCAAGCACGAATTTTTTCTTACCCTTGGTATTCTGTTGATTTTCACCTTCTGGATCACGCTGGGTCTGCACGGTCATATATGTGAGTTTGGAGCCATCATAAAATGGAATTATATAACTGTTCCAGTTTGTATTTGTTGCTGGCGCATCATGGCCGGTGAAATTTTTCATCACGGTGAAAACATCCTGCAGGCGATTGAAGTTGGCATCACCATCAAGTGTTTTTGCAATCGATTGAGCGTTCTGTTCATCACCTGAAAGCCAGGAAGCAGCCGAGCCTTTCGCGGCGGCAGATGCGAACATTAACTGGCGCGAATATGAATTTTTATCATCAGGATTAGGAAAAAATCTCTGCACCAATGTTGAAAGGGCCTGATTGTTATTAAGCATTTTGAGAAGATTTGAGATCGGCGAATCGGCTGATTCAAGCGCAAGTTTTAATGTTTGAATGTTTGTGGGGTTTAAACTCAGGATGTTATTTGTGGCTTCCGTATCAAGTGGAACTTCACCTTCGATTGTGAAACTGATAGTTGAACCATTAGGAATATTGCTGATATTGGAAATTCTGAAATCACCGTAAGTTGTATGAATGACAGCTTCATTACTGTTAGGGTTGACCTCGACAGTTCCTGTAATTACGCGACTTACATTAACCGCAGGCAATGAGATTTGTGGTATCTGTTCATCCGTTGTCAATGCTGCGGTGCTGATCTCTTGCGGGAAAAGCTGTTGTGCCCTGCTCTGATTATTTTCAATATCAAGATCAACAGTTGGGCTAACTGCCTGAACCGTATCAGGCAATCCCTCTTCGATAAAAGTTTCATCAACTTCAGGCGGTGCAAGTGCAACCACCTGAATGTTCAAACTATTCTGCACATTAAAATCTATATTCTGTAAATTCTGCGGCAGAACAGTTGTAATATTTTCATTGAGATTATTCGTGGTGGCAATTATCTGATTGTTAGGTTGCGCGGTGGTGGTGACAGTGTCAGTTGTGTTTAAAATCTGGCTTGCGGTGGTGGTATTATCCGTAGTTGCAGTAACTGCGTTGGTTGCGGTTGTGGCATTAGTAGCATTTGTCGGAAGTGGAATTTCAGAAGTGAAAGGTTGTTGTGTGGTTGCACCCGTTTCATCCAAAGGCTGGTTTATCAAACCCGTTACCTGCAGAACTGGGATGCCAGCAGGATTGAGAGCAATGTTAGTGTTTTGTATAACTAGGTTAAGATCTGTATCGCCGATTATAGGAGTAGTGGTGTTCAATATGATGCTCGATTGGCCAGCAATGATATCGGCAAGTTGAGGCAATTGAATGTTAATTCCCCCTGCCGTATTGGTGATACTGCTTGAAGGAATGTTCTGCGTTAAAATATCAAGAAGATCAGACGATACTGATTCTATCTGGCTTCTGATCAGGGTTAATACCGAATCAAAATTGCTCGTGGTAATGGTACGAGGGCTGACGATATTATTATTTATGACAAAATCGACCATAAGATAACCTGATGCCCTATTTTATGCTTTCTAAAATATGTTGGCTATATAAATCAGCCCTGTTTCTCAGAGAGTTCGCCTTCTGAGAAAACCGATTTTTTCACTACACTTGCAGGCTCAATTTTATATATCTGATTTATACCAGCTTTTTCAATGGCTTCTGCAGCAGTTACCGCTTCAACAAAAACAAATTCAGACTTGGATTTATAAATATTATAACCCTTCATGTTTTTCTGGGAGACGGATTTATTCTTTAAGTTTATCTCACCAAATTTAGTCATGTTATGAACCTAGACGCTCGAAGCCTTTTTGCAGATCAGAAATTATATCTTCTGAATCCTCAAGGCCGATATAATATCTTACAACCGATGTTTTATATTTTCCACGATTCACACTGCGAGTGATATCAATATCTATAGGGCGTACGAGGCTTTCAAAGCCACCCCATGATGCACCGATGCTGAAGAAATCATAACCATCAACCATTTTTGCAAGCTCACCCTGAGAATATTTTTTATCTAGAACAATTGAGAATAATGGGGTTGTACCGGAAAAATATTTTCGCCACAGATTATGACCTTTGAATTCAGCATATGATGGGCATAGAATTTCCTTCACCTCATCTACCTGAGAGAGATATTGAATAACTTTTTCAAGGGTTCTTGCCTGCAATTCAAGCCTAGCACGCAATGTTCTGATGCCACGAAGCGCCTGATAACAATCATAAGCAGAAGCATGCGTACCAAAATTTTTATAAGCATCGGCGATGAGAGAAGAGGTTTTTTCATTGCAGGTGATAGAACCCATTAGCAAATCGGAATGACCGTTGATATATTTTGTGATTGCGTGAATAGAAATATCCACACCCCATTTGAGCGGAGTAAAATAAAGAGGACTTGCCCATGAATTATCGATGGCGGTGAAAATTTTATGCTTCTTTGCTGCAGCGACAATAGGTTCAATATCATGTATCTCAAAAGTAAGAGAGCCCGGTGATTCCAAAAATATCAGTTTTGTATTTGGCTGGATAAGTTTTTCAATGCCGGCAGCAAGTTCAGGATCAAAATAAGTTACTTCTATGCCTTGGTTTTTTAAAACCTTATTGCAGAATCTGCGCGTTGGGCCATAGACCGTATCAGTTATCAAAACGTGATCACCCGCTTTCAGCAACGCCTGCAAAGTGAGAGTTATTGCTGCAAGGCCAGATGGAGTGATGAAACATGCGTGGCCATTTTCAAGTTCTCGAATAACTTCCTGCAAGGCAAAGGTTGTCTGGTTTCCTGCTATTCCGTAGGCAGGATCTGTTGACGACCCTCCAAAAATATTTTCATAAAAAGCCTCACCCCTTTCCGCATTTTCATAATCAGCCAAAGTTGGAAATACCAGGGTTGATGAAGACACTATAGGAGGATTGACCGCACCGTGATGTTTGGTCGATCTTCTTCCTTTATGTATGAGTTTGGTTTCGTTTTTCATATCTGGTTCTTATAGTATATATTTGCCGGGTTTTAAACCTCTATCGGCTTTTCGCAAGCAAAGTTTAAGATTTTTTAGTAGGTTAGTTGAAAGCGCGCCATGAAATGCCAACGACCAGATAATCAATCTCACCCTTCATGTTCTTGAAAGGCATGATACAATCGCGGTATTTTATGGTTTTGGCCTTTTGCATGAACATATCCTCAGATACGATGAAATCTTTCTTTTCCACCGCACTATCAAGATATTTCATGAATTCGCGGCTGAGCCTTGCATTGCTATCAAATGATGAAAAATAACGGTTCTTAAGGTCATTACCAAATGCCTGCACTAAACTTTTACCAACATATTCACATTGATACACTTTATTGCCGTTCGTAAGACCGACCTTAAAGGCCATGCAACTATCCCAGATATCTTGTATGGCAGCGCCGTTGAAACTTGAGGTAAGTGGCAGATCTTCCTGCGCTTTTATCATATCCCAATGGACCTTTAAACGGTTCACCAACCGTTTTTCATAGATATTTTGATTTTCCTGAAGCAATTATCCCCGAAACTTGTTTTAATTTTTTCTTTTTTAGCTATTTTACACTAAATTTAGAAGTTTTATAAGGGTAATTTATGACAAAGGCAAATATGGTTAAAACTGTTACTAATGATTACAAAGTAAAAGATATTTCTCTCGCTGCGGAAGGCAGAAGGCTTATAGAACTGGCTGAAAGCGAGATGCCTGGCCTGATGAGCTTACGCAAAGAATATGGCAAATCACAGCCGCTTAAAGGCGCAAATATAATCGGTTGCCTGCATATGACTGTTGAAACCGCTGTGCTTATTGAAACACTAATCGCACTTGGTGCAAATGTGCGCTGGAGCAGCTGTAATATATTTTCAACTAACGACTATGCGGCGGCGGCTATTGCAGCGGCGGGTATTCCGGTTTTTGCCTGGAAAGGTGAAAATGAAGAAGAGTTCAACTGGTGCATAGACCAGACCATCGTTGCTGATGGCTGGGAGCCGAATATCATTCTTGATGATGGTGGCGATGCAACTGCTGCTGTTTTAAACAAATTCAAAAAACTTATCCCTCAGATCAAAGGCGTTTCCGAAGAAACAACTACTGGCGTTCACCGTTTGATCGAAATTGCAAAAAAAGGCGAACTACCATTCCCTGCGATAAATGTGAATGATTCAGTAACAAAATCAAAGTTCGACAATCTATATGGTTGCCGTGAAAGCTTGCTGGATGGCATCAAACGTGCAACCGACGTGATGATCGCCGGTAAGATCGCAGTTGTTGCAGGTTATGGCGATGTTGGTAAGGGCTCTGCTTCTGCACTGCGTGGCCAGGGCGCCACCGTTATGATCACTGAGATCGATCCTATCTGCGCATTGCAAGCATCTATGGAAGGCTATCGCGTTGTTACTATGGATGAAGCTGCAAAGCTTGGTGACATATTCGTGACCGCGACTGGTAATATAGATGTCATCACCAGCAAGCATATGGAAATGATGAAAGACCGTGCGATCGTTTGTAATATCGGCCACTTTGATAATGAGATCGATATCGCGGGTATCAGAAAGCATAAATGGCGTAATATAAAGCCACAGGTTGATGAAGTTACCTTTGCTGATGGCAAACGCATTATCGTGCTTGCAGAAGGCAGACTTGTGAACCTTGGTTGCGCAACAGGCCACCCGGCTTTTGTGATGAGCAACAGTTTCACCAACCAGGTTCTGGCACAGATAGAACTTTTCACCAACGGCAAGAAATATGAAAATAAGGTTTATGTTCTGCCTAAACACCTGGATGAGAAAGTTGCACGCCTGCACCTTGAGAAAGTTGGTGCAAAACTGACAACCCTGACCAAAGAACAGGCAGACTACCTTTCAGTTTCACCAGCTGGGCCTTACAAGCAGGATAATTATAGATATTAATGCAACATTTGAATATTTTGCCCTGGAAATGATAAAAAACTGCAAAATTTAGCAAAGTTTTTATTGAATCATGATTTTTAAGGCATTATCAATTTAAGGTATATTAATAATATAATAATTGTTTATGAAACAAGAATATCTCGCGTTAATTCTATCAATCGAAAGATTACACAGAAGGTTCCTTGACGTTATTAAAAGCAAACTTGACCGTAAAGGTATTGATGAGATCAATAACGTTCAAACGCTTATTCTTTATAACATCGGTGAATCTATCCTGACTATCGGTGAATTGACCAATCGCGGTTATTACCTTGGTTCAAACGTTTCATATAACCTGAAAAAACTTGTTGAGAACGGCTTTGTGATCCAGGAGCGCTCTCCGCATGATAAGCGTTCAATCAAAATCAAGCTTTCCGATAAAGGCAAAGGCATTTGTGCAGTTATTGATGAACTTTTCGATGATAATTTGAGAAGGATCGGCGAATTTGGCCTTAAAAAAGAAGAGATTGACCAATCTCTTTCTCTAATGAAAAAGCTTGAGGTTTTCTGGACCGATCAGGTTTCTACCAACTTCTAGTATTCATCTGAAAATGAACTCCGGGTTCAATCTTAAGCGAAGCTTATTTCTCTTGATATTCACAAAGCTTGCATTATCATGCCCGAATCAATTTTGAATGGGATTTATATATATGGTTAAGAACGTGGTTAAAAAATATGCCATTTTCAGCATTCTGGCTTCGGCTGCGATTTACTTCTCTTTAAATAATCCGATAGCACTTTCGGCAGATAAATATTTAACAATCGGTACCGGCGGCGTGACTGGCGTTTACTATCCTGCTGGCGGCGCGATCTGCCGTCTTGTAAACCGTGGCAGAAAAGAACACGGCATCAGATGTTCTGTAGAATCAACTGGTGGCTCCGTATATAACCTTAACGCACTTCGCACCGGTGAAATTGATATAGCCGTTGCTCAATCTGACTGGCAATATCACGCATATATGGGCACTGGCCCATTCAAAGATGTTGGTCCTAACAAAAAACTACGCAGCCTTTTCTCACTTCATTCTGAACCGTTCACCGTTATTGCACGTGCTGATTCCGGCATCAAAAACTTTGATGACCTGAAAGGTAAACGTGTAAATATCGGCAATCCTGGTTCTGGCCAAAGAGCGACCATGGAAGCTATCATGGCTGTGAAAGGATGGGATAAAAGTGTATTCAAAGAGGCAACTGAGTTAAAGGCTTCTGAACAAGCACAGGCGCTTTGCGATAATAAAATCGATGTTATGATTTACTCTGCCGGCCATCCTAACGGTGCGGTACAGGAAGTTACAACAACCTGCGATACGAAAATAATCCCTGTTGAAGGCCCGGATATCGATAAACTTGTGAATATGTATCCTTTCTATGCATATACCACAATCCCTGGCGGGATGTATAACGGCAATGACCAGGACGTGAAAACCTTTGGTGTGAAGGCTACTTTCGTATCTACGGAAGATGTCGATCCTGAGATCATCTACCAGGTTGTTAAGGCAATTTTCGATAATTTTGATAATTTCAAAACCCTGCACCCGGTATTTTCTACCCTTGAACCTAAAGACCTTGTGAAAAGCGGTAATACAGCGCCTTTACATAAAGGTGCTGAGCGTTACTTCAAGGAAAAGGGCTGGATATAAACCACAGCCCCTCCTTTTCCTATTGCTGACGGCAAGATTTGGATAGAATAACTGCAAAAAATTTGTTATAACTTCGGCGAATTTTGAATTATTCACCATAGGGATTTATGTCTGAAACTCTGAAGCTTGAACTTGCTAGAATAGAAAAACTCGTCAATGACAGAATGAGCGGCCTGCTTCCGGAGGAAATAAGTGGTAAGGTTGGTGAAAATAAACTTGCGCGCGCAATGAGATATGCCGTGCTTGCTCCGGGCAAACGCATCAGGCCATTTCTGGTCATGAAAACAGCAAATCTTTTCGGCGTAAGTGAAACATGCGCTTCACAGGTTGCTGCGGCAATCGAGTTCGTGCATTGCTTCTCACTCATACATGATGACTTGCCAGCATTAGATGATGATGATGAGCGTCGTGGCCAGCCTTCGCTGCATAAGCAGTTCGATGAAGCGACAGCAATTCTTGCAGGTGATGCGCTATTAACTTTCGCATTTGAAGTTCTTGCTCATGAAACAACTCACAGTGACCCAACAGTGCGCATAGAATTGGTTCAGGCCTTTTCAAAAGCTACAGGTTTTGCCGGAATGATCGGCGGACAGATGATTGACCTGATCTCTGAAGAAAGAGATTTGAATATTGAACAGATCACCCGCCTGCAAAGAATGAAAACCGGAGAACTTTTCCAGGTATCGTGCGAAGCTGGTGCAATCCTCGGCAAGGCACCGAAAAATTTACGTAATGCACTTCGTGGTTATGCGAATAACATTGGCCTTGTGTTCCAGATAACTGATGATCTTCTTGATGCAACTGTTGAAATGAACGAAGATGGCACACCGCGCGTGGATAAATCATCTGAAAAAGGAACTTATGTTTCTGTGCTTGGGATAGATAAAGCAAAACAACAGGCGTCTTTACTGACAAAACAAGCGGTGGATTATCTAAACACTTTCGGCAAGAATGCAGACTGCCTGAAAGATCTGGCTTACACTATTCTAGAGAGAAGCAAATGATCGAACCAATCTATATCTCAATTTTTAAAGATTCCTTCTTAAGCAGCACGGTTATCAGCCCTAATGGCGAGTTTGCTTACCCTGTTGCGATGATGCTAAATAAAGGCACACCTCTGAATAATACAATCGCGGCATGGGCAGGTTCACTTTGCGGCGTAACCGTTTTCTTCCTGGTATTTTTTATCCTTGCCAGTATTTTTAAAAAATTCCTTGAAACAAATGCAACCTATCCGGCGGCAAAATATTATATAAATAAAACCTCCCCGCTTTTCGGCATTTTAATAGCGCTGCCAAAACTTTTCATTATACCGGTTTTCTTTTTCGGTATCACTCGTATGAATTTTACAAAATTTCTGATAATTGCTGCCGTTTATCGTGCGGCTTTTTACGTATATAGTCTGTATAACATCCACCCATTATCTATCTAAGCCATCTTATGGATGAAAAATTATTAAAATCTACTGCAGCGGGCCCCTTAAAGGGCAACATTACCGTACCGGGCGACAAATCTATTTCTCATCGTGCATTGATATTTGCTGCACAGGCTATCGGACGCACGACCATTACCGGCCTGCTTGAAAGCGATGATGTGATCAACACAAAAAAATCGATCGAAAAATTGGGTGTACGCATCTCTCATGAAGATGGAAAATATATTGTTGATGGAGTAGGTGTTGGCGGACTTGCAGAGCCTGATGATATTTTAGATCAAGGGAATTCAGGAACTGGTGTGCGCCTTCTTATGGGATTAGTATGTTCTTATCCTTTCAAATGTTTTTTCACCGGCGATGAGTCACTGCGTAAAAGGCCAATGAAACGCGTTACTGATCCACTTGAACTCATGGGTGCAAAATTCAACACTCGTGGAAATGTCTTATTACCGTTGCTTGTGGAAGGTAATGATATAATGCTGCCAGCAAATTATGAGCTGCCTGTGCCTTCTGCTCAGGTAAAGTCGGCGCTGCTTCTGGCAGCGATGAATATTGAAGGCACCACAACGATAATCGAAAAGGAAAAGACCCGTGACCATACCGAGTTGCTGATGCAATATTTTGGATTAGACATTCATGTGCATGAAGAAAAAGGAAAGAATATAATCAAATTCAGCGGCAAAAAACAATTCAAAGCAAAAGATATTAATGTGCCGGCAGACCCTTCTTCTGCGGCTTTCCCTATTGTTGCAGCCTTAATAACCCCTGGTTCTGATATCACCATTACTAATGTGATGACTAACCAGTTCCGTACCGGATTATTTGAAACGCTGAAGGAAATGGGTGCGAATATTGAATACCTTAATAAACGCCAATCGGGCGGTGAAATGATCGCTGATATAAAAGCTTCTTACAGTAAACTGAAAGGCGTTGTGGTGCCTGCAGAACGCGCACCTTCAATGATCGATGAATATCCTATCCTTGCAATTGCTGCAGCCGTTGCAGAAGGCACAACAGAAATGAAAGGCCTGGAAGAATTAAAGGTGAAAGAAAGCAACCGCCTTGATGCCATATTTAATGGTTTGAAAGCATGTGGTATTGAAACACATGCAGGAAGTGACACGCTTTCGGTTAAAGGCGGAAAGATCAAGGGCGGCGCAACCATATCAACCCACGGTGATCATCGCATTGCGATGAGTTTCCTGGTTGCAGGTTTGGTTGCAGAAAAAGAAATATCGGTTGATAAACCAGATATGATAAATACAAGCTTCCCGGGTTTCGTGAAGTTGATGAATTCGCTAAACGCAAAAATAAGCTAATGAAAAATATCAGAGCAGTTATTATAGATTATGGCTCGGGCAACCTGCACTCCGCCAAAAAAGCCTTTGTTAAAGCATTACAGGATAATAATCTGCAAGGTGAAATAATTGTCACTAATAATTCCCAAGAACTTGAAAACGCAACTCATATTGTTATTCCTGGTGTTGGTGCGTTCGGCGATTGTATTGCGGGGTTAAAGGCAATTCCCGGAATGATAACTGAGCTTGAAAAGCAGGTTCTGGAAAAGAAAAAACCTTTCTTAGGAATTTGTGTTGGCATGCAAATGCTTGCAGAATTTGGCTTTGAGGATGGCAAATATGCCGGTTTGGGCTGGATAAAGGGTGATGTGGAAAAAATTCCGCCGGCAAAGAATTTACGTATTCCGCACATGGGCTGGAATAATTTAAGAAGTAAAAAAACTTCAAAATTGCTGGATGGTTTTAAGGGTAATGAGGATGTCTATTTTGTTCACTCCTATTATTTCAACACTGCGAATGATAATATAGTGGCAGTTACTGATTATGGCCATGAACTCACCGCTATTGTTGAAAAAGATAATATTATGGGAGTGCAGTTCCACCCGGAAAAAAGCCAGCAGAATGGCATTAAATTAATAGGTAACTTCCTGAAATTATGAAATTTTTCCCGGCAATAGATTTGAAACAAGGCAAGTGTGTAAGGCTTTATCAGGGTGATATGAACCAGGCTACTTTATACAATAATTTTCCAGCAGATCAGGCAATAACTTTTATGGATGAAGGAGCTGAATGGATTCACGTAGTTGACTTAGATGGTGCTTTTGCGGGGGAATCAAAAAACAGAGCTGCTGTTAAAGAAATTATTAATATAAGTCTTAATAAATTTGAAAATTTACCTTATGAAGGCAAAGTAAAAATACAGTTAGGTGGCGGAATTAGAAGTATACAAGCTATACAAGCTTGGTTATCTGTTGTTGATAGAGTAATTCTTGGCACAGCTGCTGTAAAAGACCCTGAACTTGTGAAACAGGCATGCAAACTTTTTCCTAACCAGATTGTTCTTGGTATTGATGCAAAGGAAGGGTTTGTTGCTACTGAAGGCTGGGCAGAAAAAAGTGATATATCTGTAATCGATTTGGCAAAACGTTTCGAAGATGCCGGGGCTGCATGTATAGTTTATACCGATATTTCCAAAGATGGAGCAATGGAAGGGGCTAATCTAGAAGGTACCAAGCAACTTGCGGAAGCGGTGAACATACCTGTTATTATTTCGGGTGGAATTTCATCACTGGCTGATCTTGAAAAAGCCAAGAAAATGGAAGCTGGTTTAAAAAGCGGGAAGATTGAAGGCGTTATTTCAGGCAGAGCAATCTATGAAAAAGCCTTTACTGTAAAAGATGCCATTAAGCTTCTGGCTAGCTAGATTTACGCCCGCCAAAACGGCGCTCACGACTTTTGAAATCACCTAGAGCTTTTTGTAACTCTTCACGACCAAAATCCGGCCATAGAGTTTCAGTGAAATATAGCTCCGTATATGCCGCCTGCCAAAGCAGGAAATTACTCAAGCGAACTTCATCACCAGTGCGTATTAGAAGATCAGGATCTGGTGATTCGCTGGTATAAAGAAGATTACCAAATTCTTCGACAGTGATTGATTTACCCTGCTCAATGGCGCGGTTAGCAGCCTGCACGATCTCCTGCCTGCCGCCATAATTAAGTGCAATGTTTACAGTCAGCCTTTTATTAAAAGCAGTTTTATCTTCGAGTTCTTTCGCACGATTTTTAATATCATCAGAGAAAGCCGAAATATCACCGATGAATTTTAACTTGATGCCATTGCGAGCCATTTCTTCGGCTTCATCGCCAAGATAGAACTTCAAAAGATTGAGAAGATTTTTTACTTCCTCTTCAGAACGATTCCAATTCTCGGAGGAGAAAGTATAGAGAGTAAGATAACTGATGCCAAATTCTATGCATGCTTTAGTTATTTCTTTTGCGGCCTCGGCACCTTTTTTATGCCCAGCAACAATTGGAAGCATACGCTTTTTAGCCCAGCGGCCATTGCCATCCATAATTATGGCGAGGTGTTTTATGTCAGGAGTATTAGCCATCAATAATGATCAGACTGTCATTATTTCTTTTTCTTTATCAGCAAAGATCTTATCAACAGATGCAATGTTAGTATCTGTTAATTTCTGAATTTTATCGCTGATTCCAGCAAGTTCATCTTTTGAAACTTTGCCGTCTTTCTCTTCTTTCTTTGCAGCATCCATGCCATCACGGCGAACGTTCCTTATCGCAACACGTGTTTGTTCGGCGCTTGTGTTGGCAGCTTTTACGAGCTCTTTACGGCGCTCTTCAGTAAGTTGGGGCAGGTTAAGGCGGATAACAGTGCCTTCAGTATTTGGGTTTAAACCAAGGTTTGAAGTTTGGATCGCCTTTTCAACTGCAGAAACATTTGCCTTGTCCCAAACAGAAATTGAAATAGTACGAGGCTCTGGAACGCTTACAGACGCAAGCTGGTTAAGTGGCATCATAGAACCATAAACTTCAGCACGAAGATTATCCACAAGTGCAGATGATGCACGACCGGTACGCAGGCCAGCCATATTGTGCTTGAAGTTATCAATTGCACCTTTCATTCTTTTTTCAATATCATTTATATCAACCATATATCCTCTTTTCTTAGTTTAATTTATACTGATACAGCGGTGAAGACGCCTTTTCCTTTCACCACTTTTTTGAAATTGCCATCCTCATGAATATCAAACACCACGATAGGCAGGCTGTTCTCGCGCGCAATTGCGATCGCTGCGCCATCCATAACTTTCAGATCCTGCTCAAGAACTTCCTTGTAGCTTACTTTAGCGTAGTGCTTTGCTTTCTTGTTCTTTTTCGGATCAGAATCATAAATGCCATCAACCTGTGTGCCTTTGAAAAGTGCATCACAATCAAGCTCAAGCGCACGAAGTGCAGCAGCGGTATCGGTTGTGAAGAATGGATTACCTGTTCCTGCAGCGCATATCACCACCCTACCCTTTTCCATATGTCTGATAGCACGACGGCGAATAAATGATTCGCACACAGATTCCATGCTGATAGCAGAAAGAACGCGAGTATCTACATTCATTGATTCAAGCACGTTTTGAAGCGCAAGTGCATTCATAACCGTTGCAAGCATGCCCATATAATCAGCCGCGGAACGCTCCATGCCAGCTTCAGCAGCCTTCATACCGCGGAAGATATTACCACCGCCAACAACGATAGAGATTTGTGTGCCCAGTTTATTAACATCAGAGATCTCTTCGCATATGCGCTGAACAGTTGGCAGATGTTGGCCATAGTTCTGGTTGCCCATTAAAGCTTCACCAGAAAGTTTCAAAAGAATGCGTTTATATTCCATAATCCAAACAAATAAAAAGGGCTGTATAATTTCTAAAATTAATACAGCCCTTAAAATTTCGATGCAAGTAAATTGCTATTTCAGCTATTACTTACCACCTGCAGCAGTTGCTTTTACTTCAGCAGCGAAATCAACTTCTTCTTTTTCGATGCCTTCGCCAAGCGTGAACTGAACATAAGCAACGATCTTAGCGCCAGCTTCAGCAAGAACCGCTTTAACAGTTTGATCAGGGTTCATAACAAAAGCTTGCTCTGTAAGAACTACTTGTTCATAGTATTTACGCATTCTGCCTTCGATCATTTTCTCGATCACGTTATCAGGTTTGCCTGAAGAACGAGCCTGCTCAACGAAAATTTGTTTTTCGCGTTTAACCAGTTCAGGATCAAGACCTTCAACATTCAGTGATTCAGGTTTGTTAGCAGCAATGTGCATACAGATCTGTTTGCCGATCTGCTCATTACCACCTTCAAGTGCAACAAGAACGCCAATTTTACCAAGGCCTTCAGCGGCAGCGCCATGAATATATGAATAGATTTTGCCATTACCAGCTTCAAGAACTTTAGTGCGGCGAAGATTGATGTTTTCACCAATTTTGCCAACCGCATCAGTAACAGTTTCTTCAATAGTTTTCCCAGCAATCTTAGCTTTTTTAACTGCTTCAAGATCACCGTTTGTTTCAAGTGCGGCAGAAGCTATAGAACGGGCGATCTCTTGGAAACCTTCATTACGTGCAACGAAATCAGTTTCAGAGTTAAGCTCGATTATAGAAGCTTTTTTACCGTTATTAGCAACAGCAACAAGACCTTCTGAAGCAACGCGAGACGCTTTTTTGGCAGCTTTTGCCAAGCCTTTAGTACGTAGCCAGTCTTTTGCGGCTTCAAAATCACCCTTATTTTCTTCAAGGGCCTTTTTGCAGTCCATCATACCTGCGCCGGTTTGTTCCCTCAGGTCTTTAATTGCGTTTGCAGAAATTGCAGACATGGTTTTTCTCCTAAAATATTAATGTAACGAAATTACTTCGAAGCTTTTTTCTTAGCCGGAGCTGCAGCTGCTGGTTTCTTTTTAGATTTAGCTGCTTTTGCTTCAGCTTCAATTTCAGCATCTTTATCTTCAACTGCGATATCAGCGGCTTTGTTTTCTTTCTTCAAAGTTTTAACCTGTGAAGGTTTTGCTTTTCTAGAAGTTTCGCCTTCTTCCTCATCTTTATCTTTCTGAGTACGACCCAGAGATTTTGACATACCGGAAAGAACTGCATCAGCAACCAGGTTGCAATATAGGCGGATTGATTTGATAGAATCATCATTACCAGGGATGATATAATCAATGCCATCCGGGTTTGAATTCGTATCAACAATCGCGATCACAGGAATGCCAAGTTTTTTAGCTTCAAGAATTGCGATATCTTCACGGTTAGTGTCGATAACGAAAATAAGATCAGGCTTACCACCCATCTGACGGATACCGCCAAGAGCAAGGTTCAGCTTATTGATCTGGCGTTGAGCCTGTAGACGTTCTTTCTTGCTGATAGTAACTTCAGGATCAGAAACACGCTTTTCAAGGTTATTAAGAGTTTTGATCGACTTGGAAACTGTTTCCCAGTTAGTAAGAGTGCCACCCATCCAGCGGTGGTTAACATAATACTGGCCACATTTTTCAGCTGCTTCAGCAACGATGGATGAAGCCTGGCGTTTAGTGGCAACGAATAGGATACGACCGTTTTTCTCAGCAGTTTCTTTAGCAACGTTTAGTGCTTTATGAAGAAGTGGTGCTGTTTTAGAAAGATCAATAATGTGAATATTGTTACGTGAACCATAGATATATGGTTGCATTTTCGCATTCCACCTCATAGTGCGGTGGCCGAAGTGAACACCTGCATCCATCAGATTCTGAATAGAGAAAGCAGGTTTAGTTTGTGCTTGAGTAGACATAGTTATCCTTGTTTTATCGGTTAAACCTCCACAGGCAAAACTTTGGTATAAACCAAAGACCGAAGCAATTTTACGGTAAGAACCATAAATTCGCTTGAACCCTGTGTGTGAATTCCTTAAGGGCAAAAGCGCCCGAAAGGTCGGGTTGTTATACCTATAATGCCCATGTTTGCAACAGCAAAAACGGCTATTTTAAAAAAATATTGACAAACCCTCACCTCAAACTTATTAAGGGTGCTCTTTATATATGCTAAAAGCCTATATAATCTTCGCGAAAGTGGGGGATTAGCTCAGCTGGGAGAGCGCCTGATTTGCATTCAGGAGGTCAGCGGTTCGATCCCGCTATCCTCCACCAACTTTCGCCAAGGGTTCAAAATCAATAAGTTACCCCTTTTCATATAGGTCAATTCAGCAGCCAAACAAGGTACGAAGTTGCCTTGTCGCAACTGCTAAAAACTCATGTAATTCCTATTGACCTTCAAAGGCTTAAATTTCTACATATTATAATAATATCTTTATATTTAATCTTATAGTTAAGAAAAAACGGATAAAATATGACGATAAAAATTCTGGTGCCAGTAAAGCGTGTGGTGGATTACAAGGTGAATATCCGCGTGAAAGCAGATGAGTCTGGCGTTGAGCTTGCGAACGTAAAAATGTCGATAAACCCATTCTGCGAAATTGCTGTTGAAGAAGCTGTTAGCCTTAAACAGAAAGGTGTTGCAGCAGAAGTTATTGCGCTTTCCATCGGCGATGCAAAATGTGAAGATGTTATCAGACACAGCATTGCAATGGGTGCAGATAGGGGTGTTCAAGTTATCTCAGACAAAGAAGTTCAGCCTTTAGGCGTTGCAAAAATCATTAAAAAAATTGCCGAGAAAGAAGGCGTGCAAATGATTATCTTAGGCAAGCAGGCCATTGATGATGATTCGAACCAGACCGGCCAAATGCTTGCAGGATTGCTGAATTGGGGCCAAGCAACATTTGCCTCTAAAGTTGAAATGAAAGGTGATGTGGTGGAAGTTACGCGCGAGATCGATGGCGGGCTTGTAACTGAAAGCCTGAAACTTCCGGCAATAGTAACTACCGATCTGCGCTTGAATGAACCGCGTTATGTGAAATTGCCTGATATAATGAAGGCAAAATCAAAACCTATGGAAAAGATCCAGGCCGATTCACTTGGCCTAGATCTAGCGCCGCGTTTAGAAATAATAAAAGTTCAGGCGCCGGCAAAACGTAAGGCCGGTATTAAAGTTAAATCAGTTGACGATCTGGTTGCCGAGTTAAAGAAAAAGAATTTGATATAGGAGATTTATGGCCGTTCTGATAATTGTTGAGCATGATAATAAAGCACTAAGCCCGAATTTAAAGAATGTTGCAACCGCAGCAGTGAAAATCGGTAAACCGGTTCACGCACTTGTGCTTGGTTCTGGTGACTTAGATTCCGTAGCAGCATCCGCTGCAAAAATTACAGGTGTTGAAAAAGTTCTGGTTGCAGATAATGCGGCCTTCAAAGATTTCTTAGCAGAAAATCTGGCGCCAGCGATAAAACAACTGGCTGATAATTATTCACATATCATTGCACCGGCTAGCACTTTCGGAAAAGATTTCATGCCGCGCCTTGCTGCGTTGATGGATGTTCAGCAGATTTCTGACATATTGGATGTGATCGATGAAAATACTTTCAAACGCCCGATCTATGCAGGTAATGCGATCGCAACCGTGAAATCTAAAGATACAAAAAAAGTTATCACCGTTCGTATCTCAACTTTTGATAAAGCTGGTGAAACAGGAAGCGCCGCTGTTGAAAAAATTTCATTAAGCGCAAATGATTCTGGTCTTTCATCTTTTGTGTCGATACAAAAAACTGTTAGCGCACGCCCGGAATTAACGGCGGCAAAAATTGTTGTGTCCGGTGGACGTGGGGTTGGCTCGGCAGAAAATTTCAAGATCATCGAAAAGCTTGCCGATAAACTTGGTGCAGCCGTTGGCGCTTCACGCGCAGCTGTTGATGCCGGATATGTGCCTAATGATTACCAGGTTGGTCAAACGGGAAAAATCATTGCGCCTGATCTTTATATTGCTGTTGGCATTTCAGGTGCGATACAACACCTTGCGGGAATCAAGGATGCAAAAACAATTGTTGCGATAAATAAAGATGAAAATGCGCCGATTTTTGAAGTTGCAGATATCGGATTAGTTGGTGACTTGTTTCAAGTTGTTCCGGAGCTTGAACAAAAACTTTAATTATTGTATAAATTGTGGCATATAGAGATATATGCTGCCAGCACTCAGAAAAAATATATCATCACTCTCAATTCCTGAGCATCACCTGGATGCGGCCCTGGAAGCCAATCAATACGCACTCAATCATTATGCACTTGCTATCGCAGGAAGACTTTGTGGCATCGATGGCGACTTGAATATAAATGAGAAAAGAACTTTTCTTCATTTATTTCCATATTTCGGACAGGAACATTTATCCCTCTTGAAAGAAACTTCAGATGATGATGCATCAGTTTATCTTAACTGCAAAAGATTCACAAAATTCGCGAATGATAATTTGACGGTTTCTGCAAGATTATATGCCAGATTATTCAAACTTGCCTGCAGTGATGATGCGCTGAACGTGATGGAAATTTCATATCTGGAAAAGATCGCAGGCATGCTTGGCCTTTCAAAAACTTTGCTGGAAAAGGCTTTGGAGCATCATTTCCTAAATGGAATTGAGATAAAGAAGTTTGATGCCTATATTGATGCCAAGCAATATTATCGTAAAGAGATAATGAAATTTCACCCAGATCTTTATGTTAGTGATAATATTTTAAGCGGCAGGATAAAGAAAAAGATCATACTGCTTGCTAACGAACGTATGAAAATTTTAAATGAACATTATAGAAAATCCCTCTCGTAATTTCAGTGAAAGAAAAAAGGGTGCAAAGATAAATTCTATCGTTCTGCATTATACCGGAATGGTTTCTGCTGAAGCGGCCATAAACCGCATGAAAAACCCCGATTTTGAAGTTAGCGCCCATTATTGCATTGATGTTGATGGGAAAATAAACCAGCTTGTTGATGAGAAATATAAAGCGTGGCATGCGGGTGAAAGTTTCTGGCGAGGCTATGAGAAATTAAATGATTACTCTATTGGCATTGAGATAGTGAATAAAGGACATGAATTCGGTTACCAAAATTTCCCAGCGGAACAAATTCTTTCCGTGATAGAACTATGTGAACAGATAATTAAAAGATATTCTATCGATCCGCGTTTTATTGTAGGGCATAGTGATATAGCACCCGACCGCAAAGAAGATCCGGGTGAATTTTTCCCCTGGCCTGTTTTAGCAGAAAACGGAATAGGGGTTTTCCACACTATAGATTACGGCGAAAATTTCAAATATCGCGAACCATGCTTTACTTATCGTGAAGAAAGCAAAGAGATTGGTGAGATACAAAGAAAGCTTTCTGTGCTTGGATATAGGATCCAGAAATCAACTATATTTGATGAGCAGACAAAACAGGTAATGGCAGCTTTCTATCGCCGCTTCATTCCAGAGCGCGTAATAATAGATAAGAATCCGCGCTACCCGGAAGATATAAAGTGGGACGCGCTTGCGGACGTGGTTTTGAATGATCTGTTCCAGAAGTTCTAACAGTTTGAAGGCTTTATGCAAAAAGCTTGCAAAAACACGCTTCTATCTATATTTTACGCGGGAAATTTAACCGACTTATAATGGCTCTATCTTTTCAGGAACTTATTTTAAAGCTTCAGACATTCTGGGCAAAACAGGGTTGCGTTATTTTGCAGCCATATGATGTTGAAATGGGGGCCGGAACTTTCCACCCTGCAACCACTTTGCGCTCACTTGGCCCAAAGCCTTGGAAAGCAGCTTATGCGCAGCCATGCCGTCGCCCGAAAGATGGCCGCTATGGTGAAAATCCTAACCGTTTACAGCATTATTATCAATTTCAGGTTATCCTGAAACCATCACCAGAAAACATTCAGGAACTTTATCTGCAAAGCCTTCAGGAAATTGGTATCAACGTGAAAGAACATGATATCAGATTTGTTGAAGATGACTGGGAAAGCCCGACACTTGGCGCATGGGGTTTAGGTTGGGAAGTTTGGTGCGATGGTATGGAAGTTACGCAATTCACCTATTTCCAACAAGTTGGTGGCTATGACTGCAAACCGGTTTCAGGCGAAATAACCTATGGTTTAGAGCGCCTTGCAATGTATATCCAGGGCAAGGAAAATGTTTATGACCTTGATTTCAACGGCGTTGAAGGTGAAGGCAAAATCACTTATGGCGATGTTTTCCTTCAAAGTGAAAAAGAATTTTCAGCTTTTAATCTGGAACATGCTGATACAGAAAAGCTTTTCCGCCACTTTAAGGAAGCTGAGGAAGAATGTAAATTTTTATTAAAGAAAAGATTGGCTCTGCCCGCTTATGACAAATGCATAAAGGCGAGCCATATTTTCAACTTGCTTGATGCACGTGGCGTTATTGGCGTAACTGAAAGGGCGGCTTATATTGCACGTGTACGCGAGCTTGCAAAAAGCTGTTGTGGTGCCTATCTGGAAGCCCAAGGGGAAATAGAGACCGGAGATTCAAAAGATGCAGCTTAATTTTCTAAAATCTAAAATACATCGCGCAACCGTAACTGATTGTAACCTTCATTATGAGGGTTCTGTTGGCATTGATAAAAAACTCATGGAAGCGGTGGGTTTAAGACAATATGAACAGATCGATATATATAATATCACTAATGGTGAAAGGCTAACAACCTATGTAATCGAAGAAGAGGCTGGTTCCGGTAAGATAAGCATTCGCGGCTCTGCAGCACATAAAGCAAGTGTTGGCGATCTAGTTATTCTATGCAGCTATTGCCAGATTGATGAGAAAGAAGCTGAAAGTTTTAAACCTTCTGTTGTTCGCGTTGACAAAAAAAACCAAATTGAGAAGATCATAAAATAATGGCTGATTTGCTTTTTGAAATATTTTCTGAAGAAATTCCGGCACGCATGCAGGTTCCTGCAGCGGAGCATTTACGCAAAACTTTTGAAGAAAAATTAAAAGGCATGGGCATTTTCTACCGCGTTTGTAAAAGTTATGTAACGCCTCGCAGATTAACGCTTTTTGCAGATGGACTTTCCCTCACCCAGGAAGATTCTATGGTTGAAAGGAAAGGCCCGCGCACTGATGCAGATAAAAATGCGATCGATGGGTTTCTGCGTTCGACTGGGCTTACGCTTGAACAACTTACGATAAAAGAAACGCCGAAAGGTAATTTTTATTTTGCAATAATCAGACAGAAAGGCAGGCAGACCAGAGATATTCTAAAAGATGTTCTTAATGACATCGTTGAGAATTTCACCTGGCCGAAATCTATGCGCTGGGGAAACCATAATATTCGTTGGGTTCGCCCGATACAAAATATTGCCTGCATTTTTGGAAATGAGATATTGGATATTTCATTCGGCCATTTGAAAGCTAATGACTCTAGTTTTGGTCATAGATTTTTAGGAAGCAAAAGTGGTTTTGAAGTTAAAAATTTTGATGATTACGAAAAAGACCTGAAGAAGAATTATGTGATTCTTGATCAGAATACCCGCAAAAAGAACATTCATGAAGAAGTGTTGAAACTTGCTACCAGCAAAGGTTTACAACTGATCGAGGATGAGCAGCTTTTAAATGAGGTTACCGGCCTTGTTGAGTGGCCTGTTGTGATGATGGGCACAATCGATGAAAGCTTCATGCATCTGCCGGAAGAAGTTTTGATCACCACTTTAAAAACGCACCAGAGATATTTCTGTCTGCGTGATAAAACTGGAAAGCTTGCACCATATTTCATTTTCGTCGCGAATATTAAAACTGCAAATGCAGAGAAAATTATTGAAGGTAATCAGCGTGTAATCAGGGCAAGATTATTTGACGCAAAATTCTTTTTCCGCGTTGATAATGAGAGAGGGCTTGAAAGCTTCCTGCCTAAACTTTCTGATATGATCTTCCATGCTTCTATCGGAACAATGAACGAGCGCGCTGAGAGAATTGAAGAACTAACTGAAGAGATTATCAAGAAGATCGCGCCTGAAAAAAAGGAACAAGCAATACGCGCGGCCAAGCTTGCAAAAGCTGATCTTGCTTCTGGTTTAGTTGGTGAATTCCCGGAATTGCAGGGCGTTATGGGTTATTATTATGCGTTGGAAGCCGGTGAAGATAAGCTGGTTGCCAATGCAATAAAAGAGCATTACAGCCCTATGGGTGCAAATGATTCTGTGCCAAAAAATTCAGTTTCTATATCTGTAGCTTTGGCAGAAAAAATCGATGCGCTTGTATCATTATTCACCGCAGGTGAAAGAGCAACCGGATCAAAAGATCCATTCGCATTAAGGCGTTTAGCACTCGGCATTATAAGGATTGTAGAAGAAAACAAAATATCTATAGAGCTGCAACCTTTATTCAAGAAAGCTTATAAGTTGCTGCCAAGTGCGCTTACAAAAAATACCAACAAAGATGAGATAATCGAACAATTAACGGAATTCTTGGCCGACAGGATAAAATATCAGTTAAAGAATGAAAATTACGCGCCTGAGATAATTAACTGCATTCTGGAGCGCCCGGAAGAGATCGATATTATCGGCCTGAAGAATAAAGTGATAACGCTTTCGCAATATCTGCAATCGGCGCAAGGCATCACCACGCTTGATGCATTCAAACGTGCCCTTAACATTCTAAAGATCGAAGAGAAAAAAGATAAAACGGAGTATACACCTAAACCTTCAAGCGCGCTTTTGGCAGAAGGTGCTGAAAAAACCTTATATCACGCTTTGGAAGAGATCGATAATGACCTGAAAAATGCGATGAAAGAAGGTGATTTTGGGCAAATTTTACTAGTTTACACTAAATTACCTAATCATATCAACAATTTCTATGATTATACTATGATCAATTCCCAAGAAAAGAAACTACGTGAGAATCGTTTAAAACTTTCAGCGCTGGTTGTTGATAAGTTCTTGAAAGTGGCGGATTTTGACAAATTATAGATTCTGCTTGAAATATTCGCAATTTCTCAATACAAGCAAGCCATAAATTCCAATATATATTTGCGCATGACGAAATGGGTATACACGTTTGGTAACGGCCAAGCTGAAGGCGAAGGCACAATGAAAAACCTGCTGGGCGGCAAAGGTGCAAACCTTGCTGAAATGTGCAGGGTTGGCTTGCCTGTTCCTCCGGGCTTCACAATCACTACAGAAGTGTGCACCTATTACTATGATAATGGCAGAAATTACCCTAAAGAGCTGGAAAAACAGATATTAAGCGGCATTGCTTCAATTGAAAAAGTTATTGGCAAAAAGTTTGGCGATGAGAAAAACCCGCTTCTGGTTTCTGTTCGCTCTGGCGCGCGCGCTTCAATGCCTGGCATGATGGATACGATCCTGAACCTTGGCTTGAATGATAAAACTGTTGAAGGTCTGGCACAAAAATCAGGTAATGAGCGTTTTGCCTATGATTCATACCGTCGCTTCATCCAGATGTTTTCCGATGTTGTGCTGGAAGTTGATCACTATCACTTCGAAGAAATTCTTGATCTGAAAAAGCAGGATAAAGGCGTGTTCCTTGATACGGAACTTGATGCGACCGACATGAAAGAGATCGCAAAAAAATATAAGGCGAAAGTTGAAGAAGAAACCGGCAAACCTTTCCCACAGGATGTGAATGAGCAGCTATGGGGCGCGATCAGTGCGGTTTTCAAAAGCTGGATGAACCACCGCGCAATCACTTACCGTAAAATGTATGATATCCCAGAAGCATGGGGAACTGCGGTTAACGTGCAATCTATGGTGTTTGGTAATACTGGTGATAATTCTGCGACCGGCGTTGCATTCACACGCGATCCAAGTACTGGTGAAAAATATTTCTATGGTGAATATCTGCTCAACGCACAAGGTGAAGACGTGGTTGCTGGTATACGCACACCACAACAGATAACCATTGAAGGCAAGAAAAGGCAGAGTTCAGAACTGCCTGCAATGGAAGAAACCCTTCCGACAGTTTATAAACAGTTGGTTGATATCTACAAAAAACTTGAGAACCACTACCGCGACATGCAGGATATCGAGTTCACGGTTGAAGATGGGAAATTATGGATGCTGCAGACCAGAAATGGCAAGCGAACCAGCAAAGCTTCAATCCGCATTGCAGTTGATATGGTGAGTGAAGGTCTTATCGACAAAGATGAAGCATTAATGCGCATCAATCCTGAAGATCTTGACCAGTTATTACACCCTACACTTGACCCGAAAGCTAAAAAACAGGTAATCGCAAAAGGCCTTCCTGCAAGCCCTGGTGCCGCTGTTGGTAAAGTTGTGTTTAACGCTAATGATGCAGAAACTGCAGCGCATAAAGGCGAAGCAGTTATTCTTGTTCGTGCTGAAACTTCACCTGAAGATATTCATGGCATGAACGCAGCAAAAGGTATTCTGACCTCACGCGGTGGTATGACATCTCACGCAGCAGTGGTTGCACGTGGTATGGGCAGACCTTGTGTTTCAGGTGCCGGCGCTGTTGTTATTGACTACAAAGCAAAATCATTCACTGCAAATGGCATTACCGTTAAGGAAAATGATGTTATCACAATCAATGGTTCAAACGGTGAAGTGATTCTTGGTGAGGTTGCAACAATCGAACCAGAAGTTTCAGGTGATTTTGATACAGTTATGCAATGGGCTGATGAAACACGTAAACTGAAAGTTCGTACCAATGCTGAAACCCCTACAGATTGCAGAACAGCAAGAAGATTCGGCGCAGAAGGCATTGGCCTTTGCCGCACTGAGCATATGTTCTTCGATAATGATCGTATAACTTGTATGCGCGAAATGATCGTTGCAGGCGATGCAGAGGGACGTAAAACCGCAATCAATAAATTGCTGCCATTCCAGAAAAAAGATTTCCTTGAAATATTTGAGATCATGGATGGTCTGCCAGTGACTATCAGATTGCTTGATCCACCTCTGCATGAATTCATTCCTCATTCTGAAGAAGAATTTGCTGCCGTTGCAAAATCTGCAGGGCTTTCTGTAGAGAAAGTGAAACAGCGTTCAAAAGAGCTGGAAGAATCTAACCCGATGCTTGGCCATCGTGGCTGCCGTTTAGCAATCACATATCCTGAATTATATGAGATGCAGGCACGTGCGATTTTCGAAGCTGCTGTTGAAGCAAAGGCGAAAGGCGTGAAGGTTATCCCTGAGATAATGATCCCGATCGTGCTTCACCCGAAAGAGCTTTCTATTTTGAAAAAACTGGTTGATGAAACAGCGGTGAAAGTTTTTGAAGAGAAGAAAGATAAGGTTGCATATATTGTTGGCACAATGATAGAGCTTCCTCGCGCTGCACTTCAGGCTGATAAGATCGCAGAATCTGCGGAATTCTTCAGCTTTGGTACTAATGACCTTACACAAACAACACTTGGTATCTCTCGCGATGATTCAGGTTCTTTTATACCTGCTTATATTGAAAAAGGCATTTTTGAAAAAGACCCATTCGCAGTTCTGGATATTGATGGTGTTGGTTCATTGATAAAAATTGCGGTAGAAAAAGGCACTAAGACGAGAAAAGATATTAAGCTTGGAATATGCGGTGAACATGGTGGCAACCCACCTTCGATCGAGTTCTGCCACAACACGGGCCTGAGCTATGTATCATGCAGCCCTTTCCGCGTGCCAATCGCAAGACTTGCTGCTGCGCAGGCGCAGATCAAAAGCAAAGCAGCTCTTAAAAAAGCAGCTTAATATCATGACTGGAATTATTATTAGAGAATTCAGGCATGAAGACCTGGAACAGATGTGGCCTATCTTCCATTCAGTTGTGAGCGGTGGAGATACTTATGACTTTTCCCCCGATACAACAAAAGAAGAGGCCTTCCAATATTTTACCGAAAAGGGAAATAATATATTCGTTGCCGATATAAATGGCAAAGTTGCAGGATTTTATATTTTCCGCAGGAACAGGCGTGGCTTAGGCGATCATATCGGCAATTGCAGCTATATGGTTTCACCTGATACTCGAGGATTGGGCGTTGGTAAAAAACTAGGGGAACATTCAATCGAATATGCAAAGTCGTTAAATTTAAAGGGTATACAATTTAATTTTGTAGTTAGTACAAATACCGTTGCAGTCAATTTATGGAAAAGTATTGGGTTTGAAATCATCGGCACAATTCCGCAAGGTTACAGGCACCGCAAACTTGGGCCTGTTGATGCTTATATAATGTTCAGGAAATTATAGAATTATTCTGCGGCAGGAACGGAAGGCTTATTTTCCTCTTGTTTAACTGGTTGTTCAGTTTTTTCAGTGCCTTGAGGCTCATCTTTTGTGGAAACAGGCTGCTCAACTTTTTCAGCACCAGATTCTTTTGTGGTAGCGGTGTTTGCACTCGCAGGTGCTGTCTTATCAAGCTTTGCTTTGTCAACTTCTTGAGCTGCCTGATCTAATACTGAAGATGCGCGCTCACTGTGAGATGCCATATATGCAAGCACAAGACTGTTAAGAATAAATATAGCAGCAAGAATTGCAGTTATATGTGTGAAAAGGTTAGCTGATGCCCTACCGGTAAGGAAGGAATTAGGTGAACCACCGCCAGTAGTAAAACCATCAGAACTGGTTTTCTGAACCAGAATTACTGCGATCATCGCAACAACAACTAGAATCTGTATGACTAATAATATTTCCATGGGGTTTGCTTATAATGGTTTTGATAATAGATGCAAGGCTATACTGCCATGATTTTTGAGAATTTAGCACCATCAAGGCTTGCACCACCTACAAGGAGGCCGGAAACACCGGAAATCGAGCAAATTTCCTTGTAATTCTGATCGTTAACAGATCCACCATATAATATTTTGGCTGATTTTTTGCTGCCAATAAATGCGTGTGCGTGCTTAATTTCTTCTGATTTTGCCGTCATACCCGTGCCTATTGCCCAAATAGGTTCATAGGCTATTACATATTTATCTGCTTCTATCTCAGGGATTCCATCATTAATCTGGCGTAATAAAACAGATTCTGTCTTATCACTTTTTCTTTCTTCCAAAGTTTCACCCATGCAGATTATTGGTATCAGGCCTGCTTTAATTGCCACCAGAGCTTTAGCTTTGACGACATCACAGGTTTCATTATGTTGTTTTCTTCTCTCACTATGGCCAACTATAACATATTTAGCACCTATATCTGAAAGCATGGTAGCACTTACATCACCTGTGAAAGCGCCCTTCTCTTCCATATGGCAATCCTGTGCCCCAAGTTTTATTCCAGAACCTTTAAGCACCTCGCCAATTGTAGATAATAATGTGAATGGTGGACATATAACCACTTCATTAGCGGTTACAGCTTGCTTAAGGCCATTTACTAAACTCAGTCCTTCTGCCTTAAGGCAGTTCATTTTCCAGTTTGCGACTATCAACATAAATCAAATATTTGGCTAATTTATAAAGCATTGCTTGAAAAGCTCAAATAATTCTTTTATTCCTGCATCGAAAGATTTTATTGCTATGAAAATATCAGACATTTTTTCTAAGATACTTATGTCCTTACTGCTATTCATTATGATAGCAGGCGTTGCTGTATGGGGTATCAATGACATACTTAAAGGTGGTGGCAGCAAAACTGCAGCTAAAGTTGGCAACAGCCGCATTTCTGAAGCAGAACTTGACCAGGTTGTGCAGAATAACAAAATGCGCATGATGCAGAATGGCATTCAGATGAATGACCAATTCAATGCGATATTGAGAAACAATGCGCTGATCAATCTGGTTGGTGACAGACTTCTACGCAATGAGTTCCATAGACTTCATATAGAAGTTGATAGCAAAGATGTGCTTAAAAAAGATTATTTAAGCCAGCAGGATTTTGATAAATCGAGGCTGGTCGCGATCATGCGCTCGCAAGGTGGCGAGGAAGTATTCCTGGATAAAATAGCACAGGAAAAGAAAATAGATATTCTTCAAGGCTCGCTGACTGCAATTACACCCGTTACAAACAATGAAGTGAGAAGTGCATATAATTACGAAAATGAAGTAAGAGAAATATCATATATAGAATTGACAACTGCAGCAATTAAAGATGATGTGCAGCCAAGTGACGCAGAGTTAAATGATTTTTATGAAAGCAATAAAGACGAGTTCATAACACCTGAATATCGTTCTATTTCATACATAGTTGTTACTGATACTAATGAAGATAAGCTCCATGATGAAATCGGCAAGATCAATGACAAGATCGCAGGTGGCGAAACATTGGAAGAAATCGCAAAAGAATATAATACGGAAATAAAAAATATTAAGTCGATAAATACTGAGGGCCAGGCTGAAGATGGTTCTAGCGTCAATAATCTTCCTAAAGTTGTGAATGTTGTTCCTGCTATTTTTGCGACATCACAAGGTGATGTAACTGATGCGTTAGAAGAAAATGGCGGAAAAGAATATGTATTTATTCGTGTTGATAGCATAACTGAGAAAAGGATAAAACCCCTTGATGAGGTTAAGCAGGTGGCGCTGACAGGGTTTAAGACTCAGGCAAAAGCAAAGAAAATGGTTGAGCTTGCAAAATCTATCGATGAAGAGTTGAAAGCGAATAAAACTACTATTGCTGCGGTGGCACAAAAATATGGCCTTGAAGTAAAGCAAAAAAATGATGTTTCAATAAGCAGTAAATCCTTCTCACCTGAGATCAATAAGCAACTACTTGATGTTGGTAAGGGTAGCTATAGCGATGTGATAAGAAGCGGCAATTCATTGATTATAGCGCAAGTAACCGCCATTAGCCAGCCTAAGGACGTCAGTGAATTAACGCTATTTAAATATAAATCAAAATTGCAGGAAGACATTTCTCGTGAAATAATGGCACAATATCTCGATTATTTACGAGATAGGTATAATGTGACCGTTTATTCAAAATAATCTACCCAATGAACCTGAGCCGGGAAGAATTCAGCAAGCTATATAATAAAGGAGAGAACTTCTTCTTTTACGATACTATTCCCTCTGATCTTTACACCCCTGTTCTTACCCTAAAGAAAATTGCAAAGATCAGCCCTTATCATATTCTGCTGGAATCCGTGACCGGTGGAGAGAAAAAAGGAAGATATTCGATTATCGCACTTGATCCTGATGTTATCTGGACATGCGAGAATGGTCAGGCAAAACTTTCACGCGACCTGAACCATCAGGAAATAATAGCTGAAACAAAAGAAGAGGTTTTTCAGTCTCTCAGGGATCTGCAGAAAGAATCTACCATTAACACAAATAATGAACTGCCGCCAATGGCTGCAGGTTTATTTGGTTATATGGGATATGACATGGTGCGCTTGATGGAAAAGCTACCAAACAAAAATAAAAATAATATAGATATTCCAGATGGCGTTTTCTTCCGACCTAAGATCGTGATAATTTTCGATAATATTAAAGACAAACTTTTCATCATTACACCGGTTTATATTGATAAGAACCGTATAGGAGAAGCGCTTTACAAAGAAGCAAAACAACGCATGGAAAAGATCATTAATGTGATTAAAAACAATGATTTTGATGAGGATGACGAAAAGAAACCTAGGCAGAATAAAATCGAATTTAAAACTCATATCGAGCGAGAAGAATATAAAAGTATAGTTGAGAAATCCAAAGAATATATAAGGGCCGGCGATATTTTCCAAATCGTGCCAAGCAGAAGATTTTCTGCCAGCTTCAAGCTGCCGGCAATTTCGTTTTATCGCGCACTTAGAAGCCTGAACCCATCGCCATACCTGTATTATCTAAATCTCAACGGCTTCACCATAATAGGTTCCAGCCCAGAGATATTAGTAAAACTAAAAGATAAAAAAGTAACTATCAGGCCGATAGCGGGAACAAGAAAACGTGGACAGAATGAGGCTGAAGATATTGCTCTTCAGGATGACCTGCTTGCTGATCAGAAAGAAATATCAGAGCATTTGATGTTACTGGATCTGGGGCGCAATGATGTGGGTCGTGTAGCAAAGCCTGGAACCATAAAAGTTACCGATAAAATGATAATTGAGCGATATTCGCACGTAATGCATATAGTTTCCAACGTTGAAGGCGAGATCAATAAAGGTAAGGATTTTATTGATGCGCTAATCGCGGGATTCCCAGCAGGGACTGTCAGCGGCGCACCAAAAATACGTGCCATGGAAATAATTGAAGAGCTTGAAAAAGAACGCAGGCAGTTCTATGCCGGAGCAGTTGGTTATATTTCATATAATGGTGATATGGATGTTGCAATCGCCCTTCGCACGGCACTGATAAAAGATGGGAAATTATATCTGCAGGCTGGCGGAGGTGTTGTTTATGACAGTGACCCTGAGGCCGAGTTCATGGAAACGGAAAACAAGGCCATGGCCCTCATAAGAGCAGCAGAACAGGCAAAAAATTATATTTAACTTAAGAAACTAATAGTTATAATCATTCAAAACTAAGGGTTTTAAAAATGAAAAAAATCTTATTCGTTGCTTTGATCATCGGTTGCGTTTCTGGATGCAGCAAAGAACCTGAAAACCTGAAAAGCCCTTGCACTGGAGCAGAAGGCAGCCCTTGCGCAAGAACGCCTCTTAACCAGGATATCATAAATCACCAAAATCTGAAAGTTTAGTCGTGGCCGTATTCACCAAGCTTTCCGATAGCGATTTCAAAGCGATCCTGAGCCATTATAATATTGGTGATTACAAAAATTCTGAAGGTATTGCAGAAGGTGTAGAGAACACCAACTATAAGCTTGAAACTACGAAAGGAAATTTTATCCTAACCGTTTACGAGAAGCGCGTTAAGGCAGATGACCTGCCTTTCTTCATGAACTTACAGAAGAAACTTAATGAAATAGGCTTCCCCTGCCCTATGCCGATAGATAATGATGAGGGAAAACTCATAAGTAAAATCAAAGATAAGAATTTTACCATTGTTACATTCCTTAAAGGCAAAAGCCCTAAAACTATCGGTAATGATGAGGTGAGTGAAGCCGGACATATATTAGGTTTTTTCCATAAGCTTTCATCTGGCTTTGGCAGAGATATTTATCGCCCAAATACAATGGCAAAATCTTTCTGGATAGAAACTTACAGTAAAGTTAAAGAAAAGGCTGAAAGTCATTTTACTGATTTGAAATCAGCAACCGAAAAAGCTTTTAATCTGGTGAATAAATGGCCCGACGAGTTGCCGAAGGGTGTGATTCATGCAGATTTTTTCCCGGATAATGTTTTATATAATCAGGGAAAAATTTCAGGTGTTATAGATTTCTATATGGCTTGTAATGACCTGCTTTCCTATGATCTTGCGATAGCTTTGAATTCATGGTGCTTTGAAAAGGATCATGCTTTTAACATAACAAAAGCAAGGTTGATGTTAAAAGCTTACAATAAAACCAGGAAGCTTTCAGAAGAAGAATTGGAAAATCTGCCTGTGTTGTGCATCGGTGCCAGCCTGAGATTTCTTTCCACTCGCCTATTTGATTATTTTAATCAGAACCAAGATGCGCTGGTAAAAGTGAAAGACCCGCGTGAATATCTTGAAAAACTGAAATTCCATCTCCAAGTAAGATCACATACTGAATATGGATTATGATGGACGCAACAAAGTTTCATAAAATTGCTGATGAATTGCTTGATGCCTGGGCAGAAAAGCTTGAGGACCAGACAAATATGGATGTTGAATATCAGCATGGCATATTAGAAGTTTCAGCTAAACAAGGTGATTATGTTATCAATAAGCATGAGCCAACCAGGCAGATCTGGGTTTCATCACCAATTAGTGGTGCGGCAAAATTCATATATAATGAAGAAAAAGATGACTGGTTTAACCGTAATGATGAAAGCCTAAAAACCTTGCTATTAAGCGAGTTTGGAAATTTTTCCGATGGCTAATCTTCCTGGAACTGTTTGGAATAAAGAACTGCATATTGCCCGTTAGCTTTTAACAATTCTTCGTGGGTTCCTGATTCTACTATCTTACCATTCTGCATAACGAATATTTTATCAGCGTTTATAACCGTTGATAAACGATGTGCTATGGTAAGGGTTGTTCTGCCCTGCATGAGATGTTTTAAAGCGTTCTGCACCAGTTTTTCTGAGATAGGATCAAGGGCGGAAGTTGCTTCATCAAGCAATAATATCGGGGAATTTTTTAATATGGCACGTGCGATTGAAAGCCTTTGTTTCTGACCACCTGAAAGTTTCTGCCCGTTCTGGCCAACATTCATTTCATAGCTTTCTGGAAGTTGCGAGATAAATTCATGAGCTTCTGCCATTTTTGCCGCGTTTATAATCTCTTCATCAGTTGCGTCTGATTTGCTGTATTTTATATTCTCACGAATTGTATCTTCAAAAAGCTGAACTTCCTGGCCAACATAGGAAATATTATTACGAAGAGATCTAATCTTAATATCTTTTATATCATGACCATCTATTAAAATTTCACCATCCTGGTTATCATAAAAACGAAGCAGCAGGTTCATTATGGTTGATTTGCCGCTGCCAGACTGGCCAACAAAAGCATAATTTTTACCAGCTTCAAGTTTAAAACTTATATCACGAATCGCCTGCTTATCCGCAATGTAACCGAAAGTTACATTTTTAAACTCTATGTCGCCTTTGATGTGAGATAGTTCAATTGCGTCAACCTTATCTCTTATCTTAGGTGTGTTGTCCATCAGCGTGAATACACGATCTGCACATATCAAGCATAGATGCAGTTGCATGTTTACGTTACCAAGTGACTTCGCTGGCTTATATGCAAGCATCATTGATGCAAAAAACGCGAAGAAACTTCCTGGAGTTGCGTTACCACCTAGCACTAAACTACCACCATAAAACAAAACCGCAGCCGTGCCTATGCCTACAAGACTTTCATTAATAGGTGCTGAAATATTCGCTACGCGCGCTATGCGCCAGGTGATGTTATAAAGTTTATCGAGTGCCTTATTGATGCGATTCTCTTCATATTCTTCCGCATTATATGATTTCACAACTTTAATGCCACGCAGAGAATCATCCATCAGCACAGTAACTGTTTCAAGCTGCTGCTGGTTAAGTGACATATGCTTGCGAAGTTTTTTCAATATTCGAACGATCGGATAAATTGCAAACGGGAAGCCTATTAGGGCGATAAGCGTAAGTTTGTAGTTCATGTAAAGCATCACAGCAAAAAGGAAAACTGTGGAAAAGAAATTTTTGAACACACCTGCAATGATAAGATTTATTGCCCCCATCATGCCATTTATATCATTGATGATATTTGAAAGCATTTTAGCTGTACTGCTATTATTAAAAATTTCCATATCAGAACGGATGAAGCTTTTAAATAAGCGAGAGCGCAGATCATTTGCCATTCTAGTAGTAAGCGATAGGCTCAATACCTGTTGGTAATATGTTGAAATGCCACGTGCTGCAGTGACAATTAATATCAATATAGGAATATGTATCAGGAGAGATCTATCGGTCGAATTATTGAAAAGTGTTTGGTCGATCGCAGGTTTTATAAGCATTGCCTGAAACGATGTTGTAGATGCAATTACTACCATCAATAAAATAGAAACAAGCACAGGAAACCAATAAGGAAGTATAACTTGCCCAATAATTCTTTTAACGAGGCGTGTTTTTGAATAATTCATCAGCGCACTTATATAGAAAAAATTGCACTTATATAGAAAAAATATTGTTTGGCGCGTCTGATAGGAGTCGAACCTACGACCTCATCTTCCGGAGAGATGCGCTCTATCCACTGAGCTACAGACGCAAAAACCTATATTTTGGTAACAGTAGGCAGCAATTTAATATCAGAAATTGCGCACTCTGCCATTTGTTTATTCGAAGAAAGGAAAACTATGCTATTCTATTATACTGGTTTTTTACCAATGAATAAATTTAATATAATTTTAATATTTTTTAATAATAATTTTGAGAATAATTTTATTAAAACTATTATAAAAAATGCATTTAAATCAAACATTTACTTCTTTGTATAACCTCTGGTTCATGATATTATCACCCACAAGTGGTTTATTATTGGGGGATGATAACAGGTGGGGCTTACAAGCCGGAGGGGACTCATTTAATCACCACATAATTTCATATTTCCCGGAAAGAAAATGGTGAGTAAACCCTTAAATACGCAAAAGACGTCCCTTGGCCCGACCGCGCAAGGTAAAAAAAGCGAGGTCAAAGCGCCTGCTAATTCTTCCCCGGAAGTTATCACTCCCAAGCCTAAACGCACTTCCGGGTTTATCTATAGGATCAACGAATTCCTGAAAGAAAAGTTCTGCAGTGAACAAGAGATAATTGGCGTTGAAATTCAACCGGATATTATAAGATTTTGCCAGGCTCATGCCAATAGCGGCACTTGGGAGATAACAAAGATTGGATCAGTTAATGTTCTTAATAATTATCAACAGGATAGCCTGAAGAAAAATAAAAGCCTTTATGCTAAATGCCTGAAAGAACTATTTGAAAGCAATAAGATAGAGAATAAAAGCATTGCCCTGGCCATACCGGCTGCGCTGGCAATAATAAAAACTATAAGCCTGCCTTTAATGAGCAAGGAAAATCTGGATAAGGCCACCAGGATCCCTTCTTTCTGGCAAAATCTGGTACAAATATCTGATAATCTTGCCGATTATTCGATCTATTATCGAATTGTAAAGGAAAACCCAGCCTCAAAAGAAATGGATGTGCTTTTCATCGCATCAAAACATGAGGATATAAAAACATATATAGATATAGCCAGAGAAGCAGGGCTTGAACCTTGTTTTATTGATGTTGGGTGTTTTTCTATAAATAATATTTCCAAACTGAAAAGTGAATCAGCCGCTGATCTGAAAGTGTTTTTGAAAGTTGGCCGTGATGAAAATTATCTGCAGGTTTTAGATAATGATAAACCTTACATATATGACCTGTTCGTTTCGGATAATGAAAAATCTTATCTGAATGAATTTTTAGAAAACCAGATATTCCAACAGAGATTTGTTTCTCAACTTAATCATATAATTTCCAAGCATCAGGATAAGTATAAAGTAAAACTGGAAAAGATAAATGTGATCTCCAGCGAAAATAATATCGATAAGTTCATTACTGCTATCGGTCAAAAACTTGAGGGTATAAATATTGGTATAATAGACCTGCTGGAAAATATTAAATTACCTCAGGAACTTTTAAATAATGAGGAATTCAATAAAACCCGCTCATCTTATGCAATCTGCATAGGGCTTGCCACCAGAAAGCTGGATATTTTTGCTGATGATAACAAAATGAATATTTCTGAAACGGTTAATCTAATGCCAAATGGTGACGAAGCGGTTACCGCATTAAAGGCGAAGTTCTATTCTAAAATTCTGGTGCTTGCATCAACCGCACTTTGCATAATTTTCCTGATAATTTTTTCGCTGATATCCGTTTTGAAATTCAGTTCTCAATCTTCAGAAATCACCGAATTTAACGAACTGAATAAAAAATATAAAGATAGGCAAAAGGTTTTCAATGAGCTTAACGGCAAGAGTGGCAATTTAAATAAGATAATAAAAATAAAGGAAAAATTATATCAAAACCAACCTGAGATAATAAATGCCTTTGAAGAAATAAGTTCTTTTATTCCTGAGGGCGTTTGGGTTGAAGAGATTAATATCTCTTCCGATGGTAAGATAACTATTTCCGGCAAATCGTTCGAGGAAAAAGGTATAATTTTATTTTCCAAAGCATTTGATAACAGCCAGATATTAAGTGATGTAGCCATTACAAATCTTAAATCTACTGCACTTGATAACGGCTCTTTTGTAAAAGAGTTTTTAATAAGCGGAGTTTTCACTTCTGCTAAAGAACAGGCTTTAAAAAAATTACAGCTTGAGAAAGCAGCAAAGCCAGAAAAACCAGTTGTTCAACCACAAAAGGATCCAAGCAGTGGCAGTTAATTTTGACATGGATGTTGGCGAATATATTAAGTCCCTGCTGGGTAAAAAATCAGCGGCCAAAGATAATGCCAAAGAAGATAATTCCCTAGCTAAACAACATTATAAACAGGCCGGTGTTAAGGCGATAATAATTATCTGTATTACAGCGATTATTGGCTTCGGGATAAATTATTTCACTAAAGCGGCTACGGAAAAAGAAACTTCTGACTTTACTAATAACCAGGACCTTTCAGATGCCGTGGTAAAAATAGAACAAGATATAACCACAAGCACGGCAATGCTTGATAAGAACAGGAAAAAAGTTGCAGAAATCCTGCCCATGTTCTCTGATAAAGAAGGCTCTAAAAGTTTATTCAAACTTATAAGCAACCTGGCAGCTCAGAATAATTTGATAATAAATAATCTAAGTCAGGGAGAAACTATCGAAAATACCAACCCCGCAAAATATCAGGAAACAAAAATCCTACTGGATATGGAAGGTTATTATGGAAATTACATAAGTTTTATAAAGGCTTTGAATGACCAGAAACCGTTACTTAGAGTGGATAGTGAAAATACAAAACTTGTGACAACGAAAAATGGTGAAAGAAAATTGCAGATAAAATTAAACCTGGTCGATTATGCAATACAAAAAGATGAATATGAAAAAATACTTTCTAAATAGTTTGCTTGTTTTGGCATTTGCTGCCGGAAATTCCTGGGCGGCAAATCGCGACCCATTTTCACCAAGTGGAAGTGGCATCAACCCGCCAGTTGCTCCTACAGAGACTGCAGGTAGTGAAGTTGATGAAAAAAATAATAAAATTTATGACAACAATCCACTAACTGCAATGCAGCTCAATAGCTATAAAGTAGTAGGAGTGATGATATCTGATAATATGAAGATAGCTTCAATAAAAGCCATTAGTGGCTCCAGCTATATAGTAAAACCCGGCGATAGCCTGGGATCAGAAGGTGGAAAAATATCTGACATAACCATTGATGGAATTTCTGTTCAGACGGAATCACAGGAAATTAAGATACCTGTTAGCAATAAAGTAGAGGTACCGGAAGAAAATGGCAAAAAGTAGATACATAGTTTCCAACTTCTTGATGATCGCAGTGCTTTTATTTATAGGCGCTTGCGATAAAGAAAATACTATCAAGATGAATAATGATAGCCTTATTAATCGTGATCCTACTTTTGATCGCGGAAAGTTCATTGACCAAAGTAAAGCACGTTCGGCTGACGAATATAAATATGGCCCTAAAATAGAAGAAGAAAATGTTGGTGAGCGTTATGAGAAGATCGTAAACAAAGAGGAAAGCTTTGATTACGTGGACATGGCGGACATGGAAAAGAATAACTTTAAAATGTCTATCAACGTTGAAAATATGGATATCAGAACTTTTGCAGATATGGTCTCCACCATGACAAATGTTAATATTCTTGTTTCTGATGAAGTTAATGGCAATGTTACCGCAAGGTTAAAAGATGTTTACTGGACATCCATGCTTGATTCGGTTCTTAACACTAAAAAACTTGCCAAACACATAGATAACAAATCCAATATCATCAGAATCCATGATCAGGGAACTGTAGTTCAACTGGAGGATTTTGAACAGAAACGCAAAGAAAGTGTCCAAAGAGCTTTCCTTCTACAGAAAGCCTCTCAGCCTTTATATACTGAAATATTTAAGTTGTTTTACACCAAACCAGATCAGGTGAAGGCGCAGATAATGGATATTCTGAGCTCTAAAAGTGCTGGAACTGAGGGGATAAGAAATATAAATCCTGAGATCACTATAGATACCAGAAAAAATCTTATCGTGGTGAAGGCGCTCAAAGAAGATATGGACGTTGTTTCTAAGTTGATCAAAGAACTTGATACAAGAACGCAGCAGATATTCATCGAAGCATTCGTAGTTGAAGTTGATGATGAATTTGAAAAAGCTTTAGGCACGCGTTTAGGTGGCGTGGTGAATCAGCAGGATTTCAGCGGCAGCGGTGTTGCCGGAACTGCAACCCCTGCCCTGACCCTTGGCACGGCTGATAACTCTATTTCAAACTTACCTGTTGATAATGCTTTAGGTGGCGTTGGTGTTTTAGCAAATATAGGAAACTCTGCACAGTTGAAGTTTGAGTTAACAGCACTTGAAACACAAGGTTTGACCAAAGTGATTTCAAATCCAAAAATATTCACGCTGGATAATCAGGAAGCTGTAATATTCCAAGGTAATGAAGTGCCTTATGAAACGGTTTCACAAGATGGAACACAGATACAATTCAAGGAAGCAGGCTTGAAATTAGCGGTTACTCCACAAATTATTGGTGATGGTAACTTGCAATTAAATATCCAGGTGAATAAAGACACTGTTGATACAACTAAAACCAATCCACCAATTACTAAAAGTGAGATAAAAAGTAACCTTGTGATCAAGGATGGAGAAATCGTTGTGATGGGTGGCATCTATACACAAACTGATATCAAAGAGGATGATAAGGTTCCAGGATTGGGTGACATTCCGGGTGTTGGCAATTTGTTCAAACGTAAGAATAAAACCAATGGCAGGAAAGAACTAGTTATTTTTATCGCGCCAAAAATCCTATAGGCAAATATGCTTAAATTACCCAAAGAAACAGATAAATTCACTGCCGATTTTATACTTAAATCCGGACTGGTATCTGAACTACAGTTTCGTGAAGCGTCAACTCTGAATGATGCTATATCATGCGGCCTTGTCTCGGGTTTGCTTGATATGGGTTTTGTAAATGAAGAACAGATCGCTGATAAGTTCGCAGCTACATATGGGCTTGAGAGATCCAAGGTAAAACTTGCTAACCTGAAAACACGCCCGCTTTTCGATAAATTAAACGATCAGTTTGTAATTAAAAGCCGTGTAGTGCCGGTTGATTCCGCAGGTGACAAGGTTTACGTGGTCGTTTCTGATCCCAGCTCTCTTCAGTCATTTAACAACTTGCAGGTAATAGCAGAAGCAAAGTTAGTTGAAGCAAATATCGTAAGTCTTTCTGAAATGCAGGATTATATCGAACGCCTGAAGTCGAAAATGGATAATGATTTTTTACGAACACTTGAAAGAAGCGAAAATGGTGGCGAATTATCAGAAGCTGATCTAGCGGCTGCACAAGGAGAAATTAGTGGCAATAGCACTGCGGCCTATGCACTTGAAGAGGTGAAAGAGGAAAAAGTTTTCAAGATCACGGCTGGTAATGATGTTATAGAATTTGTTGATAATGTTATTGTAAACGCAATTGCTCTTGGTATCAGTGATATACATATAGAAACTTTCCGTGAGGGTGCACAGGTGCGCTATAGAAAAGATGGCGTATTGCAGGTTATAGAAGAGTTTTCTGAATTTCTAACTTTCAACTATGCTGCTATAATCACTCGCATAAAAATTCTCGCGTCACTGGATATTTCCGAAAGAAGATTACCGCAAGATGGTGCCATAACATCTGACCTTGCTGATAAAAGTGTGGATATTCGTGTATCTGTGTTGCCAACGGTTCACGGTGAGCGCATTGTTATGCGTATACTTGATCCTGAAGCGGCGAATTTCACATTAGATCAGCTTGGCCTTGCTGATGATGCACTGAAAAAATTAAGAAAAGCGATTCACTCCCCACAAGGAATGGTGCTGGTTACAGGCCCTACAGGCTCGGGTAAATCAACTACGCTTTATGCATGTTTGAAAGAAATGAATGAGCCTGGTGTTAATATTATGACTGCTGAAGACCCGGTCGAATATGACCTGAAAGGTGTGGGGCAAATACAGGTAAAGGAATCGATAGGATTAACATTCGCTTCTGCCTTGCGCTCTTTCTTACGCCAGGATCCGGAAGTGATAATGGTTGGTGAGATCAGGGATAAGGAAACTGCAGATATAGCTGTAAAAGCAGCACTGACCGGCCACCTTGTATTAAGTACCCTGCACACCAATGATGCTGTCAGCACCATTACAAGGTTAATGAATATTGGAATTCCAAATTACCTTGTAACTTCTTCATTATCACTAATTCTTGCACAAAGGCTTGCAAGAATGAATTGCCCGCATTGCCTGGAAAATGATCCGATCGGAAAGCCTGATGTTCTTAAAGATATTGGTTTCAGTGAAGAAGAAATCAAAAGTGTGAAGGCAAAAAAATCCAAAGGCTGCAGCAGATGTATGAACACGGGGGTAAAGGGGCGCGCATGTGTGCAGGAAATTCTTGCTATATCGCCGAAGATTAAAGATGCTATATTGAACCATGCCAGTGAAAAAATGATCAATGATATTGCACTGGGAGAAGGTTTTGAGACCATGCAGGCAGTTGGCAGAAGACTGATAAAAGATAGTAAGATGAGCATAAATGAATTCAAACGTGTTCTGGTTTTAGATTAATGGCAAAGATCTTTTCATATGACGGCTTCGAAGGGAATTCGCCAAAAAATGGAATGGTTGAGGCCGATTCCGCAGAAAAAGCTATTGCCCAACTATCAAGACAAAATATCATAGTAATAAATATTGAAGAGAAAACCTCTGTTTCGGCAAATGATGGGGTAGATTCAGCAAATCTGCCTGAAAAATATAAAGCCAAGAAAATCAAAAACAAAGATAAGATCATCTTTACTAAAAAACTTGCAACAATGGTTAAATCCGGCCTGCCCATCTTACGCACATTGCGCATGATGGAAGAACAGGCTGAGAATAAACATTTAAGAGTAGTTGCCAGAAATATAAGGATGACAGTTGAGGGTGGCTCAACGCTTTCTGATGCATTTTCAATGCATAATCAGGTTTTTGACACGGTTTTTATAAACTTGCTGAAAGCAGGTGAATCAAGCGGTAAACTAACCATATTCCTTGATAAGCTTGTAATACATTTGGAAAAAATAGAAAAGATCAGGCGCAAAGTTAAAAGCGCTTTGATGTATCCTATAATTCTTGTATGCGTGGCAATTTCGGTAATAACAATAATGTTAGTAAAAGTTGTGCCTGTGTTTCAGCAGATGTTCTCAAGCATGGGAAATCAGCTGCCGGGCCCTACTCGCGCCATCGTTGCGATAAGTGAATTTGTACGTGACCCTATGAGAGGCGGTGTTTTGGTTTTAATTATTGTGGCAATAATTTTTGCCTTCAAAAAATTGAAGAAAAATTCACCCGGTTTTAAAGAATATTATGACCAGAAGATTTTAAAGATACCTTTGATAGGTGGAGTAATCACTAAATCCAGTTTATCCAAAATTGCGATGATCTCAGCCAACCTTTCCGCAGCCGGTGTTTCGGTGATTGAGAGCCTGAATATTGTTGCAAAAAGTGTACAGAACACCGTTTTTCTTAAGGCTTTTGAGGATATAAAAAGCGGCATCGCAGAAGGTAAAAATCTCTCCGCTCTTTATTCAGAACATACTGTTTTTCCACCAACTTTTTGGCAGATGATATCTGTTGGAGAAGAGACGGGTCGGATAGATGAGATGCTAAATTCGGTTGCAAATTATTACGAAGAGGAGTTTGATTTGGTTGTCGACAGGCTAACCGAGCTGCTAGAACCCATCATGATAGTGTTCATGGGTATTACTGTAGGATTTATTATCATCGCTATGTATATGCCAATATTCCAGATAGGAAAAGTGGTCTCGGGAAGTTAAGTGAACTTAAAGTTGAAATAAAATATTTTCAAATTTTAATAAAATTCGAAATTATTCTTTTTAATCAATAAGTTACTTGACTAACCTGTAATTAATACTATACTAGCCTATCAATCAAAATTTCTATCGGAGGAAAATATGAAAATTAAGAATAGATCAGCACAGTCTGGTTTTACACTAATCGAGTTATTGATCGTGGTCGCGATCCTAGGCTTGCTAGCTGCTATCGGTATCCCGCAATATCAAGGTTACCAGGCACAGGCTAAAGAAAATGCAACTAAAGCACTTCACACAACTATAGTGAAACTTATGGGTGCTGAATTTGCAAAATGTACTTCAGGTGCAACAACAATGCTTGAAAACAGCACTAACTCAACTGCATGCAGCTCTACTGATGCTGCCATCCAGACTGCATTTGTTGGTTATGGTAATGGCACAAGCAAAAACCCTTATGATGCATCAACTCAGGCTTATATAGCTTCAGGTACTCCGGCTGATGGTCAGACGGCGATCACAGTTGCATCTGGTGTTTACACTGTAACTACACAGTATAAACATGCAGGTACTTCAACTACTGTAACTGACACTGTTACTAAAGAATAATTTAGCCCTAAGGCTTTATTAATTAATAAATCCCTTTGTGGGCTTAAGGCTCACAGAGGGATTTTTTTTAGATACTCTTTAAGTCATATATGGAAAAAGGTTTTACATTACTTGAAATGATGATCGCGCTGGCAATACTAGGCCTGCTGGCAGCAATAGGCGTGCCGCAATATCTTGGCTATGCAACTAACTCACGCCAGAATGTAGCGAAAAATAATCTACGTTCGATCTATCTTCAACAGCAGGATTATTACCAGAAGAATAATGCATATTATAAAACTGGTACAAGCTGTGGTGATAGCGCAAGCGCTATCAATACAAACCTATTCAGCGGAAAAACTATTATAGTAAATGACAAGTTCACTTACTGTATAACGCAAAGCACTACGGATGATTTTACGGCAAAGGCAACGCCTACGACCGGCACAACTACTTACACTATCAATCAAAATAATCAGACAAGTTGGTGATGCATAAAAGAATAAAGAGCGAGGATGGAAATATTCTTGCTACATCACTACTCGTGATGCTGGCAATGAACCTTCTTGCTATTACTCTGGTACAAACCTCGACTAGACAGTTTCAAAGTGCCGATTTCAAAGTAATAGATTCAAGCATTTTTTATCTGGCTGAATCATGCATAGATAATAGCGTGAACTGGTTCAAAACATTTAGCTCACCTCCGACAACCGAACTTCCATATACTATTACAAAAACTAATATCTCAAATATGTATAGCGGCACAGAATCACAGCAAATGCTCAATGAAATGGCGAAATATTCTTATAATTGCCAAGCAACAGCATTAACTACAAAATCAGTTGAGGCATCTGACAAAGGAACCGGCGGAGATATTAGTAGTAAAGATTCTTACGGTCTTTCCGGTGATCTAAAACCAAAATATTATTATCAGATA
>JBEHXK010000008.1:0-100188 GCA_048498735.1 Pseudomonadota bacterium
CCTTTGATCATAAAATCCATTGCCTGCAAATGCAGGAAACCAGGCGCACGCAGGCGGCAGCGATATGGCTTGTTCGTACCATCAGAAACTATATAAACGCCGAACTCACCCTTAGGCGCTTCAACTGCAGCATAATATTCGCCGGCAGGAACGTGATAGCCTTCAGTATATAATTTAAAGTGATGGATAAGTGCTTCCATTGAAACTTTCATTTCTGTACGCGATGGCGGAGAAACTTTTCTATCAACAGTTTTTACCGGACCAGAAGGCAATTCCGCGCAGGCTTGTTTGATGATTTTTATTGATTCATGCATTTCTGCGATACGGATCAGATAGCGATCATAGCAATCACCATTTTTACCGATCGGGATATCGAAATCCATTTTATCATAAACTTCATAAGGCTGAGATTTACGCAGATCCCAGGCAACACCAGATGCGCGGATCATCGGGCCGGAAAAGCTTAGGTCAATCGCCTGCTCTTTTGTAACGATGCCGATATCAACGGTTCTTTGTTTAAAAATGCGGTTTTCCGTAAGCAGATCTTCCATGTCAGCAAGATGTTTAGGGAACAACTCAGCAAATTGGATTATATCCTCAAGAAGACCAGGAGGAAGATCGCGGGCAACGCCGCCTGGGCGGAAATAGTTTGCGTGCATGCGCGCGCCAGAAACGCGCTCATAGAATTCCATGATCTTTTCACGATCTTCAAACAACCACAGAAGTGGAGTTATCGCGCCCACGTCAATTGCGAAAGTGGTAACGTTCATGATGTGATTCAAAATGCGTGTAAGCTCAGAAAATATTACACGGATATATTGTGCCCGTAAAGGAACTGTAACGCCGAGAAGTTTTTCAGCAGATAGAGAAAAGGCGTGTTCCTGGCACATTGGTGAAACATAATCCAGGCGATCAAGATAAGGTAGCGCCTGGATATAAGTCTTATGCTCCATTAATTTTTCAGTGCCGCGGTGTAGCAAGCCGATATGCGGATCAGCGCGCTCAACCACCTCGCCATCAAGCTCAAGTATAAGACGAAGAACGCCGTGTGCCGCAGGATGCTGCGGGCCAAAGTTCAAAGTCATATTCTTTAAAGAAACTTCCTTGCTCATAACTAACTTTTCGCCTTTTCATCACCAGGAAGAACATATTCTGTTCCTTCCCAAGGTGAAAGATAATCAAAACTTCTGTAATCCTGATATAGTTTTACAGGCTCATATACCACCCTGCCCTTTTCACCATCATAACGAACTTCAACATAGCCGGTAAGCGGGAAATCTTTACGTTGCGGATAGCCTTCAAAACCATAATCAGTCAGGATACGACGAAGATCAGGATGTGATTTAAACCTGACCCCATACATGTCAAAAACTTCACGCTCAAGCCAGTTTGCCGATTCAAATATAGGTGTGAGAGAATATGTATACTCGTTATTCTCAAGGCCGGTTTTTATTGTCAGCCTGATATTATTCTTCAGAGAGAGCATCTGGTAAACAACTTCAAAACGCTTTACGCGAGAAGGATAATCAACGCAGGTGATATCAACAAGCTGCTTGAATGAAAGTTCACTATCATTTTTGATTAAACTTATAAGAGAAAGAATATTTTCTGCAGGCGCATTTATGTGGATGACATCATGTTCTATTGAGATTTTTTCAATCAGGTTAGCTGCTTTGCTATAAATGGTATCTTTTATCTGATCTAACATTATTTTGCCACCTTCTGTTCGTGGTTGGGAGGTGTTGGCAGATTGTTCACGCCGCTGCGATAGATAACAGAATTTGTTCTTTTTATTTTATCCTGCAATTTCAGAACGCCATAAAGCAACGCTTCTGCCGTTGGTGGGCATCCAGGAACATAAACATCTACAGGAACGATCCTGTCGCAGCCCCGTACAACCGAATATGAATAGTGATAATAACCACCGCCATTCGCACATGAGCCCATGGAAATAACATAACGCGGTTCTGCCATCTGGTCATATACTTTACGCAGTGCCGGCGCCATTTTATTGGTTAGGGTTCCTGCAACTATCATCACATCTGATTGCCTTGGTGATGGGCGGAAGATCAGCCCGAACCTATCAAGATCATAACGGCTTGCAGCGGTCTGCATCATCTCAACTGCGCAGCACGCAAGGCCGAATGTCATTGGCCATAATGAACCGGTACGTGCCCATGAAACTAAGTTATCAAGGCTTGCAACGATAAAGCCTTTATCAGCTACCTCACCCGCAACCTTGTTCAGGATCTCATCTTGTGCAACGCCGGCAGGCAGCGGCTCCTGGTAATTTATAAGTTTTTTTGCCATATATTCTTATTCCCATTCCAAAGCGCCTTTTTTCCATTCGTATATGAAACCAATGGTAAGAACGCCTAAGAAAATCATCATGCTCCAGAAACCGAAATGCCCGATAGCCTTCAGGGAAATTGCCCAAGGGAACAGGAATGCGATCTCAAGATCAAATATTATAAATAAAATTGCAACAAGGTAAAAACGCACATCAAATTTGCCACGCGCTTCAGAGAAGGCTTCAAACCCACACTCATATTGGGAAAGCTTTTCACGATCAGGCTTTTTCAGTGCAATGAGGTATGACAGGCCAATCATTACGAATGCCAGTAATGTCGCAACGACAAGAAATATTAATACCGGGAGATATTCATTGATTGAAAATTCCATAAGCCATACATAAATTACGTGCGTAAACTATTTATAGCTGCTATAAAAGTCAAGGATTGACATTGATATTTGATCGAATTCATTATTATATATTTATATGATGCAAAATATTTCCCCAGTTAGAATGTCCGAACTATTGCTTACGCGCTTCACGCACGACATAGCAGGTCCGGTGAGCGCCGTTTCCAACGGGCTCGACTTCCTTATGAATGATGCAAAAAATTCTGATGACCCAGGTGCAATAGAAATAAAAAACCAGGCGGTCGATCTTGTTGAAGAAAGTGCGATGCAATCGCTTGCGCGGCTGCAGGCATATAGGATCGCTTATGGCGTGGTTTATACTGACAGCGCGGAAACTCAAGTTAAAGAAGTTACCGATATAATGAAAAGGTTTTTTAATAAGTCACAAGTAGAGCTGCGTTTTAACCCTTCCCTGCCCGATTCGATCTCGGCCATTAAAAGACGCATTCTTGTTGGCATGATATTAACAGTTTCGCGCATATTGATTTATGGCGGAAAAATAAGCATATCATTGGCTGGTGCGGCGAAGAATACTATAGTTGTTAGAGCTGGCGCTGATAAATATAAAGAACCAACTTCAATCCATGACATATTCATGGATACTACAACTAACGAGCCGGATGTTGAAACAGTGCCTTATTTCTTTATTCGCGAGACGGCGCGCAAACATAATATTAATCTCAATTTTAAATATGGTGAAGAAAACACCAGCAAATTCGTTGAATTTACCGCTGAATTTGCGGCTGCGTAATGAAAAGATTATCTCCATCTGCGATTATAGCGACCTTCTTTGGGATAGGTAAAATCCCATTTATGCCAGGGACGTTTGGCAGTTTGGCTGCCATAATATTAGTAGGTTTGCTGTTTTATCAGCCTCATTTTGTATATATTAACGGCACAAAATATTTCGAAATGGGCGCTATATTGATCAGCCCGAACTATATAATTTACATATTATCTTTCGCAGCGGTGATAAGTTATATTGTCGGCGTTTGGGCGGCGGAAAAATATTCTAAGGCCATTGGTAAGGATGACCCCTCCTCAGTTGTTATTGATGAAGTGGCGGGCATATTCACAGCTTGTGCTTTGGTTTCAATAGGATATGCGGCATTGCTAATGATCGACGAAAAAGAATTCATACTATATCTCATTATTTCATACTATTTCTTTCCGGTAATTTTTATACTTTTCCGGCTGTTTGATATTATAAAGCCATGGCATATTGGCAGGCTTGATAGGAATTTTTCTGGTGGTTTTGGAATTATGATAGATGATATAGTCGCAGGAGTTTATTCTGCTATTGCATTTTATATTATCTTTTTTGCTTTAAAATATTTTGGGATCTTAAATTCTCTGATCAAAGTGTGAAATGTTTCACAGGAAACATTTATACTGAGCGTAAGAATTTTTTCTGATTTTTATTTAAATAGCCATCGATCATGCTGACAATTTTTTCAGCAATTTCTTCTTTAGGTTTATTCTCTAAGCACTCTTGTTTATCTTTGGTGATAATACAAACGCTGTTATTATCAGAATCAAAAACCTTATCTTTTATAACATCATTGGCAATTATCCAATCACAGCCCTTGCGCTCCATTTTAACAAGCGCGTTCTCGATCAAATGTTCAGTTTCAGCAGCAAAGCCTATAACTAATGCCGGTCTGTTTTTACTAGGTTTTGAAAGCTCATATAATATATCGGGGTTTTCCAGAAGTGATAATATTTGGATCTGATTATCCTGGGTTTTCTTTATCTTTCTTTCAGAGGGTTTTTCGGGTTTCCAATCCGCAACTGCAGCTGCACAAATGGCAATATCAACCGGCAGCAACTTCATGCAGGAATCAAGCATTTCCTGCGCTGATTCAACCGGAATAAAATTTACGTTTTCAGGTACTGGCAAGTTAGTGGGGCCAGAAACCAGATAAACTTCAGCGCCCGCACGGGCTAAAGCGCTTGCCACAGCATGACCTTGTTTGCCTGAAGAATAATTAGAGATATAGCGTATAGGATCAATATTCTCACGAGTAGGGCCGCTGGTAACCAAGCACTTCATGCCTTTCAAATTTGCCTGGCTGGCTTTAGGAGTTTTTTTGCCAAAATAATTTTTTAGATATTGGATTATATCATCAGGCTCGGCCATCTTGCCCAAACCTTCTTCGCCACAGGCAAGCTTACCGGAGACGGGCTCAATGAATTCAACCTTATCTTTTTTGAGCTGTTCAATATTGCGTTTAGTTGCCGGGTGCTCATACATTTTTGTATTCATTGCCGGTACTACGATAACAGGTTTATCAGAGGCTATATAGATTGTAGAAGCCAGATCGTCACACAGGCCATTTGCCATTTTTGCCAGGAAATTTGCAGAAGCAGGTGCCACTAAAACAAGATCATTCTTACGGGAAAGATCAATGTGGGCCATGCCGGTTTCATCAGAAACGGAGAAATCATTCTCATAAACTTTATTGCCGGAAAGATAGGCCAGGGCAGGGGCCGCAACAAATTGTGATGCAGATTTTGTAAGCACGCAGGTTATATCAAAATCGGCTTCTTTGCCGCGCCTGATAAGATCAGGAATTTTTATCGCTGCAATGCTGCCTGTAACTATGAGTAAAATCTTTTTCATACGTGGAATTTAATGATCCCTAACAGGATCAATATAGTCAATAAAATGGCAGTAATAAAGCCTTTCCAGAAATTACTTTCTTCAATATTACCGTTACGCTTTTCCAGCGATGAAGAATAGGTAACAAAACCTTTGGAAGTAACGATCTTTTCAAGTTGTTTTGAGGATTCATTTATACTTTTAACAGATTGAATTAATTGAGAAAAACCCTCTTGGAGCTTAGCTTTAGGGCCAAGGTTTTCCTCGCCCCATTCCTGCACCAGATCGCGCGATAGGGCCCAGAAATTGATATTAGGATTAAGCTTTCGACCTATGCCTTCTGCCATCATCATGGTTTTTTGAAGCAATAATAATTGCGGTTGAGCTTCCATTTTGAACTGTTCAGTTATCTTTAATAGCCTTTGCAGGAGCTTGGCGATCGAGATCTGGTTTTGTGGAAGATCGAAGATTGGTTCACCCACGGCACGGCAGGCCTGTGCGAATAATTCGCGCGACTGATCAGCCGGAATAAAGCCGGCATCAAAATGTATATCCGCAACTTTTTTATAATCACGGTTCAAGAAACCATTTAGCATTTCAGCAAGGAATATCCTGTTTTTGCGGTCAATGCGGCCCATGATACCAAAGTCGAAAACGCAGATCTGGCCCTTATCGTTGACCAGCATATTGCCAGGGTGCATATCTGCGTGGAAGAACCCATCGCGCAGGGCCTGTTTCAGGAATATATCAGCACATTTGCGGAGTAAATCATCAACATTATGGCCAGCATCTTGCAGTTTTCTGATGTCATCAATGCGAATTCCGGTGAATTTTTCAGCCACCAGAACGCGCGAAGAGGTCAGCTGCCAGTATATTTTTGGAACTTTTAGCTCAGTATCATCTTTGAAATTTTTTGCGAGTTCGTCTGCGGCTGCAGCCTCATAGAGCAGATCCATCTCGATCTTGGAAATACTAGCAACCATATTGACCATATGGCGCAGTTTTAGCCTTATAAACCTTGGAAATTTGCGGTTTATAATACCTGAAAGCCAGAAGAGCAGATTAATATCTTTGAAGAAACGCTCTTCAATATTAGGGCGCAGAATTTTAACAGCGACCTCATTGCTGGCAAGGTCGGTTGCGAAATGTACCTGTGAAATGGAAGCGGCGGCGGCAGGTTCACCAAAGGTACGGAAAACTTCTGATATTTTCTTACCAAGTTCGCGCTCAACTATTTGTTTTGCAATTGCGGTAGGGAAGGGCGGCAGCCTATCCTGCAACATTGATAAATCCTGGGCAACTCTATCACCTATGAGATCAGGCCTAACTGATAAAGCTTGGCCCAATTTAATGAAAGCAGGGCCTAATTCCTGGAAAACCTGGGCTAATTTCTGGCTATCTGACATTAAATATGAAGATTTAACCGGTTTTGGAGCCAGAAAATAACCAAAAAACACGATAAATCTATAATATGAACTGTTTTTCAGGAAGAAATAGCATCTATATCTCGAAAAGGTACGATAAATTTGCAGGAATCTCTTTGTGTGTCTCAGGGCCATTATATCTTAAACCCCGTATGAATTGCCACAATTCCTGCAGATAGTTTTCTATAATTTACATTGGCCATACCGGCATTTTCTATCATGGTTTTAAAATCCGGAGCTTTTGGAAAGAGATAGATACTTTCTGCCAGATAACGATATGAATCTGCATCCTGAGCGATCAATTGCCCCATGAACGGGATGATATTGAAGGAATATTTATGGTATAATTTCGAAAGAATTTCATTATCTACATTAGAAAATTCCAGGCAAATAAACTTGCCACCCGGCTTTAACACTCGGTTTATTTCTTTAAGTGCGGCAGGGATATTGGTGACGTTCCTAATGCCAAAAGCAATAGAAACATAATCAAAGCTATTGTCAGGAAAGGGAATTTCTTCGGCATTGATGATCTTAAAATCAATATTTGCAGGGATATTTCTATCTATTGAACGCGCCTTGGCAACTTTCAGCATTTCTTCATTAATATCCGATGTTACACATGAAACATTAACATTTTTCTCTTTCGCGCGATTCAGGAAAGCAAAAGATATATCGCCCGTGCCGGCAGCAAGATCAAGCAGTTTATAACCTTGGTGCGGCTGCATTTCAGAAAGCATGGATTTTTTCCATAAACGGTGCATGCCGCCGCTCATGACATCATTCATGATATCATACTTGGAAGCGACGCTGTTAAACACGCCTTTAACCAGACCGGTTTTTACAGACGCATCAACCTGCTTGAAGCCAAAATTTACTTTATTGTCAGCCATTACTTTATTTTTCATGAAGGAGATTCTATATAGCATTTAGTTATATTGAATCAAAGAAAATTATGCCTGAACTTCCAGAGGTTGAAACGGTTAAAAGAGGCTTGGAAAAGCAAATCCTGAATAAGGAAATAAAGGATGTTTTTATCAGCGGAAAAAAGCTGCGATTTCCTTATCCGGAAAAACTTAAAGAAAAAATAACAAATAAGAAAATAGATTCATTAGATAGAAGATCAAAATATCTTCTCCTAAACCTTACCAACAATCAGATTTTGGTAATTCATTTAGGGATGAGTGGGAAGGTTTTGTACAAAGAAAGACTGGCTAAAAACTTTGAAAAACACGATCATCTGGCAGTAACTTTTACCGATAATTCACAAATAATATTTAACGACGCAAGGCGTTTTGGCCTGGTTGCTCTTGTTGATAAAAAAGAACTCGAAACCCATCAGCTGTTCAAAGATTTGGGCATTGAACCATTAGATAAAAAATTTAATGGAAAATATCTTTCAGAAGTTTTTAAAAATAAAAAACAACCCGTGAAACAAGCTTTGATGGATGCAAGAAATCTGGTGGGTGTGGGAAATATTTATGCCAGTGAATCATTATTCGAAAGCGGCATAAACCCTAAAATAGAAGCTGGTAAAGTAAAGCTGGTAAAGCTCAACGCATTGGCAGAAAATATAAAAACAGTTTTGCAAAAAGCTATAAGATCCGGCGGTTCAACGCTTAGAGATTATGTTAGAAGCGATGGTGATGTTGGCTATTTTCAGCATCAGTTCAAAGTATATGGCAGGGAAAAACAGCCTTGCGTAAAATGTAAGACTGGCATAAAACGAATCGTCCAGCAGGGAAGAAGCAGTTTCTATTGTCCGACCTGCCAAAAATAAAGCAAAGAAAGATATGATAAAGAAACTTATAGCCATAGTAATCGCAACTTCACTTTTAACATCATGTATGCTTGCACATCGCATCACAGAAACTGTTAAAGAGCCATTTTATGCCGGGCACTTACCAAACATTCCCGAAGTTCCTATACCGCGCCATTTCGTTGTAGATAACACAACACTTTCATCTTTTGATTCTCAGGAAGGAAGAATAGCCGAAGCGCGTGCACAAGGGTTCGCAAGCGTTGATGATGTGAAAGATTTTTATGATGATGTTCTATCATCAAAAGGCTGGAGTAAAATTGGCGAAGGAACTTACGCTAAGAATGGCGAATTGCTGACAATAACAGTTGCACACGGAAACACACTGACAGAAATCAGATACAAATTGAGGCCTTACAGATAGACTGATTATTTGTTAACTTTTTCTGCAAGCTCTTTAACTGCAGCAACTGATTTGTCGAAATAATCTTTCTCGGTTTTGTCGAGTTCGATCTCGATCACTTTCTCAACGCCGTTTTTGCCTATCACTACAGGAACGCCGATATATAGGCCTTTAACGCCATATTGACCATCAAGATACGCGGCACATGGAAGAACGCGTTTCTTATCTTTTATGTAGCTTTCAGCCATTGCAACAGCAGCAGAAGCAGGGGCATAGAATGCAGAGCCGGTTTTAAGCAGGGCAACTATTTCAGCGCCGCCATCACGGGTTCTTTGCACGATCTTGTCGAGTTTTTCCTGAGAGGTCCAACCCATTTTAATAAGATCAGGCAGAGGAATGCCCGCAACTGTTGAATAGCGAACAGATGGAACCATTGTATCACCGTGGCCGCCAAGTACGAAAGCGGTTATATCTTCAATTGAAACCTTGAACTCTTCAGCAAGGAAATATCTGAAACGTGCCGAATCAAGAACGCCAGCCATACCTACTACTTTTTCAGGTTTGAAGCCGGTTTTTTTCTGCATCAGACCAACCATCGCATCAAGCGGGTTAGTTACTACAATAACGAATGCATCAGGCGCATTTGCCTTAATACCTTCAGCAACCTGAGTGATAACTTTTGCGTTGATATCGATAAGATCATCGCGGCTCATGCCAGGCTTTCTGGCAACACCTGCAGTTACGATGATAACATCACTGCCGGCAAGATCTTTATAATCGTTAGTGCCTTTTATGTTTGAATCAAAGCCTTCGATCGGTGAGCTTTCGATCAGATCAAGCGCTTTACCTTGAGGAATACCTTCGCTGACATCAACCAGCAACACATCGCCTAACTCCTTTAAGCCGATAAGGTGAGCAAGTGTGCCACCAATATTACCTGCGCCGACTAATGCAATTTTGTTTCTTTTTGCCATAGGATATCCTGAAATTAGGGGTTTGAAGCCTTATAATATAGATATTATTTATTGCAAGAATATCTAATTGATGCTATCCGAAAATCAACCAACGATAGGAAAAAAATGAAGAATCTTAAATTGTTTAAAGCGATAGTAGCCGTTTCAGCAGTGATGTTGTTCTCGAATAATGCGGCAGCAAGGGATCAGATCAGGATCGTTGGCTCTTCAACAGTTTATCCTTTTGCAACAGTGGTTGCGGAAGAATTTGGCACAAAAACCGATTTCAGAACGCCTATAGTTGAATCAACAGGCACTGGTGGTGGTTTTAAATTATTCTGTGGTGGTGTTGGTGAGCAATATCCGGATATTGAAGATGCATCCAGAAAAATTAAAGATTCAGAAGTGCAATTATGCAAAGCAAATGGTGTGAACAAAATAATCGAACTTGAGATCGGTTATGACGGTATCACTTTCGCAAATTCGATCAGCGGCAATAAATATGCGCTGACCAAGAAAGATATATTCCTGGCGCTTGCTAGAAAAGTTCCGGTTGATGGCAAACTTGTAGATAACCCATACAAGAATTGGAATGATATCGATAAGGGCCTGCCGGCAACGAAAATTGAAGTTTATGGCCCACCACCAACTTCAGGTACGCGTGATGCGTTCGCAGAGATCATTCTTGATGGTGTTTGCACTAACATGGCAGAATTCAAGGCTGCTTATACAAATGAAGATGTGCTGAAAAAACAATGTCAGCAGATCAGGGAAGATGGTGCTTATATTGAATCTGGTGAAAATGATAACCTGATCGTGCAGAAGCTGAAGAACAACAAAGATGCGATCGGCATTTTCGGTTACAGCTATCTTGACCAGAATGGTGCAACAATTCAGGGCAGCACTATTGATGGCGTGGCACCAACATTTGAAAATATAACATCAGGCCAATATGGCGTTTCAAGGCTGCTTTATGTTTATGCTAAGGGTGAGCACCTGCCACTTGTTAACGGCATGAAGGAATATTTGAAAGAGTTTGAATCAGAAGAAGCGATTGGTGATGAAGGCTATTTGCCAGCAAAAGGTCTGATTCCGCTTAAGAAAGATGCTCGTGAAGCTCAGCGCAAAAAACTTGCTGAAATAAAATAATTAGTCGTTATCAGCGCGCTTTTTAGCTTTCTCAAGCTTGCGCATGATAACATCGCGCTTCATTTTTGAAACATGCTCAACGAAGGTGATGCCGTTCAGGTGGTCTATTTCATGTTGGACGCATACAGCAGCAAGATCATCAAACCGTAATTCGCGTTCTTTGCCATCATAATCAAGGAAGCGTACTTTTACTGACTTAGGCCTTTCTACTTCAGCAAACTGTGCCGGAAACGAAAGACAACCCTCTTCAAACACAAATTTTTCATCTGATTCCCAAACAATCTCAGGATTGATAAGAAATAACGGATCTGGCTCAGCATCAGGGTTGTGAGTGCCATCATAACGTATCGAACCCTGGGCGATATCCATGACAAGAATTCTTTTATGCTCACCCACCTGAACTGCAGCAAGGCCAAGCCCGTTGCTGGCATACATGGTTTCAAGCATATCATCCAAGAATTTACGGAGCTCGGCATTTATATCAGAAGGTTTTACCTCTTTAGATACTTTTTTAAGCCTAGGGTCTGGCGCTATGACTAAAGGTAATACGGCCATGCTATTCAAACTTATTGTTACGGGAAATGCCGGTAGGCGCGGCGCGACCTTTTGCCGCACGTTTTGCTACCCATGATTTCAGATCAGAAATATTTGATTCCTTAGAACCATTTTTTATCGCCAGGCCTTCAGAAAGATTAAAGACCTTTATATCAGTCAGATTGCCATCTTTGAATTTCTGCAAGGTTACACCCTGGCCTCTTTTCAGGTTAGGAACCTCGGCAACGGCAAATACCAGCATTAATCTATTGTCACCGATTGTAGCGACGTGAGAGCCAGTAACTTTAACATATTTCAGGGCAGTTTCCCCGACATGGATGTTCAATACCTGACGGCCGGATTTTGTCTGGGCAAGAATATCAGAAGCATTAACAACAAATCCACGCCCCTTGCTTGAAGCGACAAGATATTTGGCAGCCTCATCATAAATATCCAAACCGAGAACATCTTCATCTTCTTTGAGTTCCAGAGATAAGCGTATCGGATCACCAAAACCTTTTCCGCCCGCTATCTTATCGGCGTTCAAAGTATAAACCTTGCCGCTGGTCGAGAAGAACAGGATTTTATCGGTTGTAAGTGCTTTAAGAATGAATTTTTCTTTATCGCCATCTTTATATTTTACAGAATCAACATCAAGATTATGGCCTTTAAAGGCGCGGATCCAGCCCTGCTCAGACATTACAATTGTTACAGGTTCTTTTTCGATGAAGGCATCAAGTGAAATAACAGCGGTTTTAAGTTCTTTATTAACAATGCTGGTTTTGCGTTTGCCAAGAGGGGTTTTCTTGCCGAAAGTGGTTTGAACAAGTTTGATACCGTTCGCTACTTCTTTCTTTAAAACCTTCTCATCAGAAAGAAGTTCTTCAAGCTCTTTTTTCTCGGCGAGCAATGCCTGATTTTCGCGGCGGATCTCCATTTCTTCAAGTTTGCGAAGAGAGCGTAACCTTGTATTTAATATAGCTTCTGCCTGATTTTTTGTGAGTGAGAATTTCTTCATCATCACTTCTGCCGGCTCATCTTCCTCACGGATTATTTTGATGATCTTATCCAGGTTCAGATATACGACCAGTAACCCGCCTAATATCTCTAAACGGTTTTCAATCTTGCCTAAGCGGAACTTGGTTCTTCTAGTGATGACTTCCTTGTTGTGCTCGATGAAAGCTGAAAGAACCTCTTTCAAATTCATTACTTTTGGCAGGCCATTTTTATCAAGTGCATTCAGGTTCAGGCCATATTTGATCTCAAGATCGCATGAGCGGAAGAGTGATTCCATCAAAATCTCAGGATCAATATTCCTAGTTTTAGGTTCAAGAATGATGCGGATGGTTTCAGCAGATTCATCGCGTATATTGCCAAGCAGTGGAGTTTTTTTATTCTCAAGATTCTCAGCCATTCTTTCAAGCAGGCGCGATTTCTGAACCTGATAAGGAATTTCTGTAACAACGATCTGGAACTGATTATGTGAAAGCTCTTCGGTCTTCCATTTTGCACGAAGCCTGAAAGAGCCGCGACCCGTTTCATATGCATTCTTAATTGCAGATTTTGATTCGATCAAAATACCGCCGGTCGGGAAATCTGGGCCTTGGATAAATTCAAGCAGCTCATCAACTGTACTTGAAGGTTTTTTAAGAAGCTGCAATGCAGCGTCACAAATTTCTTCCACATTATGCGGTGGGATCGAAGTGGCCATACCAACAGCGATACCTTCACTGCCATTTGCAAGCAGGTTAGGGAAGAATGCCGGAAGAACTACAGGCTCTTCATCCTGGTTGTCATAAGTAGGGCGGAAATCAACAGTATCTTTATCGATATCTTTAAGCATGAAGCTTGCAACTTCTGTCAGGCGCGCTTCGGTATAACGCATTGCAGCTGCGTTATCACCATCGATCGAACCAAAGTTACCCTGGCCATCAACCAGTGGATAGCGTACTGAAAAATTCTGCGCCAGGCGAACAAGGGCATCATAAACGGCAACATCACCATGCGGGTGGTATTTACCAATCACATCACCAACAACGCGGGCACATTTTTTGAAACCAGAATCAGGATCAAGCTTTAACAAATACATTGCCCAGAGCAGGCGGCGGTGAACAGGTTTCAAGCCATCGCGGGCATCAGGCAGAGAGCGGGAGGTGATGGTGGAAAGGGCATAAGCGAGATATTTCTCACTCAGCACTTCCTTGAAGTTGATAATCTCTATTTTGTCCTGCTTCGCCATTCAAACTTGCCATTCTTAATAACTCATTGCGGAACTGAATGCAGGCAGAAGGAATTTTCGCCAGGCTTTCCGCAAAGAAATGTTTGGCGAGAAAATATCGGGTAATTTCAAGGCCGTCAATAACTTCCTGCATTGAGTTAGGCAGATTTTCAGCCGTTTCGAAAGGCTCCAGGAAAAATTTAGGTATCGAGAACAGGCGATTTTTATAAGGCTCGCCTACATCTTTTGCTACTGCCGATCCGGTTTTAGGGGAGATATAGCTTATATTATCATTGCTTCCCGAAACGGCGCAGCGCGTAAGATCAAAGCCGAAACCGCACTTTTCAAGGATATAAAGTTCAAGCATTACATAATTTTCCATCCATGAAGGCGAATCCAGATTTTCCATATAATCGATATATTTCTGATAGATATCTGCAGAATATTCACGCTCAGGAATAAGGGCATCGATCAGTGAGGAAAGTGATGAGATGCTTAAAATCTTCTGATATTCACCGAAATTAAGCAGCGTATAAGCTTTTTCCAGCGTTGGCACTATCATGCCAAGATGATCGGAAAGTCGGGCGTTCCATGAGAAGTGTATAAGGTTTCCAGCCTGCAACATGGAGATATTTTTCTGTACGCCTTTCACCAGACCTTTTATCGGCCCGTGATTTTCGCTCAATATCTTAACGATCAGTGACGAATCACCGAATTTATAGACCGATAGAACTATGCCCTGATCTTCAATTTTCATAGATTGGTATAATTAATATCAAAAATTTTCCGATATTGGTTGAATGCATATCTATCAGTCATTCCAGCAAGGAAATCAACGATAGAAACAGCTACCTCATTAGCATTTTTCAAGTTGCGCGACCATTGCGGAGGTAGCGCTGCCGGATTTGCCAGATAAAAATCAAACAGCTCTGCGACCACACGTTTAGCTTTGCTGGTCATCATCAGAACTTTGTAATTCCTATACATTTTCTCAAAAAGGAATTTGCGGACTATCAGAATTTTTTTGGCAAAATCATCAGAGAACTTAACGATCTGCTGATCGGCATTACGCACATCATCAACGGTTTTTATATTAAGCTTTCTCAAGTTGGAATTGGTTTCAGTGAGTATATCTACGATCATATATTTGATGAACTGGTTTCTCACTTCATTGATCAGAACCAAGTCCTCAACATCAGGATTTTTCGCTTTAACATTTTCTATTTCTTCCGAAATGATAGGCAGGCCTTTTAAGTCATCAAGCGTGAAAAGTTTCGCCCGCAAGCCATCTTCAATATCATGACTATTATAGGCTATGTCATCACAGATTGCTGCAACCTGAGCCTCCAGGCTTGCATAGGTTGAAAGTTTGAGATCATGAGTTTTATTATATTCCTCCAATGCGCGTGGAACATTTTTCACCGGGCCATTATGTTTGGCAATTCCTTCCAGGGTTTCCCAGGAAAGATTTAACCCATCAAAGGCACTGTATTTTTTCTCAAGCTTGGTAAGAATACGAATGGTTTGAGCGTTGTGATCGAAGCCGCCATATTCTTTCATGCAATCTTTCAAAGCATCTTCACCCGCATGACCGAAAGGAGAGTGACCCATATCATGCGCGAGCGAGATACCTTCGCAAAGATCTTCATCCAGATGCAAAATGCGGGCGATAGAACGTGCAAGTTGCGAAACTTCCAAACTGTGGGTGAGGCGAGAGCGGTAGTGATCGCCTTCATTATAGATGAAAACTTGCGTTTTATATTCAAGGCGACGGAAGGCCGTTGAGTGAATTATCCTATCCTTGTCACGCTGAAATTCAGAGCGGCTGGAGGAAAAATCCTCCTTATGCAAACGCCCATGCGATTTGCTGGAAAAACACGCATATGAAGCGAGATAGAAATTATTATGTGGCTCTAATATAAGATTTTGGTTATTCATAGGTAAACCCTGGTTAGAGTTATATTAATACAGGCAAAACCTTTTAAACAGCGATAAATGACCAATATTGGCCTGCAAAATATCATTATATATCTGGCTGTAATAAATCTGCTCACATATTTCATTTTCTGGCAGGATAAAAGACGCGCCATCAATGGTGGTTGGAGAACATCAGAAGGCACATTGCTGCTATTTTGCCTTTTTGGTGGAACGGTTGCCGCATATTTTGCTAAAAAGAAATTCAGGCATAAAACCAAGAAGAAAAGTTTTGTATGGAGATATAGGCTTGTTGCCACACTGCAAGCGATGGCACTTGTATACTTCTTGTTATATAAATTCTTCTAGGCGACTTCTGCTTTTTCACCAAGAGTGACATCTATCTTTAGTTCTGAGCTATCATTGAAGGAAAGCATTTCTGCCGAAGTAACATTCAGAAGATCTCTCTCAAATAAATTAACAAGCTGCTGAGTTTCTTTCGGTGCATTCACCTGAATATTTTTTACCGGATATTTGACCGATACGTTTGCATCTGCCTTAACTTTTCGTACCTCATTTAGAATTGCTACAAGCAGTTCGCCGGCTGATTCGGCCTCTTCATTAACAGTGTAATCAGAAGTGGATGGCCATGAATTTTGTGCATGAACTGATTTGATCTTCTCGAATTTATTATCAAGAATATGGCTGTAAAGCTCTTCAGTTATATGCGGCATAACAGGTGCAAATAGGCGTAAGATAGCATCCAGGGAATGATATATTGTGTGAATGGCCGAAAAGCGTTTCTGTTTATTTTCAGGGCTTTCATCGTAATAACGGCCCTTTACAGCTTCAAGATAGTTATCGCAGAAAACATTCCAGAAAAAATCCTCAACTATTGCGCGCGCAGAAGAATATTCATAATTCTCGAATTCTTCAGTCGCTTTTTTAACCGTTTTCGCCAGGCGCGAGATAACCCATTTATCAAGCGGTTCGGTGATGATATTTTTTGCTATATCATCTTTTGCCGAAACAGGTTCTTTTTCGATCAGCGGTAAAAATATTGCCGCAAATTTTGTAGCGTTCCAAAGTTTGTTGGCAAGTTTACGGCCGATCTTCAGAACGTCACGTGAGAAGGCAGTATCCATACCAAGCTTTGAAGTTGAACTCCAATAGCGCACAACATCAGCAGAATTTTCGGCGATTATTTCATTTGGCGTAACAACATTACCTTTAGATTTACTCATCTTGGTTTTATCTTCCGCCAGACACCAGCCGGAGATCATCAGGTTTTTCCACGGAATGGAATCTTCATGCAGATATGCTTTCACGATAGTGTAGAACGCCCAGGTGCGAATGATCTCGTGTGCCTGCGGACGCAGATCAGCCGGGAAAAGTTTCTGGTGGCGATTATAATCAACTGCAAATTCTTTATTTATCGCTTTGCTTGAAAGTTGCGGTGAAACTGATGATGTCGCCCAAGTGTCCATAACATCAGCTTCGGGAAATAAAAGATATACATTCCCATCTGAGATTCTTTTTGCATAAATACTTGGAGCTGGGTTTGAATTTTGAACTAAACTTACCCCTGCTTTAAACTGAGGAAAATCTAATTTCTCAAAACCCAAAGGTAAAATATTTGTATCAAGCGGATTAAGAGGTAATTGACTTATATCAGCTACAATAATTTCTTCATTACCCCAAAGTTCAGTGCGAACAGGAAGTCCTGTAACAGGATCGCATTCAGATTTATACGCATACCAAACAGGAAATGGAACACCGAAATAACGCTGACGGGAAATGCACCAATCCCACGAAAGCCCATCGATCCATTGCTCGATGCGATGATGCATGAATTCCGGGCGCCACACGCATTCAGCGGCTTTTTTCTTTAAGCCCTCTTTGTGATCAATAACTTTTACGAACCATTGATAAGTTGGGATTAATTCCAGAGGTGAGCCAGAACGTTCAGCGCATTTTACATTATGTTTGATTGGCTTTTTCTCTTTCGCAGTTAGGTCATTCTGCTCCAAGAGTTCTATGGATTTCATTTTCGCAGAAAGTTTTTTATCCTGATGATCAGTTTTTACATTCTCAAGATTTTGAAATATTTCTTTTGTCTTAGCTGCATCTAAACAAGGCCAGTTATCAAAATCAGTTTGCCCGATTCTGAGTTTGCCGAATTTATCAATGATGATACGCAGTTCAAGATTATGTTTACGCTGCCAGAAGATATCGGTTTCATCACCGAAGGTACAGCACATCACAACGCCAGTGCCTTTTTCCTTATCAACCTTATCATCGCCGATTATTGGGACGATTGCGTTAAATAAAGGTGTTACAGCCTTTTTACCTTTATATTTTGCCAGATCATCCGGGTGAACAACCAAGGCTACGCACGCTGCCAGAAGTTCCGGGCGAGTTGTCATGATCTCAACTTTTTCTAGACCTTCCCACTTAGTATTTTTGATATCAGCATTTTCATCGATCAGGCCGAACCAGATAAAATTCTCAAAACTATCAAGTTCCTTTTCTTCGACTTCTGCCTGGGCGATCGCAGTTTGATCTATCGGGTCCCAGAACATAGGTTGCAGTTTGCGATATACCTCATTCTTTTTATACAGATCTAAAAATGAAAGCTGTGAAATGCGACGTGATTCATCAGAGATGGTATGATATTCCTGATTCCAATCCACGGAAAGGGCAATAGACTCGAAAAGTGAACGGAAATCTTTACGTGCTTGGTCAGTTACCTCTTCACACATTTTGATGAATTCTTCGCGTGAATGCAGATGTGCTTTAGTCTTTTTGGTTTTTTCAACTAAACGTTCTGTAGGCAGGCCATTATCATCAAAACCCATAGGGTAGAAAACGTTTTTGCCGGTCATACGCTGGAAGCGAGCGATGAAATCCGCCTGGGTATAGCTGAATATATGGCCCATATGAAGATGGCCGGAAACTGTTGGAGGAGGAGTGTCGATCACGAAGGATTTATCGCGTGCGATATTTTCATTCCAGTTATAAACGCCAGATTCAAACCAGAGTTTCTGCCACTTCTTTTCAACTTCGGCAGCGTTATAATTTTGAGGTAATTCTTTCATATCCAATTGCTAATGATTCAGCAAAATATCTTTATAAATTAAAAAGCCAACAAAAAGTGTAACGCAAAGCGTACAAAATGTGGCAAAAAGCCTATCTGCTATAGTATCATTATCAGGTGCGCCATAAAAGGTGCTTTTAATGAAATAATCCCAACTGCCGCGGCCAGGGCCCATGAGCAGGATGGTGCCAAGCATCAGCGCCCAGACAATATGTTCAGGCGATTGGTCATAGGTGAATTGGATCACAGCTGTCATAACAAGTAAGGCGAGGGCGCTAAAACGCCCCGCTAAACCAAGAATAAGCAGGGTGGAAAATACAGTTTCAACAAAAGTGCCGCTATAGGCGCATATTTCAGGTGTGAGGAATTTGTGGCCAAAGATCTTTATTTTATCGGCAGTTTGATATTCATCGCGAAACAGATCAATGGCGTTATCAATATTAAAGAGTTTGGTCAGTCCGGATTTCCAGAAAACCAGCCCCACATATATACGCAAGCCAATAAGTGAAAGCGGTGAGAGAAAATCAAGAATGGCGATTTTTATGTTGTAAGCTTTTAGAAGAAAATTTTTATTTAATATCCTCATGCTTAACTCCTGAATAATTTATTAGGCGAAAATGCATCGCGTGCAGCTTCACCTGTGAATACTAGCAAAGATAATATCAAACCCACAGTAAAGAAGCCTGTCAGCCCTAACCAGGGAGCCTGCATATTAGCTTTCGCTTGTGATAAGATCTCACCGAGTGATGGTGAGCCGGCAGGTAAACCCAGGCCAAGAAAATCAAGCGAGGTGAGTGTGGTTATGGCGCCGCTTATAACAAAAGGAAGAAATGTTACGGTTGAAATGAGTGAGTTGGGAAGAATATGACGCAGCATTATTCTTCCCTCACTGACGCCCAGGCTTTTTGCCGCCATAACATAATCAAAATTACGAACTTTTAAAACCTCTGCTCGCACTAAGCCAACCAGACTCATCCAGCTGAAAAGAAGTGTGAACAGAAGCAAGATCCAGAAATTAGGCTCGATTATACTTGAAAGAATTATCAGCAAAAACAGAGTTGGCACTGAGCCCCATATCTCAATCACTCGTTGGAAAGTTATATCTATCAAGCCGCCGAAATATCCTTGTATTAATCCTGCAAAAATTCCAACGACAGAACTTACTATTGCAAGCACAAGACCAAAAACTACAGATATCCTGAAGCCATAAATTACGCGTGCAAGCACATCACGACCCCGGTCATCAGTGCCCAGGAGGTTTTCCCAATTAGGTTTTGCAGGATGATTTTCAGTCCGCGCAAAATTGATCGAGCGATAATCAAACTTTATAAGCGGCCAGACCATCCAACCGTTTTTATGTATTTCATCACTAATGAACTGATCACGATAATCTGCCTCAGTATCGAATGAGCCGCCAAAAGTTGTTTCGGGATAACTTTTAATAAAAGGAAAATATAAAGAATGATTATAAGAAATTACCAAAGGGCGATCATTGGCGAGTAATTCCGCAAAAAGGCTGATAACAAATAAAATCAGGAATATTATCAGCGAGTAGTATCCACGTTTGTTGGCCTTAAAATTTTTCCATCTTCTTTTATTAAGGGCAGAGATTTTCATAGAAGATTTTGTGCCCTTACAGCAGCGAGATATTTATAACCGGTATAAAGCGTTAAGCCCGCAGCCACCCAGAATAAAATACAGCCAAGATAATAAATTATATTCGTGAAAACTGTAGGTTGTGCGATTATACCTGAGGTTAATAAAAGCAGCGTTACAGATGCAAGCTGGGCAGTGGTTTTCCACTTTGCAAGATTAGTGACCGGCATTTCAAGATCAGAAGTTTTTCCAAGATATTCACGCATGCCAGAGATAAAAATCTCGCGGCAGATAATAGCAATTGCGGGAAGCACCAACCAGCTTTCTTCAGTGATTATCAAACATAAACAGGAAGTTACGATCAGTTTATCGGCAATTGGATCGAGCATGGCGCCAAGCCTGGAAGTAACATTCCATTTTCTGGAAAGATAACCATCGAAAAAATCACTTATTGCTGCGATGAGAAATAATGCTGCCGTGATGATTCTCACATCGCCTTTTTCCAGATAAAATGATATAATCAGGATAGGGATCAAAATAATCCTGAAAATTGTAAGCCAATTAGGGATTTTATCCTTAAGATTTTGCATAAAATTTTCCGTTTTTACTGGATTTCCTTCAAGTTTTACCTATATTCTAAATATAACGATAAATCAAAAATATAATTCATGAGCGCAAGTTACGGAGATATTTTATTTTTTGCCCTGGTGGTAGTGTATCTGGGGTTTAAGCTGTTTTCTGTTCTGGGCAGGAAAAATGATGAGGATAATCAGATTGATCCGAGCAAGTTTGTTGTTTCCAGTCTGCCGAATAACATTGAAAAGAAAGAATTAAATATGCCCAAGGCGGTTCGTATACAGGAACAGCCGGTGCAGAATAATCTGGATAAATTCAGTTTCGTGGATGATTCAGTTAAACAAAATATCAAAGATATAATTGCCAAAGATCCAAGCTTTTCATTGGATAATTTTATTGAAGGTGCAAAAATCGCATTTGAAATGCTTCTGAAGGCGCATTCTGAAGGCGATAAAAAAACTCTGAAAAATCTTTTATCCGATGGACTTTATGATCATTTGGAAAAAGATATTGATAAACTGGCTCAGGAAAAACACATCAGCAACAAATCGCTAGTGGCATTTGAAAAGATAGAAATCGATAGGGCTGATATAAGCAACAATGTTATAACGATGGGATTAAAATTCCTGACCGAACAGATTTCATCCTTGCGTGATGAGAATGGTAAGGTTGTAGAAGGTGATCCTAAGGCTATCATAGTTGTTGAGGATAATTGGGTTTTTGAACGCAATGTGAAATCTTCAAGCCCGAACTGGACAATCGTTTCATTGTAATTTCATGATGATCAGAAATTTTATCTTCCTGTCGCTGTTATTATTGCTGACATCATGTTTTGCTGGTCCGAAACAGAATCTGCAATTAAAGAAATATAATTACGCCGCACTTAAAGGTTGGAATGAGGCCAATGTTAGGCCTGGTTTCGCAGCATTCAGAAAAAGCTGTGCTGTAATATCCGGTGATAAAACACGGGCGAATAAATTATTTTCAGCTAATGAAACAAATTGGAAAGATGTTTGCAGAAAATCATATCAGGCAAAATCCGGCAGTAGCTTTTTTGAGGGGAATTTCACGCCTTACCTGGTGACATATAATGGCAATAGCAGGGGGAAATTTACCGGTTATTATAAAACGGAAATAGCAGCCTCGTTAAATAAAACATCAGTTTACAAATATCCTATATACAGAACACCTGACGATCCAAAACTTTTGAATTTGAGCCGTCGTGAAATTGAAAATGGTGCGTTGAATGGTAAGCATTTAGAGATCGCTTACGCTAAAAGTGCAGCAGAACTATTCTTCATGCACATACAGGGTTCTGGGATTTTAAGACTTCCTGACGGCACTAAAGAGAAAGTTAATTTTGCCGCTAAGAATAACAAAGATTATACCGGTATTGGCAGTTATATGCTGCAAAACCATATGATTCAGCACGGCAGTGCTGAGGAAATAAAAGACTGGTTAGAAAAACACCCTGTAAGTGCCAGATCGGTCATGAATATGAACGATAGATATGTTTTCTTTACCCTGACAAAAGCAAATACTTATGGCAGCCTGGGTGTAGAATTGACAGACCAGGCAACGCTTGCAGTTGACCCGACATATATACCGCTTGGCGTTCCATTATGGCTGCAAACGAGCATTCCGGAGCAGGGTGGATTTAACCGCCTAATGAATGCGCAGGATACCGGTTCAGCAATTAAAGGGCCGATAAGAGGCGATGTTTATTTTGGTGAAGGTGAGTGGGCTGCACATACCGCAAGTGGTATGAATAATGACGGCAGCTATTTTATGTTGCTACCAAAAAATATTAATCCAGATTCTTATTTTTAAGAATTATCAGACTATCAGGCCCAAGTTTTCTTGTTTCAGTAATATTGAAATTATTTTCAGGCAATTCGGTCAGGTTTAAATCTGATATTGCAGACAATGAATTCCCGCCCAAAAATTTTGCAGCATAAAATATATGAATTTCATCGATAAGATTGGCTTCTAAAAAGCTTGCCAACACTTTACTTCCGCCCTCAATAAGAATTCTTTCATGTCCTTTTTCAGCAAGAGTTCTCAATATAAAATTAAGATCAAGGCCATTGTTTGTTGTTGGCGTTTCAATGATTTCTGCACCTTGCAAGTTACGATTTTTACTAGAAAAAATTAAGGTATTGCCAGTAGATTCATCTAATATTTTTGCATTCTCCGGTATGCGATTTTTTGAATCCAAAACTATTTTTGTAAGTTTTTTCCCCAAACCATCTAAGCGGCATGAAAGTTGAGGGTTATCAGTTAAGATAGTATTTATACCCACCAATATTCCATCAACTTTGCTTCTTAGCATCTGGCCGTAATTACGCGCTATTTCTGAAGTTATATATTGGCTTTTGCCATTGCTTAGTGCGATCTTTCCATCTGCAGAAGCGCCTATTTTAGCAATTATATAGGGGCGATTTTTCTGCACTGTATAAAAGAATGGCCGATTAATTTCCATCGCCTCTTTAGAGCAAATATTTTCTGTAACTTCTATTCCTGCGGCTTTCAACTTCTCTATCCCACCCGCAGCTTTAGGGTTTATATCGCGGTTAGCTATTACAACTCGCTTTATGCCCGCTTTAATTACTGCTTCTGAACATGGTGGCGTTCTGCCATAATGATTGCAAGGCTCCAGAGTTACATATATGATTGCCCCCTTAGCATCACTTCCAGCTTGCTGGATCACTTGAGGCTCTGCATGAATGCCCTTTTGCGAAGTATGTGCAATTGATATAACGCGATTATTTTTTACAAGAACAGCACCAACACTTGGTTTAGGAAAGGTTTTTCCAACGCCTGCTTTTGCAGCCGCAATTGCGATTTGCATGAAGCGTATATCGTTATTCACTAAACTTTCTTCTTAATTGTATTAACGAATTCTTCGAAATCTTTTGTGTCCGAGAAATCTTTATAGACTGAAGCGAAGCGGATATAAGCAACCTTATCAAGCTTTGAAAGTTCGCTCATAACCTCATTACCGATAGTTACGGCTTCAATCTCAGCTTCACCAGATTTTTCCAGTTTGCTGACAATTTTATCCACTACAGCTTCGATCTGATCTTCACTTACAGGACGTTTACGGGTTGAAAGAATTATCGAGCGGCTGATCTTTTCACGATCAAAAGGTTTTTTCTCACCATTTCTTTTAAGAACGGTAAGTTCGCGCAATTGTACGCGTTCAAAAGTGGTGAAACGGGAATCGCATTTGGGGCAATATCTGCGTCTTCTGATGTATGAACTATCATCAGAAGGTCTGGAATCTTTCACCTGGGTATCAACAAAACCGCAAAACGGACATTTCATTTCAAGCTTCTATATTTCAGAGACAAAGATAAACTAAAATGCGACGCTGTAAATAGGGAAGCTTTTGCAAAGCACTTCAACTTCCTTACGAACTTTCTGTTCAACGGCAGCATTATCTTCAGGGTTTTTCGCAAGCCCATCAAGAACATCGCCGATCAGATTGCCAATCTTTTCAAACTCTTTTTCCTTAAAGCCGCGTGTAGTGCCGGCAGGAGTGCCAAGCCTTACGCCAGATGTAACGAAAGGAGGTTGCGGATCAAACGGGATAGCGTTCTTATTGCAGGTAAGGCCTGCGCGCTCTAAACTTTCCTCGGTTGCTTTACCGGTTAGATTTTTAGGACGAAGATCAACCAGAACTATGTGGTTATCAGTGCCGCCGGAAACGATATCAACACCACGTGCGATCAGAGTTTTCGCTAAGATACGAGCATTAGTAACCACTTGAGCAGCATATTGTTTGAATTCAGGTTGCAGATCTTCAAGGAATGCAGTTGCCTTACCAGCTATAACATGCACAAGCGGGCCACCTTGAATGCCAGGGAAGATCGCTGAATTGATCGCATTACCAAGGAGGATATCTTTACCAGCCTGGGTTTTGCCAATGACCTTATCAGGGAAATTAGAAACGATGATACCGCCACGTGGGCCACGAAGAGTTTTATGAGTTGTTGATGTAACAACATCAGCGTAAGGCACTGGTGAAGGATAAACACCACCAGCAATAAGGCCAGCGATGTGCGCCATATCAACCATGAAATAAGCGCCAACTTCATCAGCGATCTCACGGAATTTTTTCCAATCTACAATGCGGGAATAAGCGGAGAACCCAGCGATTATAAGTTTTGGTTTGTGTTCGCGTGCAAGTTTTGCAATCTCTTCATAATCAAGCAGACCATCTTCTTTTTTTACACCATATTGAACAGCTTTGAACCATTTGCCTGACTGGTTAGGTGCGGCACCATGTGTTAAGTGGCCACCTGCAGAAAGTGCCTGACCAAGAATTGTATCACCTGGTTTTATAAGCGTATTGAAAATTGCCTGATTGGCCTGAGAGCCTGAATTAGGCTGCACGTTCGCATATTTAGCGCCGAATAATTTGCATACGCGGTCTATTGCCAGCTGCTCAACTTTATCAGCGAATTCGCAACCACCATAATATCTTTTACCAGGATAACCTTCAGCGTATTTATTAGTAAAAACCGAACCCTGAGCTGACATAACAGCGCGGCTGGTTATATTTTCAGAAGCTATAAGTTCGATCTGATTCTGCTGGCGATCAAGTTCACCTTCGATCGCGTTGAATAATTCTTTATCAGTTTCCTGAATGGTTGATTTGAAGAAAGACATTTTAAACCCTTAATTGATTAGCTGGCTTGCGTTTTAAAGGGTAAAATAGATTTGTTCAACAGGATAATTTCTTGACCCTGGCCTCATGCCTGCCGCCTTCAAAAGAAGTGCTTAGGAAGATATCCAGAAGTTTGGTGGCGGTCTTTGTATCTATCAGCCGGGCGCCAAATACGGCAATATTAGCATCATTATGCTGGCGGGATAATTTCGCAGTTTCTTCATTATATAAAATCACTGCACGGGCAGCCGGGTTCCTGTTTGCTGCAATGGAAATGCCAACGCCCGAGCCACATATAAGCACACCTTTTTCTGCTTTTTTATCCGCAATATCTTTCGCAAGGGCAATACCAAAATCAGGATAATCAACGGAAGCTTCAGAGTTCGTACCAAGATCAATGACCTGGTATTTATCCTGTAAGTGAGCTTTAAGTTCTTCCTTCAATTTAAAGCCTGCATGATCAGAGGCTATAAGTATTTTTTCCGGCATATTAGCAATTTGTTCCTTCGGTACAATCTAACCAATCTTTGGTTTTGTAAATTAAAACATCATCAAAATAACTGGTTGTTGTATTAACTTTTGCATCGGTGTTTCTTGGAACATCATAAAAGATATTATCGTTATTTGAATTGGAAACTTCATATGTTCCACCAGCACCAAATGTCGAGGTTTTATAAACACCCCTAGGATTATATGAGCGATAACCGTTTGCACCATGGCTTAACACAAGAAAAGCAGCACAGTCATTAATAACCACATTATAGAATGATGGAGCCTGGGTAGCAAAACAATCTCTGACCCTATAAGCAGTGTTTGCAGGTGGGCCATTATAAGCGTTATATTCAGCTGCGCTAGGTGCCCTTGTAAGCAGAGAATTATTGCCGCTATCTTCTACTCTTATATTTATAGTTGGGGCAGTTGGGGTGCCTGTAGCAAGATTAGAACTGGTTGCCGCAGCATATCCCGTGGGAATGGTCATTACAGTATTTACAGAATATGTGAACTTATTGCCCCAGGCATCAAACATATATTCTGGCGGTATGCCAAGCGAAATAACAGGAACAGCGCCCGAAGAAATGACAATATTACCAGAAGAATAGGTATTATCAGCGCTAGAGCATGAATTGGGAAGTACGGGTATTCCCGTGCCAAAATTGGCGTTGTCCAGAAGAATAGTGGATGATGCAGGACAAGGTAAATGGCCGTTAGCGGATTTATAAACTTTCAAAGCCTCTGCAATAAACTGTAAGCGTTTCTGGGTGACATCATATTTGTCAGCAACATCTTTTTTGCCCAATATATTCACTGCAACTGAGGCAAATATAGATACAATCAGTATAACAACTGAAAGCTCTATAAGACTGAAACCATATAATTTTTTATTTTGCATAATTCATCAAATGAGAATTTTTTATTTGGTCAAAGCTCCAGAAATATATCAGATCATCAAACGTTCTAAAAGGTATAGACATCATAAAATTATTTGTATTACCGGCATTTAATTTTTCCTGATTTGAAGCCGTGCCCGGAACCGCTCTTTGCCCACCACCAACTGCAGGGTATGATCCATAACCATTTTCACCTGCGCTTAATAACATAACAACAACCGGTCTGCTTTCAACAACCTGGAGGTTATCATTAAAATTTAAAATGTTTATTCCTGCAGCCGGTGCAGCATTCAATCCATTAGCGGCTGCAACAGGAGTTGCAATGGCATATATGAATCTATTTCCCCAGGCATCGACAGATAAAGCTGGCGGCACACCAAGGCTTGAAACAGGAAGCATGCCCCGCGACATGTTGGCGCCGGTATAGTTGGCACTTGTACATGTGCCTGAGTAATTACCTATGCCATAGTTACCATCTGAAACGCGTAATGTGCCATCAGCAGGGCAGGGCAGATTATTGTTCCTGAGGGCATATTGCTTTATATAGCTCATTACCAACTGCATTCTCAGCTGGGTCTGCTCATATCGGCTTTGCGAGGTATATTCACGATATACAAGCAGGCCGCTTCCTATGGCAATGGAAACGATCACAAGAACGATCGCAAGTTCAATTAGAGAAAAACCTTTCCTGTTTTGTTTCATCATTGATTTATATATTTTGGCAGGTCTGTTACTTTTTTAATAAGCATTATATCATCAAACCCAACATTTGGGGTTGCCTGAATAAATGTTGCATTTAAATTGCTGTTCTCGATTTCATCAGCGTTAGGTGAATCCTGGCCAACTATAGGCGGAGTAGCTGTGGGGTCATCATAACGATACCGATATTTAACCCCTTGATCATTAAAGCCACCATATCGATTTTCTCCATGGCTTATGAGTATATAAGCGATATTCTGGCCGGCAGCTACATTTGCACCACCACCACGCGTTCTTATGGTATAGCTGTTACCAAAATTAGAGGCTGAATTAATATAGTTGGCCGTTGATACATAATCTTGAGTAATGATAAAATCAAAATGCATATCCCACGCATCAAGATCATCTTTGGCATTAAGACCAAGAGTTATGATAGGAACTGCACCCAACACATAAATAGGGCCTGCAGACAGAGCATCTACGGTAGAACAGGTGTTTGTGGTTGGAACGGTGCTTAAGCCTGAATTAACATCAGATGTTGCTATCTTCAGTGAGGAAGGACATGGCAGATGGCCATATTGGGCAACATATTTATCTATAGCTGCTTCAATTATTTCCATTTTTTGTTTGGTCTCATAGATCTTAACGGCATCAATCCTGGCTTTGCTGGTTGAGATGATCATGCCAAGCAGGATAGAAATTATAACAATCACAAGCGCCATCTCCAGAAGGGAAAAGCCTGAATTGTTATGATCTGCTTTATTCATTAACGACCTATTACATTATCAAGATATTTTATATCAAGATCTTGCAAACCGCTATAACTGTTTAAAATAACACCATCTTTCGAGATCAGGACAAGAACCGGTATGGCTTCAAACCCAAAGGCATGTAAAAGATCAGAATTGGGGTCGTTATAAACCCCTAAATTACTGATATTGGTGGATTGCATGTAATTCTTGATATCATCCTCGCCGGTGTCATCAATAGAGACAGGGATTATTTCGAAATTATCTAAATTTGCGTGTAATTTTTTAAGTATAGAAAGGGCGGGCATCTGTTGCTTGCAATATGGGCACCAAGTTGCCCAAAACATAAGCAAAACCGTTTTGCCCTTAAAATCAGAAAGTTTGTAGGTTTTGCCAGAACCGTGGAACTCAACATCCTGCCAATAATCTGCTTTTGCTTCTAATGAAAAACAGAAAACTGTCAGGAATAAAATAATGAATAATTTACGCATCAAATATTACTTCTTTTCTTCAAGAATCTGCTTTGCGGCTATAATATCGAATTCAGAATTTTTAATGCGGACTTCAGTTTCTTTAAGCTCAACGCCGGCTTTTTCAGCATCCTGTATGATCTTGTTTATAACAGCGCCAGGCTTTTTATCATCTATGCCGTAATTTACTATTTCCAAGGCATATTTAAGAGACTCCTCATCACCAAAACCGATTCTTTCAGCCGCCCATAATCCTAATAATTTACGACGTCTTGAGGTTATTTTGAACCTTACCTCTTCATCATATGCAAAGCGGTTTTCATGGGCTCTTTCTCTTTCTTCAAACATAGTCATAGATTTCTCACAAATAAATTGATTTAATGGGTTTTTACCTATAGATATATCATAAATTTTATTCCTCAATAAATCAAACTGAGAATCAATGCCGAAAAAGAAATTGACCAAAAAACTTATCTACGAAGGAAAATCCAAAATATTATATGAAGGCACCGAACCGGGCACCATAATTCAATATTTTAAAGATGATGCCACCGCTTTCAATGGCGAAAAACATGAAATTCTTTCTGGAAAAGGTGTTCTAAACAATAGGATATCTGAATATGTAATGCAAAAACTGGAAGATATTGGCATTCATACGCATTTCATTAAGCGCCTTAATATGCGTGAACAACTGGTTAAAGCGTGTGAAATGATCCCGATTGAGATTCTTGTAAGAAACGTTTCTGCGGGCACTTTATGCAGAAGGTTTGGCATTGAAGAGGGTATCAATTTTTATCGTCCTGTTATTGAGATGTGTTTAAAAAGTGACAAATTGGGTGACCCATTTGTTACAGAAGAACATATTGAAGTTTTTGGATGGGCAGCGCCGGAAGAAATTGAAGCGATGAAAAATATCGCAATCAGAGTGAATGATTTCCTGAGCGGTGTTTTCCATGCTGTAGGCATAAAACTGGTTGATATGAAAATCGAATTCGGTCGTATTTACGATGAGAACGGCAATCTATATCTGCTTGTTGCTGATGAGATCAGCCCGGATTCATGCCGTTTGTGGGATATCCAGACAGGAAATATTCTGGATAAAGACAGATTCCGTAAAAATCTAGGTGGCCTTCAGGATGCGTATCGTGAAGTTGCGAAAAGACTTGGCGTAATTCATGATTCGGAAATGAATGTTGTTGATATACACGAATTAAGGAATGAGGATAAATAATGAAGGCGAGAGTATTCATAACTTTAAAAAATGGCGTGCTTGACCCGCAAGGTAAAGCCATCCAGGGTAGCCTGGAAAACCTTGGTTTTCATGGCATTAAAGCGGTGAGACAAGGCAAACTGATTGAAATTGCATTAGATGAAAAAGATAAAAATAAAGCTTCAGAAAAGCTTGATAATATCTGCAAAAATCTTCTGGCAAATACTGTAATTGAAAATTACGAATACGAAATAAAAGAGTAATTCATGAAAGCGGGCGTAGTTGTATTTCCTGGTTCGAATTGTGACCGTGATATGAAAGCGGCGCTTGAAGCTGTCGGCGCTGAAGTTACAATGCTTTGGCATAAAGAAACATCTATTCCCAAACTTGATCTAATTGCGCTACCAGGTGGCTTTTCTTATGGTGATTATTTGCGTTGCGGTTCAATGGCGGCACACTCTAACCTGATGAAGGAAATAAAATCATTTGCAGATAAAGGCGGATATGTTCTTGGTGTTTGTAATGGTTTTCAGATATTAACAGAGGCGCAGATGCTTCCTGGCGTTCTAATGCGCAATAAGAACCTGAAATTCATTTGCCGTGATGTTTTCCTGAAGCCTGAAAATGTTGAGACCAGCTTCACCAGCAAATATAAAGAAAAAAAATTAATAAAAGTTTCTATAGCACATGCTGATGGAAATTATTTCCTTCAAGATGATGAATTGAAAGCACTTAATGATAATGACCAGGTTGCATTCAGTTATGTTAATAAAGATGGCATTATTGATGATGAATCAAACGTAAATGGTTCAGTTTCAAATATTGCCGGTGTTTTCAATAAGAAGAAAAATGTTCTTGGCCTTATGCCTCACCCGGAACGTCATTGCGATTATGCAACTGGCGGCATTGATGGCAGGCTGCTTTTTGAAAGCCTGTTAAATTCTATATAATTAATTAACCTTCGATCGATTTCAGGAATGCGCGCTCAAGCGAGTTGATGCCCATTTTCTCTTTAAAGCCAACAGGTGTGCCGTAATATATTATTTTTGTATTGTGCAGAATGGCGATCTTGTCGCAGATCTCATCAATATCAGAAAGAATATGAGAGCTGAAGAATATGGTGTTTTCTGTATTGCTGCGGACATAATCAATAAGTGCATCTTTCAAAGCGATACGTGCGCTCGGGTCCAAACCGCTCATAGGCTCATCAAGCATTATAAAAGGTGAGCCGACAAGTAATGAAGAAAGCAGGCCTAATTTCTGGCCCATACCCTTTGAATAGCTTGAAACGCGATTTTTAAGCACATCAGGATCAAGCCTTAGAATACGAGCAAGGCGCACAGCATCAGGCTTGTGAAATGGTTTGTTATAATAAGAGCAGGTAAGCCTTAAGAATTCTTCACCTTTTAGAAAAATTGATGGCTGGAATTTCTCAGGCAGGAAGGAAAGGTTGGTTCTGGCATCTTTATTTTTAACATTTTCACCGTAGATATTCGCATCACCTGAATCAGGATCAAGCAGGCCAAGGATGATCTTGATCATGGTGGTTTTGCCAACGCCATTTAGGCCTATAAGGCCAAATATTTCACCCTGGTTTACATCAAGCGAGATATTATCAAGAACAAGGTGATCTTTGAATTGTTTAGTAAGGTTTTTTATCTCAAGTGGTTTTGTCATTTCTGTAATAATCTTTCAATATATCTTGCTAATAAATCTATCTCTAAATTAACTCTGGAGCCAATCTCAAGCAGATGTAAATTTGTTTTTTCTAAAGTGTGCGGAATGATATTAACTTCAAATATATCATTTTCAACTTTATTTACTGTTAAAGAAACTCCGTTCAAAGTTACCGAACCTTTCGCGGCAATATATTTTTTATAGCTTAAAGGGAGCTTAAATTTTAGCTGCCAATTACCATCGATAATTTTTTTATCAACCACCTCAGCAATGGTATCAACATGGCCGGTAACTATATGGCCGCCAAGCTCGGCGCCAATTTTCATCGCCTGCTCAAGGTTGATCTGATCGCCCTTTTTAATGTTAGTGAAGTTGGCTATATCTAAAGTTTCCGGTGAAAGATCAAACTCAACAAAAGGCTTATTCTTTTTCACAACCGTTAAACAGCAGCCATTACATGATATTGAAGCGCCCATATCTATTTTATCAATGTCATATGAGGTTTTAAGGGTTAGCCTGATGGAATCAGAAGATCTTTTAACCTCTTCAACAATGCCAATATCTGTAATTATTCCGGTGAACATTAATTCCTTTTTTCAAAATCAATTCTTGGATCAACGATGACATATATAACATCGCCCAGAAGATTCAAGAAAAGACCCAATATAGTGAAAACAAAGAGAGAGCCGAAGATAACCGGATAGTCACGTGAAATGGTTGCCTCAAATGAAAGAAGGCCTAGGCCATCAAGCGAGAAGATGACTTCAATTAAAAATGCTCCAGTGAACAGAATGCCAATAAAAGCTGAAGGAAAACCCGCAATTACAATTAGCATCGCATTTCTGAAAACATGCTTGTAAAGAACCCTTTTCTCGTTACAGCCTTTGGCATGTGCCGTTATGACATATTGCTTTGAGACCTCTTCCATGAAAGAATTCTTACATAACATTGTAAGGCTTGCAAAGCCGCCCATCACCATCGCGGTTATAGGTAAGGTCATGTGCCACAGATAATCTAATATTTGTCTATACCAGGGCAGAGAATCAAAATTATTGGAAACAATTCCTTTCAGAGGAAACAGGCTGACAAAACTTCCTCCGGCGAAAAGAACTATAAGGAAAATACCAAATAGAAATGAGGGAATGGCATAAGCGATTACTATTATGAAACTGGTTGCCACATCGAACTGACTGCCATCACGTACAGCTTTCCTGATGCCTAAAGGAATAGAGATCAAATAGGTTAGAAGGGTTGTCCACAAACCCAACGAGATTGAAACGGGAAGTTTATCTTTTATCAGTTCGAATACATTTTTATCTTTATAAAAAGAATTATCAAAATGAAACGTGATCAGTTTTTTCATCATTATCCAGAAGCGTTCAGCAACAGGTTTGTCAAAACCATACATTATTTCTATTTTTTTCAGAATTTCAGGATCAATCCCCTGGGCACCACGATATTTTACAGATGTATTAGAAGCTTCCAGTTTGGTATTCGCGCCACTAACAAAATCACCGCCGGCGGAAGTATATCTGTCGTTAAACCCTTGTTGCATACCTTTTATTTTGGCAATGGCCTGTTCAACCGGCCCACCTGGTGCTGCCTGAATAATGGCAAAATTTATTAGCATCACACCAAAAAGTGTTGGAAAGATAAGCAAAAATCTTTTAAAAATATATTTTAGCATTATTAGATAGATTAAACAGAATTTGCGTCATGAAAAAGTCTTTTCCATTACTCGCCTCTATAATTCTGATAGCAATATTCATATTACTTTTCAATCTATCACTTCCAAGAATAGAAAACTACATAGTTCGCAATAAGATCCAGAAGCAGGCTGCAGCTATCGGCGATGCTTTTATCTCCAGCATGACAGGTCAGGAAGAGCAGATATTTGCAAACCTGCCATGCAGGACAAGTTCTGTATGTCCTACACTAACAGGTATAAGTGCAAAATTTGACAGTGCCTCAAAGAGTTTTTCTGTTACCAGGGCATTACTGCTCTCTGACCGGGGAGAGGAAGTGTTTTCCGGAAGAAAGCTTGATGATAAATATATAAATCTTGTTGCGATAGCCCGTGACGGCTCGAAGGCATACCTAATGGAGAGATCAAACGATAATAACAATCTTAACGAAAAGATAATTGTAGTATCAAAACTTTCTACACCAACCGAAGCTGATAAAGCCAAATATGTGCTTATTTTAACCGATAAGCAAAAAGTTGATATGCTGCTTTATCGCTATATATTTGCAGCGCTTACATTCCTGCCGGTATTTGTTATTCTTGTTATTTTCATCAGGCAATATACCTCTTCGACCGAAAGCGAAACCAGACTTACATCGGAAAACCTGGATTATGTTAAGCAGATCGATGATCTGAAGAAAGAAAACGTGCAGCAATCACAATTCCTGGCAAATTTTACCCATGAACTGCGAACACCTCTTAATTCGATAATAGGTTTTTCAGGACTGCTGAAAGATCAAACCCTTGGCCCGCTTGGGAATGGTGAATATGTAAAATATGCCAATGATATTAATAACTCCGGCATACATCTTTTAAGCCTTATCAACGATATTCTGGATTATTCAAAATCAGAAGTGGGTAAGCTGAAAGTCAATATCACCGAAGTTGATATCGTTAAGGTTATAAAACAATCTCTTTCAATTGTTTCTCCAAGAGCAAGTGAATCCAAGGTTGATCTGTTGCAAAGCTTTTCCAACGATTATTATATTGTTCGTCTTGATCCTAAACGTTTGAAACAGATAATTCTGAATCTTCTTTCCAACTCTGTGAAATTTACACCTGAGGGAGGAAACGTAGCTGTTACGGTATATACTGACCTTAAAGGGGAAAAAGTTTCTATCGAAGTAAAAGATACCGGTGTTGGCATTGCCGAAAAAGATATACCAACAGTAATGTCATTATTCGGGCAGGTTGAAACTGATCTTAACCGTAAATATGAGGGCACAGGAATTGGCCTGCCGTTTGCAAAGAAGCTTACCCAACTTATGGGCGGCACGTTTGATCTGCAGTCTCAGGTTGGTGTTGGTACAAAAATTACGCTCACGTTTATCTACGATAAAAAACTCAATGCCGAATACGCTGAATTATTCAATAAAACGCCGGTGGAGCCTCAGCAGTAAAAAATATCAACATGATGTTTGATATTTGAGAATATTTGGTTAGATTTAAATAAAGTTAAAAAGTTAATTTGAAAAAATAAAATGGCAATCAACTCAGAACAAAAACAAGAATTAGATAATTTAAGAACACTTTCCTTCAAAACAAAACGCGCTACAGTTCCAGCATTGGAAGAAATTTTATTTGAACCGATTCAGGTTCTTGATCACGGCTTTGTGCGCGTGGTTGATTATTTCGGTGATGATTCAGCGATCGTACAGGCGGCCCGCGTTTCTTATGGAAAAGGCACTAAGCAGGTGAACCAGGATAAAGGTTTGATAAACTATCTGATGCGCCACTGGCATACAACACCATTTGAAATGTGTGAGATAAAATTCCATATAAAACTTCCGATGTTTATTGCGCGTCAATGGATCCGCCATAGAACTGCAAATGTGAATGAATATTCTGCACGCTATTCGATCATGGATAAGGAATTTTATGTTCCTAAGCCAGAACATCTTGCACCACAATCAAAACAGAACCATCAGGGAAGAAGTGACCAGCCACTTGAAGGAAAAGAAGCTGCGAGGGTATTGGATATATTAAAGGGCGATTCGCTTCAATGTTATGATCACTATGAAGAAATGCTAAATTCAGATCAGCTGGGTAACATTAAAGATGAGAATAATTTGGGTTTGGCACGTGAACTTGCGCGTATGAACCTAACTCTTAATTATTATACACAATGGTATTGGAAAATTGATCTTCACAATCTGTTCCACTTCCTGATGTTGCGTGCTGATCCGCATGCGCAATATGAGATACGCGCTTATGCTGATGTTATGCTTGATATCGTAAAACGCTGGGTTCCTTTCGCATATGATGCTTTCATGGAATATAAAATGCATGGTGCGCATGTTTCGCGCACTGGCATGGAAGTGCTTAAGAGAATGATCGCGGGTGAGAAGATCACTCAGGAATCTTCAGGTATGACTAAGCGCGAATGGGAAGAACTTACAGCAAAACTTAAATAGTTTTCTTTGCCAGGCCCAATAACTCACGTTTTTCATTTTCACTTAGGAATGTAGCGGCATTTATTCTGTTCCACAGGCTTTCTGTTCTGGGTGTTAGGGCAGAAATGGTTTCAGTGTCATAAGAAATGAACAGATTATCACTGCGTTTATACATTGGCACCAGCCAGCGATTTAAAGCATCACAAAGATCATCCATTAATGGAAGAATTGTTTGCTCCCAAAGAGCAAGACGTGCTTCTGATAGGTTGCTATAAGTATTATCTCCAGGAATGCCGAGAAGTTGCGGTGGTACGCCAAAGGCCAGTGAAATTTCACGCGCACTCATATTTTTACATTCCAGATAATCCATATCTTTATGTGAAAGACTCATTTCCTTCCAGTCCAATCCACCTTCAAGGATTATTGGCCTACCGGCATTATCATAGCCACTATATTGTTCTTCAATTTGATTGCGAATGCGTGAAAATTGTTCTTCTGTTAACCTTCCCACGCCGCCTTCAGAAGCCGGTTTAACAACCAAGGCTCCACTTGGTTTTGCACCATTTTGTAATAGTGCCTGATTCCATTTCGCTGCCTGATTATGTTGATCTATACTGTATGCCGCTGCTTCGATCGGCGATAGACCAAAATGATCATTAAGCGGATGGAAATTCTTGCAATGAAGTATTGCCGATTTTCCTGAGATCTTATCAACCGGATATTTGATCTCCTTATTATTTATCGAATAGAGATAATTATTAACATAACCATCTTTATCGGTTGAAATACTTATCCTGTCGGGGCGTAAAGTATAGAGTTCACGTGGTGTTCCATCGGCAGAATTGATTGAGAGAATAAAACTATTTCCGCTGATAAGTTTATACGAAATTACTGATTCAAAGAATAATGAACCATTAGTAAGCGGGTTTGGGTAATTTAAAATATCGATTATCGGGTGTTTTTTAACGAGGTTTTTTTCATTGGAGGTAACATTATATAATTTCCAATCGATCGAAGCGACCAACTTGGAAACATAAGAAATGCACTTATAGGCGATAACATTTTTTGTATAGGCTTCGTCAGCAAATTTTGTATAATTTCTGCTCATCCATACAGGTTTTACGGGTTCATGAAAGTAAGTCTGATAGCCTATTTCACGCGCAAGCTGATCGTAAAGACCGTTATTTTTGACAGTTTTTGATCTGCCAAATAAATTGAAATTTTTGACACCGCTTTTTTTCTTACCCATTTTTACCTCGTATAAGTTGTAATAATTTCTAAATTATAAGTTGAGAAAAACCTGTCCGGAAGTGCATGAAATGCAAAAACAGTTCTTGCTTGCTTTAAAATCCCTATTATTATTGACTCAACTTGAATCTCAGAGGGTTTTATGGATAAGAAAAAAGCACTAGAATCTGCACTTAGTCAGATTGAAAAAGCATATGGTAAAGGCTCAGTAATGAAACTGGGCGATAAAGAAATCGTTAAAGTTGAAGCAATATCTACTGGTTCATTGGGTCTTGATATGGCCCTTGGAGTAGGTGGTGTTCCAAGAGGAAGGGTGATCGAAATATTTGGCCCTGAATCTTCTGGTAAAACTACCTTAACGCTGCACATTGTTGCAGAAGCTCAGAAAAAAGGCGGTAATTGCGCATTCATAGATGCGGAACACGCACTTGATTCAGTATATGCCAGCAAACTTGGCGTTAAGATTGATGATCTGGTCGTTTCTCAGCCGGATACTGGTGAACAGGCTTTAGAAATAGCAGATACATTAGTTCGTTCCGGCGCATTTGACGTTATCGTTGTAGATTCTGTTGCTGCACTTGTACCTAAAGCGGAGATCGAAGGCGAAATGGGCGATGCACAAATGGGTGCACAAGCAAGGTTAATGAGTCAGGCGCTTCGTAAGCTTACCGGTTCAATTTCTAAAACTAACTGCACTGTTATTTTCATCAACCAGATCCGTCAGAAAATTGGCGTGATGTTTGGTAACCCTGAAACAACGACAGGCGGTAATGCGCTTAAATTCTATGCCTCTGTTCGTTTGGATATCAGAAGAATTGGTGCAATTAAGGATAAAGAAGAGGTTATAGGTAACCAGACGCGTGTTAAAGTTGTTAAGAACAAAGTTGCCCCTCCTTTCAGACAGGTGGATTTCGAGATCATCTATGGCGAAGGTATCAGCAGACTTGGTGAAACAATTGATATGGGCGTTAATGCCAATATCATTGAAAAATCAGGCTCATGGTTCACTTATGGCGCACAGCGCATTGGCCAGGGTAAGGAAAACGCAAAACAGTTCCTGAAGGAAAACCCTGCAATTGCTGAAGAGATCGAAGCTAAGATCAGGGCGACCCTTCCTGCTGGCGGCGCGACCGTTGGTGGCGAAGATGCAGCTTAAAAGCTTGCAAAATTAGCTTTTCTTCTCATAAAATTTGCAATATTAACAGCCCTGCTGCTATAACAGCAGGGTAATAATATTGGTATTTAAATGTCGACAACTCCTAGAACACTCAGCGAGGTTAGAAAAAGCTTTCTGGAATTTTTCCGTTCCAAAGGGCATGAGATAGTTCCATCAGCACCACTACTTCCTCATAATGACCCAACGCTAATGTTCACCAATGCCGGCATGGTTCCATTCAAGAACGTTTTTGTAGGCAAGGAAGAATTAAAAGGCAAATCAAGCGGTAAAGTTGTTAAAGCTGCTTCGGTACAGAAATGCGTTCGCGCCGGCGGCAAGCATAATGACCTTGATAATGTTGGCTATACTGCACGCCACCATACTTTCTTTGAGATGCTTGGTAATTTCAGCTTTGGTGATTATTTCAAAGAACATGCGATTCAGTATGCATGGGAATATCTGACAAAAGTTCTGAACCTCCCGGAAGAAAAACTTCTGGTTACGGTTTATCATAATGATGATGATGCTTTCAATATTTGGAAGAAAGTTGCAAAACTTCCTGATGAAAAGATCATTCGCATAACTTCAGATGATAATTTTTGGGCGATGGGTGATACCGGCCCATGCGGACCTTGCAGCGAGATATTCTATGATCACGGCCCTTCTATAGCAGGTGGCCCTCCAGGCTCACCTGAACAGGATGGTGATAGGTTCATTGAAATATGGAACCTGGTTTTCATGCAATTTGAAAAGCATGAAGATGGTTCGCGCACGAACCTGCCAAAACCATGTATTGATACAGGTATGGGCCTGGAACGTATCACAACGATTATGCAGAATGTGCACGATAATTATGAGATAGATATATTTAAAAACCTGATAGCGGCATCGAAGGAAATTTCAAAACGTGAAGGGGAGAAATATGAAGTTTCTCATCGCGTTATCGCGGATCATTTACGTTCATCATGTTTCCTGATCGCAGACGGTATTTTACCTTCAAACGAGGGCAGGGGCTATGTATTGCGTCGTATAATGCGCCGTGCAATGCGCCATTGCCATATATTAGACCCTAAACACACATGGTTTTATAAAATGATCCCTGCGCTGATAGAAAATATGGGCGCTGCCTATCCAGAGCTGCAACGTGCGGAAAGCCTGCTTACACAAACATTAAAAAGCGAAGAAGAAAAATTTCGTGAAACTCTTGATAACGGCCTGAAAATATTAGAAGGCGAGTTGAAAGGAGTTAAATCTGGCGGAGAATTGAAAGGTGAGATAGCCTTTAAACTATATGATACATATGGTTTCCCGCTAGATCTGACGCAGGATATTCTACGCAGCAAAAATATCAAAGTTGATATTAAAGGCTTTGATGAAGCGATGGAAAAACAGCGCGAACAGGCGCGTGCTAACTGGGCTGGTAGTGGCGAACAATCTGCTGGCGAATTATGGTTAAATATTGCGAAGAAAAATCCTAGCACTGAATTCACTGGTTATACCACACTTAAATCACGCGCTGAGATCGCAAGCATTGTAGTTGGTGATAAAGAAATTAATAAGGCACCTGTTGGTGAAGCAGCTATCATAACCAACCAGACACCATTCTATGCAGAATCGGGTGGTCAGGCTGGTGATACAGGCATTATATATTCTGATAAATTTAAATTTGAAGTGGTAACAACGAAGAAATTTGGCGGATTATTTGTTCATTTTGGTAAAATTATTTCAGGCGAAGCATCAGTTGGTGATGATGTTAATTTAGAAGTTAATGGCCAAAGGCGCGATGCACTGAAAAGAAACCACTCCGCAACGCATATATTACATGCAGTTTTGCGTAGAAAACTTGGTGATCACATCAGCCAGAAAGGTTCATTGGTTGAGGCTGACTATTTGCGTTTTGATTTTTCTAATCAGAAAGCGGTTTCGAAAGAACAACTTGCTGAAATAGAGAGAGAAGTTAATCAAATAATCATCCAAAACAGTGAAAGCACAACTCGCGTTATGCCTATAAAACAGGCGATGGAGAGCGGTGCGGTTGCTTTATTCGGTGAGAAATATGGAGATGAGGTTCGTGTAGTTTCTATGGGCCTGGAACAGGATAATGATAAGAAATATTCAATAGAATTTTGTGGTGGAACACACGTTAGCCGTACTGGTGATATAGGATTGTTTAAAATCACGAAAGAGCTTGCGGTTGCTTCCGGCGTTAGAAGAATTGAAGCAGTTACAGGTAATAAAGCGGTTGAATATATCCAGGGCAGAGAAGGAATTATATCTTCAGTACAGGATAGGTTAAAAACTTCTCCGGAAGATTTTGATAACAGAATATCCGGCCTGATGAATGAGAAGAAAAATCTTGAAGGGCAGATATCTGACTTGAAAAAGAAGCTTGTGATGGGCGGTGAGGCTGGAAAATCTTCATCTGGAGTTGCTGCTGAGAATATAAATGGCGTTGCATTCATTGGCCAGAAACTTGCTGGAATTGAGCCTAAAGATCTTCGCGGCCTGATTGATTCATATAAAAAACAGAATGAGAATTCTGTAATCGTTCTGATTTCTGATAATGAAGGCAAAGCATCTATCGCTGCGGGCGTATCGGAAAAACTGATAAATAAATTCAGCGCAGTTGAGTTAGTAAAAAAATCTTCAGAAATAATGGGCGGTAAAGGCGGCGGCGGCAGGCCAGATTTTGCTCAGGGTGGTGCGCCTTCCAGCATTAATGCTGAACAGGCTTTCGCAGAGATAAAAAAATTATTTTAAATTTTTTTGCCCGGTGTACTTCCGGGTAAATACATCGCGGCGTAATCTTAGATCAAGCAATCAAGCTTGGATAAGATTATGGATAGAAAAACCTCAGAGTTCGCACTCAATATAAAATCACTTAATGAAGAAGGCTATTTTGCGGGTTATGCCAGTGTTTTTAATGTTGAAGATAATCATGGCGACGTAATTCTTACAGGTGCTTTCGGCAATTCATTAATAAAGAACCGTTTTGGCAAAGATATTAAACTTTTGTGGCAGCACAAAAGCGATGAGCCGATCGGTATCTTTACAAAAATGTTTGAAGATGAGCACGGCTTATACGTTGAAGGTAAGCTTTTACTTGATATCCAGCGGGCTAAGGAAGCCTATGCACTTTTGGTTAATGGCGGCCTGAAAGGCTTAAGCATTGGTTTCATTGTTAAAGACTATGAAATTAATGATAAGGGGGTCAGGCTTATATACGAGGCCGACCTATGGGAAATAAGCCTTGTAACCTTTCCGGCAAATACTCATGCAACCGTTACTGAAGTTAAAGCACATGAACTTCAGTCCAATGATCTATCTGATCTTGAAAGCTCAATTCAGAAGGCAATCGCCACTCTGATAAATTAATAATAAGGAAAAATAAAAATGACAATTTCTACAATAAATCAAAAAGTCGATAAACTCGGCAATGCGTGGGAAGAATTTAAAAAACTCAATGATCGCAGATTGCAGGAGATCGAGCACAAAGGTTCATCTGATGTTTTGACGGTTGAACATTTAAATCGCATTGGTTCTGCACTAGACGGATATAAATCACGCCTGGATTCGCTTGAAACTGCTTATAATCGCCCCGAATTCAGCAGTGCGGATTATAACCAAAATGCAACCGCAGAAGTAATTGCCGAACATAAGAACGCTTTCCTGAACTATATCCGTAAAGGTGTTGAAGGTGATCTGGCGTTCTTAGAGCAAAAAGCACTTTCTAATGGCAGTGATGTTGATGGTGGTTATCTAGTTACCCCTAAACTATATGAAAATATGGCTCAGAAGATATTTGAAACATCTCCTATGAGACAACTTGCATCTGTTATGACAATGTCTACTGACACATTTGATGTTATCCAGGATATGGATACACCTGGTGTAGGCTGGTCAGCTTCTGAAACAGCAGTTGTTTCAGAATCTACAACTCCTCAGATTTCAAAAGTATCAATCGATGCATATGAAGTTGTAGCACAACCTAAAGCCACACAAAAACTTATCGATGATGCGACTATTGATATCGAACAATGGATGACAGAAAAACTTGTGGATGCTTTCTCGCGACTAGAAAACACAGCATTTGTTTCTGGTGATGGTTCTGGTAAGCCAAAAGGTATTCTATCATATACAGCAGGTACTGGCGCAGGGCAGATCGAGCAAATTCTATCTGGTACATCAGCAGTAGTTACTGCAGATGGTCTGATAAAATTATATTATGCACTAAAAGATGAATATGCTCGCAAGGCCACATTCTTAATGAACCGCGCTACAGTTCAGGCTGTTAGATTACTTAAAGATACAACCAACCAATATATATGGAACCCCGGCCTGGCAGTTGGCACTCCAGATACATTGATGGGCGTTCCAGTAATGCTTGCAACAGATATTCCTGTTCCTGCAGCAGCATCACTTTCAGTTGCGGTGGGTGATTTTAAACGTGCTTATCAGATCGTTGACAGGCACGGCGTTAGAATTCTGAGAGATCCATACACGGAAAAACCATTTGTTAAATTCTACACTACAAAACGTGTAGGCGGTCAGGTGGTAAACTTCGAAGCCGTAAAAATCCTTAAACTATCTTAATTAATAACAGGTTTGCGGATCTGGAAAGCCAGGTTCGCAGATCACAATAATTAAAAAAATGAAACCTCCTGTTATAGAAATATTTCAGGCGCCATCGGTTGAGCCGGTATCGCTTGATGAAGCAAAAACCTATCTGCGTATAGATGGTGAGAATGAAGACGATCTGATAAACAGCATGATTTCTGCGGCACGTATAACGACAGAAAAATATATTGGTCTTTCGATCATTTCTCAAAAGATCAAACTTTCATATGACGAATGTGTTCCAACGGAAATCATTCTGCCTTATGGGCCCGTTACTGCCATCGATTCAGTTACCATTATTGATACTGATGAAAATGATAATCTGCTTGATAATTCAAATTATTATTTGAGTGCGGGTAAGGTAAGTCTGATTTTCAATCAGCAGCCATATGGTCGCAGAACGGAAATAATATACAGCACAGGCCTAGCAACAGATGAAAGTGATGTTCCAGCAATTCTGAAACAGGGCTTATTTGCACATATCGCAGGGCTTTATGAAAGAAAGGATGCTTCGGCTGCAATGAGTTCGGCATCTATATCGCTTTATAATTTTTATCGCAATGTAAGGATATAACATGACCTCATTCCATGATGTTAGATTTCCTGCGGATATATCATTTAAAGCCAAGGGTGGGCCAGAATTTAAAACCGATATAGTTACACTTTCGAGCGGTCAGGAGAAACGCAATATTTCCTGGGAATCTGCACGCCACAGATACATTCTCGATTATAAGGATATATCATCGGCACAGGCTAAACAGATAAATGAATTCTTCATGGCGAGAAGAGGTCGGGCCTATGGTTTCAGATATAAAGACTGGAATGATTATACTGCCAAGAACCAGCTTATAGGCACAGGTGATGGCACAACGAAACAATTTCAATTAGTAAAAAATTATGGTGAAGAAAATTTTAGCTTTCAAAGAAGAATTAGACGACCGGTTAGCGGGAATGTGGTTCTTTATATTAATTCTACCCAGCAACAGAACAACTTTTCTGTCGATTATAGCACTGGAATTATCAATTTTAATACAGCTCCTACCCTACATCTTCCAATAACCGCCAGCTTTGAATTTGATGTGCCCGTCAGGTTCAATACAGACCTGCTTGAAAGCGATGTGGAGAATTTCTCAAAAACCAGCACACGCAAAATAGAATTAATAGAAGTTAAGAATTAAGCCATGAAACAGATATCAGATAATCTGCAGGCTCACCTGCAATCGGAAGTGACCACGCTTACATTCTGCTGGAAGATCACGCTTTCCGATAGCAGCGTACTTGGTTTCACATCACATGATGATAATATAATTTTTGATGGGGTTTCATATATAAGCAGATCCGGCTTTACCCTGGATCAATATGCAGGAGATCTGCCGCAAAACGGTAATAGCCTTGAAATACTAGGTATTATTGATTCAGATTTTTTTAACGAGGTTGATATAAGATCAGGCCGCTTTGATAATGCGGAAGTGGAAATATTCGCATTGAATTATGTTTCACCTACTGATGGTAAAGTGATTTTAAAGAAAGGGATAATTTCAGAGATCACAAATACTGGAGATGGTTTTGCAGTAAATATAAAAGGCATCAGTGACAGACTAAATAAAACGCTCACACAATGTTACTCACCCTTATGCCGTGCCAAATTTGGTGATGATAAATGTAAGATAGATGCAGCATCATATACTTATACCGGTACAGTCACTAATGTAACGGACGAACGTAATTTTGCCGATACATCCCGTACAGAACAGAACGGATATTTCAATAAAGGCATAATAAAATTCACATCAGGTTCTAATGCCGGTTTCTCGACAGAAATTAAGATATCAGCAGGTTCCGCGCTGACATTATCGATACCTTTTCCGAACAAAATAAATATCGGTGATGCCTATCAGATAACCGCCGGATGCGACAAAAGTTTCCCCACATGCATCTCAAAATTTTCCAACTCAATTAATTTTCGTGGCGAACCAGACATTCCGGGAATTAATAAAATTTTCAAGGTCAGCTGATGGATTTGCGAGAACAAATAATAGCCAAAGCGCGTGAATGGCTTGATACGCCTTTTGTTCATCAAGGGTGCAAAAAGGGCAAAGGCTGTGATTGCTTAGGTCTTATTCTTGGTGTTGGCGAAGAGCTTGGAATAAAATTCAATGGTATTCCACTGAAGAGATATGCACCTGCCAATTACAGCAGAACGCCAAACGGTTTATTGTTGAAGCAAAGATTAGATGCGCTGCTCAAAAAGAAAGAGAAAAAAGATATAAAACCCGGTGATATATTTTTGATGAATTTTGGGAGCAACCCACAACATCTGGGTTTTTTCAGTAATTATGAAAATGATTCCGCAGCCCTTGGTTTAATTCATTGTTATTCGCAGACCGGCAAAGTGGTTGAGCATAGGCTCACAAAATTCTGGCATGAGAAAATCGAGCAAGTTTATTCAATTACGGATTAGTTATGGCAACAGCAATTATCACAAGCGCAGCAGGAAATCTAACATCGTCGGTAACCAGAAGTTTGGGAATTAACTCTATTCCTTTCGCAGGCAGTGCATTGTCGAGCATACTTAATAGTCAGGTGAGGTCGCTTGGTACGCAGCTTGGTAATGAAATAGATTCAGCCCTTTCTGATGAAGTTATAAATAAAATTAAAGGGCCAAGACTAACGGATCTGACAGTTCAAACCTCAACCTATGGTGATGTTATACCACTGGTTTTTGGCAGGATAAAACTTTCAGGAAATGTGATCTGGGCATCAGATATAAAAGAAATAGGTGTTACTAACACTATAAATGGCGGAGGGAAGGGCGGCAGCGTTGCTGCGCCTAAAACAACTCAAACCCAATATCAATATAAAGTAACATTTGCAGTTGCCCTGTGTGAAGGAGAAATTACAGGCATTGAAAGAGTGTGGGCGGATAATGACTTGATAAACTTAAGCGACTATTGCACTTCATATACTTTATATAAAGGTGATGAAAGCCAGATGCCTGATACAATAATAGAATCATATGAAGGTATTGGAAATGTACCGGCATACAGAGGTATGGCCTATATTGTGTTTGAGGATTTTGATCTTAATTCGTTTGGTAATCGTATTCCAAATTTGGCATTTGAAGTTAACCGCACATTGAAAGGTAGTTTTAGTGGCACCGGTTCAGCAGAAGACTTAGTAACTGCAATAACCTTGATTCCTGGCTCAGGAGAATTTGTGTATGACACGATTGTGCAGAAGAAAATATATGGTGTGGTGGTTAATGATACATTTATCCAGCGCGGTGGCAGCGATATTATAAATATGAATAACGCCAGCAATAAGGCGGATGTTCTGGTTTCACTCGATATGCTGCAGGAAACCTTTCCCAATCTGGAATGGGTTTCGATAGTTTGTGCATGGTTTGCCGATTCACTTGATGCGAATGCAGCAACAATTAAGCCCGGTGTTGAATATAAAGAAAACACCACCACAACACCTGATGTCTGGAGTGTTGGGGGTTATGATCGCGATACGGCAAAGCAGATAACCGTGGTTGATGGCAGCGCAATATATGGAGGCACACCAAATGATCAATCTATCATAAGGCTGATAGATGAACTAAAGAGCCGCGGCTTGAAAGTTATGTTCTATCCGATGTTGTTTGTGGATAATACCGATAAACCTTGGCGCGGACACATCACAACTTCTCCAGCGAATATTCCAAACTTTTTTACAAAAACCTATGGTTATAATGATTTCATTTTGCACTATGCCAATCTGGTAAAAAATAAAGCCGATGCATTTATCATAGGTTCAGAATTAAAAGGCCTTACCCAAGTGCAGGATGGGTCAAATAATTTCCCTGCAGTTGCACAATTGGTCAGCCTTGCGGGCTCAGTTAAAAGCACCATGGGTTCTTACACAAAAATCACATATGCCGCAGATTGGAGTGAATATCATTCAGTTAATGGTTGGTATAATATGGATGGTTTGTGGGCGAGCAGCAATATAGATATGATCGGCATTGATGCTTATTTCCCGCTGACCAATCGTCCGCAGAATGGTATATATGATGTTCAGGAAGTGATTGATGGCTGGACCAGTGGCGAGGGATATGACTATTATTATAATTACCCTGATCGGATTACGCAGAACACACTTGGCGTCGCCTATGCATGGAAAAATATAGCATGGTGGTGGGGCAATCATCATACTAATCCAAATTCGGTGCAAACTTCATGGGTGCCGCAATCAAAGAAAATCTGGTTTACGGAATTCGGCTTTCCTTCTGTGGATGGTGCTACTAACCAACCTAATGTATTCTACAATCCGGAATCAACTGAAAGTGCGCTACCATATTTTTCTGAAGGCTATAATGATTTTTCTGCACAGCGTTTGGGTATAGAGGCTACACTGTTAAAATGGCAGAACTCTAATATGATTGAAGAAAAATTCTTATGGACATGGGATGCAAGGCCATACCCATTCTGGCCGGATTTACTCGATGTATGGAGTGATGGCAGCGTATGGAGCAAAGGCCATTGGGTGAATGGTAAATTAGGCCAGGCAGACTTAGGTGCCGTTGTTAAGGAAATTTCAACCCGCTCTAATATTGAAGGAGATATAATTGATATTTCATGCCTGCAGCAGAATGTTGATGGATTTATTTTAAACACAAGAATATCGGGTGCAAAGGCCATAGAGAAACTAAAAGATGCATATTTTTTTAATGGTTGCGAAATCGATGAGGATTTAAGATTCATTACCAGTGGCAGAGAGAGTGAGCTGGCAATTTCGGAAGATGACCTTGCGGATATTGGTAAGCAGAAACTGGTAATAAATTATATTTCTGTAACCTATCTGCCATCACATATGGATGTGAACTTCATAAAGCGCGACAATAATTATGGAATTGGCACAACAAGCAATTCACGCGATAGTATCTCCATAAAACAGATATATGAATGTAATTTCCCACTAGTAATAGATGAGCAAAAAGCAAAATCTATTGCAGAGATATCAGTTGCTGAGAACTGGCTGGCACGGAAATTATATAAGTTTTATTTGCCGCTGAAATATATCACTTTGGATATTGGTGATTTAATAAGCCTTTCGCTTAATAACGGAAATATCGAAAAACTACGCGTGGGAAAGATAATATATAATAAGAATTACCTAACTATCACAGGCAAGGGTTTTGATTCATCCATATATGAAATGAGAAGTAAGCAGGATTATGAGCCTGGCAATAATGTTGAGACCTCCTCGCTACAGACAGAAACGGTGGTTGAATTTTTAGACCTTCCAGCACTTTCTGAATCTGATATTGATCCGGGCACTATAAGAATTGCAGCTTGCGGGAGAAATTCTAACTGGCATGGTGCAGAAATATTTTATTCTTTCTCCGATAATTTCCAATCGCTAACACGGATAGAAACCCCTTCAGTAATGGGAAATGCCATTGATACATTACCGGATGGAAATCCATTTATATTCGATGAGAACACGGAAATAGAAATTTATCTTTTAAATGGTGAACTGACATCGGTCACTCAAGATGAAGTGATAAATGGAAGTAACCTGGCGATTATTGGCGATGAAATAATTCAATTTAGCGAAGCTGAGTTTATTGAGGAAAATCGTTATATGATAAAAGGATTATTACGCGGGCGCTATGGGACGGAAGATAAAACAAGCACGCATGTTGCGGGCGAAAGATTTATTCTGCTCGACCAGAATATAGTGCGGGTTGAATTACCAAAAACATTTATAAATTCGGATATAAATTTTAAGGCAGTTACTTTTGGCCAGAATATAAATGATGTAGATGCTGAAAATTTTCACTATAGGGCGAATAACCTTATACCACTTTCGCCGGTTTATGTAACTGCAAGCAAAGATGGCAGTGGTGATATAAACATTTCCTGGGAGAGAAGATCGCGCGAATTTTCAGGTTGGCATGATTATGTGGATATACCGCTGGCAGAAGGGGCGGAAAAATATGTGCTCAATATTCTGGATGGGTCTAATAATGTAATCAGGACTATTCAGCCCACTGATCAATATTATATCTATTTGAATTCTGAGCAGATTTCAGATTTTGGCGGTGCGGTTACCAGTTTAAATATAGAACTCTGCCAATTCTCGCAGGTAATGGGTAATGGTATTGAAAAACAAGCGAATTTCAGCTTATAGCTTTATGTGCCAGTAAAGGCTTGACAGGCCGGGTTATTTATATATGTTTGGCCTTCCAAAATTAAGAGATTTTATGAAAGTTGTTAATTCACTTAAATCCGCAAAACTTCGCGATAAGAACTGCCGCATCGTGCGCAGGAAAGGCAGGGTTTATGTTATCAATAAGAAAAACCCTAAGCTAAAAGCTCGCCAAGGCTAATTAGTATTATTTTACGGTCAGATTAAGTATCTCATAAAGGAATTTCTCTCCTTTATCTTTTATTATCTTGTCCTTGAGCGATTGTGCTGCCTGTTTTCCAAGGGCATGTCCATCTTCTGAACTTTTTTCAATTTGATATAAATTATTACCTGCTTCATCCGAGATCTCAGCTTTCAGGATAATATTTCCTCCCGAAATTTCTGCGTAAGCACCAATAACAGTATGGCAATTGCCGCCAAGTTCATAAAGAAATTCTCTTTCAACAATAGTGATTCTTTCAGTTGGCGCATGGTTTATTTGGCGAAGCAGATCAAAACAATTTTTATTATCAGCGCGACATTCAACACCAATAGTCCCTTGGCCTGCTGCCGGCAGCATTTCATCATATGACAGTTTGAAATAAAACAGATCGGAAAGATCAAGATTGTCACCACTTCTGATTATTGCAGATTCTGCCATAAGAATTGCATCATAGGCGAGTGGTTTATGTTCGGTCCAAACATGCATTCCCTTCAACTTTGCAATTCTGGTTTGAACGTTGCCGCGCAGGTTCTTAACGATAAGTTCAGGGTTTGAGCGTAGTAATGCAGCTTTCCTGCGCGCGGATACTGTTCCAACAACATAACCTGCCGGTAGCTCTTTGAGATTTTTAAAAGTTTTATCTTTTAGAATGATTACGTCCGCTGCCGATTCCCTTTTTAGGAAAGCTGCGAAGACTAATTCTTCTTCCCGCATATTGCCGGCAACATCTTTCATCGAATGAACGGCAATATCAATTTCGCCGCGTTTCAAGGCTTTCTGTATTTCGCTGGTGAAAGCGCTTTTGCCATCTTCAAAAATATCACGTAGAGGTTTATGATGAACCTGATCTCCCTTGGTGTTCATACCAACGATTTGGAAATCTATATCTGGATTTTTTTCTTTGAGTTTTTTGATAACAAGATCTGTCTGCGTGAGTGCAAGACTACTTTTGCGCGTGCCAACTTTAATTGTTTTTGCCATTAAGAAAATGATAGAATGAAAATTAGATTAAGACAAATTTTTAGATCGACATCCTGATGATATCCTGGAAGGCGCTGACCAATCTGTCACGTATAGCAATAACAGTTCTTAAACTGGTTTCTGCATTTGCAACTGCTACAGCTAAGTCTTCAGTGCTTACTTCACCGGTTACAGATTTTTTACCGGCTGTTTCCGCAGTTTTTAATTTATCAAAAGTATTGCCAAGTGCGGCTTCAACCATTTCAGTGAAGCTTGAGCCATCAGTGCCTTCAGCATCTTCAGTATAGTTTCCCTGAAGCTGTGCCATTTTATTATAGGCGGATAATGCATCTAATGTTTTAAGGTCTGCCATGAATATAGTTTCCCTTTTTATCGCATTAAATCAAGTGCTCTTTGCTGTATCTGTTTTGTATTTTCAATCGCGCTGATATTTGCCTCATAACTTCTTTGCGCTTCGCGAAGATCCATAGACTCAAGAGCAGGATCAACATTAGGATATTTCACATAGCCCTGTGCATCAGCTGCAGGATGATTTGGTTGATACATAAGTTTGAAATCAGAATTATCAAAATCAGTTTTTCTAACCTGAACCAGATTGGCGCCGGTTTTTGGATCTTTTGTTTCTTCAAAAAACACTAACTTTCTGCGATATGGAATATCTGTTGGGCTGATACCTGTTGTGTTAGCGTTGGCGATATTTTCAGTGACTATACGAATTCTTTGACTTTGCGCCTGCATGGCAGAGGCAGAAGTGCTTAATGAATCATCCAGCGGTCCTGCAAGAGCTGCAACCGGAAAAAGTAATGAGATGAGAATGTATATTCTTTTAAGCATTAGCTGTTACTGCTATTTCCAAGAGCATCGCTGATCAGTGCCATGATCTTTTTATATGTCGCCGATGCAGTGGTGAAGTCAGTATTATTTTTTGCCAGTTCAACCGCTTCCATATCAAGCTGAACAGTATCTTTTGTTTCCACCACAGGATTTTCCTGCGAAGAATTTAAACCTTTAATGTGGTTAGCGTGAGTTGTTTCCAGAGTCACCATTGAGGATTGAACCATGGAAGCAAAATCCGGCTGGTTGATATCCTTACGCATATAGTTTGGAGTGTTCGCATTGGCGATATTCTCTGAAAGCACCTTCTGGCGTTCAGTATCATATTTCATTTTTGTGGCAAGCATGCCAAGTAAAGATGTATCAGCCATAACCAAATCTTATCTATAAATTGCCTTCAATCAAGCCGCAGGCCTCATTTATGATAGGATTTACCCTCTATGATCATATGGCTGCGGTATAATTGTTCTATAAGCAATAACCTTGCCAACATATGGGGATAAGTAAATTTACCTAAAGATATTATAAGATTGGCGGATTTTCTCATATTTTCGCTTAGGCCTGCAGCGCCACCGATTATAAAAGCGATATTACCGGTCTGGTTGGATGCAATTTTTGCAAGCTGTCCGGCAAATTCTGGTGAGGTCATTAATTTGCCGGTTTCATCCAATATGATCTTATAATAACCCTCTGGAATTTTTGATAAAAACAGCTTTTCTTCTTCCAGTTTTACCACATCAGGGTTTTTATTTTTACCACCATCAAGCTCAATAATATTTATCTTCCAGGGCAGACGTTTAACATATTCTGATATAAGAGATTTTATATTAGAATCGTTAAGTTTTCCTATGGCAATGATGGTTATTTTCATTGTTTGGAAAGAAGCGGACTCCACGCTGGATCAGAAGCATCAGTTTCGGTCGGGATCTTCATCAGATTATAACCGGTTATATCAACGCTATAAATATAGCTATGTTCTGGTTGTGAACCGCTACCAGGCGTTGTGCGGGTAAATATTATCACCCTGCCATTCGGGCTCCATGTCGGGCCTTCATCCAGATAGCTTTCAGTAAGTAGTCTTTCACCACTGCCATCCGGTTTCATCACGCCTATATAGAATTTGCCGCCAAGTTGTTTGGTAAATGCCACCAAGTCGCCGCGTGGGGACCACACAGGCGTTGTATAGCGGCCGCTGCCATGACTTATTCTCTGTACATTGCCACCATCGCTATCCATTACATAAATCTGTTGAGTGCCTTCACGATCAGAGTTAAAGGCAACTTTTTTATCATCAGGTGAGAATGAAGGCGATGTATCGATCGCAGGATTGCTGGTTATTTTGCTGGCGCGGTGCGAGCCGAGATCCATAACATAAATATCACTATTACCTTCAACAGAAACGGAGAATATTGCCTTGTTGCCATCATTTGAAAAACGTGGTGCGAAGCTCATGCCAGGCAATTGACCTATGATCTGTTCATTTCCAGTCGAAAGGTCATATATATTAACCGAAGGCTGGCGGGTTCTATATGATAGATAGATCAAACGCTGCATATTAGGATTAAAGCGCGGTGTAAGCACCAGGCTGCGACCTGAGGTCAGGAACATATTATTGGCACCATCTTGGTCCATGATCGCCAGGCGCTTTACTCTGCGGCGAAGATCGCCGGTTTCAGCAACATAGACAATGCGTGTATCAAAATAACCTTTTTCGCCGGTCAGATATTCATAGATATCATCAGCTATCAGGTGAGAAATCCTTCTCCAGCCTTGGCTCGAAGCCTTGAAAGATTTTGCCAATGTCTGTTTGCCGGAAACAATGTCCCACAAGCGATATTGCACTTTAACGGAATCCCCTTCAACAGTGATCTGCCCGGAAAGAAGGGCCTGTGCCCTTAAATTTTTCCAGCTTGGAAAATCAGGAACGGTATCTATACCACTAATCTTTTGTATATATGCGTTTTTGTTAATAACGGTAAAAAGGCCGGAGCGACTAAGGTCATTATTAATTACTTCGGTGATCCTTGAGCCAAGATTTGCAGATGTCTGGTCGGTGCCAACGAAGTCAGGCAGGGCAATACGAACAGGTTCTGAGCTGCCTTGGGTGATATCTATTTTCAGCACGGCATGGCTTTGCGCCGGGAAAATTAGCAGGATAGTTAAAAAAAACAGGGTTTTTGCAATTTTCATAGTGATTTTTCTGACAGATTTTCTATAAAGTTTCCGCGCCTATCTTATAAAGGCGAAATATAAAAAAACAATATTTTGTAAAATTTATAACCTGTTTAGATAATTTTTATAGTTAAATGAGCCTTAGCCGCAAAGATGAAGAGAAGATTTTATCGCCTGAATTTCTTGATGAAATTAAAAGGGTGAGGGAGCAGCGTGGCATTTCTATCGAAGAAATCGCTGAGCGAATAAACATTAAAGCTTCATATATCAAAGCCATTGAAGAGGGTGATCTGGCAAGGCTTCCTGGCGGGATATATAATAAAGCCTACATAAAAAGTGTTTCAGAATTTCTAGGCATCAATATGAAGCCTTATGAGAGGAGTGTTGAAGCTGATGAGTTCATTAAAGACCGTGAAGTTCGTATTGAGCTTGGCCGCCCGACAAATGCAAGTATACCAACTAAATCTATAATAATTGGCTGTATTTTCGTTATATTTGTTCTCTATTCATTGTTTTATGGCCCGCGTGTTTCTAAGAAAGAACAGGTCAATAACGCCATAGAAAACTATACAGAAACCCAGAACAAAAAAGCTGAAGAGCAGATGAAGGCGACGCAAGATCCGCAGCAGCAACTTGCTATACAAACCGATCTTCAGGCAAAAGTTGGTGATCCGCAAAATCTTATAAAACAGATCCCGCAAGTTTCTCCAATACAGAGAGATACACAGGATTATGTTGGTAAAGAATTGGTAATAACATTATTAGCCACTGCAAAAAATAAGGTGTTGGTGAAAGATCTTTATGGTCGTGTGATCATAAATAAGGAAATGGACCCAAGTGAAGCAGCGATGATAAATGGCTCTTCACAGTATTACCTAATGACGGATAATATAAATACGCTTGATATATATCTTGATGGTGTTCAGATAAAAGATGTCAATAAATTACAAAAAAACGGAACTGCATATCTTCTGAAAGCTGATGATATGACAAACGTGGCTGAAGCACAGCCCTATGAAGGTGTGAAGCCACAGAACCAAAATCCAAATGCTGTTGTTCCACAAGCTGCTAATATTGATAGTACAAAACAGCCTGCAGCTTCTGCGGCTTCTGTGACAACGAACATAGTAACTCCTGCAACCGCAGCGCCTGTTACGCCTGCAGCATCACCTGTAGCTATAAAAGCTCCGGCTAATACAAATGCAAATAATCCGCAAAATAACGCAAAAAGTTCAGGTAGGTAACGTATATATCGGTGGAGGTGAGCCGGTTGTCGTTCAATCCATGACCAACACTGATACGGCAGATGCCGCGGCCACTGCCGCGCAGATAAAAGAGCTTTGGCAGGCCGGCTCTGAAATAGTTCGTATCACTGTTAATAATGAAGAATCTGCAAGAGCAGTTCCTCAAATAAAAGAAATTCTATTAAAGGATAATTGCCCGGCACCGATGGTTGGTGATTTCCATTATAATGGTCACCGTCTTCTTACAGATTTTCCTGACTGCGCAAAGGCGCTCGATAAATATCGCATAAATCCAGGAAATGTTGGATTTGGAAAAAAGAAAGATGCTCAATTTGAAGTGATGGTAGAAAAGGCGATAGAATATAACAAGCCTGTGCGTATTGGTGTTAACTGGGGTAGTTTGGATCAGGAAGTTGTTGTTAAGATGATGGATGAAAACACCCGTTCGGCAAAACCTAAAAGCGCTGATGATATAATGAAGGAAGCGCTGATTGAATCAGCATTGATCAGTGCAAAAAAAGCCGAAGAGATTGGACTCGGTTCGGATAAAATAGTTATTTCTGCAAAAGTCAGTCGCGTTCAACATTTGATAGATGTCTATTCGGAACTTTCAAAACGCAGTAACTATGCACTTCATTTAGGTTTAACTGAAGCTGGTATGGGAAATAAAGGCGTGGTTGCGACAACTGCTGCTTTAAGTTTTTTACTTAATAATGGAATAGGCGATACAATTCGCGCTTCACTGACTCCACGCCCAGGGGAAAGCAGAACGGTTGAGGTCAAAACCTGTCAGGAAATTTTGCAGACTCTTGGTTTGCGTTCATTCACGCCACAAGTAACTGCATGCCCGGGTTGTGGGCGCACTACCAGCACTTTCTTCCAGGAGTTGGCAGAAAAAATCCAATTATTTTTGGCAAATTCTATGCCTGCATGGAAAGAGAAATATGCTGGTGTAGAAACGCTTAATGTCGCTGTGATGGGTTGTATTGTTAATGGGCCGGGTGAGAGTAAACATGCGGACATAGGTATATCACTTCCTGGTACTGGTGAATCGCCAGTGGCACCTGTATTTATTGATGGAAAAAAAGTTCATACATTACGTGGTGATAAAATAGCTGAAGAATTTGAAATAATCGTGATAGATTACATTAACAATCGTTTTGGCAAGGCAGCATAATATGAGCAAATTCCAACCAGTCAGGGGAACACAAGATATTTTTGGTGAGGCTGCAGTTGATTATCATCGCGTTCTTGGCATTGCCGGCAAGCTGGCAAATATTTATAATTACCAGAATATTCAACTGCCTATTTTTGAATCGACTGATGTTTTTGCCCGCACGCTTGGCGATGAAAGCGATATAGTTTCAAAGGAGATGTATAGTTTTGAAACCAAGGGCGGTGAGCAAATTACTTTACGCCCTGAATTTACAGCAGGTGTGGTAAGGGCATTTATTTCAAATGGGATGCAACAGAATCTGCCATTGAAACTTTTTTCTTATGGCCCGGTGTTCCGATATGAAAGGCCGCAGAAAGGCAGATATCGTCAATTTCATCAGATTAATTTTGAATCATTAGGTGTAAAAGATTTTCATGCAGATGCAGAGATAATAATTCTTGCATCACAAATACTTTCAGAATTAGGAATTAAAGAAGGTGTGAAATTAAATATTAACTCATTGGGCGATAAAGAATCTCGCGAGGAATATACAAAATCTTTAGTTAAATATTTTAGTGAACACGAATCAAAATTATCAGAGGACAGCAAACGCCGCCTGCGGAAAAATCCATTGAGAATATTAGATTCTAAGGATGAGGGTGATAGGGCTGTAATTGCCAATGCACCTTTAATGAGTGAGTTCTGGAACGAGGAATCAAAAAAATTCTTCTATGGAGTTTTAGAAAATATAAAAACAATTCCTTTTGAAGTTGTGATCAATCCAAAAATAGTTCGTGGACTGGATTACTATAACCATACTGTTTTTGAATTTATTTCTGAAAGCGGTGAGCTGGGTAGTCAGAACACTATTCTTGCTGGCGGTAGATACGATGGATTGATCGAACAAATGGGTGGTGTTGCAACGCCTGCAGTTGGCTTTGCAGCTGGTATTGAGAGATTAATGCTTTCATTGCCTAAAAACGAAAATGAAAAAAATCTTATTGCTGTTATATCGGATTTTTCAGACAAGGCTCTGAGTGCTGCAACAGAATTAAGAAAAAATAATATTGCTACAGAAATTATTTCCACTGGTAATTTTAAAAAGAAAGTGCAAAAAGCAGATAAGCTTTCTGCATCTCATATTCTTTTTGTTTTTGAAGATGGTTATGAGTTAAAAAATATGAAAACCACTGAGCAGAAAAAAATTACTATTAACGAGTTGATAAATGAGTTTCGAAAATAAACTGGATTCAATCCTATCCAAACATAAGCAAATAGGCGATAAGCTTTCGAATCCAGATGGTCTGGACTCCAAGGATTTTGGGCGTTTATCCAAAGAATATTCAGACTTAACCAACGTGGTTAATGTTATTGAAGAATATAAAAGCACCCAGAAAACATTAAATGATTCTGCTGAATTAATGAATGATCCTGAAATGAAAGCTCTGGCAGAAGAAGAATATTTTGAAGCAAAGAAGAATCTTCCGGAACTTGAAAAAAAGATAAAACTTGCACTCATTCCAAAAGATGAAGCAGATGAAAAGAACGTTATTCTTGAAATACGTGCAGGTACGGGTGGTGAAGAGGCAGCACTTTTTGCGGATGATCTTTTAAATATGTATCAACGCTATGCGCAGAATCAGGGTTGGAAATTTGAGATATTGGAACACTCACCGAGCGACACGGGCGGTAGCCGTGAGGTAATATGCAATATTACGGGTAACAGCGTTTATGCAAAATTAAAATTCGAATCAGGCGTGCATAGGGTTCAGCGCGTTCCTACAACTGAAAATCAGGGCAGAGTACATACATCTGCAGCAACAGTTGCAGTTCTTCCAGAAGCTGAAGAAGTTGATATTAAGATCGAAGAAAAGGATCTGAGAATTGACGTATATCGCTCGTCAGGTCCGGGTGGGCAATCAGTGAACACTACAGATTCTGCAGTTCGTATAACGCACATACCAACTAACACGGTTGTTGCATGCCAGGATGAGAAATCTCAGCATAAAAATAAAGCTAAAGCGATGAAAATTTTGAAATCGCGTATTTATGAAAATATTCGTCATCAGCAGGAAATGGAAAGATCTGCAGCACGTAAAACGCAAGTTGGAAGCGGAGATAGATCAGAGCGCATAAGAACCTATAATTTTCCGCAAAGCCGTGTTACTGATCACAGGATTAATCTGACAACTTATAATATTGATAAGGTTGTGGGTGCAGGTGAGATAGAAGATTTTATCGAAGCGCTGATAGCGGACGATCAGGCACAAAAGCTTTCCCAGGAAACGGAGTAGATCGTGAGCAATCAGGATCCTAAATACCTAAAATATGTATGGAAAGATGCTGCTTTGCGCCTGAGAACCGTCGGGATAAAAACTTCTCTACTTGACTCCAGGCTTTTACTGCAGGAAGTTTTAGGGATTAACTATGAGCAGCTTCTGGTTTCTGCAACGCGTATAGTAACAGATGAAGAGCTGGTGAAATTTGATTCGTTACTTGCGCGCCGTGTCAGACGTGAGCCTATATCGAAGATATTAGGCCGTAAGGATTTCTGGAAATATACATTTAAAACTACGCCTGATACACTAGATCCAAGGCCCGAAAGTGAAACGCTTATCGAATCGGTTTTAAATGAATATAAAGACCATAATCGGGATTTGAAGATATTAGATCTTGGTGCGGGAACCGGATGCCTTTCAATTACATTGCTGAAAGAATATCCAAATGCCAGTGCATTGGGTGTTGATATATCGATCGAAGCACTAAAAATTGCAGGCGAGAATGCTCAAAATCTTGAAGTTGCTGACCGTATAAATTTTATTAAAGGCAACTGGACTCAAGGCATTGAAGAAAAATTTGATATTATAATCTCTAACCCGCCTTACATAAAAACCCGCCAGATAGATTATCTTTCGGATGAAGTAAGGCTGTATGACCCGCGAACAGCTCTGGACGGTGGTATTGATGGTTTAGATGCGTATAAGGAAATATTTGACCAGGTTGAGCATGTAATGAACAGCCATACCCGTATTTTTATAGAAATTGGTAAATGGCAGGAAGAAGACATAATCAATCTGATCAAGGAAAAAGGTTTTGAGATCCACGAAGTTAGAAAAGATATTTTAGGGATCCCTAGAGTGATATGCTTCAATAAGCCATATCTGAAAGTGGTAAAACACTAATTGCCGTAATACGATTTATACCATTCAATAAAATTACTTAAGCCGGCTTCTATTGAGGTTGTTGGCTGAAAGCCCAGATCTTTCTGGCTTTCGCTGATATCAGCATAAGTCTGATAAACATCACCTTTCTGCATAGGCTCATTTTCGATAATAGCTTTTTTGCCTATAAGATTTTCTAACGTTGAAACAAAATATTTCACATCAACAGGTTTATTATTACCAAGATTATATACTTTATGAAATTGCGGCTTTTTGCCCATGCAGGCAATTATTCCAGAAATTATATCATCTATATAAGTAAAATCCCTTTTCAGATTCCCTGAATTGAAAAGCTTTATTGGCTTGCCAGCCATTATGTTTTTAGTGAAAGAAAAATATGCCATGTCGGGTCTGCCATAAGGACCATACACGGTGAAAAACCTTAATCCTATAGAGGGTATTTTAAAGGTGTTTGCGTAATAATGGCCGATCAATTCACAAGATTTTTTTGTGGCGGCGTAAAGTGAAACCGGTTTATCGGTTTCATTATCAATGGCAAAAGGTGTTTTATCGCTATTGCCGTAAACTGAGCTGGAGCTTGCATAAAGTAAGTTTTGCAATTCAGGTAAAAAGTTTTTTGCCGCTTCAAATATTACCGTCTGCCCAGTTACATTGCTCTGTATATAAGCAAAAGGATTTTCCAGGCTATATCTGACACCAGCCTGGGCCGCCAGATGTATGATGGTTTTAATTTTATTATGTTTTTTAAATATTTCAGAGATTTTTTCGTAATCTGAGATATCGGCCTGGTAGAAGGTGAAATTATTCTGATCTTTTAGGATAGAAAGGCGTGAATGTTTTAAAGAGGTATCGTAATAATCATTAATGCTATCAATACCGATTACTTCATGACCCCGTTGCAATAAGGTGTTAGTAAGGTGAAAACCTATAAATCCTGCGGCACCCGTAACTACTATCATTCAGAATAACCATCTACATAAACGCCTTCGAAATTACCGAAGCGGGTTGTGTTCTTATCAAAGAACAGGCGCACGTTACCTATTGGGCCGTTACGGTTCTTCGAGATCAAGATATCAGATACGTTATCGATCTTAGACATGGTTTCCTGCCATCTTTGCATTGCTTCCATATCATCGTCAGAAGGTTTTTCCCTTTCCTTATAATAAGCCTCACGATAGATGAACATTACGATATCGGCATCTTGTTCGATCGAGCCAGATTCACGAAGATCAGATAATTGCGGGCGCTTATCAGGGCGTTGTTCAACCTGCCTTGAAAGCTGAGATAGAGCAATTACAGGAATATCAAGTTCCTTTGCGATTGCTTTCAAGCCCATAGTGATCTCTGAGATCTCCTGTACGCGGCTTGCTTCAGATTTTTTCTCTACACCACGAATAAGCTGAAGATAATCTATGACCAACATTGAAAGTTCATGCCTTCTCTTTAAACGGCGCGCTCTGGTGCGTATAGCAGAAATTGAAAGTGCCGGAGTATCATCAATGAACATCGGCAGGCCCTGCAACTCAGATGATGCATCAAGAAGTTTGCGGAATTCATCATTATGTGGTGATTTATTTAATTTTCCGCGCCTGATATTTGCAGCATTGATATCAGTTTTCATAGAAAGCATACGGGTTGCCAACTGTTCTGCAGACATCTCTAACGAAATAACGCCAACAGAACCAAGTTTTGGCTCTTCAGCAGATTGAGGGTTTAATTTATATTCTTCCAGCTGCTTCTCATATTCAGTTTTTAGGTATTTTGCTGCGTTGAATGCAAAATTGATCGCAAGTGCAGTTTTACCCATAGAAGGACGTGCCGCGAGAATTATCAAATCAGATTTGTTGAAACCACCAAGCAGCGCATCAATATCTTTAAAAGAACTTTGTATGCCGCTGATCGCACCATCGCGCTTTGAAGCCAGATCTGCAACTCTTATGGCAGTTTGAAGGGAGTTCCTGATTGGTGTAAAGTTCGTGTCAGAATAGCCTGTGCTTGCCAGGTTGAACAACATGCCCTCAGGCTTTTCAATCTGTGATGAGGCATTTTTCTCACCAGTGGAGTTATAGGCATCTTCTAAAAGTTCTTCACCGATATTAATAAGTGAGCGACTTATGTGAAGGTTATAAACTATCCAGGCATAATCACGCACATTGATTATACCGCCTGCGAGACCTGTCAGTCGTAATAAATAATTTGCACCGCCCGCTTCTTCCATTGCAGGATCATTGCTGAAGTGGTTTTTAAGAGTGACCGGATTTGCAATTATACCTTTTTCATAAAGGCCGGTAATTGCCTGATAGATTTTCTGGTGTAACGGTTCGTAAAAATGGTCCGCCAGAAGAAAATCAGCCACTTTGTTTATAGATTCGTTATTATTGAGAATTGCACCAACAATGAACTGTTCGGCCTCAATATTATAAGGTGGTTTTTTGCTATCAACTGCGGTTTTTAATGCAACGATCTTTTTCTCAGCTTCCATAGAAAATATGATTGGGAGATCAATAATAATATTATTAATCCCATTAGCAAGAAGCTAATTTATAATTAGGCAGCCGGTTGTTCTTCAGTAGCAGATTCAGCAGAAGCTTCTTGAGCAGGTTTTGCTTCAGCTTCAGCTTTTTGAGGTTCAGCTTTTGTGCTAACAGATCTAAGATCGGAGTTAGCGGTAGTAAGCTGGATTTCACCAGATTTGAATTTCTTGGAAGATTCTTCAGCCTCACCTTCAGAACGTGCAACGTTCATATAGATTGAGCTGAATACGCCTTCACCAAGATCGATATCAATTTCATAGATACCGATGAACTTGATTGAATAGTTAAGGATAACTTGTTTACGAGTTATATCGCTGCCAAGTTTTTTAAGCTCATCAGCGATCTCATTAGAATGAACAGCGCCATAAAGCCTGCCATCATCACCAGCCTGTTTAATGATATTGATGATTTTACCTTTGATTTTAGAAGATAATTTGTTTGCAACTTCCTCTTTCTTTTTGCTTTCTTCAAGAAGCTCAGCTTTCCTTGCATCAAAATCAGCAATATTAGCTTTAGTAGCCTGCACAGCTTTACCATTTGGGATCAAATAGTTACGTGCGAAACCATTTTTCACATCAATAACTTCACCAACTTGGCCAAGTTTCTTATATTTTTCTAATAAAATGACTTTCATGACTTAAATCGCTTACTTAATTAGTTGCTAACGAAAGGAATAAGGGCGATCATGCGTGCATTTTTAATAGCTTTCGCAAGTTCCCTTTGTTTTTTAGCGCTTACCGAAGTAATGCGCGAAGGAAGTATTTTACCTCTTTCAGAGATGAACTGTTTCAAAAGAGGAATGTTTTTATAATCGATCTTAGGAGCATTCTCACCAGAGAAAGGGCATTTTCTGACCTTTCTAGAGAAAACCTGAGGTAACATAGCAGGATTTGCTATGTATTTCGATTCTTTGTTATTTTGATAAGCCATTGTCTTGATACTCCAAATATTATTCTAATTCAGTAGGTTCTTTAGAAATTTTTTCAACTTTAACAGTAAGGTCTCTAAGAACATCTTCGCTGATACGTAGTTTACGACGCAGTTCAGAGATCACAGCAGGTTTTGCCTCATATCCATAATGGACATAATGACCTTTTTTGCTTTTATTGATTTTGTAACCAAGGTCTCTTAAACCCCAGAATTCTTTTTTCGCGATTTTACCGCCAGAAGTTATCACTTCTTCAAAGTTCGCAGCCACCTTCTCAACATCGCCGTGAGCAAGGTCTGGTCTGAATATTATTGTAGTCTCGTATAGTGCCATAAATTCAACATTAGTAGTTTAAGGAAGGCGGATAATACATATCTAAAAGCCATTTGCAACAAATATTTTTGACATATTTGGCCAATTAGCGCATAATGCGCGGAACTTATTGAAATAGCCAGAAAAGAGCCCTAAAATACGCATATGTCTGATAAATTAAGCCAAAGTGATGTCGATCTTCTTACAAAGGGCAAAAACCTTGAGTCTAAAGTAGAAGTTATCAATAAAATATCAACCCAATATAGGGCAGGTGCTTTTTCAGGGAAAGAGCAAGGCCTTGCCGAGGAAATATTCCGCCTACTTATAAGATATGCTGAAATAGGGGTTAGGAAATCGATCGCCGAAAACCTTATGAGCGCAGATCAAATGCCAAGAGATATAATTCTTTCCCTTGCTAAAGACATTGATGATGTTTCAAGGCCTATATTAGAATTTTCAGAACTTCTTACTGATGATGATCTGATAGATATTGTATCAACAGGTGATACAAAGGCTCAGGTTGCCGTTGCACAGAGAAATTCGCTTTCAGAATCAGTTTCTGAAGCGTTGGTTAATACTGAAAAAGGTGAAGTGGTCACCAGCCTGTTGAATAATGCCTCGGCACAAATCGCAGAAAAAAGTCTTATAAAGGTAATCGATTCTTTCTCTAATAAAGAAGAGGTCATAGAAGCTCTTGTGACCCGCGGTTCTATACCTTCAATATTAGTAGTGGAACTTACCAAAAAAGTTTCATCAGTTATTCAATCAAAGCTTGAGAAGAAATATAACTGCTCATTCGAGAAGATAAGCACATTATTTGCAGAAAGTGGTGAAATAGCTGCCTTCCGTTTCGGCAATATGAAGATATTCGGCAATGATCTGCTTGAACTGATAAATATGCTAGAAGCTAACGATCAGCTGGAGCAGGCCCTTGATCCTATTCACGGTAAGCTAACATTCATATTGAATGATCTTGAGCCGATTGGTCAGTTTGTTCCCATCTCTGCTATTGCTTTGGGTAATAAAACCATGTTTGAGATCTGCATGTCCCGTATAGCAGGAGTAAAATACCATAATATTGAAAAGCTGGTTTCTAACCTGGATTCAGGCCTAAAAGCGCTTTACGAGAAAGCTGCACTTCCTGAACCTTTATTTGATGCGGTGAAATTTGCTATAGAAGTTATTGATGAGATTGACCAGAAAGCCAAAGAAAAAGGCACTTTCAGGGCGCGTGAAAATCTGCATGAGTATATAAAACAGCTGATTAATAAGTCAGAAGGCAAAAAAATCCGCAATCTTTCCAGCTTTATTTCAATTGTCAGAAGGCATATTGAAAGGCAGCAGGGCGAGTGGTAGAAGTAGCTTTTTCTTCACAATTCCAAATTATATATTATAAGCCAGTTCATGAGCAAACAGAAACATTATCCTGAAACTACAAGCAATCCGGATTTCCCGAATATAGAAAAGAAACTTTTGGGTTATTGGAAAGAGAATCGCGTTTTTGAAAGATCAATTGAAAATCTTCCTGTCGGGGAAAACGAATTCAGTTTTTTTGATGGGCCTCCTTTCGCAAACGGCCTGCCCCATTATGGTCACCTTCTTACCTCATGCGTGAAAGATATTTTTGCGCGGTATCAAACTATGAAAGGTCGTCGTACTGAACGTGTGTTCGGATGGGATTGCCACGGTCTTCCTGCTGAGATGGAAGTTGAGAAGGAACTTGGCATTCATGGCCAGGCTGCAATTGAGGAATATGGCATTGGCAAATTCAATGATGCCTGCCGTACTTCAGTGATGAAATATACTTCCGAGTGGGAATATTATGTTAATCGCCTTGGCCGCTGGGTCGATTTCAAGAATGGCTATAAAACCATGGATCGCAACTATATGGAATCGGTCATATGGGCGTTCAAACAATTGCATGAAAAAGGGCTGATCTATGAAGGCCATAAAGTTATGCCATATTCATGGGCATGTGAAACTCCGCTTTCAAACTTCGAAACCAGACTTGATAATTCTTACCGCGAAAAGGTGAGCAAATCAGCAATTGTTGCTTTTGAATTGGAAGAATTACCAGAAGTATTAAAAAATTATAATGAGATTGCATCAAACTCAAAAGAAATGAAGTCTGTTAAAAAATTCTTCATTCTTGCTTGGACTACTACTCCTTGGACTTTACCATCTAATTTAGCTTTGGCTGTATCGAAACACGTAAAATATAATATATATATAGATAAAGAAGCGGCTTACATCGTTTCTGAAAAATATATAAGAAATAATAAGTTAGAAGGGCTAAACCACGAAGGTGCTTTATTACATGGATCAGAACTTTTGGGCCTAAAATACAAACCATTATTCCCATTCTTTGCGAATGATAAACGCGGTGGAAAAAATGCCTTCACAATATTGGAAGGTGACTTTGTTTCTGATGAAGATGGCACGGGCGTTGTGCATATTGCACCTGGTTTTGGTGAGGATGACCAGCGCGTTGCACTCGCGAACGGTATATGCCTGCCGGATAATGGCGGTATAGTTTGCCCAGTTGATGAGGCTGGCAAATTTACGCATGAAATTTATGATATAAAATATCCGCAAACGGGTCGTACTTTAACATTGCAGCATTTGAATGTTGTGCAGGATACAAATAAAAACGCTGATGAACCTTATAAGCAAGATCAGCTTAAGAAGTATGGTCTGGCTAATCTGCGCATAATCGATTTTCTTAAAGAAAATAATTCACTGATAAAGCAGGAAGATTATATCCATAATTACCCACATTGCTGGCGTACGGATACTCCACTAATATATAAAGCAGTGCCGAGCTGGTATTTGAAAGTTACGGCATTTAAAGAGCGCATGGTTCAGTTGAATCATGAAAATATAAACTGGATACCAGAACATATTCGTGATGGTCAGTTCGGCAAATGGCTTGAAAATGCACATGACTGGGCAATATCCCGTAACCGTTTCTGGGGTTCACCTATACCTATCTGGCGCAGCACCAATCCAAAAAACAAAAAGCTTTATGTATTTGGTTCAATAAAAGAACTAGAAGAATTCTTTGGCACAAAAGTTGATGATCTGCATCGCCCATTCATCGATTCGCTAACAAAGCCTGATCCAGAAGATAATAATCATACTATAAAACGCGTATCGGAAGTTCTGGATTGCTGGTTCGAATCAGGTTCAATGCCATTTGCGGAGATACATTATCCGTTTGAGAATAAGGATAAATTCGAAAATCGTTTCCCTGCTGATTTTATCGTTGAATATGTGGCACAAACTCGTGGATGGTTCTATACGTTGATGGTTCTTTCAACTGCACTCTTTGATAATGTGCCGTTCAAAAACTGCATCTGTCACGGCGTGATATTGGACGAGAATTCACAGAAACTTTCTAAACGCCTGCGTAATTATCCTGATCCGAAAGAAGTATTCGACCAGTATGGTGCGGATGCAATGCGTTGGATGATGGTTGCATCACCGGTGATGATGGGCGGTGAACTTAATATTTCTAAAGATGGCAGCGATATACGTGATGCTGTTCGTTTAGTCATGAAACCGATCTGGAATGCATATCACTTCTTCAGCCTATATGCGAATAGTGATGGTGTTAAGGCAGAGGAAAAATTCAACTCAGAAAATCTGATCGATAGATATATACTATCAAAACTTGGTTCGGCTGTTGAGCAGATAGAAAAATCATTCAATCAATATTTCACCAGTACGGCCTGCAAAGCAGTTGCTGACTTCTTTGAAGTGCTGAATAACTGGTACATCCGCCGTAGCCGCGAACGCTTCTGGGGTGATGAAAAGAATGCCGATAAAGTTTCTGCTTATAACACACTTTATACATGTCTGGTGACAATATGCCGCGCTGCTGCACCACTTGCACCTTTCTTGTTTGAAGAAGTCTATCGTGGCTTAACCGGAAAAGAATCAGTTCACCTGGAAAAATTCCCGGATGTTAAAGCAATAAAACTAGATGCAAATCTGGTTGCGAAAATGGATAAAGTTCGCGATATCTGCAATGCAGGCCTTGCGGTCAGGAATAAGGAAAATGCTAAGGTTCGCCAGCCTTTATCAAAACTAACTTTTTATGCCTTCAATGCCTCTGATGTTAAGGATTTTTCTGATATAATTGCAGAGGAATTGAACGTTAAAAAAGTCGAGTTCGCAAGCAACCTTGATGAAGTTGCAAAACTTAAACTAAAGATCAATTTTCCGGTTCTTGGTAAACGCTTACCAACCAAGGTAAAAGACATAATCGCTGCAAATAAAGCTAACCAATGGAAGAAAACTTCTGATGGCAAAGTAGAGATCGCGGGAGAAATTCTTGAAGGAAATGAAAGCGAGCTAACACTTGAGGCGCTTTCACCGAAAGGAGCCGCCGCGATATCTAATAATGATGGTCTGGTTGTATTAGACCTGAATATTACTGACGAACTTAAAAATGAAGGCATAGCACGTGATATAGTGCGTCTGATCCAGCAGGCCCGCAAAGAAGCTGACCTAAATATTACAGATCGTATAAATATAGCATTGAAGGCCCCGGCAGCTTTTGTTAACGCCATAGAGCTCAATAAAAACTATATATCAGAGCAGACATTGGCTAAATCCGTACATCTTGACGGTGCCAACTATACAAAATTTAAATCAAGCTACACCTTGGATGAAGAAGTGGTTGAAATATCATTCGATGTTGCAGCCTAGGATTTAACTGTTATTTTGGAAAAATGCTTACGCAGTTTGACATAATAGTTTGTGTAATAACCCTGCTTTACGTTACGTGGGGCTTTTTCAAAGGTGCAATAAAGAGTATTTTGGGCTTGGGCAAGTGGTATGGCGCCGGCGTATTAACACTTATTCTATATCCAAAAATCAAAACACTTCTGGCGGCCCAGCTTCCTGATGGTATGGTTTTAAACGCAGTTGCGATGATAGCAACATATGTGGCTGTTCTGGTTCTTTTATCAATAATAGTTAGCATTTTGGTTTCTGCCCTGGGTGGAACTGTTGGTGGACCAAGCGATAGGATTTTAGGTGCCGCTGTTGGCCTTACAATTGGTATAATCATTGCTTCTACGGCGCACTATTTCATTAGAAGTTTCAAAGGCGGGAAAGATCCAGACTGGTTGCAAAAAGGAGAAACTTATCAAATAACTTCTCAAGGTGCCGATAAATTACAGGGCTATTTCAAAAATGTTGTTCAGAATATGGGTGTTGACCTTGGATTCGTAAAAAATCTTGACCCAACTGGCTCACTTGCAAGCCAGATTCAAGGCCTTCAGGCAAACGGTTCTGTGATAGATATGGATAAGCTTAAGGACGCTGTGAGAATGATGAAAGATGAGGGCATGTCACCTAACCAGATAAAAGATATGATTAATGTTCAGGATTATATGACTGCAGGCTCAGCTCAGCAGGTAATAACCAACACGACTAAGCAACTGCAAAACGCTATGCCTAAGGGCCAATAATTATTTCTTATTCTTATTTTGTATCGCCGCTTCTATAAAGCTTTTGAACAACGGGTGTGCATCAAAAGGTCTTGATTTGAATTCCGGGTGAAATTGTACGCCAATGAACCAAGGGTGATCTTTATATTCAACTATCTCCGGAAGATTGCCATCAGGCGAAAGACCAGAGAATATCAAGCCTTTTTCTTCTAATTGATCTTTGAAATTTATGTTAACTTCATAACGGTGGCGGTGGCGCTCAGAAATTTCATTCTGTCTGTAAATGTTATGAACTTTAGAACCTTTTTTCAAAGTGCAGTCATATGCGCCTAATCTCATTGTTCCACCAAGGTTTCCGCCTAATTCACGTGATTCCTTGCCTTCTTTGGTCTTCCATTCTGTCATCAAGCCAACAATGGGATGGGCCTGAGGTTTAAATTCTGTAGAAGTTGCATCGTCCATACCGCATAAGTTTCTTGCCGCTTCAATAACTGCCATCTGCATGCCAAAACAAATGCCGAAATATGGCACATTGTTTTCACGGGCATATTTTGCTGCTGCAATTTTTCCTTCGGCGCCTTCTTCACCAAAACCTCCAGGAACAAGAATGGCGTGAACACCGCTCAATTCTTCCGGAACAGCATCATTCAAAAACTTACGCGAATTGATCCACTTGATCTTAACTTTTGTATCATTAGCGATGCCGCCATGCGTTAAGGCTTCTATTACAGATTTATATGCATCGGTAAGGGTTACGTATTTACCAACCATTGCGATAGTTACTTCCTCACGAGGGTTGCGAACATTTTCGGAAATCTCTTCCCATACATGAAGGTCAGGTTTTTGTTCAAATGGCATGTTGAAACGTTTCAAAACTTCAGTGTCTAAACCCTCTCTGTAATAATTGATAGGAACGCTATAGATCACATCAGTGTCAATCGCTTCGATCACGCATTCAGGTTTAACATTACAGAAAAGCGCTATCTTCTGCTTTTCCGAAACCGGGATTTTATGCTCGGTACGGCAAATAAGAATATCAGGAATTATACCTATGGAACGCAGCTCTTTTACAGAGTGCTGTGTTGGTTTCGTTTTTAATTCATGTGCAGCTGAGACATAAGGAACCAGCGTTAAGTGTGCATATAATGCACGTTCACGTCCTAATTCATTTCCTAACTGGCGTATAGCTTCAAAGAACGGCAGCGCTTCAATATCACCTACCGTGCCGCCAATTTCGCAGATAAGAAAATCTGTTCCCATTACATCAGCAGTGATAAATTGTTTTATCAGGTTTGTAACATGCGGTATCACCTGAACCGTAACGCCCAAATAATCACCACGGCGTTCACGTGCGATAAGATCAGAATAAATACGGCCGGTGGTTACGTTATCACTCTTACGCGCATTAACGCCGGTGAATCTTTCATAGTGCCCAAGATCAAGATCAGTTTCAGCACCATCTTCAGTCACGAATACTTCGCCGTGCTGGATAGGATTCATAGTGCCGGGATCAACGTTAAGATATGGATCAAGCTTACGAATGCGAACGGTATAGCCACGTGCTTGTAGTAATGCAGAAAGTGAAGCTGAGGTTAAACCTTTACCTAATGATGAAACAACGCCGCCAGTTATGAATATGAATTTTGTCATTTTATTTATTAATCTTCTTTTTCAGTTTATGTAATCTCAGCATATTCTCGTCATAAATTCCGCCGAAATCAATTCGCCCGATATCTTCCAGCCTGATCACCATGCTTTGGTCATCCATATTGAATTTATCACCCATCAAGCGCATTAGCAGGTGCTCCTCATCAATATCTTTTACTTGACCAAAATAAAAATCGTTACGATTGCCAATCTCATATACGGAAATGTGGCCGAATAAAGAATTTATTGTCTTTATCAGTTTAAAGAAGCCACTATTGATATTTATGTTTTCTATTTTGCTTAAATTGTGAGCTTTTTCAGAACTTCTATCTTCCAGAAGAATTTCTAATTGCTGTAAAAGTTCACCTTCCCAAATAACATTTTTAATATTTGGAAGGAAAATTAAAGCATAACCATCGAATTCACCATTATCAGGCAAGATCTTACGAATAAGGCCCAAAGTCTCATTGAAATCGATTATCTGGCAGAAGAAATTATCTTCAGGATTATCGAGCGTGATCTCGCAGATATTCTTTGAAACTTTTAATTCGGTCAGTGTATGGAGTAAAATAGACATCTAATTTCCAGAAGCTTGTTCTGGGAACTCATTAATAACGCTTTTATTAGAAATTTCTAGTTCTTTTTCGAGTTTATTTAATTCTTTTATTTTCTTGAGCAGATGCCTTTGAAGTTCTGTGATGCCCACGCCGCTTACGCCGGATATAGGGAAAACCTTAGAGCCGCACTCTTTGCTTAATAGAGCAACCTTTTCTTTTATCTCATCTTCTTCCATAGCATCACATTTATTAAGCGCTACGATCTCAACTTTTTCTGCCAGCAAACTGCTATAATGCTCCAGTTCACCGCGGATAATATGATAATTCTTAATAAAATCCTCATTGGTGCCATCAACCAGATGAAGAATAGATTTGCACCTCTCAATATGCTTTAGGAAGCGATGACCAAGGCCGTGCCCTTCGCTTGCACCTTCAATAAGTCCAGGGATATCGGCAATTACAAACTCTTCACCATCTACATATGAAACACCAAGTTGTGGTTTCAAGGTAGTGAAAGGATAATCAGCAATTTTTGGTTTTGCACGGGTAGTACTTGCTAGAAATGTCGATTTGCCGGCATTTGGCAGGCCTGCAAGGCCGATATCAGATATAAGTTTTAACTTAAGCCATATCCACATTTCTTCTCCGCCCCAGCCAGGCGTGTTTCTGCGAGGCGCTCTGTTTGTTGAACTTTTGAAATGCGTATTACCAAAACCGCCATCACCACCTTTCAAGAGAACCTGCTCAAAATTCTCATCCATAACATCCATGATCATGGTTTTACCATCATCCATGAATATCTGTGTACCAACAGGAACATTCAGGATCAGATCTTCACCCGATTTGCCGTTACGGTTAGAGCCTTTACCGTGTTCGCCATTCTGGGCCCTGAAATGCTGGGTATAGCGATAATCTATAAGGGTATTCAGGCCTTTGATTGCCTTTATTATTATGCTTGCTCCTTTACCACCATTGCCACCATTTGGGCCGCCATAGGGAATGTTTGCTTCACGACGGAAGGAGGTGCAACCATGGCCACCATCACCACTTTTTATAAATATCTTTGCCTCGTCGAGAAAATGCATAAATGATTATATAGTAATTTTACAAATAAAAAAGGGCAGGAAACCTGCCCTTTTTCTATAAACTGCCAGATTGAACTATGCAGCCTGTTCAGCAGGTACTACTGAAACAAAAACTCTATTATTTTTCTTGGTTTCAAACCTAACCACACCTTCAACTAGTGAGAAGATAGTATGATCTTTACCAAGGCCAACGTTCTTACCAGGTTTCCACTGTGTTCCACGTTGACGGATTATGATATTGCCGGCAAGAACTTTCTCACCACCAAATTTTTTAACACCAAGTCTACGACCTCTGGAGTCGCGACCGTTTGCTGTACTACCACCGGCTTTCTTTGTTGCCATGACGGTTCTCGATTAAAGCGGAAAGATACAACCTCTCCCCGGTTTACATTGTTAATAAACTGCTACCTTAGGCTTTTTTAGCTTTGGTAGTTGTTGTTTTTTTCTTAGAAGCAGCTTCTTTTTTTGCTTCTGTTTTAGCTTCAGCTTTAGGGGCTTTAGCTTTTGTTTCTTTAGCTTCTGGAGCACTCTTTGCTGTAAGGCCTTTGCCGATTTCAGCTATTTTAAGAACAGTGATAGGTTGACGGTGACCGTTTTTCCTTCTGTAATTGTGGCGTCTCTTCTTTTTGAAGACCAGAATTTTTTCGCCTTTCTTTTGGTTAAGCACTTCAGCAGATACTGAAACACCTTCAAATTTTTTGCTGTCAACATGGTCAGCGCTGCCATCATTGAAAAGAACCAGATCATTGATCAGGATCGTAGAACCGATTTCTGCATCAAGCTTTTCAACTTCGATAATATTGTTTGGTGCAACTTTATATTGTTTGCCACCTGTTCTAATAACTGCGAACATCTTAAATCTCCTAAGTTCTCAAGGCTTCTAAGCCGTTTTCCATTGTTAAGGGAGGTGAGATTTATACTCATAATCATTAGCGTGTCAAGCACTATAATTCGCGCAAAAATTAATACTTGCCATTGTTTTTGCGGGGGACTATAAATTTTCTATAATATACTTACAAAAATATCACATCTTAACAACTAACTATTTGATTTTATTATGGAAGCAGCAGTAGCAAGAAAACCAGTAACAAAGAAGGCAGAATCGCCGGCACTTAATATAACTATAGAAAAATCAGTATTGCTTAAAGCAATAGCAAGATTGCAAAGCCTGGTTGAAAAAAGGAACACTATTCCAATTCTTGCTAACGTAAAAATCGAAGCTTCTGAAAACAAACTTGTACTTACAGTAACAGATATGGATCTTGTTGCTTCTGAGCAGATTGAAGCAAATATAGCTTCTTCTGGTTCTCTAACAGTTCCAGCACTTACACTATACGATATCGTTCGTAAATTACCTGAAGGTTCACAAGTTGCACTAAAAGCTGATGCTGGCTCTTCAAGGCTGAATGTTACGGCGGGCGCATCTAACTTCACCCTTTCTTACCTTCCGGCGGATGATTTCCCAGTAATGTCTGAAGGTGAGCTGACTCATAAATTCACCATGTCTTCTAAAGATTTCCTTAAACTGGTTGAGAAAACCCGTTTTGCAATGAGCAACGAGGAAACTAGATATTATCTGAATGGTGTTTATTTCCACATCAGCAATGGTAAACTTCGTGCAGTTGCAACTGATGGTCATCGTTTAGCATCTGTTGAAGCTGAGGCACCTGCAGGCGCTGCCGGCATGCCGGGAATTATTATTCCTCGTAAAGCCGTTAACGAGATCAGCAAACTTTTGGAAAACCAAAGTGAAGTTAGCATTGCGCTTTCTGAAACAAAAATCAAATTCAATGCAGGTGGTATTGAGCTTCTTTCCAAAGTTGTTGATGGTACATTCCCTGATTACCAACGCGTTATTCCTGATAATAACACTAAGCTTGCAACGGTTTCTTCTACTCTATTCAATGAAGCGGTTGATCGTGTTTCAACAATTGCGGCTGATAAAACTAGGGCGGTGAAGATCAAATTTGATAAAGATGCTATAACTCTAAACTCACAAGGTTTGGAAGGTACTTCTGCGAAAGAGGTTATTGATTGCACTTATGGCTCTGAAGCATTGGAAGTTGGTTTTAATTCCCGTTATGTACTTGAAATGATGACGCAAATTAAAAGTGATAAGATCAATATAGCACTGGATACATCAAATTCCCCAGCTCTGATAACTGATCCTACAGATACATCAGCAGTATATATAATAATGCCAATGAGAGTGTGATAATTCTGAAATTTCAGGATTTATCCTTACTTATTATATTTTTACTTAATAAGCTATCAAACCCCAGTGTTTCTTGATTCTGGCTTGGCTATTCTATCCTCATAACGCCAATATTTGGCTTTATATTAATCAATAGGAGAGTGTTATGCTAAGTTGGATTGTTACTTTCTTCTTACTTGCAGTAATTGCTGCGGTATTTGGATTTGGCGGCCTTGCAGGAACATTTGCTGGTATTGCTCAGTTTATCGCAGTGCTATTCGTTGTTCTTTTCATCGCAAGCTTGATTTACAGCATGATTACAGGTCGTCGAGTTAATGTACCTGAATAAATGAGAAAAGGGGATCATTTGATCCCCTTTTTTATTTTAAAGGGAAGGTGAAAGTAAAAGTTGAGCCTTTGCCATTCTTATTATTTTCCGCTGTTAAGGTTCCCCCTAATAATGATGCTAAACCCCTTCCAATAGGAAGGCCCAACCCTGTGCCGGCATTCTGATGATCCTGAATTTTGAGTCTGGTATATTTGGAAAATATATCATGGATCTTATCTTCCGGGATGCCCACGCCACTATCTTTAACAATAATAACCCCAGTACTTCCGTTTTTTTGAAACTCAATCTCAACAAGAGGCTCACTACCACCATATTTAATAGCATTGTCGATTAGAACACCAACTATGCGGCAAAATAGCGTTGGATCAGTATTGAGATTAATAGCAGAGCTAAAAGGGGCAATTTTGATATTATATTTCTTATAACGATGGCCGATTTTTTCAGCACAATCTTTGAGAGATGATTCAAGATCTATATCTTCATGACGCACTTTAATCATGCCATTTTCAAGCTTTGCCATATCAAGGATGTTGGTGACAAAGTTATCAAGTCTATAGGCTTCTTGAAGTGCCGTTTTGATCAAACCTTCTTTTTTATCGTCGGAAAGTTTGTCTTTCATCATGTCATAGATTTCGAGCGAACCAATCATCGCAGATAAAGGCGTTTTCAAATCATGCGAAACCGAAGAGAGAATTTGCCTGTGAAGTAATTCTCTTTCTTCTTCAAACTCACTTTTAGGAGCATCTATTTTTTTATTGCCGGACATTTGACAATCTCTAATTCTGCACTTCAGCAATTATAGATAAAGTGATTATATATAAATATCGCTTTTTGATATAGAAAACAAATACTAAAGAATATTATCGTGCAGTATTTTCTTTAATTTTATCGCCTGTATCTTTTACGGCATCACCCAATTTTTCACCCGGTGTACGGCTTTCTAATTGTCTACCTGCTTTATCAAGACCTTGTGGAATAGTGTCAATAGCATCTCCAACCTTTTGGCCAGTTGTACGGTGATCAGGCATAGTTAAAACCGCATAAGCTGCAATCGCAACTAGTGCTATTATAACAATTATTAATAAAGATCTATTAGTTGAAGCGGCAGCCATTAAAATTCTCCAAAATGTTGAAATATAAATATATATAATAGGTTATAGTAAACCTATATAGATTAAATGTGATTATATAAATTTTTTATAGTCTAATAATTGCTTACACCCAGTTCGTGTAAAACTGATCCAGTATCGCAATCATCGAACTCATTATCAAGAAGAGGGATGTTACCTACAAAATCTATCAGATTATCATTCTTCATGTTTTCCTCCGTTATTAATTATCCTTTCGGATTTACGGATTAAAACAAACCAGCAATAAATAAGCAGTGGTGAAAATAAAATAAAAAATAAACGCCAGATAAAAATTAAGCTGCCAAAAGATCAGAAATCTTTTTTTCCAGAATGTTAGGATGAATAGGTTTGCTCATATAATCATCCATTCCTGATTCGATACATTTGCTTCTGTCACCTGCAAGTGCATGCGCTGTAACACCGATAATTTTATGCCTGATACCAGTATCTTTCTCGATTTCTCTTATTTTACGGGTGGTTTCATAACCATCAATATCACCCATTTGTACATCCATCAGAATAACTTTATATCCATTATTGTTTTTAATTTTCTCAATTGCATCATATCCTGAATTTACCGACTCAACAGTATAACCAAGGTTCTCAAGCATCATGGTAGCAACCATTACGTTAGGAAGATAATCTTCCACCAACAGAATTTTATTATTTTCAGAATTAACAGGTGAAGGGCTAATTTTATTGGATTCTTTTTCTAAATTTTCATCACTTGCTGGTAGCAGCCAAAATGCAGTGAATACTGAACCCGTACCTTCCTTGCTTTCAACGGTAATATTACCTTTCATTAAGTGGCTCAACTTTTGGCTGATTGCAAGACCAAGTCCGGAGCCGCCAAAACGCTTTGTTATAGTTTGGTCAGCCTGCACGAATTTGTTGAATATATGATTTATATGATCTTCAGAAATACCAATGCCAGTATCCTTAACCTTTAATGTAATTTGTTTTAAGTCACCTTCATAATTTTTAGTTTTTATCTCAATTTCGATAAAACCTTTTTCAGTAAATTTGATCGCATTGCCGAGAAGGTTCATAATTATCTGTTGAATTCTTGTGGCATCGCCCAGGAAATTTTTATTATCGGTATGATCCTTTACCTCAAGCTTTAAACCCTTTTGAGAAGCCTGCAATGCAAACATGGATTTAATGTTTTCCAATATTTCTGAAAAAGAAAATGGCTGTTGATCGAGCTTTATCTGACCAGATTCTATTTTGCTCAAATCAAGAAGATCATTAATAAGTTTCAGCAGAATATTGGCGTTGCTTCTTAAAGTGCTCACCATTTCCTTTTGTTTAGGATTTAGTGGTGTTTCTTCAAGTAGCGATGCCAAACCAACCACAACATTCATTGGCGTTCTTATTTCATGGCTCATGGTCGCAAGGAAATCGCTTTTTGCTCTATTTGCCGCCTCTGCCTTATCTTTTGCATAAGCGAGCTCTTTTTTCTGGCTTAAATTTTCTTTAGCCAACCTATCTTTAACAAAACTTGCCTGCATTACCGCTGGTAACAAATCGAGGTAATATTGTTGTGCATCTTTTATGGCATAATCGGCAGCACCCTTTTCAAGTGCAGAAACCGCAACTTTCTCATCGCCACTGGCGGTCAAAACAATTATTGGTGGATAATCTGATAATGGTCCGAGCCTTTCCATGAATTCAATTCCGGTTCCATCTGGCAGATAATAATCAAGCAATATCAGATCAAAATTATTGCTCCTGATCTGGTTCAATCCTTCTTCCAGACTAAATGCAATTGCTATATCATAGCCGAGGCGCTGCATTTTTTTCTGCAATAATCGCGCAAGACCTTTGTCATCTTCAATATATAAAATCGAACGAAGATTATTTGCTATTGAATTGGGCATCAGTTTTCTCCGGGGATACGGACTATTGCAAGCATTAGTCCTAATTTACGTATTGCATCAGTAAAGGCAATATATTCAACTGGCTTTGTTATATATACATTGCAGCCAAGTTCATAACAGCGATCAATTTCCTTTGGATTATCAGTAGTTGTAAGAACTATTACGGGTATGCTTTTAGTTTTAGGAGTTGATTTTAAAAATTGCAATATGTCATAGCCATCAATTTCGGGCAGATTCAGATCAAGCAATATGAGGGTATGACTGCTACTATGTTCGTTATTATGGAAATATTCCAATGCCTTATTACCACTGCTTAAATGTATTATACGGTTTGAAATACCAGCCCTGCGGAGATTTTTTTCGATCAGGCGAGCATGTCCCATATCATCTTCAACTAATATGATAGTTATATCTTTGTCCATCATACCATGTCACTTGTAGCTACAATATTTGCCAGATTCGGGATTGAAAAATAAAAGCTGCTGCCTTCGTTTAGAACCGATTCAAACCATATTCTTCCCTTCATTCTTCTCAAAAGTGCCTTAACATATGTCATGCCCATTCCTGCGCCACGCACCGCACCAGCATTGCCTGCACGACGGAAAATATCAAAAACCTTACGATAATCATTTTCTGCGATGCCTCGTCCATTATCCTGAATTTTGAATTGAATCTCCCAGGGCAATTGTTTAGCGGTTATTTTTATGATTCCTTTTCTATGCGGACTGCAATATTTGACAGCATTATCCAAAATATTACCAAATATTTGCTCAAGTGCTATTGGGTCGGCGATAACTTTAGGAAGATTCTCGGTGTTAATCTCAATACCATTATTGCTTATTTCATATGCCAGAGAATCAATGCACCTTTTTATTATCTGGTTTGTATCTACAAGATCATGTTTGAACTCAAGCCTGCCAATTCTTGAAAGGTCAAGAATTGCTGTTGTCAGCATATCCATCTTTTCTACTGCAGATTTAATAAATCCCAATGCCTCCGGTAAATCTGTATCAACTATTTCTTTTATTTCACTATTATCAGATTTCAGAGTGCTTATCGCAGGTATCAGCGTCTTTAAGGAGTGTTCAATTTCAGTAGTAAATCCTTTTATATTTACCAATGGCGCACGCAGGTCATGGGAAATTATATAAATGAAACTTTCCATATCAGTATTCAATTGTCTTAATTCTTCTTCGCGTTGTTTTTGCTCTGTAATATCAGTGTGTATGCCGAGAATTCTGACAAGATTACCTTCCTTGTCCCAACTGCCGATGCCCCTGGATAATATCCATCTCCATCCGCCATTTTTATGCTGCATGCGGAAAGTGTTTTTATAGGTCGGAATTTCTCTGCGTGCATATTTATCAATTAACTGCCAGGTCTGGTCATAATCTTCAGGGTGAATAAGACTGTTAATTGCACTTACATTATTTTCTATTTCCCCATTTTCATAACCAAGCATTTTTATATATGAATCAGAGAAGAGCATAACGCCATTTCTAGGGTCATAATCGTAGATTCCATCATTCAGATTTTCTAAAAGCAATCTGTAGGTTTCACGACTTTTATCAAGCTCTGTGATTATGAGCCTGCTTTTCTCCATTTGATTGAACAGGATCATGATCGCAACAAATAATGTTCCTATTGAAAGGATCGCACCGAATAGCAGTAAGTTGAAATATTTTTTCTGCTCGCTTTTTGAGAAATGATTCCTTTCCTGAAGCAGATTGTAAGTGTTGGAAATGAACTGCTCCATCACTGTCCGTGCTTCGTCCATATCGGCTTTAGAAGCACGTAGGTCACCAACGGTAATATTCTTTTTGCTTTTGTTGTATTGGTTTATTTGCGCCTGAAGGCTTTTATTTATATTTTTTATGGTTTCGTTTAAAGTAGCTTCATCTTTTTCAAGAGACTCGTTAGCTATTAAATTATGAAGATGATCAAGTTTAAGATTTAAATTCTTTTCAGCATTGTAATAAGGTGCAAGGAATTCTCTTGAACCAGTAAGTAAATATCCCCTTTGTCCGCTTTCCAGATCAAGCAATAATTTTTCTGCTTCCCTAGAGGTTGATATAATCTCATAGGTTTGCAAAACCCATTTATTATAATCCGCATTATCTTTTGCCTGGCCATAAAGTATCCAGGCAAAAAGTACGAACAGTGCTGAGGCCAGCAGAAAAATTATTATCAGATATTTTTGAGGCAGTATTCTTTCGTTAAAACCAAGATTCATTATGAATACAATTTAGAAACGACAGATTATTTATGTTTATCCGCACTGTTTTCCAAATCTTGTCCTCCCTGCTGCATATCTTGTCCCAAACCTTCCATAGTATTGCAGGCATTAAGCACGGGAAGTATAGTTAATATTGCAGATAAATATATAACGGTCTTTATTTTCATATAACTCCTTTTATTTTAAAGATAATTCAGAGTAAATGATAAAGAATAAATCTCCCATAATAATTATGGGCAAAGGTATAAATAATATATAAGTTTGAAAATTAGGGATTTTTTAGCTGTAATATCTTCTTTTTTCGTCAGCCTGGACTTCCTTCTTCACACTTGATTCTGTCATTAAGCCATCAATAAAAGAACCTGCTATGTTTCTTGCTTTGGAGGTTATGGGTGAACCGGCATCGTTCATTTTTTTTGCAAGCTTATGAAGTTTTTTAAATGCGCTTACAGTACATGCGATTATTATAGTGGTTATGATTACTGCAACCAGAATAGTATAGACTATAGCAGGATCATTTCCTACACCTGCATATAAGAAAGCCCTGTATATTCCATACAAGGCACAAACGAATAGAACTCCGATCATCATCGCTGAAAGCGCGGTCAATGCAATTACAACGGTAATTTGGGAAATCAGCTTTTTAATAATAGGCCCTTCTTTTAGTGCCCTGCCCAAAGTTAGCAGACCTAGTACACGACTAAATTTGAGCAAGGACAATATCTTCACATTAAACCTTCTATTATCGGCTTAGTAGAACACCAAGAAGGAAACCAACGCCTAGTGCAATAGCGCTAGACTGGATAGGTTTATTCCTGATTTGTTGAGCTGCAGTTTCTGCTGCATCATTGATTTCAGTTGTCGCAGAATCAATGAAGCTTCTGACTTTACGACCAGCTGAATTAGCTGCTTCGCTTAAGTTATCAGAAAGTTCAACAACTCTTTTGCCGGCATCTTCAAATTTGTTAGAAGTTTTAGGTTGATTTGCAGTTGTGCTTGTAGGTGTAGCCATAACAATTCTCCTTAAAATTAATTAGTTGATAAGAGTTAGACAAATAATGTTATGAAATTAAATGCCCTGGATAGATCTCAATTTGCCACTCTCACAGTTAATAAACCATAGGTAACACGAGAGTAAAAGATAAAAAACGCATAAGTAAAAAACCCCTGATATATCAGGGGTTTAATTATCGCAAAAACTCACTCTCAAAATTAAGCACATCCGCAACCGGAATCTTTTGAGGTTTTAGTTGTACCTGCTTTAAAATTATCTGGCTTCGGATCTGTTGCTGGTGGAAGGGTATTTGGCTCTGTGCCTTTAATATTTTTCATTTTATCGGTCATAATATTCTCCATTTGTTGAGGTGCTATTCTCTCTTTTTCTGAGTAAATATTCTATTAGGTAAACCAAGAAAAATATAAAGATTGTGGCCCTTTCAGAGGCAAAAATAGGATAAAGGTTTTTTAAATGGAGCGGGAGAAGGGAATCGAACCCTCGACATCAACCTTGGCAAGGTTGCGTTCTACCTCTGAACTACTCCCGCATAGGAGTTTTGAACGAAACCTAAATAATTGCTAACAAGGCTTTTTGCAAGCAGAATTTAGGGCGTTCTTTCAAGTTATGGGGCGAATGACGGGGATCGAACCCGCGACAACCGGTACCACAAACCGGCGCTCTACCAACTGAGCTACATCCGCCATACCTGAATCTGAATCTAAGCTGAATCAGAAGAGAGTGAAATACATACAGGCTTGTAGCGGTTTTTCAAGATTTTTTAGGTTTTGCAGGTTTTTTGGCTAAATTGCCTGATTTCATCAGTTTATAGATAAAAGAGTCATTGAGGGCGTTAAAGCTGGCATCCAGGATGTTGGAAGAAACGCCTATGGTGCTCCAGCGGTTGCCTGCAGAATCCCGGCTTTCGATCTGAACCCTGGTGATTGCCCCGGTTCCTCTTTCCGCTTTCATTATCCTAACTTTATAATCTATCAGGGAAATATCATTTATTACCTTATATTTTCCTACTAAAGCTTTTTTAAGAGCCTTTCCAAGAGCATCTACAGGCCCATCCCCATCAGAGATTTCAACATAGTCTTTGCCTTTTATTTGAATTTTTACGGTGGCTTCTGCAATGTTTACCAGTTTTCCCTTTGAGTCACGATGGCGTTCATCCAGAATGCGGAATGACTTTACATCATAGAAATCAGGTAAATCACCGACCATTTTGCGCGCAAGAATTTCAAAACTTGCTTCCGCAAAATCATATGAATAACCATCTTTTTCACGCAGCTTTATTTCATCTGTAAGTATTTTTGCCTTATCATCAGAGGCTTTTATGCCTATATCTTTCAGCCTGCTCTTTACAGTGCTTTTACCTGCCTGGTCAGAAATAACTATTATCCTGCGATTTCCAACGGCAACAGGATCAATATGTTCATAGGCAGCTTCCGTTTTATTCACCGCTGAAACATGCAACCCACCTTTGTGTGCAAACGCAGAATCGCCTACATATGCAGCATGGCGGTAATGCTGACGGTTGAGTCTTTCATCAAGCTTGTCAGAAATTTTTTTAAGATTTTTCATCTGCTCATCAGAAACTGAAATATCAAAACCAAGTTTATATTTTAGTGTTGGGATTATTGATATCAGGTTAGCGTTTCCACAGCGCTCACCATAGCCGTTTATTGTTCCCTGAACCTGACGCGCACCTGCAAGCACTGCAGCCAAAGAATTTGCTACCGCATTATCAGTATCATTATGACAATGAATGCCAAGATTTTTTCCGGGAATGAATTTTATAAGTTCAGAAGTGATATCACCAACTTCATTGGGTAAGGTGCCACCATTTGTATCGCACAGAACTATAAACTCAGCGCCGGCATTATAGGCAGTTTTGGCAACATCAACCGTATAGTTCAGATTGTTTTTATATCCATCGAAAAAATGTTCTGCGTCAAAGAAAACGCGCTTGCCGTTTTTCACAAGATATTTAACGCTATTTTCAACTATCTTCAGGTTTTCTTTTAATGAGATACCAAGCGCATATTTAACATGAAAATCCCAGGCCTTGCCAAATAGGCATGCTATATCAGCTTTGCTATCAACAATGGCCTTCAGGCTTTTATCCTCAGCAGCTTTTACATTGGGTCTGTGAGTCATGCCAAAGGCAGAAAATTCTGAGTTTTTTAATTTTGGTAAGCGCTTAAAAAATGCATCATCAGTAGGATTAGCCCCTGGAAAGCCTGCCTCTATATAATCTATGCCGAGTTTATCTATTTCCTGAGCAAGTTCTATTTTATCATTAACGGTAAAATCAACGCCCTGTGTCTGTGCGCCATCGCGGAGAAGTGTATCGTATAGATAAACTTTTTCTTTGCCCTTTTTTGCCATGAAAAGCCTGATTTACAAGCGTCAGTGATACTTTTTTTGAAAGGTCTTTACAAGTAATTAGTTCACAATTTTCAGTTTTAAAGCGGCAGCTCTTGCTTCTTTTGTAATGTTTTCACCTGCTATCATGCGCGCAATTTCTTCGTTTGATTCTTTGGCATTAAGTTTTTTAGCAGAAACTTTAGTTTGGTTTTTATCAAGCATCTTTAAAACTTTAAAGTGATCAGAAGCTTTTGAAGCCACTTGAGGTTGGTGAGTAACGGCGATAACCTGAACACAGGCACCTAATTGCGCTAGTGAATTTCCAACAGCCTCTGCAGTTGCGCCGCCAATACCCGTATCAATCTCATCGAAAATGACGCATGAGGCTGATCGCGATTTTGTAAGTGCAACTTTAAGCGCCAGCATCAGGCGCGAAAGCTCACCGCCTGAGGCAGTCTTGCCGATCTCTGTAAAAGGTTGGCCTGGGTTTGTTGATGCGGTGAAAATGATTTTATCAATTCCACTGTCATTCCAATGTTCACTTTCTTTGGAACTAATTTCTACTTTGAACTTTGTGCCCTGCATTTTAAGTTCAGGTAATTTCAGATTTACTTCCTTTTCTAAATATTGAGAGGCTTTCACCCTCTTATCACTTAGTCTTTTTGCGATTTGCAGATACTCATTTTCTGCTTTTGCTTTTTCATTTTTTAAGTTTTGCAAAATATCATCAAATGATTCTATAAGTTTTAATTTATTCTCAAGTTCTAAAAGATATTCTGCTAATTCATCAGGTGTTTTGCGATATTTGCGCGCCAGTTCTCTTAAGCCAAACAGCCTGTCTTCAATTTTTTCAAGATTATCAGTATTAAAATCCTCTATAGAATTTAAATCATTCAATTGTTCGATTGCATCTTCCAGTTCGATCACAGATTTTTCGAGAGTGTTATGAACATTCTGTAATTTGTTTTTTATATCTTCTGATTGAATTGTTGCCGCGGTTTTTGAAAGTTGTTTCTGTGAAGCATAAATATTTTGCAACACATTATTTTCAGTCAAATGGGATTCTGCACCAAAAATTGCCTCTTTTATTTTGGAAGATTGTGTGAGCGTTATACGTTTATCATTTAATTCCTGTTCTTCCCCGGTTCTGGGGTTAAACGCCGCAAGCTCCTTTACTACAAAACGGGTAAATTCCTCTTCTCTGGCAGCCTCGTCCGCTTTGGATCGTATTTCCTGAAGTTTTGCTTCTGCTTCCTTGAGTAAGAAATATTTTCCGTGAAGATTTTTCAACAATTCTTCATGTTCACCAAATTGGTCTAATATCTCTATATGAAATGATTTATCCACAAGCGTTGAAAAATCATGCTGGCCATAAATCTCAATTATGGAATTTGAAATTTTCTTTAGCGAATTAAGGCTGACCGGCTCATCGTTAATATAGGCCTGGCTCTTCCCATTCCCGGATAAAGTTCTTTTGATTATAAGTTCATCACTTTCATCTAGGCCAATTTCCCTTATGAGTTCCTGCGCCCTGTTATTTTCGCTTATATCGAAATATGCGGTGACATAACCCTTTTCTTCCGGATTTTTAACTTGAGTGCCACTATTTTTTTCACCTAAGCATAATGATAGACAATCAAGCAATATTGATTTTCCTGCGCCCGTTTCACCCGTAATTGCATTAAATCCATTTGTGAATTCAAGTTCAGCAGAATCGATCAGCAATAGGTTTTTAATGTTTAATATCTGCAGCATGATTATCTGAAATTTCGCGCCAGATATAGTTTGTGACAATATCTGCGTTCCAGGTTATATGTTCTGAATTCTGCAGTAAAATTAGCTTTATATCAAGGTTATTATGCTTGCCAGCGCTATATAAAAGCTCGCTATGATAAGGGCCAGTGGTTTTATCATTCGCAGGATGAAGTAATAATATTTTACCCCTATAATTTGTTTCTGAGAGAATTTTTTTATTATCCAAGCGGTAATGAATATATTTCATTACGTTCACTTCACGAAATTCCGGATGGGTTTCATAAACTTTTTCTTCCAGGTTTGTGAAAGGTGCGATCAAGGCAACTCCCCTTAAATGCGAATCATTTTCCATTTTCTGCATCAATAATAGGGCAGGGAAGGCACCTAGAGATTCACCGAGTGAAATTACATCATAATTATTTTCGATTATTAGTTTCTTAACAGCTTCAATATCTTTATTAAAATTTTCTTCCGATGGCCTTCCAGCACTCTTGCCATAACCATGTAGAGAAACTGCAATGAAACCATAACCATATTTTTCAAGGGTCTTTAAAAGATTCAGTCGATAATGACGATCTATATTTGAACCTTCCTGCGGCTTTCCCACATCTGCAAGATTGCCGGTATTACCATGAAAGAAAACAACGTAAGGCATATTTTCTTTAGGTTTTTTTATCCAATAATGAATTTCTGTTCCATCATTTGTGGTGAGTATTTTATCGCTGGCATCTTCAAAACCATAATGGTCAGGCGATTGTATCTGCTCAATTCCTTTTGGGTTGGGTTTAAAGATTATTGAATCCTGAATGAAGGTGAGGGCAAAAAGTTTAATGTATGTATATAAAAGCATTTATCTATTATAGTTGATCTGGCGATAAGATAAAGCCTCTGCTATATGATTTTTTTTGATGATGTCAGAAGCGGCAAGATCTGCAATGGTTCGCGCCACCCTTAAAACCCTTGAATGGCCTCGCATAGAAAGCTTTAATTGCTCAACACCTTTTCTTAAAATCTGCAAAGCCTCATCTTCTAGAACACAATATTTATCCAGATTTTCTCCTTCAATTTCAGAATTATTTCTTATTTTTGTATTTATAAATCTGTTCTTTTGTATTTCATGAGCCGCGGCAACCCTTCTTCTGATAACTTCAGAACTTTCAGTTTCTTTTTTACTAAAGGCTTCTAAAGGGTTTTGAGCGGGCACTTCAATGTGGATATCAATGCGGTCTAACAAAGGCCCTGAGAGTTTAGTTTGGTAATCATTCGCACACTTAGGCGCTCTGCTGCAGGCTCTGCTTTCATCATCTAAATAACCGCATTTGCATGGATTCATTGCCGCCACCAATTGGAAATTTGCCGGATAAGTAACATGCGATTTAACGCGAGAAATGGTAATATCACCTGTTTCTATAGGTTGTCTTAATGAATCAAGAACCTGCCTTGGAAATTCAGGTAATTCATCAAGGAACAAAATTCCATTATGGGAAAGTGATACTTCACCCGGTCTGGCTTTGGATCCTCCGCCAACCATTGCAGGCATGGAAATGTTATGATGTGGTGATCTGAAAGGTCTTAAAGTTACAAGTTTTCCTTCACGAAGATTGCCTGAAACTGAATGTATCATGCTGGTTTCTAAAATTTCCTGTGAGGATAGATCAGGCATTATTCCAGGTATTCTTGAAGCAATCATTGACTTTCCCGAACCCGGTGGCCCGATCATTAAAATATTGTGTCCACCGGCTGCAGCAATTTCTGCTGCTCTACGTGCTGCGTGTTGGCCACGAATATCCTTGAAGTCAGGATATGATATTTCTTCGTTTTTTAGCTCAATGCGTTCCGGTTTTGATAAAATTTCGGTATCTTTAAAATGATTTAACAAAGGCATTATGTGTTTGGGTGCGAGTATTTCCAGTTCTGATGACGCCCATGCAGCCTCTAATGCATTATCAGCAGGGCATATTAAACCTTTATCATAAGATGCAGCAGTAATCGCAGAGGGCAGCACACCGGAAGATGCGATAATGCTGCCATCAAGTGCTAATTCACCAAGGGCAAAATAATTTTCTAATCTTTCTGTGGGAATGATTTTTAGCGCAGAAAAAAGTGAAAGTATGATCGGCAGATCAAAATGACTTCCTTCCTTATAAATATCTGCTGGTGAAAGATTTATGATAACTTTTTTTGCCGGAAATGCGAGGCCTATACTGCTGAAAACAGCCCTTATGCGATCGCGTGATTCAGCAACAGTTTTATCGGGTAAGCCAACTATATTAAAATTTGGTAGGCCAGAGGCGAGCTGGCATTGAACATCAATTGCTACAGCACTAACACCTTCAAAAGCAAATGTTGCTACTCTTCCTAGCATAAATGTCATTCATAATGTTTTAATATAGACTCAGGTATCTTAACCGATTTTATTCTGCCCCCATCATTGGTCACACATACTATTTGAATAAATATATCGGCTAGTTTAACACCATTTTGGTTAATACATTCCTGTTTCATATCAAGGCTGGATCTGCCAACTTTAATAATTTCACAGGTTACATCAAGCAAATCATCTAACCTGCCTGGGGCCAGATACTCAATTTCTGCCTTCCTGACTACGAAAAACGCGTTATGGGTCGACTGAATATCGGTATGGCCCATGCCGCTCAAACGCAGCATATCTGTGCGTGCCCGCTCTGCAAACTTAAGGAAATTTGCATAGTAAACCACCCCGCCTGCGTCGGTATCCTCGTAATAAACCCTGAATTTTTCACTAAATTTTTTCATATAACCTTTGCATTACTAGTTATTTAATGTTATAAGCGCCTGCAATCATAATCCAAGAGAGAAATTCATGGTTGCCAACCCTAGGTTTAGTCCACAATCCCAGCAAACGATAACTGAAGCTATCACTTTCGATGATGTCCTGTTAAAACCGGGCTATAGCGAAGTAGTTCCTAATCAGACAGATACAAAAACTTTTTTAACCCGCAATATTCAACTTGGGGTTCCACTTATATCCGCGGCGATGGATACAGTGACCGAGGCAAAACTCGCAATCGCAATGGCACAAAATGGCGGCATTGGCTGTATACATAAGAATTTAAGCATCACCGAACAAGCTAATGAGATTCGTAAAATTAAGAAATACGAGTCAGGCATGGTTGTTAATCCTATCACCATTGAACCAAGCGCTACCCTAAAAGAAGCACTGGAAATAATGGAATATAATAATATTTCCGGCATTCCTGTCACCAGCGCAAACGGTAAGCTAGTAGGTATCCTCACCAATCGTGATGTTCGTTTCGCATCTGATAAAAGCCAGAAGATCAAAGACCTTATGACATCTAAGGATCTGGTAACAGTTAAAGAAGGCGTTAGCCGTGAAGAAGCAAAAAGATTGCTCCACAAATACCGTATCGAAAAGCTTATTGTAGTAGATAAAAACTATAAGTGTATTGGTCTTATTACTGTGAAAGACATTGAAAAATCACAAAAATTCCCTGATGCTACCAAAGATAAATATGAGCGCTTACGTGTGGCGGCCGCAGTTGGTGCAGGTGAGGACGGATTCAAACGTGCCAAGGCACTTATAGAAGCAGAAGTTGATGCTATCATAGTTGATACCGCACATGGCCATTCAAAAAATGTTCTGCTTTCAGTCGAAAAGATAAAAAGCAAATATCCTGATATGCAGGTTATTGCGGGCAATATCGCAACGGCAGAAGGTGCCAAAGCACTTATTGATGCCGGAGTTGATGCTGTAAAAGTTGGTATTGGGCCTGGTTCTATATGCACTACACGTATTGTTGCAGGTGTTGGTGTTCCACAACTTTCAGCGATCATGGATGTAATATCAGTTGCTAAAAAACATAAAGTTTGTGTTATCGCTGATGGTGGTATCAAATTCTCAGGCGATCTTGCGAAAGCAATTGCTGCAGGTGCAGATTGTGCAATGATAGGCTCACTATTTGCCGGTACAACAGAAAGCCCGGGTGAAATAATTCTATATCAGGGAAGAAGTTATAAAATGTATCGCGGTATGGGTTCTGTTGGTGCGATGGCACGTGGTTCTGCTGATAGATATTTCCAACAGGAAATTAAAGATTCATTGAAACTTGTACCTGAAGGTGTTGAAGGCAGAGTGCCTTATAAAGGTGATGTATCTGCGGTTATACACCAGCTTGTTGGTGGTTTGAAAGCTGCCATGGGTTACACAGGCAACAAGAACATCAAAGATATGCAGAGCAAATGTAATTTCGTGAAGATCACCAATGCTGGTTTAAAAGAAAGCCATGCTCATGATGTTACGATAACTCAGGAAGCACCTAATTACAGGGTCTCTTCTTAATGAGAAAAGCATTACGCAAGATACGCCGAACCCTATTCTTCTGGCGCAAGAAAAAAGTAGGCATGCGTTTTAAGCGTAAATACCGAAAATTTAACATTGGTGAATATACCTACGGCGCGCCAACAATACATGAATTCGGCGAACAATTGACAATAGGTCGTTATTGTTCAATCGGTCCTGGGGTTCAGATTTTTCTTGGCGGAAATCACGATACCGCAATGGTCAGTACCTATCCTTTCAGTGTAAAATTCAAAAATAAATTTGGTCATCTAAAAGGCCACCCATCATCAAAAGGGCCGATCATAATTGGTAATGATGTCTGGATTGGTGCTGGAGCTATTATTGTTTCCGGTGTTAAGATTGGTGATGGTGCGGTGGTAGCGGCGGGCAGTATTGTTGTTAAAGATATTCCACCTTATGCCATTGCTGCCGGTAATCCATGCGCAGTTAAAAGATATCGCTTTAATGATGATTCGATAAAATCTTTATTGGAATCAAAATGGTGGGAAAAAGATATAGATGAACTTTCTCCTTACGTAAAATATCTCCAAAGCCATGACGTAAATGGCTTTCTAAACACTTTCAAAAATTAAGCGATTATATTTATTATTTCGTTGATACTGCCGAGTTGCGATCCCATCCATGCGCATATGATAGATAAAGGAATAATTCCTATAATGCTCGCGAGCGCGTAATGCGGCACTTTTATCGAAGTAGTACTCATCCCATAATTAACAAAGCTTTCCGGCAAAGGTGCCAGGCGTAAAATGAAAACGCCAAGATATGGGTGTTTCTCAAACTTCTTAATCAACTTCGGTGTATCATTAAGAACAGAATTTTTTATCATCCGGCGCCCCATATGAAACATTCCAACAGCCATCATAAAGCGGCAAATAGTGACCAGAACTGCCCCTTCCCAAAAGCTATAAGTAAATCCTGCAATTATCATGAAAGCGCTATCCAGCGGTAGACTGAACATTATTATCATCGAAAAGACCAAGGCAAAAGCAAGATAGCTTACCCCGGGGTTATTTTCATGCAGCGATCTGAAATACATCAGAACATTCATTATTTCAGGAATGAAATCAGTTTTTATATAAGGCCACAGCAATAGCGTAGTTGTAAAAACTATCAGGGTTATGCCTAAAATATATTTTAAAGATCTCATCTATTCATCTCCATTCTGAATAACATAATATGGAGGTTTCTATAAAGATGATGCAGGCAAGATAGATCGTTTTTGCAAATAACAAATAAAAACCCCCGTGAGGAATCTCCTGCACGGGGGTTCAAATTTAACTAACTAATGAATTAGTCGTTAGGGTTTGAAGATTCAGTATCTTCAACAGTTTTGCCGTTCACAGTTTTTTTGTGTTCAGCTTCAGTTTTACCGTCTTTCATTTTTACTTTATCTTCTGTTTTAACAGTAGTTTTGTTCATAAGACCTTTAGGGTCGGTAGAAGATTTAGTAGTTACTGTAGATTCTTTGTCGCCGTTGTTATCAACATCAACTTTAGCTTTCACTTCTTTAGCTGTAGTTGTGCCGGCAGCATCAGTTGCTTTTTCAGAAACTTTCTTCTCGTAGTTACCATCAGTATCTTTTTCTACCATAGTTGAAGATTTATAAGTTTCTTTATCAGCAGAAAAAGCTGGTGAAGAAATCACAAGCGTAACTGCAGCAAATGCAGAAAGGATAAGTTTATTTTTCATAGTTAGTCTCCATTGTTGTTATTATTAAAAGTTTTAATTAACTTTTAGCTCTCTACTACCTTCTCCAGGCTGGTGTACCAAGATCCACATCGGAATCTTTAGTAACCGCACCTGTTGCAGCACCCACAGCACCCCCAACAACTGCACCGGTCACAGCATTGCCGCCGGTTGCAGCTGCGCCGAGCGCACCTACACCAGCACCAATACCACCACCGCTGAGTGCGCGATCAGAAGTCGTATGACCGCAAGCAGCAAGAGTTGCAATAATGGCAGTAGAAATTAGAATATTTATTATTTTCATAATAGCTCCTGGTTTTGGCTTCTGTCTCAAATACATAAGCGCCTAACCATTAAAATTCCGTACAGAATTAAGCCTAGTTTATAAACAATGCGTAAGTTATTAAGCTGCCGCTTTATTAGTATTGTTAACAACTTCCATTCTGTAACCGATTCCAGGTTCAGTTATTATGAGTTTCGGATTCATAGGGTCTTCTTCGATTTTTTCACGCACCTGACCAACATACACACGTAAATATTGTGTATTATCACCATGCGCAGGGCCCCACACTTCTTTTAATATCTGTTTGTGTGTTAGCATTTTACCCCTGTTCACAACGAAGAACCTCAAGAGTTCATATTCTTTAGGTGTTAAAGAGACTTTTTCATTGTTAACAAATACTTCATGCCTAACAAGATCCATACGAATGCCACCATTTACCAGTTCAGGTTCGCCAGCTTCACGCACTGCAGATTTGCGCAAGTTAGCATTAATGCGTGCAAGCAGAACATCAGGGTTAAATGGCTTTATTACATAATCATCGGCACCAAGATTAAGTGCTGCGGCAACTTCTTCATCACCAGACCTTACAGAAAGAATAATGATAGGAACCTGGCTCCATTGTCTCACAGCCGTTACAACTTCTTTGCCATCTAAATCAGGAAGGCCCAGATCAAGCAGGATTAGATCAGGCTTTATTGATGCAATTAGTCTTATTGCCTGTTTTGCCGATTCGCTTTCCTCGATTTTGAAATTGGAAGCATCAAGAAAAATGTTCAGCATTTTTCTGATCTGCGGTTCATCATCGACAACCAGTATTGTGTTCTTTTTTTCCAGCATAAAATTACATTTTTTATAATTAAAAGAAGATGTTATAGAATATAATAACCTACTCATCCTCTGCGTCTATAAGTAAGACTATTGTACGAAGACTATAAAAAAGACATATGGGGAGTAAGTGTTTGATATAAAGAAACTATAAATGCCAAATATTAGGCTTATTTCTTTGATTTGGGTCCGGGCTTAACATCATTATATAATCCGGTAACCAATTGATTTTCAATCCTTAAATCAATATAGTCAATATTCTTTGATAATAGGTTATTCTTTTTATCAAGTTCAGCAAGTTTTTTCCATGCGATAGCAGCATTATCTTCTGGCAGTTCAACTTTTATATTATTCTTTAAATTTATATTCCATCTTCTGCCGCCTATTTTATTCCCACCCACAACTAATTTGGCGAGATCCGTAGAGCTATTAATTATATTTATGAATTCTGGAATATCAGTAGGGGCATTCTGCCCAACGATAATTGGTAGATAGATATATTCTTTTTCTATTTTTTGCGTAAGCAGATCACCTTTTTCATCAGCCAGCCATACTTCACCATTATTCTGCCATATATATTTAGGCATACGTTCATTGATGTGGATAATGATAGTATCCGGTAGTTTTTTCTTTATATCAATGTTCTCGATCCACCCAATTGATGTCAGGTCATCATTAAGTTTGTGCAAGTTTAATAACAGGATCGATTTTTCATTTATATCTCCCAGAGATTCAATGATCTTGTTAGAAATAACTTCTGTAGGGACCTTTTTATTACCCTCAATTTCGACAGATTTTATTTTTAAGCCCATTCTTATGAAAAGCTTGGTAGACTTGTCATATATGAATTCAGAGGTCTTTGTGTAACCATTATACTTATACATCCAAACTGATAGAGCTATAATTGCTATAAATATTATAACTGATAAAACTTTAACTGCGCGCGACCATGCAAATTTTAATTTGCGTTTGAAAATATAATCTTCAGATTTTCTTTTAGAATATGATTTCTTTTTTCTGGTAACGGCCATACCACTATTTCGCCATGATTTCTAAACCGGCAGTTTCCAATATTTTTTCCACCAGATCTTCAAACGACATCCCCAGTTGTGCTGCAACCTTCGGCACAAGCGAGGTTTCTGTCATTCCGGGGTGGGTATTTATTTCGAGGAAATAAAGTTTTTTATTCTTTTCAGAATAAATCATATCGCTGCGGCTAACACCTCGGCAGTTCAAAATATTATGAGCGATTTCAGCAAACTCGTGAGCTTGATTTAGAACATCATATGGAACTTGTGCCGGCACCAAATATTCTGTTGCTCCTTTAGTATATTTAGATTTGTAATCATATACACCGCTATTAGGCCTTATCTCAACACTTCCCAAAGCTTTACCATTTAATACGGCAACAGTGATCTCTCGCCCATCAACAAACTCTTCGACTAGAAATTTTTCAGCTTTCATTAACTGCTCTTCTTTCAGCTGATCATTTTCCTTTAGAATTATAACCCCAACTGAAGAACCATCATCGATAGGTTTAATAACGCATGGTTTTTTATATTTACCAGCCAGAATATCTTTCTTGCTGATCACTTCACCATGGGCAAAAGTTACGCCGTAATTAAGTAATATGTCCTTGGTCATCACCTTATCCATAGCGATGGCAGAAGCACGTACGCCGCTATGAGTATAAGGTATCTTCAAACATTCCAGCAAACCCTGAAGCGCGCCATCTTCACCATAAGCACCATGCATTGCGTTGAACACAATATCAGGTTTCAACTCATTTAGCTTAGAAGCCAGATCTTTGCTGAATTCCTGCTTTTCGGCCTTATAGCCAAGTTTGTTCAATGAATTTAATACCGCGGTAGCGGTTCTGGCAGAAACTTCTGCTTCACTTGAAGGGCCGCCATAAACCACCAAAATGTTTTTATCTTTACTCATGCCCTATCTAAAAGCACAATAAAGCAAAAACTCAAGATAAAGATATTAAGTTCTATTGAGAAATGTTTCTTAATACCACCGAGGAATCAAATTCCTCACGCATATAATAGTCGGTCACGGAATAGCCATCATTATTTCCGGCACCATAGCTGCTTTTTGTGAATGTATTCTGCGTCTTAGTTTTATCACGACTCTGGAAAACTATATTATAGTTTATCAAAGTCGGATAACCGGAAGAATTAAGATTTTTCCCCTCAATCTGAAAATCCACTACATAATCCGCCACAATTGCAGCATTAGTAGTATTTATCCAGTTACTTCCATCCCAGCTGTCTATATTCATATATAACGCATTTCTCGGTGGGTTATTCCGAGCGGCGACGTAATAGGTAACTTTTACGCGGTTGGTCAGCGATTTATCATATGTAACGGAAATGCTGTCGCAGCAGGCACCTGAAACATCTGTTATTGCTATTGGCGGATCAATTTTCCCATAAGTGGAAGTTATATTGTTATCCACAGCGCGATATCCCGCCATCCTCAAATCTCTAGAGATTATTTTTAGGGTAGGCAGTGCGAAATCTCTGATCTCAGCAGTTGCGGCGTTCTTCTGGAACTGGATCGCAATTACTGTGTAGGATGCATATACACCGGCAAGAACTATTGAACCCACCATAACGGCAAGCAATAATTCTATCATTGTATATCCGCTTTCAGATCTATTCATAAATATTATTAATTATTATCTGCGCTTTATTATTCCGGCTCATCAAAACTATGTGAACTATTCTGCTTGTGCCGCTGGTGGTTATGGTAATTTTTCTTGTATCACCAGTTGCTGGCAGGCCAACTGAATCATTCAGCATCTGGCACCATTTATATCTGTTCTGATAAAAATCTGCTGTCTGAGAGCCAGTTGGGGCGGTGCAGGTGGTAAAATCCATATTATTGTAATTATCGATATTTGCTATATCGGCACTTAATGTTTCCAACATTTCCTCGGCGATGATTTGCATCCTTTGCCTGTCAGCTGAATTTTTTGTGGTGATGGTGGCATAGCTCGCCATGCTGTAAACGCCTACAAAGGTTATGGCAGAGACCATGGTTGCAACCATTGCCTCAATAAGGGAAAATCCTTTTTCTGTTTCTTTAATTTTTTGTAACATCAACAAAGCCTGTAGCTATCACTACGTTTATGGTCGTATTTCCTAGATCACTGGCACCATTTTTCTGAGTTACATTATAAATTCCTCCAGATGAGCTGCCGTCTCTGTAAAAACAAACACTTCCAATTCCATTACCAGTGATCTGAAAATTACTATCTACTGTAATTACGTTGCTTTGTAATTGTGTCCAGCCGGAAGCAGTGGTGCAGGTACTTGAAGAAGAGGAATTGGAATAAGACACTACAGTATAATTATCGCCATTTGCAGAAACAGAAACCCTTATAGTTGTTGCCTTTGTGAATGCTTGTAACCTTGCTGCTGTAACATATGAATATAGATCATTAACTGTTCTATCAAAACTGCGTTTTGCATTCCATTCTTGAAATGCCGGCATTGCAAATAAAGATGCCGTGGCAATAATTGCAATTACGGCTAGCAGTTCCAGTAAAGTGAAACCGGAATTTTTATTCCATGGATTCTGCATTTATTGTGCCCATAAGCATCAGATTCTTCAAAGAATCTTCCATCGTCACCATTCCCAGATTTCTTCCTGTCTGTATTGCCTGGTCGATCATGAATATTTTATTTTCACGGATCAGATTTGATATTGCAGGTGTGTTGACCATTACTTCAAAGGCAGCAACACGCCCATGTTTATCTGCCCTTCTTAATAAAGTTTGAGTGACTACAAGCCTTAGTGATTGCGATAACTGTGAGCGTATCTGTGCCTGTTGTGCTGATGGGAAAACGTCTATGATCCTGTTTATTGAATTTGCTGCACCGTTAGTGTGAAGTGTTCCAAACACCAAATGCCCTGTTTCAGCAGCAGTAAGCGCAAGGCCAATAGTTTCCATATCACGCATCTCACCAACAAGTATAATATCAGGATCTTCACGGAGCATCGCTTTCAGGGCAAGTGAAAAACTCACTGCATCCTTACCGATCTCGCGTTGTGATACGATGCATTTTTTGCTCTGATGCATATATTCGATAGGGTCTTCAACGGTTATGATATTGCCCTGCCTTTCTATATTTATTTGATTTATAAGCGCAGCAAGACTGGTTGATTTACCAGAGCCTGTAGGGCCGGTTACCAGAACTAGGCCGTTTTCTTCCTTCACAATATCGATCATAGCTTTTGGTAAGCCAAGCTTTTCAATATCAGGAATTTCAGTTTCAATTTTACGCATAACCATTGCCGGGCCGAAGGAGGCAAGATACCCATTCACCCTGAAGCGCACACCTTCGCTTGCAACAGCAAAGTCTATCTGTTTGTTTTTTTCGAAAAGATTTTTTTGCTCATCATCTAAATGTTTTGCAAAAAATGTTTCTATTTCACCGCGCGAAACAACATCGTCAGTGATTTTATCAATAAGCCCGTGAACCCTTATTGCTATAGGTTTATCAGAGTGAATATGTATATCTGAAAGTTTATACTGCTTCGCGTAATTTACCAATTTATCTAACATATCTTTCTCCTAAAAATCCTCTTTCCAATATTCCACTTTTACCGAAGGCGTCGAACTTACGGCAGGTGTACCAACTATAAGATTTCCTTGTTTAGTAAATCCCGAAGGTAGGCTCGAATTCGCGGCATCACTGCTTATCCCGATATAAACTTTATTCTTATACACAACGGCCTCAGTTGCCATGCCTGTTCCCAGGCTAACATCTCTTATCTTATTGCCGCACGCAAAGTCGTGCTCAGAAATCTTGGAAGTTCCCGCCTGGCATAAGTCATTTGTATTTGGAGTGTAACGTGAAAATATCACTTCCGTATCATTAACGGCAGCAGTTGCAGAAATTTTCTCGTTACTATCCAGATTTATATACCAGCCTTTCTGGCTTGAAGTAGGACACACTGAATTTGAACCAGACAGGTTCTGTAAATCTGTTACAGTATAAGGTGAGCTTTGTGTAACAAAATCTGGATAGTTTGGATCTATTATTCCATATGCGCGGTTTGCTATTGAGGTAGAAGTTCTGCCTATTCTGTTCAGATCACCGGTGCCGAAATATTGCATCAGGCGACCATCAGTAAGGATAGATGGAGAAGTTTGATAGTAACACAATCTGTCATTATCATATGTTGCCTGCGTATCAAAAACACGAGTTGTCTGATACAATGTGCCAGAATCCGTAAGGTTGATTTTCCACAGGCTGCCTTCAATATCAGTAAAATATAACATTGCCCCGGCATGGTTAAAACTTGTTGTGGTATCTGCAGTAATGGCTGTCAAGCGTGGAGGAACAGAATTTAAAATACCATTGCTCGCGTTATTATCCGGAATGGTGATTTTCTTTAAAACTTTACCACCATCTGCAAGGTCTATTATATAAACAGCGCTGCCATAGGTTCCGGTAGTGTTGTTGTTATAGCCGCCGCCAAACACACCAACCCATTTTTCAACCCCACCAATTGTTACTTTCAATATTAATGGATCAGACCAACTTTCGCCTAAGGCAGAATAATCATATTGTGTGGGCACGGTGGCTAGGGTGTAATCAGTGCGAACATTTCCACTGCTCCAGTAATTAATTTTATTTGTATATTTATTATATGCGAATGAAAATAAATGTGTCGGGCTGTTAGGATTGGTTATATCAAGTGCATAATAACCTGAGGCACCTTGTCTTAATCCACCAAGAAGAACAGTTTTCCAGGCGCCGTTTATGAATATATCTTTAACGGCAGGTGAGCCATCAACACCATAAATACTTATGCTTTGCCCGCTTGTCGTTGAGATAACACCTTTCAAGTAGGGCAATATGGGTGCGGGAATGAACGCCCATTTTTCATCACCTGTGCTTGAATCAAAGGCGTGCAGCATGCCATCGTTATCGCCAACATAAATCACTTCCGGTCGCAAACTGCAGGTTGTTCCGCAACTTCCTGAAGCAATAAACTGTGAATAATTATTCACATATCGATAATATGATTCGCTATAACTAGCAGCCTGATCTGAATAATAAGATGAAGGCGCACCTACCGCCACAGCTTTGGAGTGGTATATATCAGCAAGTTTCCATCTCTCACCACTTAGCAAGGCGGTATTGTCATCATCAACACCATTTGGATATTCACTATAAGAATCCTTTCCTCGCACAAAATTTATCAGATTTGTAAGAGTGTTATCTGTAAGGCTTGAGGTTGCATTTTCAGATAGAGCAGGCCTTAACCTATCAATATTTGTTACTGTAAAATTATTCACAGACTGCGTTAATGCATTGGCAACTGTCCATATCTGCCTGCTATCAGCAGCCTTCTGATTCAGCTTGTCGCCGGCATCCCATATCAAGCTTCCAATATAGCCACTATCATCTAACGAATATTTATATAAATGCCCTTTCCATTGGTGATTTTTTTCAAATGAGAATGTTGATTGAATTATATGATCCGAATCTGTTATCCCAGGTATGATTATGGGCACTGTAAATGTGAATTGTGCGGAGATAACGTTTCTTATTATACTGGAAAGATCATCAAGTAGTGTTGATTCATCTTCTGCAAAAAGAGGCGAATCAGGGTAACTGCCCGCAGTTTGAGAAAGCGCAGTATAGTTCGAATCATCTGTGGTCGTGAACCCTATGGTATAAGTTTTTATCCCCAGATTAGTATACATATTATGCGCAGTCGTATTTGGATTATCCTGCCAATAACCATCACTGATAACTATCATAATAGTCTGTTGGCATGAGGCATTCGAGGCAATAGGGGTGCTTGAACCCGTAAAATAACTGTTTGCTAGATTCATTGCATTATTGAGATATGTATTTCCACCGGCAGAAAGTGAATCAATCATATTATATATTTGTGATGCACCGGTGCTTGAAATATTAACCTTCATTGTAGCATTGGTATTCCACACCATGAGGCCGAAATTTGCGCCGCTGGTCAGATCGCTGTTTGTAACGATTGCTTTCACAACCGCTTTCATCGCATCAAGACGGGTTTGCGGTAATTGATATAGTAATAAATTACCATTTGCTGACTGTATCCTGTGGTTATTAAAATCTGCTACATATGCCTTGTTATCAGATGTGCGTACCTCAACCCCGCGCGGACTATTGAACTTTCCTAAAGCACTTCCTGTTCCACCGAATGTTTGCTGTAATGTACCGCTAGGAGAGTATTTATAGATCGTGTCATTATCTTCGCGCGAAATATATAAATTGCCTGATGTGTCAACATCTATGCCAAAAGGCCTCCAGCTTAGTGAAAACGATGAAACTAAACTTCCTGTCAGGCTATATGTTTCAATTTTTTTGTTATTGTAATCAGCGATATATGCGCGGCTGATAGAATTATTTATAGCAAGTGAGTAACCGCCACTGTTTGTCCAGTTCTGCAATAAACTTCCGGTAGAGCTATATTTTCTAACTGCGCCGTTTGCATTCAGCACATAAACATTTCCTGAAGAATCAGTTTCGATACCATAAACCGTACCACCGGAAACGCTGAACTTGCTTATGTAATTTCCATTAGAATCAAATTTCTGTACGCGTGAATTCTGATAATCGCTTACATAAACATTATCGTTTGCATCAACTGCAATACCAAATACATATTCAAATTTACCATTTCCATTACCTTCACCCCCCCAGCTTGTAACAAAGTTTCCGCTGGAATCATATTTCTCTACATAGTCATAGAATTTCGCTACATATATATTTCCATGCGAATCAAAAGCCACATCCATAGGATATTGTGTATCGGGCCCGGGCAAGTCCTCATCCATACTTCCTGATGTATCTAGCATCAGCAAGATGTTGGCCGGCACATCTGAACCGGATCCTGGTGGTGGTGTTTTAGCCCAGGCATTGGAAACACATGCTAAAAGTGTAATCAGTAAAATATATTTAAATCGGTTTAACACCTATCATTCCTCTGGCTGTAAATCTTCTTCATTAGAACCGTTCTCATTAAAACTATTTGCATGCGCCAAGTCATCTGCGCTGTTTTTATTCTGTATAACAAGTCTTTCAGCATTATTTCCCTTCACATTGAAGGTGCTGTATACCAATACAAAATCTTCTTTATCCCACATGGTTGAGAAACTTTTCCCACTGTCATCTGCGGGCATCTTTAAAGGCGTGCCAAAATTATTTATTGCTAAATTAAGTATTTTTCTTTGAGATGATCGATCGTAAATCTCTATTTGTACGAGTTTGTTGCTAACAAAAATTAGGCTGACTTCTGCATTGCCTAAAGCTTTGCAGATATCTTTTCCCCTAATATTTTTAGTATATTTTCTATCATTGCGCAGGTCGTTATGAAGATTATATTGCTTGGAAATTTCGGAGAACTCCCTACCTAAACCAACGTCTTTCAGGCTACACTTCTCGTCATCTGCATAAGATGAATTTGGTATTAGTATAAGGGCGATTAATATAAATAAATATTTCATATCAATACTCCACGCTAATTATAGCTACTAACTTCTTTTGCGAGTTTTGTGGGCCAAGGCCATTTGAATCTATCTGATAATAATATTTTGGTTTTAGATCACCGGAAAGACCGTAAGAATCTTTACTACTAATATCTCCGCCGGTTCCTTTGTCAGATGCCTCAACTGA
>JBEHXK010000009.1:0-75856 GCA_048498735.1 Pseudomonadota bacterium
CAGGCTTTCACCGCCTGATATAGATCCTTCAGGAATAAAATGCTCCTGAATGAGCCGCGGTTCGAAACCGTAACTTCGCCATTTCGCTTTGCGTTTATATTCATCGAGTTGAAAATAAGTTCCGGGCGGATATTCGGCGAATATCCCGAAAGCGTGCCCATACGGAAACCCACATAATTCTTCAGGAAACCTTTCGCCAGATAATCAAATGCAAATTTCGAGATATCATAAGCATTGTTATAAGGCATTATGACATCATCCTCATTGCTCGAGTGCACCGGTTGACCAGCCTGAATTGAATATAGGCTTGCCGTGCTTGCATATACAAAACGTGTATTTTCCGGTATGCGTTTTGCGAACTCGATCAGGCGAATGCAGTTATTATACATCGCGCCATCCGGATCAGCGAGAGATTGCGGCACGTTTGAATGGCCTGCAAACCATAGAATCACATCAAATTTCGCCAGTGTGCTTTGCGAAAGCACCTCATAGCTCTCGGCATAATCCACTTTTACATGCGCAGTGCCACGAACGCCAATATCGCAAATCGCCGGTGTATAACCATCCGCAATCAGCCTTTTATTCAGATATGTGCCGATATAGCCGGCACCGCCTATGAGCAAAATATTTTTCATCATTTTGGCTATAACAACAAAAGAAATACAATGCAACCAAAGATGGCCTGATAATAACTTTGTCATTGCGAGGAGGCAGCGCCGACGTGGCAATCTAGTAAGCTTTAAAAAATGGATTGCTTCGCCGTTATTTTGTTTCCGGCTCGCAATAACGGATACAAAAGCTATTTCCCGTGAATATCTTTGCCTTTTTGGCCATTGCGCAGGCGCAGCGACACACCTATGCTAATGTCAGAAGCCGGCTTGAAACTTTCATTTAATGTCACATGCCCGCCTTTATCACTGGTGCTCACATCAAAATTACCAAGCTGTTTAGATGCTGAAATGAACAAACCCACATCGGCGATCGGGTTATTATAATTCTCAACCGAGTGCCTGATGCCAAGCGTTAAACTGGCACTGCCGTTCCTGTCGATGGTATAACTGCCGCTCTGATTATAGCCCTGATAGTTCTGCAAGTTGCCCTGGGTGTGCGCCATCAGCATCGGGAATGTGATATTCCCGCGCAGATAAGCCGTGCCGTGATCATTATCAAAATCACGCTGCACCGCAACCATACCGCCAAAATTTGCACCGTTATATGAAATATTATTCAGCGCTGAATTGTGGCCATTATTATTTGTATCTATCAGCACGCGATTATGGATATATGACGCATTCAAACCCGATGAATAACTGAACCCGCCATCATCTTTTAATGTATAGCTCAAGCCAGCATCGATCTTCGTTGAAGTGTTTAACGCCTGTAAATCACCATAATGGCCTGAAGTTCCAGTGTTCAAAAATGAATATCTGCTGCCACTGCCTTGAAGGTTGAAACCATCACCTAAGTGTTTCAGCGTCACACCGCTGGTAAAAATATAAGTTCCTTCTGATTTCAGCGAACCGCCCACTTCGTTGAACTTCAGCGGGCCAATATTATTTTTGTGCGGCTCACCATCACCTGTAAAACCCGGCAGATGCAGGCTTCGCAAATATTCGATGGTCTTGTCATAATTTTTTATGAATTCCGCAGTTTTGTTGGCTGGATCAATTCCATCAGGCACATTAACTTTAACCTCATCGCCTTTATCCACAGGCGCGGGGGTTTTATCGGCGGGTTTTGCCTGATGCTTATTCTTATCTTTATCGTCTCCGCCGGTCATGGAATACTCATTTGCCCATGTTCCATTATAGCACGGAAGCGTTAAGTAAAGGTTAAAACACCACAAATAGCCTTATAACAGCTTGTTTTCCTTCATTTTTGATAATTTATCCGCAATGCGGGTCGGCTCTGGCAGGCGATATTTCGTCAGCGCTTCCCTAACCAGTTTCACCGCACTTTCCTGCCCCACTTTATGCCCTGGTGAAATAAACAGTGGCTTTACATTGTCCTTACTGCGCAGCACCGTACCTATCCTCACATCCCGGTCTTTCAACACACTCTCACTATCTTTTTTCAGATCTGGCTCGGCATAATGCCCAGTGAGTTTTGATTTCGCGACTCCAATAGAAGGAATATCCAACAGCACCCCCAGATGTGCGGCAATTCCAAGCCTTCGTGGATGCGCAATTCCCTGCCCATCAACCATAAACAGATCGGGCACAGTTTTTAATTTCTCGAACGCCTTCAATATAACCGGAATTTCACGGAAAGATAAAAGCCCCGGCACATAAGGGAATTTTGTCGGCATTTTCGCGCTCACGCTTTCAAGAACTTTCCATTCGCCGCGTTTCATCAACACAATAAATGCGAAGCTCAAATTACTTTTTATATCATAGCTGCAATCCACACCTGCGATAATTTTTGCATCGCCAAAATCATCGTGGATAAGCACTTTATCCATCAACTCTTTCTGAATAGCGATCGCCTCTGCAGCTGTACCTGGCCATGTATTATTTATATTTATCACTCTTTTTAATGCCATTTTTTGCTCTACTTATATTTGATATCTATGGCAGATTTTCTCAACTTAAACCCTTTAACGTTATTTTTATGATTTATGCGGCCCTTCCCCATCGAATCCTGACGGTGGAAGTGCGATATTGTTTTTAATGACAACAAAAAAGGAGTTTTTATGTCTGCTAAAGGTAAAATAAAAGAAGCTGCTGGTTTCGTTAAAGAAGAACTTTACGAACATGGTACATCTGCTGAAGATCAAAAGAAAGCAGAAGAAGGTCGCAAACTACGTAACGAAGGCCGCATCGAAGATGGCAAGTTACCAAAAATAACTAAACCTGGTACAGGCAATACTGAAAATTAGTTTTCAGTTTGTTTTAACCAAGTTCAAGTTAGGACGCCCCTTTTATAAGGGGCGTTTTTTTGAGCCAACCAATAATTTCTTTTATGCAGCCGGATTATCAAAAGCTCGCAGAGGCTGAAGGTCTTTCTTATGTCACCGATAACAGGCCGGGATACACACGCCGCAAGTTCGGCAAAGGCTTCACCTTTTATGATGTAAAAGGCCAAAAAATCACCGATGAGAAGGAGATAAAACGCATCCGCTCCATCGGCATTCCGCCGGCATATAAAAATGTCTGGATCAGCCCCTCCGCAAACGGACATATACAAGCCACTGGCTTAGATGCGCGCGGTCGCAAGCAATATCGCTATCACACAAAATGGCGTGAACTGCGCGATAGCAATAAATATGAACATATTCTGCATTTCGGTGAAAGCCTGCAGCTTATCCGCGCAAAAACTGCTGAGCATATGGCCCTTCCCGGTCTGTCCCGCGAAAAAGTTCTCGCAACCGTTGTGATGCTGCTTGCAAAAACATTGATACGGGTTGGCAATGAGGAATATGCGCGGAATAATAAATCATATGGCCTGACCACTCTTCGTAAAAAACATATTGATGTTTCGGGTGCTGATATACGTTTTCATTTCACCGGCAAGTCGGGCAAAAAATGGAATCTTTCCATGCATGATCGCCGCATTGCCGCCGTGGTTAAAAAATGTTCTGATCTTCCGGGCTATGAACTTTTCAAATATATTGATGATAGTGGCGCGATAAAAGATGTAACTTCCGGTGATGTTAATACCTATTTAAAAGAGATATCGGGTGAAGATTTCACTGCAAAAGATTTCCGCACTTGGTCTGGCACTGTACTTGCCGCTATGGCGTTGAGTGAATTCGAGAAATATGATTCCGCCACTCAGGCGAAAAAGAATGTTGTACGCGCGATCGAAAAAGTTTCCAAACAGCTTGGCAACACCCCTGCCATCTGCCGCAAATGTTATATCCACCCAGAAGTTATTAACACTTATCTTGATGGTAATTTGAAGGAGATGATCTCCAAGGCGATAGATACAAAATTCAAGAATAGTTATTCATCATTGAATGAAGATGAAGTAATGGTTCTGGCTTTCCTGAAGCGCAAACTTGCGTGATATTAAATCTTATTTCTAGTTACAAGAACCAACACCTGTGTATGACCAGGTGTTATTTGCACCGCACATAAATGTAGCAGAGCCTGTATGGCCGGTTGCGGCATTAGTGACGGATTTACTGCCGCCATAATTACCACCAACTATATGTGCATAGCATGTGCCGCCGCTGCTAGATGCATTACTTCCTGCATTCCATTCAACATAAGCATCAGGGCATGCATCAGCACCTGTGCAGCCTCCTGTGCAATCCGTATGACCGCAGCTTTCGCCACCATATTCAAGCACACCATTATTGCACGTCAGGGTTTGGTAACCTTGGTGATCAACATCATTATCAACAACTGTCAGGGTTTGGCCATGGGTCATTGCAGAAACATAAGAACTGCATGTAGTATACATATTCATTCCCGTGCCCCACGAAACTGATTGTGCCGTACATCCTGCGAAACCACCACCTGTTGAAGTGCTTGAGGATGTGCTTGAGCTACTAGAACTTGATGTGCTTCCACCAGGAGGAGTGCATGTAGTATTAGACTGGCTGTGCGTGCAGCCATAAGTATCTCCGTAACATGTAGCAGGCACATCATCCGTACATGCTGCAGTTGCAGGATAACAGCCCAATATGCGTTTTCTATCCGAACTATATATGAAGCCCGCATTGCTATAATCATTATAATGCCAGCATGATTTACCTAAAGAGCTGTCATAGTAATAGCATGCAGATTCAGTTCTGCCAGAAGGCTGAGAAGTTAAGCCACTACCGCTGCAATAATATTTTTTACCATTCTCATCAGTATCCATATCCACACCTGCAGTTGTCTGTACGCATGTACATGTGCCTGAAGATGAGCCTGATGATGAGGTCGAAGAACTTGTTGTCGATGAACTAGTTGTTGAGCTCGAGGTTGAAGAAGTGCTCGATGTGCTTGTTGAACCACCTGAAGAACTTGATGTAGATGAACTTGATGTAGATGAACTTGTTGTAGAAGAACCCGTGCTTGAAGTACTACCGGTCGAACTTGTCGAGCCGCTTGAAGATGAGGTCGTCGAGCTGCCCGAAGTTGAACTTGAGCTTGAAGAATTATCATTACATGTCACGCCGGTAACATTGATATCATGGATATAATCACCGTTATCACCATCGCCATCAACACAGACGTGAACCTTATGGCCAGTCATAGGCACTGTGATATTTTCAAAGTTAGAGAATGTGCCGGCGCGGAATATGGTCACTGTCATTGCCGCGTCGATCTCCTGATCAACAGTTATAGGGCCGGAGTAATTCGCGAAGAAACCAAGCTTGCTTGTGCATGCGCCATCAATGTTGGATATTTTGCTCAACGTAATTTGGCTAGGATCAGGGCATGTACTACCACCACCCGTAGACGTCGAAGATGAAGTAGTTGAACCACCACCAGTAGAAGATGAGGTGCTTGTTGAACCACCGTTACACTGAACACTATTTACATACGAAGTATAAGGATGTCCATCAACGCATTGTGTAATGGTTAGAGATTGGTCTCCGGTGAATGTTAGGTCAAACGAATATCCGGCTGGGCGCGTATCAGTTATCACCCATACCTGTGCAAGGATCGAAACCCCTTGAGGAATTCTTGGTCCGGTATAAGTCACCCCAACAGCCTCAGGACCAGTATTTGGATCACATGTGCCTGTAGATGACACGCCATTTTGTGTTTGGAAATTTCCGGAAGTTATAGAAGAACATTCAAATGTTCCGCCACTACCGCTTGAAGTAGATGAACTGCTTGATGTCGTAGAGCTCGAAGTTGTTGAAGAGCTACTTGTGCTACTGCTCGTACTTGATGTTGTAGAACCTGTCGATGAGGTTGAACCGCCTGTTGAAGAAGTGCTAGGCGGGGTTACGCCACTGCTGGTACTGCCTGTGCTGCTGGTACTTGGCGAACCAGATGTAGATGATGTGGATGTGGTTGAACCGGTTGATGTGGATGATGTTGAGCCGGTTGATGTCGTGCTGCCAGTAGGCGTATAACCGCCTGAAGTGCTGCTGCCTGGAACAAAGCCATTTTGCGCGTAGGTCGAATCCGCCAGGTTACCAACACAATGTATATTGCTGCCATTCCTGTAAGCAGGGGTTGCGCCGGTATAGCAATTGGCATCAACATAAAAACGGCCTGTTGCAGGTGTATTCGGTGTATCAACCTTTGCATCAACACCCTCTGCAATATCAACATCAAGCACATCACTGCTTAACAGGTTATCTGTAGATACACCGCCCACCCTCATGATGTTAGTATGTACCGCGCCACCAAATCCTCCGGTCTGCATGCCTATATATGTATAGCCCAGCCTATCAGAAACTGATGAAACCGGCCTTTCTGTGCCGGGTGCAACGCCGCTTGCCGGTGGTGAACATGGAGTAAATTTAATATTATCCTTTATCATTCCTGAATAGGAAAGCTCAGTCCAGAACAGGTTCTGCTCGGCAACGTTATCTATTTTATTGTTACCTAATGTAGTTACACCACCACTCACAGCACACGAAACATAATTCGCAACCGTCTGGCCGCCGGTAATACTTTGTGAATTGCCACCACCATTGAAATATCTATTGATCTGCGTAGCGGTAAGGTCACCCGGAAGGGATTTATATTTCTCAAGGAAACTTTGTTTGGCTTTCGTGTAATATGCGAATTCTGAAACGATCGTATTCACCTTGCTCGATTGCTGGATCGAGGTTCCAGCCACGTAAACGCCAGCCAGCGTGCTTGCCACGACAAGCACTATCGCAAGCTCGATCAGACTGAAGGCCCTGATGCGTTTTTTTCGCGCCATAAGTTTGGAACTAAATATTTCTTATATAAGTAAATAATTATATCATGGTTTATTACTTTAATAAAATGATATTTGCAACAGCTTAAGAAAAAAGGGCCGGTTATATAACCAGCCCTTTCTCTAAAATTTTATCTAAATTACAATTAATATGTACTTGGCGGATCACTTGCCGGAAAACTGTCATTGATGATCTTATCAACATGCTTTTCCTTCATGCTATCGCGATGTTCCTTATCTTCCTTGGCGAACTTTTCTGTCTCACCAAAGCTTTTGTGCATAAGCCCTTCATTGAAGGCCCTTGCTATCTTTTTCAACTGATTCATAAACAACCTCGTTAGTTACTATTTATAATATCATATTTCGTACATAAGTTTTCACTGCATAACTTTATTCAACTCATAAATTCTGCATAAGCTTAATGTTCGATTTATAATAGAATCCTTATCCCCGGCCTTATAATTATATCTCCGCAAGTATCTCGCTTGCTTTAATCAACTCCAAAAAGGTAACAATCATGGAAAACATGAAAGATAAAAAAAACAATACCCCTGCAAAGCCTTCGAAAACACCGGAAACAAAGCCAACTGATAAATCTAAAAAATGGATCGCGCTTGGTGCAGCCGTGATGTTAATGTCTGCTTCTGCAGCAATGGCAAATGATTCAACTGCACATGCTCAGGCGAAAGCTGATTATTATTTCGACAAGATCGACACCAACCATGATGGTGTTATCAGTAAAGATGAGCATGATAAGTTCTCAAGCGATATGTTCTCTAAAGCTGATACCAATAACGATGGCGTGATCTCTAAAGATGAGATGGTTGCAGCTAAAAAGAAAGAAATGTCCGAAATGCACGCGGCAATGAAATCATCTAAATCCACTACTACAAAATAGCTACCCTCTAAAAACACTAAGGGCCTGAGATTATCAGGCCCTTAGGTTCTTATATCATTTCGTCAATATTATTTAAATGACTGTATGACAATATCCGTCGGGATAGACAGGCTTAAAGATATCCCGTTCTCGCCAGGGTTTCTGTCATAGATACCGGCATTTGATACGTGGTTGATACCCAAGCCGATCCTTGCCTGGCTTGGCAGTGCATATTCAAGGTTGATACCGCTACGGAATTCGATCGGGCCACCAAGATCCTTACCACTTCCCTCATCCTGCAGGCCTACAGATGTGTATGGCGTTAAATATAGATTATCAGCGACTTCGAAATCAAACATGATACCGCCATAACCCATAACTCCGCCCTCATCATCAACATTAGCACCCACGAAAGGACGCATTATGTTCCAAAGCACCGGCTTGAATCTGTAATCAGCACCAAGCTGGAAAGAACTTTGAGCGTTTTCATCAAATCCATAATCGGAACCATAAATACTCAGATATTCCAGATTGTCATCTTTTGTCACTGTTTCAGCCGCATGTACTTTCGGCGCTATTGCCGGGGAAAGTGCAACTGTAGCTACTAGAGGCAATAAATATTTTTTCATGAAACTTCCTTTTTTATTGTTTGGGTTTCTATTTTATTACACCGCAATCTAAAGAAGCAATAAATAATGATATCAATTATCAATTATTCCGGGAAAGATTTCCCTTCTGCCTTATTTGTATCACATCACCGTCATACATAATAACACCATTTGATTCGAACACTCCATCGCGATGATGCATCTTTTCAAATTCTACACGCAAGCTATCACTACGCTTCTTTAAAGCATCATTTTCGAGCTTCAGTTCTAATCCTGATTTTTTGATGAGCTCCATGTTATATTGCTCATATGTCAACTCTTTATATTCAACAAAATGCTTATGCGATGAATTATGCGCTATGAACTCTCCTGCATCCCGCACAAAATCAGCATAATTCTGCATGCCTTGGTCATATTGTCTTTGCGATTCCTTCTCATCGCAATCACGAATATTGCTATTCGTGCCAAGATGGAAGAAGCATGCCATACCCTTCTTGCCCTGCTCTTTCATGGCTTCCAGGCTGCAATAATAGGCGTAATTACACATATATTCCCCGCCATAGCTGGAATTACGCAATTCAGAACCTCCGGCACAGCCCGGTGCAAACTTTCTTAAATAATCGTTCAATGGCTTACTGATAGCAGTTATTTTTGCCGGCTTGGTTGGGTCTCGCTCTTCAACACATGGGTTATAATTGTTTCTGTCTTCCTTGCCTGAAAACGCAATGCCACTCTGGCTTATATCCACAAAGAACTTATCATTATCAGGCCATTCCCCCATACTGATAACATAATCCGGCTTGTTTTTCTTCACTGCCTCATCGATCATTTCTTTGGCTTTCTTGTAATCAAGCGGCAGGTTAAGCTTGATGAACTCAACATCCTTAGTATCAACGAGCTTATTGGCAACGAGCTCCGAAACGTTCGCATCATCTGAATCGAACGGCTCAAAAGAAGTCACCAATATCTTGAATTTTCTATCCCCCGGCATATTGGGTGAAATTTAGCCTAAAAACCCGAGCAAAATCAAGCCTAAAAAGCCCTTGCCATGTGCGGGGTTTTCGTGTATAAGGCGCTACTCAAATTTGAACCAATAATAACCCAAGGAAAAACAATGGTAAAATCAGCGATTCTGGGCTTCCCACGTATAGGCGCCCACAGAGAATTAAAAAAGGCCGTCGAAAGCTTCTGGAAAGGCGGTAATAACGAGGCTGCGCTTAAAGCTGAAGCAGCAAAAATTCGTAAAACAAACTGGCAAACTCAGCGTGATGCCGGCATTGATATCATTCCAAGCAATGATTTCTCATTCTATGATCAGGTTCTAGACCATACTGCCCTGTTCGGTGCAGTTCCTGCCCGTTACAACTGGGATGGCTCAAATGTTGACCTGACCACTTATTTCGCAATGGCGCGCGGTCGCCAGCAATCTGGCCACGATGTGGTTGCGATGGAAATGACCAAATGGTTCGATACCAACTATCACTATATCGTTCCTGAACTTACAAAGAACATGAACTTCAAACTTTCATCGACTAAAATATTCGATGAATATTCTGAAGCTAAAGCGCTTGGCATTGAAACTAGGCCCGTTATCATTGGCCCGGTGACATACCTGAAACTCGGCAAATGCCGTGAACAAGGTGTTTCAAACCTTTCATTCCTTAACTCGCTTCTTCCGGTTTATACTCAAGTTCTGCAACAGCTGCAAAACCTTGGTGCTAAATCAGTTCAGATCGACGAGCCTTTCCTTGCGCTTGATCTATCTGCGGAAGATAAAGCTGCTTATAAAACAGCGTTTGATTCACTTTCGAAAGCCAGCAACCTTGAGATCACTGTTGCTACATATTTCGAATCACTTCGTGATAACACTGAACTTGCAACTAAACTTCCGGTGAAAGGCCTGCATATCGATCTGGTACGCGGTGCTTCTCAGCTTGATGAAGTTCTTAAAGCTCTTCCTGCAGATAAAACCCTATCGATCGGTGTGGTTGATGGCCGTAATATCTGGAAAGCGAATTTCGCAAATATAACTCCGCTTATCGATAAAGCTATTAAAGCTCTAGGCGCTGAACGTGTTGTTGTTGCGCCTTCATGCTCTTTGATCCACACTCCTGTGAATCTTGAGAATGAAACCAAATTTGATGCTGAGATCAAATCATGGCTGGCATATGCGAAGCAGAAACTTTCTGAAGTTGCAACCCTTACCGCTTATGCGAACAAAGGCCGTGATGCTGTTGCTGCTCAATTCTCTGAAAATGAGAAAGCACAGGCTACTCGCGCATCATCTTCTCGTATCCACGATAAGAACGTGAAAGCTCGCTCTGCAGAATTTAAAGATAAAGATATGGAACGCGATCACGATTTCAAAAAACGTATCGCAGTTCAGAATGCGCTTTTCAACCTGCCGCCGCTTCCTACTACTACGATCGGCTCTTTCCCTCAAACGGAAGATGTTCGTTCAGCGCGCGCCAAGTTCAAAAAAGGCGAACTTTCTGTTGCTGAATACGATAAATTCCTTGAGCAGAAAACTGCTGAAGTTGTTAAAATTCAGGAAGAAATTGGCATTGATGTTCCGGTTCATGGTGAATTCGAACGTAATGACATGGTGGAATATTTCGGCGAGCAGCTGAAAGGCTTCACCTTCTCTGAAAACGGTTGGGTGCAATCATATGGTTCACGTTGCGTGAAACCTCCTATCATTTTCGGTGATGTATCTCGCCCAGAACCAATGACAGTTCGCTGGAGCAAATTCGCCCAATCACTTACAAAACGCCCAATGAAAGGCATGTTGACCGGTCCGGTTACAATCCTGCAATGGTCTTTCGTGCGTGATGATCAGCCTCGTTCTGAAACTTGTAAGCAGATCGCATTTGCTATCCGTGATGAAGTTAAAGATCTTGAAACTGCCGGCATTAAAATGATCCAGATTGATGAACCTGCGATCCGTGAAGGCCTTCCTCTTCGTAACGCTGATAAAAAAGCTTACTTGAAATGGGCGGTTGATTCCTTCCGCATCTCTTCATCTGGTATCGATGACAGCACTCAGATCCACACTCACATGTGCTATTCTGAATTCAATGACATCATTGATTCGATCGGCGCAATGGATGCTGACGTTATCTCGATCGAAACTTCTCGTTCTGCGATGGAGCTTCTTGATGCTTTCGTTACATATAAATATCCTAACCAGATCGGGCCTGGCGTTTATGATATCCACTCTCCTCGCGTACCAAAAGCTGAGGAAATGGAATATCTGCTTGATAAGGCGCTTAACGTGCTTTCTCCTGAGCAGGTTTGGGTTAACCCGGATTGCGGTTTGAAAACTCGCGGCTGGCCTGAAACCAAAGCAGCTCTGATCGAGATGGTTAAAGCTACTCAACACGCCCGCGCTAAACTTGCCGGCGAAAAAAAAGCAGCTAACGCTTAATATATAGCTGAAATCTAATAATCAAGGCGGCCTGAGCAATCAGCCGCCTTTTTTATTGCCCTTTTTTATCCCATCAAAAATCTTTAAATTTTTTACTGCCTTGATATGCTGCGGCGTTTTTATTCTGCCTTTTTTGAATTATTGTATCCATCTGCTTACCGCATTTGTTTACATTGCGTTAACTCTATAACGCCCATCCTAATTATGCCTCGAACCTAGTTTGAGCCTCACATATATAAATCTTTTTACAATAAGTTAGCTTAAAGCACTTAGATATATTTCTGTTTTAGATGGAGCATCATCGTCATGCCTTCATCAATTGGTACAAACCACACAATCACCAAAAAACAATTTTTATGAAATTCGTAAAAAATCTGAAAGCATCACACGATGCCGCAGCAGAATTTATGATTAAAGGCATTAAAAAAAGATGCGAAAAACATGGGTATAAAACCTCTTACTGGCATGCGCTTTACTGGTTATGGAGCGGTTTTATACTTGAAGCATTTGCATTAAATTTTATTAGCGCTTTAAACCCAAGTTCTGTTCACAGAAGTGTTGTAATTAAAACCTGCATTATCGGCTTTCTCATTATTTGGGAAGCAGTGATATCATACCTCTACATATGGAGAGAATATGCTTATTACCCCGATAATGGCAAAATTTTAGCAAAATTATTTGTGATACTCTATCCATTATTTTTTCTGGCAACAATCAAATATGGCTGGTCTGGGCATTTCCCTTACGGTGCATTTATTGACGGCCTGATAGCGATGGAAATTATATTTCTGTCGTCGCGTATTAACAAATGATTGCCTTTTTAGAATTTCTTTAGGCCTTCAGATTCCGCTAACGCGGGCATATCTGTTGGCCTTTCTTTTATTCCCCTCTCCCCACCTTCCGCATACAAATCAATATCTTACGCCAATTAACTGATTTTTAAGCATTTTTATGCTATAATTAAATGTTTTTTATTCTGCCTTTTTTGAATTACTGTATTCATCTGCTTTTTGCATTTGTTTACATTGTGTACTCGTTACACCTATTACATCCTAATTACGTCTTACTTATTTTAGTAAGCTCATCATATATAAACTTCTTTTTTAGTTAGCTTAAAGCTCATTGGCCTTGCCATATATATTATTGTTTAATTAATCAAATAACTCACTCTTAAAAAACAAACATTCAAAATGGAAACTTCACTAACTCAATCAAACTTTGTTAACTTTGTAAAAACAGTGTTAAGCAAATTAACCGCTGAAAATTTCGGAATTGCTGCGCTTCTGTACTTTGGAATTAATATCTGGATTGCAGGAACATGCTTTAAAGAGCACCGCGCGGGCGCATTTATGGTGTATTATCTATTACTTATAATGATAACTTATACAATATGCATTATTTGTGTAAACTATACCGCACCATCAAGCCGCTTTGCCGCATTATACAAAAAAGTATGTACGGTTGTAGTGATTATGTCTTACATAGTTGCAGCAATTGTGGCGATAAAATACATTTCAGCAAATGTAATTTTAATATTTGTTGAATTCGTAGCAACCGGTTTTTTCCTATTTTTAGGATATAAAGTACCGAACGCCATCGCAGTAAAAACCAGCAAAGATTGATCACTCTCTACGGAACTTCCCTAAAATTCTCCTTAACCGGAAAATTGGGAAGCTCCTTTACATTTGTTATTTAATGTACTTGTACATTAAATACTACGCCTTACTCCATGTAAGCTTCACATATATAAATAATATTATTCGTAAACAAAATTTAAATTTAAACTTTAAACACGATTCAACATGAACACAACACTCCAAAACAAAGATGGAAAAACCATTGCGCATGTTAGCAATGAAAGACGCAAAATTTATCCAAAGCAATCCCGGGCTTACATCTGCCAGTACGTATCAATGATTTTAATATTTTTGAGTATTATTGCGCTGTTTAAGCTAACCTGAAAAAAAAGACTTATAGATGCAAGCCAGAGCGAACTTATCGTTTTACTTATATTTATCGGTTTGTGCACTTTAGGCATTGTCGGATTCTTTGTATCGCTGCATTTCATAAATAAATACCGCTTTTACAAAGAAAAAGAATCTGCCGCTTCTGTGATAAATTATGCGCCAGCTTCCCCAGATTTACTCGATCTGCCGGAAACCCAATTAATTGAAGAGTAAAAAGTAATCTATTGTTTCACCTCGTCTGGATATTACAGCTTAAAACCTGCACCGGACATAGTAACATTTAAAATGAAAAAACTAAAAAATTTAAAACAATTTGCAAGCCGCAGATTTTTGAAGGCATTCGGTCTTGGGGTTATTAATTTAATCTCCATTCTGATATTTTCAACAGCTTTACATGAAGTGGCCCACCGGATTTGGCTGATCCTGTTTTTAGCTTCATCGCTAATTCTATGGATTAATTTTAAGCCATTTTTAAAGGCTGTCGCTCACTCTGTAAAAACTGTTAAAAGCCGCATGTATGGTTTAGGAACTTTTTTTATTCCTTACATCGTGCATATGCTTTCTGATGTATTTTTTGTCCACCGGCCCGTTGAGCAACTGGTTTATACATTTGTTATAAGCCTTGCTATTTGGATAGGTTGGATAATTTACAAAGTTGGCGCTCATAACATTATTCAGGATCATGAAATTTATTTCGTAGCAGTAGTCACTGTTGCTGAAACGGTTTCAATTTCTGAAGATGAAGCGAAGCGTCAGATAGAAATTGCCTTGCTTGAGAAAAGTAAAGAAAGTTACCGGCGCATCCAGATGCTTATGATTATTTGCATCTTACTTTCTACCATGGCCGCACTATACTTTCTTAACCTTACATTCTTATTTGGCAGCCTTATCGTATTTTTTGTAATCGTATTTATATACGTTTCAATCAAATATCATAAAGCCGAAAAAGAGCTCAAGTTGAAAAAGCAAAAAATTGTTCATTAATTAACTTCTATTGTTTCACTCGGCCCGGAAAAAAACATAGCCTTCTCGCTATGTCCGGGCCATAAAACACTTAACATGAAAACTTCAATTGTAGCCGCTATTATCAGCGTAGAAAATGATGGTAAGAAAAAAAATATCATCATTAAAAAAGAATGGTTAAACTCTATCAAAAGAAAAATTAATTCTTTCGATATTTTACCAATTTTGGTTCTCGTGCTGATGATTTTCAGCGCATTGTATGTATTAAAATCATTAAATGCATTTTATCCGCATTTATTAGATCCATTTAAAAGATACAGCCAAATGCGAAGAGAATATATGGAACGAGTTCCATACTGGCAAGCAATATGCAAAACCGTCCTTATTTTAAGTGCGTTGTCATTTGCCTATGCCGCAGCATGGTTAAAAATTAAAGTTAAGAAAATAGTTATAGAATAGGCCGCATAAGCTTTTTCGCTGTTTTTCTAAAGAAAAGTTCCCTTAACAGGGAGCTTTTCTTTTATTTTTATATAATTATGCCCCTCCACCCCCCCAGATTTCCTAGCATCTTAAATATTATTCAAAAACCCTTTGCCTTTTCAAAAGCTTATTGATACCTTTTTCGCATTACCCTATTTCTCTCTTTTTGAAATTTTTGCATTTTTTGCATTGTGTACCTCGTTACACCAGTTTCCCAAAAACTATATCTCAACCTGTTTGAGTCTATCATATATAAAGATCTTTATTACCTCTGAGGTAATACTGCGTTCTCAATTACAAATTTTAAAAATTAAATTAAACGCCAATGAAGTAAAAAAACAAACTTCCGCCGTTCCAGACTAGTATTCTAGAAGTCTGCAAGGCAAATCACGACCATTTATTTCAAAGCTTTCTAGAAGCAATTTTTAATTTTCTTTAAACAATTTTTTTGTATGAAACACGTTAATTCGTCTTCTGCGAACAAGAGTTTTGCAAAGACTGGCTTAATTGCCGCCGCTATGTTGCTTATTATTACTGCAGGTGCCGTTATCGCAAAAGAAAGAAGCGCGACGAACCGAAGCCATGTTAGCACAACTGCGCTAACTACAGGCCTTGCCGGTTCAACTACCAATTATGTTGCCGTTCCTACCGCTAATGGATATGCTGCAACTAACCTGGTAAAAGCTGCTACTACTGATGCTGCTAATTACACTGCTGTGGATGCGAGCGATAAAGCCGTATTAATGGCCAATTTGGATGCTGCCCTGTTGAAAGATGATGCCGGCGCTGCTGTTACTGATGCTACGTTGAAAAATTCAACTGCTGCTATCACTACTGCAACCGCTGCCAACCTACCTTTTAATGGCACTACCCAGGCTATAACCGCTGCTGCTAAGGATGGTACCGCTACTGCTGCTAAGGTTAATTATGATGCCGCGCTGTTAAAGAAAACAACCGCCGCTTCATCAATTACCGCTGTTGCCGCTACTACTACCAACCTGCAAAGCGCAAAGGTAAATTATGCCAAACAAAATGGTGGCCAGGCTTATTTTAAAGACCCGAAAGCTTCTGAAGCATGTTCATGTTCACTACAGGCCGGATTTTCTTCAACTACAGGAAATAGCCAGGCTTCTACAATGATGTGGATTAACATTTTGCTGATAGCTGCGATGGGGTTAAGGGTGCTGCGAATTGTATTACTGATGAAAAAAATGAAGACGCAACCAGTTGCTGCTTCATCTGCAAATTTCGACCGCGCTAAAAATATGGCGATGTTTGCAAGTTTTAAGGCTTATTTTAACCAGGCGCACGAAAAAACCATGGTAATGAAGGCTAATTTCATCAAGCATTTCCAGGCAGCCAAAACATTGCTGGTGCAAGGTATTTATAATTTCATGACGCAAATATCATGGCATTTTAAAGCTAACTTCGGTTTTCCATACGGCAACCGCACCTTAGCTAACTTTGTAGCAAGCGAATAAAAAAGAAAGCTGATTTGATTCTACAGAAAGGAACTTCTTTAACACAATTTTACGGGTTACCGTTTAAAAGTGTTAGAGAAAGTTCCTTTCTCATTTAATGAACAACATGAAAAAATTATGGATTTATATCTGCGAGAAGTTCCAGGAACTTTTCCCAGATGATTTAGGCAAAAGGCGTTTATACGCTTTGGTTTCAGGGTTTGTTCTGGTGGGCTACGCGCTTTTCCTTTACTGCAAATTAAATGCAGAAATGAGTTTGGCCGTGTTCATCAATAGCATTATCCTTGTGCCGTTGTTTGTTCTGTTTCTGGGTGCTTTCTCATTCTTTTTTATCCGTTATGCAAAATTATATTCGGAGGAAAAAGATGATCAGGAAGTTCCTGAAATGATGGTTAATATCCTCGGGCTTACCGGCAGCACATTCTTGCTGATAGTCATGTGGATAATATTTGCGTTCTTTGTAATAACTGGTTCTTTAAAAACTTTTACGATAGTAGAAGTGATTTTACCAGGCGTTGCAATATATTCGATGGGACGCCATATTAGCCGATCATTTTCACGCTTCCGAACACTACACCATGTATAACCGTCGTTTCCTAACCTAATTAATTTTTATTATGTGTATTTTTCTATAAAGGTTCCCTCATTCATTTGGGAACCTTTTTTATGCCTAAAATCAGCCCTTTAACTGAAATTTACCCTTTTTTCACCATTTTCTGCTACAATAGAGGCTTACCTTATTTTCATACCTACCACTTACTATTTTGAAAATTACAAGCTTAACAGCTTCTCAATATATATATAACTTCCTAATTACGCCTCATCCTCGCATGAGCTCAACATATACAAATCACAAAATCAATTCACTTAACTTAGTATTATTTGTTTATTAAAAAATGGAAAATTTAATTAACCAGAATTCACCCAATATAGTTGTTGGCGTGGTTCAGTCATCTTTTGTTAGAAGACAGGAAACTCGTATGTTTGTTTGCATAGCAATCGCATACGTTCTTACAATCATCTATTTGATTCTGTTTTTCCTTACAAAAGGCGCAGATTCAATTTGGATAACTTTTATATATGCACTTTTAGTTTTTATACTGATTGTGAAATATAACAGCGAAAGCGACCTGCTCAAAAATGCAAAAGATCACACATTAGAAAACGTAAATTAATCCAAATCTAAAATCCTTAAAAAACAATTTTGTATCATGAAAAATTCAAATTTAACTGAAGAAGAAAGCCAGGCTTTCGACTTTGAAATGTTAATAAAAAAGAATTCAGTTCTGCGGAATTGGATCTTGGTTTCATTCGCGTTTTTTGTTTCAACCCTTTGGTGCTCCAGTGATTACGATTCCTTCCCAACTTTATTTCAGTTGGTGGTTTTGCTTCATTCAGGGGCTATCCTTGGCGTTTGCGGCATAAAATGGGTTTTGAATAGAATAAAAATGGCCGGATTGGCAAAACTTGATAAAATGAGCATCGCGTATATTAAAGATGCCTCCTGTTTTATCATCGCAACCTTGGTGTGTTTGCTTATATTCTCAAATTTTTGGGGTATAATTGGCACTAATTTTACCAAGTGGGCGGTAACTTATCTATACAGCACATTTATCTATACAATGTTGTTAAGGGATGAGTTCTTGTTAGGCTATGGCTGCAGCGAAAATGAGTACAAACACTTCTGGGATCATTTCAGTGCATATCTGATGGCGTTACCATTCTTGGCCGCCGAAGAAGCATTTTATGGTTTCTTAAGTATATTTGGCGTTAAGAGAAAAGCACCAGACAACTCACATTTTGCTGAGAACATTTACTAATCAATTAAGCCATGGAAATCTTTTCTTCTCTTTCTCCCGATTCGGATAGTCCGGCTTGGGAAAAACTTCTGGCATTATTACTTGCCGCGGGAATTGTTTTGTTAATAGCTAAAGCAAAACGTTCTAAAGCTCAACGTAAGTTAAAAATGCTCGAAGGAAAAAACAAACAGTTAAATTAATTAAATCATTGTCGGCATCCATACTTTCGGATCGCCATTAAAATCAAAACAAAATGACAGCTCAAATCAATGAAACCAACTTTCCTCAAGACAGGAAGTTGGATGTAACGCCAGAAAAAGTTAGGGAAATTATCAGCAATTTTAATTTCCTTAAAGAAGTTTGTTTCTGGTTGTTAGTATGCATCTCAGGTTTAACAGGCTTATATTTCGCCCAAATCCGTATCCAAAATTTAATCGGCGTTGGTGAAGAAGCTCTGCGATATGCATGCATACTCGGTGTAATTATATGCATCATATTGGCCTATATATCATGCGGAAAATATGCCTATATGCCACCGGACCATCAACTTGTTTTCAAAGATGTGTTTTACAAGTTCCTTATAGGTTGCGCCAAAAAACTTGCTCTCGTAGCAAAAATAATCGGCATAACCTGTATAGTGGCGATCTGCGCAGCAGGATTATTCCTTAAGCAGTTCCACTATTATATTGAACTTTGGGGTGCAATAATATCTTCTCCAGTTCTTATATACTGTGCTTACAGGATACAGGAGCATTATGAGAGAAAGATATTTATTTAACTCTTGCTCATTTACTTACAGGTCTTTCAAATTTCCCTTTACGGGGAGGTTTGGAAGACCTTTTTTTATTTGCCGCCTACCCACGCTCATAAAAACCACCACTATTCCCATATCACCATCACCACACCCCAATCATATCGCAATAATATCAATAAGTTATCTCAATTAACGGATTTTTAAGCGTTTCTGTGCTATAATGGGATGTTTTTTATTCTGTCTTTTTGGAATTATTGTATTCATTTGCTTTTGCATTTGTTTACATTGTGTATGCACTTTTCATGTACACCATTTTATACCAATAAAATTCGTTTCGTCTTCGGATGAACTTTACATATATATCAACTCCTTGTTCGTTAGCTCTAAGCACAACAATATATTTTTGTTTACCTAAAAATTTAAATTAACATGAATCAGCAAACAATTTTCGTTTTGGGCGCATTAATTTCTGCTGCCCCATCAAACGAGCCCGCAATCGTTGAAACCGATCCAAAACCGTTCGAGCTTCTTCAACCAAGGCCAAAACACATCGGATTAGATGGTTGGCCACTTACATTAAGAAGAAGATTTGTAAAGCAAGCAAAAGGTTTATGGAAAGGAGCAAAACCAACAGGAATCCTTTGTCATTCAGCTAAAGCTAAACAAATAGCGTTAGCAAACTAATCTTTAAATTTTTAAACATTTATCATGAAACAATTAATTTTGAACCGGAAGATTCAGAAAGCTTTCGGTTGGATTTTTAAGGCGTTTGAAGTGATTTTAGTTATACGCGCAATCATATTGCTCCTATCCTATTCATTATCAAATCGCCAAATTAGGAAGTTATTACTATTAGCATTTTTTTGTTCAGGCATTTTTATGCTTGTGCATGAGTTGCTGTACTTCTTCGGCAAAACACACTTGCTGACATTTGTGGAAACACAAATTTTAAGCATTCTGTTATTTTGCCTGTTTTTGGGCTTAAGAACCAAATTTCCCGATGAAAAACCAGTGCAATTCGCAAACAAAATTAATTAAAATTCTAAAACATTTAAAAAATGAAAAAGAAAATCGAAAAAACACTGAATGTGTTTTTTACAGGCATTATTGCCATGATTTTTATGTCTTCGTGCATTATTTGTATTCGCGAAATATTTAAGGGTCAGGCAATGTGTGCATACGGTGCACTCATCTGCTTCTGCATTGCTGCAATAGAATTTTTTAATGTAGGCAGCGCAGTTAGGAAATGGGGCAAAAAAAGCATAGATATAACTACCGGTTATGTTTTTTACTGCTTTGCCTTATGCGTAACGGTTTCTGTACTGATGACTTTTTTAAATATCACACTCGGAAAGCTGATAATATTTTGCTTTATAGCAGATATAATTTTATGGGCCGCGGTGTTAATATTTTATAAAAGGATACCTGCTACAAGACCTGAACCTGTAAGAAATACAAATTTCTTTGTTAATGAGGTTTTTGCCTTTTCTTTCATGGCAACCTTTATGCCTGAAGTTCCCTTTATTGATGATATCATTATGGGCACTGTTGAGCTTAGAGGATATGAGAGTAAGCAAAATAAGCTGCTATGGCTTAACCTTGGTTCTGCTACACTGGCTTTAGCATCACTGTTGTTAGTAACATTTGGCATGATAGATTTATTCGCTGAATTTATCTGCGTAATTATTTTATCTTCAATATTTTTTATGACCTTTTGCCTTAATAAGGTAAATGTTAAAAAAATAGGGAATATTCATATTATGCTGGGAATTCTAACATTGCCTGAAGATAGTTACCTATACGATGATGAGCTAAACGAAGAAGAAAAACTAATTGTTGCTGCCGCGTTAGCTGAAGAGCCCAAAGATTCAGATTATTTTTTCAACGGAAAGTCTTAAAATTTCTAAAGGCACATAAGTTGGAATCTTAATTGTTCATTTTTTTAAACATTAATTATTATGAAAAAGATCACATGCGATCACGCGATTTTCGCCTCGATTTTCTTTATTATCGCAACCGCCATATTTTATGGGGTGCGCATAGTTAATCTCAACAAAAACGATAATCTTACCGTTTTTGCGATAGTTGAGATAGGGTTAGTTGTTGTTTTGGTTTACGCCATCTGCCGTAAAGCTTGGCTGGCCAAACGCAACAAAACTGTGCAGAAAAGTACTGTAAAAATAGACGGTACCTGGCTGAATCAAAGGATGAAAAAGGTTGAATAGCCTTTCTAAAACTCGCTGTTTTTTTCTTCAGATCCCCTTCAAGTTTTGCCCTAACCGGTAAAATTTGAAGGTGGATCTTTTCCAAACTTGTCACTTCGCAGAAATTCTCCTCACCATACTTCCGCACTCCAAAAACTTCAAATATCATAAATTCGTGGCGATTTCTAAAAGGTATCAAAATGCCTAAGAGCAACGAATATAAACTGCCGCGCCTGAAAAAGCAGCGCGAGCACTACACATCCCTTTTGGCCGAGCAGCAGCAAATGCTTGGCAGCCTTCGCAGAAGCATATTCAATCTGATAAATATTATTGATGGCGAAGTGAAGGCCGAGGGCAAAAAGATGGATAAAACCAAAGCCATGAACGCACTTTCAGCACTCGTTCGCGCTGCAGGAGCCTTGGTTAAAATCATCCCGCTGGAGCTTGAACTTTCCTGCATTGAAACCATCGATGAGGAAAAAATGATAAAGATCCAAACCCGCGAAGAGATCGAAATGGTTCAGCGCTGCATCAAGCAATGGAATGAGAAGATCGCCTCCATGGATAAAAGCGTGGGCGAAACAACTGAACAGACCAGCGCGGCATAAGGGTTCACATGTCTGAACTGCCGGAAAACCTGCTCTCAATTTTAGAGCGCCATGATCTCCGCTCATTCCTGCGCCGCAGTTTCACCACAGTGAACCCCGGCACGGAATATCAGCATAACTGGCATATTGATCTCATCGCCGATCACCTCACCGCCTGCGAAAATGGTGATATAAAACGGCTGATAATCAACCTGCCGCCGCGCTATTTAAAATCGCTGCTGGTCAATGTGGCATGGCCTGCATGGCTTTTGGGGCAAGACCCGACCCGCCGTATAATATCCGCCAGTTACTCGCAGGACTTGGCCAATAAACACTCGCTTGATTCGCGCCTTATCATGCGCTCAGATTGGTATGGCATGCGCTATCCGGGTGCGAATATTTCATCAGGGCAGGATGAGAAAAATAAATTCGTCACCACCAAGCGCGGCTTCCGCCTGGCAACTTCTGTCGGTGGCACACTCACCGGTGAAGGTGGCAATTTCCTGATACTTGATGATCCGCATAACCCCACACACACACACAGCAAACGCATGCGCGAAAACACCATTGAATGGTATGAAAAGGTTTTTGCCAGCCGCCTTGATAACAAAAAACAGGGCGTGATTGTCATCATTATGCAGCGCCTGCATGCGGAAGATCTAACCGGGCATCTGCTTGGGAAAAATTCCTCTGGCTGGCATGTGCTTTCAATCCCTGCCTATGCCGCAGAAGATAGATCATTCCCCTCGCCGCTTAATAATGGTGACGCCTTCTCATATCCGGCAGGTGCGGTTCTGCATGAATCACGCGAAGACTTATCGATGTTAAAACAGATCGAAGCCGAACTTGGCACTTTCAATTTCGCTGCGCAATATCTTCAATCGCCGCTTCATGCTGATAATGGGCTGATAAAACGCGAATGGCTAAAATATTATCGCATCCAGCCTGTTGGTTTAACTCACATCACACAAAGCTGGGATATGGCTGTCAAGGCCGGTGACAATAACGATTATAGCTCCTGCACTACATGGGGCGAAACCGAAAATGCCTATTACCTGCTAGATGTATTCCGCGATAAACTTGAATATCCGGCGCTTAAACATGCGGTGCTGAATCAGGCGGAAAAATGGCAACCGGAGAAAATTTTGATTGAGGATAAATCTTCCGGGCAGAGTTTATTGCAGGATTTAAATTCAGAAACCAGATTGCCGCTAATCGCGATAAACCCGAAATATGATAAGTTCGTGCGCTTTGCATCAGTTACCGCGTTGCTGGAAAGTGGCCGTGTGGTGTTCCCGGAAAAGGCGCCTTGGCTTTCTGATTTCGAGCTGGAGCTTTTCTCCTTCCCGCATTATCCGCATGATGACTCAGTTGATAGCTTCTCACAATATCTCAACTGGGCGCGGGTGCGAAAACTCATCCTGCCGAATATACGGAGGTTATGACATGCATAAATAGATAAATGCTTTTACCTTCGTGCTAAATCGCTATATTCCCTTCATATGAATGAAGCTGAGATACAAAGCCGCGTATTATATCGCGACGGGTTGATGCTGGTGCTGGATAAGCCCGCAGGCATTGCGTGCCATGAAGGGCCTTCTAAGGAAAAGGCGCTGGAGGAGGATTTCAAATATCTGCAATATGGCCTGCCGCGTCCGCCTGCCCTAGCCCACCGTTTGGATAGGGATACATCAGGTTGTTTGGTTCTGGGGCGTCATCGCAAGGCGCTGATGAAACTGGGCAAGCTTTTTTCGCAGGGCAAGATCGAGAAAAAATATTGGGCTGTTTGCAATGGTATTCCGGAAGCAAAAGAAGGCGTAATAAATGCACCGCTTTTAAAAGTTAATACCAAGCGTGGTTGGCGTATAGTTATTGATCCAACGGGCCAGGAATCGGTTACTGAATATAAGGTCATCGCCGAGAAAGATGGCCTATGCTGGATAGAGGCCTCGCCGCTTACAGGCCGCACACACCAGATCCGCATTCACCTGAAATCGATCGGCGCACCAATAATAGGTGATCCATTTTATGGCAAAAATAGTGATGATAATGGCGGTGAAATTCTACATCTACATGCGCGATCAGTTTCAGTGCCGATATATAAAAATCGTGATGCGGTTCATGTTGAAGCACATCCGCCAGAACATATGATTTCTAAACTTAAAGCTTTAGGTTTTGCGGAAACATGATAGGTTTTTTATAGGCTTATGAGTTAGTTTTGGGGTTTGGGGCATTTTGGTTTTTATGGGAATGCATTTAAATAACGAACTTACGCTTATAATTATCCTGCTGGTGATATGCCTCGCAGGACTGCTTTCGCAGAGGCTGAAATTCGCACCGGCGGTATCATTTTTATTTGCTGGTATAGTTTTGGGCCTGATGCCGGAGTTCCATAACATATACCTGAAACCATCGCTGATACTGGTTATTTTCCTGCCGCCGATATTGATGGAAGCAGCCTTTTTTACCTCACTTCGCGATTTCAAAGCCAATATCGCACCGATATTACTGCTATCTATTGGCCTGGTAATATTAACGGCTTTCAGCGTAGCATATGTCTTCAAGCAATTAGTACCTGGCGCGAATATGCTATATGGCCTGCTGCTTGGCGTTATCATATCACCGCCTGATGTGGTTGCTGTCAGCGCCATGTTAAAAAAGTTCAACCTGCCACGACGGTTGGTAAGCATCATAGAAGGCGAAAGCCTGGTCAATGATGCCACTACGCTGATCTTATATCGCTTCACCCTCGCTGCGATATTGACCGATAATTTCTCCACCGCCGAAGTTGCCAGCCGCTTCATATATATGGCTAGTGTAGGAACACTTATCGGCCTTATAATCGGGTTTGGGTTTGTAAAATTCTTCCCGAAAGTGCGCGAACCATCGGTAGAGATTTTAAGCACATTCATACCTCCATACGGCGCATATCTGATCGCGGAATCATTCAATGCCTCCAGCGTTTTAGCGGTTGTGAGCACCGGCCTGATAATTGGCTGGAATGCACCACGCATATTCTCAGGCCGCTTCCGTATGCCGGCGGAATCATTCTGGCGCACGACAGTGTTCCTGTTCAATTGCCTTATCTTCATGCTGATAGGCGTGCAGCTGCCAAGCATCATCAGCCACCTGCAAGAATATGACAAAGAATGGCTGGCACAACTTGTCGGCGGAGTGTGCCTTGCTATCGTTGCGATACGCTTCCTGTTCTCATACATATTCGCATATGGCAGTTGGATATTGCTTCCTACACGCAAACGAAAAATGATCCCTACCCCCAGCTGGAAGCCGATATTTCTCGGATCATGGATCAGTATGCGCGGCATAGTTTCACTCTCACTTGCACTGGCAGTTCCATTCTCAATCGCTAATTCAGAACCTTTCCCATATCGCGACCTGATCTTATTCGTAACATTCTGCGTCATACTTTTCACCGTGGTATTCCAGGGCCTGCTTATACCGCTATTATTGCGCTGGCTTGATATGGGCCATGATTCCACCTTCCAGAGCGAGCTTTGGTATGCCCGCCGCCAGACCGCCCTCGCCGCGATCAAGATGCTCGAGGAACAGGAAGAAAGCCCAGAAAATTTACGCATATATCCACACACCCTTGGCCGGATAAAATCGCATTATTACGATAAGCTGATCGCACTTGCAGATGGGCCATTCAAGAACAGTGGCAAGAATGACCGCATGGAACACCCGCTGATCGAATCAGAAAATTTCCTCTGGCAGCAAGCACTAAAGGCGGAACGTGAAACTGTTATCAATATGCGCGATAACTTCCAGATCAGCGATGAGGTTATGCATAAGATCATGCGCGAAATCGACCTGCTAGCCGCAAGGTTCGTTCGCTGATAACCATTTAATTTATATAGCCTTTTATCATTAACACCCTGTTAACCTTTCTATGGTATAATTAATCTGCCACTAAATGATCATATATGGGCAGCACTATAGACGGAAGTAGCTCCGGTAAAAATAATTTAATTGTCACTGACGAAAGTGCGATCATTGGCAAAACGAAGATCAACCGTAAAACGGATGACGGCACGACCTTGGTTTTTTATTCATTTGCAGATGAAGATAAGGCAAAAAATATCACTGATGGGGACGATTTTATTTATACTTCAGGCAATGAAAAAACAATTGTGCATAAGGCTTATAATATATCTCCGGTAAATGATGCTGTAAGAGATGGGTTTAAAAATGCTTTCAACCAGATTGAAGCAATAGCGGACATAAAATATTTTAACATTGATAATTTAAGCAAGGAAGATCGCGCTTATTTTGAAACACATACGATCAACGGAAAAAAGATCGAGCCACCAGCTTCGGCAGATTTTGTAATATTCCGTGCAACTGGAGACACAATAGATTTTAATGGCCGCGGTGGCACCCCTAGAAAAGATGACAATGAACCTTCTCAGAAAGTGACTATACCAAAAGATTATAGTGAAGATCCTGCCCGCGCTGCCAAATTATTATCAACTATATTACATGAAAATCTTCACACACTTGGTTTCATGCACAGTTTCCAGCAGGAAGGTGATGGTGGCAAGCCTTATCTGGACAGGATGAAGGATAATCGCGGCAATACGGTGATGTCTTATAATTTTATCGATAATTGTGGCACAGATTATTACCCACAAACATATCAGGAACTAGATGTTGCTGCATTGCAGAAACAATATGGTGTTTCAAAACATTTTGATCCTGGCTTGTGGAAAAAACTCGCTCAGGAAGAAAATATGCGCATGGCCCTGGCGACAAGTGAACTGACCACATATTGGAAGAATGTTGATATAGAAAGTCATGTTACAAATTCTGCTCGCAGCTATAATTCATTAATGATGAATGAGCTATTCGAAATCAAAAATGATCATAAAATGACCAAAAAAGAGGTCAAAGAATTATTTAATCTCTCGGATGAATGTGAAAAAAAATTCATGAACGAAGAAGATGTTAAATATATAACAGAAAATTATCCTAAAACCAGCAACTTCAAACTTACCAAGGTTGATGGGAAAAAGCATGGATATATCATGAGCTATGATACACAACAGTGGCAAAAATTTGAAAGTGTTTATATTGAGCTTGATAATGCCGCCATTAGAACTTTAAAAAAACTTACACACTCAAAAGATACTAATGAGTTAGATCTTAATATGCTTTTGACTTCTAATAATAAAGGTGTGCCAATAAAAGTTGAGGATGTAACCGATAAAGACCCATCTAAAAGCAAATAATTCTAGCGCGAATATTTGCCCCGAAGGCTGGCGACCGCAATATTTTAATCCATAAATCACCTTAAACACTTTAAGGTTCCATTAACATATAGTTAACCTTCCTATGTTATAATTAAACCGCCACAAATAGATAATAACATGGGCAGCGACAAAGACGGAAGTGACGGGAAGCAAAATACTTTACCGCAGGCGATAATCGATCAGCAAAAAGATATGCCCATTATTGTGGACAATGGGTTTGCCATCATTGGCAATTCTAAAATAAATCGAGCAGGCACCGATGGCACAACGATCGTATTTTATGATGCGCCTAATGAAAAGCAGATAAACAATGAAATTTATGTTCAGGAGGAAACCGGCTATTTCAGGAATTTAACACCGGATGAAAAAAAGCAGATAGATAATGGTGGCGTTGATAATAGGCCATATATCACCGAACAATTTCCGATAAAATTACATCCTGCAAATGACGAGACAAAAAAAGATTTTAAAGAAGCCTTTAGACAGGTTGAAGGAATTGCGGACATAAAATATTACGACATAAATAATTTAACTGACGAAGATAGAAAATATTTTGAAGCGAATAATATCAAAATACCTCCTACAGCAGATTTCAGCATAGTTTCAGGAAGCAGCTATATTTTGAACGATGATACAGATAATATTAATTCACACCCGGCATATGGCTATAACCCCAGAGATAACGATGATGCACCATCATCAAAAGCTTTAATCTCAGATGGATTAGAAAAATATGATGATAAGGCCTATGTGCGATTCACAGCCCTGCATGAGAATTTACATCTATTAGGCTTCAAACATTCTTTTGATACTTCAAATGGAAATGCTTCTTTAGATTGCATGAAAGATAACACCGGCAATACAGTAATGTCGTACACGCAAGTTGATGAATATGGCCTGACCTTCTATCCTCAAAAATATCAGAAAATTGATATTGAAGCCTTACAGAAGCTCTATGGGGTTTCAAAGCACATAACTCCAAAGCTAATGGAAGATTTGGATAAGGATGCTGCTGAACGCAAAAATTTTGCCGGAACTTCAACCTTCAAAGATTATTTACATGAACAGGATTTCATAAAAGATATGGAAACCCATAAGAACAATGATACAAAATTATATAATAAGCAGACTTATAATACGTTAATTGATTTTTTCGCTAATGATGATGATAAAGTAAGTGTTGTTAACGCCAATAAATTAAAACAGCTTATAAAAATTTCGAGCGAAGCAAAAAAAGCTTTTATCAATGGCAGCGACCAAAATATAATAAACGAAAAAGATCCTGATCTAAGCCATGTGAGTTTTACTAAGATAGTTGAAGGCGACCAGAAGGGCCAATATGTGATGAACTATAACATGGGCGACGATGCCGCAGACCTGCCAGATGGAGTGACTGAATCACTGGGCGGCGAGGCTGTAATATTAACGCCTGACGCGGTAAAAGAACTTCAACAGATCACTCATAAAAAAGGGGAGACTGATCGTTTTGATTTAAACCTGATGAAAACTGATAATAATAAAGCGCTGCCTAAGAACAACCATAATAACCATGCTCATAAACCCGGGCATAAACCCGCCGGGCCAAAGAAGTGATATCTATCAGCGGGAATATTTGCCCTCCAGAGTGGCAACAGCAATTGTATATTTGCGAATGAATGATGTGAGTGCTGAGGCATTTATATTATCGCCTTTGAATTCGATTTTTGGAATGCTGAGAGCGTAAACGGTTATTATATATCGATGCGGTTTATCACCTTCCGGCGGGCATACGCCACCATAACCGACCTTTTTATAATCGTTTATGGCTTCGGAAGCGATGGTCATGCGATCCGACGGATTACCGCTGATGCCAGCTTTGAAAGTGGTCACGTTCGCGGGAATGTTATAAACGCCCCAGTGCCACCAGCCATTTGGGTTCTGCGTGTCCGGATCCATCATGGTGATGACAAAACTCTGTGTTGCGGCGGGAGCATTTGTCCATGTCAGTTGCGGAGAATCATTACTGCCGGTGCAGCCAAGATCATTCAGCAGCATGGAATTAGGCACCACATCTCCATTGTTGAATGTTTCGCTTTCCAGCGTAAAAGGCTGCTCCACCTGCGCACCTGCAACCAGTGGCAATGCCGCAATCGGCATGAATGAAAGAGCGATTATGAGAAGGATCTTTAACCTGTAAGCCATTTTAAACCTATAGTTTTAACGAATATAACTTAGGCTTTACAGTGGGTTATATAAAAAACCCATTATGATTTAATATTTGCATGAGATTTAATATATAATTAACGGTTTTACGGTATAATGAGCTAAGAGGGAAAAATGTCTGTTCTATCTAAGCTCAGAAGTATAGGAAATTATACCGTTGCAACACTTTCATTCGGCACGATCGCATCGTGGTGGAGTGGTGGTTTCAGGAACGCTGAAACCATTTTCGCAAATGAAAAACCTGATGTAGCAGCAGCTCCATTACCAGATTCAGTTTTGAAAAGAATTACCGCGGAAGCAAAAGAAGATTTCAAGGATATAACTTTTATCTATGCCTATCATGGCAAACAGAGTGACCTAAACACTTTAACTCCGAAAGAGTTGGATAATATAAAAGATAAAATGGCACATACTGAAGTGCTTGATTTTTGCGACCTGCCAAGTGGTTTGCGTGCCGCAGCACTTAAAGATAGTAGCGGCATAGCAATAGTTGTTGCGGGTGCAGATTTTGCAAACAAGAAAGCTTTGTGGAGCGACATTGATGATGTTGGCCGCTGCACTAATGGCTCGCTCGGCAATCAGTTTTATGACCTTTATAACTTTTCAAAAAAAGTTGAGAAGGAACATGGTAAAATTGATAATTTCATCGGGCATTCTTTGGGTGGTTATGAAGTTACGTGTATGGCACCAGGATTTCCAGATGCGAAGGTGATGACCTTCGACGCGCCAGGTATGCAATTTAACACCATTCATAATTTGGGCGAATTTTATAATGTCAGCGATTCTTTTATTAGAAAAGTGACAAGGGATAATGTGACGCGAATAAAACCCGAAGAGAATGTGTTTAACACACTGGGCAGCGTTGGCATAGACCTTAGTATGACCGACCCAAAAACTGAACATTATAATGCTGCAACGAGCATCGCAACTTTTATGCATAAGCATATTTATACCGGCCCGGTTGAGGATATGGGGCATGGGTTTTATAACGCTGTGAATAACCCGGACATGAAACTTTACCAAACGCCAAAAGGCGCTGATGGTTATGGTGCTGGCCCGGCGGAAATAACTGGATTTCTAGCGTTAGCAGGTTTGGCTGCAGTTTATTTTGAACGCAGGAAACAGCAGAAAAAAGGCAAGCATGAAAGTAAGGTAACTGAGCCTGATCTGCCGGATGGCGTTGAGGTGAGCCCCGTTCCTGTCAGGGGATAGTTCGGCTAAAATTCACGATGTTTTATAGGGGCCGCTTTCTGTATAACGGAACCAGAATCGATCTTTAGATCATCGATTTCCAGTTTGAAGGAGGGCTTTATCGGGTGATCTGAGACCCTTGGTACGGCATATTTCATATCACGCTCTTTATCCGCAGTGATGGTATAAACATTTCCTTCACGCACAGCCTCACCATTATATATTTTACGCAAAATATATGTCAGGTTCGGGTTGAGCACATGGCCATCATCAAGCTTTATGAACTTATCCTTAGAATCACCGCCATCGACATATATCATCTGCTTGCCGGAACTATCAGGCTTGCATTTGAAGAATGAGATCGGTTTTTTATTAACGTCGCTGCCATCAGCATTTTTTACATATACTTCAAAATCAGGCTCGGTTTTATTGTGATCAAAAAAATGTTTTATCTTATCACCGAGCTGGCCTGGGGAAAATGTCAAGCGGTTGACACCCATCATATCATCTAACTTTATGCCGACAGCAGAAAGTGCATGCAGCGCATAACGCGTACAATTAAAGCCGTGATATACCGGTGCGGAAAAAGCGCTATACTGATATTTCATCTCCGGAGTTTTCTGGGTCAGGGAATCAATGAAGGCATCCATTTTCATATGTTCGGCAACTATTTTATCGGGGTATGAAAAACCCATGGCCTGGGTTATGCCGGTGCCGCCCTCATGGCCGGAATATACCATGCCGGCAATTACGCCTTCGGTCGGGATTATAAGAGTTTCAGCATATTTGAAATGTGAGGGATTCTTTTTAGAAAAATTGATCTCGGAAGTATCTTCATGATCGCCTTCATGCGTCATGATGGTGATGTTGGTATGGCCGTTCTTCACCGCCGGATACTGGTTGGAAAGGAATATGAACGAGCGGCTTTTTAGTGTTTCATCTTCTGTGACAGCGGCTTTTTCCTCAGCCCCTTCCCTGATCTTCATGAAAAGTTTCTCGCGGTTATGAATGCGCGGATAATAGGTGGTGTATGTCGGGTGGCCATTTTTATGGGTATCAAGCATTTCAAGCGTATGGCCTTTTTTGCGAAGCTTGAAAAGGTTATGCTTGCCATCAGCATCTTCAATGGTGATGTTATGCCCTTCAAGCTGCAGATAACCGCGTTTCAGTAATAATAGGATTTCAGGATAGAGATTTATCCTGGCACCTATACGCGATGTGAATTCCATCGGCTTCTTTAAATCAAGAGACGGGGAAAAGAACATTTTGTAACCTATCCCTTTATATTCTTACCTTCCAGCAACTCTGCATTATGAGCAATGAATGTGGATTTTAACAGATTTCTGATCTCAGGCTCTGCTGTTAAATAGGTTGGCGTTGTAACATGGGCAGATCTCTCAAATATATTCTGCCATGCCTTGCCATACATATTTTTTGATGCCGGAGTGCCTTCCTGAATCAGGGAGGCATTTACCGAATCTGCAAATGCCGAAGCGAAATTATGAAGCAATTGTTCCATGTCATCTATTTTATCGAATAATGGTTTTACCTTATCCGATTTTTTGCATTTATTAACAAAATCCGCAGCAAACTTATCTATTTCCAACTTATTAAGATTGGCTGTTCTATGGTTAAATACAGGTGTTACCAATATGCTTGTTTTAAGGGTTGTATCCGGCCCCTGATTATTTTTGCCCTGAACTGTTTCAACACCAAAGTTTGGCTGACGGCTGGATATATAATTACCTATCTCGCCTATTTCACGGGGTTTCCAGCTTTTGGTTATGGTTGCCTCGGTAAAACTATAGCCGGTTTTTTCTTCTATATAAGGACGGTAAACATCCTCGAATAAATTTTTGCCAGTTATTTTATTCGCTATGTCGGAAGCCACCGAAAGAACCCCATATGATGCACCGAAAGCCACCGCCAGCGGCACAGTGACCGTCCCCACCTCTACATATCCCCAAACGCTGACCAGGCCCTTGGCATTTGCTATCAGGGAGCGGTTAGTGCCTATGCCCTCTTCCTTTATTATTTCACCAGCAGCTTTGAGCTTGCCGTTAAAAATCAGATCAAAGGTTTTATCACCCAAAGCAGAACGGAAAACGTTTGAGAACATCTCAAGCCTTTCCTCACCTAATATTTTCGCATAAAGCTTCAAGAATTTACTATCATTCTTCAATACACGGCCATCATTAGAATAGCCCGGAACATCAGGCAGATTGGAAACAATACTTGGCAATTTCTGAGGCGGTATCAGACCTATTCTTTTTACATCATCTTTGTCATCGACTTCCTTACCTTTATTATTGATGACGCGGTTATACATCTTTACGCCCGGACGGCCCGCAAGTGTTGAATATGCGGTTATACCTTCAAAGGCCTCCCATGTTTGCCCTTCAGGCAGGCGGGCATTGACCTGCTGTTGAACTTTTGCCTGAAGTTCAGCTTTTTTATCATCAGGAACGGTGGTATCCCACAAATGCCTTTCAAAGGTGCGGAGGGCATTATGCCCCTCAAGCTTAACATTATCACGCATGAGATATACCGGCGCGCCATAACTGGCTATTTTATCCTTAATGATGTTCGAGTGAGAACCTTTCAGCAATATATTCATAACAGCCGTGGCTGCCGCCGCATGTTTTTCATCGTTATATATGGTGACGGTTGAAGGCGTGTAAACCTGCTCTCTTTTATAATCTTTATTGATCTGGCTGGAAAAATAATGGTTATGATTTGAACCCTGCAGAGCCTCGTTCACCCTGTGAACCGAATTTGGGAATTCTGCCGGCATAAGCACGTTGTTCAACCATTCAAAGGTTATATCGCTTCGGGATATATCTTTTTTACCAAATAATGTTTGCTTCATCGGGTCGGGCAGATCATTGAATTTCTGAACCAGGAAGAAATCTATATTGGCTTCAAATTCGTTCTGAAACTTTTCCTTAGTGGCTTTAAGATAGCTTAAGGGTTCCGACAAAGACCAGACTTTGTTAAAGGTATAAATTAATGCAGTTCTTGCAAAATTTTTCATCCCAATTTTCCCAGCTGATAACCCAGACTATATCATAAACAGGTTAACAAAACCTTAACCCATTGTAATAAGTTCAGGAATTGATCATTGTTTGATTCTATTATTTTTTTCTCTTTTTAGATGCGACGCTTTCTACAGATTTCACTTCTGCATCGCCATCAACTTTCAGTTTTGGCGTTGCCTGGTCTATCAGGCCGTTAATATCAGCAGTTTTTTCTTCGATCTTCTTTCTCAGATCCACCACTCTTTTTTCGGCGATCTCTTTCAGACCTTCGATCATTGTTTCATTTGAAGCAATGGTGAGACCTTTTAATTTATCAGCGCTGATGATGAAGTTAGAGGTAAAATATGGAAAACCATTCGGCTCAACATTGCCCGGCTTCAGCCCGGTCATTTTCTCAACAAGATATTGGGTTTCTTCTTTTGTGAGAACACTGCTGGTACCTTTATAATTTTTATTGGGTTTGCTTGAATATGAATTCGGACCGGTTTTTGTCTTTATATATTCTTTGCTGTCATTGTCAGAAACGACCAAGCTAGATGGTTGACGACCATCTACTGAGCTTTTTGCCCCATCACTGAATTTAAAGAACCTTCCTAAAGCGCTTTTATTAAGCTTTTTTATCGCAGCAGCCGCAAGTTCCCTGTTCTCTGCACCCCAGACATAATTGCTGCCTTTGGAAGTCGCGCTGAAAACATTGCTTAATTCTTTCTTCGGCCATTCATGTGAATGAACAGATGAAATATCATTTACGCCTTTAAGTATGGGATCTCTAAGAACATACTCAGAATCCCCGCGCAGGCCATACATGATCACCGGCACATCTTTTAAAACCGGGAAAGTGTTATCCTTCAATAAAGCAGGAAAAATAAGCCCTTGCGCCCAATGATCAAAATATTCATTTTTCTGATTTTTCTTTAAAGTGATGCCTGCATTGGCAACTTCTTTGTCGGTCCAGTCTGTCTGGGCATGGAATATTATTACATCGGGCTTATTGGCTTCGGTATATTGGCCCATCAAATTAAGATAATCGCCAACACCTCGACGACTGATTTTTTCCTGAGAAACCCCCTCAAGCTTCAATATCTGGTCTATGCCGCCTGAATCAGCAAATCCGCCATTATGTATATGTAATGCTTTCATCTAACCCCCGTTAATGATCTGTGCGCAGCTTATAACACAAAAATTGGCCTATAACAAGGAGTTAAAGCTTGTTCCTGATATTATCTATTTCTTCCTTGGATTTTTCTGGACTTGACACATCTTCACCGAAAATATCATATATTTTAGTGTAATTTACTGGGGTTACAGGGCTTTCAACAAACTCATATTTCCTGATGCCATTCTTCCAAAAAATTGCCTTTTTTGTGCCTTTTGAATAAACACCTTCAGCATTATTATCTGAAATATTAAGATCTGCGCCTTCAAATATTATGCCGATATTTTTTTTGGCTTAACTGAGGCTCTATCGGCCTGTTCAGAATTTTTGCAAGACTATCTTGCAGTGTTAAAGGAAGATCCTGCTCATATTTTGAAACTAGGTTGTATTCACCAATGATTATCCCACGTTTATCTTTATAAATTCTTTCCTCAACAGGAACAAAGGTAGAAAAACCAAAGGCAGCCTTGCTATAGCTGGCCGTGCTTATTTTACTTTTCACATCCGCAATGGCTTTTGCAATTTCATTCTTATCGGTTGCTACTGGCCTTAAGTCATATTCAATAATATGCAAATAACCATCCCTGGGAAACAACTCCACATAAGTTTCCGTTGCAACAAAAGGCTTGGCTGGATTGCTTTGCGAATATGAATTTATTGATATAAAAAGCGAAATTAATAAGGAAACTAACAAAAATATTTTAGATTTTCTAATCTTAGAAATTAACTGCATTATCCCTCACCGTTGTTTTTTAAGCATTATCTAAAGAATTTAAGCTAAAGCGAGAAAAATTTATTTGAATAAATTGCCCAACAAAAAACCCGCCTGGTTGGACGGGTTTTTATAGGACTTATATATTTAAACTTCGGGGGGCTTTTTGAAGCTTTTAAAATTGTGAATCAGTAATATTTACTAGTATTGGTTTTATAGGTCTGGCAACGATCTACTCTCCCATGCCTTAAGACATAGTACCATTGACGATGCAGAGCTTAACTTCTGAGTTCGAGATGGGATCAGGTGTGACTTCTGCTCCAAAATCACCAGACCGATAAAACCAACACTGTAATAATTTGCATTCAGTAAAACAAAGAATCATTCCTATTTTAAGCAACCTTGTTCAATGCTTTATATGAAGAAATTAAACTTTTTGTTTAAGAAATTTAATACTGCATATGAGCTTCATGACTCTTAAAAAATTGTAGGACGTCTAATTAAACCAATCGAGCTATTAGTATCGCTTAGCTGAACGCCTTGCAGCGCTTACACATGCGACCTATCAACGTAGTGGTCTTCTACGGCTCTAATGGGGAATTCTAGTTTTGTGGAAGGTTTCACGCTTAGATGCTTTCAGCGTTTATCCTTTCCATACATAGCCACCCAGCTGTGCCATTGGCATGACAACTGGTACACCAGAGGTATGTCCATCCCGGTCCTCTCGTACTAAGGACGGCTCCACTCAAAATTCCTACACCCACGGCAGATAGGGACCGAACTGTCTCACGACGTTCTGAACCCAGCTCACGTACCACTTTAATCGGCGAACAGCCGAACCCTTGGGACCTTCTCCAGCCCCAGGATGTGATGAGCCGACATCGAGGTGCCAAACAGTGCCGTCGATATGAGCTCTTGGGCACTATCAGCCTGTTATCCCTAGAGTACCTTTTATTCGTTGAGCGATGGCCCCACCACATGGAACCACCGGATCACTATGACCGTCTTTCGACTCTGTTTGACTTGTCAGTCTCACAGTCAGGCTAGCTTATGCCATTACACTCACGAGCTCGATATCCGACCGAGCTGAGCTAACCTTCGTACGCCTCCGTTACACTTTGGGAGGCAGCCGCCCCAGCTAAACTACCCACCATGCAATGTCCAGGATCCTGCTAAAGGACCGCTGTTAGACGCAAGAGAGAATCAGGGTGGTATCTCAAGGATGACTCCACGAGAGCTAACGCTCTCGCTTCAAAGTCTCCCACCTATCCTGCACGGATTATCCCCGGCGTCACTGCAAAGCTATAGTAAAGGTTCATAGGGTCTTTCCGTCTAACCGCGGGAACTCCGTATCTTCACGGAGAATCCAACTTCACCGAGTCGATGCTGGAGACAGTGGGGAAGTCGTTACGCCATTCATGCAGGACGGAACTTACCCGCCAAGGAATTTCGCTACCTTAGGACCGTCATAGTTACGGCCGCCGTTCACTGGGGCTTCGATCAAGAGCATACACTCCATCAATTAACCTTCCAGCACCGGGCAGGCGTCAGACCCTATACCGCGCGTTATGCCGCTTAGCAGAGCCCTGTGTTTTTGTTAAACAGTCGCCACCCCCTGCTTTGTGTCACCCTACAAGTACTTACGTACGAAAGGGCCACCCTTATTCCGAAGTTACGGGTGTAAATTGCCTAGTTCCTTCAGCATCGTTCTCTCGAACACCTTGGTATACTCTACCATCCCACCTGTGTCGGTTTAGGGTACGGACAATTATCCTAACCCATTATCTAAAAACAGCATTCGCATACTATTTTTAAAAATAGGTTAGGTGTGCAGCTATTTCCTGTCACCACTTCGAAGCCTCTCCAATCCAATAAGGAGAAACAACATACGTGATGAGTCACATACACTTGGCCCACGAATATTAACGTGGTTTCCATCGACTACGCCTATCGGCCTCGCCTTAGGATCCGGCTAACCCTGCTCAGATTAGCTTTAAGCAGGAACCCTTGGGATTTCGGCGGACGGGTTTCTCGCCCGTCTGATCGTTACTCATGCCAGCATTCTCGCTCGTGATATCTCCAGCAAACCTTACAGTTCACCTTCACAGACTTACACGACGCTCCGCTACCGCTTACACTTCAAAAGTGTAAACCCTAAGCTTCGGTACGTAGTTTTAGCCCCGTTACATCTTCGGCGCCGGAAAACTTAATTAGACCAGTGAGCTATTACGCTTTCTTTAAAGGATGGCTGCTTCTAAGCCAACCTCCTGGCTGTGTTGGTTTTCCAACATCCTTTACCACTTAACTACGATTTGGGGACCTTAGCTGTAGATCTGGGTTTTTATCCCTCTCGACGATGGACGTTATCACCCACCGTCTGATTGCCGATTATTGTTTTCTGGTATTCGGAGTTTGATTCGGTTTGGTAAGGCTTCGGGCCCCCCTAGCCGATTCAGTGCTCTACCCCCAGAAACATTCATTCGACACTATACCTAAATATATTTCGCGGAGAACCAGCTATCTCCCAGTTTGATTGGCCTTTCACCCCTAATCACAAATCATCCCACACCTTTTCAACGGTGATGAGTTCGGTCCTCCAGCACATGTTACTGCACTTTCAACCTGTTCATGACTAGATCACTGAGGTTTCGGGTCGTCATACCTGCAACTAAATCGCTCTTTTAAAACTCGCTTTCGCTACGCCTACACCTAACGGCTTAAGCTTGCTGCAAATATGAAGTCGCTGGCCCATTATACAAGAGGTACGCTCTCACAGAATAAATCTGCTCGAACTGCTTGTAAGCATTCGGTTTCAGGTACTATTTCACTCCCTTTGTCAGGGTTCTTTTCACCTTTCCCTCACGGTACTTGTTCACTATCGGTCGAATACGAGTACTTAGGCTTGGAGGGTGGTCCCCCCATGTTCAGACAGGATTTCACGTGTCCCGCCTTACTCGAAAATTACTATAACGTCTATATATACGGGGCTATCACCCTTTAATGCCGAACTTTCCAGATCGTTCTACTTTAGTTATAATAATCTATGGCCTAGTCCGCGTTCGCTCGTCACTACTAGCGGAGTCTCAATTGATTTCCTTTCCTCCAGGTACTTAGATATTTCAGTTCCCTGGGTTAACTTTTAATAGCCTATGTATTCAGCTAAAAAATACTTCATATTAAATATCCTCTAATTTTTCCTCCCCTCTAAAGAGAGGAAGTATAGAGGATATTTGAAGTGGGTTATCCCATTCGGACACCCGCGGATCAAAGTGTATTGGCAACTCCCCGCGGCTTATCGCAGCCTATCACGTCCTTCATCGTCTGTATTCGCCAAGGCATCCACCGAACGCCCTTATCATGTTTAATACATGACCCACTGCCATGGAAGCGAACCAACCTAAGTCAATTCGCAAGCAGTGGAAATTTGTCATTTTTACGCCTACAATTATTCAAGATCACAATGCATCATATGCAGAACTAAACTTCTTTGATTACAAAACAGTTTAATCTTTGTTTCCATATAATACATCGACTTCAGTTACTTTCTAATAGTTAGAATGAAAAATCCTGTTTCAGGTAAAAACCCGAAACGATAATTTCTATTCTTAATATATTCTAGAATTTTACTGATGCCGAACTATTAAAATCATTGCTGATTTTAACAATTCATTATTACTGATTCACGATTTTAAAAAACTTTTCCCACACGAAGTTAATTTCTCAACTCGTCGGGACGCGCTTTATATAAAAAAGCATCTGGAGTGTCAACAACTAATTTTATGAATTTTTTATATTAGTTTAATACTGTGACAAACCCAAGGAAACCGCCACTTTCAAATGTATAAAAATTTCAGGTTCCTCATCCCCGGGAGGTTGATTATACACCTATCGAATGATTTTACAAAAGAGATTATCAAGAAATTGTTCAAAGTTTAGATATTGTTAGTTACAAGGCAGCTAAACCTGGTAAAACCGGCGGAATCAGCGCGTTTTATAAAATCATACATTTATATATAGCACAAATATCCATTTTTCAGGTGAATAACGGCCAATTTTATGTTATATAGGCTCCATCTTTAATTCTGGGGGAAACATGAAAAATAAAGAAGAATTACTACAGGCTGGAAGAGTTTTAGCAGGTGATAACACTGCTGATAACGATAATGACAACAAGAACAACGGCCAAAACACCGATCAGAAGCCAGTTGTGACGCATACGCCAGCAGTTCCGAATATGTCTGGAGCATATGAAAATGCTATGCATGATTTCAATAATCTATCGATCAAATTAGGTGATAACCCTTATTTCGCGCTGGGATTCCAGGCGCCTATATTTGCACAGAAGCAAGTACATAACAATGGCTGGCAGGCTGCAGGGCTAGGTTTTGGCTTTAGCCAAGGGCAGCATATCAACACATATAACTGGGATGTTAATTATCTCAGGATCATGGGTGATAAGAACCAGCCTGTGGCTATAGGTGTAAGCGCAGGTGAAACCCAATACGGCATCAGTGCTCATGATTTTCCTTTTACTCAAAATAGCCCGATGGAACTTACAAAATGGCACCCATCTTATAGTTTGCAGGTAGCTACGGAAAATAAAAAATTCGGCTTTGGAGCAAGTGTTTCAGGGATAATAAATAATCACAACCCTGATGTTATAACATTCCCTGAAGATACTTCAGGCCAGGTGCCATACATAAAATCAGATATTACGAACTCCCCTACGAATTTTAACGCGTTCGTAACTTATCATAATTCACCAAATTTCACTTTGGGTGCAGATGTTGGCTATTCGACCGGAACTGATGTTCAGTATAATAACCATAAGATCACCAACAATCCTGTAGATATAAACACTACACTCGATAAGGGTTTCAGCGCACATGTGACGGCAGCAGTAAATCTGAATCCGTTCCTTGCACAGAGAAAACCTGTAGTGAAACAGATATTCTAATTAGAAGTATTACCGAAAGGTTATCTAGTATACTCGATATAATAGCGATTTAGTTCACCAAGCTGATCTAGTATCTTTTCCAGGTTTTCGATCGTGCGAAGGAAGCGCTGTGATTTTTCACTACCAACCAGCAGATCCCTCACCTTCTCAATCCGTTGAAGTGATGAAGCAATGACCTGCTTTGCCTGAGTGCCGGTAACGGAATTGATATCCTCAGTTACTTTTTCAAGAACTTCAGCAAGTTTAAAGATGTAATAAGAATCAATACTGTGCTCGATCTGAACTGAGGTTGAAGTGTAAGTTGGAATATCAACATAAAGCAGGTTCATCTGCTCGCGCGTCAGCTCTTCCATATTCATTGAAAGCTTGGCTTTCAACTTGTTGAATACATCACCGAAAACTTCAATATGCTTGAGATCAATCGAAAGAGTGTTGGTATCAAGCTTTGGCAGAAGCCTTTTCGCCTGCTTCAATAACACAACAGTATCATAATCATTCAGATGCGATTCATTGACGTTGAATATGCGCTCCCCCAAGTCAGACATCATGACATAATTTCCTTCAACACGGGTGACGAAATAACCGAACTGGCCATCAACATCACGCCTGTTCTGTAAAAAGTTATTCACGAATTCAGCATCATGAATTATCTCGGTTGCGATTTTATCCTTATCAGCAACAATGGCATGACCCTGATAATCCTTATAGCCAGGATATAGCCACTTCATCGGAGAAACGCGCTGACGCGCGCCATTGATTACTATTTCAATATTTTCCTTATTCAGAAAATTATCCGCAGCAGCACGTATGCGCGCTTCAACCGAGTGATCACCCGTAGCAACTTTTTTGCCCTTTTTTGGGCCTTTATTTTTTTTGAACAGACCGAACATTATATATCATCTTATTATTTAAATCTCTGATTTGAGGACTATATTATAAATTGATTGCTTGCAAGTATTTAGCGGGGTAATAATAAAAAATATATTATGTTTTAGGAGTGATAATGGCGGAAAATAAACAGGCTGAGGAAATATCGTTCGAAGCGGCACTTAATGAAATTGAAAATATCGTGAGAAAGCTTGAAACCGGCAATAGCGACCTAGATAAATCAATAGAGATGTATGAAAAAGGCTGCCAGTTAATAAAATTTGCAGAAAATAAACTCAATGCCGCAAAGCTGAAAGTGGAAAAGATCGTGAAAAACCAGAGCGGCGAGGCAACAACTGAAGAGTTCAAGGCGTAAAGGTTTTGCAAGATAAATGGCCTCGATAATAGAATTCAAACCGGAAAAAAGAGAAAAGAAAAATTTAATGAATGAATTTAAATTCCGCGGTACTTTTGAGATCATATTCGATAGCTGTTCATCAGGCGACAAGGTTCTAAAAGGCCTGAAATTACTGGCTCAGGAAGCTGTTAATACAGGTATATTCAATAAATATAAATTCATCGCACCGCTGCAGATAGGCACGGAAATAAAGCAGATATTGTTCAAAGATATTCTTGAAAAAGAGCTGATGACCGACAAGCCCGGGCGTTTGCATAAATTCTATAAGGAAAATGAAAAACGCATACGTTTTGCGGAATCTGATGTTTCGCACTCGTTCAAATTCTATTTCGCTTATCGCGCATTCAGCCTGTTCGGCAATGACCCGAGCCTGAAGCAGCGCCTGGTTTTTCACGCCAATGAAACGGTGCAGAAATTTTTCCCTGAGCTGACATATAAATATAACCGGGATGTGATCGATAAGGATTATGATTTCTTCAAGGCCGAGATAATCAAGAAATATAAGGTCACGAAAATGAAGATAATGCGCCGCAAGGATAATATCGAGGTGCATTTGCGAAAAGAGAATTACAGCCCGGAATATATCGCACAAAAACTACAGGAAGCGGAATTGAAGATGCATGCCCGCGCAGGCAGGAAATTTTTTGAACGCAGCCCTGAGAGCTATAAGTTCATCATCCAGGCGTTCTATTCGAACAATAGCGTTATTGCGGTGTTAAACAGTGATGAGGAATTCAAGAAATATCGCACGAACAAGGGTGAGCGCGCGATTGAGAGTTATCTGCAGAAGAAGCTTTCTTTGGAAGATTCTACCAAAGTTAGTGTGGTGATATCGGAAGATAATGCGGCAAGAAAATCAATCCAGAATATACGCAGAAAAAGCGGCAATACTATATTCATTCTTTCAAGCTATGGACTGGCATATTCCTTGTTAAAGAGCGGGCTGATATCTGACTTAGGTGAAATAATAGACCCGGCAGTGCTTGAGAATATCAATAAGCGCAGAAAGAAAACCATAGAGAAGCTAGGCAGTGGCAGGAACCTGACCAGCGATGATATCATCGAGCCGGATATCGAGGAAAAATGGGCCGACAGGCTTATCGAGGTGATTCGCCACGGTAGATGGAAGTAATCTATTCAGCCTGTGATTTTACGCTGGTACGCGACCTGTTCTTCATCAGAAGGAATGGACGCTCAATAAATTTCCATGACAATATTCCGCAGATAATCGCACCTATGAATGCACAGAGAACAAAGATGTTAAAGCCATAAGCATGGCCAATATATTGCATATATATCTGCTGCACCGGCCAGCCATAAATATACAGGCCATATGAGATATCATTACCTTTGAGGAGCTTGTTGCTGATTGGCTTGGTGCCGAGCGCCAGATAGAATATCAGATATGGGAAGATGAGCATGAAGGCAAGCGCACCAAAAATCTGCGATGGAGCCAAAATAAGCATGGCCACTAATAATATAAATGCCGCTGCATGGTTATATTTTATGCGGTCTTTCAGGAGATAATATAAGCCGCCAACGATGAAGAAATAGAACCACTGGCTGTGGTGAAGTATATCGAGGAATTTCATACCCAATATATATTTAGGCGACTGAAAGGTTTTACTGGCAGCGATATAAACGATCAAAAGTAAGGCTGAAAGATATAGAAAAACGCGCGGGCGGATAAGGCGGCAAATACCAAGGAGTGCGAGCATAATATAGCATTTGACCTCGAGTTCGAGCGACCAGAGTGAGCCGTTCACCACATCTTTATAAGGGTTATGTACGAACACCCCGGGCAGAAAATATTTAAGCGGCATGATAAGTGCGGTGTTGAGATATTTCCAGGTGAGCTTATCGGAAAAATATTGTTTTAATCCGAATTCAGAAACTATCGGGCCGATGATGACTGTTACGAGCAGGACATAAACAACAATGGCAGGAACTATACGCAAAGCACGATTAAGGGCAAAATATTTTAGCCCCTTATTACTTAAAAAACTTGCAGTAACGAGATAGCCGCTGATGAGGAAGAAGATGGCAAGTGCAATATATTCAAGGCGGATGTTATCATGCGAAAATGGCGCGATGGGATCATTCAAGTTATCATAAAGGCAAAAGCTATGCCAGAACAGAACTGTGGCAGCAGCAAAAAGCCGCAAAATATCAAAGTTATTATCGTGCTTTGGAATCGACCTATTCACCCCAGACATACTGGTACAGGTTTTCATCAGTATAGCGCTTTTTGATATATGCAGATTCACGCAGATTCTTCATATATTTTTTAGCGGCATCTTCCATTTTAGTAACAGTTGCACGATCTTCAGGAGAAAGTTTTTTCTGCTGAACTGCGGCCTGCGTCTGGCGATCATTAACTTTGATGATAACGAAAAGAGATTTCACACGGATAGGCTTTGTGACCTTTCCGGTTTCAGTTTCCTTGATATTTGAACCAAGTGGCTCTGCCAGACCTTCTTCAGGTAGCCAGCCGATCTCACCTTTTTTATCGGCGGTTTTACCGACAGAATATTTCTTAGCCAGATCACCAAAATCCTTAGCGCCGGTGTTGGCTGTTCTGGAAATACTTTCGGCAAGGTCTTCCGCTTCTTTATCTTTGCCGTATTCAACCGGGATAACGATCTCAGAAAGGTTAACACGGGTGTGTTCAGGAATATTGACAGGTTCAGGTTCTTTATAGTTTTTAGCTTTTTCTATATCGTCTTTATTAACGGTGATGGTTGGCCTGATATAACGCGTAACGATCTTTTTCCATAAAATACCGGCTTTTATCTGAGCCGAAACTGCATCATATGAAATGCCTTTTGATGCTATGAAAGCCCTGAAACCGCCAGGCTGTAGGTTATTGCTTTTTTCCAGATCGCTGATCACCTGATTGAAATCTGCATCCGTGATTTTAATTTTTTTTGTATCAGCATCTTTACGCTGCAATATTTCATCGATCAGGCCTTCGACCACTTCCGGCGTTGCCTTCTTACGATTTTCTTCATTCAATTCATGGCCGGAAGAGCTGAGAACCAGATCAACGCGTTCACGCACCTGCACGGTTGAGATGGATTCACCATTCACATCGGCAAGTATCTTATATTCAAGCGCTAATGCCGCAGGAACATAAAGAGTTAGCAAGACAAGTAATTTGAAGAGGGATTTTTTTCTCATAACCACGGGTTAAATTGCTGCCATATTGGTTATAGGAATGAAACTGATTAGTCTAGTTTTTTATTTGACCAGAATTAACTGCCGAAGTTAGCCAGATTGACCTTAAAGATAATATCGGTTGAAGGCTGGATATCACGGTCACGGGTGAATTCGCGCTCAAGCTGTACAGAAGCGTTCACACAGCTTGTTACATAGCCGAAGCCGCCGCCAACATTCACCCAGCCGGCATCCTGATCGTTATCCATATTACGGCGCGCATCCATCAACAGGTTCCATTTATCGGTAAGTTTGATGCTGGAATTAGTGTATATCTCCTGCCTGGTCGGGTCTGTCGGGCCGGTGCCATCAATGAAGGTGTAGGCCGTGTTGAGCTGAATTTCTTTCAATGTTAAACCAAGGCTGATCTCATTCCTGCGGAATTCAAAATCATCCTTATCAACGCGGAAGCGGTAAGCCGTTTGAACTTTATCGGAACCCGTGCTGATGCGACCGACATAATCAGAAAGATTATCTTCCATACCTGATGCGGGGCCAAGAATAGCCGGGTCATCATGCAGGCGATAGGTTTGGCCAAGCAAGAAGTTATAATCACCAAGGTTTTCAGTGTTCATGGAACCGCGAAGGCCATAATCCGCACGAGGACCATCTTCAACCAGGTCATATCCGGAAATATGATCTTCCTGGAAGAGGTTATAATCATAAAGTTCTATATTCTGGCTATCTTCATTAGGAATACGGAAATTATTATTACCGTTAGGCGATACGACAAACATGGTTGTAGGTTCAAGCACAAGACCATAGCTCTGACCGACTTTTTGCACAGGGAAACTCCATTTTACGCTGCCTGTAGGGATCATCCTGTCAATAGCACCATTATACTGGCCGGAAAGATATGGAACGTTCTCAACGTTATAGTGATCAGCGCGCGCATTCATATTGAAGTTGAATATATGACCACCAGTGCTGACATAATCTGCGGTCCAGGCGCCCTTGCCGATCGCACGGATGCTGTCTGCACCAACATCACGATTAAGGTTCATGCCGTTAAAGCTCATTTCAAATTTCTGGTTGTAATCTTCACTGACATCATAAGTTTTACCGGCATTAATAAGCGGCAGAACAGTAGGTGATATCGCCGGGTTATCAGTTGCGGTCAACCCCTGGAAGGCAAGCGCCTTCATCGAGAAATAATCACGATCAGAAAGATAGTTCGTATAAAGTTCACTGGTCAGAACATCTTCATAAGTGCTGATGTGATAGCGGCTCAAATAAGTATCATCGGTGGCGCGGTTGATATCCCAGCCATAACCCCAATCACTATCTTTCGCCAGGCGGAAATCACCCTTGGTTTTGATGTTGCCTCGGAATTCATTACCCGCCCCCGGAATTGTGTGACCGGATGAATCACGTTCACGCGGATATGCGCCGGAAACTTCGATCTGGTAATAGCCATCTTCCATCAGATGGCGGTGTTCAAGGATCATGATCAGACCATCTTCAGTGGTCATGTATGGCGTGATGGTGAAATCTATATTCGAACGCGGCTGATAATAATATGGCACCTGGGCAAATGTTCCAAGCTGGCTGGACTGACCGAATTTCGGGCTCAGGAAACCGCTTTTACTTTGTGCAAATGGTGTCGGGTGAGAGATATATGGCAACCATACAAGCTTTTCGCCGAGCGCTTCCATATAAACATCACGGTAATATACCCTGCCCTTATCGCCATCATAAACGATTTTATCGGCATCAACCTGCCAGAGCTGCTGACCATCATAACATGAATCGCACGGCTGGTAATATGCCTTGGTAAGATCATATTTCTCGCGACCGGTTATGGTGAGGTTATCAGCAAAAAATTTGGAACCATCCGGCATATCAACTTCAACATTTTTCATCTCACCGCGATCCATAGTATCAGTGACGATGGCAGTTTTTGCCTTCAATATGGTTTTGGTGGAATCAGTGTATTGAACACCGTTCTCAGCGTTGATGATCTTTGAATCCTGGTTATATTCGATATTCTGCGCCCTGATCTCCCTATCCTGATAACCAAGAACAACATTACCCGCAGCTTTCATGGTGTGGGTATCTTTATCATAAGTGAGATTATCAGCTTCGATATTGGCTTGATTGAGAACCTCAGGCGCAACCGATTTTGCCGCATCTTTCAGATCAGAGATCCCCTGCTTCACTTCATCAGGTGATGCCCCATCCAGTTTTTTCTTGGCACTCTTTGCGTCAGAGCTGCCAGTATCAGATGAAACAGTTGCAGCACCTTTTGGTGATATATCAGAATCAGGTGCGTTTTCAGCATGGGATATGACGGAAGCAAAAACCAGAACAACTGCTGTGCTGACAGTGAGATCGCGCTTAAGGCCGCTTAAGATTGAACCTTTGGATATAATTCTTTTATACGCGCTTGTTATGATCCCATCCCCTTTAATATAAATTAAGACTTAAAGTTAATTTGTTAAATCAACCGTCTTCATAATGCAATAATAAACCAAAGCCGATGAGCAATGTTATGAAAACTGGAGTCCAAGCTGCAACAATCACCGGCATTGAACCTGAAAGGCCGATCGATGAAACGATGTTTGAAACGAAATAGATCATGAAGCCGAACACGATGCTTAATGAAATGGAATAGCCTATCATCCCTTGGCGTGCGCTTCTGAGTGAGAAGATGGCACCTATCATCACCATTGCACCGAAGAAGAACGGCGATGATAATATTTTATGCATCTGCAATTCATGCGCGAGTGCAGAGAAGCCGCTAGACTTTAATTTGTTTATGAATGCAGGCAGGTGGAAAATGGAAATTGCCTCAGGATCATTGAAGCTTTTTTCGATATCGCTCTGCTTCAATGTTGTTTCAATCGCGAATGATTTTGTCTGGAAAACGGTGTTATCTTTATTGGTGACAGTTGCAGTTTCTATATCAATTTTGCCATCATGAAGTTTTGCATTCTCAGCATCAATACGGAAAATGAAATTATCATCAGCATCAAAAGCAAGCATTTCAAGGTTTTTAAGAATTATAGTATCACTGCCGGTTACATCAAGTGCATGGATCACCATTTCATATTTATCCTCGTCACCTGCTTTATCTTTCGCGGGGAGGATATTAAAACTTTGTTTGAACCATAACCCGGTATCGGACATATCGAGGAGGTTCTGTTTATTCTCAAAATATTTCGCGTTGAGATATTCATATTTATTAGTCATCACTGCTGATAAAGGATTGACGATCAGAATTATCAGCCAGCCAAGAATAAATGCCGTGATAATAGAAGGAGCTAGGAATTCCCACACAGATACACCAGCGGATCTTATCACTACCAACTCACTACGACGCGCAAGTGTGGTATAGGCAAGCACGCTTGCAACAAGCACGATGAAAGGCAATATCACCTGCAGCAATACAGGCAGCTTTAAAACCACCATATCGAGCAATATATATATTGGTATGGGACGAGTGCTGCCGCGACGTAACATCTCAATGGCATCAATCAGCATGATAAGAAGCGAGAAAACACTCGCAACAATCGCGAAGAAAAACAGGAACTGTTTTGAGATATAGGTTGAAAGTGTCAGCGCTAGTTTCATAAAGTTTTATAAAATTTTAGACCAGATTTATTCCAATTATATTCATGTGGTTATTTTAAATAATACCTCTTGTATGATTTATAAAGCTAATTATATAGAACTTTGAAATTACAATAATATATTTTTAAAATTGTGGGAGTTAAACAATGAGCAAGATCATAGGGATTGACCTTGGTACAACAAATTCATGCGTTGCTATTATGGATGGTAAAGACGCAAGAGTTCTGGAAAATGCAGAAGGCAAACGCACGACACCTTCTGTTGTAGCATATACTGAAGGCGGCGAAGTTCTGGTCGGTGAAGCTGCAAAACGCCAGATGGTGACAAACCCTGGTGGCACTATATATGCGGTGAAAAGGCTGATCGGCCGCAAGGCAAATAATGACACGACCGATGCGATGAAAAAGCTTGTGCCATATAAAATTGTTGGCGCTGATAATGGCGATGCATGGGTTGAAGCACGTGGCAAAAAACTTTCACCAAGCATGGTTTCTGCAACGATTCTACAAAAGATGAAAGAGACCGCAGAAAATTATCTTGGCGAAAAAGTTGAAAAAGCAGTGATCACTGTGCCTGCATATTTCAATGACGCGCAACGTCAGGCAACAAAAGATGCCGGCAAGATCGCAGGCCTTGAAGTGCTTCGTATCATCAACGAACCAACGGCTGCAGCACTTGCTTATGGCCTTGATAAGAACGAAGCAAAAACCATAGCGGTTTATGACCTTGGTGGCGGTACGTTCGATATTTCCGTGCTGGAACTAGGCGATGGCGTGTTCGAAGTTAAATCAACCAATGGCGATACATTCCTTGGTGGTGAGGATTTCGATCTGCGCATCCAGAATTTCCTCGCAGATGAATTTCAGAAAACAAACAATATAGATCTACGTAAAGACCCTCTGGCGCTTACACGTTTGAAGGAAGCTGCAGAGAAAGCGAAGATAGAGCTTTCATCAGCACCTGAAACTGAGATCAACCTGCCATATATCACGGCAGATGCATCAGGCCCGAAACATTTGAATCTGAAAATGACTCGTTCACAACTTGAAAAACTTGTGGATGACCTGATCAGTAAAACTATCGCACCATGTGAAGCAGCACTTAAAGATGCTGGCCTAACGATAAAAGACATCGATGATGTAGTTCTGGTAGGCGGCATGACCCGTATGCCAAAAGTTATCGAAAAGGTGAAAGAATTCTTCACGAAAGAACCTCACCGCGGCGTGAACCCGGATGAAGTTGTGGCGCTTGGCGCTGCGATCCAGGCGGGCGTTCTGCAGGGTGATGTGAAAGATGTTCTTCTTCTAGACGTTACTCCACTTTCACTTGGTATTGAAACTTTAGGCGGAGTTTTCACAAAACTTATCGACCGCAACACAACCATTCCTACTCGCAAATCACAGATATTCTCAACCGCTGATGATAACCAGACGGCTGTGACCATCCGTGTTTACCAGGGTGAACGTGAATTTGCAGCGCAGAATAAATTCCTCGGCCAATTCAACCTGGAAAATATTCCACCTGCACCACGCGGCCTGCCGCAGATCGAAGTTACATTCGATATTGATGCGAACGGTATCGTGAATGTTTCTGCGAAAGACAAAGCAACGAACAAAGAACAAAAAGTTACTATCCAGGCTTCTGGCGGCTTGACTGAAGAAGAGATCAATAAAATGATCAATGAAGCAAGTGCTAACCAGGAAGCTGATAAACAACGCCGTGAGCTGGTTGAAGAAAAGAACCGCGCTGACAGCTTGATCTATACAACAGAGAAAAGCATAAAAGAGTTCGGCGAAAAACTTCCCGAAAATGAAAGGAAGACGCTTGAAAAAGATATCGCTGAACTGAAGGATGCGGTTGCATCGGATAATATCAATGATGTGCGCAACCTTGCGAACCGCCTGCAGGATTCAATGATGAGGGTTGGCCAGGCAGTTTATGGCAGCGCCGGCGCACCTCCGGGAACTGCTAACGTTGGCGGCCACGGCCCTGACAGCACTGCAAAAACCGAAACTTCTGATAATGCAGAAGATGACGGCAAAGTTGTTGATGCCGAATTTGAAGAAGTTGACGACGATAAGAAAAAATCGGCACAGTAACCTGGCAGCTTAATAGTTTTATAATATCTCTGTATATTTCCCTTCCGGAGATTTGTGGGATGTTATATGTATTGGCTATATCAGAAAGTAGATGTCGGTGAAGAAAACCATATACATAATTGCAGGGCCTAATGGCGCAGGAAAAACCACCTTTGCCCTTTCATCGCTAAAAAAGATCTTCGGTATTGATGAGTTCGTGAATGCAGATGAGATCGCCAAGGGTATATCTCCGCTTAATCCGGAAGCAGCTGCACTAGGCGCAGGCAAGATAATGCTTTCCAGAATTCAGCAACTGGTCGGGGAAAATAAAAGTTTTGCGCTTGAAACCACCCTTGCCGGCCGGAACTATGTTAAATATATAAAGAAGGCGCATGAAAAAAATTATCTGGTTGTGTTGATATTCCTCTGGCTTGATTCCCCCAAAACAGCGATAAAACGCGTTGCTGAAAGGGTGAAGAAAGGCGGACATAATGTGCCGGAAAAAGTAGTAACCCAGCGTTACAGCAACGGTCTGAAGAATTTATCAACACAGTATGCAGATATCGCCGATGCAACTTATATCATTGATAATACATCGAATTCAGACAATATCTTTGATAATATGATCGCTGAAAAAACTTCCAATTCCGATTTTAAGGTTTATAATCAGGAAAAGATTGATATAATATTGAACTATGCCAAAAAGTGAAATTGATCTAATCAGGAATAAAATCTTCAAGGCGCTGAAGCTTGCCAGGAAAAGAGCTGCGGCAGAAGCTATTGCCCATAACACGCCGCTCGTCACATCAGAAAATGGCAAAATAAAACTCATACACCCTTCCGAACTTATATAATTTTCTCTAATTATTTTTTGTAAAAAAATTCTTTCTCCTCCCCTTCCCGATTCTTGAAATAAATCATACAAAAACTATCTAAGCTTTTGTGAGGTGCCAATCTTGGGCCTCACATTTTTACTAAACCAAAAATAAATCGCTTAAATTAAGGAGGATTTATGACTAATGCTTTTTCATTAACACCATTATTCCGCTCTACTGTTGGCTTTGACAGGTTCAATGACCTGTTCGAAAGCGTCTTCAAAGGCGAAGATCTAGCAAACGGATATCCACCATATAATATCGAAAAACATGGTGAGAATAATTATACTATAACCATGGCTGTTGCAGGCTTTAAAGATGGCGATATCAACATCACTTCGGAAGGCAATACGCTTTCAGTGGTTGGTAAAGCGCAAGCCAAAACTGATGATAAGGAAACAACTTATCTGTATAAGGGAATTGCGAACCGCTCATTCGAACGCAAGTTCAGCCTGGCTGACCATGTGAAGGTTAAAGATGCCAGCCTTGAAGATGGCCTATTGAAAGTAAGCCTGGAACGCGAGATCCCGGAAGCTTTCAAGCCACGCAGCATTCCTGTGAATGGCAAGAAAACCATTGAACAGAAATAATAACTGATTTTCGAAACTGGTCAGTGCCGGTTGCCAATCCCCCTTGCGCAGTTGGCACTGATCTTCTTCATTTTTCTATAGACTGCACCGGCAGAGATTTATATAAACACTGCCATAATTAACAGATGAACAAGTGCAGAAACCAATATTACTTTGTATCCTAGATGGCTTTGGCGTTAAACGTGGCGGCAAGCATGATGCAATTGCGAACGCAAAAACTCCGGTTCTTGATGAGCTTTTCAAGAATTATCCCCATTCGGAACTGAAAACTTTTGGTGAGGCTGTGGGCCTGCCTGAAGGCCAGATGGGCAATTCTGAAGTTGGACATATGAATATCGGCGGCGGACGCATAGTGATGCAAACCCTGCCAAAGATCGATAACTCGATAAAAACTGATGAGCTGAAAAACCATAAGGAGATTCAGGAGCAGATAAAAATACTGAAAGCAAATGGTGGCGCACTGCATTTGATGGGCCTTGTTTCCGATGGTGGCGTGCACTCGCATGAAGATCATATTATTTATCTCGCGAATGTTTATGCAAATGCTGGCGTGAAAGTGTGGCTGCATATATTCACCGATGGGCGTGATACACCGCCGAACAGCGCAGTTGGTTATGTAAAGAAACTGCTCGATAAAACCAAGAATGAAAATGTGGAAGTGGCTACCATCTCTGGCCGCTATTACGCGATGGATCGTGATAAGCGCTGGGACAGGGTTGAAAAGGCTTATGATATGCTAACTCAAGGCGACACTGATGATATCGGCAATGTTACAGATGCTGTTAAGGCAATCGAAAATTCATATGCAAATAATGTGAATGATGAATTTATTATTCCGATTGCAAGCAAAGATTATCATGGCATGAAAGATGGTGATGGATTGCTGATGGCAAACTTCCGCGCGGATCGTGCGAGGCAGATTCTGGATGCATTGACGGCAACTGAGTTCACAAATTTCAACCGCAAAAAAGTGGTGAAGTTCTCAAGCCTGGTTGGGCTGGTGGAATATTCCGATGCATTAAACAAAAAGCTGAAAGTTGTGTTCCCTAGTGAGATAGTGAAAAATACACTTGGCGAAATTGTCGCAGATAAAGGCATGAAGCAGCTACGCATCGCAGAAACAGAAAAATATGCGCACGTAACCTTCTTTTTCAATGGCGGCGTGGAAGAAGTTTTCAAAGGTGAAGAGCGCATAATGGTTCCAAGCCCCAAAGTTGCGACATATGACCTGCAGCCGGAAATGAGCGCATTCGAGGTGACAAAAAACCTGACCGATGCAATAAATAGTAAAAAGTTTGACCTGATAGTTTGTAACTTCGCAAACGGCGATATGGTCGGCCATAGCGGCATTATGGAAGCGGCGGTAAAGGCAGTTGAGGCGCTGGATAAATGTCTGGGCCAGTTGAAAGAAGTTATAAAGGATGCCGGCGGCGTGATGATAATTTCCGCTGATCACGGCAATGTGGAAGAAATGGTGGATGAGAACGGCCTGCCGCATACACAGCACACTGTTGGCGCGGTGCCTTTCATTCTGGTGAATTATGACAAGAAAGTGAGCCTTGATAATGGTCGCCTATGTGATATTGCCCCTACTATCCTTGAGATTATGGGCTTGCCAAAACCCGCCGAGATGAACGGCAAAAGCCTGATAAAATAATCTTCCCATATATTGAGATATTTCGATTTTTAACTAAATCCCAAGCAAAATATGGATATTTAAGGTGTAGGGTTAACATTGCATTAACCTTTCTCTGCTATAATCAGCAAGCAAATATTTGATAAATGGGCCACAACGAAAAAAATCCAAAAGGGTATAAGCACCCGCATGACCTGCCTGAAATAGATCGGCAGGGCACACTCACATGGGGTTATGATCGCGGCGATAGTAATACCGAAGCCTTCAGGCCTGATCCCAATGCGCTAGTTGCCAGAGGAGTGATAAATGGTAAATATTTCCAGGATTATGACTTGTTCAGTAAAAGTGTACGCGGTGATCTGACAAATTTCACGGTTTATGATTCGCCAAATTTTGCCGTTATCAACAGATCACAGGATGTTACGACCATAGTGAAATATCCGCCGGGTATAGTCACCTTCCCTATTGGTAATGAAAGGAAAGGAACCGGCGCCGAGTTGAACGATGAGGATAGAAGGATAATCGCGGAAGAAGCAAAACGTGATGCAAAAATAATCATTGCTGATAATGACCCTGACAAGATCTATACTATGAATGCTACCGGCATAGCATCAAGAACGGGCTTAGGTTATAAGGATGACCCAAATCTGAGTGCGGATGAAAATGCCAAACGCCGCGAGGCTTCAAAAATATTTAACCAGCATCTTTCCGAAGACAGGGCAAAAGCTTTCAAGGCGGAATATTTAAAGCAACTGGGTGAGATAAACCCAGACTTTGCTAAAAGGGTGAATGTAGTTACCGATGCAAAAGGCGATAATATACAGCTTAATACAAGTATTTCAGAAACGGATATAAATCGCAGTGTATATTTCCAGTTTTCTAATGATGTAACACAACACAAAGTAAATCACGCATATGCCTCGCATATAATTGATGATGCCACGATTGAAAAAGGTAATGGCCAATTAAGCACTGATATGAGCGGCCAAACAGGCAATGGCAGAATGCTGGCCGGCAGGTTCGCCGATGACCTGAAACACCCGAGAACCATAACAACACAACAGCAGCAGATCAATGGTGTGAATGTGGAAGTTACAACCATAACTGAACCTGCGAGGTTGACATCAGCACCGGCAAAAGATGTATGGCGTGTAAAGAATGATCTGAAGAAGCCGGTGGAAATAAGCGCATATGTGCAGGATGGCAAAAGCGCTGATGATTATATGTTCGAGGTTGATGACCCGAGTGCTAAGGTTGAATATACGAAAAAAGGAAACAGAGTTGCGGTTTCGATCAACGGCAATCATGTTGCAAACATTACCTATAGCACCAAGGATGGCTCGACCGTTGATGATGATAAAGTGCTGATCTGGCGCAAGGGCGACTTAGACCCGAAAGGAAATTATATATTTGCCCACGCTCATATTGAGCAGACCTATGGCATGGAGATAATGGGCGGGCAGTTGCAGGGTGATAGCAGAAAGGCTTTTGATATGATCGCCAATTATGATGGGCAGATTGATAAGGCAGATATAAGCAGGTCTCGCAATGAAATGCTTGTCAGAAAGGCCATAGAAGATAAATATCTTGAATACGTTAAGAATGATCCAAATAAAAATGGGCTTAATGAAGTTGAGTATAGAAAAATAGCAGGCGCAATAAAAGGCGGCGATATAAAAATAAAAGATGAGCAGGGAAATATTATTGATATTAACACACTTGGTGTGGACCCTTATAGCGTGATGGATCATTATTTCAAAGGCAACGCCGCACGCGATGGCGTTACAAATATGCAAATGAAAGAAATTCTGGCGGTAGATAAAGAGGCTGGAAATATATTTGCCGCTATCAGTCATTTATCCGGCGATGGAAAAACACTTACCGCAAAAGATATTGGCGGTGTGGCGCCAACCTCTAATGGTGTTTCAATTACGACAGATGATAAGGATATCGGCACGCCGCAAAAATAATTCCGCCTTAATCCACACTTAATATTTCAATTAATTCAATACTGAACATAATGAATTATGGCAGTTGATTAAAAATTTCTTATTGCTATATTCTTCTTCGCTTGGCGACAATTAGCATTAAGGAATCATATGTTCAAAAGACAGCTTCTTATTTTTACACTTTCACTGATAACAGTTTCTACGACCTCGCTTTCAACTCCGGTTCTGGCGCAGGATAAAGATGCAGCTCCGGTAGCGCAGGATAAAGCACAAGATAAACAAGACAAAGCGCAGGATAAAACCGATAAAAAAGCTGCGGCCAAAGAAGATAAGAAAAAGAAAGAAGATGATCAGGCAACCACACTTCAGATGATGGATCTGTTCGGTGATGTATTTGAAAAAGTACGCTCGGATTATGTTGAAGAAGTATCTGACAAAAAACTTATCGAAGCGGCTATCAACGGCATGTTGACCAGCCTTGACCCACATTCAAGCTTCCTGAACGCTGATGATTATAAAGATATGCAGGAGCAAACCAAAGGTGAATTCGGCGGCCTCGGTATTGAAGTTACATTAAAGAACGGCCTGGTTTATGTTGTTGCACCAATCGATGACACACCTGCCTTTAAAGCCGGAATTAAAGCCGGTGACTATATCAGCCATATCGATGGTGAAGCTGTTTATGGCATGACCATTGGTGATGCGGTTAAGAAAATGCGCGGCAAGCCAGGTGAAAACATTACCCTGAAAATCATCCGTGAAGGTGACAAAAAACCTTTCGATGTGACACTTGCGCGTGACATAATCAAGATCAAATCAGTTAAAAGCAAAACCTATGATGATGTTGGCTATATCCGTATAACCAGCTTCACTGAGAACACCGGCAAACAAGTTGCTGATGCGATCAATAAAATCCTGAAAGATGCAGGCAAAGATAAGATCAAAGGCTTTGTGCTGGATCTGCGTAACAACCCTGGTGGATTGCTGACTGAAGCAATTTCGGTGAGTGATGACTTCCTGGTTAAGGGTGAAGTTGTTTCAACCCGTGGCCGTAACCCGCGTGACTCACAAAAATTCAGCGCAACTGCTGGTGATGTGACCAACGGCATGCCGCTGGTTGTTCTGATCAACTCTGGCTCTGCTTCAGCTTCTGAGATCGTATCCGGTGCGTTGCAAGATCAAAAACGTGCCTTGATCATGGGTGAAAAATCATTCGGTAAGGGTTCGGTGCAAACGGTTATTCCGGTTTCATCTGATTCCGCTATCCGCCTGACCACTTCCAGATACTACACGCCATCTGGCAAATCGATTCAGGCAGAAGGCATAACGCCTGATATCGAAGTGAAACAAGGCAAGCTGACCTATGAGGATGAGATCGACCGCACTAAAGAAGCTGACCTGAAAGGCCACCTTGCAAACCCTGATAAGCAGGAAGCAAAAATCAAAAACGTGATCGCGAAATTGAAGAAAGACAAGAACGCTGACATCACTGAAGATGATTTGAATGTTGATGCCTCTAAGGATGAAGATAAACCGCTTGAGGAAAGCGATTATCAGCTATTCCGCGGCCTGGACATGGTTCGTGCCCTTTCAGTTTATAAACAAAGCCAGCAATAGTTTTGCTTACAGACAAAATAATTAAGCCCGCTTATTGGCGGGCTTTTTTATTTATATTATTATTTTGGATACTACTCGAACTGTTTGGCGTTCATGTAAGCATTGGCAGCGCGGCCTTGCGTTTGTGACTTATCAAAATCTTTCTGAACTTCTGCCTTTGTTCTTGTAAGTTTTTCTGACATGCGCGTCAGTTCCGATGTCCATATATTAAATATGGGAGAATAATCTTTTGCCGCTTCAGGCGGAAGGGTTTTTAAATGATTCAGAAAATCGGCTATCTTCTTTTCAAGATCGTGCAGGTTCGGGCTGCCACCGGAGAAAACTTCCTTGCCGCGCTCGGTAAGAAGCTTGTTGATCTCGGATATTTGATTATCAAGGCTCATGGTTATTTAACCTTTTTACCCTGCTTACTATATATCAATTTTAATATCTCGGCAACCGCAGCATAGGCTTCAAGCGGGATAAACTCATCTAATTCCAGCGCGGATAGTATTTCTACCAGATTTGAATCTTCCTTGATCTCGATGCCGTGTTCTTTGGCGATCTTGATGATCTGATCGGCCATAGAACCCTCGCCTTTTGCAAGCACGCGCGGGGCCTGGTCTTTATCGATATCAAAACCGAGCGCGACCGCTTTATTCTTCTGGGGTTTATCGTTATCAGCCATATATGAAGTACTGCCTTGACATTAAATAAGTAGTAAACTAGTAAACTTGTCAACTTGAATAGGCATTATGGCAAAAGAAGAATTAATTGAATTTGAAGGCGTGGTGACGGAAGTTCTTCCGAATGCCATGTTCCGCGTGAAGCTTGATAACGGGCATGAGATCATCGCCCACACTTCAGGCCGTATGAGAAAGAACCGCATCCGCGTTCTGCTTGGTGACAAGATCACCGTTGAAATGACGCCTTATGACCTTTCTAAAGGCCGCATTATACTGCGTCATAAATAATTTGTCGTTAGTGCTTGTGCTGGAATTTTTCCGGCGCTAAAAATATCTCCATGAAACTGATACTTGCATCTGCATCCCCTCGCCGACTTGAGCTGCTCACACGCATGGGCTTTGCACCGGATAAAGTTGCACCCGCTGATATTGATGAAACGCCGAAGAAGGGTGAAAAGCCGCTGGATTATTGCAAGCGTGTGGCGAAAGAAAAAGCTGAAGTTATAGCGAAGCAATATCCGGACAGTTTTATTTTATCAGCTGATACTACAGCGGTTGCAGGCAATGTGATTTTAGGCAAGCCGGAAGATCGCGCTGATGCAAAGCGCATCATATTAAAGATGGCTGGTAGAAAACATCAAGTGCATACAGCGATCTGCATAATAACGCCAAAAGGTGAAAAGCGCAGTAAGGTGGTTTCAACAACCGTTAGATTTAAGAATTTGAACGATCATGAAGTTGAGGAATATCTGGATACTAACCAGTGGGAAGGCAAAGCCGGAGCTTATGGCCTGCAGGAAGACCCGGGCGCTTTCGTGATCGACATTCAGGGATCATTCAGCAGCGTTATTGGCCTGCCGATGTATGAAACCAAAAACCTGCTCTTGAGTTTAGGCTATAAGAAATAACCTTTACCCCTTCCCCACACCCGGAAAAAATTCACAGGCAAAATTTGCATGAATTCCTGAATTTGCCGTTTTAAAGCCTTAACCCCCAGTTTAACATATTGATATATAGTATTTTCTTTTGAATGCCAATTTTTGGCATGGATACCGCTTATTAATAGGTAGGAACAAAAAGATTAGCGCTATGAAAAAAATTATCGGTAACACGCAAAAATATATAAATGAGTATGTTGACCTTGGCCTGATGAGATTCCTGCTTGGATATATAATGGCGGCAACTGCAATTCTTTGCCTTAGCTTAGTGTTAATGTTCGGCTTCACTACAAACAGCTTTTCTGCAACCCCTCGTATTAAAGATATAGTAACTTTCCAAGGTATCCGTGAAAACCTGCTGGTTGGTTATGGCCTTGTTGTTGGCCTGAACGGCACAGGTGATAAACTGACAAACAGCCAGTTCACCGGCAGAAGCTTACAATCATTCCTGGATAGACTTGGCGTTAGCACTGTAAATGAACAATTGAAAGTTAAGAACGTTGCGGCCGTGACCGTGACCGCAAAATTACCTGCATTCTCCCGCGCCGGCAGCAAGATCGATGTGACTGTTAGCACCATGGGTGACGCAACATCATTGCAAGGCGGAACTTTAGTTGCAACCCCAATGATGGGCGCTGATGGCGAGATGTATGCCGTGGCACAAGGGCCGGTTTCTATCGGCGGTTATGTGGCTGGTAACGAACAAAGCAGCGTGACAAAAGGTGTGCCAACAACCGGTTTCGTATCTAACGGTGCTATCGTTGAACGCGAAGTGCCATTCGAACTTAATGATCTGCATTCGGTAAAAATTTCCCTGAACAACCCTGACCTTTCAACTGCAAAAAGAATTGAAGCAAAATTGAATGAAAAACTTGGCTCTAACTATGCAAAAGCAACTGACCCGGGCACGATCGAACTAAGCATTCCACTTGAATATAGCTCATCTGTTGCATCACTGCTTGCTGATGTTGAGCAGATGACAGTTGAAACCGACCAGCCTGCAAGGATCGTGATCGATGAATCAAGCGGCACAGTGGTTATGAACGAAGATGTGAAAGTTGATACTATCGCACTTGCGCAGGGTAACCTGGTTGTGACCGTGGTTCGTACACCTATCGTTTCTCAACCTGGCGCACTAGCACCTGATTCTTCTGACACTGTAGTAAGCCAATCTACCGATGTGAACGTGAAAGAAGGCAAAGGCAATGTGGCAATGGTTAACCAGACAGCGAATTTAAAAGAACTTGTGAACGCGCTTAATACTCTTGGCGTTAGCACACAAGACCTTATCAGCATTCTTGAAACGATAAAACACGCAGGCGCGTTGCATGCGGATATCGTGAGCAGGTAGAAAACATGACAAGCAACAGCATACAGAATAGTGGAGTTAGCGGGCTGATAGGCAGCATCGCCAACACCAATATCTCGAAAAGCAGAACTGAAACTGCCGCTGATTCAATGAACGCTCTGGCACAATATAAAACTGCAGGGGCAAATGGAAATGTGAGCTCTGCACTGCAGCAGTTCGAAGGAACTTTCATCGGCCAGATGCTGAACTTCATGTTCGATACAATTCCGGTGGATAAGAACTTCGGCGGCGGCATTGCCGAGGAGAACTACAAGGGAATGCTGGTAGATGAGTATAGTATGAACATTGCCAAAAATGGTGGCATAGGAATTGCTTCTCAAATACAGAGATCAATCGATATTAAAAACGGGGTTATACCTACAGCTGTAAGCAGCAATCAAGCGGCAAGCAGTTACGCTAAAACACAGAGTTTATAAACGGAGGAAACTATGAGCTTCTTTAACAGAAAGACCAACGAAGACCAAAACAGCAGCACCAATCTGGTGAACAACTTCCTGACAAAATCGGAAGGGCTGCAAAGGATTCTGGAAAAGGAAACTGAATATTTCCGTAACATGAAAATAAAACAGGCTGAAATGCTGGTGCAATCTAAGATCGAACTGATCGAACATATTGAATCGATCAAAGCTTCATTTGCAGCTAACCCGCAGATCGTGAAAGGTTTGGCTGAGATCGAAAAAAAGCAGCTTCGCCAGGCAAATAACAACCTGATGAAAGCAGCAGAAGATAATTACAAGGAAACCATGAGAGCCAGAGAAATTAACAAGCTGGTGCTTGAAGCCATCGCTTATGCGGTGACACAGGCAAACGGCATTGAAGGCGCTTATGGTGAAAACGGCAATACCTATAAACAGGAGAGCGCAAAACCTATTTCCGTTTCACAAAACGCATAAGGTCATTGCAAGGGTAATACCATGTCAGTACAGAACTCAGGCCTATCAACATCACTGAAAACGCTGGTCAATACGTTAAAGACCTCGCAAACTCAGCTGAGCTATACTTCACAGAATATCTCGAACGTAAATACTGAAGGCTATACCAAACGCGTTGTTTCTCAACAGACAAGCTATTCCGATGGTGAAGGTATCGGCACAAGTATCAGCACGGTTCGCCGTTCCATTGATGATTTCCTGCTGAAATCATTACGCGCGCAACTAAGCACAATGAGCCAGTCAACCACTACGAATGACTATATGAGCAGATTGCAGCAGGTTGGCTTTGGCGATCCTAACTCATCATTCACTGTAACAAATACTTTGAATGACATGTTCAATCGCCTTTCATCTTTCGCGGCAGATACATCAAGCGCTTCTCAAAGAACGTTGGTGATAAATTCTGCAGTAAGCTTCACCAATACAATGAATACGCTGGCAACAAATATTGAGCAGGAAAGATTCAATGCCGATACTGATATCTCACAGAATATCACCGACCTTAATGGAATAATAAAAAATCTAAGCGCGATCAACAGCGCGATAAAACAGACAGCTTCGGTCGGCGGCGATGTGAACAGCCTTTATGATGCGCGCGACCTGCAACTGAACAACATGAAGAAAATTATCAATGCGGACTTCACATTCACTGATGATGGTGAAGTTTCTGTAAGCCTTTCAAACACCGAACTTTTGGGTTTTGGCACCACATATCAGTTGAGCTATACAAAGGCCAACTCGGTTTCAAGCTTTGTGAACAACATCCCGACCGGCGCCATAACAGTTACTGCATTGGCGGCTGATGGCTCACTGACAAATAACACCACAACGCTGCTTTCAGCTTCCAATGACAGCAATAAAATCGATGATGTACCTACAGGTTCACTGCGCTCATTGATAGACCTGCGTGATAAAACATTGCCTTCAATGCTTTCACAACTGGATAATCTTGCCTATACTTTCGGCAATCAGTTCAACGAAGTGCATAACTCAGGAACAGGATATCCGCCAGCACAAACAATTACAGGCACAACAAAACTTTCATTGGATGATACATTCAATTTCTCCGGTAAGGCAATGATCGCAGTTACTGATGATAAAGGCCAGCCAGTTGCAGGAAGATATAGCCAGAACCTGACACCGCTGGTGATAGATTTCGATAAGCTTGACGGTGGCGATGGTGTAGGAACTGCAAGCGTGCAGGATATAATAAACCAGATAAATAATTATTATGGCCCGCAACCTGCAACGATCGCAAATGTGGGCGATGCTAATGATATCAGGCTTGATACAACATCAAGCGCGCTTGATACTACCAGGGCAACAGGTAATATCACTTTCAGCACACTGCCAGCTAATAACAGCACGATAACGATCAACGGCACGACAATCAAATTCGTGAGCGGCACACCTGCGAACCAGAATGAAGTGAAAATCGGCGCGGACCTTCCAACAACAATGCAGAACCTAAAAGATGCACTTTCGGTTTCAACCGATACCAACGTTGCCAATGCAACCTATAGCAATGACCTAGATACCCTGATAATAACCGCAAAAACAGGCGGCACGACCGGAAACAGCTTCTCTCTGGCTACAACAGGTGGCTCTAACGGCACGGCAAGCGGCGCGAACCTGACAGGTGGCACGAACGTTTCAGGCTCATTCTCTTTCGGGTTTGATTTCTCTAACCTTTCAGCTGATGGCAGCGATATCAGTTTCGATGTCAGCAGCATCAAGATAAATGGCGGTACGGCAACGCCGGTTTCATTCAATAGCTTCACACAGGCAGCAGGCCAAAGAGAAACAACCGATGACAAACTTTCAGTAAGCCTGAGCGGCCTGAACCTTCAGGAAGGCGACAGCTTTAACGTTACCGCGACAGTTAATGTGACAGATAAGAACGGCAACGTGAAAACCGAGGATGTTACATTCGCAGTGAAAGTGCCTGCCCCTGGTACAGATATAAAAAATACACCTTACGCAGCAACGGCGATCTCTGGCACAGGTGATGGCACGCTGGTAAACGCAAGCAGTACATCGAGCTTCATGACAGCTTCACTTGTAGATGCAAATGGCGCACCGATAACTGCAGCAAGTGTTGATGGTTACCTAAAACTGACAACGAACAGCGGTTCCTCATATCGTATTGCGATAGACCAGTTGAACAGTAAAGAAGGTGGTGACATCAACGCAGTGAACCCTGCCCTCACCGCTACCAATGATGGTATCTCTCACTTCTTCGGCCTGAATAACTTTTTTAACATGGGTTCAAGTGCAGCCGGTGCAGCACTGAATATTTCGGTGCGTAGCGATATACAGGCGAATCCTTCACTGCTTTCAGGCGGTAATTTAAGCCAGTCTATCTCTACAGGCACAGGCAATGTTTATACTTATGAAATTGGCTCCGGTTCAAACCAGACAGCATTGAACCTTGCACAATTACAGAACATATCACTGAATTTTGATGCCTCAGGTGGATTACCGGCACTTAATACTTCTGTTAACCAGTTCGCTGCTGAGGTTTACAGTTATGCTGCCAACCTTGCGAATCAGGCTGCTGCGGATGAAAGCCAAAACAGCACATTGACCGATGCACTACAGAGTAAATTTTCGGATATTAGCGGTGTTAATATCGATGAGGAACTCGGAAATACCATTCAGATCCAGAACACTTATGCAGCTGCTGCAAAAGTGCTTTCGATAGTACGCGACATGTTCACCCAACTTGAGAATACATTACAATAGGAGTTAAGTTATGCCTAGTTCAGTACAATTATATAGCCAGACGATATCTGACTTCAAACGTCTGCAGGATATCCTTGATGAGAAGCAGGCCAAAATAGGCGCAGATAGCAAGGCGAGCACATTCTCGGAACTTGGTGATGACCTGACCCAGGTGCAGAGCTTAAAACTTTCGATCGAAAGAAGCGGGCGTTATATCGACAGCATTAAACAGGCAAGCACCAAGAACGATGTGATGTATCAATCTATCAGCAGCATCATTGCAGTGGCACAGCAGTTCCAGCAAAACCTGGCAGCAGAAAATTCCAGCACTTCAGCGCCAGTTAATAACCTGAGCACAGAAGCAGATTCAGCACTGGATAATATCCGTGATATGTTAAACGCACAAAGTAATGGTACTTATGTGTTCTCCGGTGCAAAGACCGACCAGCAGCCGGTAGTAAACCTGAAAAGCGCCACAAACGTTTCAAATGGCCAGGCAACGGCAAATTATTACAAGGGTGATAACTTCCAGACATCCGTGGATGTTTCAAACTCCCTTCGTGTGACATATGGTGTTGATGCATCAAACCCCGCATTCGCACAATTGATCGGCGCAATAAATATGGCAAAAGATGTTGAGACCAATGGCGGTGATTATACGGCAGCGGGCAATATGCTGCAAACGGCACTTTCAAGCCTTACCAGCCTGCAGACAACAGTGAGTGACAATGCAAAAATATTCCAGAACAGCCAGGATTATCAGACCACTGCACAAAGCACATTCCAACAGAATTATGATGACCTGAACTCACCTGATGTGGTGCAGCTGACAGTTGAAGCCTCACAAGCACAGGCAACACTTGAGGCATCATTCACGCTTTTCTCACGCCTGAGCCAACTATCACTGACAAATTACTTGTAATATAACCCAAGGGGAATAAAATATGTTAGCATATACAGAAAGTTCAATAATGAGCAGCAATAACAGACCAGAACTGCAGAAAGAGATCATCAATATAAAAAGCAGATTCGGCGAAATATCAGCAGATCCTGAAAAGGCGATATTCTTCCCGAAAGGTATTCCGGGCTTCCCTGAAAACCTGCATTTTTCATTAGTGGGATTCCCTACCCTGCGCCCGGATCTTGAGCAATTCAAAATTCTACAATGCCTGAATGACCATTCTATTTCATTCCCGGTTCTGCCGATCGGACTTGATAATAAATTCTTCGAAAAAGAAGATATGGAAGAATGCCTGAAAACGGTTGAAGTGAAACGCAATGATTTTGCTATGCTGCTTATCGTTTCATCAACAAAACAGCCTGACGGCTCTTTCAGACTTTTCGTGAACACGAAAGCACCTATTGTTATCGACACATCATTGCAGATGGCGATACAATATGTTTTCACCAATAATAAATATAATATCCGCGAAGAGCTGAAATCTTAAGCCCTTAGCTTGCGTTTGAATTTTCCGTCACTGCGGGTAAAGCGAAGCAATTCAGATTTATAAAAGTTAGATTGCCACGTCGGCTACGCCTCCTCGCAATGACAAGATCCTATTAAGCTATCCGGCTTGACAAGGTGATTTCTTTGGCCCTATCTTCTGAAAATAACTTAAGAAAATAGATAAGCCTTATGTATGACAAGAATAATGTGTTCGCCAAAATAATCCGAGGCGAAATTCCTGCACAAAAACTTTTCGAAAATGAATTCTGTATAGCGATAAATGATATTACGCCCGCAGCACCGGTTCATGTTCTGGTTCTGCCTAAGGGTGATTATATTTCCTTTGATGATTTTGCAACAAGCGCAAGTGATGAATTCATCGCCGGTTTTTTTAAATCCGTTAAGCAGGTTGCCGCGCTTAAAAACCTTTCTGAAGGCGGCTATCGAGTGCTTTTCAACCACGGCCCCGATGCCTCACAAACGGTGTTCCATTTCCATGTGCATATATTGGGCGGCACATCTTTAGGTGGGCTGGTTTCAGGGGATAGACTTAAAAGATAGTTGTTAGTTGATGCCTATTAAGCTATAGGATTTTATTTAGATTTAACATTCGGGCAGAGAATGCAAGGCAGAAAACAAGGCATTTTAGAGACCAAAACTTACGAACAATATATCCTTCGTAAGATCGCCGGGCCGTTCTTCGTGATCACGCTTGCGATCACCGGCATTGCATGGCTGAGCCAAAGCTTGAAGTTTGTTGACCTTATCGTGAATAAGGGTTTGAGCGTTTCAACCTTCGTTTATCTTTCAATTCTTATCCTGCCATCTATCATGTGGGTGATTATTCCGGCGGGGAATTTCATCGCAACGGTTTATGGCTATAATAAACTTGCCGGCGATTCGGAACTGGTGATATTCCGCTCTACGGGCGTGGATAATAGATCGCTGATGCGCCCGGTGCTGATCTTCTGCCTGCTCACGACGCTGGTGAGCTATGCGATATCACTTTATCTGCTGCCGGCATCATATCGCGCGTTCAAGGATATGCAGATCTATATCCGTAATAACTATGCAAGCGTGCTATTGCAGGAAGGCGTGTTCGTGAACCCAACACCCGGCCTGACCGTTTATGTGAAAAAGAAAGACCAGCTTGGCGTGCTTAAAGGCCTTATCGTTTATGATAATCGCCAGAAGGATAAACGTTATACCATCACTGCGCAGGAAGCTGAACTTGAGAACACACCGAAAGGCCCGATCTTCATTCTGAAGAATGGCAGCCACCAGGAATATAATACCAAAACAAAGAAGTTCTCCCTGCTCTATTTCGATTCTTACAACCTGGAACTTGAGCTGTTCAACAAGGAGATCGTACAACGCAGATGGCGTGAGGTATCTGAACTTTACCTGCATGAACTTTTCTTTAGTGAAGCGCAGGATAAACGTGAAAGATATAAGCAGATATCAGAGGGGCATTACCGCATAACCTGGCCGCTATATAATGTTCTGCTCAGTATGATCGGGTTGATACCTTTTGTTAAGGGCGAATTCTCGCGCCGTGGTAACAGCAAACGTATTGCTAGATGCTCGGTGCTGGCGATAACATTCCTGCTGATCGCACTGGCGATCAAAAGCTTCACGGTGAAAAGTATATATCTAAACATTATGGCTTATGTGGTAGTTCTTGGCGGCATTGCCTGGTTCTATTATTACCTGACCAATGAAACCATAAAACGCCCGAAAGTGGTTATAAAACCAGCAATTCCCGGCAGCTCAGCCCCGCAAGGCGCTTAAAACCCGTTTACATTTTTAGTAAAAAACGGTAAACTCCAATGAATCTATGGGGGAATCATGGAAGATATAGAAAAATTTAATCAGGTGGCAAATGCCATTGCAGATAAGCTGCTAGAGTTAAACGGCACACCAACTACTCACAGTGCACCACAATATTTTAGACCAGAATATGTGAAGCCCACATATGAGTTCAGGGTGTTAGACCATTTCAATTCTCAAGACGAGGATAAAAATCTGAAAAATATTTTCTACGCGGGAATTTATAATGGCCACCGAAAATACAATGTAAAAAACTTTACCCCTTCTCTTAAAGAAGGCGAATTTGTAAATGAACAGATTAAATCATTATTAGGTGACTCACATCAGATTAATTATGACAATCAACTGACGCAGATTTTTGGCACTAAAGATAATAACCCAAAAAAAGTATTATTTAACCTGGTCTATGCAGTTCAGGATATTACTAATACGAAGATAAAAGTAAACGCCCCTTATGACAGCCCGGTTGATTATCATCTTTCAAGAGTTTTGACGCTTGGTCAGGATTTCAATGAAGCAAAGGCCGCGCCGACCACACCCAATGTTGTTACGTTTGTGTATGAGATAAGCCCTGTATTGAAGGATGCCGCACTGAAAGCTTTAAGCGCTTAAAAATTATGAGCGGTAATCAGCGTTGATGTTGATATAACCGTGTGTGAGATCAATTGTATAAACGCGCGCCGAACCTTTACCGACACCAACATTTGCTTTGATGTGTATCTCAGGATTTTTCATATAGTTTTGGGCTTTCTGCTCATCATATTTTTTGCTTAAACCACCATTTTCAGCAACGCAAACATCACCAAGATAAATCGTGGTTTTATCTTTATCGGCAGGCTCACCTGATTTACCGATGGCACCGGCGATACGCCCCCAGTTAGGATCCTGACCCGCTATCGCAGTTTTCACCAGTGGAGAATTTGCTACCGCAAGCCCAATGGTTTTCGCGGATTTATCACCCTTCGCGCCTTCAATATCTATAGTGACGAATTTAGTCACGCCCTCTCCATCTTTTACCACAAGTTTTGCAAGCTCCAGATTCGCCTGTAAAAATTTCGCGCGGAAATCAGCAAATTCTTTATCGTTGATATCGGTGATTTCTTTATTGCCTGCTTTGCCGGTTGCGAACGCAAGGATGGTATCTGATGTGGAAGTATCAGAATCAACCGTGATCGCGTGATAGGTTTTATCGACGATCTCTTTCATCAGTTTATCAAGCACGGCAGAAGAAATTGCAGCATCTGTGAAAAGAAAACCAAGCATTGTTGCCATGTTAGGCGCCACCATTCCGGAGCCTTTAATGATGCCCGCAAGTTTAACTTTTTTGCCGCCGATTACAGATTCAAGATAAACACCTTTGCTGAATGTATCAGTGGTGTTGATGGCATTGCATGCGCGCGCATAATCACAGGCTTCAAGTTTGCCTTCAATTGCAGCCGCAAGGAATTCATCTTTTACAGGCTGGCCGATGATTCCGGTTGATGCGATATAAACCTCTTCCGGTTTGCAGCCAACTTTTTCAATTGCTTTTTTTACCGTGACATCAATGGTTTTTTGTCCAGCTTCACCGCAGAAAACATTGGAATAACCTGAGTTAACAACCAGCGCACGCGCCTTGCCTGCAGGCAATATTTTGCGGCACCATAATATCGGTTCACCGGGCATTGTGTTGGCAGTTAAAAGCCCTGCAATATTCGTGCCTTCCGCAAATTTAGCGAAGAATATATCATCCTTTTTATAGCGCATACCGCTGCAGCAGGCATAGGTTTCTACGCCCTCAATCGCAGGAATTGCGGGAAATGCGGATGCAAAAGGCGAAATCTGGCTCATTTTAATACCTAATTATGAGTAAGCTTTGTAAAAACAGGGAATTATATTGATTTTTAGTAAAAATAAAGATATAAAGAAAGATTATGTGAAAAGGTATATTTTACAGATATTTATTCTGGGAGCCTTTTATATGAAAACACGCACACTGTCAAACAGATTTTTATTTTTACTCGCCCTTGCATCGGTGAGCAGCCTGACTGCGTGCATGCAAGATCAGGTGCAGACCAATTATTCTTCCGATGTTCGTGGCTATGAGGATAGCGTTGAGGCGCAAAGCGTTAAGGAAGCTATGTCCTCTAAACCTGCTTATACTATTTCACCTGCGAATGTACCGGTCATAGTTAATAATGCATATAGCCAGGGCAATGCCATAGTTGCTGCGGCTGGCCAGCCTGGCGGATATCAGGCACCTGCAAACAGCAATCCTTATGGTTCACTGAACGGTCAGGTGATCCAGGCCGGTGTTTTCAGCCCGGGTTACGCACCATATCAAGCGCCTAGCGCATATGGCTCTAACATCTACAGCCCTACTAGATAATAATTTTATAAAAACAAAAAACCCCGCCATCATCTGGCGGGGTTCAACTGACACTGTAAAAACAGGTTATTAAAAACCTATTTTATGTCGCTAAGTTTTTTCTGATAGAGAGTGTCAGTATAATCGTATGAATCACGAACTGCATCGCGGACATCTTCCCATGCAAGTTCCTGATTGCGTGTTTCCCAATCACTTTTCAGAGATGGCTCAACATCAGTGAAAGTTTTTTTCGGGGTTTTCACGCGCGCCTCATAGCCATATTGATATGCAGGGCTATAAGTATCATATTCATCGCCTTCTTCAACATATGGGCGAGCAGAATAATTTTCGCTCCAATATAGATCGATCTCAGAAGGGTTAACAAGTTCAGCCACACCTTTACCGGCATAACCGCCAAGCACGCCACCTGCTATCGCGCCAACAACAGCACCGGCCGCTATACCAGCAGGGCCAACTGCTGTGCCGGCCGCTGCACCAGCGTAAGCACCGCCAACTGCACCTGCATATGCACCGCCTGCTGCACCAAGGCCTGTGCCGATCGGGTGAGCGCCTGGTTCGCCTGTGATTGGATCCGGGTTAGCTTCAGGGTGAAGCTCGGCATTTAGTTTTGGATCATTCACATAGGAAGTATCCTCAATTCTTTTCTTAGCTACCATAATCATTCTCCATTTATTGCGTTATTAAATTCAAGTTAATATGTGCGGCATATTTTCGCGATATCGTTATGCAAGGCGGGATATAAGGGTTTTATAAATGTGCCGGAATTAGGAATGCCCCAAGCATTTGAAATTATTTATCCTTGCAATTAGAGGCTTATTTATGTATCGATTTCCTGCTCCGATTTTGAAGCTTCACAAATATATATGCTCGTGTGGCGGAATTGGTAGACGCCAGGGACTTAAAATCCCTTGGGTAGCAATACCCGTGCCGGTTCGAGTCCGGCCACGAGCACCAAAAAAGTTAAATATATAGTTTTAACATATGCCTATCATAAAAATTCATAGAAAAGTGGAATATGCAGACAGGCTAAGGTCATATCATATTTACATTGATGGCAATGAAGTTGGCACGATTAAAGCCGGAGAAGCAACCGAATATGAAGTGAGTGAAGGTAAACATATAATACAATTAAAAATTTCTTGGTGTTATAGCAATGAACTAGAAGTTGATACCACTTCCAAGAAAGTGATTGGTTTAACTTGTGGAAACTCTATGGTCGGTGTAGGCTTATTTTTATCGATACTCTATCTGTCGATCTATAGAAAAAAATACCTCTGGATTAAGGAATCATAATTCAAATAAACTTCTTATTACCCTCCAGGCAATGTTATCTAGCTGAAGTAACACCAAATCAGGATTATAGCTCTTAAATCACTGTGGCCGCTTGCATTTCCGGCGCATTAATGTAAAAACTGCGGCTTATGACGAATTACCTGCAAAAAATTACCGAAGCGAAAGTTTATGATGTGGCAATGCATACGCCGCTGGATAATATGCCGCGTCTGGATAAACGCCTGAACGCGAAAGTGCTATTGAAGCGCGAAGACCTGCAGCCGGTGTTCTCGTTCAAAATCCGTGGTGCTTATAATTGCATCGCGAACCTGCCGGAAAATATTTTAAAGAATGGCGTTATATGCGCTTCTGCCGGTAACCATGCGCAGGGTGTTGCGCTTTCAGCAAAGAAACTTGGGATAAAGGCAATAATCGTGATGCCTGTCACCACACCGCCGATCAAGATCGAAGCAGTGAAATATTGGGGCGGCAACGTTGTTCTGCATGGCGATACGTTCGATGAGGCTTATCTGCATGCGCGAAAACTTGAAAAGGAAAACGGCCTAGCATTCATTCATCCATATGATGACCCGGTGGTGATAGCCGGCCAAGGCACTATCGGCATGGAGATTTTGCAGCAATATAAAGAACCGATCGAGGCGGTGTTCGTGCCTATCGGTGGCGGTGGTCTGGCTGCAGGTGTTGCGGCTTATATAAAAGCCTTGAGCCCGGAAACAAAAGTTATCGGCGTTGAACCGGTTGATGCTGCCTGCATGAAAGCAGCGATCGATGCAGGTGAACGCGTGGTGCTGGACAGGGTCGGGATCTTTGCTGATGGCGTTGCGGTGCGCCAGGCAGGCGAGGAAACTTTCCGCATGTGCCGCGAGTTGCTTGATGATGTGCTGCTTGCGACAACTGATGAAATCTGCGCAGCGATAAAAGATATATTTGAAGATATGCGCGTGATCGCAGAACCTGCCGGCGCACTTTCACTTGCTGGTTTAAAAAATTATGTGGCGGCGAACCCTAATCGCACGGGCGCATTGATCGCGATAAATAGTGGAGCGAATATGAATTTTGATCGCCTGCGCCATGTGGCTGAACGTGCAGAGATCGGTGAAGCGCGCGAGATATTATTAGGTGTAACCATACCTGAAGAGCCGGGCAGTTATCGCCGTTTCATACAGGTGCTCGGCAACAGGAACATAACCGAATTTAACTATCGTTATTCGCATGGCGACAGCGCGCATGTTTTCGTCGGTTTGAAACTTGATAATGCGAAAAAGGAAAAGCCTGAGATCATAGCGCAGCTGAACAAGCTTGGCTATGAGGTGCTGGATATAAGCGATAATGAAACGGCAAAGATCCATATCAGATATATGGTTGGCGGGCGGGCGCCTGAAGCGTTGAATGAGATAATGCTGAAATTCGAATTCCCGGAAAGGCCGGGCGCGCTGATGCGCTTTTTGGATAGTGTAGGCTCTGACTGGAATATAACCTTGTTCCATTATCGTAACCACGGCTCTGATTATGGGCGTGTGCTTGTTGGATTGGAAGTGCCGCAGGAAGGCAGAAAATTATTCATTGAAAGGCTGAACCAGCTTGGTTACCGTTATGAGGAAGAAACCAACAACCCAGCCTATAAAATGTTCCTGCACCGCTAGGTGTTTTTCAAACGCTTCTTTAATAACAGCGCGGCAATGGTTATTGCCCATATCCACAGAACTGCAAGCCATAAGCTCCGCATCCCCAAAAGATAGAATGATAATGTTCCGATTATGCCGCCGGATATCAGGCTAAGCCATAATAACATATATGGAACCCAGGTAAATCTCTGGCGACCGAGAATCGCCGCGGCAAGCCGTTGGCCTATCTTCACCAATGTGCCGGTCATATATGTTAGCCCCATCACTTCACCATTCCTTTGAAGCACAGCATTTTCTGCACCCATGGCCAGGGTCATCAAAGCAATGGTTGTGAATCCCCACCCGACCTCATTAGATAAAACCGCGCATGTCAGCAGTGTGGAAACAAAGAACAACACATTCACAGTGGCATAATATGGCTTGGAAAAATGGCGTACCAACACACCAAGCACTGTTCCGGCAACGAATAGAAGAAGGATAGCGGCCAATTGCATGATCGCGGTTAAATTGCCCGATACCAGATTCACCGCCAGGCGCGTGGAATTACCGCTCATGAAAGAAATGAAATATCCGCCGAGTTTTATAAAACCTATGGCATCTATGAAGCCCGCAAGCGCAGAGAGACAAAGGGCCAAGATATATACTTTCCTGTTTAACCTGTGCATAGCTATTAGTTATAATTATTTTTTACGGGTCAGGAAACAATTTTCCATATGGTCGTTCACAACACCCACGCCCTGCATATAGGCATAGATGATCGAGGAACCGACAAAGCTCATGCCGCGCTTTTTCAAATCTTTCGAAAGTGCATCTGATTCCGGCGTGGTAGGGTTTATATCACCGAGTTTTTTAGGGCGATTGATCTTCGGTTTACCACCGACAAAGCTCCATAGATATTTATCGAACGAGCCGAATTCTTTTTGAATTTTTAAAAACACTTGAGCATTTTTACGAACCGAATAAACCTTCAAACGATTGCGGATTATACCCTCATTCTGCAATTGTTTTTCAAGTTCGGCATCTTTCATTTTGGATGCTTTTACAACATCAAAATTCTTGAAGGCTTTTTTATAATTCTCACGGCGCTTTAAAATTGTATACCAGCTTAAGCCGGCCTGCGCGCCTTCCAATATCAGCATTTCAAAAAGCTTCTGGTCATCATGGACGGGCACACCCCATTCTGTATCATGATAATGCACATAATCAGGCTTATTGACGGGAAGCCACGCACAACGAATTTTATTATCTGTTTTTTGCATGGAATAGGAATACAACTATTGTTACCGCACGCAACTGGAATTATATTTGCAGCATGACAGCTTATATCAGCAAGATTAATGATGATGATACGGCATGGAAATATCCACAGCCGAAGGTGCCTAGCAAGCATGGGCATCTGCTGGTTTCTGATAACCCACGGCATGAGATTTATTGGGCGGAATATGGCAACCCTACCGGCGAGCCGGTGATATTCTTCCACGGCGGCCCGGGTGGTGCATGCAGTGAAAGTGACGCACGTTTTTTTGACCAGAAACGATATCGCGTAATTCTGTTCGACCAACGCGGTTGCGGCAAAAGCCTGCCGCATGTTGCGACCGACCCGAAGGAAGGATTGGCAGATAATGACACGCCTCACCTGATAAGCGACGTGGTGAAGCTGCGCGTGGAGCTTGGCATACATGGCAAGATGCATGTTTTCGGCGGCAGTTGGGGCAGCACTCTTGCAATGGCATATGCGATCGAATACCCAGACCATGTGCAATCACTGGTGTTGCGTGGGATATTTTTAGTACGCAAGGATGACCTGGATTATTTCTATCAGGGCAATGCGAAAACCTATCACGAAGAAAACCAAGAAATGATTCTGGCGGGCACTTATATTTTCTTCCCCGAAGCGTGGAAGGAATATGTAGAAGTGATTCCGCAGGAAAAGCGCGGCGATATGATAAAGGCATATGCCGAGATTTTTAATTCTGAACCACTGACGCCTGAGGAAGAAGCATACCAGACCAAAGCTCTTGAGGCATGGACAAGATGGGAAGGCAGCACCAGCTATGTGGCGCAAAGCGCAGATGATCTGGGCAAGTTTGATGACCCGCAATTCGCGAAAGCTTTCGCAAGAATTGAAAACCATTATTTCATGAATGGTTGTTTTTTAGGCGGAAAGAGTGGCGAAAAATGGCGCAATAATAATTTCCTGCTCGATAATGTTCATAAGATAAAAGATATAACCATCCGCATTGTGCAGGGGCAATATGATCAGGTCTGCCCGCGCTTCGGCGCTGATCTGCTCATGGATAAACTGCACAAATTGCAGGCGCGCGATGCGAAATTATATATCACCGCGGCAGGCCACAGCCGCTATGAACGCGAGAATGTCATCGCGCAGATCGAATGTTTAGACGGCCTGCCGAGAATGTAATTACCAAGCCACCGGTTTCGGGTTAATGTTATCAAAGAACATCTGGTGCCAATATGGATATGCCGGTTGACGGCGGCTTACAGCATCTAAACGCGCGATCTGCTCAACAGTTAATTTCCAACCGACGGCACCAAGATTTTGTTTTAGCTGCTCTTCATTACGCGCACCAACCACGATGTTAGAAACTGATGGGCGTTGCAGCAGCCAGTTAAGCGCCACCTGCGGAATGGTTTTGCCGGTTTCTTTCGCAAGCTCATCAAGAACATCAACAACGTTATATAGAAGTTCATTATCAACCTGCGGGCCACCTTCCTCACCACCGGATTTAATGCGACCTTCCGCCATAGGCTGGCCACGGCGTATCTTGCCGGTCAAACGCCCCCAACCAAGCGGGCTCCAGATCATCAGACCAAGGCCCTGATCAAGCGCAAGCGGCATCAATTCCCACTCATAATCTCGGCCCACAAGGGAATAATAGCCCTGATATGCGGCATAGCGTACAAGGCCTTCTTTATCAGAAACGGCGAGCGATTTCATCGTGTGCCAGCCGGAAAAATTCGAGCAGCCGATATAATTTATTTTACCCGCCCTTTGCAGATCATCCAACGCACGAAGGGTTTCCTCAACCGGAGTTATGCCATCAAAACCATGCATGAAATATAGATCAATATGATCAGTGCCGAGGCGCTTCAAACTCGCGTTACATGCCGAGATGATGTGATGGCGGGATGAACCGCGATCATTCACGCCCTCACCCATCGGGAAAGTTGCCTTTGTGGAAATCAGAACCTTATCGCGCTTACCCTTCAAGGCTGCGCCGAGAATTTCTTCCGACATGCCGGAAGAATAAACATCTGCGGTATCAAAAAAATTTACGCCCGCTTCAATACAGATATCAACCATGCGCGAGGCTTCCTTCACATCAGTCTGGC
>JBEHXK010000010.1:0-74795 GCA_048498735.1 Pseudomonadota bacterium
GCGTAATATATAAGGTTTAAGAGGATAGATATATTTTATGATGATGCCAATTAAAACAAAACACAGGAAGGAATTCAAAGGCAGAATTTCTGGCCCAGCTAAGGGTGGTTACACTCTTAACTTCGGTGAATTCGGCCTGAAAAGCCTTGATCCTGATCGTATCAATTCACGCCAGATCGAAGCGGCTCGCCGTGCGATCTCTCGTGCGATGAAACGTCAAGGTAAGCTGTGGATCCGTATATTCCCACACACTCCGGTTTCTAAGAAGCCTCTAGAGGTTCGTCAAGGTTCCGGTAAAGGTGCGGTAGAGCTTTGGGTAGCTCGCGTGCATGCAGGCACTATCCTGTTCGAACTTGGTGGTGTTACTGAAGCGGTTGCTCGTGAGGCTTTTGAACTTGCTGCAGCGAAACTGCCGGTAAAAACAAAATTCATCAAAAGGCAGTATTAATTTTAGGTAATGATATGAAATACGAAGATCTAAAAGGTAAATCAAAAGACGAACTGAACACAAGCATTCTTGATGGCAAGAAAGAATTGTTCAACCTTCGTTTCCAGCGCACTACCGGTGAGCTTGATAAAACTCACAGATTCAAAGAAATCCGTAAAGATATAGCTCGTGCTTATACTTTGTTGAATTCAGGTGCTGATGTGAAAGATGCTCCTAAAACTGCAAAAAAAGCAGTTACAAAGGAAAAAGCGGTGAAAGCAACAGCTGAAAAGCCTGCTAAAGCCGCAAAACCAGCTAAAGAAAAAGCTGAGAAGAAAACTGCTAAAAAGAAAAGTGCATAATTAAAGGATAAATGAAATGCCAAAAAGAATTTTAGAAGGTGTTGTAACTAGCGATAAAGGTAATAAAACCATTACCGTTGAAGTATCACGCCGTGTGAAACACCCTGTATATAAAAAGGTTGTTGTAAAATCTAAGAAATTCTACGCTCACGATGAAGAAAACCGTAGCAAAACTGGTGATAAAGTTACTATCCAGGAAACTGCTCCGATCTCTAAATTGAAGCGTTGGGTTGTGGTTTATGGCGATGAGGCGGCTGCTCCTAAGAAGGCAGAAGCAAATGCTAAAAAACCAGCAGCTAAGGCAAAAGGAACTAAAGCAAAAAGTTAAGTTGAAAAATGGGCGTTTTTAGGTTATAAGGGCGCTCCAAATTAAGGTAAGAAGTTATGATTTCGGTAGAAACAAGGTTAAAAGTAGCAGATAACTCAGGCGCGAAGGAGCTTCGTTGCATTAAAGTTCTGGGCGGTACCGGCAGAAGGTCATCTACAATAGGTGATATCATCGTGGTATCAATCCAGGAAGCTGCGCCTAAAGGTAAAGTGAAGAAGGGTGCGGTTCATAAAGCTGTTATCGTTCGTACCAGGAAAGATTTCAAAAGAGCTGACGGCACAACTATCCGTTTTGACAGCAATGCTGCAGTTCTGATTGATAAACAAAATGAGCCGATCGGAACACGTATCTTTGGACCGGTAACTCGTGAACTTCGTGCGAAAAACTTCATGAAGATCATCTCTCTGGCTCCGGAAGTATTATAATTGATAGGTATTGAAATGACTGAAGTAAAAAAACATACTAAAAAATTCCGCATCAGAAAAGGTGATAAAGTTAAGATCATCACTGGTAAAGACAAGGGTAAAGAAGGTGAAGTTCTAAAGATCCTTCGTGATAAAGACCGTGTTGTTGTTGCTGGTATCAATGTGGTTAAAAAACACCAAAAACCTGGTCTTCAGGGTAATGGCGGTATCGTTGAGAAAGAACTTTCTATACATATCTCTAACGTTGCTGCGATCGATCCTAAATCAGGTTCTGCTACTAAAGTTGGCTTCAAAGTGCTTAACGATGGGAGCAAAGTCAGGGTTGCTAAGAAATCCGGTGAACAATTATAATAATTAGGTAAGTAAAATGGCTGAAACAGCAAGATTACAGAAAGAATATAAAGAAAAAGTAGCTCCGGCACTGGTGAAACAGTTCGGCTATAAAAACGTTATGCAGGTTCCTAAGATCGTTAAGATCAACCTGAACATGGGCGTTGGTGAGGCATTGAAAGATTCTAAAGCTGTTGATGTTTCTGCAAGCGAGCTTACTCTGATTGCTGGTCAGAAAGCTGTTGTGACCAAAGCTAAAAAATCTATCGCGCACTTCCGTCTTCGTCAAGGCCAAGGCATCGGTGCTAAAGTTACACTTCGTAACAAGATCATGTATGAATTCCTTGATCGTCTGGTGAATATCGCTCTTCCTAAACTACGTGATTTCCGTGGTTTGAACGAGAAAAGTTTCGACGGTAATGGTAACATTTCATTCGGTATTAAAGAACACAATATATTCCCTGAGATCAGCCTTGATAGGAATGATGTAGCTAAGGGTATGGATATTACTATCGTTACTACGGCAAAAACTGCAGAAGAAGCGAAAGCTCTGATCGCTGGTTTCAATATGCCGTTCTTATCAAACAACCAAAACAATAACTAAGGTAACAAAATGGCAAAAAAATGCTCATTAGAAAAAAACGCTAAGAGACAGAGGCTTTCGAAAGAATTCCGTGGTCGTCGTGAAAAACTTAAAGCGATCATCATGGATAAAGAATCTACTCAAGAAGCGCGTTTTGATGCAGTAATGAAACTTTCGCGCCTGCCTAAGAATTCGGCTAAGATCCGCGTTCGCAATCGTTGCGAGCTGACTGGCCGTCCTCGTGGTTACCACAGGAAATTTGGTATTTGCAGAAACATGCTAAGGGATATGGCTCAGAACGGTCAGCTTCCTGGCGTAATTAAATCAAGCTGGTAATTGGAGAGAGTATATGTCTTTTAACGACGCAACATCAGATATGATAGCAACTATCCGTAACGGCCAACAGGCTCGTATCGCGGAAGTTACAGTTGTTTCTAACTATTTGAACAAATCAGTTCTTGAAGTGCTTAAGAGCGAAGGCTTCATCAATGATTATGCTGAAGAAGAAATTCGTAAAGGTATAAAAAAACTAAATGTTAACCTGAAATATTTCCAAGGTCAGCCGGTAATAAAGCAGATCAAAAGAATTTCTAAACCAGGTCGCCGTGTTTATTCTCAGATCGCAAATCTGAAAAAGAACTTTAACGGTCTTGGCTTATCAATAGTTTCCACTTCAAAAGGCGTTCTTCCTGATCATGAAGCTCGTAAGTTGAATGTAGGTGGTGAAGTAATCTGTGAGGTGTTCTAATGTCACGTCTAGCTAAAAACCCGATAGCAATTGCAAAAGGCGTTGAGGTAAAACTTAACGGCAATGAGATCACTATTAAAGGTGCTAAAGGCACTTTGACTGAGAAACTTCCTGAGATCATCAACGTTACTGTTGCTGATGGTAAAATCTCATTCAAACCTGCAAATGAAAACAAAAAGCAGGATAACAAAACTAAAGCGCAATGGGGCCTTGCATGGGCACTGGTGCGTAATATGGTTGAAGGTGTAACTAATGGTTATACTGCTAACCTGGAAATCGAAGGTGTAGGTTATAAGGCTAACGCTCAAGGTAAATCCCTGAAGCTTAACCTTGGTTTCTCACACGATGTTGATTATCCGGTTCCTGCAGGCATTGAGATCAAAACGCCAAAGCCAACTGAAATTACTATCTCTGGCATAGACAAAAGACTTGTTGGCCAGGTTGCTGCTGAAATCTACCAAATGAAGAAACCAGAGCCTTATAAAGGTAAAGGTATCAGATATGTTGGCCAGTATATCCGCCGTAAAGAAGGTAAGAAGAAATAATAAATAGGTAATAATATGACTTTACAAGCAGTTGAAAGAAGACAAAAGCGCGCACGCTATAAGCTGAAAAAAGCAGCTGTAGGCAAGCCACGCCTTTCAGTTTTCAGGTCAAACAAAAACATTCACGCACAAGTGATTGATGATGTTAAAGGCGTTACAATCGCTTCTGCATCTACACTTGATAAAGACCTTAAAGGCAAACTGAAAAGCACTTCGGGTAAAGAAGCTGCAGCAGCAGTTGGTAAGCTTGTTGCAAAACGTGCTTTAGAAGCAAAAGTTTCTGAAGTTGTGTTCGACAGAGGTTCATTCCTTTATCACGGACGCATCAAATCACTTGCTGAAGGCGCTCGTGAAGGCGGACTAAAATTCTAATAATTAACTTTAACCAATAATAGATATTATGGCTCAAGAGAAAAAAAATACAAAACCGGCTCCTAAAGAAGGGCAAGAAGGTTCCGAACAGATCGAGAAATTAGTTTCGATCAACCGTACTACAAAAGTAGTGAAAGGTGGTAGAAGGTTCGGCTTTTCTGCACTTGTTGTAGTTGGCGACGGAAAGGGGCGTATCGGTGTTGGTAAAGGTAAAGCGAAAGAGGTTGCTGATGCTCGTAAGAAAGCAACTGATGCAGCTCGTAAAAGCATGATCAAAATTCCTCTACGTGAAGGCAGAACAATTCACCATGATATCAAAACTAAAGCAGGTGCGGGTGGTGTTATCCTTCGTACTGCAGCTCCTGGTACTGGTATCATTGCTGGTGGTCCGATGAGGGCTATCTTCGAAGCTCTTGGTGTTAAAGACGTGGTAGCAAAATCATTCGGCTCTTCAAACCCATATAACATGGTGGCGAGCACAATGAAAGCACTGCAACTGATCCAATCTCCTAAGTCTACGGCTTCACGTCGTGGTAAGAAGATCACTGAGATCGTTTCTCAGCGTGAAGTTGGTGCAAAAGCTTCTGAAAAAACAAGCGAAGCAGCTGAATAATACATTATAGAATTTTGGAGAATTTATCATGGCAGCAAAGAAAATAAAATTAGAGCAGACCGGTAGCGTAATCGGCCGTAAAAAAGATCAGGAAGAAACACTGATTGGTCTTGGCCTAAACAAACGTCACCGTGTATCTGAAGTGCTAGACACTCCTGCTAACCGTGGCATGATAAATAAAGTAAAACACTTAGTAAAAATCATTGAAGGGTAATCGAAATGACATTCACATTAAACCAATTAAGGCCAAATAAAGGCGCTAGCCGTGGTAAGATCCGCGTTGGCCGTGGTATCGGTTCTGGTAAAGGTAAGACTGGTGGCCGTGGTGGTAAAGGTCAGACTGCGCGTTCTGGTTCTGCGATCAATGGTTTCGAAGGTGGTCAAACTCCTATTCACCGTCGTCTTCCAAAACGTGGTTTCAACAATTATTCTCGTAAAGAATATGAAGTTGTTAACGTTTCTGATATCCAGAAAGCTGTTGATGAGAAAAAACTTACAGGTGCAATCACACTTGAATCACTTAAATCTGCGGGCCTTGTGAAAGGTCGTTTAGATGGTGTTAAACTTCTTGGTGATGGCAAAATATCTGCTAAAGTTGAGATCACTGTTTCAAAAGCAACTGCAAGCGCGATCAAAGCAGTTGAAGCAGCTGGTGGTAAAGTTACCCTGACTGCTGGCAAAGCTGATACAGCTGAAGGAAAAGAAACAAAAGAAAAAGGTGCTAAAGCTGAAAAAACAAAGAAAACTTCAGCAAAAGCTTCTAAAAAGACCAGCAAATAGCAACCCTTTAACAGGCACTAACTATAATGGCTTCCTCATTCGACAAACTTGCCGCAAATATTAACTTTTCGGCAATCGGTAAGGCTGAAGAATTAAAGAAAAGAATCCTGTTTGTTATCGGCGCTCTTATAGTTTACCGTATTGGAACTTATATTCCACTTCCGGGCCTTGATGCTCGTATTATAGAAACGCTTTCAAAGCAGCATTCTGGTGGTTTGCTTGATATATTCAATATGTTCTCCGGCGGTGCGCTTTCACGTATGACGATCTTCGCACTGAATGTGATGCCTTATATCACTACCTCGATCATTATACAGCTTCTGACTTTCATGTATCCCGCTCTTAACAATCTTCGTAAAGAAGGTGGTGAACAGGGCAGGAAGAAGATCCAGCAATATACGCGTATAGGCACAATTTTTATGTGCAGCTTCCAGGCTTTTGGTATCTCGCAATTCCTGTTGAATATAAATATTCAGGGGCAGGGTGCTGTTATTATCGATCACAACTTTTTCGTTGTGACAACAGTTGTGACGCTTGTTGGTGGAACAATGTTCCTTATGTGGCTTGGTGAGCAGATCACTACGCGTGGCATCGGCCAGGGTACTTCACTTATCATCTTTTCCGGTATCGTTGCCGGGATGCCTGCTGCAGTTGCACGTACACTAGAATTGGGCCGCACTGGCGCGCTTTCATCATCAGTTATCATTATAGTTTTAGTTCTTGCTGCGGCGCTTATTGGTTTTATCGTATTCATGGAACGCGCACAACGTAGGCTGATAGTGCAATATCCTAAACGTACGGTTGGTAATAAACAATATCAGGGCGAAAGCACCTATCTTCCGCTGAAATTAAATACAGCAGGTGTTCTGCCGCCGATCTTCGCATCATCATTATTATTATTCCCTGCAACTATCGTTGGTTTCGGCGGTGGTGCAAATGCGGATAGCCCTCTTGCAAGGATTGTTGCATATCTTGGCCATGGTAAACCGCTTTATGTGGTGCTGATGGTGGCGCTTATCACTTTCTTCTCGTTCTTCTATATGAACAATGTGTTCAACCCTTCGGAAACTGCTGAGAATCTTCGTAAAAACGGTGGTTTTATACCGGGTATCCGCCCAGGTTCGAACACTACAAGCTATATCACCTTTATTATGAACCGTTTGACGGTTATCGGTGCGATATATCTTTCACTTATTTGCGTAGTTCCTGAAGTTCTTATTTCACAATTTGGCGTTCCGTTCTATCTTGGCGGTACAAGTCTTCTGATTATGGTGAATGTTATGATGGACACAATTGTTCAGATACAATCACACCTTATTGCGCACCAGTATGAAGGTTTACTGAAAAAGACAAACCTGAAAGCCGGTCGCAGAAGAAGATAAATTTTAGCCGAATTATTTTTATGAATATAATTTTATTTGGTCCTCCGGGCGCAGGAAAAGGTACGCAAGCGGGGATCCTGAAACAAATATTAAATATCCCTCAGCTTTCAACGGGCGATATGCTCAGGGCTGCAGTCGCTGCAGGCACTCCACTTGGCAAAAAAGCAGAAATAATCATGAAAGAAGGTGGCCTTGTTTCTGACGATATAATTATCGGAATGATCGCGGATCGTATCTGTCAGAGTGATTGCAATAACGGCTTTATGCTGGATGGCTTCCCGCGCACGGTGGCTCAGGCGGAGGCTTTGGATGAAATGCTGAAAAAATGCAGCAAGAAAATTGACGTTGTAATTGAAATTCAGGTTCCTGACGAAGAATTAAAAAAACGCGTTATTAAACGCCGTGATGAAGCTTTAGCACTTGGTGCTGTTCCGCGCCCTGATGATAATCTGGAAACATTCACCAAACGTCTTGAAACTTATTGGAGCCAGACCGCACCAGTTCTGCCTTATTATGTTAATAAAAAACTTCACAAAGCAATAAACGGCACACTGCCTATCGAAACTGTTACCGAAGAGATCAAGAAGACTATAGCCTAGGCTGTCACTTCAACTTTTTTATCTACAGTTTTTGCGTCTTTTGTTTCTATATTTTCCTTAACCTCTGTTTCCGGTAATCTTGAATCATCTTTAATGAAGCTTACAGGTTTCAAGTTATTTATTTTAGTACTATTGAGTAAAAAACTGGGTTTTTTATCTGTTTCGATACTTCCTGCTAGAACCAGGTTATTTAAATTAAGTTCATTGCCGCGAATATTTAAAAACGCTGCCCCTATAATACCATTCGGTGTTTTATTGAATTTAATTGAAAGATCAGAATAATTAATTTTAATTTTTGTACGTGCGGTAAGTTCTAGATTTTGAACTTTAACGGAATTTATATCATTATAGATTTTTTTATTTGGGATAAATTTAACTATTAGCTTATAATCAAAACCGGTTTTTTTCTCATTATCATTGGTTTCACGCAGATTGAATTCCAGATTATAATTATCTGTTTTCTGCTCTTTTGTTATAATTCCATTAGGTGTATTGATTTTATATGGTTCGCTCATATTTTCCCCAAAAAATAGATGGTGCTTTCTAGCATATTTGCTGGTTTTTAGCAATAAGGATAAGATTGCCAAAAGAATAAAATTAGCCTATTTATTAAGGAAATGGCATCCCCAAAATTACAATATGTGTGCAATAATTGCGGCTCGGTCTATGGAAAATGGGCAGGAAAATGCGATGCCTGCGGCACATGGGGAAGTATATCTGAGGAACCGGTCAGTCAAGTTTTTTCGATAGCAAAAACAAGCAAAAAAGCTGGGCAGGGTGGAAAAATCGAATTTACCAATTTTGGGGATTCTGATGAGAAGTTATTACGTCACGATACAGGCATTGAAGAATTGAATCGCGTTCTAGGCGGAGGTTTGGTTGCGGGTTCCGCAAGCCTTGTGGGTGGTGACCCTGGAATAGGTAAGTCGACCATATTACTGCAGATGGTTGCTTTAATGGCAAATCATGGTCATAAATGCGTTTATATAACCGGTGAGGAATCAACCGGCCAGGTTTCATTAAGGGCAAAGCGTTTAGGGCTTGATAACGCGCCGGTTGAAATTGCATCGGCTACAAATGTTGAAGATATTCTAGCCTCGATCAGAACTTCGAAACCTAAAGTGGTTATCATAGATTCAATACAAACGATGTTCCTACCTGCGGTGGATTCTTCACCGGGTACAGTTTCACAAGTAAGGTTTTCAGCACATGAACTGATAACGGCGGCAAAAAGCCAAGGTTTTTGCCTGATATTAGTAGGGCATGTGACCAAGGACGGGCAGATAGCAGGCCCGCGTGTGCTTGAGCATATGGTGGATACGGTACTCTATTTTGAAGGAGAAAAGGGTTATAATTTTAGGATTTTGCGTGCAGTAAAAAACCGTTTTGGCCCGGCGAACGAAATAGGCATTTTTGAGATGCAGGAAAAGGGCCTGGTTGAAGTGACGAATCCTTCATCCTTTTTCATTTCAGGCAAAAGCAATAATGTTTCAGGTTCGGTGATATATGCCGGAATTGAAGGAACAAGGCCAATTCTGGTTGAGATCCAAGCCTTGGTTTCTCCATCATTCCTGGCAACGCCGAGAAGGGCTGTTGTGGGGTGGGATGCAAACCGCCTGGCGATGATAATCGCGGTTCTGCAGGCAAGATGCGGATTAAAATTATTTGATAAGGAAATATATCTGAACGTGGCGGGTGGAATAAAAATAATGGAACCTGCGGCAGATCTGGCGGTTGCAGCTGCGATAATTTCAGCAACCGAATCAGTTGTTATACCTTCTGATACTATCTATTTCGGTGAGATCGGTTTATCAGGGGAAATCAGGCCGGTTACACAAAGTTTGCAACGCCTAAAAGAAGCAAAAAAGCTTGGATTTACTAATGCAGTTATATCGACGATTTCGGAAAAATCACCGATTGCTCACCAAGAGCTAAAACATCTCTCACAATTACAGGATTTGCTTAAATAATTAATCTGGAGAGTAGCCAAAGTCGTTGCATCTGGCAGATTTTATAAAACCTGTTTGGGTAATGATTGAATTGAAATGATCTTCTATCGCATTAGCCCTTTTTACAACCACATCCCAATTAGTGTTTTCAATGCTGGTAGGCTTTCTAGAATTAATGCGCGTATTACCAATTGCATTTAGTTTTTTCGATAAACTATCAACCATGAATCCCTCAATCCATTAATTTTTTGGTGCGTTATTATAACACAAAAATGGCATACTGGCAAAGGGCAAAATCAGCTTTCTTGACAGTTTTGGCGGCAAAAGATATAACCACTTCAAATTACTATAAAATATACATTTTAAAATGACATATATAGTTACAGAACAATGTATTAAGTGCAAATTTACCGATTGCGTTGATGTATGCCCGGTGGATTGTTTCTATGAGGGTGAGAACATGCTCGTCATCAATCCCGATGAGTGTATTGATTGTGGGGTGTGTGAACCTGAATGCCCGGTTGAAGCGATAAAGCCTGAATCTGCTGAATTGGCAAAATGGATCGAGCTTAACAGACAATATTCTGCTATCTGGCCGAATATAAACCAATCGAAAGAAGCACCTGCCGATGCAGAAGAATGGAAGAACAAGCCTGGCAAAGAAGAACTGCTTTCAGAAAAACCCGGCGAATAATTAATTATCGCTTCAGATTAAAGAATATCAATATTGTTGCGGAGATATAGATCGAGGAATAAGTTCCAATTATTACGCCGAACAGCATTGCCGCAGCAAAGCCAAATATCACATTGCCACCGAATAATAACAGCGAAAGCGCCGCTAACAACACCGTGCCACCTGTCAGAAAAGTGCGTGAAAGCGTTTCGTTAACACTCAGGTTTATTATGTCGCCAAGTGTAAGAGCTTTGAACTTGCGGAAGTTCTCGCGGATACGATCATAAATAACCACTGAGTCATTCACAGAATAACCAACGATGGTAAGGATCGCCGCCACTGAGGTTAAGTTGAACTCGATGCCTGTAATAGAGAAGAAGCCAAATGTCAGGAGGGCATCATGGAATAAGGCAGCAATGCCGCCAACACCATATTGCCACTCAAAACGTACCCAGATATAGATCAGGATCGCTATCAGTGAAAGCCCGACCGCAATTATAGAGCCGCGAAGAAGTTCGCCGCCAACCTGCGGGCCGACATAATCTATTTTACGATATTCAACTTTTTCACCATAAGTTGAATCAAGCTTAGCTTTAATGCCTTCAACAATTTTCTGCTGAGAGTCATCGGCGCTGGCTTGCAAGCGGATCATGACATCATGAGGATCAGCAAAGCCTTGAAGATTAACATCACCAAATTCACCGCTATTTAGAATTTTGCGCAGTTTTTCCATATCAGCAGGATTCTGTGTGCGTGCCTCGATCACGATGCCGCCAGTAAAATCGATACCGTAATTTAAGCCTTTTGTGGCAAGGGAATATACAGTTGCCGCCATTAAGAGGCCAGTGATAAGAAAGCCCATCCATTTATTACCGATAAAATCGAAATTAAACTTAGTGTGCGAAACGCTTGAAGTTTTTGCTGTTGCCATGATCTACCTTCTGTTACTCAATTTCATCTTTCTTACTGCCACTGCCAGGAACCCAGCCAGTTGCTTTTGCTTCTTCTACCGGCTTGCCACGGGTGAGGGCAAGTGAATAAAGCACAGAAGTTACCAGAATTCCAAGAGTTACATATAGTGAGATATCTGTCGGGATAATATCGCGATGATAGAAGTGGTTTATGACCATTTTCACACCGATGAATACCAATATTACTGAGAGACCATATTTCAAATATTTGAAGCGTTCTATGATTATTGCGAGAACGAAATACATAGATCTCAGGCCTAGGATAGCAAAAATATTGGATGTGAAAACAATGAACGGATCAGTTGTTATCGCGAATATTGCAGGGATCGAATCAAAAGCAAAAACAATATCAACAAAGTTCAACACCATCAAAACCACAAAAAGCGGGGTAAAGAAGAACTTACCATTTTCACGAACAAAAAACCTTGCGCCAACATAATCAGGAGTTGTGCGGAGATGTTTCTTAGTGAAAGAAATGATGCGGTTATTTTCAACATCCGGCTCTTCATCAGATGATTTTATCATCTTAACACCTGTGAATATCAGGAATGCGCCGAATATATATAATATCCAGTCAAACTCGCTGATAAGAGCTGTCCCAGCCAGGATAAATACAAAACGTAAAATGATTGCGACAAGAACACCCCAGTATAAGAGGCGATATTGATATTCTTTCGGCACTATGAAATGCGCAATAACCAAGGCGAAAACGAATACGTTATCAACTGAAAGGGTCATTTCAATCAAATAACCCATTGCAAATTCAGTGCCAGCCTTTTTCCCGACAAAATAGAATAATCCTGCGCAGAAAAGACATGCAACAAAGACATAAAATAATATGGTCTTAAAAGCCTCTTTGGTTTTTATTTCCTTATTACCGCGGTGAAACACACCAAGATCAAGCGCCAGAAGAAAGGCTATAATTACCAGAAATCCGCCCCATAACCACAAAGAATTTGTTTCTAATTGCATTTATATTCCATTATTTTATCGCAATGATTATTAAATCAGTAAAACCTATACTGCAACCTATTAATTGCCTTAAGGTACAATAGATAACAAAATGACATTAATTCATATAAAACAAAAGATTAGTAGCTAAGCGCTAAAAGGCCAAAATTAAGTTGCAGTAATTTACAGATTTCACTATAACACCGCTGAAAATTTGGATTGAGGGGAACCAATATCTTGATTTTCTTTAATTAACCTAAACAAAAGTAAAAAACATGAAAAAACTAGCTCTACTTGCTCTACTTGCTGTTGCTGTTGCTCCAGCATCTTTCGCTAAAGAAGCTGCAAAAGCTGATGCTTCTGCAACTACTCCAGCTGCTAAAACTGAAGCTAAAGCTGAAGCGAAAGCTCCTGCGAAAGCTGAAACTAAAGCTGAAGCGAAAGCGAAAGCTGATGCTTCTAAAGCAAAAGCAGAAACTCCTGCTACTCCAGCTGCTGAAACTCCTGCGAAAGCTCAATAGTAATATTGAATTAAGCAATGTTTAAAAAGAAAGCCCGGGTTATCTGCCCGGGCTTTTTTATTGTCTGAATTTATTTATCATAAACTATTTTGAATTATAGAGATCAACATTGGTTTTGCCTTCTGTCTTATCAATGATAAGGGTGATGGCAGAATCACCAGTGATGTTGATAGTCGTACGGAACATATCCAATAAGCGATCAATACCAAGAATGATGCCGATACCTTCAAGTGGCAGCCCAACTGAGTGAAGCACCATGCCCATGAAGATGATAGAGCCGCTAGGGATACCTGCAGCACCGATAGAGCCAAGTGTGCATGTTACAACCAGCATCAAATAATCATCAAACGCCAGAGGTACGCCATATAATTGTGAGAAGAATACAGCACATATACCAAGATAGATCGCAGTACCATCCATATTGATCGCGGCACCAAGGGGCATCATGAAGTTAACAGTGCCTTCTGAAACGCCAAGTTTTTCCTGCAATTCACGCATAGCTGTTGAAAGCGTTGCTTTTGAAGAGCTGGTAGAAAATGCCATAAGCTGTGTTGTGATCATTTTCTTATAGAAAGGAAGTGGGTTCAGGCGTGCGAAAATGAGAATGAAGACGCCAAGGAATATATATTGGCAGAAAATGGCAACTATGACTAAGCCGACAAGAACTGCTAGAGCTTCAATAACATCGATACCCATGGTGGCAACCATCCATGTCATAAAGCTGAAGATCGCGATAGGTGCAAGCATAACGATAAGCTCGATCATGCGGAAAGCGACCTTAGAGAATTCGTCTATCACTTTTTTTGCATCTTTTACCCTTTCACCCAGGCTCATCATTACCAGGCCGGTGAAAATTGCAAAAATAACGATCTGCAGATAGTTATCAGTTGCAACTGAATTAAATATGTTCGCAGGAACAAGATTCATCAGGAAGCCAGAAATTGTAGAAGAATCTTCATCTGTAGGCGGAGCATAAGAACCAGCATTCAGATATTTTGTTGTGAGAGTTCTATCAATGCCAACACCAGGCTGGGCTATTGAAGCTATAACTATACCAAACATTACAGCAAGGGATGCTGTAAGAAGGTATGCACCGGCACCTTTGATACCAACGCGTGAAGCATTTTTAGAGCCACTTAAAGAAGTAATGCCGCTTATAAGTGCGAACATGATAAGTGGGGCAACCACCATTTTAATTAACTTAATGAAAAGCGTTCCAAGAATTTTGATCTTATCAGCGATTGTGTTGATATGATCAGGATCGCCACCATAATATCTAAGAACAAGACCTGTAACAATACCAAGCACCAGGCCAATCAGCACTTGTTGCCACAATTTGAAGCCTAGGAATGTAGGTTCGTTACCACTGCTGTATGCCATATCAATATCCAACTCTATAATTAATAATCTTACAGGCTTTCAAATGCCCGTTTATAAAAAGTAAAGAAGCTTAATACACAATTTTTACCCTAGAGCAAAGTACTTTTTTGTTGGCAAAAAAGTGGAGAATTTTTCTTCTATATAATAAAATTCAATTACTTGAATTAAAAATAATAACAGGTGATATATATTTGTCTATTGTCCGATACGGCTCCAGATGCGCCTTTTTGCTACATAGAAAAAGCCAGTGAAGACCAATAGGAAGATCACTGCTTTAACGCCCATCTGTTTACGAACCTGCATTTCAGGCTCAGCAGCCCATTGCAGGAAGTTCACAACATCTTTCGACATCTGGTCAACCGATGCTGTTGTGCCGTCAGAATATGTTACCTGGCCATCATTCAAAGGTTTCGGCATTGAGATTGCGTGGTTTGGGAAATATTTGTTATAATGTTTTCCTTCAGGAATTTCTACGCCAGCAGGAGTTTCTTCAAAGCCATTAAGGATAGAATAAACATAATTTGGGCCATCATGACGCGCTTTAACGATAAGTGAAAGATCAGGAGGTGCCGCGCCACCATTTGCAGCCGCTGCAGCCTGTGAGTTAGGATATGGGGAAGGGAAGCGATCAGAAGGGCGGCCAGGGCGCTCGAACATGTCGCCGGTTTCGTTTGGACCATCCTGAATATTATATTGCGAAGCAAGAACTTTAACCTCATTTTCGCTAAGGCCAATTTCCTGCAAATTACGGAATGCAACACGCTTCATTGAGTGGCATGCCGAGCAGACTTCTTTATAAACCTGATAACCGCGCTGAACTGACTGCCAGTCATATGTGCCAAGAGGGCCATTGAATGACCAGTTAACTTTTAACGGTTCTTCCGCATTGCTATTCGCTGAAGCGAATGCTGGAAGTGAAAGGGAGATCAATAATGCCAATATATATTTCTTCATAATCACTAATACCTAATTATTTTACTATCTCTATCTGACCGTATTTTTCTTTAGTGTAGTCATAGATCGATGCTGGAAGCGGCAGTGCCCTTTCTTTTTTGCTTAACACCGGCAGAACAACAAGCAGGTATGCAAAATAATATATAGCGGCAAGCCTACCTATATAAATAAGAGGAATGGTCAGACCCGCAGCATGCATTGCTGCATCAGCCGGTTGTGAGCCAACATAACCAAGCAGGATGAAGCTAAATAAATAAACAAAGAAGAACCAGCGGAAAACAGGGCGGTAGTGACCGCTGCGAACCGGGTGCCTATCAAGCCAAGGCATGAAGAACCAGATAATAATTGCACCAAACATGCATATAACACCAGCAAGTTTTGATTTGATAAGAACAATGCTTGTGAAAGGAATGCCAAGATCTGGAACTGCACGAAGGATCGCATAGAAAGGCAGGAAATACCATTCAGGAACAATGTGTGGAGGTGTTACCAGAGGATTAGCTGGAGTATAGTTATCAGGGTGGCCAAGATAATTAGGTGCGAAGAACAGGAAACCTGCAAACACCAGGAAGAAAATACCAAACCCAAAGAAATCTTTAATTGTATAATATGGGTGGAAAGGAATTGTATCGCGTTCAGAAGTGACATCAACACCCGTAGGGTTGTTTGAACCATGGATGTGCAACGCAACAACGTGCAGGAATACAAGGCCGCAGATCACAAATGGAAGAAGATAGTGAAGCGCAAAGAAGCGGTTAAGAGTTGGGTTATCAACCGAAAAGCTGCCGAGCAGGAATTGTTGGATCCATGTTCCAAGACCATTTATAACTTCATCGAATGCGGTGAACAGACCGGTGATAACAGTCGCCCCCCAGAAACTCATCTGGCCCCAAGGAAGAACATAGCCCATGAAAGCAGTTGCCATCATGCATAGGAAAATAATAACGCCAAACCACCATAGAACTTCACGTGGTTTTTTGTATGAGCCAAAATAAAAGCCACGGAATATATGTAAATATACGACACCAAAGAACATAGAGGCGCCAACAGCATGTGTGTAGCGGAGTAACCAACCAAATGGTACATCACGCATGATGCGCTCAACAGAATCAAACGCCATGTTGATATTCGGAACATAATTCATCGCAAGGAATATACCGGTTACGATCTGTATCATCAACGCGATGCCAGCAAGTGAGCCAAAATTCCATGAATAAGAAAGGTTACGAGGGGTACGATATTCGCCCTGATGCTTCATGAAGCTACGAACCGGCAAACGATATTCAAACCAGTCCAGCGACTTATCAATACAATTCCAGAATTTATCCTTAGCTGCCATATCTCAACTCTAAATTATTATTAGCCAATCTTAATTTTTGTATCGCTTATGAATTCATAAGGCGGAACTACAAGATTCTTAGGAGCAGGGCCTTTTCTGATCCTGCCTGATGTATCATAATGTGAACCGTGGCATGGGCACAGCCATGATTCATGCGGTGCGTGGTTACTGTTTGGAATGCAACCAAGGTGTGTGCATACACCCACTACAATAAGCCATTCTTCCTTACCAGGTTTTACGCGTTTTGAATCTAGCTCAGGATCAGGCATTGGCTGGTTGTCATCAGCTTTAGCCTCAGCAATTTCTTCAGGTGTTCTGTGCTGGATGAATACAGTTTTACCTTGCCACATGACCCTTTTTTCTTCACCGACCTTTATACCGGAAATATCAACTTCAGTTGATGCAAGTGCGCGAACATCCGCTGCAGGATTCATTGAACCAATAAATGGAACAGCTGCACAAGCAGCGCCGATGCCGGCCGTAGCAGCCGCGCTAAGAATCATGAAATCTCTTTTAGCAGGATCTTTTACTTCAGAATTGTGTGCACAGGCACAGCCGTTTTTCCCTTTTTCACAAGCCATATAATCGAATCTGTAATAAATTTTAAACTTTTTAAATCACAACGATTTGCGATTATCTAAAGGGGAAAGTTGTTTCTTTCAAGCTGAATTTTTTCAATCAGGAGATTATGCAGAATTTTTGTGACTTTTAGTGTGATTACGGAAACCAAATTGTGAGATGGGAAATAATATGGCTTATGTGTCTGACAACCAATTTCCGTAATCGTTAAAAACATTAATATAGAAGCAAAAAAGAATAGTCAAGAAAAATGATAATAATTATTATTATCATTTTTAATCATATGTTTTTTATGGAGATCCAAAGCCATAATGAGTAAGGATTTTATTTGCTTCAGGAGATTTTATATATTTCATCAGTTTTTCTATGTAGTCGCTGCTGCTGTCAGAATCCGGTTCAGCAACAATAGTGGCCTGATATGTTATTTTATCATAATAATCCTGAGGGATCTGGAACAGGACCTCGACATTAGGATCGCTTAAAGCATCGGAATTATATACAATGCCAGCGTTATTGCCGTTTGATACCAGATATAATGCGCTGCGTGAATTTGCCGCGCGTAACATTTTTGACTTTACCTTGTCCCACTCGTTAACCTTAGAAAAAGTTTGCATAACAGCCTTTCCAGCAATCTCTGTTTCGGGGTCAGGTATTACAATGGTTACATTTTTTGCAAGGTAATGAAGTTTATCATCAATATTATTTATATTTCGGAGTTTCCTTTTTAAAAAACTATCGGCTGGAACTACAACCACAAGAGTATCAGAGGCTATGTCTTCAAGGCTGAAGACATTAAGAAGGCCTAATCTCTGCATATCAATAAGTCGTGCCTTATCGTCAGTTATAAATATATTAGCTGCTTCGCCTTGTTCTATCTGATCTGCAAGTTCATTGGATGAATCAAAAGTTACGCTGACAGATATATTATTTTCGGTGCTGAATTGGTGCGCTATAGAATTTAGGGCCTCAGTAAGAGTGGGAGTAGCTAGAATTGTTATACTTCTATCAAATGCCTGCTGAACCTGAGATGCCAGTGAATTGCCGGGTAAAATGAGTAAAAACCCTATTAATACAGTATAAATATATGATAATTGTGGTCTTTTCTGCATTTTATTAAAATTTATGTTTATTTTAGGCCCTTTCTGTGGTATAGTCGCCACCGGTTCAAGCTAGTTCTCAAGTTTTAACCTACATAAATTATCAACGATATCCAGCAGGAATTACTTCTATGGCTCTTAAGAAGATCAATAAAAAGAAAATCACCGCTAAAAAACCAACAGTGAAAAAAACTAATAAGTCAAAACCAGCGGCAAAGAATCACGCAAAAACCGCTAAAAAAGCTGTAAAACCTGCTAAGGCTGCAAAACCAGTTAAGAAAGTTATTGCGGTTAAAAAAGTTGAAAAGAAAGTGGCAAATAAAATTGTGGCGAAAGCGCAAAAGCAAACTGTTAAACCGGTTGCTGTAAGTGCGCCAAAAATAAATACTGTTAAAGAATTCACAAAACCTGTAGTCAGCGTGCCTGTAAGCAGCAAGCCATCTGTATTTGATAAAGGTGTTAAGGTTGTATACCCTGCACACGGTGTGGGTGAGATCATTGGTGTTGAAACTCATTTGATCGCCGGAACTGAATTAAAGCAATATGTGATCCAGTTTGAGCGTGAGAAAATGATCCTGCGCGTTCCTGTTTCTAGGGCTGAAAAATCTGGTCTTCGTAAGCTTTCATCAGATGGCGAACTGAAAGATATGAAAAAAACTCTGCTTGAGCGTCCTAAATCTTCTCGTGGTATGTGGTCTCGCAGGGCAAAAGAATATGAGTCAAAAATCAATTCTGGTAACATCATAGCAGTTGCTGAAGTTGTGCGTGACCTGCATAAAAATGTGGATGATCCTGAACGTTCATACTCTGAACGTGTTATATATGAGAATGCGCTTGAGCGCCTTGCGCGTGAAGTTTCGGCGATCAAGAGCCTGGATATCCCGGCTGCTTCTGATTACCTGGTAAAAACTATCAATGATAACAATCCTTATTTCATTAAGAAAGCTGCTGCAAAAAAGGCTGCTGCTGAAGCTGCAGACGATGAAGATTCAATGGCCGCATAATAATTAAGGTTTAAATTTACAAAAAAGGCGATCAATCGATCGCCTTTTTTATTTCTTGCGTGCAAAAAAAAATATTTCTATAAACCAGGCCATGTCATTAAATGTTATTAAAGAATTTGAAGAGGCAAAGGCCATATTGAAAGGACATTTTATCCTTTCTTCCGGGCTTCACTCTGATACATATATGCAGTGCGCGCGTGCGCTGATGGACCCGGCAAGGGCTGAAAGACTGTGTAAGGAACTTGCTAACAGAATCAAAGCAAAGATTGATATAAATAAAATAGATATGGTTGTGTCACCGGCAATGGGTGGTGTGATAGTGGGTTTTGAAACGGCAAAACATTTAGGTAAGCCCAGCATATTCTGTGAGCGCGTTGAAGGAAAATTCCAGCTTCGCCGTGGTTTTGAATTGAATAAAGGCGATAAAGTTCTGGTGATTGAAGATGTGGTTACAACAGGAAAATCATCAAAAGAAACTTTTGATCTTATAACAGCATATGGTGCTGAAGTTATTGCAGAAGGCGCTTTAATAAACCGCAGCGGTGAAGATGAGCCTTTGGCGCCGATACCACTAATTACTCTTGAAAAACTTAAGATAAAAACCTTTGCTGCCGATAACGTTCCGGCAGAACTTCAATCTGTTCCAGCAATCAAACCTGGTTCTAGATTTGTAAAATAGGCATATAAATCAAGACATTAATAAAAAAACTTTTATGCTTTTATAAGCATGATATAATCCCTGGTTTTTATTCTTTTGAATTACAGGTTATTACTTATTACCTCATTGATTTTGTTATCGCATGTTGCGATCAATTAAGTGAAAATTACAACCTAATTTAGGTTTCAATATATACAATTAAGCGGGTTTTAGGACTGTCGTGCTAACGTTTTATCATCTGAACGTATCAGATGTCTTTTCACCTTAATATGAACTTTTATGGAAACAGAAGTTAATGCCAAAAAGGCTCTATTAGATGTTGCAAAAGTTATTGCCTCCGCAATTTTTATAATTGCTAATGTACAAATCTTGTTTTCACTTTTTATTACAAAAGATGATAACCCGTGGTTGTTCAATGCTATATTATACAGTGTAACTATACTGGATATAGCATTAATAGCATATGCTGTTTGGCTTTCATGGAAAGCTAAGGATATTGTATTAATAACTCTGGTAATAATTGCTGTGTTCTTTTTATTTTTCGGAAACCCAGATTTTTTCCATCTACGATTTATTTCACCCGAAAGCAATGCCGTTTTTTACTATTTTGTAAAAATAGGTGCAGTAATCGTTGAGAGTTTGCTTATGGGAGCAATTATTGTTGGAAGCATAATTTGGGCAATCACAAAATTTATAATGAAGATATTGTTTATACTTTTTATAGTATATCTTCTTATGCATTTTGTGTAAAAAATATTGTATTACGTATGTATGCGATGTTTTTATTAGGGATGCTTCGCAGCCCTATTTTTTTGCCTAAAATAAAGACTAAGCAGTGAATTTTATGCCTTGGGCAAGGGCAGGTGGTTTTTGGCCATAATAAGTGGTTGAAGTCTGACGCCTCATATAATTTTTCCAGGCATCTGCCCCTGATTCACGGCCGCCACCGGTTTCTTTTTCGCCGCCAAACGCGCCGCCTATCTCAGCGCCGGAAGTGCCAATATTTACATTTGAGATGCCGCAATCAGAATATTTTTTGAAGATTTCAGCTTCGCGTATATCCGTAGTAAAAATTGCTGAAGAAAGCCCTTGAGGAACTGAATTATTCATCTCAATCGCATCTTCAAGTTTATCATAGGTCATTACATATAATATCGGTGCAAAAGTTTCGTGATTTACTATTTCTGCAGGCTTTTTTAGAAGTGCAAGGGCAGGTTCGACATAATATGCTTTTGGAAATTTATCTTTCATAACGCGATTGCCGCCAAGAATCTCGGCGCCAGATTTTTTAGCTTCTTTCAAGGCTTTCTGCATGTTGTTATATGAAGCCTCATCAATCAAAGGGCCTACTAAAACGCCATTTTCTAGAGGATTACCGATCTTTTTTTGGATAAGCTTGTAAGCATTTTTTAATTTTGCATTGAGCTCTTTTTCAATAGATTTATGGACTATAAGTCTACGGGTTGTAGTGCAGCGTTGGCCTGCAGTGCCAGCTGCACCAAATAAAATTGAAGGCAGTGCAATATTTAGATCTGCTGATTTGGTAACTATTATCGCGTTATTGCCACCCAGTTCTAGCAGGGATTTACCAAAGCGATTTGCAACTATTTCGCCTACTTTGCGACCCATGGAAGTGCTGCCTGTTGCGCTGATAAGAGGAAGGCGTTTATCATTAACCAGAATTTCACCGATAACGCGATCAGCAATAACGATCTGCGAAAGATTTTCCGGTGCATTGCCATATTTTTTTGCGGCTCTCAGGAAAACTTCCTGTATTGCAACAGCGCATAAAGGGGTTTTTTCTGATGGTTTCCAGATGACAGAATCACCGCAAATTAGCGCAAGTGCTGCATTCCATGACCAAACTGCAACCGGGAAGTTGAAGGCGCTGATAATGCCAACTGGGCCAAGTGGTAACCAGTTTTCCTGCATGGAATGGTTTGGGCGCTCTGATGGAATTGTCAGGCCGCCAATAGTGCGAGAAAGGCCTATGGCAAAATCACAAATATCAATCATTTCCTGAACTTCGCCGCGACCTTCTTCCAGGATTTTGCCGCATTCAAGCGACACAAGCCTTGCGAGCGGTTCTTTATATTTGCGAAGTTCTTCACCGAGCAGGCGTACAAGCTCACCACGTTTAGGTGCCGGAACGTCTCGCCATTCTTTAAACGCGATTACGGATTGTTTAATTTTTCTCTCTAAACTCTGCGCAGAATCCGTTTTCAGGCATGCAAGCCTTTCACCATCAATGGGTGATTCAGCCGGAAGATCTTTTCCGCTATAGTTTTTAATTGAAATACCAAGTTCTTTAAAGATATTATCTAGCTTCATAATAGCTGCCATTTTTTGTTTTTAGGAAATGGGAGAGGGAAATATCTTCTTGCTTGATGAAGCCTTTTTGCGGCAGTTTGCCGTTGGCGACCATTTCAATCACTGCGGCGATGGAGCAGGCGGTTGTCCATGAAATTGCACGCCATTGCTGACCGGCGATCTTTAAAGGATAATATGCTTTTACGAAATCCTGCTTTTTAAGTTTTTTGCCAACCCAGCCTTCTACCGAGGCATGAACATAGACCACATCGTCATTAACAGGTGGCATTGCATTAACAAGAATCTCACCGGCATCATAGCGACGATCACGCATTAAAAGTTCATGGAAATAAAAGCGCATCAGGCGCATATGGCCGGGATAGCGAATTGTTTTATAATTAAGTTTATCTACTTTTCCGAGATATGTTTCGCACATAGTGCCCAAGCCGCCTGATGTTGTGAATGCTTCAAAATTCTTGCCATCAATAATGATTTTTTCATTATCTTGCATGGCTGGAACGGATTTTATTTTGCCTTCAAAGATAATATTACAATCATTTAAATATTCATTGACCACGCCTTCAGCAGACCAGTTGAAAGCATAGCCTAAATATCCTTTTGGATTTTGCGGCAGTGCACCAACACGCAATTCGATCGAGCGAATTTTATCAAAACCTTTGGCAAGACTTGCACCAACTATTGCGATAAACCCCGGTGCTAAACCGCATTGTGGGGCCATTACGCCTCTAGAGGTTTTAGAAAGTTTTTTGATATAATCTGCAGTCGGCACATCTTCGGTGAGATCAAAATAGTGGATGCCGGCATCATGTGCAGCTTTAACAACCGCCATGTTCATATTGTATGGAAGGCAGGAAACTACAGCATCGTTCTTGGAAAATAATTCTTTCAGAAATTTTGTATCTGTAACTTCGCCAGATATGCTTTTAAAGGGTAAGCCAGATTGTTTGTGGCGATCAACACCTGTAACAGTGAATTTGCTTTCATGAAGTAAGGTGGCAACTAACGTTCCAACTTTTCCCAGACCTAAAACGGCAACTTTTTTCAGCATATCTACCTCGCTTAATGAAAGATAGGGGCTAAAATTTTAATATTCAATTTTAATTGGGTTAAGGGATTGAAGTTTAGAATTTTATGTGGCGAAAATGTGAGATTGGCTTGTATGAAAATGGTGCCGCCTATAGGAATCGAACCTACGACCTTTACCTTACCATGGTACTGCTCTACCAACTGAGCTAAGGCGGCGCAATTAAAGCAAAAATGCTTTGTCTGCGTATAAATAGCCAATTTTTCAGCTCATGCAACCTGATTAATCTTTCAAAAATACAAAGTTTTACTAAAATCGGCCGGCAAATTAATAAAATATGAAAGATATATCATTCACAGTTTCAAATCTTGATCGCAAAGAGCGTGCAGATAAACTTATGGCTTCAGTAGTTGAAGGGCTTTCACGTAACAGAATCCAGATGTTGGTAGATGAGGGGAACGTGAAGCTGAATGGTGTTGCACTGCAGAATGCTTCAGAAAAATTAAAAAATGGTGACGTCATAGAAATTCATATTGATGACCCAAAGCCAACTCATATAAAACCGAAGAAAATGGATATTGATATAGTTTATGAGGATGATGATCTGCTGGTGATAAATAAACCTTTCGGCATGACGGTTCATCCCGGTGCTGGTAATTATGATGATACTTTAGTGAATGGCTTACTTGCTGAGATGGGTGATAATCTATCAGGAATTAATGGTGTAATGAGGCCGGGGATCGTTCACAGGCTTGATCGTGATACAACAGGATTGATGCTGGTTGCGAAGAATGACAAGGCGCATGCGTTTTTATCCGAGGCCATAAAAAACCGTGAAGTAACCCGAATATATCATGCGTTGGTATGGAACGCACCTGCACTTCCTGCTGGAAAAATTGAGGCAAATATTGGCCGCCACCCGCGTGAACGAAAAAAAATGGCAGTGTTGAAATCGACCGGCAGAACCGCGATCACGCACTATAAATTGCTGGAAACATTTTTTGATCGCACATTGTCGCTAGTGGAATGCAAGTTGGAAACAGGGCGTACGCATCAGATACGTGTGCATTTTGAACATAAGGGCATGCCTTTGGTTGGTGACTTAACTTACAGTGGACAGATTACACAGAAAAAAGTTGGTAGTTTGCCTGAGCCGCTTCGTAACCCGATAACTTGGTTTCATCGCCAGGCATTGCATGCAAGATATCTTGCATTTACGCACCCAAGCACCTTGGAAGAAATGGAGTTTGAAGCGCCATATCCATACGATTTTGCAACCTTATTAAAGCTGTTAGATTATGAAAAACATGAAAGTTAACGACCCTAAACTTTGGCGTGATTCATTGCCGGAACCAAAGCCGGAGGATAATAAATATACGCGCGGGCATGTGCTTATTAATGGCGGGGATAAAGATTCTACAGGCGCCACAAAACTTGCAGCATTTGCTGCAGCAAGGGCAGGGGCGGGTTATGTTAGTGTTGCATGTGATGATGAAGCGCTGCCTATTTATGCTGCTTCTTTCATGAGCATTGTTGCAAAGCCGATAAAGGCAGCGACAAAATTCTTCCAATATATAGATGAGCGCAACGTTGGCGGAGTGCTGCTTGGGCCTGGTAATGGGATTGGGAATGATATTTCATCAAAAGTGATTCGTTGCCTGGATGATAAGGCCTTAAAAACTGTTTTGGATGCAGATGCTATTTCTGCATTTGAAAAAGATAAAAAGACACTTCTTTCGAAAACGCATTCTAATTGCATCCTAACTCCTCATGAAGGCGAGTTTAAGCGCATATTTGAATTGACTAATTTGCGAGAAAAATCTGTTGAAGCAGCAGCAAAACTAGCGAATTGTGTTATAGTTCTTAAAGGGCATGATACTGTAATTGCCTCACCTGATGGCAGACTTGTTATTAATAATACAGGTCCGGCAACACTTGCAACGGCAGGTACTGGTGATGTGCTGGCAGGCATTATAGTAAGCCTGTTTGTTCAAGGGATGCCGGCTTTTGAAGCCGCGTGCGCGGGTGTTTGGATGCATTCTGAAGCTGCAAATAAACTGGGTCGTGGCTTGATAGCAGATGATTTACCAGGTGCAATACCGGCCATAATCCAATCACTATAGACTTTTAAGCTTTTTTAAGTATATTTCAGGCCTTATGGAAAATAAGGAAAATATACAGATTCAGCCAGGTGAAGATAAAAAGATCTTCATAAAAACCTATGGCTGCCAGATGAATTTTTATGATTCTGAGAAAATGCAGGATATGATGGGATCTCAAGGTTTCCAAAAATCTGAGGAAGTTGATTCTGACCTAATAATTCTGAACACCTGCCATATCCGTGAAAAAGCTTCTGAAAAGATGTATTCTGATCTAGGGCGTATTTTAAAAGTTAAAAATGAACGCGCAAAGAAAGGCCAAAATACCATTATAGCTGTTGCTGGATGTGTGGCACAGGCTGAGGGGGCAGAGATCAAAACCCGTGCGCCATATGTTGATATTGTAGTTGGCCCGCAAAGCTATCAGCGCCTGCCGCAATTAGTTGAAAATGCGGAGAAAGGTGCAAAGAATGGTGTTGAGCTTGATTTCTCAACGGTGAATAAATTTGATTTTCTTTCTGAAGAAGTTGAGCGTGACGAGCAAAAGAAAAGCCAGGTTGCTAATCGTTCGACAGCGTTTTTAACCGTTCAGGAAGGCTGTGATAAATTCTGCACGTTCTGTGTTGTGCCATATACGCGTGGGCCTGAGTTTTCTCGCTCTGTACCAGAAATTTACCGTGAAGCGCTAAAGCTTGTATCTGAAGGCGTAAAAGAAATTAATCTGCTTGGCCAGAATGTAAATGCATTCCACGGCAAGGATGAAAATGGTAATATAATAACGCTCGGAAAGTTAGTTGATAAACTTGCAAATATTAAGGGATTGGAGCGTATTCGCTACACCACTTCTCACCCGCGCGATGTTGATGATGATCTGATTAATTCTCACAGATATAATGAAAAGCTGATGCCTTTTGTGCATCTGCCGATCCAATCGGGTTCTGACAGGATTTTAAAAGAAATGAACCGTAAACATACTTCTGATGAATATCGCCGAGTGATAGAGCGTTTTAAAAATGCACGCCACGACATAGAATTTTCGTCTGATTTTATCGTTGGCTATCCTAACGAAAGCGACCAGGATTTTAAAGATACGCTTAAACTGGTTGAAGATGTTAAATTTTCACTTTCATATTCATTTATATATTCAGCACGCCCTGGAACCAAGGCTGCAACTATAGAAGATAATATCGCACAGGGAGTGAAATCTGCAAGGTTGATAGAACTTCAAGCACTATTAGAAAAGCAGATGTTTGAATTTTTGGCTGATAAAGTTGGGCGCAAAATGCCGGTGCTGATCAGTAGGAATGGAAAATTTGAAAACCATTTTGTCGGCTTTACACCTTATATGCAGCCATGCATTGTTGAGAATGTACCTGAATATTTTAACCAGATAATTGAAGTTGAAATTAATTCGGTGAAAGATCGCTCATTACTTGGAAAATTAACCAATATACAAAAGGCCGCATGATATATCAGCTGATAATAAAAAATGGAACTGTGCTGACACCAGAGGGCAGAAAGCAAACGGATGTGGCAGTTAAGAATGGCAAAATCGAAGCGCTTGGTGATTTTAAAAGTGAAAAGGCTGAAAGAGTTGTTGATGCAAGCGGGCAATTTGTTCTTCCTGGCTTGGTTGATACACAAGTCCATTTCCGTGAGCCTGGCCTTGAATATAAGGAAAACCTGGAGGCTGGCACGAAAGGCGCTGTGCTTGGTGGCGTTACAGGTGTTTTCGAAATGCCAAATACGAATCCACCCACAACTTCAAAAGAAGCTTTAGATGAAAAGCTGAACCGCATGAAAGGCCGTGCATGGTGTAATTATGCGTTTTATATTGGTGGCACCCCGGACAAGGCGACCGATTGGCATACGCTTGAGCAACTGCCTGGTTGCTGTGGAATAAAAATTTTTATGGGTGCATCGACTGGTAATTTGCTGGTTGAGGAAGATGCGGCGGTTGAAGCAATTCTTGCAAAAGCAAAACGCCGCGTTTCAATCCATTCAGAAGATAATTTCCGCCTGAAAGAGCGCAAACATATTGCAGATGAGGGTGTACATCCGCGCTTTCATCCTATCTGGCGGGATAAGGAATCGGCGATCTCATCAACAAATCGTTTGTTGAAAATTGCACGCAAAACTGGTGCTAAGGTTCATGTTCTACATATAAGCACTGCAGAGGAAATGGATATTCTGAAGAAAAATAAGGATATTGCATCGGTAGAAATTCTGGCGAATCACCTGACATTTTCATCTGATGAATATGAGACTTTAGGAACGTTAATTCAAATGAACCCGCCAATTCGTGACAAAGAAAACCGTGAAGGTTTGTGGAAGGCCGTGCAGGAAAATATAGTTGATGTTTTTGGTTCTGACCATGCACCACATACATTGGAAGAAAAGGCTAAACCTTACCCGCAAAGCCCATCTGGTATGCCTGGTGTGCAGACATTGGTGCCAACTTTGCTTAACCATATAAACAACGGCAAAATGACTTTAGAGAAGCTGGTTGATGGAATGGCTTATTGCCTGGAGAAATTCTGGAATGTTAAGAATAAAGGCAAAATCATTAAAGGTTATGATGCCGATTTCACAATTGTAGATATGAACAAGGAAATAACCATACACAATAAAGATATGGCCAATGTTTCTGGCTGGACCCCACTTGATGGCCGTACACTAAAAGGCGCACCTACGCATACTGTAATAGCTGGTAAGGTTGTAATGGAAAACGGTAAGTTAGATGAAAGTCTGAAGGGAGTCGGCCGCGCATTCGAGTTTGATCTAAACTAGATTTTTGGAATCGTCTTCAGCTTTTATATTAATATCGTAAACCAGTGTGGGTTTTAGATAGCCGGTTTCATGATTTGTTTTCTCTGGATCAACCTGCTGCTCAAGAACAAATTTGTAAAATCTGGCTTTTGCCCTTTCTATATTTTGTTGGATTATTTCAAGGGCTTCTTTTTTTCTTTCCTCTAAATTTGTTTTATCGCAAGGTTCAAAAACCTTATTTTTAGTTATGAATATGCTGTCCATTTCATATTTCTCAATGGCCTTTTTCATCATTTCTAAAGATTTTAAATCTTCATAAACATTAGAAGGGCCAACTTCTTCGGTATTTGTAGAAAAATCGCTGCGAGTTTGTGTAAAACTATAAATATTTTTATACTTCCTTGCTTCTTTTAATATGTATTTTCCATTTTCTTCGTGGCCGATTGAAAATACGGTAATATCACCATTTTTATCGGTGAGAAGATTTAGAATGCGTTTTGGCTTTTCCCCCATAAATCCCTATTAGTAGATATTATCTTTTCCCGGAAATTTGCGGGATTTTACATCCGAAGCATATGCTTTTGCAGCTTTAATGACATCACTACGAATATCAGCATATTTTTTAACAAATTTAGGGGTTTTGTCCGACAGACCGGTAACATCATCAATCACCAGAACTTGACCATCACACTGGGCAGAAGCACCAATGCCGATCACCGGTATATCTATAGTTTTGCAGACTGCCTTGGCCGTTTCTTCTGTCACTGCTTCAAGTACGGTTGCAAAAACCCCCGCTTCTTTGATCGCAAGAGCATCATCAAGAACTTTATTATGGCTTTTTTCATCTTTGCCCTGAACGCTGAAGCCACCATAAACATTATGATATTGCGGCTTCATCCCAATATGCCCAAGAACTGGAATGCCGAGGTCTACCAGATGTTTTATTGTGCCAGCTATCTCGGTGCCGCCCTCGAGTTTAATTGCCTGAGCACCCGTTTCTGCAAGAACTCTAGAGCAATTCTCATAAGCCTGCTCTTTTGATTTTTGATAGCTGCCAAAAGGCATATCAACCGCAACAAAAGCTTTTTGACTTCCTTTAACAACTGCGCGGCCGTGATTTATCATGACATCAATGGTGACGGGCAGGGTGCTATCGTGCCCATAAATAACCATGCCAAGTGAATCACCGACCAGAAGAAGATCGCAATGTTCATCTAGTATTTGAGCTTGTGGAAATGTGTAAGCTGTCAGGCAGACTATTGGTTCGCCGGATTTTTTAAGGTCTATCAGGTTTTTTATCGTTTTTCTTTTCATTGACCTGATCTAAGAGTTATTAGTGAGAAGTTTTAGAAGTTTGTTTTGCCTGGAATGCAGGGGCATCATCAGAAACTTTTTTAGCATTCATACAGCTTTCAAATTCTGGAGTATCTTCAGTATAGCCATATTTCAGGCATTGAGTTTTGCTATTATTACCGCTTAAAGGCTTGCTGACTACCGGACGGGGAGTTGGGCCAAAACACGAAGAAACCAGAATTGTTATAAACAGAGTGAGAAGAATTTTCATACCAGCTCCATTTATAAAACTTAAGCTACTTCTTTGCTGCCTTCTTTAGCTTTTTTGATTTTCTTTTTAAGAGAGATAGCTTCTTCAGAAAGCTTCCTGTTGGAAGTTGTAAGAAGATATTCATCAAGGCCACCGTTATGTTCAATAGAACGAAGAGTGTTTACCGCAAGTTTAAGAGGAACGGTTTTGCCTAAAGCATTAGAATATAGGGAATAATTCTGCAAATTCACTTTGAATGAACGCTTTGTTTTAATGTTTGAGTGAGAGATTTTATTACCAACTCTCATTCTTTTATTTGTTATCGAACAACGTGCTGACATGACTTTACCTATTAATATGAATTTGGAAGGCGCAAGATATATACGAATAAAGGCTTATGTCAAGCATTTATATATCTATTTGATATCAATCCCAACTGCTTCAGAGATATGGTTAAAGCCATCTTTTTTTAATAACTCCACCAAACCGCGATTAATTTCGTTAATCAGGCCAAACCCTTGATATATAACGCCTGTATAAACCTGGATAAGGCTGGCGCCTTTACGTATCTTCTGATAAGCATCTTCAGCTGAAAATATGCCGCCAACGCCGATAATAGGAATTTTGCCCTGGGAATAGCGGTAGAATTTTTCAATATTTTCATTGGAAAGGCGATATATTGGTTTGCCGCTTATGCCGCCGGTAGTTCTTTTTTCGGCAAAGCCTTCTTTGCCAATCAGACTTTTCTTAATAGACGTATTGCTTATGATCACTCCATCAACATTCTTTTCAAGCATGACTTCAGCTATTTCACGCAGATTTTCCTCATTTTCGTCAGGCGATATTTTTATTATTATTGGCAGATCGCCTTTGTACTCGGTTTTGATCTCATTAAGTTTTAAATAAAGCGAATCTATAAATAGCCCAAGTTGTTCCTTCTTTTGAATATCGCGCAAACCGGGTGTATTAGGTGAGGAAATGTTAATAACAACATAATCACAAAGGCCATAAACCTTTTCAAGGCAGGTTATGAAATCAGAGGCATCATTAGGGGAATTTTTGTTTTTGCCAATGTTAGCACCAACAATCAGTTCTTTTGAGGTAAATCCGGCATATTTCCATTGTCTTAAACGCTGGCTGAATAACTCAATGCCATCGTTATTAAAGCCCATACGATTTACTAAAGCCTTTTTATGATTTAAGCGGAAAAGACGCGGCTTGGGATTGCCTTTCTGAGCAAGCGGGGTAACAGTGCCAACTTCTACAAAGCCAAAATTCTGATCGAAAAGTGCCGGAATACAAAGGGCATTCTTATCAAAACCTGCGGCCATGCCTACCGGGTTTTGAAATTCCAGTCCAAAAACCTTTGATACTAAGGTTTTATTCCTGTATACCTCCTGCGCCGGAATCATATGATTAGAAAGGGCCCAGATAGCAAGGTCATGGCTTTTTTCGGGAGGAAGGGCAAACAAAAATGGCCGAAGCAGATTATAATAATTGAACATGCAAAACCAAATTCAAAAAGCAGTTGAAGTACTTAAGGCCGGAGGAATCATCCTTTTGCCCACCGAAACTGTATATGGAATTGCTGTAGATGCAAGTAATAATTCTGCGATGGAAAAGATTTATAAACTTAAGGCCAGAGAAGCCTTAAAGCCGCTGCAGATAATGGTAAAAGATATTGAAAGGGCCAAGAAACTTGCAGTTTTTAATGATGGAGCAGAGAAGCTTGCTAAAAAATTCTGGCCGGGGGCTTTGACAATAATTTTGAAATATAAAAAAGATGCCGGTTTGGCTAAATTCAATAAAGTAGATGATACTATAGGATTAAGAATTCCTGACCATAAGGTAGCTCTTGAGATATTAGAAGCTTTTGGCAAACCATTGGCAGTGAGTAGCGCAAATATTTCTGGGCAGGAACCTGCTATTGAGCATGATAAGGCTGCATACTCCCTAAACGGAATTGATCTGCTAATAGACGGTGGTATTTCTAAAGTGGGCGTATCTTCAACCGTAGTAAGTCTGGTTGATGGGATAAAAATATTAAGGGAAGGCTCGATAAGTGAAGATTATATTATGCTTATTCTTGATAATTAATCTTTTTCATAGTCAAAATGAATAATGATCTCGGTATTCGGATATTCCCATAGGATGGCATGGGTTATTTCATCAGAAATGTCGTGTGCGGCTTTCAGAGTGATGCTGCCTTCAAGTTCAATATCGAACTGAATGAATATTTTAGAGCCGGAGTATCTGGTTTTAAGATTATGAAACCCAAAAATCTTGTTATTTGATTTTATTATTTCAACGATACGATTCTTATCTTCAACCGATATCTCCTTATTCATTAGGTTGTCATAAGATCTTCTAGCGATTTTGAAGGCACTAAAAGAAATATATAAGGAGATGATAATTGCAAAAATAGAATCTATATAACCAAAACCAAGTTTTTGTGAGAAGGTCAGGGATATTATAACCAGTAAGCCGGATAATATATCGCTTAAATAATGAACAGAATCAGCTTCTACAACCTTAGAATGGGTTTTAGAAATTATTAGTCGCTGGTATATCACCAGAATTATGGAAAGAATAACGGAAATAATCATAATTATGATGCCTAAGGTATTGTCGCTGACAGTTACCGGCTTGAAAAAGCGTTGCAGGGCTTCATAAAATATGAAGCAGGCAGAACCAATAATAAAGGCTCCTTGTAAAAGACCGACAATATCCTCAATAGATTCATGGCCATAAGGGTGCTCATCATCTGCCGGTTTTAGAGCATAGCGAATAGCCAGAAGATTTATTATTGAAACGGCGACATCAAAGGAAGAATCAAGCAGTGAGGAAAATAGACTGAGAGAATCAGTTATAACCCAAGCATATAATTTTAGCAGAACGAGAAAGGTTGCAAGGGTTACAGAAAATATACCCGCGAGTATGTTTTTATGGGCTTTCATTTTTGGTAATATTCACCTGCTTTGAGTTGATCAACAATACCGGCGCTGGTTTTCATTTTGACTGGTATTGAAACAAATTCTCCGCCTCTTACAGTTTTCAGTACAGCAAAATGTATGATAGGGTTAGAGGTGTAACCAGTATCACCTGAAATGCCGATCTTTTGGTCTTTCTGGACGTAATCTCCAGGTTTTACAAATATACCGTGATAATTCAGGTCAGAATATACGGCCATAGTTCCATCGCCATGCTGGATATATATATAATTTCCCTTACCTTTGAGAGTGGGATCTAGCCCGCCCTCACTGAACCCATCAACAACTTCTACAACTACACCTTCTCGTGCAGCAAGGATATCAGAGCCCACAGGCAGTTTAAAATCATATGCATAATAATTAAGTCTATCTGTATGACTAAAACTGCCGCCTATGCCTTGGAACAGCATCCATTTCTGACCGGGTTCGAAAGGAAGGTCGTATACATAATCGTCATCATGGATCGCGTCAATAATACCAAGATAAGAATCATAATTATATGTGTAGTTATCAGGGTAGCGTGGATCAATAACCTCAAGAACATCAATATTTCTTTTTTCGGCTGGTTTAAGAGTGATGTTTTGTCCTTGCGAGTTCTGCAAAGTACGTAGGTTATTAAGCGTATAGTTGATATTAAGGGTTCTGATCGCGGGGCTTCTATTCTCTGCATTTATGACGATATCATGGGGATATGTTTCGATTGTTACGCAAACGATATTATTATGGTCGCAATCCGTTGTAGATTTAACTCGATTGCCGTAGCGCGCGTAATCAGGTTGAAAATTAACATATCCTGGTAAAACATATATATGTTGGCGATTGGTTTTATCATGCTGATATTTGTCTATCACCACGGGTAAGGGTTGAACGGTTGTTTGTGATGCGGAAGATGCCGGAGTTGATGGTGCTGCAGGCATCGCTGGCGTTGCCGGTTGTTGGATATTATCTTGATCTGAGGAAGATATAGCAGTTACCGCGTCAGCAGGAATTACAATCTGTGCATTATTATCATTGCCACTCTTTAATTTCGGGTTTGTGTAAACTACTTCTTCAGCATAAGATTTCAGCGGCAAAAGAAGACTTAGAATGACAAGAAATAATTTCATCGGTAATGTAGGTTGGTTTAGAAAAATATAATGTTTATGCCTGAGTTTATCAATTCATATATAAATCTTGGAGAGGAATTCTACAGCAGAACAAAGGTAGAGCCGTTTGAGAACCCTCTGTTGATAGATTACAACGAAGATCTGGCTGAAGAACTTGGCTTAAAGTTAAACGAAAAGGAAATTGTCGATTTTTTTGGTGGAGTGAAGAGAATTCCTGGTTCTGAAATTATTTCAACTGTATATGCTGGCCACCAGTTTGGGTCATTTGTTTCGCAACTTGGCGATGGTAGGGCGCATCTTCTCGGTGAAATAAAAACACAAAAAGGAAATTTCGAACTGCAGTTGAAGGGCAGTGGTAAAACACCATATTCGCGTTTCGGTGATGGAAAAGCAGTTCTGCGTTCATCAATAAGGGAATATCTTGGTGCTGAGGCTATGCATTATCTTGGTATTCCAACAACCAGAAGCCTGTGCATAATTGGTAGCGACGAAAGTGTGATGAGAGAGGGTGTTGAGACCGCTGCAATGATAACCCGTGTGGCACCAAGTTTTATAAGATTCGGACATTTTGAATATTTTACCCACAGCGGAAAGCCAGAATATACAATAAAATTACTGGATTATACGATCGATAAATTTTTCCCCCGTATCAGCAAAGAACAGAATAAATATGAAAAATTCATGTATGAAGTGACGGCATCAACTGCAAGGCTGATGGCCAAATGGCAGGCTTTTGGATTTACTCATGGCGTAATGAATACAGATAATATGAGTGTGCTTGGTTTGACGATTGATTACGGCCCATATGGTTTTATGGATGAATTCCAGCCGGGATATATACCTAACCATTCTGACTATAATGGCAGATATGCATATGCTAACCAGCCTCAGATCGCTTTATGGAACTTGCGCGCATTAGCATATGCTTTGGTGCCGGTTCTGACGCTGGAAAAATCGCTTGGTGTATTGGAGTTGTATAAAACGATTCTGCTTAACGAATTCACCGAAATAATGAGAAAAAAACTTGGTTTAAGCGAAAGAAGGAATAACGACAAAAGACTTATTCAAGACCTGCTTGAGGTTCTTGCAAATTATGAAGTGGATTATACCATTTTCTTTAGGGCGTTATGTGATTACAAGATTGGTGGCGATAATGAAAATATATATAAGCTATTCAAAAAGTCTGATTCGTTCAAAGATTGGGAAACTAGGTATGTTATAAGGCTTAAGCAGGAAAAGTGGTTTGAACTTAACAAGGATAGCAAATCTTTGGATCAGGAACGTGGCAGAGAAATGAAAAAATATAACCCTAAATATATATTAAGAAATTATATAGTACAAAACGCTATAAGTTTAGCAGCGCAGGGAGATTTTTCAGAGGTAAAGAAGCTTAGAAAAATTTTTATGAAACCGTTCGATGAGCAACCGCAATATGATAATTACGCAGCATTGCCGCCAGAATGGGCAAAAACTATAGCTTTAAGTTGCAGCAGCTAATTATTGTTCCGATATTACAGGGGCTTTAAAGCCAGGATTCGGAGTATAGAGGTTTTTATCAACGAAGTTAAACCAGTTTTCCTGAGTGATCCTGTTACCGGTATTGAAGGTTGGGGTGCTGCTGGTTGTAGTGTTAGATGCTGAGGCAGATGTAGTAGTTGTAGTTTTAATGATTTTACGACCAACAAGTTTATAATTTGTGTTCTGCACAGATTGTGCCTGCGCAGAGAAACAGGCAAGAAATACAATAAGAAATAAGATATATTTTTTCATAAGATCATCTATATTATAGCATATAAAAACAAAGATTAAACAAGTATGAAGGCAATTATTACAGGTGGGGCGATAAGGGTTGGAAAGGCTGTTTCCCTGGCTTTGGCTAAGCATGGCTATGATATTGTGCTAATATATAACAGTTCAAAAGATGAGGCTGAAGCCACTGCAAAAGAGATAAAAAACTTAGAAAAAGAATGCTTTACGTATAAATGCGACCTTAAGAATAAAAAAGAATTTGATAAGGTTTTTAAAGAAATATTAACCGAATTTAATGATATAAAACTATTGGTGAATAATGCTTCGATCTTTGAGCAATATGATTTTGCCTCAACAACCGAAGATATTTATGACAGACATATGGACATAAATCTGAAGGCTCCGTTTTTTATAAGTCAGGCGTTCACGAATTATATAGAAAAAAACAAAGCTAAGGGCCATATTGTGAATGTTTTGGATAGTTGGGCTGAAAGTAATGATGGTTCACATTTTGCATATCTGCTTTCAAAAAAAGGACTTCTCGATCTAACCATGATGATGGCGCGTAACTTAGGACCGAATATAAGGATTAATGCGGTTTCTCTAGGTGCTGTGTTGCCTTCCAAAGATTTTGATGAGAGTTGGATAAATGAAAAATCAAAAAAAATGCCACTACAAAAAAGGGCGGGATTAGACGAAGTCACTGATGCTATAATAAAACTTGATGAGTCAAAATATTTGACAGGGCAAAATATTCATATAGATAGTGGCTGGCACTTGGTTTAACCATATGATCATAAAAATAAAAAATCTTAAATGCGAAACCGTTATCGGTGTTTATGAGCTTGAGAAAAAGGCCAAGCAAAGGCTAATTCTTAATGCAGAAATTGATTATAATGAAGGTAATTCCATAAAATCGGATAAGATAGTCGATACGCTCAATTATCATGAAGTGATAAAGCAAGTTAAGCAATTCATTGAAGGCAACAGTTATGAGTTGCTTGAAAAGATGGTTGAAGAAGTAGGCCATTTGATACTTTCATTTGACAGGGTGATTAGTGCAAGAGTTGAAATAGATAAGCCTGACGCACCAATTGAGGGAATTGAAAGTGTTTCAGTTTCGAAGACATTTAAAAGAGGGGCTGGTTGGTTCCCAATGATATAATTTATCTTGTAAATATGGATAAAACACTTAAATGCAGGGCATAGATAAGGATATTAAAATGACAAAAGCACAAAAAAATAAAGAGGTAAGATTAGTTAAATCGGTAAAGCCTAGCAAAGAAGAGGCAATGGAAGCAGTGAAAACATTGCTGAGATGGGCTGGTGATAACCCTAAGCGTGAAGGGTTACTTGAAACTCCGCGTCGTGTTGTGGATGCATTTGAAGAGTGGTTCTCAGGCTATTCTGAAAATCCTAATGAGGTGCTTTCAAAAACTTTTGAAGAAGTTGAAGGTTACGATGAAATGGTGCTTCTAAAGAATATGCGTTTTGAATCGCATTGTGAACACCACATGGCACCGATAATCGGTTATGCACACGTGGCTTATATTCCAGATAAGCGTGTTGTAGGTATCAGCAAAATAGCAAGGCTTGTGGATATATTCGCAAAACGCCTGCAAACTCAAGAAACAATGACATCACAAATCGCCGACGCAATTGAAGGTGCTTTGAAACCTAAAGGCGTTGCGGTGGTAATTGATGCATATCATGAGTGTATGACTACGCGTGGTGTGCATAAGGCTGAAACTACAACTGTTACTTCACAAGTTCGTGGTTTATTCCGTTCAGATAAGCGCACCCGTGCTGAATTCATGGATCTTATAAGTTCTGCAAATATCGGAAAATAACTAGTCGTTATCTTTATATATAACGTAAGTACCAGCTAATATATCATGCATGGCGCGTTTCTTGGGTGTTAACGCTGCGGTTAAGAAAGGTATTATTACAAAGTTTGAAATGGCCTTTAAAATATTTCTTACCAGAGAGCGTATAAAACCTATTTTCTCGCCTTTATAATCTACAACCCTCATACCCATTAGATATTTGCCAGGACTTGCCTGCATTTTTGACCAGCATTCTGGTAGGGTAAAATAAAAAATCGTTACAAATATTGTGACCTTATAGATAAAACTTTCAATCGTAGGAACCACAGAAAGATCAGAAATCTCATTCATTTTAACCGGACTGAAAAAATAAAACGCTGCAACGAATATTAACAATGTGCCAATAGAATCGACAGAATAAGCCCAACTTCTATGGCCTATTCCAACATATTTAAATTTCTTTATGGATGCTTCAGTGTCTGGCAGGGTCTCATAGTCATATTTCATATGGTCTTCAGACATAAGAATGCCTTTATTATTTAGGCCGCAAGATCTCTAATAACCTTCTGTAGAATGCCACCTTGTGTATAATATTCTACCTCATTAACAGTATCAATACGGCAGATAACATCAACTTTATCTTCAGTGCCATCCTTACGTTTTATAACAAGTTTAAGAACCTGCTTAGGGTGCAGGCCGCTTTCAAGACCAGTAATTGATATTGTTTCATCGCCGGTTAGATTAAGAGTTTTGCGTGTTGTGCCTTCATGGAATTGTAGAGGTAAAACACCCATGCCAACCAAGTTTGAACGGTGGATGCGCTCATAGCTTTCAGCAATCACCGCTTTGATACCAAGCAGGAATGTACCTTTTGCCGCCCAGTCACGGCTAGAGCCCATGCCATAATCTTTACCTGCGAAAACTAATAAAGGCGTGCCGGTTTCCTTATATTTCATGGCAGCATCGTAAATGCTCATGATTTCATTGGTTGGAAGATAACGGGTGACACCACCTTCAGTGCCAGGAGCCATTTCATTACGTATACGGACGTTTGCAAATGTGCCGCGCATCATAACCTCGTGATTGCCGCGTCTTGAACCATATGAGTTGAAATCTTTTTTAGTTACGCCTTTTGATTCAAGATATTTTGCAGCGGGTGAGCTTGCAGAAATATTGCCCGCAGGGGAAATGTGATCGGTTGTTATTGAATCGCCAAATACAGCTATGATTTTCGCATCAGAAACATTTCCTATTGAACCGGGCTTCATTTCCATAGATTCAAAATAAGGAGGGTTGTTGATATATGTGCTGTTATCCCAGGCATATGTCATGCCGCCAGCAACGCCGATCTCCTGCCATTCGTTAGTTCCGCGGAAGACATCAGAATACTCTTTAGAGAATGTTTTTGCAGTTACTTGTTCTTTGATTATATCATTAATCTCTTTCTCAGTTGGCCAGATATCTTTCAAGAAAACAGGTTTTCCATCGGAGCCAGTGCCAATCGGTTGAGTGTTTAAATTAATCAGGATATTTCCTGTTAATGCATACGCTACCACCAGAGGAGGAGACATTAGATAATTAGCTTTAACAAGCGGATGAATACGGCCTTCAAAGTTGCGGTTGCCTGAAAGAACTGATGCAACAAGCAGATTTTTATCTTTTATCTCGGCTTCATATTGATCAAGGAGTGGGCCAGAATTACCGATACAGGTTGTGCAGCCATAACCAACCAGATCGAACTGTAGTTGATCAAGATATTTTGAAAGGCCGGAATTATTTAAATATTCCGTTACAACTCGGCTTCCAGGGGCAAGAGAGCTTTTTACCCAAGGTTTAGTTTTTAACCCCTTTTCAACAGCTTTTTTAGCTAGCAAACCAGCGCCTATGATAACGCTTGGGTTTGATGTGTTGGTGCAGCTTGTTATGGCGGCGATAACAATGGAGCCATTGCCAAGTTTTTCATCAGTATCAAGTTTGGTTCCAAGTTCCTGTGCGAAACCTTTGAATTCAGATGCAACACTCCCAAGTGTAATACGATCTTGAGGGCGTTTAGGGCCAGCAACGCTAGGCTGAACTGTGCCCAGATCAAGCTCTAAAACATCAGTGTATAGAGGTTCAGAGCCACCAGTTTCACGCCACATTCCTTGTGCTTTTGCATAGGATTCAACAAGAGAGATGGTTTCCGCATCACGCGCAGAGTTGCGAAGATAATCTATTGTTACACTATCTATAGGGAAGAAGCCGCAAGTCGCGCCATATTCCGGTGCCATATTTGCGATAGTTGCGCGATCTGCAAGGGCCAGATTATCAAGGCCATCGCCGTAAAATTCAACGAATTTACCGACCACACCACGTTTGCGCAACATTTCTGTGACTGTAAGAACCAAATCAGTTGCGGTGGTGCCTTCTTTCATTTTTCCGGTGAATTTAAAACCTATAACTTCCGGGATTAACATTGATACCGGTTGGCCAAGCATCGCTGCTTCAGCTTCAATACCACCAACGCCCCAACCAAGAACCGCAAGGCCGTTGATCATAGTGGTATGGGAATCAGTGCCAACAAGAGTATCAGGGTAGGCATAAAGCTCACCATCGGCTTCAGAAGACCATACAACACGTGCCAGATATTCTAGATTTACCTGGTGGCAAATGCCCGTACCTGGCGGAACAACGCTGAAATTGCTTAAGGCTTTTTGTCCCCATTTCAGGAATTTGTAACGCTCGATATTGCGCTCCATCTCCAGGGATACGTTTTCGCTAAATGAATCTTTTGTACCATAGAAATCAACCATGACAGAGTGATCAATAACCAAATCAACCGGGATAAGCGGGTTGATTTTCTCAGGATTGCCACCAAGTTTTTTAACCGCATCACGCATTGCAGCAAGGTCAACAACCGCTGGAACGCCGGTGAAATCCTGCATTAGAACGCGGGCAGGGCGGAAGGCGATCTCATGATTGCTTTTACCACCGTTGCTTACCCATGCGCCAAAGGCCGCAATATCTTCTTTTTTTACAGCCACGCCATCTTCATGGCGCAGGAGGTTTTCAAATAAAACTTTTAAAGAATATGGAAGTTTTGCGATATCAAGCTTGATAGACTCAGCCGCGGTTTTTATACATAGATAATTATATTCCTTCCCAGTTGTTTTAATTTTCGCTTTGCAAGAAAAAGAATTTAACATAAACCCATCGCCATATTTGAATTGTATGAATTTTATTATTCTTTATTAATGTAGGATAGCAAAGCTTTTTGTCAAATTTTAAAGGTTATAAGTGGTTTTAAGTTTCCAAAATATCACACACGAAATTGGCGGAAACACATTGTTTCAAGATGTAGGTTTCAGCCTAGCGGAAGGTTGCCTTTTAGTGATTAAAGGGCCAAATGGCTGCGGTAAGACAACTTTACTGAAAATTATCGCCGGATTAGTTGTGCCTAAATATGGCTTCATATTCCATAATGAAGATGAAGTTTCGGAAGACTACAGAAAATATTTTTCCCAGCTTCAGTTCTTAGGGCATAAAAATGCTCTGGATATGGAGCTTACTGTAATGGAGAACCTGAAGTTTTGGGCAGGGATTCATGGAAATCCGGAAACTATCAATGCCGCGATAAATTTTTTTAAACTCGATAAGTATTTAAATATTCAATGCAGGTATTTATCTGCAGGCTGGCAAAAGCGCGTGGCTTTGAGCCGATTGATGCTGCAAAAAGCGAAAGTTTGGGTTTTGGATGAGCCATTTTCCAATCTCGATTCAGAAATGATCGATATGACATTAAAACTGATTGCTACATTTTGTGATCAGGGCGGCATAATAATTCTTTCAACGCATCAGGAAGTTAGCCTGCCATTTGGCATGCCTATGCAATTAACTGACTTTACCCCACTTCCGGACCTGAAAATTCTATAGTTTAATTAGATCAGCCGGTAGAGTGATAGTTCATGATATAATATTTTTGGTTAAAAAAGACTCTACCGGCACAAATTGTAGAGGTTTTTATGCTTACATTATTAGGTTCATTTTTAGGTTTTTTGGGTTCCGTTGTGCCAGAATTTTTTCGCCAATTTCAGGATAAGCGGGATAAGTCACATGAATTAGACATATTCAAGCTGCAGCTCGAGCAGCAAAAAATGGGCTATACGCAGCAACTTGCAGAGTTAAATGCAAAGGCCGACATAAATGAAATGCAGGGGCTTTATAAAACTTTTTATAGCGGTAATTCCAAAGCCGATTTTCTGAACGGAATTGTTCGTCCGGTAATAGCTTTAGGCTTCTTCGGGCTTTATTGTATGCTTAAGATAATGGCATACTATGCAATTGCGAATCTGCAAAATGCGCCATTCGTTACAGTTTATCAGATTTTATGGACAGAAGAAGATGCTGCTATTTTTGCAGGCATCATAAGTTTTTATTTTGGTAATCGTGCATTAAATAAAAAGCGCGCATGATAACTTCCCCAAATGGAATAACGCTAATAAAAAAATTTGAAGGCCTTTCTTTAGAGCCATATTTATGCCCGGCCAATTATCTTACTATAGGTTATGGACACGTTATTAATGATCCGGAAAAGGACGAGCTAGGCAGAGGTATAAATAAAATCAAAGCTGAGGAGCTTTTAGTTTCAGATCTGAGAAAATTTGAAGATGCCATCTCACGTTTGATAAAAGTTAGGCTGAGCCAGAACCAATTTGATGCGCTTATTTCATTCGCGTATAATTTGGGTGCGGCGGCCTTACAGCGCTCAACATTGCGCCAAAAGGTTAACCATGAGGAGCATGAGCAGGCGGTATTGGAGTTTCCTAAATGGGTGTATTGTAACGGTTTTAAGTTGAAAGGTCTGCAATATAGAAGGTTGGCGGAAGCTAGGCTTTACAGCCAAAAATCATAAGTTTGATTAATTTTTTGACATTTACGTAATTATGGCTAGTTTCATACCAAAATTAGACATATGAAACTGATCTCAGGAAATAGTAATCCAAAGCTTGCTCAGGCAATTGCCAGCCAACTTGGAACAAGCCTTATGAAGGCGCAGGTGCAGCGTTTTGCAGATCATGAAATCTGGGTTGAGATCCAGGAGAATGTTAGAGGTGAGGATGTATTCCTGATCCAGTCTACCAGCTACCCGACAAATGATAATATAATGGAATTGTTGATCTGCCTTGATGCGTTAAAACGTGCATCAGCCCGCAGAATTACTGCAGTTATACCATATTTCGGTTATGCAAGGCAGGATAGAAAACCTGGCCCACGTACACCAATTACGGCAAAACTTGTAGCAAATATCATAGCATCTGCAGGTGCTGACCGAGTTCTAACGGTTGACTTGCATGCCGGACAGATCCAAGGGTTTTTCGATATTCCACTTGATAACCTTTATGCTGAGCCGACCTTTACAAAGGATATCAAACAAAGATTTAAAGATACGCAGAATATAGTGGTAGTTTCACCTGATGTCGGTGGTGTGGGTAGGGCGCGTTCTTTAGCTAAGAAACTTGATAATGCCGACCTTGCAATTGTTGATAAGCGTCGCGAAAGAGCTGGTGTTTCTGAAGTGATGAATATTATTGGTAATGTTGAAGGTGCTGATTGCATTATTTGTGACGACATAGTTGATTCAGCAGGAACTTTATGTAATGCCGCGAAAGCGATTAAGGATAAAGGTGCAAAATCAGTTTCTGCATATATCACGCACGGTGTTCTCTCAGGTAAGGCGGTTGAGAGAATTAAAAATTCGGTTTTGGACAGCATATCAATCACAGATACAATACAGCTTAGCGAAGAAGCTGCAAAAGAGGGTAAGATCAGGGTGGTTTCCCTGGCGCCATTAATTGCCACGGCAATTAAGAGTATAAGCGATGAAACATCAATTTCAGCCTTATTTAACTAGCTGATTTTATTGGGGGAATTTTCTTAAGGTATATCATTAACATTTTTTTAACTAATTAAGGGTATAATACCCTTTTAATTTATTGAGGCAGCGTAGTGAGAATAGAAAGTGCTAAAGTTGGTTTTATAGTCAAAGGTGGGGAGCAATCTGACCACATATATAAAACGCGTGAATATTGGGCAAAAGTTGCCAAGGAAATCTATAAAGAAATAGACCCGGATAATCAGCGATTCATTGATGCTTTAGATGAAATTGAAAAAATTAAAACAAGGTTTCCTAGGCCAAAATCAGTTGATGATGACTATAACATAACTAAGAAGCTTTATAGCGATTACATGGAAGTGTATAATAGCTTTGAAAGTGACGAAGATAAATTAAAGTTAGTAAGTATGAATGCTAAGCTGAATGATATATGGCGTTCAGCAGGAAAAATTGCAGCTCGCGAAATAGTAAATGTTCACCATGAATCAGATAATGAAAGATTAAATAATGGCGGTTCTAACGCAGATAGATTTGAATTTACATATTTAAAATTAGCTAACGAAGAAAATCCAGTAAGCGCATCTTATGTGCAATCTTTGACAGACAGATCAAGAACTAATGTAAAGCTTACGATGCACCCAACTAACTCTTCGAATGTTGAGCATACTGTGCTTGGCATGAGGTTGGAAAATACTATAGATAACCCCAACTCTACGCCAGATGATATAAAAAGTGCCATAGTGGATTATTTAAAAGCTCCGGTCGCAAATTTGAAAAAGACGCCTCAAACCGAAACCCAGGAAATTGCGCCGGTAAGAGCTAATCTTTATGAAGCGGCAAAAATTGTTAGGAAGCAAAGAAATGAAGCCTTAAAGAAAACTGGTTGGGCGGACAAAGGTGTTGTTGGTAGGACGCCTGTAATTACAATACATGATTGGGATGCTGGTGGTGATGGTGATGGTAACCCTAATATTGATAATAAAGCATTAGAAGATGGTATTAATTCACTTAGAAAAGAGATCAGAGGTCTTTATACAAAAGACCTAAATAGTATTAGAGATGCGGTATCGGTTGATGGTTTGGACGAATCAAAGCAAATTATAAAGCAATTAATAGATTCCATAGAAAAAAATCTTCAAGTAGATAAGGCTAAATCCTATAAAAGCCCTGATCAGTTCGTAAAGGATTTAAGTGAATTGAAAACTTATGTTTCTGAAAATCCGAAAATCAGCTCTATGGTTGAAGAGTTAACAGAGCAGGTAAAAGATTTTGGATTCCACTTTTCAAAAATTGACATAAGACATGACGCTCCTTCAATAAATGGAACCATACAGACATTACTACAGGCAGCTAAGGATAAAAACCCAAGTCTTGACAATATTAAAACTTCTGCCGAGTTTAATGATTTAAGTTCCGAAGATAAGCAGAAATATCTAACTTCTATTCTGAGTAATGATGAAGTTATAAAAACAATGTCGAGTTTGCAGAAAGAGGATATCACAGATAAATATGGTGATGCAAAAACTGCTAATCGCATATTTGAAAGGATGAAAACCGTTGGTAAGAACCCAGATATGGTTGAAGAGCTTATCATCGCAGAAGCTAAAAAGCCTGAAGACGTTCTTTCAGCAATGATATTGCTGAAATCAACTGGTAATGAGGTTGCTAATGAGAAGGCAAAAATCCATATAGTAACTTTGTTGGAAGATCTTCCTGATCTTAAAGAAAGCGTAGAAAATGATAAAAAGCTTGCTGCAAACCCGGAATACGCAAAGCATTTATACTATCTGAGTGAAAGCAGAAAAATGGTTGCTGAAAGTGATAACCGTCGCCGAAATGGCCAGAGTGCGGGTGAGGTTATTAATGAAGTGCTGGGTGAATCTATAGCTATTGGTGGAGAACTTGGTGAAATTGTGATGAGCACAGTTCCTGCAGAAATAATTAAAAGGGATAAAGACAAAGGAATTGAAAGAAAATTCCAAGGCCAGCAGGTTATAAATGGTGGTGGTGAGGATCTTGCGCGCGGCGCGCAAAATAAAGCAACTGAAGTAGGATTTAACCAAGGCTATTTTGCAGAAAAACACGGTGCTGATACTATGTTGTCCCCTTCATGTACTATCCAGGGGCACCAGACAAGATTGTTATTTTCTTCTATTGAGAATGCGGCATACACAATTCAAGGTATGATGTCGCAGACCATGTATGCAATTGGTGGTGTTGAAGGTGAGATAAGTAAAAATTCGATGACAAGCCAAAAAGATAAATTGCAAACGCAGGCTCGTCAGGATGCTAAAGTTTTTCATAAAGAAGGAAGAAAATGGTTTGGAACTTATTCCAGTAACAAATCCTTCGATAACTTATTTAAACAAGCTGGTGCCTGGGTTACTGGTATTTTGAGCAATATGGGCTCAAGACCCAACAAAAGAGGTGGCGGTGGAATTGGAGAAGATGTTACTGTTGCAGGTCTGGTAGGTGATAACCCGCAAATATTAGCTCAGAGAGCAATTACCGCATCTGGTATAACAAAATTCAGCGGCAGTCCTTCACTCACTCTTCTTGGGCAAAAAGAAGCTACCGAAGAGTTGTTGAAGATTGAGGAGAAAAAAGGCCGTAAGCCTGGAAATATGTATGATAATAGTAAGCCTGAAAGGAATCATATTCGTGCTAATGCTATCATGATATTCAATGAGAATTTCTCTAAATTCTGGTTAATGTCAGGTATGGAAAGACCAAGTTCAAAAGAGGTTAAAGAACTTGCCTCACAATTTGATCCAAAAGGAGATAATTCTCCAAAAGTCACGCTGGCTTTCTATGAGCAATATGTTCAGGATCTGGCAAAAGTGACATATAAGGCAATTCACGGAATTGACCCTGAAAAACTGCCGAAATATGAAAATAAGGAATTTGTAGCTCAGGATCTTCTCCACGATACATGGCCGGAATTAGCAAGACAGCTTTATTTAATTAAGAAAGATGTTGGCTTTGCTGATGCAATCGAAACTAGTCTAAATAAACAATTTAATGCGAATAGAGACACGGTTTTAAATGCTCAAATGGAAGAGCTTGTTAGGACGGTTGCATCGGTAACCTCGCGTAGAAATACCGCAGATGGAATGATGGGTGTTTATACAGAGTTACATAAAGATGCCCGTGGCTCTGAATTGCCTGGTGTTTCGCCTACGGCGGCAAAGAGCAGTTTTACTGCAAAGATAATGAATAATCTGTTGAAGGTTTCGCCCGGATTAGTGAAATTGGCAGAAAATTTAGGAATAAAGCCTGTAGGCAACTATTTAGATCACCGAAGTTAATAAGGCGGAAGGGTTAGGCCTTTTGGTGAAAGGGTGAATATTTCATAGCCATCTTTTGTTACGCTGATCGTGTGCTCGAATTGGGCAGAAAGTGATTTATCGCGAGTTGTAACGGTCCAGCCGTCGGCCTTGCTTAAAATGGTTTCTTTTTTCCCCGCGTTTATCATGGGCTCAACCGTGAAGAACATTCCTTCTTCAAGAACTATGCCGGTGCCTTTCTTGCCATAATGCAGAACATTTGGTGAGGTGTGAAAAACATTGCCAATTCCATGCCCGCAATAGTCACGCACAACCGAGAAGCCATTCTTTTCAGCGTAATTTTGGATTGCTTCGCCGATATCACCAAGATATGCGCCTGGTTTCACTTGTTCTATACCAAGCATGGTTGCTTCATAGGTAATTTGCGTCAGGCGCTGAACTTTGATCGGGATTTTATCGCCAACCCAGTAAGTGCGGCTGGTATCGCCATACCAGCCATCAAGAATAACGGTGACATCGATATTAACCATATCGCCTTCCTTGAGCATTTTTTCATCAGGAATACCATGGCACACAACGTGGTTTATTGAAGTGCATATTGATTTAGGGAACCCACGATAATTAAGTGGAGCAGGTATTCCGCCATGTGCTATTATATAATCATGGCAGATATTGTTCAGTGAATTGGTTGTAATGCCTGGTTTAACATGTTCGGTTATCATATCCAGAACTTCAGCGGCAAGCTTGCCGGCAGCACGCATTTTTTCGAACTCTGGTTCTGAATGTATGGTTATGCCATCTTGGTTTATATGCGTCATATATTGATTATCCGTGCATTACTCGCGCTATGTATAACCCGATAAATAACAAAAAACCAGAAATAAAGGCTATGGCTTTAAAGCTTTTCATACAATCTTCAGGGCTTTCAAGATTAGTTTTATTTAATAACCAGATCATATGTAATATTGCCGGAGTTATTAAAAACATTCCTATATCTAGTCTCTGGAAAACAAGGGAGGCCGATAAAAATATAAACATTAAAACAAAACATGAGCCTATAATTAACTTAGGCTTTTTGCCAAAGCTGATTGCAGTTGATTTAACGCCTATTTCTTTATCATTTTTGATGTCTTGAAAACCATAGATTGTATCATAACCTACAGTCCATAGAATGCATGCTGCATATAACAAAAAGGCTGAAAAGCTTAATTCTCCCGATGCGCCAACCCAGGCTATTATAGCGCCGCTGCTAAAGACAACCCCTAAGAAAAGCTGGGGATATAAAAAGAACCTTTTCATTAGCGGATAAATAAGGGCCAGGCCAAAAGCACATATGGAATATAATTCGGCTTTTGTATTGAGCATAAGAAAAACTATAAGCCCAACAGTAAGTAAAAAGAATAGAAACGCCAAGGCTTCATATAAATTTAGTCTGCCGGAAGGAAGCGGGCGCGATTTAGTACGTTCAACCAAAGCATCAATATTGCGATCAAGAATATCATTTACTACACATCCGGCGCCGCGCATCACGGCAGAGCCAATAAAAAATAAAGCCATATAATAAATCATTGCCGGGAAGGCGGAGCTAAGTATAATCGCCCAGAAACTCGGCCACATTAGTAGTAGAAAGCCTGCTGGCTTATCAAAGCGGCCAAGTTGTATATAAGCCCATAATTTATTTTTAAAATGCGCGAACATAAATTAATCAGATTATTTGTAGCTTCTCCATTCACACCTGGTGAAGTGATAAGACTTGGTAAGGAACAAAGCCATTACCTCATCAACGTAATGAGGCGTAAACTAGCAGATAAAATATTGGTATTCAACGGCCAGGATGGGGAATATAAAACTGAGATAATAAATCCTAGTAAAGACCAAGTTCATTTAGAAATATTAGAGAAAACGCGCGAGCAGCACAATTCGCTACAATTAACCCTTATATATTCTCCAGTAAAAACGGTAAAAAGTGAATTTATAGTTCAAAAGGCAACCGAACTCGGTGCAACAAAAATACAGCCGGTAATTCTTGAGAGAACAATAAAAGATAAAATCAATCAGCATAAACTAAATTTAGTTGCGGCAGAAGCGGCTGAGCAATGCGAAAGACTTGACGTGCCAGAGGTTTTATCTGTGGTCAGCTTTGATAAGATAATTAGGGATTATAAGGATTATAAAATTATTTTATGTGATGAGACAGGAAAGGGAAAATCATTTAAAGACCTGGCTTCTAGTAGCCTAAATAAAGGTAAATGGGCTATTATTATAGGGCCGGAAGGTGGTTTTTCTGATAATGAGATAAAGGCGCTATATGAATTACCAAATGTTATAGGATTGGGGCTCGGGCCAAGGATATTGCGCGCTGAAACGGCGATTATTGCAGCTATAGCTTTGTGGCAAGTGGCCTTAGGTGATTGGGGTAATCAACCAGATTTCAGGGGATAAAATAAAGCCTTCAATATATTGCTTATTTTATTTTTGCTATCTATATTCTGATTCAAAATTTATATCGTGCGTGGTAGCCACCAAATGATGATATCTGTACAGGTAAATAAGAAAAAAGTTCGGCTGATAACTATAATATTACTGCTGATGATAGTTACTATCGGCGTGTTATGGCATTTAGGCATTTTATCATCTACGATCGAATATCTTGATTCAGAAAACCTGGCTTTCAAAGTTGGTAAAGCGAGGCTTACTCCTTTCGATTTCATAAAGGCGATATTCATGCTTGTGGTTCTGCTTTGGATAAGCGGCCGGATATCAAGTCTGACAGACTCAACTTTGCGTAAAACACGCCATATAGGTTCGAGCAATAGAACGTTAATAGTTAAGACGCTTACCATACTTCTCTATTTTGTTTCATTCCTTTTAAGTTTGGGTGCGGTTGGTGTCAGCCTTACAAGCCTTACCGTATTCGGTGGTGCATTAGGTATCGGATTAGGGTTCGGTTTGCAGAAGATAGCTTCAAACTTCATTAGTGGAATAATATTGCTATTTGAAAAGAGTATAAATGAAGGGGATCTTATAGAATTAGGTAATGGCGTTAAGGGGATAATAAGAAAAACCGGTGCAAGGTATATGCTCATGGATGCTGGTGATGGGCGTGAGATTTTTATACCAAATGAGGATCTGATAACTTCACGCGTAACTAACTGGACGTTTTCAACTTTAATGTCCCGTATAGAAGTAAAGCTTCGTATATCGCTTGATTCTAATCCTAGGCAGGCACAACAGATAATAATAGATGTTATAAAGACTCATCCTAAATGCAGTAAGCTAAAGGCACCAGATTGCTTCATTTCCTCAATGGAACAAGGATATTTTGATTATGCCGCGCACATGTGGATAGACAATTTTGCTGATAGCGGCGCAATTACTCATGATCTTCTGTTGCAGATATGGGAAGCACTTCAAAAAGATGGCATAAAAATATATCATCCGGCGCGTGATATTTATATGCAGGCAGAAACAACTTCAAGCCAGGTGGGATAATGAAAAAATTTGATGTGATAATAAATGGCGGTGGTTTTGCGGGGCTTTCAATTGCTGTGGGTCTTGCAAGATTAGGAATTAATATTGCAATAATTGAGCCGCAATCTGTAAAAACTATACGTGAAAATGATAATGATAAAAGAACTACGGCACTTTCATATGCAACAAGGCAATATTTTAAAAAGATAGGCATGTGGGAAAAGCTTTCAGAGCGGTCAGCACCAATAAATGATATTAAGATAATTGATGCAGACTACATAAAAGGTGACTCCTTCCTGCGTTTGAACTTCTCTTCTAAGGATGTTGAGCATGAGCTGGGCTCTAATGAGCCGATGGGGCATATTATTGAGAATTATTATTTGAAGAACTGCCTGCTGGATGAATGTGTAAAGCTAAATAATATTACTTTCTTTGAAGGGCAGAAAATTTCATACATGGAACAGGGTGCATCTGCAGTTGCGGTAACACTGAAGGGTGATTTATCGTTATCAGCTAAGCTTCTTGTTGCAGCAGATGGACGCAATTCTCTTGTTAGGGAAATGCTGAAAATAGAAACTTTTGATAAAGATTATGATCAAGTGGCGCTGACATTTAATATCAGGCACGAAAAACCACATAATGACACTGCGATAGAAAGATTCATGCCAACTGGGCCAATAGCAACTTTGCCTATGCATGAGGCATATAGCTCGGCAATTGTATGGACCGTAAAGGCGGAGCAGGGCCCATATTACATGAAAATGAGCGACGTTGAACTTAAAGAAATGGTGTCAAAACGCCTTAACAATATTCTAGGTGATTTTGAATTTATAACGCCACGTGCCGCATTTCCTTTGAAGCTAAAATATGCAAAAGAGTTCAATCGTGGCATGGTTGTACTGATAGCTGATGCTGCGCATGCAATTCACCCTATAGCAGGGCAGGGATTCAATCAGGGGTGCAAGGATATAAATCTTTTGGTTTCTATGATTGAGCAGAACCTTTCCCTTGGGCTTGATATTGGTGACGGTGCAATGCTTAAAAAGTATGAGAAGAACCGGATAATCGATAACAAGCAGATGATATTGGCAACTGATATTTTTAATGGTTTGTTCTCTAATGATAATAAAATCGCTACAAAGGGAAGAAGGATAGGTATCTCAGCAGTAGATAAACTAACTCCTATCAAACGCTTTTTTATAAAACGAGCTATGGGTGCTTAAAGATTTATGGATATATTGATCCTGCTTAGCGTTATTTGTTTAGTTACAATATTGGCGAGGCATATAAAAGTTGGCACAACCATATGTTTCTTTATTGCTGGTATGGCTTTGGGATTTTTTCCAGAGATACCTTTTCCCCAAGTTCCACCTAATCTGATATTAGAAATATTCCTTCCGCCTTTATTGATGGAAGCGGCTTATTTCACTTCGCTCAGAGATTTTAAATATAACGCCCGTCCGATACTTTTCTTAGCTATTGGTCTTGTCCTGGCAACAACACTTTTAATAGCGGGATTATTTACAAACTTTGCTAGTAGTCTTCATATAGAGACCTCGCTGGCATTAGGTTTAGGTGCAGTTTTAGGTGCTATTATATCTCCACCTGATGCAGTTGCTGCTACAAGCATATTCAAAAACCTGCATGTTCCACGTAGAATAATAACAATTCTAGAGGGTGAAAGCCTGATCAATGATGCTACAGGGTTAATATTATATTCCTTTGCAGTTGCTGCAGTTGCTAGTGGTCATTTTTCGGTAATTGATGCCAGTGCAAAATTTATTATAACAGTTATAGCGAGTTCTGTTTTGGGGTTTTTATTGGGCTGGTTGTATATTAAAATATTCCCGCTTTTAAAAGATAACTCTATTGAAATATTAAGCAGTATTATGGCGCCATATATAGTTTATATATCGGCTGAGCATTTGCATGCATCAGGTGTTTTGGCTGTGGTGGTTTCTGGATTAACCGTAAGCTGGAGAATGCCTTATGTTACATCGCCGCAGTTTCGCCTTAATGCCTCTTCTGTATGGAAAATGCTGACCTTTGTACTCAATAGTGCAGTGTTTATTATTATGGGACATCAATTGCCTGAGATATTAACCACTATCTCTTCATATAATAAGCATGATGTAGTTCATTATTCCGTGGTGGTTGTGGCAGCAACTTTCCTGATAAGATTTGTTTGGGTTTACGTATTTACTTATTTGCCCAGGTTATGGAAGCCAATTCGTGAGAAAGATCCACTGCCGCATTGGAGCAATGTGTTTATAGTGTCATGGACCGCAATGCGAGGTGTGGTTTCTTTAGCTATAGCATTGGCGCTTCCGTTTACACTTGATAATGGCGCCTTATTTCCACATCGTGATTTGATAATCTTCCTGGCTGTTGTAGTAATTATTGCGACGCTGGTCGTGCAAGGTATAACCTTGCCGTTTTTATTAAAGAAATTACCACTTTCCTTTAACCCGGCATTGTTGATGGAAGACTGGATCGCAAGGCATACGGCTACAAAGAATGCTTTGGAGAAAATCAAAGAGATATGCCATATCTCTCCGGAACATGAATCTATACTCAGCAGATTAGAGAGTTTTTATACACGTCGCCTGGAGCTTCTTGGGGATGGCCCTAATACCCCGTTAAGGCCAACAGAAATTCCTGATAACGACAAACACCCGACATTGCTGGCCGAAAACAAGGTTTGGCAGGATATAATTGATGTAGAGCGCAAGACCGTTGTTGGCATGAGAAAAAAATTCGAGATCAGCGATAGTGTTATGTATGATATTGTGCGTGACCTTGATTTCTTGGCGAACAGGTTCAAAGCATAATATGGCGGAAAGAATAGCTAAATTCATTGCGTCTTGCGGATTGTGCTCACGCAGGCAGGCAGAAGTGCTTATAGCAGAAGGCAGGGTTAAAGTTAACGGGAAGGCTATAGATACCCCTGCAACACTTGTTGATGAGCAATCGATAGTTGAAGTTGATGGCAAAACACTCGAAAAAATCTCTGCAACTAAAATATGGATATTAAATAAGCCTACTGGATATATATGTACCAGAAAAGATGAGCATGGTCGCCCGACCATTTATGATCTTTTGCCGGCAGACATGGCCCAAGTACATTATATAGGAAGGTTAGACATTAATTCTGAAGGGCTGTTATTGCTTACAAATTCGGGAGAGGTGAAAAGATTCTACGAACATCCATTAAATAAAATAGAACGAGTCTATTTGGTTAGGATATTTGGCCAGGTACCGAAAGATATGTTTTCAAAATGTGCAAGGGGGGTTGCTATAAAAGATGAAAAGACAAACAAAAATATAGTTTATCACGCAAAAATCGAAAATCATAAAGAAGGCGAGAGGGGAAATAATCGCTGGTTAAAATTTACGTTAAAAGAAGGTAAAAACAAGGAAATCAGGCGCATATGCACATATTTCGGTTTGGAGGTTTCCAGATTGAAAAGAGTAAGCTTTGGAGAATTTAAGCTTGGGAGTTTAGATAAGGCAAAATTTATCGAGGTTTAATATTTTTTGTAGAAAATATCGTAAATATCCTTATGCATAATAATATCAATAAATTTTATTCCCATGTCAGCTGTGTTATCAGAAAAAGAACCGAAGGCTCATGTAACTGAGCTTACGCCAAAATCTATTGAAGAAGCATATAATAGAATATCGCCTTATATAAATAAAACCCCCCTTATCCGCTCATCTCTTTTAAATGAATGGACAGGGCATGATATAACCTTCAAGGTTGAGGCATTCCAGAAGGCTGGTTCATTTAAAACCCGTGGCGCGCTAAACAGCTTTTTATCATTAAAAGAGCAGAATAAATTGCCAAAAAAAGTTGTGGCATTCAGCTCTGGTAATCATGCACAATCTGTTGCCTGGTGTGCTAAAATTCTTGGTATTGAGGCTACGATATTTCTGCCAGACCATACTTCAAAAATAAAGCAGCAGGCTACGCGCAGCTATGGTGCAAATGTTATATTAACAAAAACCCGTTCTGAAGCTGAGGCCGGTGCTAAAAAAATGGTTCAGGATGAAGGTGCATATTATCTGCCGCCTTATGATCACGATATGGTTATAGCCGGGCAGGGAACATCCGCCTATGAAGCTTATAAAGACGGTGTGGAAGCCAATGCTGTTTTTGCAACTTGCGGAGGTGGTGGGTGGCTTTCAGGCACAGTTCTTGCAACGCAATTACTATCACCAAAAACGAAGGTTTTTGCATCTGAGCCGTTAAATGCTAACGATGCCGCAAGATCATATAAAACGGGTGAAATATATAAATTTGCTGAATCGCCTGAAACTATTGCAGATGGCGCAAAAGCGCTGTGTATAAGCGAGCGCACTTTTAATTTTATAAAGCAAGTAGAAGGCTTTTATGAAATAACTGAGGACAATATAATTTATTGGACACAATGGCTAAGTCACTTGTTAAAGACAACGATTGAACCTACATCTGCAACGGCAATGGCTGGAGCCTATGAATGGCTAAAAACACAAAAAACCAAGCAAAAAGTTTTGGTCATGCTTTCGGGAGGGAACATTGCGCCTGAAACTCACCGGATAATATGGGCAAAAGACTTTACTACAACATTACCCAAAATATAGGAGATATAATGAAAAAACTGGCCGTCGCTCTAACGATGTTATTCTTAAGCCTTTCATCTGCAAAGGCATCAGAAGTATTTAACTTTGACCCTAACCATACTGTTGTTGTATGGCATGCAAACCATTTTGGATTCTCAAATCCATCAGGTAAGTTCACTGATGTCAGTGGGAGCCTTGTTCTTGATGAGCAAAAGCCAGAAAATAGCAAAGTGAATGTTAAGATCACAATCGCGAGCTTAGACACTGGTCTTACAAAGCTTGATAATCACGTTAAATCTGCGGACTTTTTAGATGCAGAAAAATACCCAACCGCAACATTCAGCTCAGATAAAGTTGTGGTTACATCTAAAACAACAGCAAAAGTTTATGGTAGCTTTGAGCTACGGGGTGTTACAAAGCCAGTTGTTCTTGATGTTACCCTAAATAAAATTGGTGATCACCCGATGACTAAGAAAAAAGCGGTGGGCTTCACCGCATCAACAGTTATAAAGCGTTCTGATTATGGTGTTAACTATGCCCTTCCAGGCGTTTCTGACGATGTTAAGATCGATATAGAAGCAGAAGCTCAAGTAGTTGATGCGAAGTAAATAATTAATAAAAAGCCGGAAGAAATAATCTTCCGGCTCTATTCTGTTAAGAAAAATCAAAACAAACTAAAAATTATCTGCAATCTTTAGGTTGGTTTTGATTGTCCTGACGAGAATTCTGGTTGTTTTGGCTAGGATTTTGGTTTTGTTTAGTTTGTTGCTGTTGAGGTTTTTGTTCTTTCTGATTAGGGTTCTTATTGAACTGATCTTGATTATTTTTCATTAGATTTCTCCATTATTGTTAATAATATAAAGATAGGTTTACGGGCATTAAGCATCCATGCGCAGTTCAAAGCTTTATAATCAAAATTACATAAAGAATGCAGGGCAAAATTGGAATAATTATTGAGTCAACTAACTGTAAGTAAATTGAAATTCATTTTTGTTTATTTTTAACTCTTTTAGCATGTGAATATTTTTCATATTCAATGTCAACATCAGGAACATGTGTATCCACTTTCCCTTGATGGAGAAGTTCCCTAGATTCTTTTGCAATTAGCTTATATCTACTGCATATTTCCATTAATTCTCTTTCGCTTAATTCTTCCAGATCCAGCAATGCTGTATGGGCACCTTCTGTAACACGGATCAGTTCATCAAGTTTTAAATGGATAGCTTTAGTATCACGGTTCTGGCTGTTCTGGATCAAGAAAACCATTAGAAAAGTTATTATGGTTGTGCCCGTATTTATAACAAGTTGCCAAGTATCAGAATAATTAAACATTGGTCCCGTTACTATCCAGACAATTATAGTTATAAGAGCTAGAATAAAGGCTGTTGGTGTACCCGAAATATGTGCTGTTTTTTCAGCGAATCTAGTGAAAAGGTTTCTGTCTTTCATCCCCAAAAGCCTATTTAATTATAGCGTTTTTCGCCGTGATCGAACTTATGCCAAAGATGGCTTGGTGTGGTCAGTCGGATAATTTCTTCAAAAGATTCTCTAGGCTTTTGCTCATAGATATCTTCATGATTAGTATTATCCAGACCAAAATAAACAACTGCTTTCATATAAGCTCCATTAACTATTTTATCAAATTAAGCGACCATCTATAAAAACAATATCCGAGAATAGTATAACATTTATAAATAATTCATCATACAAAAAAATAACCCGCCATTTTTCTGGCGGATTATGTTTTTATGCAGCAGCAGATTCTTTTCCACCTTTAAGTGGTTTTCCATTTTTTAAATAATCAAGCACGCCATATAAGTGTCGATGAAGATCACCAGGTTTACGGCCAGTTATAAGTTGACCATCTTCAACTAAAGCCTCATCAACATAGACAGCTCCAGCTTCCTCGATCTCATCTTTTATTTCCGGCCATGCTGCGATGCGCTTACCTTTAACCAGTCCTGCATCGATAAGAACTTGTGGGCCATGACAAATTGCAGCTACAGGTTTTCCGCTTTTTGAAAAGTCGCTTACAAACTTTAAAACTTTTTCATTTTTACGAAGTTCTGCCGGAGCTTTCCCACCCGGAATATAAAGCAGTTCATAATCTTGCGGTTGAACTTCATCTATGGATTTTGTTTTCTTAAGCCCCAGGCCGTGCTTCGCTTCAAATGAGCCGCCATGTGGAGTTACAACATGAACTTCATATCCTTCTTCAGTCAGGCGGTAATAGGGATAGAAGAATTCAACATCTTCTGTTTTATCGGCAGTTATAATAACTACTTTCTTATTTTTCTTTAGTCTTTCCGGAATTGGAACTACTGCATGAGAATCTTTTTCTTCGCTATGATTAAAAATATTCATAATTGTTCTCCTTGGTTGTAAGATTATTACAAACCAGAAAGCATAAAGATTCTATTAGGTATTTTTGAATTATTTGGCGGAAGTATTTTTGTTTTTGGGTATCATGTCGTCAGAAGAATTTTTTCCCTCATGTTTATCAAGGTCACGTACCAGAGCGGCACAATTACTGTCCTTTCCTAATCCTTTTTCTAGGAACGCAAGAACTGCAACTGGGGCAACTATAGCGCCTAATCCTGCAGCCGCACCACCGCGTAATATCAGTGAACGAGCGCCAACATTAATATTAGGATTTTTAAGAGTGCCATCTATTATTATTGGAGAACGCAGAGATATAAGGGTTGAATCCTTAGGTTGTGGATCAAGTTTGAAATTCATTTTTTCATTACTTAGGTCAATTTCACCTTTTCCGGATACAACCGTATCAGTTGTATCAACTACGAATGTGTTAGATTTCATAAGGCCGCTGTTGATATCAAAATCGCCGACAACGCATCTTATCGGAATGGGCCTATCTCCAGTTAGCAGAAATTTCAATGATTCTGCAACATCAAGGCCTATAAGCTCCACTATAAGATTGCTTACCTGGCCGCCTTCCATTCCTAGCCCTAGTGAGCCTTGGGCTCCCGATAACATTTCGTGAAGAGATTTACCCTGGCCCTTAAGCTTCATGGTGCCACCAATATAACCTTCGGACTTTGCTACAGGTAAAACTTTTCCCAGCCCTTGTAAAATTCGTGCAAGTGACAATTTCTTGAAAGCTATTTCACCTTCATCCTGAAATGTTTCGGTGCGGCCATTTATAGTAAAGTTTGCAGTAATATCACCATTTGCGGTGCCAAATTTTATAGGTTCTAATTTTAAAAGCTTATCATCAAGGATTAATTTCATATAGAAATCATCAAGCGGAAGGTTAGGGGATATAACCTTTTTACCTGTAAACTCTATATCCGCATCCATTGCTGAAAGCTTTGATATATCGAGAGGTACATCTGGAATTACGGTAGGGCTTTGTTTTTCTTTCTCGCCTTTTACTTTCTGTTCTTCAGAAACTTTCTTTTCTGGAGAAAGGCCGATTAGGGGCCCAAGATCTTTGAAGTTAAGATTTTCTGAGATGAATTTTGCTGTTAGCATTGGGCGTTTTCCGCTTTTATCCCATACGAGATCACCTTTTAGATCACTGTCGCCAAGCTTGCCTTCAAAATCATCAAAATACCATTTGTTATTCTTGTATGTTAACTCACCAGTTACATCATAAGGCGGTGTAGGAAGTAGGGCGATGCCAAAGAGTGGGAATAATTCCGCTGCATCCGCTCCTTTAACTTCAAGTAAAAGGTCGAGTCCTTTTAGTGCAGTAAGATCAGTAACGGTCCCTTTAAAATTAAGAGTTGTATGGCCAAGTGTAAAACTTGTATCTACTGGCACTGGCTTATCAGATTTAAGATTAATAAAATTGCCTATATCGGCATCAATATTAAAATCTTTCCCTTTATGAATCCCAGTACCTTTTAAATAAAGGTCATTACCTTGACTATATGCCTCAAGTTTTATGTCTGTATTGCCAGGAACATCAAAATAAGTGAACAAAGAGTTTTCTAAGTATATTTTATTTATAACCGGTGTAAGACCGCCTTTACTATTATCGTTTGGTTCATCGGGACTTAACTGCCAGTTTGCTATCTTGTCACTTTTTTCCAGATTAACTTCGCTATCAATTAAAGTAAGATCTTTTATTACAAGTTGATGCTTTAATAAAAGTAACGGAGCTATGGCGATTTCCATAACACCAATATTAGCCATTTTTTCAGCCCTACCACCAACCATATTGGCAATTATAAGTTGTTCTATATGGAGTGTTGGGTGTAAGGCCGGCTTAAAATAGATTTTACCGTTTAGATGTGTCTCTCTACCAGTTTCAGAAGTTATTAATCCAGATATCTGTTCGCGGCCTAAAGGAGTGTTAAAATATAAAGTTGTCGCAGAAACAATTATTATGAATAACGCAAAAATTTTTAATATTAATAGCAGTCTATTTTCTAGTTTTTGCTGCATAAATTATTCTGCATTTTTTGTAGGTTGTAATTTGTTGATAACTAACTGAATTGTTGGTCCAAGGTTATTACCACAATATATTTATTGCAGATTATAAATAAAATTTGGGCTGTAAATTTAAGAATAAAAATAAAATTTAGCTAAATAATCTAGTAAGTCGTTTACGCATTTTTTACACTATTAATAATGTAATATAATAGCGCGTTTAGGCTATTTCTGGCACTATTAGATAATAATTAATAAGAGTGCAGTAAATGATTACAGATTTGACTAATGGTTTTGAGCTGGAACAACAAATTTCCGATATAAATTCAGATAAAGAAGATAATGGCCCAAATAAGGATAATTTAATTTTACCGGAATATAATAAAGAAAATTTTCTGGAGGCTCTTAAAAATTATCGTTCGGGTGAAGTTGAAGCTAGAGGTGGTAGAACATCAATTTTGCATGTGAATTACAATATGTTTATGCAAAATGAACTACCTGCTGAAGAAATGAGACATAATGAAATAGTTTCTTCGTTCCAGGTGGCAATAGAGATGTATAAACACGCTGCGGAATTATCAAATCAGGACTTACATCTTTTGAAGAGGGCGGTTTAACTAACAAGATCACTTTGCATTTGCTCCAGTTCTAACCATCTGTTCTCTGCGTCATCAAGCTGTTGCTGTAAGCGGCTGATTTTGTTGATGGTGTAATTAAAGGATTTTGGGTCATTAATATAGAATTCTGGATCAGCCAGTGATTTTTGGAATTCAGCTATTTGGTTTTCTAATTCTTCTATTTTTTTAGGCAAGTTATCTAACTCATATTGGAATTTGTAACTTAATTTGCCGGGTTGTTGCTTTTTGTTATTATTTTCAGCTTTTATAATTTCGTCTTTTTCCCGCTTATTTTCAACTTTTGGCTTAGCTTTGTGGACATTCTTCATTTCAAGGTAGTCTGTATAGCCGCCGATATTTTGCTCGATAACTCCGTCGCCTTCAAAAGCTATTATTCTTGTAACTATCTGGTCAAGGAAGTCACGATCGTGGCTGACAACAAATAATGTTCCGTTGTATTTGGACAATATCTCTTCCAGCATTTCAAGAGTATCCATATCGAGATCGTTTGTAGGTTCATCTAATATAAGGAAATTGCCGGGATCGGCTAAGGATTTTGCCAACATCAGGCGATTTTTTTGCCCGCCGGATAGAGTGCCAACAAGGTTTTTTGCATCTTTGGGATCAAACATGAAGTTTTTTAAATAACCACATACATGCATTAAACGTCCCGTGACATTAACATAATCGCCTCCATCTGGACATAATGTTTTCCAAAGAGTGTTTTCACTATCAAGCCCTTCGCGTTGCTGATCAAAATAGGAAACATTAACTGTTTTTGCGAGTTTTACGGTACCGCTATCGGGCTTAATTTTTCCAAGAAGAAGTTTCAGGAAGGTTGTTTTTCCACTGCCGTTTCTGCCCAAAATCCCGACTCTTTCGCCTTTTGTTATTTTAATATTAAAGTTATTTAAAATAACTTTTCTCTGCCCATCTTCTTCAAAAACTTTATTTGCATTATAAAATTCTGCTACAATATTGCTGGTGAGCTCAACTTCAGGCGCATCGATCTCTATTTTTTTAGTTGCTCGTTTATAGCTGCTGACATCTTGTTTAAGTTTATCTCGGGCTTTTTTGACTTCTTCAACCCTTCGAACATTTCTTTTTCTGCGCGCCTTAATGCCTTTGGTTGCCCATTCCAGTTCCTCAGAAACGACCTTCTTTCGTCTTTCCAGTTCTCTTCTTTCCTGATTGAGGAGCATTTCGCTCCATTCATCAAAATATTCAAAGCCGCGAGGACATATTCTTATCCTGCCGCGATCAAGCCAAAAGATCTTATTAGAGATGTTTTTAAGAAAAGCCTTATCGTGGCTAACGCATATAAAAGCACCGCGGTAGGACTTTAGATAATTTTCAAGCCACTCAATCCCATTTAAGTCAAGGTGGTTGGTAGGTTCATCTAGAAGCAATATATCTGGCTCTTCAACAAGTGCGCGGGCAAGGGCAGTGCGCCTTAACTGGCCACCTGAAAGTTTATCCATCATATCGTTTTTATTCAGCTCTAGTGGTTCACAAATATAATCAATTATATAGAGGTGATCATCATTCTGTTTTTCTTTGTCGAGTGCGTTGAATATGAATTCAAATACTGTTTCGCCTTTTTTAATAGCAACATCCTGCTGCAAATAGCCTATTCGTATATTGGGGGTTATTATTCTTTTACCTTTGTCGATTTCTTTCGCACCACTAATGATCTGCATCATGGTGGTCTTACCACTACCATTCTTGCCTACAAGGCATATACGGTCATTTTCGTGTATGTTAAAGGACAGGTCTTCGAATAGAGGTTTTCCACCAAATGTAACGCCTGCTTCAACTAAGCTTATCAATAGATTGGTCATGGCGCATAATTAGCAGAAAATTGCTTTATTTAAAGCAAATTATGCCGGACGTTTTTTGAAGTAACGTACAGTTGCTGCCCATATTAAGCTGGCAGCGACAATAAATAGCATTAGGGTTAGGCTTTCATAGTCTTTTACAGATATATCTTCATAACCTTCTGTAAGAGCAAGGGCTATGAACGTATTAGCCATAGTGGTGTAATCTTTTATTATAACACGCTTAAAATTAAATTCCATGCCTTGGGTTGCTTCGTGGAAATGAGATAATTTTGGTATCCAGCGTGGAACATCTGCGCAATATGCTAAATAACCTTCGCCGAATTTGTTTAACAGATAAGCTTCTTCGGCATAAACAATACATTGATAGATAAAAAGAAAGAATACTGAACCAAGGATCAGTACCAAAGGATCTCCGTGCATCAAAAGAACGCCCAAATATATCAAAAGATTGCCAACATAAAGTGGGTTGCGGCATATGGAAAACATGCCTTCAGTTACAAGATTATCAGCATATACTTTTTTGTTAACACCACCGCGTTTTATATAAGCATAGCCAATAACAACACCGCGTACAACAAGGCCTAATAAGGCTATGGTAATAGCTATCACATCTTTTAGTTTTTCCAGATTAACGCTATTTAATATTTCACTGGGAGGGGTTGCTAGTATGTACAATAAAACAATTGTAACCGGGAACAGCATATTTCTATACTTAAAGAAAAAATTACCAATTTTCACCATTTGATCTTTCATATTTTAATCCTCGTTATTTTACGGCTATAATTCCACAGAAATTATACCAGCGGAAAAATATCTCCACCGATCTAAAGCCTGAATGTTTCAATAATTCGATATTTTCTTCCAAACGATAAGGAATAAGCACATTTTCCAATGCTTCACGTTTTTGTGAAATTTCAATTTCTGAATAGCCATTACGACGTTTGAAATCATAATAGTGATCAATAAACAAGCGGTTGAAAGTTGTATCTTCGCTGGTCAATTTCTCAATTAGAATTAAAGCACCTTGCTCGTTCATGCCATTGTATATGGTTTTAACAATGCGCTCACGGTAAAGTGGCCTTAAGAATTGTAATGTTAGAAGCATTGTAATGACGCTGGCATTTTCGATGAACATGCCGCTATGCATATCAGCACACACGAAATCCATGGTCCTTTTAGAGCCTGCCGCTTTTACTTTCTCCTTAGCTTTTGCAAGCATGTCATTTGAATTATCAATACCTATGAATTTAACTGATGGGTCAACAAAATGATCCATGGCAAGCATCGTTGTAGCAGTTGAGCAGCCGATATCATAAAGGTTGGTATTAGGTTTTGCAAAATCACTAGCAAGTTCACAAGTCATACGTTGCATTTCTTCATAAAAAGGAACGGAACGGCTGACCATATCATCAAATACACTGGCAACCTTAGCATTAAATTTAAAATCAGATTGCTTTTCAGTTGTATCAAAAACTTTATCTTTATCATTTATTTGTAAAAGATTAGTTATATTTTCTTTATCAATTTTTTTCATAAACCCCTATTTTTCAGGTGCGTGCATGATAGCAAATTATTTATTTATAAACAGAGAAATTATCGTTTATGATGAGTTTTTATATTAAATAAACCTTAAGTTTGTGAGTTTATGATAGATTGGCACAAAATATTCACCTTAGATGTTCCAATTTTGGAAATTTTTATCAGGGGAAGCATTGTTTATCTTTCCCTTTTTATAATGTTGAGATTGGTATTAAAGCGCCAAACTGGCTCTATAGGGCTTACGGATCTTCTGGTTATTGTGCTTATAGCTGATGCCTCACAAAATGCTATGGCTGGAGAATATAACTCGGTACCAGATGGGCTTATTTTGGTATTTACACTAATATTCTGGAATTATGCGCTCGAGTGGTTGAGTTATCATGTTAAGTTTCTTAGCCCCCTTATTGATCCACCACCGTTGCTTTTAATAAAAAACGGTAAAATGATGATAAAAAATATGAGGCAGGAGCTCATTACCCGTCAAGAGTTATTGAGCCAGATACGCCAGCAGGGTATTGAAAATATAAAAGAGATACGCAGGGCTTATATTGAAGGCGACGGCCGGATTAGCATATTAAAATTCGAAGATGAAAAATTAGACAATTAATTTAGGGCCTTCAAACTGCATTAACATGCTGCCTGTGAAGGTTCCATTTGCTTTTAGTCCAAGCCTTTCTGCTTCTTGTGGAAGCGCCGTCCAGGGCACTTTGGGATTATTATGATGAATGCCATGATAATTCCCGTTCAATATAAAAATTCTTACAAGTTTATTGGCTGCAACTTCCTTGCCGGCAATTGAATTGTCATAAGGAGTATTATAGTGAAAAACATTATCCATCAGGGAAATGGAGATAGCTTTAAAAACTATAATGGCAATAAGAACCGGCCAATAAATATTATAAACAAGTAAAGAGGCTAAAAAAAGTAGAAATGAGATGGACATATCCAATCTTAATTTTTTGATCCTTTCACGTTTGTAAAAGTAATTATCGATCTGATTGCCGATTTCTGGGGTGTAGTCATGATGCAGTATTGCCGCCCTAAATAAAGTTTTTTTGTTCAACAAGAACAAGGCATAACTGCTCAATAATTCTGTAAAATAAACGCCGAAAAAAAGTTTTAGAAAATATTTTATTTTCAACCTAAAGTTATTTTTTTCAGCATTATAATATTCCGATTCCCAATGACGGTTCATTTGGTGGTGCATTAAATGGCCAAAAGATAATAAACAAAACGATGCACCAAAAAATATAGAGAGAATACGTCCGCCTAATTCGTTAAGTTTTTGATTGGTATTCAAATTTTTGTGGATCGCCTCATGAATCAAGAACCACATCATGTTATTGAAAGGGATTAATGGTATAATCAAAATGGCCCAATAAATATTTTTAGGCAGCAGATAAAGAGGCAAAGCAAATAGTTGAAAAATGCTCACGGATAATACCATGAGGAACAAAACAAAGTTATATTTATCCGGTATTTTATACCCCATTTTATGCATATAAAAATTTTATGTTATTTAAGAATTATTTTTATTTCATCCCTATAAAAAATCGATTAAAGCTCTCTTTGCATTTTATAAATAGATTATAAAAGAATTCATGAGTTTGAGAGTAACAAAGGTTTTGAAAAATAATGTGATTTCGCTCGATGGGCAGAAGGTAAATTACAATATCAGCTTCTCACACAGAAAGTCTTTGGTTATCAAAATTGAGCCTGGCAAAACACTTGAGGTTTGCGCTCCTGCACGCGCCACACAAAATGGAATCGCCAGTTTTTTGAAAGAAAAATCGAACTGGATATTAAAAAATCTCGACAGATATAAAGATTATAACGTTCTTGAAATGCCAAAAAGTTTTTGTAATGGACAGATACTGTATTTTCTAGGCGATCCTTATAAGCTAATCATAAAAAGAGATCTGGCTAACTCTGTTATGTTAAGTAAAAGCGAAATGATCGTTTCCTCTCCATACAATGATGAAAGTAAAATAAAAAATATAGTCATAAAATGGTATAAAGAGCAGGTTAAAAAGATTTTTTCAGAATCTATGGAAGAGTGCCTGAAAAAGGTTGCAGATATTGGCATCAGGAAAGCAAAGCCAATAAAATATCGTAAGATGGATAAACGCTGGGGCACATGCACTGGCGATAATCAGATCATATTAAATAATAGTCTGATATTTGTAGATAGGGAATTCATTGATTACATAATACTTCATGAATTTTGCCATTTTAAAGAGAAAAATCATGGGCCAAAATTTTATGAATTAATGCATAAGATCTGCCCAAACTATATAATCCTAAGAAAAAACCTAAATCATTTGATCATAGAAAATTTTCTATGATTTTTTAGGTTTTGCCCTTTCATATTGTTTTAACCATTCTAGATCAACGCCTAACTCATGTGCTGCGTGGAGTGGCCAATAAGGTGAGCGTAGGGATTCTCGCGCAATAAGTATCGTATCTGCCTTGCCTGATGAAATAATCTCTTCAGCCTGTTTCGCTTCGGTTATTTCACCAACGGATCCAACCAGAATTCCAGAGTTTTTCTTTATTTCTGCGGCAAACGGAACCTGATATCCCGGGCCAGTAACAATTTTTGCATCGGGTGTTAAACCACCAGAAGAAACGTCAATTAAATCAATCCCAATATCTTTAAGTTTTTTGCATAGTTCGGTGGATTGTTTAACATCCCAACCACCATCTACCCAATCACTCGCGGAAATCCTGACAAATACCGGTAGTTCTTGAGGCCATATTTTGCGTACCTGCGCAGAAATTTCTAAAACAAGTCGCATACGGTTTTCTAGTGAGCCGCCGTATTTATCAGTTCGTTTATTTGAAAGTGGAGAAAGGAATTCGTGAAGCAAATAACCATGTGCAGCATGGACTTCAGCCACTTCATAACCAGCTTCCAAACTACGTTTTGCTGCTTGAACAAATTGAACTATTATATTTTCAATTTCCTTTTCACTTAATTCATCAGGTTTAATATATTTTTCGTTGAAGGCTATAGGTGAGGGGGCTACCGGTGTCCAGCCGCCTTTATCTTTGGGAACCCCACCATTGCCATTCCACGGTTCATAGGTTGAAGCTTTACGACCTGCATGTGCAAGCTGAATACCAGCAATGCTGCCATTTTCTTTTATAAATTTTGTTATGCGCTTATAGCCTTTTACTTGTTCATCATTCCATATGCCGGCATCGCTAGGGCTTATTCTTCCCTCGGTGCTTACACCTGTAGCTTCCTGTATGATAAGAGCTGCGCCGCCAACCGCTCGGCTTCCTAAATGCACCAAATGCCAATCTGTAGGTGCGCCATCGATGCTTGAATATTGGCACATTGGAGAGATAAATATACGGTTTTTAAAAGTGAGTTGGCGTAGTCTTAACGGTGAAAATAACTTACTCATAAATTAAGCCGCCTTTTTATTTTTCTTCAATGATGCCATATCTATAACGAAGCGATATTTAACATCGCTCTTAATAACGCGCTCATATGCTTTATTAACATCCTGAATATTTATTATCTCTACATCAGAAACAATGTTGTGTTTAGCACAGAAATCAAGCATTTCCTGAGTTTCTCTAACGCCGCCGATTACTGAGCCAGCAACAGTTTTACGCCCCAAGATCATTCCAGCCAATCCAACATTATCAATAGGGTTCAAGCAACCAACCATCACCATTGTTCCATCGCGTTTTAGCAGGCCAACATATGGATTAACATCATGTGGATTAGGAACTGTGTTGAGTATAAAATCAAAGCTGCCACCAGCTTTTTCTATGGCTTTTACATCTTTTGAAATTAAAACATCGTTAGCGCCGAGTTTTTTAGCATCTTTCTTTTTATTTGGTGAAGTTGTTATCATTGTTACGTGAGCACCCATTGCATGTGCGAGTTTAACAGCCATGTGACCAAGACCTCCAAGGCCCACTATACCTACTTTATCCCCTTTCTTTATATTCCAATGACGTAGTGGAGAATATGTAGTTATTCCTGCGCAAAGAAGTGGTGCCACTGCTTTTAGATCAAGTTTTTTAGATATTTTTAAAACAAAACTTTCCTGAACTACGATATGATCTGAATATCCACCTTGTGTCAGCTCACCTTTTTTATCCTGTGCATTATATGTCCCGGTGAAGCCATTTTCGCAATATTGCTCAAGACCATCATGGCATGAATGACACTTTTCGCACGAATCAACCATACAGCCAACGCCTGCCAAATCACCTGCTTTAAATTTTTTTACATTCTTACCAACTTTAGTTACCTTACCTACTATTTCATGGCCAGGAACCATAGGATAAAGGCTGCCGCCCCACTCATTTCGAGCCTGGTGGATATCTGAATGACAAATTCCACAATATAGAATTTCTATCTGTACATCATTAGGGCCAACATTTCTACGTTCAAAGCTATAAGGTTTTAGATCAGATTTAGAATCTTGTGCGGCATAAGCTATGGCTTTTGACATGAGGACCTCATTTTATGGATTAGAATTGGAATAAAATAGGCTTTAGGAAATAAAAAACAATATAGAAGCAAAAATTATATTTTGCGTGAAAAAATACCTTTGACCTCGCCTTCTATATGAAAATCCTTAGATGCGATGAAAGGTAAGAATTCCGGGTTAAATGAGTTCAATATGATGTTTTTGCCATCAATCTGGATTCTTTTTATCAATGCTTCGCCATCATTAACAACCACATAAACTTTTCCGTTTTCTATATGAGTTGTTTTACGTGCAATAACTAAATCACCATCAAATATTTTAGGTTCCATGGATTTACCCTTAGCTTTCACCATAAATGCCTCTGCCGCAGGGAAACTTAACAGACGAGATGCTATCGGCATTCTATCAATCGGATCGCCATCCAGTAAGGTACCATTAGGGCCGCATTGAGCAAGGCCATACAGATTTAAATGCGCTACAGAACTTTCTGGGCCACTACCCAGAACTTGATAATCTTTAGTATTATAAGGGTTGCGCTTAAGATAACCCTTTTTTTCCAGTGCCTGCAGATGATGTGCAACAACGGAAGTAGAGGAAGCCCCAACGGCATCCTGCAATTCACGGACTGTCAGGGGATCATCAATATTATCAGTCAAAAGTTTTAAAAGCTTTGCCTGAATAGTGTGTAATTTTTTCTCTTTCATACAAATATTTTTATACATCATAAAAAATAAAAAGCAAAACAATTTGACATGTTCTAGTTTTTGTTCTAATAAGATTCCACAAACAATGTTGTAAAAAAGGAGCAAGATATGAAGTACTCAGTAAAAATAGAACTTATGAAAGGTGCATCTCAGGACTATCAGAAGCTGCACAATAACATGATGGCACGTAATTTTTACCAATATCAGAAATCAGATAATTATAACTTTGAAGGTAAGCAGAACAAATTCCAGCTTTTGGAAATCATACAAGATGCTGTGGAAGCAACTGGTCATGCAGCCCGTGTACAAATAGTTGAGTTAAAGAACTGGCTTTGTTTTGAAAAGGCAGCAGCACCAATAGCAGCAAATATAAATCTATAATGGCAAAAAGCACTTACAGAAAACCATATTCGAACCAGAACATTCTTGGCGATAAGACTAATGTCTATAATCCTAAGGTAAGGGGTAGGGGGGCTCTAGACAACCCTACCGGCAGATATGAGAATTATGAAAGGATATTGGTTCAAGAAAGTGATTTTTCTGATCCTGAGGAGCAAGAACTGGCGCTTCAAGGAAGGCAAATAGATACTCAAGTGTTCAGGGATAGTTCACGTAGCATTATTTCTACTAATGATAGCCCTGATACAATGACGGATTTATCGGTTAATCCATATCGTGGTTGTGAACATGGCTGTATTTATTGCTTTGCCCGTCCTTATCATGAATATTTTGGTCTTTCATTGGGCCTTGATTTTGAAACCAAGATTTTTGCAAAGCCTGATGCTCCACAGTTGTTAAAAGAAAAGTTGCAAAGTTCGTTATGGCAGAAAGAGCCCAAAGTAATAACTATGAGTGGGGCCACAGATCCTTACCAGCCTATAGAGAAAAAAATGAGGATCACACGAGGCTGTTTAGAAGTGTTAACAGCTTTTCGAAATCCAGTAGCTATAATTACAAAAAATTATCTAGTTACACGTGATATCGATCTATATTCCGAGCTGGCGAAATATAATGCCGTAATAATAAATTCATCAATCACTACATTAGACAGTGAACTGGCGCGAAATATGGAGCCACGTGCTTCGCAGCCGCGGATGAGATTAAAAGCGATAGAAGAGTTTGCGAAAGCCGGTGTGCATGTAAATGTAATGATAGGCCCAGTTCTTCCTGGTCTTAATGATAATGAAATTCCTAAAATTCTAGAACAAGCAGCCAATGCAGGTGCAAAAAGTGCTGGTTACACCATTTTGCGCCTGCCTTATGGGGTTAAGGATATTTTTCAAAAATGGCTTTATGAGCGCTATCCGCTGCGAGCCGAGAAGATCCTTAACCGCATCAAGGAAGTACATGGTGGTAAATTATATGATTCAACTTTTGGTAAGCGCAAAACAGGTGAGGGAATTTATGCTGAGCAAATTGATAAAATTTTTCAGCACTCTAAAAAACGTTTCTGTTTAACTGAACGAATTAAGCTTTCAACTGCTCATTTTAAGCCTGACGCGATGGATGAACAGATGAAATTATTTTAACTATATTTATGAACTGTTTATGAAAATTAAAAACATAAAATATAGTTTCTTAATTCAGCATAATATTAAATTTAATAATTAATCTAAAGGGAGAGGCCAATGCTAAATCAGTTTAATCATCTTCATAATGAAATAGTTTATGATGTGGATAGGTTCATAAAGGATAATGATATTGAGTTGGGAATTTACAATGATGATATCATGATCGATTACTTTAAGGATGTAGAATAAAAAAGGCCGCTCTTGCGGCCTTTTCTTTAAGCAGATCGGAATGACTACTTTTGTCCGCCTTTTTTACCTGCTTCACGAGCCTTCTCAGCATCATTCTTGAAGTTTCCAGGGTTAGAGTTTTGGCGGTTTTGATAATTTTGATTATCAACCATATTAGCCTCCATTTTTAGATTGGTATTTAAAGAGAATACTTTAAATACGGCTGCTATTAACAGTTGCTGAGTTTATATAGTTCTTGGCCTAAAAAATATATTCTGGATTTGCTATGTAAAGTAAGGATCGCGTAAAGATTTTAAGCTATCAGATCGTGGAACTCTTTGTGTTTTCTGAGCCATGCAACTGCATACGTGCAAATAGGATATAACTTGAAATTACCTTTTTTCGCATAATCAACAATATGGCTCATTAAGTTTCCTGCGGCACCCTTTCCACGAAGTTCAATTGGGGATTCAACATGATTTAGATAGTAAATATTGTTTTCCTTCCTGTAATCAGCGAAAACAATTTTACTCTCTACCTCAAGCTCAAAACGACTTTTTTCTATATTATCTTTAAAGTTATTGGTCATATGGATATTATGGATAAAAATTAGGAAAATTCAATCTGTTGATATATTAAATATATATGAAGAGTTTATTCGCAAAATATCATCTGCCCGCAACATCAACCGCACCATTTTGTCCAACAGAAATAAAGGAAACAATTCCACTTGAGCCAGGTGCAAATTTTTTACAAAGATTTAAGCGCTATTCTGGAGTTGGCTTTATTGTAGCGGTTGGTTATATGGACCCGGGTAATTGGGCGACCGATATTGAGGCGGGGTCAAGATTCGGCTATGCATTATTGTGTGTGGTTTTGATTTCAAGCATTGTGGCTATGCTTTTGCAGACCTTATGTGTTCGCTTGGGAGTGGTTTCAGGGCGTGATATTGCGCAATTATGCCGTGAACGTTTTAATCAAAAAATAAATTTCATTTTATGGATTTTTGCCCAGCTTGCCATAATAGCCTGTGATTTTGCGGAAGTTTTAGGAACGGCATTGGCAATGAAGCTATTATTTGGTTTGCCTTTGCAATATGGGATATTAATAACAGCTTTTGATACTGTTATAGTTTTAGGATTGCAAGGGGCTGGGCTTTTAAAAGTTGAAGCTATAATAATAGGTTTGGTTTTAACCATTGCTTTGGCTTTTGCTGCCGAGATTTGGATAAGCAGTCCTAACTGGCATGAGGTTGCAAAAGGCTTAGTGCCTACTTCACAAATATTATCTAATAAAAGCAGTTGGCTAATCGCGATTGGTATTTTTGGTGCCACAGTTATGCCGCATAATCTTTATTTACACTCATCAGCCGTAGGAACTCGCAGAATAGCTCCGGGTGAAAGCAATAAAGAGGATGCCATTAGATTAATGACATACGATACGATTATAACGCTTACATTAGCTTTTTTTGTTAATGCAGCGATATTGGTTCTTGCTGCAACAGCATTTCACTTAACAGGTCATGAGGATGTAAAGGATATTGATCAGGCATATTATCTATTGGCACCTTTACTGGGGACTACATTAGCAAGTATAATTTTTGGCTTGGCATTATTTGCTTCCGGGCAAAGCTCTACATTGATCGGTACGATGGCAGGGCAAGTGGTGTTACAAGGTTTTTTAAACCTAAGAATACCATGCTGGCATCAGAGATTAGCAACAAGATTAATTGCTATAATGCCGGCCTGGATAGGTATCAGGTTAATTGGAGAGGCGGCAATAGGTAAAATGCTGGTTTTAAGCCAGGTGGTGCTAAGTATGCAACTGCCATTCGCAGTAGTGCCACTAATAATGTTCTGTAGTAGTAATGAAATTATGGGTAACTGGAAGTTGTCTAAATCGGCACAATTATTTTTCTGGTTGTTATCCGCGGCCATAATTGCTGCAAATATTTTCTTAATATATCTAGTAGTAAAATGATTATTCTCCGCCAGGATCTAAATTAGACGTTGGTTGGTTCTTAAACGAGCGATGGAAAATTAGAGTTAATATCAGGCCGGTGAGGCATCCAGCAACCACATAGCCAGCCCTAGAGGCTGCAAGTTCCCATAGTTTTATGCCAGATTGCTGATGCAGCATTATAATAATAACCGCGGCCAGTGCCGGCCTTGCGCCCAGCATTAGATTCAAGAAATTACACAGGATTATAGTTATGCAAAAACCAATACATATTCCTAATAGGCTGGGTAATCCAATAAACATCAAAATCAGGCTAACAATACTGGCCAGAATATTTGCTTTAATTCTTGTCATGGCCAGAGGGATAACCTCCTTACTATCAGGGCTTAATACGAGAATAATAGAGATGAAGAACCAACTTGCGTCACCTTCAGGGAAATATGGTGCTGCGATATGCGCTATAAGTGCCGCAGAGCAGCATTTAACCATATATAAAAGCAGATTAATTTTATTTGTGTTCATGTGTTAACCTCTGGCGGAGAGGATGAGATTCGAACTCACGTTACGGTTGCCCGTAAACACACTTTCCAGGCGTGCGCCTTCAACCACTCGGCCACCTCTCCACATCAGGTGTTTTAGTTTAATAATTAAAAATTCCAATAAAAAAGCGCGGAAATTTCCGCGCTTTTTCAAACCTAGAATTTTTCTGCGAATTATGCAGCTTCTTTAAGGTCAACAGCAGAAGTTCTGCCTTTGCTTTCAGCAAGCTCGAAGCTTACTTTTTGACCTTCATTCAGGCTTTTCCAACCAGCTTGTTGAACAGCAGAAATGTGAACGAACACATCTTTACCGCCATTATCAGGCTGTATGAAACCATAGCCTTTAGTTGGGTTAAACCATTTTACTGTACCAGTTGCCATAATTAGAACTCCTATTTGGCGTTGTTAAGTCTGAGTTTAACTTGCAATTATTAATTGCACTCTTAACTTACGCCGAATAAAAATTCACTTTAGGAACTTATAAACTGTAGCCTTAAGAGCATTAAACTCAAGCGTAGACTACATTTTTTTATAGGCATGTCAAAGCTTATTTATAAGCCACTTTAAGGATTTCGTACTCTTTCAGACCACCAGGAGCACTAAATTTAACCATATCCCCTTCTTCTTTTCCTATCATGGCACGGGCAATAGGCGAGGTTATAGAGATTTTGTTATTGTTGATGTCGGCCTCATATTCACCAACCAATTGATAGGTTTTTTCTGCATCATTTTCGTCCACAAGCGTAACTGTGGCACCAAAAACGACCTTTTTGCTGACTATTTTTGATACATCTATAACTTCGGCATTGGCAATATAATTACCAAGTTCTCCAATGCGTCCTTCAATAAAGCTTTGTTTCTCACGAGCTGCATGATATTCGGCGTTTTCTTTTAAATCGCCATGATCGCGCGCGGTTGCAACCTGCTCTATTATAGATGGCCGCTCAACGAATTTCAAATTTTTAAATTCTTCCTCAAGAGCTTCATAGCCCTTTTTTGTAATAGGTAATTTCGCCATAATTTGTATAGATTATAGAATTTAAAAACTTGTTATATATAAGACTGAATCGGAGTAACCTCAAGGGTTACTTTTTCCTTCATTTCTTTTAAAGCAAGAACGATATCGCGAGCGCCAGTGTGTGTAGTCGTGTATGGTATTTTATACATGATCGATGTGCGACGGATGCTAAAGCTATCACGTAATGATTTTTCGCCTTCAGTTGTATTTATGACCAGTTGGATTTTTCCTTGCGCTAGAGCATCAACGATGTGTGGGCTTCCTTCAGCAACTTTATTTATCTCGCTTACTTTAATGCCATTATCACTGAAAAATTTGGCAGTTCCTTTTGTTGCCACGATATTATAGCCAAGTTTTACCAGGTTATCAGCTAGTGGTAATATTGTGAACTTATCTGAATCCTTAACAGAAATGAAAACACTGCCTTTTATTGGAAGTATGTTATTACAACCCATTTGTGCCTTTGCATATGCAAGCGGGAAGGTTTTATCTATACCCATTGCTTCGCCGGTTGATTTCATTTCTGGTCCAAGAACAATGTCCGAAAGCGAAAATTTATTGAACGGGAATACAACTTCCTTAACGGCAAAATGTTTAAGATTCGTAACTTTTTCTTCAGTTGCTTTAACATCTATAAGGTTGCTAAGTTTTTCACCAACCATCACCAAAGAAGCTATTTTTGCAACTGGGATGCCAGTCGCTTTCGCAACGAAAGGAACTGTACGGCTTGCGCGCGGATTCACCTCGATAATATAAACATCCTCACCTTTCACGGCGAACTGGATATTTATAAGGCCTTTAATATTGAGGCCCAGAGCTATTTTACGCCCCTGATCTTTCAGTTTATCTATAACTTTTTTGCTTAGAGAGTATGGTGGGATAGAGCAGGCAGAGTCTCCAGAATGGATACCAGCTTCCTCTATATGTTCCATGACTCCTGCAATAAATACATCTTTTCCATCGCATATAGCATCAACATCAACCTCAGTTGCGTTTTTGAGGAATGAATCAATAAGTAACGGGCCACCTTCAAAGCAATTAGGAAAATCTTTTAGATATTGTTTTAAGCCAGCGGTGTCATAAACTATACGCATCGACATGCCGCCTAATACGAAGCTAGGGCGTACAACAATTGGTAAGCCAACAGCATTAGCCTTAGAAACCAAATCTTCATTTTCGTAGCAAATATCACTTTTAGGCTGTTTAAGTTCATTGCGATCAATGAAGGTTTTGAATTTCTCACGGTCTTCGGCAATTTCAATCGAGTGGTTTGAAGTTCCAAGAAGAGGGACATTAGCTTCTTCTAGGGATTTTGCTAGTTTCAAAGGTGTTTGCCCACCAAATTGCACGTTTAGGCCTACTAGATTGCCCTTTGTCTGTTCAACATGAACAATTTCTAATACGTCTTCAGTGGTTAAAGGTTCAAAATACAATCTGTCAGAGGTATCGTAATCGGTGGAAACAGTTTCCGGGTTACAATTTACCATTATTGTTTCATAACCTTTTTCTTGCAGGCTAAAACATGCATGAACACAAGTATAATCGAATTCTATACCTTGCCCAATACGATTAGGGCCGGAGCCAAGAACCATTACTTTATTCTTATCACTAACTCGTGATTCGCAGTTCAACACTTCTTCGAGGTTATTATTGGCATAAACAAAAGAAGGTTCACGATATGTGGAGTACATATATGGAGTTTGTGATTCAAACTCAGCAGCGCAGGTATCTACGCGTTTATATAC
>JBEHXK010000011.1:0-62404 GCA_048498735.1 Pseudomonadota bacterium
CATTGGTCCGCGTCGCTCGGCCGGGCCGTGGAATCCGAAGGTCCGGCGGTCCCCGCCCCGGGTCATCGCCAGGTGTGGTTCTAGGGAATTACACTGAGTTAAAATGCTTATCACAGGTTTATGGCTGTGATGCATTGGGTGGTACTGGATGTGTATCAAAAACGGTTCCTTTATGCAGTGGCGGAACATATCCTTGTCTGCAGCCACAATAAATAGCACCTTGTTTTTTAGGGGTTTTGACTTAAATAAAAATCATGTTCAAATTAGTATCAGAATTCCCGCCTGCTGGTGACCAGCCCAAGGCCATAAAAGAGCTGACCCAAGGTATCAAGCAGGGTCTTGCTGACCAAGTGTTGCTTGGTGTGACGGGTTCCGGCAAAACATATACGATGGCAAATATCATCGCAAACTTGAACCGCCCGGCGTTGGTTATGGCGCACAATAAAACACTGGCGGCGCAGCTTTATGCCGAGTTCAAGGAATTCTTCCCGCATAATGCGGTGGAATATTTCGTTTCATATTACGATTATTACCAACCCGAAGCCTATATCCCGAAAACTGATATGTTTATTGAGAAGGATTCGGCGATCAATGACCAGATAGAGCGCCTGCGCCACTCAGCAACGCGTGCACTATTGGAACGCCGTGATGTTATCGTGGTAGCATCTGTTTCATGCATTTATGGTTTGGGTGCGCCCGAGCTTTATCTGCAGATGACATTTGGTGTAAAAAAGCATGAACATATTGATATGCGCGAGGTGATCAACAAGCTGGTTGAACTGCAATATGACAGGAATGATATAAATTTCACTAATGGTACATTCCGCGTGAAAGGGGATATTCTGGACATATTCCCGTCGCATCTGGAATCAGTTGCGTGGAGGTTGGAATTTTTTGGTGATGATGTTGAAGAGATATATGAGTTTGATGCGCTGACGGGCGAGAAGATCGGCAAGCTGAATGAAATCACCGTGTTTGCAAATACGCACTTCATCACGCCGCGCCTGACCATGATGCAGGCGCTGGAATCGATCAAGCGTGAAGCGCAGAACCAGGTAACACATTTTGAAAAGAATAATAAACTGATAGAAGCGCAACGCATAGACCAGCGCACGAAGTTTGATGTTGAGATGATGCTTGAAACGGGTTCGTGTAAAGGTATTGAAAATTATTCGCGTTATATGACCGGCCGCAAACCTGGTGAGCCGCCACCGACATTATTTGAATATCTGCCGAAAGATGCTTTACTTTTCATCGATGAAAGCCACGTGACCGTGCCGCAGGTGGGTGGCATGTATAATGGTGATAGAGCAAGGAAAACAACACTGGTTGAGCACGGATTCCGCCTGCCTTCCGCACTTGATAACCGCCCGTTGAAATTTGAGGAATGGGAAATAATGCGCCCGCAAACTGTGCATGTTTCTGCAACCCCGGGGGTTTGGGAAATGGAAAAAACTGCAGGCAAAGTGACGGAGCAGATCATTAGACCGACTGGTTTGATCGACCCTATTGTGCATATGAGGCCTTGCACGAATCAGGTGGATGATGTGATTGCGGAAAGCAAGAAGGTGGTGGCAAATGGCTATAGAGTGCTAATCACAACGCTGACGAAAAAGATGGCGGAAGACCTGACCGAATATTTAAAAGAGCTGAATATGAAGGTTGCGTATCTGCATTCAGATGTGGAAACACTTGAACGCATCGAGATAATCCGCAGTTTAAGGCAGGGCGAGATTGACATTCTGGTGGGTATAAATCTGCTTAGAGAAGGGCTTGATATTCCTGAATGCGGATTAGTTGCAATTTTGGATGCAGATAAAACCGGTTTCTTGCGCTCCGCAACTTCACTGACGCAAACCATAGGCCGTGCGGCGCGTAATGCCGATGGTTATGTTGTGCTTTATGCTGATGTTGAAACACAAGCGATAAAGCAGGCGGTTGGTGAAACTGACAGAAGGCGCAAAATACAGCAGGCTTATAATAAGAAGCATGGTATTACACCGAAAACCGTGCAGAAGGCAATTTCCATGGCACTGCAGGATGAGCGCCGCCAGGAAAAAGAACTGGAGACCGAAAAAACTATCGTTATTTCGATCGATGATTTACGTAAGGATATGTTAAAGGCGGCTTCAAACCTGGATTTTGAGGAGGCTGCACGCCTGCGTGATATAATTTCTGAAAGGCAGAAGAAAGAGTTGTTTGCTTAAACACGAAACCAAAAAAGGCCCTAAATCATATGATTAAAGGGCCTTTGAAGTCTAGAGGCAATAAGTAATTATTCGCGAGTATGGGTATCATCTGATTTGATAAATTCTAGCCCAGCAAGTTGTGTGGCAACGTGACCAGCTTTTTGAAAAGTAGGTTTTTCTGCCAAATCTTTAATGCCTTGAGCCGCTTCAGCCACTGCTGCTATATCTTTTATATCTACCATTTTATACTCCGCTTTATTGTTAACTCATCGGTGGCCAGATTATAACAGGTCAGTGTTACAGGATTATGTCTGAAATAGGAAAAAATCCGCGGCTATTTTGCCGCTTAATGCCGCGCCTTCTATAGTTGCAGGCAGGGAGTTCGAAGTATAATCACCGGCGAGATAGAGATTTTTATATGCGGTTTTCTGTGAGGGACGCTTTGCGAGCTGTTCTTTAGTGCAGGCGAAAGTTGCACGTTTTTCTATTAATATGCGGTGTGGTGGAACAGGTGAGGTGGGTAGGGTGAGAAGTTTTGCGCATGTGTTCCATACATCTGCGGCCATTTTTTCCTGATCAAAATTAAGTATATCACTTGCGGCGCTATATGTGGTTGAGACCATATCAGGCTTGACGAAGAGCCATTCCAGCGGGCCGTTTATCACGCCATATATTTGCGGTTTGATATAGTGATCGATGCGGAAGTGTATATTAACTATCGGTTCAAATTCATCTGGAGTGGTTATATTTAAGAGTTTTGAACTCACTTGTGAGGGAGTTGCAAGAACGGTTTTAGCTGATGAAATATCTATCTGTTCAGTATCAAATATCAATTTTGTGGCGATATCATTTTCAAAGATCATTTCCTTAACGCGCTTATCATAATTTATCTTTGCCCCCATTTTATCTAGGGCATCGACAAGTGGTGCGATCAGGGAATTATGCCAGTTTGCGATGGGGTAATAATAATCAAAGCCGTTTTGTGTTTTAAATATTTTCAAAAAAACTTTACGTAAAATATTTGCATCTGCGTATTCGGACGGAGTATTCAATATGCTGCGCGAAATGGGGTTTATAAGCTTTTCATAAAGTTTTGGTGAATTCTTAAAATATTCTGTAACTGTTTTATTAGTATCGCAGAGAAGGAATTTTATCAGAGTGAAAATGCCGTTCAGGCCGAAGGTTTTGATCGCAGGGAAAGGGGCTTTGAACTGATATGAGCTGCCAGTATTGGCATGATAAAACCTAAAGGTTTTATCAGAGAATTTGTTCAGCCGATCATATACACCGAGTTCTTTGATAAGTCCGAGAACATTTTCATTTGCGCCCATTATCAGGTGATTGCCGTTATCTATCTCGCAACGGAGTTTTTCATCGAAATAGCTTCGGCAGCGGCCTCCAGGCTGGGGGCTGGCCTCATAAATTGTTATATCATATCGGCCGGTTTTTGCGGCATAGTAAGCGGCTGTTAAGCCTGAAATGCCGGCACCGATAATGTAGAGCTTTTCTTTATCCATCATGGGCATTATATAGGGTTTTATGTTACAGGAAATTCAGAAATTAGATTACGACCGATATATATCGCTGATTTTTACGCCGAAAGACAAGCGTGAAGATGTTATCACAGTGATATTATTCAACCTTGAGATCGCCAAGATAAAGGCCAGGGTGACTGAAGCCATGATGGGGCATATTCGCTTTCAGTGGTGGAGGGAAGCGCTGGATGAAGTGTTCGACCATACGCGTGTGGTGCGCCAGCATGAGATTGTTACGAAGCTCAGGATATTGGTGGGCAAATATGGTAATCTGAATAAGAATGACTTCCTGAAAGTTATTGATGCGCGCGAGAAAGACCTGGAGGAAAACCCATTCCAAAATAAGCAGGAATTAATAGATTATCTGCGAGATACTTCATATCCGGTGAATAAGATAATTGCGGATATAATCGGGTTTGATAATGAGAGGTTTGGGGACGTGGCGGAGCCGCTTTCAATTGCATGGGCTATAACAGCTTATTTGCGTGCGGTGCATAAAAATTTTTCGAGTAACCGTTCTATATTCCCAGCCAACCTGATGGAAAAGGCTGGAATTGCAGCATCAGATTTTGGCAGCGCAGCATTTCCGGATAAGGCAAAAGTGATCGTGAAGGAGCTTATAGAAACAGCCACAGAGCAACTGCAGATTTCGCAAGGAAGAATAGATGATATTTCCTATAGCGAGAGGAAAGAAGCGAAGCCAGTTTATCTTTTTTCAAAAATTGCATGGCACCATATTAACCAGATTAAAAAGAATGACTACGATATTTTCACCCGTAAGCTGAATACCTATTTGGGCATCAGCTCACTGGTGAAGATTTATTTAAGTAAATAGCCGTTTTTAAGCTGCCGCAGCAGTTTCAGGCAACATTACCTTTTGCAGTTTTTCAAGCGCACGATTCTCAATTTGACGCACACGCTCACGAGATATTCCATATTGTTGGCTTAAGTCCTCAAGCGTTAGAGGCTCATCAAGCAGGCGGCGTTTAGTAAGTATATCTTTCTCGCGTTCATTCAGGTTTGTCATAGCTGAATATAGGCGTTTTTTATTGTAATCGAGTTCTTCAAGCTCGCCATAAGCTGTTTCCTGATCAGCAGAACTATCTTCAATAAAATTGATCTGTTCTTCCTCGGAATCAGCGAATACGGCAACGTTCAAAGATTTGCTGCCACCGCTCATCAGCCTATCCATATCCTGAACCTCGGAAGCGCTGACCTGCAGATCATCTGCGATCTCAGCAACATCCATATCGCTCAGATTATCGGTATTGGATTTGACAGTTAGCTTGTTTTTCAACCTTTTTAAGTTGTAGAACAATTTTTTCTGGCTGGCAGAAGTGCCAACCTTCACGATCGACCACGATTTCAATACGAACTCATGTATCGCAGCCTTGATCCACCACATTGCATAGGTTGAAAGGCGGAAACCTTTCGCAGGATCAAACTTTTTAACTGCATGCATCAGGCCGATATTGCCTTCAGCGATTATATCATTAACCGGCAGGCCATAACCGCGGAAGCTCATCGCGATCTTAACAACCAATCTTAAATGGCTTGTAACCAATTTATGAGCCGCCTCAACATCGTTATAAATTTTATAACGGACAGCAAGCATATATTCTTCCTTCTCATCAAGGATAGGAAATTTATTAACTTCCTCTATATAGTGGCTAAGACCATTTTCCTGTAGAATCGGTATTACTAGTTTAGACATATAGGGCCCCTCCTAAGAGCTATATCATTAATACAACCTACATACCTATTAGTCAAGGAAATTGGAACAAAATTGGTTTGGATTTAAAATCAGATGGATAGCGTGAAAATTATGAATTTTTCAAGCATTTGAACCATTTATTCCTTATCAGGTCCATATAAATGAACCTTATCAATAAGATGTTGGAGCAGAAAAACAGATATGGTATAAAGATGGAATACTTTTCGCGTTAAAGGCATATAAAAATTCTATTCGGGGAATGAATTATGTTCAAAGAAGACGCAGTTTTAAATATTCCAGCAGAAATTTCTGAAGTTGAAAAACCAGCCGAAAAGATTGCTGAACAACAAATTCCATTTGAAGAAAACATTACACTTCCTGCCAAGGAAACAAGAAAATTTGAGAGTTTTGATCGCAATAAATTAATGGATCAGAAAACTGAACTTTATTTAAAATATGCCGCAAAGAATAAAAATCTTTTTCATTATTTAAATGATTCACTGAAAGAATTTTACGATTACGTTGATAATAATAAACACCTGGACCAAAGCCTGGTAGGAAAACTTGGTAGCATTGTTGAGCGCGTGAATAGTATGCCTGATGAAGATATGGGAACTTTGGGCACAAGATTTATAAATAAAATTATATTTAAAGAGCTTCGTACGCCTGTTGAAACAAATACTGATAAGGCGCTGGCACTTATCGATGAAATGATGGAACATGCAATAAACGGTATGAGAACACATAGTTTTATACAGAAAATAGATTTCGGACAGAAGACAAAGTATGTTTTCTATGAGAAGAATAAATTGATATATGATCGTGATGGAGATCGATATAACCCAATGAAAGTGGATGTTTCAAACAGCACGGCAACTTTCATAATGCAGCACCCGGAATCACATATTGAAACCAGAAATCGTGATGGTGAAGTGGTTGATTCAAATAAGCATGAAATGGAATTTGAGATCAAAAGGCATGAGGATTTCTCTAAAAGAGGAGTATTTGCCAATTGCCGATCAGTGACGATATATCACCATGGCAGGGAAGTTAATACCACTAGAAATACTTTAAAACACAATCGTGACCTTATAGTTGAAGGCACAAAAAAAGGTGAGCCGATAAAAATATTATAAGTTCGCTTTTATTTCAGCTGCAACCAGATCAACAAACTGCTCCGTGGTTGAGCCGCTTGGGCCACAGAGATCGCGCGTGCCTTTGCCGCCAGACATGATTTTGCATAATGATTTATACATAACATCAGCAAAACGTGTGGTTTCCCCTTTGCCATCATTTGCAAGCTTATCGGCATGTTTCAGTGATTCATAAAGTGCATAGACCATGCCAAGAGGGTTAAGTGATGTTTCCTGGCCTTCTTTCATGCGTTTATACATATCGGAAACTGTGCCGTGGCTTGCTTCAAATTCTTTGATCATCTCACCATTATCAGAAACGCCAATTAATGCAGAAGAAATAAAGCCCGGTGATTTATGAACCTGACTCATTTCATCGGTCAGCATATCGCCATCATAATTGTGTGAAACCATGGAAAAGCCGCCTTGAGTCCAGGTTATTAGTTTCATGCAGGCAGCATCAGAGATCAGATGTTCAAGCTCATCTCGGCGAAGAAGTTTTGCGGCTATGAACTGTTTTTTGAACTCAGCATCGAAAACTTCTTTCATGATGCGCCAGAAATCTTCCTGCCATTTGAATACGGTTTTTTTAGTGACAACATAAGGAACCGAGCCTGCTTCCAGCGAGCGGCTGAAAAAGTGTCTTGCAAGCGCCTTAACGTTATCAAGCGGGTTTGAATAAGTGACAAGTGCATTGAGATCATCATCAAGTTTACGTTCTTCAACAACCTGCGGTGCAGAGCCATCTTCAGGGTAATAAGTGGTGACGGATTTACCCTTGCCGACCATTTTGTAACCTGCAGAATATTCACCGCCAACAGCATGGCGATCAAACTGAACCTGTTTATCATAACCAAGTTTCAGGCCGTTGATGTGGATAGTGTCGCGGCTGATGGTGATGCCATTCCAGCCTTTCCTCATAACGCCATTCGGGCTGCCCCATGCTTTTGAAAGCCCCATTTCTTTTTTCTGTTCTTCTGTCGGGGTGATGGTTGGTTCTTTAAAAATTGCCTTAATTTTTTTGCCGGCAGCAACTATATCTTTCAGAACCTGATCTTGTGTTTCATCGCGGTGCTTGCATGATAGATCATAGAACTGCCAGTCAGAGATATCGAGGTTGGGTTCAATCCATTTATCGAGGATCTGTTGCATGCCATAGCGGGTCATTTCCTCGCCGCTTACATATACCATTTTAGGTGCTTTTATCTTTACCATGTGAATATCCGTTTTTTAGGAAAGTTACTTTTAAATCAGCTAATTTGCCAATGTTTTTATCTGCGTAAAGATTTCGGGATAAAAATTCCATTACAGGTGCGCGTTTTAATCACATTATGTTTTGGACAAATGCAGCAAAAAATGTAAGAAAATCTTATGGAATTAGCTAATCTATTAAAACGCGAATTTAAAAATATCTATCATAAGGGATTTGAGGTCTTCAATATCCTGATATTTTTTATCATCATTTCTTTTGCTCTCGCATTTGGTGCAAAAGGCGATCTTGGCCTGCCAGTTGCGGCATCGGTGGTGATAGTTTGCTTTATGCTTGCCTCGAACCTATCAGCGCATTTTATTTTCGAGAGGGAAATGGAATCTGGCATGCTGCAGCAACTCTTCATAAACCTGAAAAGCCTGAATAGTTTGATAATCGCTAAGATGATCGCGCAGTTTGTGTGTTTTGGCCTGCCGCTGGTCATAACTCTGCCGCTTATAAGCCTGTTTTATAATATTGATGAAATTCCATTACTGATGGCGATGATTGCTTTCAGCGCGATGATTATTTCAGTGGTGAATGTGATGATGGCAGGGATCACAGCAGGTTTGAAGGCTGGCGGGGTGATATCAGCAATTCTTTCTATTCCGCTTTATATACCACTTATTGTGCTGAATGTCGGCTTTCTGGAAGCGAAAATATCAGGTGAGGGGATGAGCTTGCAGCAATATATAACGAATATAGCGGCATTCGCGCTTATCATTACACCACTCAGCATTTTTGCGATCAGGCAGACTATCAGGAACGCTGTTGAGGATTAATTAGATGATCCTAGCTCAATATCGAGCGAACTTTCTCAGCCGCTATCTGCAACATTGAAGAGCTCAACCTTTCATGAGTGCGAAGATCCTGCAGGAAGCTGTTGTAACGAACCACAACTTTCTTCTTCTCTTCAAGCCATTTTTCGATCGAGAATTCACCAGTTTCTTTATCAACGCCGAGTTTTAGCACGTCTTCTGTAAGTTTCATCTGGCTGTCATAATAGTTGCTGATAAGCGTTTTCAACGCCAGATTATCCCAGTGAGAATCAGTTGTAAGCCTGCGCGCTTCTTCACGCAGCCATACAAGCTTGAACTTCTCGCCGACCTGGAAATATATTTGGCCGACAAGCTTAACCGGTATGCCGGTTTTTTGAGATACCATCGCGATATCAAGCGCAGATGCAAGTATATCAAGGTTCGCTATCTGTTTTGCCAGGCTTTCAGGAACGTTATTACTGATGTAATTATTCAGTTTTGCATCACGTTTTTCCTTCAGGGAATCGCTCACGATCACATCAAGGTTAGATGAAATCTCAGCGATCAACGGGCGATATTGCTCAACCAGCAGGCCGGTTTGAAGCGGCTGAGGGAAGTGACGTAGGAACCAGCTGCATGCCCTTTCAAGCATTACATAAACTTCACCATAAAGTTCCATCATGGTTTTCAGCGGGAATTTCTCCTGCGATTTTTCGATATCTTCCCAGATCTGCCTTAGCGAGAATGAATCGCGAACGGCAGTATATGCGCGGGCGATATCGCAGCCTTTCATGCCGGTTTCTTCCTTGGTGCGGTGGAAATAGACCGTGCCGGTGCGGTTCACGATCGAGTTCGCAACGAAGGTGCAGATGATCTCTTTACGAAGAGGGTGTTTTTCGATCTCCTGCTGGAATTTATCACGCATCTGCGTCGGGAAATACAGGTTCAGATCAGAAACGAAATAGGGGTCATCAGGCAGGTTTGATGCGATCAGGTCGTCATAAACATACATTTTCGAATATGCCAGAAGCACAGAAAGCTCAGGGCGGGTGAAACCTTGCTTGGAAGCGGCTCTCTGCATTAAAACATCATTGGTTGGCAGGAATTCGATCGCGCGATCAAGGCGGCCTTCCTTCTCAAGAAGCTGCATCAGGCGGATATTATCTTCAACCGTTCTGTTCTTTAGATTTTCAAGAATGGTTAGAATTTGAGTTTGCAGTTCATTATCGCGAAGAACAAGCGTTGCAACCTCATCAGTCATCTGACCTAATATGTTATTACGCTGTTCGAGATTGATCTTGTTATTATCGATAGCACCTTTCATGGCGATCTTGATATTAACTTCATGATCAGAGCAATCAACGCCTGCAGAGTTATCGATCGCATCAGTGTTGATGCGGCCGCCTTTGCGTGCATATTCGATACGACCGCGCTGTGTGAAGCCAAGGTTGCCACCTTCACCTACCACAAGTGCGTTAAGCTCAGAGCCATTGATGCGCAGGTTGTCATTCGCTTTATCACCAACCTGATCATTGCTTTCAAGTGCGGATTTGACATAAGTGCCAATGCCGCCATTCCAGAACAAATCAACTTTTGAAGTTAATATTTTTTTGATCAATTCATCAGGTGAAATGCTATCAGCAGTGATGGCAAAAATTTCTTTCATTTCTTTAGAAACAGGGATCTGTTTTGCGCTGCGTTCAAAAATTCCGCCGCCTTTGGAAATGAGTTTTTTGTCATAATCTGTCCACGCAGATTTAGGCAGATTGAATAGCCTTTCACGCTCTTTGAATGATTTTGCTGAATCCGGGTTAGGATCAACAAATATATGCATATGGTTGAACGCGCCGACCAGCCTTATGTGTTTGGAACGCAGCATTCCGTTACCAAATACGTCACCGGCCATATCGCCGATACCGATGCAGGTGAAATCTTCTTCCTGGCAGTTACGGCCCATTTCATGGAAGTGACGCATTACAGAGATCCATGCGCCACGTGCAGTGATCGCCATTTTTTTATGGTCATAACCAACAGAGCCACCGCTTGCAAAGGCGTCATCCAGCCAGAAATTATATTTCTGTGCTACACTATTTGCATAATCAGAGAAGGTTGCGGTGCCTTTATCTGCAGCAACAACTAGATAAGGATCATTCTCATCATAACGAACAACATCTTTCGGAGGGATTATCTCACCGCCGATGATGTTATCAGTGAGATCAAGCAGGCCCGATAGATAAGTTTTGTAGCATTCAATGCCTTGTGCCATATAGGCTTCACGGCCTTGAACTGGGTGTTTTAGCACGAAGCCGCCCTTAGAACCAACCGGAACGATAACGGCGTTTTTAACCATTTGCGCTTTAACGAGGCCAAGGATCTCGGTGCGGAAATCTTCCACACGATCAGACCAGCGAAGGCCACCGCGCGCAACTTTACCGCCACGAAGGTGAATGCCCTCGAAATCATAAGAATATACAAAAATTTCAGCGTAAGGCTTAGGTTTAGGCATATTCGGAACTGATGAAGAACGCAGTTTGAACGAGATATATTTTTTATTGTGGCCTTCTGCATCATTCTGGAAGAAGTTGGTGCGAAGGGTTGCCTTCATGGTTTCATAGAACTGGTTTATCACCTTATCTTCAGCGACTGATGAAACATTCGCTAGTTCTTCTTTCAGTTTCGCATCGATCTCAGCGAATTTTTCATCGCGAACGGATTGCTCGAGACCAAGTGAGAATTTCGCATAGAAATAATCGACCAACAGGCCTGCGATATTTGGATATTTGCAAAGCGCCTGCGATACGAAATCTTTCGAGTAAGGGAAGTTCAACTGCAGGAAATATTTTGTATATGAACGCAGGAGTTTAATATTGCGCCAGTTAAGTGCAGCGCGGGTTACAAGTTGGTTAAGAGAATCGTTCTCGATCTCTTTTTTCCAGATCATCATCAGCGTTTCTTCAAAGATATTTTTAATATCATTGATGGAAATAACGCGATTTGAATTCAGGCTGTTCTTATTCAGCTGCAGGCGGAAATGGTGGATCCAGACATATTGATCCTGGCCTTTTTTCTTGATCTTGAAGGTGATCTCATCAACTGCACGGAAACCGATATTTTCAATGATAGGAAGAATATCAGAAAGGTTGATACGTTCATTCAGTGAGAAAAGTTTTAACTGGAACTGATCGCCGGTATCTTTTTCAAGATGATATAGATCAAAATAAAGTGAAAGCGTGATCGCCTTGGTGCGATATACATATTCCATTTTCTGAACATCAAGGCTTGCACCGCCCGGATGATAAGCATCTTTATAACTTTGCGGGAATGATTTTGAATATGATTTGAAAAGCTGTTCGCCTTCGATCTCACCGAATTTCTCGATAAGTTTTTTATTAAAACCATCAACCCAGCTATTGGTTTTTTCCTCGATTTTCTGCTGCAGACGTTCAACATCTATTTGCGGAATTTCTTTCAAAGCCTTGCTGGTATGAAGATAATCAGATGCTTCACCTTCAGGAATTGCGCTCACCAAAACAGTTACGCGCGCAAGAGGGGAATCAGTCACCTGAGTGTAATAATCCATCACCTTGCCGTTCAGATCTTCTTCCAATATCGATTGGATCTTCTCACGAAGTTGCGTGGAGAAGAAATCGCGCGGGATGAAAAGAATGCAGCTATAGAAGCGGAAGAAGCGATCTTTCCTGATGAATATGCGGGTTGCAGGTTTTTCAAATATCGAAACGATGCCCATGCCGATCTCAAATAGTTCATCTTCACTGGCTTGAAGAAGCTCATCACGAGGGTGGCCTTCAAGAATTGCCGCCAACGTTTTGCCGCTGTGGCTTTTCGGGCCGAAGCCGGATTTCTCGATTATATTTTCGATCTTGTTGCGGATCAGTGGTATATCATGTGCAGACTGGAAATAAACTTTTGAAGTGAACAGGCCGAGATATCTTTCCTCACCAACTATATTGCCTTTTTCATCATATTTTTTAACCGCAATATAATCCATAGGAACAGCGCGATGAACCATCGAACGACGGCTGGATTTGGTGATTTCAACCGGTTTTGCATCTTTCAGGATGATCTCACTGTTAAGCGGAATACCTTTAATTTTATCATCATGCGCGCGATTAGCAGATGAGCGGAAAATACCAAGCTGAGTAGCGCTGTTAATAGTGTAGCTTTTGCTTTTATTGAAATCAAAATCACGATAGCCAAGGAAAAGGAAATTATTTTCCAGTGACCATTTTAAAAATTCGATCGATTCATTTATCTCAGCGGCATCAACGCCTTTTTTAATGGTGCCAAGGCGTTCGATAGTGGTTTCAACGCGGGCCATCATCGGGCGCCAATCAGAAACCGCATATTGCACGTTTTCAAGAATGTCATTCAATTCGGCAGCTATAGTCTCCTGCTCATTTTTGTCAGATATATGGCCGATCTGGATATGGATCAGCGATTCGCCCTTAGAGCCATTGCCGTTAGTTTTACTGACTGCCGTCAGGTTGCCGTTATCATCACGAGTGGCATATAATATTGGGTGCAGAACATGGTGCAGAACGCGATCATCCTGATAGACATAATTCACGATGGAATCGAGCAGGAACGGCATGTCATCGCTGTTTACCTCGATAATGGTGCGTTCGCTCTTCCAGCCATCAGTTTCATTGCTTGGGTTGAAAACGCGGATTTTACGTGCTGTGGTTTTATTCTGGATAAATTCAAAAGATGAATAGGCGATATCAAAAAGCTGATCTACCGGAGTGTCATTAAGATATTTATGATCACAATCGGCATAGAATATTTCAATGAAATTGCCTAGTGCAGGGCTTAATTTCTTTCCTATCTTATTTTCGCCGAAAGCGATGATTTTTTTGATATGTTTTAGATTGTCTTGATGAAACTTATCTGCCATATTCGATTCGTTAGTTAACGCGGTGTTCTTTGTTGTTTTCTGCATGTTATGCCAGTAAAATTGAATACACCAGAGGTATATAGACCCACAAGCCAATAATGCAATATTCTTCTTTAATTCCAGCCCTTAATAAGCTTGCAACTGATGCAGGTTATATACTAATGAAGCATTTTTCACCCACTATTGAGGTTGAGGTGAAAGGCGATAATTCCCCGGTTACGCTTGCTGACAAGGAAGCTGATGCGTTTATTTCGAAAGAATTACAAAAGCTTACGCCTGATATTCCGGTGATTTCGGAAGAGGGGAGCCTGGAAAACCTTCCCGATACAGATACTTACTGGCTGGTTGACCCGCTTGACGGCACCAGAAGCTTTATAAATGGTGAAAAAGAATTCACAGTAAATATCGGGCTGGTGAAAAAAAACCGTGCAGTGGAAGGCGTGATATATGCGCCTGCATATGGCGTGCTTTATTACACGAAAGATGGCAAGGCATATAGATTTGCAAATGGTAGCACAACAGAAATGAAAGTTGCGCCGAAGCTAAGTGGTGGTTTGCGTGTTATTGCATCAAAGAATCATCGCAATAAACTTACTGAAGAATATATCCAAACGTTAAATGTGAAAGAATTTGTGGCATCAGCAAGTTCATATAAATTCTGTCTGCTTGCAGAAGGTTTGGCAGATATCTATCCGCGATTTGGAAACACCATGCAGTGGGACACTGCGGCGGGGCAGGCAATATTAGAGGCCGCCGGCGGGAAAATGACCAAACCCGATGGCAGCGATTTCACTTATGAATTGGTTCCGGGTGATAATGAATCCTTACGTAACGGACATTTTATAGCGAGTAACTAATTACTTCACTTCCCAGGTGGTGCCTTCTTTGGAGTCTTTCAGGATTATGCCCATGGCTTCAAGTTCAGCGCGAATCTTATCGGCAGTGGCGAAGTCTTTATTTTTCTTCGCATCTATACGTGCCTGGATTTTTTCCTCGATCAAAGCGGAATTGAAGTTCTGTTTTTTATCCACGAACCATTCCTCAACTTTCATCTGGCAAATGCCAAGGATCGCGCAGGCATCTTTAAATAAGTTAAAAGGTTTATCACTTGGATTAAAATAAGAAATGATTTTTGCTAATGTATAAAGATGCGATAGTGCAAGGGGAACATTTAGATCATCATAAAGTGCTTTAAAAAAATTATAATAAGCGACTTCAGCCTTATCATTATTATTTTTGGTCTCGTTTATCTCAACTGCCATTCTGCTTGAAGATGTTACCTCTCTCTTTTGCTGAAGTTCCAATACATGATAAAATTTATCTAAGGTTTTTTCAGCATCTTCGATAAGCTTATCAGAAAAATCGAGCGGTTTACGATAATGTGCGGAAAGCAGCGCAAGACGGATAATTTCGCCCTTAACGCCTTTATCAAGCAGATCACGCACGGTAGTGAAATTGCCAAGGGATTTGCTCATCTTTTCGCCATTTACGGTGAGGAAGCCGTTATGCACCCAATATTTCGCATAATGGCTGTGCGGGTGAGCGGAAACACTCTGTGCTATCTCATTCTCGTGATGCGGGAATTTCAGGTCTGCGCCGCCGCCATGAATATCAAAATCATTGCCAAAAGCTGCATTGCTCATTGCAGAACATTCAATATGCCAGCCCGGTCTGCCAACGCCCCAAGGGCTTTCAAATTTAGATGAGTCATCATCTTTTTCTGCAGCAGGTTTCCACAAAACGAAATCGCTCGGATTCTTTTTATAGCTTTCAACTTCCACACGTGCACCGGCGATAAGCTCTTCCTGAACCTTGCCGGAAAGTTCGCCATAATGATAATCCGGGATTTTATCGAGGCTTTTAACATCCATGAGAACATGGCCTTCAGCAATATAGGCATGGCCGTTCTTAATGATCTCGCCGATCATCTTTATGATCTCTTTTATATGATCAGTTGCGCGCGGTTCCTTGGTCGGGTTCAGGTTATTCAACGCGGCGACATCATCGTGAAAGAATTTTGTGATGCGGGTGGTGAGACTTTTAATGGTTTCATTATTCTCAACCGCAGCCTTGTTAATTTTATCATCAACATCAGTGATATTGCGAACATAAGAAACCTGTTTTTCACCATATATTTTGCGCAATATGCGGAACAGCAGATCATAAACCACAACGGCGCGGGCATTGCCTAGGTGAGGGCGATCATAGACAGTCGGCCCGCAGACATACATGCGGATATTTCGGGCTTCTATAGGAACAAATTTTTCCTTGTTCCCACTGAGCGAATTAAAAAGATAAAGTTCCATAGAGTCTCCGTGTCATTCCAGCGAAAGCTGGAAACCAATTCTATAATTAATATTTATTGCAAGATTTTATAGTAAAGATCTTCCCAATCCGGATTGAATTTTTCTATTGTCTCAAGTTTCCACTTTCTTTTCCAGGCTTTTATATTTGATTCTCTTATAATAGCAGATTCAATAGAGTTCGTGTGTTCATAGTAAACAAGCATTTTTATGTTATATTTTTTTGTAAAACTGCTTGCTACACCTTCCTTATGTTCGTTTATTCTTCTTGGCAAGTCATTAGTTACACCTGTATAAAGTGTTCCGTTCCTTTTTGAGGCAAGGATATAAATGAAATAATCTTTCATGTATTAACTCACGACTGGTTTCCAGCTTTCGCTGGAATGACAAATTAGAGTTTATTTTCTTTTTTATCTTTTAAATCCTTATAGAATTTTTTACGATCTTGATCGGCTTGAGCATTTAAAATTCCACTCAATCTTTTAGAAATCGTATCTCTACCAATTAAAGGTAATATTTTTTTTAGCTCAGGGCCGTGTTCTTCACCGGTTAGAGCTAATCTTATAGGCATAAATAAGGACTTACCTTTACGCTGGGTATTATTTTTGATATCAGTAAGCCAAATATCCCAAGAATTTTCATCCAGAGCTTTCGGGAGCAAAGGTACAATACTTCTTAAGAATTCTCTATCTTCTTCAATAATAGGAGTAACAATATCCTCATTGCAGATCTTCCACCAGAGGGCGGCATCGTTGACGTTTTCAACATTCAGGCGCACAACATTCCAGAAATCTTTGGTCATGCCTGATGGCAATTTTTCCTTTACCTCATCAAAATCGATCTCATGAAGCGCTTTAGTATTCAGGCGTAAAATATCTTCAACATCATACATAGTTGGGGATTTGCTGAATTTAGAAATATCAAATTCTGCCACAAGCTGATCAAGGTTTTCACGCAACTGAACCGGATCAGACGTGCCGATTTTTGCAAGGAAAGAGCTTATCGCCATTGGCTGGATGCCAAGCTCACGAAGATCAGAAACTGCGCCGTGGCCAAGGCGTTTTGAAAGCTTGCCTTCTTTGCCTTTGATGAGCGACACATGCGCAAATTTTGGAATCGCGCCATCCATGGCTTCCAGCATTTGGATCTGAATTGCAGTGTTGGAAATATGATCTTCACCGCGAAGAATGTGGGTGACTTTAGTATCGAAATCATCGATCGCAGATGGCAGCATATATGTATATTCACCGTTGGCGCGGATAACTATCGGGTCGCTCATGTGAGCCGGGCTCATTTTTATAACTCCACGAATCTCATCATCCCACTCGATCTCTTTATCTTCTAGCATAAAGCGCCAGTGCGGCTTTCTACCTTCGGCTTCAAATTTTTGTTTTTCCTCAGCGGTTAGTTTTAGCGCTGCGCGATCATAAACCGGCGGCATGCCACGACCAAGTTGGATCTTGCGCTTGAAGTCGAGTTCCTCTGCCGTTTCATAAGCGGCGTAAATGCGACCTTTCTTCTTTAATTCATCAACCACTTCGTGATAACGCGGAAAACGTGCAGATTGCTTCATTTCCATATCATATTTCAGGCCAAGCCAGGCAAGATCACGATGGATGGCATCAATATATTCCTGCTTGGTGCGCTCAACATCAGTGTCATCAATGCGCAGCATGAATTTGCCGCCGGTTTTACGTGAATATAGATAACACATCAAAGCGGTGCGGATATTACCGATATGTAAAAAGCCGGTTGGGCTGGGTGCGAAACGTGTAAGCATAATAACCTGATTTATGATACAGGTTATAGGGGGCTATGGAATATTTTCAATGCAAAATTATGGAAAGGTTCAGAAAATCGAGGTAATAATAAACTATATTATGCTAACTCTACCAATGATTTATCTGGCTTATTATAAACAAGCACTCCTTTAGAGCCATCAAGGTTAACGCCAGCTTTGGTAAAGTTTGCAGCAAGGTTTTTCGCTTCCCCTTCAAAATCAGCGCCATGCCTTAACGTTTTGAAAAAGTTCTGATCGTGATTATTGATCGCTTCAACTGTTTTTGCATAATTAGGATCAGTCTGATCTATATTGCCATCCTTATCTAATTTCAAATTCAGTAATTTTACTGCTTCTTCCTTTAGTGTTTTATTAGTGAATACACCATCTTGCAGGGCTTTTAATGTTGCGCCCGCACTATAAGCACCAAAAGTGGTATCGGCACCGAAATTTCCAATATCATATTTCTTATCCTGAAGGAAAAGCTGAAGTTCTTTTATGCTATTTGAAGTATCCGCATTTTGTTGATAAGCTGTGCCATAGCCACCATGCGGCTGAGGTTCTGCTCCACCACCAGCTTGCTGTTGTTGAGTGTTATCCGCGAGCTTATTTTTGGTATTTATCTCGTTTGCTTTTACTGTAAGATCTGCCATGGACATGCCAGTGTTATTATTCAGAACATCTGTTAAATCATTATAAGATTGTACCTGATCAGTATGCTTATTCAGATAAATCTCTCTGGCTTCATTAAAGTCTTTATCTGCCATTAAATCTATAAGATTCTGAGAGGTCGCTGGTTTGGAATAGCGACCTCCAATAGCGACATTGAACGATTTAAATTTCTTATCTGCATCGGCACTGCCTATATCATTATAAGAAATATTTTCACCTTTGGTTATTTCATAAATCGCTTCAGGTGTTATACCATTGGAAAAAGCCTTTTCCATACGCAAAGTAAGCATTTTAACTTTAAGAGAGTGTTCGACGCCATCTTTCAGATTGTTTGCAACCCATGAATTATCTTGTTGGGTTTGCGCAGGTAAATTGCGCACTGGTTCTTTATCGCTGCTAAAGAAACCAGTAGAATAATTATCACTGAACTTTTTATAATCATCAAAAGTCAGGTCGGTTTTCTTTTTGCTTATCCCTTCTGCTGCATATGAGGAAATTATAACCTGATCTAATTGATCTTCAGTTATAGAATAATCGTCACCATTTTTCGTGGCGATAATTTTATCTACACCATCTTTTTTATATTGCTCAAGATATTTATTTTTTCCGTTTGGCCCCATAGGTAGCAACTCAGTTTTGTTTAGTTGATTATACCATATCAAAAGTTAAAAAACGGTTAAGAATTTTAATTAAATTCTTACTAACTATGTTTTTTGATGTAGCCTGCTGATTTATTTATAATTATGCTTGGCGTTCGATGATCATTTTTTTGATCTCGCCGATCGCTTTTGCCGGGTTCAGGCCTTTAGGGCAGGTGCGTGCACAATTCATGATGGTGTGGCAGCGATATAGCTTGAACGGATCTTCCAGCGCATCAAGCCTTTCCTGAGTTGCTTCATCACGTGAATCGATGATCCAGCGATATGCCTGAAGCAGAACCGCAGGCCCTAAATATTTATCACCATTCCACCAATAGCTTGGGCATGAAGTTGAGCAGCATGCACAAAGGATGCACTCATATAAGCCATCAAGCTTAGCACGATCTTCCGGGCTTTGCAGACGTTCCTGATTCTCAGGCGCAGGGGTTTCAGTTTTTAGCCAAGGCTCGATAGATTCAAGCTGGGCATAGAAATTATTAAGGTCAGGCACCAGATCTTTCACTACATCCATATGCGGAAGTGGGTTAATTACCACTTCATCACCACCAAGTTCTTCGATCGAGCAAGTGCAAGCTAATGTATTAGTGCCGCGGCCCATAGTTGCGGAGGAGCCGATATTCATCGCGCATGAACCGCAAATGCCTTCGCGGCAGCTGCGGCGGAAAGTTACCGAGCTATCAACTTCATTTTTAATTTTGATAAGAGCATCAAGAACCATTGGGCCGCAATGATCCATATCCACCTCGAAAGTATCCATGCGTGGGTTGCCATCGCCTTCCGGATCCCAGCGATAGATCTTGAACTTTTTGATGTTCTTGCCGCCGGTTTCGGCCTTGAAATAATTACCTTTTTCTACTTTGGAGTTCTTCGGTAAGCTGAATTCAACCATATATAAGCCATTTCAATATATTTCCGTGTCAGTAGATAGTTATTTTAACCTAAAAAGTAAATATATTTAATAAAATAAGACGTTTTTTAAGGGTTTGTTAACGGTTTTATGGGATAATTGAGCCAGTTAACAAATATTGTTATGACGTTAGAAAAATTATATCAACTGCAGTTAACCCAAATCACTGAGGGCATAAAGGAGCTGTTTGCCGAAAAGGGTATAGATATTGCAGGAAAAAAAGTTTTAGACGTAGGGTGTTCAAAAGGTTTTCATGCCCACGCGATGCGTGAAATGGGTGCAGATGTATCAGTCAATGATATGGAAATAGGAAAATTATTGATGGACTTTCCTGAAGATAAAAAGATTCCAGGACTTATAGAAGACCTGCCCATATCGCAACGTGGCAGATATGATATCGTAACAGCTTTTAGGGTTTTTCCTACCAACACCAGTGCAAAAGAAGTTAAGGATTATTATCATAATATGGCCAGAGCCTTAAAGCCTGGAGGTAAAGTAATCATAGGTATAGACAAGGCCGTTGATATGTTGGTTCATAAGGCAATCATTGAAGACGTATTCAAAAGTTCATCGGTTCTTTATGAGGGGCATGAAGATAAAAAGAATATAATAAAGGATAGTAATCAACTTTTACTAATGGCTTCCGAGCCAAGATATGTTTCTGTGTTACCTAGAAATAAATTCTAGCTTTCAATCTTCTTCTCATTTCCAGCAAATAGGAAAATTATAATACCAGCAAGGATCATAGGCAGGCAGAGATATTGCCCCATGGTGAGGCCATAATGCAGATAGCCGATCTGTTTATCCGGCAGGCGAAAAAGTTCTGCGACCATGCGGAAGATGCCATAAAATATTAAAAACAACCCGGAAAGAGTGCCTTTTTTATCAAGCGCGCCGAACCATTTCATTGCAACGAATAATATAATGAAAAGCAATATACCCTCCATGCCGGCCTCGTATAACTGGCTTGGGTGACGACCAAAATCTTCATTGGGATAGATCACTGCCCATTTTACATTGGTTGGTGCACCGATGAGTTCTTTATTAATAAAGTTGGCGATGCGGCCGAAAAAAAGGCCGAAAGGTGTTGCTGCCGCAAGGTAATCGGTGATCTTGAAGAACTTCAATTTATATACACGTGAGAAAATAATCATGCCAATTATCACGCCGGTCAGGCCGCCGTGGAAGCTCATCCCACCTTCCCAGATCTTATATACATTAGTGAGATTGTGCGAATAATAGGAAAAATTATAGAACAACACATAGCCGATCCGGCCGCCGAGCACTATGCTGATAACTATCCATAAAGGCAGGGATTCAAGAGCTTTTTCCGGGAAATATTTGTGGCCATATTTCCTGTTTATATACATTATATAGAACCAGCCGAGCAATATTCCGAACAGGTAGGCAAGGCTATACCAGCGCACGGAAACAGGGCCAATAGCAAAGGCTACGGGATCAAAATCAGGGTGATGGAAGCCGTTGAAATGAAATTCGGTGCTGCCTGGTGCCGGTGAAACCGGAGTTGACATCATACCTGAATTTAAATTTTCTTCTGCCATAAAATCTTCTTGTTTAATCCTTATTACTTATTAAATATTAGTTATTCAATTCTAATTTAGAATCTTAAGGCAATATGAAAAATAATCTGTTTGAAGATCTGGCAAAAGTTTCAACCTCTGTTGCGTTAGTGGTGTTTGAATCAGCAAAGAATGTGCAGGGAAAATTAAAAGATACAACGCAGAATTTTGCACGTTCAGCTGATCTGGTAACGCGTGATGAGTTCGAGGCTTTTAAGGCGATGGCATCAAAAGCGCGTATCAACAGCGAAGCTTTGGTGAAAGATATTGCGGAGTTAAAGCAACAGATACAAACAATAACCTCATCACTGGATGTGATAAAGCAGCAGGCGGGAAAAGTTAAAGATGCCGGTGCTGGTGATGAGAAAACATTGGTAGAACTGCAAAAGATCAGCGCGCATATTGAAGATAAATTAAGCGGTTTTGAAAGCAGTATTTCAGCGCAGCAAACTAAGCTTGAAGAGCTGGAAGGAAAATTTGCAGAAAAACCTGTATCGGCACCTAAAGCTAAAAAGCCTGCAGTTTCCGCACCAGTTGAGGCGGTAGATAACAATAATTTATTTGGTAATGAATAAATTAAAAATACTCATTGTTGGTGGCGGTAAGATGGGCTTTGCACTTATGCAAGGTTTTATCGCATCTGGCGTGAAGGAAAAAAATATCACCGTTATTGAGCCAAAACCTGCAGATAAATTGAGCCAGGCTGGTGTTAATATCCTTTCAGACGCAAGTGACGTTGGTGAGGATTTTGATTTTTGTATTTTTGCGGTGAAGCCACAGAATTTTGATGAGGTGGTGAAAAGCTATAATTTTCTCAATAATGGAAAATGTGTTTTCTTATCTATTGCAGCTGGAAAAACAATTTCAAAAATGGAAAAACTTTTAGGTGATGGTGCGTTAATAGCTCGTGCGATGCCAAATCTGCCTGCAACGGTTTCTGCTGGAATCACGGCTGTATGTTTCAATAAGGCAGTATCTTCCGCGCAGAAAGATCAGGTGTTGAAATTGTTAAAAGCTGTTGGAGAGGTGGTTGAGATAAGCGATGAAGCGCAGATCGATCTGGTGACGGCGATCTCAGGCAGCGGCCCGGCATATGCGTTTCATATGATGGAAGCGATGTATAATACCGGTGTGAAAATGGGTCTTGAAAAAGATGCGGCTATGAAGCTTGCGAAATATACAATCTATGGCGCCGGCAAACTAGCAGTTGAATCTGAAACTACGCCTGAAAATTTAAGGTGTGATGTAACCAGCCCAGGTGGAACCACAGAAGCGGCCCTGAAGGTGCTTATGGAAGATAAAAAACTAGAAAAATTAATGGAAAATGCTATCAAAGCTGCGAAGGAAAGATCTAAAGAACTGGCAGCCTAATGGATAATCCAAAATACGACAGAAGAGATAAGATCAAGCCGGTGATATTCGGAGTTGAGGGCAAAGTGCTCACTGCTGCCGAAATGGAACTTTTCAGCAAGCATAACCCGCTTGGCTTCATAGTTTTTGCACGAAATATTGAAAACCCTGAGCAGCTTAAAAAACTGGTGATGCAAATGAAAGCAACGGTTTTCCCGCGTAATGATGTGCTTATTCTGGTGGATCAGGAAGGTGGAAGGGTTGCAAGGCTCAAGCCGCCATATTGGTCGGAGCTGCCTCCGGCAAGATCATATACGGAAAATATCCATATTGAAACGCTGAACCGTGTGCGTAAGGCGGTTTATAATAATTACCGCTTATGCGCATATGAACTTCGTAAGGTTGGTATCAATGTTAATTGTGCGCCGCTTATTGATGTACATTTTGAAGGTGCTGATGATATTATTGGTGACCGCGCATTTTCGAATGATGCATATGAAATTTCAGAGTTAGGCAAGGAAGTTTGTGAAGCCCATTTAATGGGAAATGTATTCCCGATGATAAAGCATATTCCTGGGCATGGCCGTGCAAATTGCGATAGCCATAAGGATCTGCCGGTTGTCGATGCTTCACTTGAAGATCTGCGTAAGATAGATTTTGTGCCGTTCAAAGCGCTGAATAATATGCCGTTCGCAATGACAGCGCATATAAAATATACCGCGATCGACCCTGATAATTGCGCAACGCAGTCAAAAAAAGTGATTGATCTGATCAGGAATGAGATCGGCTTCAAAGGCCTGTTATTCTCGGATGACCTGACCATGCACGCACTGAAAGGCACAATGGCAGAACGCGCGAAACTATCGCTAGATGCGGGTTGTGATGTGCTTCTGCACTGTAACGGCAACATGGCCGAAATGAAAGAGATTGCAGAAAGCATCGGACCGTGGTCTATAGGGACCAAGGACAGATATCATGGCTGTTGGGACAGCTTGAGAAATTAAATAAATATATGGCTGAAAATATTACTACCAGAGAATCGACCTTCGGGCCTTCATATAGAAAGGTTGAGGTTGGTGACATCATAACATTGTGCAAAAATTCGCACATAAAACTACAGAGTGGTTCAACTATTACCAATTTTCCGGTTGCGTTCAAAACATTCGGCAAACTCAATGAAGCTAAAAGCAATGCGATATTGATATGCCACGCACTGACAGGTGACCAATATCTGCTTGGTGAGCACCCGGTTACGGGCAAGCCAGGCTGGTGGGAAGAATATGTAGGTAAGGGTAAGGCAATAAACACCGATAAATATTTTGTGATAGTGCCGAATGTTCTGGGTGGTTGTATGGGAACCTTAGGGCCGAAAGATATTAACCCGGCGACAGGTAAACCTTATAATCTTGAATTTCCGATCGTGACGATTGGTGACATGGTGAAAGTTCAAAAGGAACTTATAGAAACTCTAGGCATTAAAAAACTTGCGGGAATTATAGGCGGCTCAATGGGCGGAATGCAGACGCTTGAATGGCTTGCGCGCTATCCGCAATATTTAGGCGCGGCGATAATTCTTGCATCGGCACCGAAGCATACGGCACAAAATATTGCATTCAATGAAATCGGTCGCCAGGCTATCATGGCCGATCCTGATTGGTGCGGCGGTGATTATATCGGGCAGGGGAAGTTCCCGGTGAAGGGGCTTTCGATCGCGCGCATGATGGCGCATATTACTTATCTTTCAGAATCAGGCTTGCACAATAAATTCGGCCGCAACCTGCAGGATAAAACCGCTATTTCCTTTGGATTCGATGCTGATTTTCAGGTGGAGAGTTATCTGCGTTATCAGGGGGTGAGCTTTGTTGAGCGCTTCGACCCTAATTCATATCTCTATATTACCCGCGCGATGGATTATTTTGATCTGGCACAGGATTTTGAAGGTAACCTGGCGCGTGCGTTTGAAAATGTGCATTGTCCGGTCTGTGTTATATCATTCAGTTCCGATTGGCTGTTCCGCACGGAAGATTCCAAGCAGATAGTGCGTGCACTTTCAGCTTCGAACGGCGATGTGAGTTTTGTTGAAATAGTTTCCGATAAAGGGCATGATTCATTCTTGCTGCCGAATGAAGCGCTGAATAAAACGCTTTCGGGGTTCATGAGTAAAATAAGTTTAGGGGTTTAATTTGCGCCAGGATTATCACATTTTTCTTGAGAATATAAAAACCTATAGCAAGGTGATCGATATCGGCTGCGGTGAAGGAGACTTTTTAGATATCCTGAAAAAGCAGAAGAACTGCCATACATTTGGCATTGAGATTGAATCAGAAAGAGTGGCTTCGGCTTTATCAAAAGGGCTTTCGATCATTCAGGGTGATGCACTGACGGAGCTTCCATCATTCCCTTCAAAGGATGTTGTGCATGATTCGTTTGATTATGCGATCCTTGCGAACAGCTTGCAGGTGATGAAAAATCCGAAAGTTATTCTGGAAAATGCACGCAGGATCTCAAACCGTGTTATGATATCGATTCCGAATTTCGGTTTTATCGCGAATCGTTTTTATCTGCTATTTAAGGGAAAAATGCCAGTGACCAAGCAGCTTTCATATGAATGGTATGAAACGCCGAACATTCACTTTTCAACGATTACTGACTTTATCGATCTGGTTAAGAAAGTTGGTTTTGAGATCGAGAAAAGTTATTTTATCGACCATGGTGGCGATATAAAAGATTTCCCGGCAAAGAACCCGACCATAGCCAACCTTTTCGGCAGGAATGGCGTATTTATCCTAAAATGAATCAAGCAAAAATAAAATTGCTAATAACTATTTTATTAGTTTGTATTTTCCAAGCAGTCACAACTGTTTTTCTTTATTCAAAAAGAGTAGTCGATAAGATTGATAATTCAGACTTTACGACCTTCCATTTGCCCAGCATTATTGCATTTGTACTGTATTTTTTTCTATTCAAAAATTTTAAGGTGTATAGAAATAATAAATACCTAATAGTTCGGATATTTCTAACGGCATTGATTTGTATGATAATCTCAACTTATATCACAATGCTTGTTGCCCTAAATATTTATGGCAGCTAATCAATCCAAAAATTTATTGGTTATCGGATAGCGGCGGTCGCGGCCGAATGGTTTTGATGAAATTTTAACACCCGGTGCAGACTGGCGGCGCTTATATTCCGAGCAATAGATCATTTTCTCGATATCACCGACCATTTTTTTGTTATAGCCTTCTTTCACCACATCTTCAGACGATTTCTGCATTTCGATCAGGTTATATAGAACCTTATCAAGCAGTTCATATTTCGGCAGGGTATCTTCATCTTTCTGGTCGGGGCGAAGTTCTGCTGAAGGTGCGCGTTTGATGGCGTTCTTAGGGATTATATTTTTCTTTCTGATCGAGCCGTCAGAAGGAATATTTTCATTACGCCAATTGGCAATTTCATAAACGCGGGTTTTATAAAGATCTTTAAGAACGTTATATCCGCCGCACATATCGCCATAAAGAGTGGCATAGCCGGTTGCGAGTTCACTTTTATTTCCGGTAGTGAGAACCATATGGCCAAGCTTGTTGGAAATGGCCATTAATATAACGCCGCGAATACGTGCCTGGATATTTTCTTCGGCGATGTTTTCCTTGCGGCCTTCAAAATATGGTTTTAATGCCATGATGAAAATATCAACCAGCGGCTGGATATCAATTTCCTGCAATTTCACGCCAAGGTTTTTTGCAAGCGCGCGGGCATCATCAAAACTTTCCTGTGAGGTGAATTTTGACGGCATCAATACAAGCTCAACATTTTTTGCGCCCAAGGCATCAACCGCACACACTGCAGAAAGGCCGGAATCTATGCCGCCGCTAAGGCCGATTGCAACGCCGGGGAAGCCGTTTTTATAGACATATTCCTTCAGGCCGAAGCACATTGCGCGATACATATGTTCAACCGAATCATATTTTGTGAGATTCGCAGGTTTGCTTTTTAGAACTTTTTCAACTTCGAACGTTTGAACATCTTCTTCAAAGAATTTGAACTGGTGGAAAACCTTGCCGTTCTTCGCCATTACCAGACTGCCGCCATCAAACACAAGGTCATCATGACCGGTAACCTGATTGAGATAGAATACCGGCGCTTTGGAATTTTTGACCGCATCAGCGATTATGCGTTGGCGTTTTTTATGTTTCAAACGTTCATATGGTGATGCATTGACCGAAATCACGAACTCAGCACCTTTAAGTGAGGCACATGCCTTGGAGTTCCAGGTATCTTCACAGATCAGCAGGCCAATGGTTCTGCCCTTATATTTGAAAGGTTTTGGGATCGGGCCGCCGGAAAATACGCGTTTTTCATCGAACACACCGTAATTCGGCAGATCATATTTATATTGTTTGTGGATTATTTTGCCTTTGGAAATTATCAGCGCGGCATTATACAGGCCCGAATCTTCACGTTTGAAGCCGTGTTGAACACCATCTTTGCCAAGCTTTTTATGTTTTGCTTCCCACTCAGCATCGCGCCAAGGAACATTTATCAGAATATCTGCTTTAGATTTTTTAGTGGCTTCAATAACTTTATCGGCGAATTTCAGGCCGGTCTGGATGAATTCCTGGCGCAGCACCAGATCTTCAGGCGGATAACCGGAAATGCAAAGCTCCGGAAAGATTATCAGATCAGATTTTTGGTTTTTGTTTATGGTTTCAATGATCTTTGCAGTGTTTGCCGCAAAATCACCGACCGTAAAATTCAACTGGGCTAAAGTTATTTTCATTATTAATGCCTGAAGTGACGAACATTAGTAAACACCATTGCAAGACCAGCTTTATCAGCTGCTTCTATAACTTCATTATCGCGGATTGAGCCGCCCGGTTGAATGACCGCGGTGCAGCCTTCCTTTATTGCCGCTTCCAAGCCATCAGCGAACGGGAAGAAGGCATCGGATGCAAGCACGGAGCCGCTAGCATTTTTCACGTTAGTGTTGGTTTCCTGCGCTTTCCACGCGCCGATGCGGGCGGAATCAACGCGGCTCATCTGGCCAGCGCCGATGCCGACAGTGCAGCCATCTTTCACGTAAACGATCGCGTTTGATTTAACATGTTTGCAGACAGTGAATGCAAATATCAGATCCTGCATTTCAGCTTCAGTAGGGTTGCGTTTTGTAACAACTTTCAATTCAGCCTCGTTAATGACGATGCTATCTTTATCCTGAACCAGGAAGCCACCGGAAACCGAGCGCACGACATTTTTACGACGCAGATCAGTAACGATGCTTTCCGTTGAAAGCAGGCGCAGATTCTTTTTCGATTCGAATATCTTTAACGCACCTTTGCTATATGCAGGGGCAATGATCACTTCTGCGAAAAGCTTAGCTATCTCAGCTGCAGTCCCCTCTTCAAGAGGGCGGTTGAAGGCAAATATGCCGCCATATGCGCTGACTGGATCACAACCGAGCGCATTCAGATATGCCTGTTTCTGGATTAAATTCACCGCTACACCGCATGGGTTATTATGCTTTACGATCACAACTGCGGGCTTCTGGAATTCACTCACCAGATCATATGCCGAATCAGCATCAAGAATATTATTATAGCTGAGTTCCTTGCCCTGGATTATTTTTGCGTTTGCGGCGCAGCTCATCAGGCTATCATTAATATAAAGCGCTGCCTGCTGATGAGAGTTCTCGCCATAGCGAAGGGTAGCTTTTCTTTTACCGCTCATAACAAAATTTTCAGGAAGTGCGATATCCAGCTGGCCATTGAACCAGTTAGCGATCGAGCTATCATATTGGCTGGTGCGGGCAAAAGCCTCTGCTGCCAATGATTTGCGAAGCCCATATGAGGTAGCGCCATCATGTTTTTTCATATCTTCGATCACTGATTGATATCTATCAGGGTTGATGACAACCGTTAGCGACTGGAAGTTTTTCGAGGCAGAACGGATCATCGCCGGGCCGCCAATATCAATATTTTCGATCACTTCTTCAAACGAGCCGCCTTTAAGAACGGTCTGCTCAAACGGATAAAGGTTAACTACAAGCAGATCTATATTTGAAATGCCGTGTTCTTTCATTTGGTCTAGATGTTCTTTGTTGTCACGGACCGCTAACAGGCCTCCGTGTACAAGGGGGTGAAGGGTTTTGACGCGGCCATCCATGATCTCCGGGAAGCCGGTGAGGTTGGAAATGTCGCGGACATCTATTTTTGCATCGCGCAGAGATTTAGCAGTGCCGCCGGTAGAAATGATCTCAACGCCGCTATCGTGAAGGAATTTTGCAAACTCAATTATGCCTTTTTTATCAGAAACTGATATAAGGGCTCTTTGGATTTTATGGGCTTTAGGCAATTCTTTTTGCATTAATGTCTACCTTAGATGAAATTTGCGAGCGGAAATTAGAATTATTTTTTACTTAAGTAAATATTTTTAGTAAGTTAAATCCCATGACAGGTTTGAATTATAGGCCTTCCGGCTTTTACGATGAGTTATTTGATGAAAATGGCGTGCCTAGAGGCATTGTTAAAAACATCGTAGAAGGCCTGCAAAACCTTGGCTTTGAAGAGCTAAAGAAACGCCAGAAGGCCGCTGAAGCCATTCTGATGCAGACAGGCGTCACCTTTACAGTTTATAGCGATAAGCGTTCCACCGAAAAGATCATGCCGTTCGATATCATACCGCGTGTGATCGAGGCAAATGACTGGGATAAGATCGAGCGTGGCCTGAAACAGCGCGTGTACGCCCTAAATGAATTTATATCTGATTGTTACGGCGCGCAGAAGATATTCAAGGATAAGATCATCCCGGCGGAACTGATTTTAGAGAATGAATTCTACCTGAAGATATTAAAAGGCTTCAAACCGCCAAGAAATATCTGGGTTCATATTTCAGGGATAGATCTGGTTCGTGATGGCAGCGGCATGTTCTATGTGCTGGAAGATAACTTGCGCTGCCCATCAGGCATTTCATATGTACTTGAGAACAGGAATGTGCTGAAGCGTACTTTACCGGGCATATTCCATCAGCTATCAGTGCGTCCGGTGAGTAACTACCCAAGTATATTATTTGAAACATTGCGTTATCAGGCTGAACATATCGATAACCCCACCATAGTTGTGCTGACACCTGGTGTTTATAACTCGGCATATTTTGAACATACTTTCCTTGCCCAACAGATGGGCGTTGAGCTGGTTGAGGGACGTGATCTGGTGGTTATTGATAAAGTGGTGTTCATGAAAACCACACAAGGTTTAAAACGCGTGGATGTAATATATCGCCGTATTGATGATGAATTCCTGGACCCTAAAGTTTTCAATCCGAAATCTATGTTGGGCGTAGCAGGGATCATGGAGGCATATCTGGCGGGTAATGTGGTGATAGTGAATGCGCCGGGTGTTGGCATCTCTGATGATAAAGGAATTTACCCATATGTGCCTGAGATAATTAAATATTACTTGGGTGAGGAGCCTATACTGGAAAATGTGCCGACTTACCTTTGCTGGAAGGATGGGCAGAGAAAATATGTCATAGATAATATTGATAAGCTGGTGGTGAAGCCGACCAATATGTCAGGCGGTTATGGAATTATGATCGGGCCACATTCAACCAAAGATCAGCACAAGGAAGCCATTGATAAAATTAATGAAAACCCAAATAACTGGATAGCGCAGCCAGTGGTTTCACTCTCTACTGCGCCAACTATTTGTGATGGTGCAATTGAAGGCAGGCATGTGGATCTAAGGCCTTATATTTTATACGGAAAAGAGGTTTTTGTTCTACCTGGTGGTCTGACGCGTGTGGCTCTCAGGAAGGGCTCTTTAATTGTGAACTCTTCACAGGGTGGCGGAAGTAAAGATACATGGGTGTTGGGGTGATATGCTAAGCAGGGTGGCAGAGAATTTATATTGGATAGGCCGTTATGTAGAGCGAGCAGAAAATGTTGCGCGCATAATAGATGTTAATAACCATCTGATACTTGATGCGGCTGAGATCAATATTGATAAGCAATGGGAACCTCTGGTTGTAGCCAGTGGTGATGAAGAAGATTTTGAAAAACGCTATAATAACGTTTTTACCGAGGCTAATGTTATCAGGTTTCTGACCTTTGATGAAGAGAACCCCAATTCGATACTTTCATCGGTAAGAAATGCACGTTTTAATGCAAAAACAGTGAGGGAAGCAATTTCTCCAGAAATGTTTGAGGAAATCAATAATTTATTTCATAAACTTAATGTGGAATGTCAGAAAAATCTATCGACTGAAGAATTGAAAGATCTATATGAATATATAATAAGATTCAGTCATGTTTTCATGGGTTTAACAGAGCGTACACTATTACAGGATGAGGGGTGGTGCTTCATTCGTTTGGGTCGCATGTTAGAAAGGGCTGACAAAATTACCAGAATTCTAGACGTGAAGTATTTTATACTATTGCCATCAGTTGGTTATGTGAATACGCCGATAGATGATATACAATGGGCATCACTTTTGAAATCTGCCAGTGCATTTGAGCCTTATAGAAAGAAGCATAATGTTATAGAATATGATAAAGTAATAGAATTCTTGGTTATGGATAAATTCTTCCCCAGATCGGTGAAGTATAGTGTTAAAAGAGCTTATGAAATGCTGAAGCGAATCGACAAAAAGCGTAAGAGTGATTCGCTAATTAAAATCAAAGAATTAAATGCAAAACTTAATGTTGTTTCATCCGAGCAAATTAAGAACTTTGGCTTGCACGAATATCTTGATTTTATCCAACAGGAATTGAACACTATTGGTAACAATATTTATACTGACTTCTTTTCTTTAAGTTTTAGTTGAGATATTAAGTTTATTCTATTGTTATTCTTCGTAAATCATTGGTATATGGAAAGGCTTTGCTAGAATTCAGAGTTTTAAGCCCGAATTTGCCAGAATTGTGCCCGATCTTTTCAAAGCGTGAAATCATTCTTCCTTCAGCTTCATTTACATTCACCGGTGCTGTATCGTAACTTCTTCCGCCTGGGTGGGCTACGTGATATTTGCAACCACCAATAGAAGTTTTATTTTGCAGATCATATATATCAAAGATCAATGGGGTGTTAACTGGCAGGTTAGGATGGAGGGTAAAAGGCGGATTCCAAGCTTTGAATTTAACGCCTGTAACTTTGATATCCTTATTATCAGTATCATGCAATTCCAGCTCATATTTATTGCAGGTGATACGATAGCGATTTGTATCTAAGCCTTTGACCTTTAGTTGTAATCTTTCCATGGCAGAATCAACGCCGCGGCTGGTTGCGCCGCTAAGATTTTCCTCGCCCAGCACCGGCCAAGGTTCCAGCGCCATGCGGAGTTCAAGCTCAATATTATCAATAACTTGGGTGCCATAAATCGGGAAACGGAAATTGAATTGCGGCAGGAACCATTCAGGTTTGAACCTGAAGCCATATTCTTCTAGCTCACTAAGAACATTGCAAAAATCCTGCCAGACAAAGTGCGGTAACATGAATTTATCATGCAGGGTTGTTTCCCACCTTATAAGTTGGCCTTCATATGGTTTGTTCCAGAACATGGTGAGTAATGCTCGGAGCAATAATATCTGTAAAAGGTTCATGCGTGCATGCGGGGTCATCTCAAAGCCGCGGAACTCAACCAGTCCTAAACGTCCGCGTTCAGCTTCGGGGGTGTATAGTTTATCAATGCATATTTCGGAACGGTGGGTGTTGCCGGTGATATCAACAAGGATATTGCGCAGCAGGCGATCAACCAGCCACATATTCATTTTCTTGAATGGTTTGATCTGGGAGAGGGCGATCTCTAGTTCATAAAGGCTGTCATTGCGTGCTTCATCTATGCGCGGTGCCTGGCTTGTAGGGCCAATGAAAATAGTTGCGAACAGATAGGAAAGGCCGGGGTGATTCTGCCAGAAAGAAATGGTGCTTTTAAGCAGGTCTGGGCGTCTCATCCACGGGCTATCATCAGGCGTGGAGCCGCCAGCGATTATATGATTGCCGCCACCTGTGCCAGTGCGACGACCATCAGTAAGGAATTTTTCTGCTGTGAGGCCGGCTTTTGCCACCTCGTCATAAACGGTTTCATTGATGTTTTTAAGTTCATCCCAATTATGGCCGGGCTGGATGTTAACTTCGATCACGCCCGGATCTGGGGTGATATAGAAATTGCCGAGGCGTAAGTCTTTCGGCGGGTCATAGCCTTCAAGCAGAACCGGGAATTTCAATTTTTCGCAGACGCTTTCGATAGCGTTGCTGAGTTCAAGGTAGTGCTCGGCATAATAGGTTGGCGGCATGAAGAGGTATAATTTGCCTTTGCGTGGTTCAATGCAGAGTGCGGTGCGGACATAGCCCGGTTCATCGGTTTTGAGATAGCTGATCTCTTTGGGTTTTGGCGGGGTTTTAATGCGCGCCTTGACTATTTCATTAAGCTCTTTCCGTTTCGGCAGATCGCCCAGTTTTTCGAAATTGCTGCGCTCCGGTGGAATTTCATTATCGGAATTTTTAACCTTTGGCAGAAGCTGTAAAGGCAGGCGATAACCAATCGGTGAATCACCGGGTATTAGCTTTATTATCTTTTGTGAATACGGCCAGAGGTTGGAGATCCAGCGTTTGCGCTTGATGCTGTAGATTATTGGAATTACATAGCCTTTGGGTTTATCGCTGCCGATCTCGCTTGCGGTGAGAATGCATTCAGGTGGGATGCCTAAGGCGTTTATTAAAAGTCGGCTGAATTTTTCGGCATCTTCGACCTTAATATGATAATTCTTTTTATCTTCGGCTATCCATTCAGAATTTTTCCAGATCGGCTGTTTATCTTTGCGGTAAAAGCACCCCAAGGCCCAACGTGGAAGCACTTCGCCGCCATACCATTTGCCTTGGCTGAAATGAATGCTGCTTGTAGGTGCAAATTTTTCACGCAGTGCATAAAGAAGCTTTACGGCCTTTTCCCATTTTTCCTCACCAAGTGCAGCGGTGTTCCATTCGGCAGCATCGCGGTTTTTGGTGGAGATAAATGTTGGTTCGCCGCCTATGGTCAGGCGCATGTCAGAATCTTTGATCTCTTTATCTATCTTTTTAGCAAGCTTGTTTATGTCGTGCCATTGTACTTCCGAAAACGGTTTTGTAACACGCGGTGCTTCATAAACGCGGGCAACCTTCATGGTGTGTATAAGGGTGGTTTTGCATTCCTCAAGCATGCCATCAACTGGTGCAGACTGATGCGGCAATGGGCTTGCAGAAAGCGGAATATGACCTTCACCGGCGAACAGGCCGGAAGTGGCATCAAGCCCAACCCAGCCGGCGCCCGGAATATAAACTTCTGCCCAGGCATGAAGATCAACGACATCTTCTTCAACGCCACTAGGGCCTTCCAGAGATTTTATATCAGCCTTGAGCTGCACGAGATAGCCTGAAACAAAACGAGATGCGATGCCAAGATGGCGGCATATCTGGCAGAGCGTCCAGGCAAAATCACGACACGAACCTTGTTTGAGCTGGAACAATTGTTCAGGGGTATATACACCGTGTTCAAGGCGGATGATATATTGAGCGGATTCATGGAGTTTCTGGTTGAGGTAAACAAGTAAATCGATGGTATTTTTCTTATCGATTCCAGCCCTGGTTATATTTTCATCAATCCATTTTTTAAGCAGCGGGCCATTTTCAGTGATCTTAAAATAATTGCCGAGTTCATTGGCGGTTGTATCATCATATTTGAAAGGCCAGGTTTCATAGGCCTTATCAATGAAGAAATCGAACGGGTTTATGATGTTGATATCGGCCTTGAGATCCACCTCGATCTTGAATTCATCAGTGCGCTCCGGGATGACCACATTGGCGACGAAATTCCCAAAAATATCCTGATACCAGTTAAGGAAGTGGTCTTTCGGCTTGATCTTCAGAGAGTATGACTTGATCGGAACTTTGTTATGCGGGGAAGGGCGCAGGCGGATGCTCTGTGGACTTAATGAAACAGGGCGATCATATTTATAGTGAGTTATGTGCGTAATTCCGACGGTTATTGCCATATTGAAATCTTATAAAATATGCTCTTTCTTGAACTTTGCATAAAATAGATAATATTTAAAACATAAATTATAAATATATATGAAGAATTTCTTATTTGCCCTTTCGATTGATGTAATTTCAAAACCCTATATCGATTTTCCGCGCAATATCACGGTGACGCATCAGGGCAGGAAGGTCGGTGGTTCCGGTATAGGCTGGTATCCGGGCGATGATAATGCCGCTATAGTTATTAAAGACCCAAAATCATTTGCTGATCTGGGCAGGCCACAGATAATTGATGATAAAACCACGTTCAACTCCACAACTTTTGTGATGCACCTGAATGGTGCTTCATGGAATCCGATCCCGCAGGATACGGAGCCTTATTCAAAAACAGTCGGTAAGCGTGACTGGCTGTGGATGCACCAGGGAACACTTGATCTGCAGAAGTTGCGCAAGAAAAACAGCCAATTCCATGAGAATTTTTATGAGCCGGTTGGGAATACGGATTCTGAGCTGGCATTTTGTATTATCCTTAACCGTATCATGCGCCTTAAAGTTAAGAAGCTCGCGGAAGTTGGTTGGGATAGGTTGCATGACTGGTTCAAGGAGTTAAATGAGTTAGGTTCAGCAAATTTCTTCCTTTCAGATGGGAAGAATATGGTTGTCTATCGTGGGCTTGACGGTGCCAATGCGCTTTATAAGGAACGGATTAAACCACCTTATGAGAAAATAGAGCTAAACTGTGCGGATGCAGGATTCGTACTGAATTTTAATAAGGAAGATGACAATTTGCGTACCGTATGCATCTTCTCGACCCTACCGGTAACAACAGATGGCATTAACAAAGAAATGAAAAAGGGCCAGATGGTAGTTGCTAAGAATGGAACCATAAAATGGAACAGCCATGTTGAGCCGAAAAAGATCGAGATAAATACGGGAAGTTTCAATAATGCAGTGAATGCGGCGGTGAATCCACCGCCTCCGCCACCAAGTAAGAAAAAGCCTTATGAACCGCTTCTGGTAAGTGATTTTACTAAGAAAAGTTTTTATGTAAACACTATAAACATAAAAGATACGCGCCTGATCAAGGTGAGTCATGATTCGTTTTATACATATTCAGAAGCTGTGGAGAAATCAGAGCACGTATTCCGTCTGATGCCGATGCATAACCGCTTCCAGCAGCCACTTGAATATGGCCTGGAAATGAGTGTTGAAGGTGACCAGATTTTCTATCGTGATGTGTTCAATAATGATGTTGTTCACCTGCTGGTGAATACGCCTTATACCGAATTCAAGCTGCGCAGCCAGGCGATCGTGCGGATACATAAAATGGATGCGGATGATTTTTCTCATGCTTTGAGGAAAAGCACTATCCCTGCGACGTGGATGCCTTGGCAGCGCCAGATGGTTCAGGCATATCTGCTGCCGCAGGAATTGCCGGAAACACAACTGCGTGAGCTTTCGGAATATGCGATGAGCTTTGCAGAGCGCAATGATTATAATCTGTTTGATACATTCGTTGATATAAACCGCACCATCTATGAAGATTATGAATATAAATCGGGCTCAACTGATATAAATACGACTGCATTTGAGGTTTATACCAGCCGTAAAGGCGTATGTCAGGATTTTGCGAATTTGCTGATATGTATGGCGCGATTGCTGAATGTGCCTGCGCGTTATCGTGTTGGATATATTTACACCGGCGCGAATTATGAAAATAAAGAGCAGGGTGATGCTACCCATGCCTGGGCAGAATTATATATTCCATATGTAGGCTGGCGCGGGTTCGACCCGACCAACGGCAAAATGGTTGACCTGGACTATGTGCGCGTTGCCTGCGGCAGGAATTTCATGGATGCAACCCCCACTGCCGGCACCATTTATAAAGGCGGCGGCACTGAGAAGCTGATCGTGAATGTTAGAACTGAAATCCTGGAAGATTTTAAGTAGCTTATTATTATTTTTTAATCCCGCCGTCTGTAATTCCAAGGGATTTATTACAATAATCTGTCAAATCATGACCAAGATCTTTTGCAAATGAGCAAAGAATATCAATATTTAATTTATATAGCCCTCTTTTCTCTTTAGCATCTTTGTGAATTTCACTGAAGGCCTGTAGTATCTCAGCAGATTTGCCACCTTTAGTCATTGCATCATATGATGTTTTTTCGTCCTTCGAGCTTTTTTGAAATCTTTCACCCATATCTTTTATGCGTCTTTTAAAGGCATCAACAACTCTTTGCGGTTCGGTTTTATTTATTTCTTGCAGTTCGCTTTTTAAGCCATCGGCAAATTTTTTATCTTTAGATTGTCTACCTGAAATAAGAAGAGTGTATTCATCAAGATCTCTGTCACTGATTCGGACAACGTTTTCTGTTTGAGTTATATTTGTATTAGTAGCAACGCTAGTATTCATTAGATTCCCCCATAAATTATTAGACGGAGGGTTATAACATAAAATCAGGTGGTTAGCAAACCATAAAATAAAATATTTACTGATTTAGGATAACGCAAAAATTCCCAAAAACCCTTGCCAAAGCCAAATCTTTATGGAATATAGGCCACTCCAAACAGGTATAAATATGAAAAATAATCCGTTTCAAAAGCTTCTTTCAATGTTCTCGAACGATATCGCGATCGATCTGGGAACGGCAAATACCCTTGTTTATGTGAAGGGCAAAGGCATTCTTATCAATGAGCCTTCAGTTGTGGCTCTGGAAATACGTGATGGCCGCAAATATCCATATGCATTTGGTATGCAGGCAAAAATGATGTTAGGCCGTACACCTACTGGAATTGAAGCTCTTCGCCCACTTCGTGATGGCGTTATCGCTGATTTCCGCGGTGCTGAAGAGATGATCAAACACTTTATCCGCTCTGTTCATAAAGGTAAAAGCTTTGCCGGCCCGCTTATCGTTATATGCGTGCCTTCAAGCTCTACCCCGGTGGAAAGAAAGGCGATCCAGGACGCGGCATCTTCAGCTGGTGCGCGTGAAGTATTCCTGATCGAAGAGCCGATGGCTGCTGCAATTGGTGCCGGCCTGCCGGTGAATGAGCCTAAAGGTTCAATGGTTGTGGATATTGGTGGTGGTACGACCGAAGTGGCGGTGATTTCACTTGGCGGTATAGTGCTTGCGCAATCAACGCGCGTTGGCGGTGACACGCTTGATCAGGCGATCATAAACTATATCCGCAGATATCATAACCTTCTGATCGGTGAATCAACTGCAGAAGAGATCAAGAAACGTATCGGTTCTGCGATCATACCACAAAATGGTGATGGCGATAAAACAACTATCAAAGGTCGTGACCTTGTGAATGGTGTTCCGAAAGAAATCGAACTAACACAAAGGCAAATTGCAGAAAGCCTGCAGGAGCCTGTTAACGCGATCCGTGATGCGGTGCATGACACTTTGGAAAAAACTCCGCCAGAACTTTCATCTGATATCGTTGAACGCGGTATTATTCTGACTGGTGGCGGTGCGCTTCTACGTGATATGGATGCGCTTCTGCGAGATTCAACAGGTCTACCGGTTTTCCTGGCTGAAAACCCACTTCACTGTGTGGCGATTGGTACTGGTACGGCACTTGAAGACCGTAAGAATTTCAAAACAGTCCTGTTCAAGCAAGAATAGTTGACAAGTTCAACGGTTTCCCGGATTTTTAATTATAATTAAAACGCGATCCGGTGACCCTGTTTTTCTATAACATATATTATAACGTGCAGATCTGGTTCTGGACCATTTTCACTGATCGTGTGCACCTGACGCATATTGTTATTTACATGCTGACCGCAATTGCGCTGATATTAGCCTGGCTGTTCAATTATTACTTCCTAAAAGCAGCTAAATATAAAGATCTTTATGAGAATCTGAACGCTGAGGCGAAGAAAAACCAGCGCCTGAAAAAGCTTTATGAGGAAGAGATAAAGACGCTTGCAAATATGATGGATGAGATAACCTTCCCGATATGGCAGCGTGACAGGAGTATGAATATAATTTACTGCAATAGCCGTTTTTGCGAGCTTACCGATGAGATCAGGGAAAATGTAATAGAGAAGGGCGGGATAGAATTATTCCGCGACAGCAAACAATTTGCTGAGAAGGCACTGAAAACCGGACAGGTGCAGGTGACAGAGCAAAACATTATCAGCGGTAGCGGTAATATTTTAAGCCAGGTGGTAGAAATTCCAGTGAGCGACAGGAACACCGGTTCAAAGAATGGAACTATCGGTTTTGCATTAAGCCTAACGGAATTACAGAATACGCGTGAGCGTTTAAAACTGAACCTTGAACTGCAGAAAAGGCTTATCGAATCGCTCAATTCTGCGATCGCGATATATGGCAAGAACCAGAAACTTGAATATTATAACCATGCATTTGTTGAACTGTGGAAATTGGATGAGGACTGGCTGAAAACAGCACCTTCATATGGAGATATTCTTGAGATGTTGCGTGAGAAAAGAAAACTGCCGGAGCAGGCGGATTTTCAATCATTCAAGCGCGAGAATACGAAAATGTTCTCTAACCTGATCAATACAAAGGAAGATTATTATTACCTGAATGACGGCAGGGTTTTGAAGGTGATAATAATTCCATATCAGCAGCAGGGCTTGTTGTTTTATTATGAGGATATGACCAACCGCTTATCGTTGGAGCGTTCATATAACACACTTCTTTCAGTGCAGAAATATACACTTGATAACCTTAATGATGCAGTTGTTGTGTTCGGAGAAGATGGCAAATTGGAGCTTTATAACCCGGCGTTCAAGGATATGTGGGGGTTTTCAGAAAGCTTCCTGAACTCTGAACCGCATGCCAGCAATATGATCTCAGAGATGGCAAATCTTTATGCCTCCGGTACAACTGAAAATTTTAAGGAAGATTTTGTGGCAGGTATAAGTAGCCGTAAAGTTTCTGAGCAGAAGATGAATCGCCGCGATGGCAGGATATTGACCGAAAGATTCAATCCACTTCCTGATGGCGCAACCCTGATAACTTATAATGATATTACCGATAAGGAAAATGTGGAACGCTCACTTTCTGCAGAGAAGAAAGCATATGAGGAAGCAAATAAGATCAAAACTAATTTCCTGAATAACGTATCATATGAATTACGTTCACCACTTACATCAATCATGGGGTTTTCTGAAATGCTGCTATTCGGCCTGAAAGCTAAGCTTGAGGGTAAAACACGTGAATATATCGATGCTATACATGATTCATCAATGAAGCTGAAAAACCTGATCGATAATATCATTGATGTTTCATCGATCGATGCGGGATATATGGCACTGAATATCCGCAAGACAGATATTTTCGAAATAATAAATACGGCAGTTCCGCAGATTAAAGAAGAAGCGGAGAAGAAAGATATACGTATCAATGTTAATGTGGATAAACAGGTGATGACCGTTAATGCTGATGGTTTCCGCCTGCATCAGGCTATACAGGCGATATTCCATTGCGGAATTGCGATGAGCCATGAAGGGCAGGAGATCGAACTAAAAATATCAAAGGTAAATGGTAAGGTGCATTTTGAATTTATTGATCATGGCGATGGCATTTCGGCACAGGATATTCCGCTTTTATTCGATCAGTTCTATCGCCTGCAATCCGATGGTTTGCATAGCAGTGGCTTAGGGCTTTATCTGGCAAAGAAAATAATAGAGATGCATGGCGGGACTATAGAGGTGGAGTCTGATAAGAATAAGGGCTCTAAATTCATTTTTGAGATAGCAGAATAATGGAAAATATCGTCAATTCAGCGGAAGAGATGAAACAGTTCGCTGCTAAGCTTGCACTCACAGCGAAACAAGGTGATGTTTATCTGCTAAAAGGTGATTTGGGGGCTGGAAAAACTACGTTCGCGCAAGGTTTTATAAATGGTGTTCAGGTAACGCCAGAACCAGTTACAAGCCCGACATTTAATTTGATACAGACCTATAATTCCAAGAAATTTCCCATCTGGCATTGTGATCTTTATCGTTTAAAAAATGAGAACGAAGTGATAAATCTGGGGCTTGAAGATGCGTTTGGAAGGGCTGTGATGCTTATAGAATGGCCGGATATGGCAAAAGATACACTGCCCGGAAATGCGGTCACGATAAAAATAGAAAAACTCGAAGGCGATAAGAGAAAAATAACTATCAGCTAACTTTCAGAAGAGGATCAAGCTTGCCATCCCTATCAAGTGCATAAGTATCATCGCAGCCGCCTATATGCTGGCCATTAATGAATATCTGCGGAACAGTTTTTTTGCCACCTGATTTTGCTACCATTTCCTCACGAAGTTCATCAGAATTGGTAACATCGATTTCTTTTACGCTAACACCTTTGCGCTTGAAAAGATCTTTCGCCTTAACGCAATAAGGGCAGGTTTTGGTGGTATACATGGTTATATCGGCCATAAAATCCTTGAGTGTTTATTGATATTACCTTAGATAATAGCCAAATTCAGGAAAACAACCATGAAGAAAAATAATTATAAAGGCCTGCACCAGCTTGGCAATGAAAGCAAGCTTCCGCAATCACCAGAAAAAGCGCAGCTTGAAAAAGTGCCGAACCCGCATTTAGATGTGGATTATAATGTTCGTTTTGCCTGCCCGGAATTCACCTCTCTTTGTCCGGTAACCGGCCAGCCGGATTTCGCGCATTTAATGATTGACTATATTCCGGGAAAATATCTGCTCGAAAGCAAAAGCCTGAAGTTGTTTTTATTCTCGTTCCGTAATCACGCCGGCTTTCATGAGGAATGCACGGTGACGATCGCAAAAAGAATCGTAAAAGAAATAAAGCCGAAATGGCTGCGAATTGGCGGTTACTGGTATCCGCGCGGTGGAATTCCGATCGATATATTCTATCAATATGGCAAAAAGCCTGCAGATGTGTGGGTGCCGGAACAGGATGTGCCGAACTATAAGGGCAGGGGATAAGGATAAAGTTTACTAACCTTGACAAGTGCAATAGTTAGGTTAAAAAACTTGTCGGTAATCAATTCAAAAAAATCAGAACAGATATGAAAATCACCCGTAAAGTAAAAGAAATTTTGAGCCAGTATGAAGGCGAAACACCTGGCGTTAAAGCAAACCTTGCACGCATATTGATGGAAGGAAAACTTGGTGGTACGGGCAAACTTGTTATCCTGCCGGTTGACCAAGGGTTTGAACATGGGCCAGATGCATCATTTGCAAAAAACCCAGAAGCCTATGACCCGGAATATCATATTAAACTAGCGGTTGATGCTGGTCTTTCGGCATATGCTTCCGCATATGGAATGCTGCAGGCAGTGTCTGATTCTTATGCTGGCGCTATCCCAACAATTTTGAAAGTTAACAGCTCGAACCTGCTGTACCCGGGTGCTGGCGATCAAGCAATCACGGGCACGGTGAAAGATGCGCTTCGCCTTGGTTGCTCTGCGATCGGTTTCACGATTTATCCTGGTGCGGATGATTCACTGGCGATGTTTGAAGAGATTCAGGCAATGTCAGAAGAAGCGCGTGCTAGTGGTTTGGCAGTTGTTATATGGTCATACGCTCGTGGGCCAAAACTTGATAAGAAAGCTGAAACTGCAGTCGATGTTATCGCATATGCGGCGCATATAGCGGCACTTCTTGGTGCGCACATCATAAAAGTGAAACCGCCTACAGCTGAACTTGGTTATGATAAAGGCAAATCTGCACTTGAGAAGCAGGATCTTTCTACACTTACAAAACGTATCGCGCACATCAAAAAAGTTTCATTCAATGGCAAACGCATTGTGGTGTTCTCTGGTGGTGAAGCGAAAGATAAAGATTCACTTCTGAATGAGATCCGTGAGATCCGTGATGGTGGTGGTAATGGATCTATCATTGGTCGTAATGCATTCCAGCGCCCACGCGAAGAAGCACTTCAGTTGTTGAATGATATCGTTGATATCTACGCGAATAAGAAGTAGTTATTGGACTTCTAGGGAAAGTTTTTTACCTTCGGCATCAACTAGATGATTAGTGCCTTCTGAAAGCATTTTGCGAGTAAGAACTTCCTTATCCTGCCAGACAGTATCAGATTGGTGTTTTTCACTATATTTTTTAGTGATTGGATCTGCGGCAAGTTCTTCTTTTGTTATTAAACCTGTGTTGACAGCATGATCAAAAAATTTCTGATAATCTTTTTCATCAGTTACATAAAGATAATAATTTAAAGGCTGGGTCTTATCTTTATCTTTTCCAAGTATGGAGTAATCCGCATCATATGAAATTTGTGCTGGAATTCCTGCTTTGTTAAAGCTTTCTTTAATGACTGAGAAAGCACTCTCCGTTATTGCTTTCGAATATATAAAAGCGTGCATCTCATTACCGTCCATCTTATCTATTTCTTCCATATGCTTCGTAGTTATTTCACCTGCAATCCTACTCAAACTTACATATAACCCGGTTGTCTCAGACAAATTTATCATGGCTACGTCTATAGGCTTATCATTAATGATCTTGGGTTGAAGTTTTTTTATTTCATCATCATTCAAATTGAGAGGTTTTAATATTTCTTTTAAATATGGAAAAAATTCATTATCTAATTTATTTTTCCCTTCTTCATATGCTGGTTGACCTTCAATGCCGGGAACTTTTTGATCTTTTAGTGTTTGAAGGTTATCCTTGTGTTTAGAGCGTAAAGTTGGTGAACCACCATTGCGAAAATATAGATCATAAGAGCTACTCAAAAAATACCAGCCGGAAAATTTGGGCATAGGTTCTTTAACCTGATTCTCAAGTTTTTCTAATTTATATTTGGCGACCTCTGAGTCAGAATTCATATTTGCGCCATGTCCAAATTGGCCCATTTATTTCCTATATTTTTTACTGCCCCAATATAGCACAGTTTTGTTAAAAAAGGGTTAATTAATGTAAGTTATTATTTAATTAGGAAAAATATACTATATATCAAGCTATTATGAAATTTAACTTACTTACCATATTCCCTGAGTTTTTCCCTGGCCCATTGGCGCATACATTGCCTGGAAAAGCGCTGGAGAAAGGCCTTTGGAGCTATGAGGCCATAAATATCAGGGATTTTGCGACTGATAAGCATAAAACCGTGGATGATACGCCTTATGGCGGCGGTGCGGGTATGTTGATGAAACCAGATGTTATTGCTAGTTCTTTGGATCATATTATTGAAAAAACAGAGAAAAGCAAAAAACATAAGATAATATATCCATCACCGCGTGGGGAATTACTGAACCAGCGTAAAATTGAGGAATATGCCACCCTTGATGACCTGACGATTATATGCGGGCGTTATGAGGGTGTAGACCAGCGCGTGCTTGATAAATATGAGGTTGAGGAAGTTTCGATAGGTGACTATATCCTTACCGGTGGGGAGCTTGCTGCAATTATTATAATTGATGCTTGCATTCGCCACGTTAGTGGTGTATTAGGAAACCCCCAAACCCATGACGAAGAGAGTTTTAGCGCAGGGAAATTCGAGTTTTTGCTTGAATATCCGCACTATACAAGGCCAGAAGTTTGGAATGATCTGTCGGTGCCGGAAGTTTTGAAAAATGGTAACCATGCGCTGATAGATAAATGGAGATTCGATCAGGCTGAAAAGCTTACTAAAGCAAGAAGGCCGGATCTGTTTGAGAAGCATATTAAAAACAAGGTTAAGTTATGAACACGTTACAAAAATTTGAAGCTGCCCAACAAAAGAAAGCGACTGAGGGCAAAAAAATCCCTGATTTCAAAGCTGGTGATACATTAAAAGTTAATTACCGTATCGTTGAAGGTGATAAAGAACGTATCCAGGCTTATCAGGGCGTTTGCATCAGCCGTAAAAACGCGGGCATCAACAGCGCATTCACAGTTCGTAAAATATCTGATGGTGAAGGTGTTGAGCGTGTGTTCCCATTATTCTCACCACGTATCGCTTCTATTGAAGTTGTGCGTAAAGGCGTTGTGCGCCGTTCTAAATTATATTACCTGCGTGACCTTGCTGGTAAATCTGCACGTATTCGTGAAAAACTTGAAAACCTCGGACTCGATGCTGTTGCAACCAAAGGCCAGGAAGCTGACAAAGAAGCTGCTGAATAAGTAACTTCTACATAAAGTCTAAAAAATTCCCGGCCTAGTTGCCGGGTTTTTTATTTCTAGACCCTGCAATTTTCCCGAGATATAATATTAACCCTGAAATATAAGTAAATAATATGGCAAAAGATAATAAACAAAGAACATTATACGATAAGATTTTTGACAGCCACTTGGTGCATGAAGCCGATGACGGCACATGTTTGTTATATATCGACAGGCATTTGGTGCATGAGGTGACTTCACCGCAAGCGTTCGAAGGTTTGCGCATGACAGGCAGAAAAGTTCGCCAGCCATCAAAAACATTGGCAGTCGCTGACCATAACGTGCCAACAACAAATCGCAGCCAAGGCATTTCTGATCCTGAAAGCCGTTTGCAGGTGAACACATTGGCTGATAATTGCGCTGAGTTTGGCGTACCTTATTTTGCGATCAATGATAAGCGCCAGGGCATAGTGCATATAGTTGGGCCGGAGCAGGGCTTTACACAGCCGGGTATGACAATTGTTTGCGGTGATTCACACACTTCAACGCATGGTGCATTTGGCAGCATCGCATTTGGTATCGGCACATCAGAAGTTGAGCATGTGCTTGCAACCCAAACCTTGATCCAGAAACGTGCGAAGAACATGTTGATTAAAGTTGATGGGAATCTGGCACCTGGCATAACTTCCAAAGATATCGTGCTTGCGATCATCGGTAAGATAGGCACTGCAGGCGGAACTGGTTATGTGATTGAATATGGCGGTTCAGCCATCAGATCATTATCGCAGGAAGCACGCATGACCATATGCAATATGAGCATTGAAGCCGGTGCGCGTGCAGGATTGATAGCGCCCGATGAAACCACTTTTGCTTATATCAAAGGCCGCCCTATGGCGCCAAAAGGCTCTGAATTCGACAAAGCGGTTGAATATTGGAAGCAGTTCAAATCTGATGAAGGCGCACATTTCGATAAAATCATCGAAATAAAAGCTGAAGATATTGCACCATTAATCACCTGGGGCACTTCACCTGAGGATGTGCTGCCGATCACGGCAAATGTTCCATCACCGAATGATGTGAAAGATGAAATGAAGCAGAAGGCATATGCACGCGCGCTTGATTATATGGGCCTAAAGGCCGGTGAGAAATTGCAGGATGTGCAGATTGATAAAGTGTTCATCGGTTCTTGCACGAACGGCAGGATCGAAGATCTGAGACAGGTTGCGAGCCTTGTGAAGGGACATCATATTGCGTCTAATGTGAAGTTAGCGATGGTTGTGCCGGGTTCCGGCTTGGTTAAAGAACAGGCAGAGAGCGAAGGTTTGGATAAGATCTTCACTGCTGCCGGTTTTGAGTGGCGCGAGCCGGGTTGTTCAATGTGCTTGGCGATGAATGCTGATCGCTTAGAGCCGGGTGAACGTTGTGCATCAACTTCAAACCGTAACTTCGAAGGCCGCCAGGGCAGGGGGGGGCGTACTCACCTTATGAGCCCAGGCATGGCTGCGGCTGCGGCTATCAAAGGCAAATTAGCTGATGTTCGTGAATTTTTGAATTAGAGGATAATTTATATGAAACCATTTAAAACATTAAAGGGCCGTGCGGCACCTTTACCTATCATAAACGTGGATACGGATATGATAATTCCGAAGCAATTCTTGAAAACTATCAAACGCACGGGATTGGGAAAAAACCTATTCGATGAAATGCGTTATACGCAGGATGGTAAGGAGATCCCGACATTTGTGCTTAACCAAGAGCCTTATCGCAAGGCAGAAATAATCGTTGCCGGAGACAATTTCGGTTGCGGTTCTTCGCGTGAACACGCGCCATGGTCATTGCTGGATTTCGGTATCCGCTCGGTGATAGCGCCATCTTTTGCAGATATATTCTATAATAACTGCTTTAAGAACGGTATTTTGCCTATAGTTTTAAAAGAGGCAGAAGTTGGTGAATTAATGGAAGCGGCAAAAAATCCTGCTAATGAATTTTTCATTGATCTTGAAAACCAGTTCGTTGAAGCCAGTGGCAAGAAATATAGGTTTGATATTGATTCATTCCGCAAGCATTGCCTGTTGAACGGTTTAGATGATATCGGCCTGACCTTGCAGAAAGCCGCAAATATCAATGATTATGAAGCGGAAATGAAAGCAAAAACCCCTTGGCTTTGGGCGAATTAATTAATTTCCGTAAACTTTTTTGATATCCCGTTTGGCATGAACTGAACGGGAGATATCTATCAGGTTTTGTAATTTTTCCGGCAGTTTTTTGCCCTTCTTAACCACAAATCCATAGCTCACCGGGGCTTTAAACAGATGCATTAATGAGGTTGCCATAAGCTGATCATTATCATCAGAAATTATGACATCCGATGAAATGCTTATGACCATGCCTTTTTCAATATATTTACGGGTGGTTTCCCAATTAACGAAATTTATTCTCAGCTTTTTGTTAACATTATGTTTTGGGAATATGTCATAAATATTAGGTATAACGCGCATTTCCAGAGGCGACATGGTTATTTCATACCTGCTTATTTCCTCTACAGTAAGATTTTTCCGACCTGCCAAAGGATGATCTCGCTTGGTGATCAAAGCAGGAATGTGATAAAAAATAGGAATATATTCAAACTCATCAGGGAATGGAATATGTTCTCTTTTAGGCAATAGCACTATCTCGACCTTGTCATCTTTTAGTTGGTCGGTCGCAGCTTTAAAATCTGCATAATGTATTGTTACATACGTATCAGGATAAGTTTTAAGATATTGATCCAATACATTTGGCAGAATGAAATTTATTCCGGTGCTGTTGGTGCAAATATGGAATTCGGTTCTTTTTTGTTCAGAAAGTTCTTTTTTAAATTCTTCCTGGATTTTGTCGATACCTTCGACATGATGCAGGGCGATTTTTAAAAGTTTTTTACCTTCAGCTGTTATTTTTAGATGAGGGCCGTTTCTCTCAAATAATTTAACCCCAAGATCCTGCTCCAGTGTTTTTATCTGTAATGAAATTGATGAATGAGTAAGACCGAGATGTTTAGCTGCCTTAGAGATGTTATTGAATTGGGCGGCATAACAGAAACCTCTAAGCTGCTGTAAACGATTGGTTTTATAATAAAACTGATTAGTTCTATCTGGTTTCATAGTCTAATTTATTAACAATAATTGTTAATACTATTAATTAACACAATAATAGATATTTGTATATAGTGAAATTGCTAAAAATTTATTTGGGGGAAATATGTCGATACAATTAAGGCTGAAGCAAATACTTAATCCTGAGATCATGGGTTTATTAACTTCGATTAAAAAGAATGCTCAGAAAGAAATATTTGAAGAATGTAAAAGCCTAAGCTCAAGGAGTTGGGATATATCATATACTTTTGATATTACAAAAGGAGGTTTTCTGGGAGGCCAATATATAGCTGAACGCCCAAAAAATATGAATATAGATAAAGATAGAAAAATTGTTGGGAAGTTTGAAGAAATTTATAATTTTAAATCCTCAGAATTTAGTAAAGATGGTAAAAAGCTTTGGGCTGATGATCTTCACGATATAATGAAAAAGAAACTTAAAAATATAGTGAATGGTTCACTTGAAGAGACTGTACAAGTTGGTGAGAGGAAAGGGCTGCCGGCAATTGCTAACTATTTTGTGAAAAAAGATAAAACGTTACTATTTGATAAAAAATCAATTGATGGTTCAGAATTTGATAAAATTATTGATGGGCAAATTAAGCAGGCAAAAATTCCTGAAGAGATCGCGCATAATTTCAAAACAATGACTAAAGACATAATATATAATACGTTAAAAATATTATGTCTGGCCAGTAGATATGAATATAAGGTCAATGCTTACTATCATCCTTTATCCGACAGAAATTCTACCACTTTAGAAACCAAAAGAGTGATACCTGAAAGTGTAGAAGAAAAGGAATTTTTAAGACAGGTTAAGGATATCCAGTCTTTTGTGGGTTCAAAAATAAACCGTATTGTAATGGCGGAGAAATAATATGCTTGGCGGAAGTGGAATAAGGGTTGTAAGGGGCTTTCAAGAAGGCAGTAATGATGGTTACGCAAGCCCTCGTGAGGCTTTTTGGATAAAGACTGCGTTGATCACAGTTTTTTCAGGAATGGCGGCGATGTTTGGTTACGGTATATTCGCTAAAGGCCCTGAACCTATAGAACTAAAGAATGGTAATAAAGTTATAGTTCGCGGTCTGGATAAGCAACAGACTATACTTCTTGATTCTGCAGGCATCAAAAAATTTGGTGAGATGCAGAATAATATAAAAACTTATGGAGATAAGGCCAAAGCCTATGGAGATAGCTTGAAAATGGCAGAAACTAAAATGACAGAAGAACTTAAGAAATTTGTTGGTTCAGTTGAAAAGCAACGCTAATTAAATTAAGCAGCGCCTTTGCTTTCTTCGTATTCTTTAAGTTTATTATGAAGCGTGCGGATTGAGATGCCAAGTATCTCAGCTGCTTTACTGCGATTTCCGGAAACATGGGAGAGCGTGGAAAGGATAAGTTCTTTCTCGACATCGCTTACGGTGCGGCCAACCAGGCTTTCCAAGCCACCATCACCTTCTATTATTTCAGAAGTTACTTTCGGAGATTCCATCAATAGAGATGTTTTATCGATCATGCCGTTATTGTTCAGAAGAACCGCGCGGTGCATAGTGTTTTCGAGTTCGCGCACATTACCCGGCCAATTGTGATTTATAAGAAGTTCCATTGCATCAGATGTGATCTTTGGGGTAGGGATGCCGTTAGATTTTGCGAATTTTTCAGCAAAACTTTCAGCGAATGCTTTTATATCTTCCTTCCTCTCGCGAAGAGAAGGTAGCTGCAGGTGAATGACGTTAAGGCGGAAGAATAGATCTTCACGGAATTTACCTTCTGTTACCTCATTACGCAGGTTACGGTTCGAAGTAGCAATAACACGCAGATTCACTTTTATTGGAGTTGTGCCGCCCACACGATCGATCTCTTTTTCCTGAATGGCGCGAAGCAGTTTTGCCTGTAGGCGTAGATCCATCTCAGAAATTTCATCAAGCAATAATGTGCCGCCGTTGGATTCCTCAAACTTGCCAATGCGGCGGTTTAGAGCGCCAGTGAAAGCCCCTTTTTCATGACCAAAAAGCTCAGATTCCAGCAGATTTTCAGGAATGGCAGCGCAGTTGACCGAAACGAATTTTTCGTTCTTACGGTTACTTTTACGGTGGATATATTTCGCCATCACCTCTTTACCAGTGCCGCTTTCACCGGTGACAAGAACATTGGCATCGCTGGGCGCTATACGATCAGCCAAGGTTATGATCTGCTTCATCTGGGCAGAATTAGAGATTATCTGCTGATTCTCATTCGAAATGGAGGAAAGGACGGCTGCGATAAGTTCCTCATCAGGTGGAAGAGGAATGAATTCCTCAGCACCTGCCTTGATGGAAGCCGCGGCTTTCTTGCTATCTACGTTGATGCCATAAGCAATAATTGGGGTGTTGATGCGCTCCTGTTTGCAATTCCTGACCAAAGTAGCAATATCAAGGTTGGCATCGATCATGACCAGATCGGCTCCATTGCCGTTCAGAAGCAGATTAAAGGCTTCATCGACATTGTCAGCATTTATTATTTTAGCACCCTTATTGATGGCAATGCGGCAGGCGGTGCTAACTTCACTTTCAATTTTTCCTACGATAAGTAAACGCATTAATTACCTTTAGAATTTAAGAGAATATCTTAACCCGATCTTCAGGGGAAAGGGCCGCATTCATTTTCATTTCAAGCCTGATAGGGCCTTCCTGCTTGGCGATTGCGATTATGGCATCACCATAGATTTTCAGGAGTTCAATTTCATCCTTAGAGTTTTTCTCTAATTTTTGTGAAAGAGGAGTAAGAATAACAAAGGCAGCGATCGCGCCATAAAGTGTAGTAAGTAAGGCAACAGCCATTGCAGGGCCGATCTTGCTTGGATCATTAAGATTACCAAGCATTTGTACAAGACCTATAAGAGTGCCGATAAGACCCATGGAAGGCGCAACTTCAGCAGCTTTACGAAGAATTTCCGATGCTTTTTTATGGCGATCGCGTATAGAAAGAATTTCCTGAACCATTATTTTTTCAGCATCACCAGCACCTAAACCATCAATGATAAGGTTAAGATGACGCACAAAGAACTCATTCATATTGCGGTATAGATCTTTACTTTTCTGCATGCTTAAAATGCCTTCACGCTTGGATTTTTCTGCCAAACGAACGCAATTTGCAACAATCTGCCTTTTATCTGCAGATGTGTAAAATAGGGTTTGGCCGCTAATTGAAAGTGCTTTAAGAACATCGCCAATTGTATAGCTTGCACATGTAACGAAGAAGGTACCTCCGAAAACAATCAATATTGCCGGCATATCAAAATAAGAACCGATCTGTGCCTGATTTCCAAGAGTTATGGCTGCGATTATAAGGCAGAGAGAGGCGGTTATGCCAAGGAGAGTGGATAATTCAAATTTCTTATTCATTATTAGCCGTACTACTCTTTATCGTTTTTAATTATTTCGGTCATGGTGATGCCGATCTTGTTATCGACTATAACTATCTCACCGCGTGCAACGCAGCGCTCATTCACATATAGTTCAACCGGTTCACCAACCTTCTTATCAAGTTCGATTATCGCGCCTTTGCCCATTTTTAGAAGTTCATCAACTGAAATAGTGGTTTCACCAAGAACTACAGTAACTTCAACCGGCACGCTTTCGATCGAATCAAGATCCATTTCAGCGCCGGACGAAAAACGCGGGTTTATCCTTATATTATCAGCAGGTGTCTGGGCTGGGTTCTTTTGTTCTGTTTGGTTATCGGCCATTTTTATATGCTTTTAATATATTCACTCAAAATATTCTCAATTTCCTGCATCGCTTCATTACTATTGATGCTCAGGCCGCTTTTGCCCCATTCAAGAAGGCAGTTGCCTTCATCAATGGTTTCATCAGGAACATAGGTTATAGTGCCCTTGAAATCATGTTCCTTCAAGATGTTATCGACCTTATCCTTGATTTTATCAAGAATATTTTTTTTCGCGCGGAAAATAATCTCAGGCTGACCGGAAAACACATTTGCTGATCTTTCAAGTGCCTCTAAAAGCACTTGTTCAGAATTTTCCTTCAAGGCTTTTTCAGTAAGTTTTTTAATGGCTGCAATGGTAACTTTCACCATGTTGCGCTGATAATTCTTTTTCTCTTCCTCATAGGATTTGAGAAATTCTGCAATCTGGATAGTTATTTTTTCAACGGCGCCTTTAGTGGTTTGTTCAAGCAGAAGTGCGTTCTGAGTTACTTCTTCCTTGCCCTTATTATAACCTTCTTCGTAAGCTTTTTTATATTCACTGGTTAATTTAGAATCGAGTTCCGTCTTGGTAAATTCGGGCTGTTCTTTTTCTTCCTTCTTACCAAAATAACTGAAATTTTTGGGTGCTACAGGAAGCGGCTCACTCGGTTTAGCAGCATTAAAATTTCCCAGATCAAATTTTGTTATTTTCATAAACCACCAATATATTATTCGATCATCTGTTCCTGTTCTTCAGTGCCTTCAGGTATTATCAACTCACCGCTATCAGCAAGTTGTTTCGCTGTCTGTACCACGGACATCTGCGCCTCGTCGACCTCGCTTATACGCACAGGCCCCATGGCGGCGATCTCTTCCTTAAGAAGTTTGGAAGCCCTTTCTGACATATTTGAGAAGAAGAGATTTTTTATATCCTCATTAGCACCTTTGAGTGCAATTGGAAGTTTTTGTTTATCTGCGGAGCGGATAATTGCCTGGATGCCTGCTGCATTGATCTTGATAAGATCTTCAAAGGTGAACATCAATTCACGTATGCGTTCAGAAATGGTAGGATCTTTCTTATCAAGCATTTCAAAGAATTTGCCTTCAGTGCTGCGATCAAAATTGTTAAATATCTCAGCGATTGTTTCCATGCTGTCATTCTTTTTAGATTGTGACAGGGTGCTCATGAACTCACTTTGCAGGATCTTTTCAAGATCTATAAGAACTTCGCGTTTCACAGGTTCTAATGCTATCATTCGGCGGATAACAATAATGGCAAATTCTTCTGGCAGAATGGAAAGAATTTTTGCCGCCTGGCTGGTTTTTATTTTGGAAAGGATAAGCGCTGCAGTTTGCGGATATTCATTTTTCAGATAAGCGCCAAGAAGCTCCTCATCGACATTATTCAGGCGATCCCATGTATCACGGCCAGTCGGGCCGGAAATATCACTCATGATGGAATCAACCTTGTCAGCCCCCAGCGCTTTGCTCAAAAGTTTTTTCGCGCTATTGACATCACCTATGATAGAGCGACCGGAAGATATTTCATCAGAAAATTCAGATATCAGGCCATCAACCTGTGTATTATCTACCTTACCTAGAGCCGACATGCAGTGAGATATCTGGCGAATCTCATCCTCGGTCATCATAGAAAATATTTTACTGGCAGTATCCTCACTTAAGGTCATCATAAGCACCGATGCCTTTTCAAGCCCATTCAAACCAGCTGCGGTTATCTTTTCATTATTGGCTGCCATGCGTAACTAAAAATTGTTATTATTATAATTTATATTTCTTGCCTTAAAATTTCAAGTTAAAGCAAAGCACAAAATCACGTCTTATTCTCTGCCAGCCACGAACGTATAATGTTCAGAGTTTCATCCGGATTATTATCGATTATGTCATTGATACGCTGGGCAGGTGTGTAATCCATCTTACTTTGGATAACATCGAGATTAACAGGGCCGGTAGGGATCTCAGGAGCAGAAATTCCGCTATTTGCCGCCGCAGCAGCCTGGCTCAATGCATCATTATTTGCCATCATCTTAATTTCCTGAGCCTCAAGATCAGAAGGTGATACATCGAATGCTTTATTTACCAATGGCCTTACAACCAGCATAATGGTGAGAACTGCAACTATACCAAGAACCACGGTTTTAATGATGCTGTCAAGATCACGCTTCAGCCAATCCATAGGGCCCTCGGCAGGAGCAAGATCAGCAGCACTGCCTTTATTGAACTGAATATTTACAACATCAACCTTGTCACCACGTGTTTCGTCAAAGCCAACTGCGCTGCGAACTAGTGTGCGAAGCTGATCAAGCTGCTCATCACTGCGAGGCGCATATGTTTCTGAGGCAGGGGTTTTGCCATCAGCAGAAGCTGGAACTTTTGTGTAGTTACCATCAACCAATACTGCGACGGATACTTTTCTAACCGCGCCAGGTTCGTTTATTCTGTTCGTAACAGTTTTAGAAATTTCATAGTTTGTTATCTCATCAGTTTTGCTGTTTGTCTGCGCAGAGCCGTTACCAGAACCACCACCGGCACCACCACCTTGGCCGGTAAGTTCGTTGGCGACAGAAACTGCGCCACCAGGAGCGTTAGAACTGTTTGAAGAAGATGTATCTTCCGTTGCCTGGGTTGACCTAGGAACCGCACCATCCGGATCATATACTTCCTGGGTCTGGGTTGAGCGTTCCATAGACATATCAACGTTAACCTGCACATCGACCTTGCCAGGGCCAACAACCTGCTCAAGCATGTTAATGATCTGGTTGCGATATCTTTCCTCAAGCTGGAATTTATAATCAGCGGCTTCATCAGCTGCTTCACTGCCATTTTCCTCATTTTTAGCTTTCACAAGGATTTTGCCGTTACTATCAACGATGGTCACTTTATTTGGCGAAAGGCCAGGAACTGCGGAAGATACAAGGTGCTTAACAGCCTGAGCTTCTTCTTTCGGAACATCAAGGCGGTTATTAAGAGTTAATACAACAGAAGCGGTTGGTTCGAAATTGCTGCGCTTAAACACATCTGTGCGTGGGATCACAAGATGAACACGTGCCGATTTGATCGAGGTTAGGGAAGAGATGGTGCGCGCAAGTTCGCCCTCTAAGGCCCTAATGAGATTAACATTCATTACGAAGTTTGAAGTGCCAAGCATGCTTTCTTTATCAAAAATCTCATATCCAACCATGCTGGCCTTGGCAGGAAGGCCTTTCTGTGCAAGCATCATGCGGACGCGAAGAACATCAGGGCTTTCGACTAAAATCTCTGATCCGCCACTCTTTACTTCAAATTTTACACCTAAAAGGCCGAGCTCTGTGACAACTGCAGCTGAATCTTCAGCGGAGAGATTGGAGTATAAAGTTGACATGACCGGCTCAGAAAGCCTGTAAGACAGGAACGAGAATACAACGAGCAATGAAATGCCCACTATAACCAGCGTTATATACCTAAGCGAGGTTAAGCCCCTTAATGCCTCAAGCAAATTATTCATAGAAAAGGTTAATCACACCTGTGTTGAACCTTGCCATTCTATACATTTTCCGCACGAGCTTTGAAGATAATAGATGTTTAATAAAGAATTAATTTCTTAAAAGCCTCAAGCTATGTGGCAGTTTTGCACTGAATTTTGTATGTGAGATTTTTTTGTGCGGATTAAAAAACTTGGAGCGGGTAGAGGGAATCGAACCCTCGAGATCAGCTTGGAAGGCTGGAGTTTTACCACTAAACTATACCCGCAAAGATATTGATCAGGGAAAACATAAATAATAATCGAATTAACAAAAGGCAAGATTAATTAAATGTTCGCGGAAGATATATTACAGATTATGCTATGACATGATCAGTTGTTAACCGTTCCTGAGATTCTATCTGCTGAGCCATGGTTTTTTGTTTGGAAAATACATTTCTAAAGCTTTCGTGGTGTGCTTTTGGTATACGATACGCTTCAAATGCTAATTCCATTTTATCATCGGGAATTTGATCATATTGTTCATATTTATCTCTTATGTGCATAGGAATGCTCATAGTCTGCTCTATCTCTCTAGTAACAATTCCAATTTTGTTTCTTATGTTTATCAGGCGTGGTTTTGCAGAATTGCTTTCATTAAATATCTCGTCAAAATATTTTAACTGTTCGACATAGGAAATTTTTGTTTTGTCAGTGCACAAATTTATAAAGGAGCTGAGTTTTGTATCAGGGGTGCCAACATTTTTAGCTATAGTTTGGGCGCTATCTTTATGGATATGTCTTCCTTTCAAAAGTTGCTCTAGTGTATCTAGAGATATTCCTAAGGATGTAGCGTATTCTTTTTTTGTCCCGACAAACTGAGTCATGTGTGTTTTAAAAAGCTCTGCCCTTGAGAGTGTTTGGTCTAATGAAATTTCTTCAAAGCTTTTAGCTTTTGAAATTCCGCTAAAAAAAATTAAAGCTACTTCATCCATTTGTTTGCTAGCCAAAAATGGAATGGAATTAGCCAGTTCTTTTGCAACATTTGCAGTTAAATTTTTTATTCCAGTTTTAATAAATTTTGTTGGATGGGTTTTGCCTTTGTAAGATTTTTCTACCTCTGTTCTCGTTATGCCAGTTCTATCAAGTAATTCGCAATATAAGTTGCCTTTCAAAATTGCTATTTCATTTTGATCTAAGGTATTTTTAATTAAATCAGAATATTTGTTTATAATGGCTTGACTGCTATTTAACTCTGTTTTTCCAGCGCATAGAACTATTATATTTTCGGCATTTTCTATTCCGGTATATTTTTTACTCACCAATCTTGCTTGGTTTAAAGATAGGGCCGTTGTGTTATTAGCATTTTTTGAGTAATTGCGTGGTTCGAGGCCCAGCACTTCAGCCTGCTCCGTCATTGAATCCAAATTCCACCTGTTATGAACTTCCTGTATAAAGGTTGGGAAGTGAGAGTTTTCTAAGAAAAGTTTATTTGCTAAATTAAGAAATGAATTTTCGTTATTAACTACTATATGCTTGGTTCTGGCCTGCGGAGACTCTAGGAGAGAGGTCTTAATCTCTTTTATGGTAACTTCCATGTTGTAGAAACTTCTTAACCGTTTGTTGCTGAATTTCCCCAATGCAGAGATTAAAAAATCTTTATAAATCTGGTGTATTGATTCGATGATTTCTTTTGAGTTTTCCAGGCACTTGTTATAGTTGTTTACTACCTCTTCATTAAGTTTTGGAGGGGGTGTTAGGCCTTTTATTGCATAAGTTGCAAATTGTAATTCTTTAACATTTTCTTGAAGCTTTTCAATATTGCTTACAAGTGTTTTGGCCTTAGATTTTGAAAAAATCCCAGCCTTTGAGGTGTGAAAGGCGCTTATAGTAACCCTATTGATGAAATCTTTTATTATGCGATTGGCCGAATCAGGTGTATTGACTTCTTTATGATCGAAAAATGACATTATTCCCCCAAATAACTGGGCGGAATATACATCAAAAAGGAGTAAAACTCAAGGAATTAAGCGAGTAAGGTGATATTAATCTCATCTCTTAGCTTGAAGTGTTTGCGCGTTACTCGGTCTATAGTGCCTTGCTTGATCACTCCAATGAAAAATCCCTCTTCAATGGGCGAAAAACCCTCCTTTTTAAAAGAGTTATCAGGCGCCGTGTTTGGTGACCTGAGATGGAGGTCGGGATCAAAGCTGTTGGCCAACTGTATGAATTGGGGGAGAGAAAGGGATTTAAGATCTGAGGTATTTTTTCTAAGATAGACTTCAAAGTCACTTTTCCAGCCTGAAATAGTCTTATTTATATTATCTGTACTTATATGTGGATTATTAATTGCATTGGGATAAATGCCTTCGCCAGCGCATAATTCATTAATAAATGAGCTTATTTCATATTGGCCAACAAGGGTTTTTGGCTTTTTTGTAGGTTCGCAGGATATATGCGCTACAGATGTTATTTGTGCTACTGTTTTCTGTTCAGACATTATTCTCATTCCCTTTGCATTAATATTTTTATATAGCATATAACCCAATTGCAAGGCCGATTTTGAGAAAAGTGATGGTGAAATAAAAAATCTGTAAAAAAGTAGTTGCCAATTATAAGGCTTTGAGCTATAAAGCGCGTCCCTGCGATGAGTAGGGAATATAGAAATATTGTTGAATAGTACGATTTATAAGGAGATTGAGAGTTTTTGGCTTGCTGAAAATTTTCAATAATAAGCCTTAGGAATAGGGGAGTAGCTCAATTGGTAGAGCATCGGTCTCCAAAACCGAGGGCTATGGGTTCGAGTCCCTTCTCCCCTGCCAAAGCCGGTTCGCCGGAACTGGGCAGAGAATAGGACTAGAAACAGCGCAAATAATTGCGATGTTAAATTATTTAACATGGTGAAGAAAGTAATATGCTAGGACAGAAAATAAGAATTAAACTAAAAGCATTTGATCACAGATTGATTGACCAATCTGCGAGAAATATAGTTGATACGGTCAGAAGAACTGGTTCTGTGTCACGCGGCCCGATCCCTATGCCGGTAAAAAGGGAAACATTCTGCGTATTACGTTCACCACACGTTGATAAAAAATCTCGCGACCAATACGAAATCAGAACTCACGCTCGTCTAATCGATATTATTGATACTAACCCACAAACTCTTGATGCTCTTGGCAAGCTTGACCTGCCAGCTGGCGTTGAGGTGTTTGTTGAAGTTATGCAGGAGGCTGCGTAGTATATGGCTAATGCACGTACAGGATTGCTAGCAAAGAAACTTGGTATGACTCGTATATTTGACGAGCAAGGCAATCATATTCCTGCGACTCTATTAGAAGTTGGTGGAAATCAAGTAACTGATGTTAAAACCGAAGAAAAGAACGGATATAATGCTGTTCAGATCGGTTTCGGCTCTCGCAAATCAAACAAAGTTAGCAAGGCTCTTAAAGGCCATTATGCTAAACAGAAAGTTGAAGCGAAAGGCGTTTTAAAAGAATTCCGCGTTAAATCTAAAGACGCACTACTTAATATAGGTGATGAACTTCTGGCAAGTCACTTCGTTGTTGGTCAGAAAGTTGACGTTTCTGGTATCACATCTGGTAAAGGTTTTGCCGGTGTTATGAAGCGCCATAATTTCGCTGGTTTGGAAGCATCTCACGGTGTATCGGTTTCTCACCGTTCGCATGGTTCTACTGGTCAGCGTCAGGATCCGGGTCGCGTTTTCAAAGGTAAGAAAATGGCGGGCCATATGGGTACTGTTCGTGCTACTATCGCTAACCTGAAAGTTGTTCTTGTTGATGAAGCGCAAGGCCTTATCGCTGTAGAGGGTGCTGTTCCTGGTTTTGATGGTGGTATCGTTGAAATTAAAGATGCAGTTAAGAAGCCTCTTCATAAAGATGCTCCTAAACCTGCGGGTATTAAGAAAAAAGAAGCTCCTAAGGCTGAAGCTGCTCCTGCAGTTGAAGCGGCGGAAGCTCCGGCAGCACAATAGGTAAGTTATGAAAACTAGCGTATTAACATTAAATAATAAAGAAGCCGGTTCGGTTGATCTTAATAAAGATATTTTCGGCCAGGCTATCCGTGTTGACATTCTTCACCAAGTGGTGAACTGGCAGCTTGCAAAGCGTCGTGCTGGTACTCAAAGCACAAAAACGCGTTCTGAAGTTCATGGTACAACTAAAAAGCCATTTGCTCAGAAAGGCACTGGTAATGCTCGTCAGGGTTCATTGAAAGGTCCTCACCAACGTGGTGGTGGCGTGGCTCATGCTCCAAAACCTCGTTCTTATGCTTACAACCTGAACAAGAAAGTCAGGGCGAAAGGCTTAATGATAGCGCTTTCACTTAAAGCAAAAGAAAACAACCTAAAAATCATCGATACTCTGGTTATCGATTCACTTAAAGCAAAAGACCTTAAAAAACAATTTTCAGATCTTGGCATTAAATCGGCGCTTGTAGTGCGCGGTTCAGCTGATGAGGATAATTTCTCTAAAGCGGCTCGCGGTGTTGCGCATATTGATGTTATCCCGCAATTCGGTCTGAACGTTTATGATATTCTTCGTCGCGAAACTCTGGTTATCACTAAGCACGCGCTGGAAGATTTACAAAAAAGACTAGCTGAATAGTAGGTAGATGAAATGGCAAAAGATATTAAAAGTTTTTCTATAGTAAAAAAGCCGGTTATCACGGAAAAGTCGACAGCACTTTCTGCGAATAACCAGGTTGTTTTTGTTGTTTGCGATAAAGCTACAAAGCCAGAGATCAAAACTGCGGTTGAAGATATCTTCGGCGCAAAAGTTAAATCTGTGAATATCGTAAATGGTAAATCAAAAAGCAAAAATTTCCGTGGTTTCCAAGGTAAAAGAAGTGGCCAGAAAAAAGCCATCATAACTTTGGCTGCCGGTGAAACAATCGATGTTACAGCAGGAGTGAAATAGTCATATGGCATTAAAAATTTACAATCCAACTACTCCTTCACAACGCGGTTTGATCCTTGTTGATAAAAGCGACCTATATAAAGGTGCGCCTGAGAAATCATTAACTCGTGGTAAGAAAGCTTCTACCGGTCGTGATAATAACGGTCACATTACTTCACGTTTCCGTGGCGGTGGTCATAAACGTAAACTTCGTGAGATCGATTTCAAACGTCGTAAATTCGATGTTGAAGCAACTGTTGAACGCCTTGAGTATGATCCTAACCGTACTTCTCACATTGCTCTTATAAAATATACTGATGGTGAGCTTGCTTATATTCTTGCTCCTCAACGTCTTGCTGCTGGTGATAAAGTTGTGGCTTCTGAAGCTGCGGATATTAAACCAGGCAATGCAATGCCTCTTAAAAACATTCCAGTTGGAACCGTTGTTCACAACGTTGAAATGAAACCAGGTAAGGGCGGTCAGATGGCGCGTTCTGCTGGTACATATGTTCAGCTTACAGGTAAAGATTCTGGTTATGCAATCCTGAAACTTCAATCTGGTGAGATCCGTAAAGTTCCTGCTGAATGCATGGCAACTATCGGTGCTGTTTCTAACCCTGATCACCAAAACCAGGTGTTCGGCAAAGCAGGTCGTACTCGCTGGAAAGGTAAACGCCCTCACAACCGTGGTGTTGTGATGAACCCGGTTGATCACCCACATGGTGGTGGTGAAGGTAAAACTTCAGGTGGTCGTCACCCAGTTTCTCCTTGGGGTAAATGCGCTAAGGGTGGTAAGACACGCGATCCTAAGAAAGCTTCTTGGAAAATGATCGTTCAACGTAAAAAGAAAAATAAACAATAGGTAATAAACTATGGCACGTTCAGTCTGGAAAGGTCCTTATGTAGAGAAAAGCTTACTGAAGCGCGTTCTTGCTTCCGGTGGCTCTCAAAGGGTTATCAATACCTGGTCACGTAAATCAACAATCATCCCTGATTTCGTTGGTCTGACTATCGGTGTTTATAACGGTAAAACTTTTGTTCCAGTTGTTATTAAGGAAGAAATGGTTGGTATGAAGCTTGGTGCTTTCTCTCCAACTCGTACATTCCACGGCCACACTCCGGCTGATAAGAAAGCAAGCCCAGCAGGTTAATTATATTAATTAGGTTTATTTATGAGCAAACAGAAAACACAAAGAAGATTAGCGAATAACCAGGCGGAAGCAAAGCTTACGTCTCTTCGCGCAGCTCCACGTAAGGTTGAGCTTGTGGCTGGCCTTCTTCGCGGTGCAAATGCGCAGGACGCATTAATGCAACTTACTTTCTCTAAGAAAGCAGTTGCACGCCCGATCAAAAAATTACTGCAATCTGCGATCGCAAACGCAGAAAATAACCATAACCTTGATATCGACAGGCTTTTTGTGAAAGAAGTTCAGGTCGGTCGTGGTATCGTTATGAAAAGATTTACCAGCCGTGGCCGTGGCCGCTCTGCGAAAATTGAGAAGTTTTTTAGTAACATTTCTATAGTGCTAGAAGAAAAAGCACAATAGATAACGAGGTAGTTAACAATGGGTCAGAAAGTAAATCCAATAGGTTTTAGAATAGGTATGAACCGCACGTGGGATTCCCGCTGGTTCGCGAAGAAAGACTATACCAAAAAATTACATGAAGATGTAAAGATCAAAAAATACCTTACTGTAAAACTGAAAGAAGCTTCTTTGAGCAAAGTTATAATCGAACGTTCTGCTAATAAAGTTCGTGTGACTATACATACAGCAAAACCTGGTGTTATCATAGGTAAGAAAGGTGCGGATATCGAAGATATCAAAAAACAACTTTCTCAATTCACTAAAGATGAAATCGCATTGAACATCGTTGAAGTTCGCAAGCCAGAAGTTGATGCTGCGATCATCGCGCAAGGTGTTGCGCAACAGCTTGAACGCCGTGTTTCTTACAAGAAGGCTATGAAGCGCGCTATGCAATCTGCAATGAGAATGGGCGCTGAAGGTATTCGTATCAACGTTTCTGGCCGTTTGAACGGTTCTGAGATCGCGCGTATGGAATGGTATCGTGAAGGTCGCGTCCCTTTGCATACTCTTCGTGCTGACGTTGATTACGCACGTGCTATCGCACAGACCACTTATGGTGTTCTAGGCGTTAAAGTTTGGGTTTATAAGGGCGAAATTCTAGCTCATGATCCATATGCTCATGATAAACGCGCAGCTTCTGGTGGTAACACTGGCGGTGGCGGTTACAACAAGCGTGAGCGCGAAAACAATAAAGAAGCAGCGTAATATATAAGGTTTAAGAGGATAGATATATTTTATGATGATGCCAATTAAAACAAAACACAGGAAGGAATTCAAAGGCAGAATTTCTGGCCCAGTTAAGAGTGTAACCACCCTTAGCTGGGCCAGAAATTCTT
>JBEHXK010000012.1:0-61211 GCA_048498735.1 Pseudomonadota bacterium
ATTGTACCACAAAAACCATTTTTAAACAGCAATTTCATCCCCACAAAACCGCCTCCAAAACCATTGATATTCAACCAAAAGTTAATATCAATCCCATCATCCTTCTTTTTTACCTTCTTCCCTACATATAAAAAAGCAATTTCCATGCCGTTTTGCGTTAAATAATGCATATTTATAATATATGAGTCAAAAAGCCACAAAAAAACATACAAAACAATTAGATAAAAAAGCACAATTTTAAACTTTTTTTAATGATAAATTACTATAAAAAGGGCGGTAATTTCAATATGACTCAAAAACTTCCATGGATTATACAAAAGCACAAAAACGCCTTATAATTTTGATACTTGGCGCCTTAAGCACCGTCACTCCATTATCAATCGATATGTATCTGCCATCATTCAGGCAGATAGCAGAAAATCTCGGCAGTTCATCGGCACGGGTTTCGCTCTCGCTTTCGAGTTATTTCATCGGCATCGCACTTGGTCAGCTTGTTTATGGCCCGCTGCTTGATAGGTTCGGTCGCAAAAAACCGCTTTACATCGGCATGTTCATTTACATCGCAGCATCAATTGCGTGCATGTTATCAGTGAATGTCGAGCAGTTGATAATTTTTCGTTTTATGCAAGCACTCGGCGGCTGTGTTGCAATGGTCGCTGCAACGGCGATGGTGCGCGATTTTTTCCCGGTTGAAGAAAGTGCGAAAATATTTTCACTCCTGATGCTGATACTTGGTGTTTCGCCATTATTTGCGCCAACCATCGGCGGGTTGATAATAAAATATCTCAGCTGGCATTGGGTGTTCATTATTCTCGCCGTGCTTGCGTTATTAATAACTTTATCGGTATATTTTTATCTGCCTGATGCTCACAAACCTGATACAAGTATTTCACTGCATCCGCGCCCGATTATCACCAATTTCTGGCATATCATGAGGCATCCGCAATTCTATACTTACGCGGTTGCTGGTGCAGTTTCATTCTCCGGCCTGCTTGCATATGTTGCCGGTTCACCGATAATTTTCCTTGAATATTTCAAGGTCACGCCAACAACATATAGCTTGATATTTGCAACGCTTGCATGTGGTTTCATCGGTAGTAATCAGGTGAATATTTTTCTATGTAAAAAATTCCGCAGTGATCAGATTTTTCCATGTGCGGTGATCGGCCAGTGCATCGTTTCTGCGATTTTTGTATTCGGTATTTATGAAAATATTTTCGGCATCACAGGCACAGTGATAATGCTGTTTTCATATCTTTTCTTCGTCGGGTTATCATCACCAAATGCAGGTGCAATGTCGCTTGCGCCATTCACAAAAAATGTCGGCAGTGCCTCAGCTCTCATGGGTTTTCTGCAGATAGGCATTTCATCTTTTATCTCAATGATGATAGGTCTGCTTAACGCAACTGCGCTTCTGCCTATCGTTGCGTTGCTCGCATCAGCAGCGTTTCTAGGCATGATAATTTTCTTCATTGGCAGGCGTAATATAAAAACCTCGATCGAAGTGGAAGTTGCCGACCCGGCAAACCTGATGCATTAATTATTTCCGATAAGGTGCGATCTGCTGGTTCAGGCTTTTTATCGCCTCATGCGCAACAATAATTCCGCTATTCAACGCGCCAAGTATATAAGTGTGATCCTGCGAATTTTTATAGCTGCAGCCTTCACCGGCAAAGTGAATATGGCCAAAGGGTTTTGCATAGATCTCGCGCGCTGTTTCATCTTTTGCCGAGCCCGTATAAGCGCCGCGTGAGAGATCATCATTATCCCAATTGGTGAGGTAATTATCTTCCATCATTTTCATCAGATAATGGTAGTCGCCAAAAACTCCGGCTGATGCAAGAATTTTAAGTGCCTTGTCAGCGGCGTAATTCTTGCCTTTTTTTTGATATTGCAGCGCCATTTCATCACCCACATATTGCGAGATCAGCGGCTTATTCACGAAGAAAATATTATTGCTGTTATAGCGCGCGCTGCTGATGATCAGATTGCTCAAATTATTTATTCCATCATTTTCACGATAAAATTTTTCCTTCATCATCAGGATATTTTTACAGAAGTGCCCCATCTCAATATTATTAATCGCTGCAGTTTTATCAGCCGGAAGTTCGATAATATTTTTCTTTATCCATTGTTTTAAAACGCCCACAGGCACAGTGATTATCACCTCCCGTGCATATGCAACATTATCCGTTCCGGTTTCATTATCCTTATATTTCACTGCCATCATTCCGGTCGCTTTATCCTTACCTATATGATTAACTTCCTTGTTCAGTGAAATATAATCCTTTGTTTCGCGCGTGAACTGGTCAAGAAAATGCGCCATACCTTTATTGGGATATAAGCAGAAGGTCGGTGCCATCGTGTTATAGCGATCAAGAAATGAGATATGAGTGGTTGCAAGCCCGGCATCAGCATGGGAATATTGTGTATCGATAAGTGCGCGGCATGTTTCATTTCCATATAGATGCTCAAGCGCTTTGAACAAAGTTATATCCTGGCTTATTTCACCTGCTTTTATTCCGCGACTTGTTTTCTGCATTGCCGCTTCGATTCTATCTATCGCAGCATTCACTTCACCATCGGAGATCCTTTTCCCATTCCGATAAAGCACGAATTTCGGATATTCCTTTTGCAGTTTGATATTATTATTATCACAAAAATCCATGATAACTTCGAAGAGCGTATTATTCTTTCGCATTGCTTCTGGTGGCACATGGAAGCCCGCTGCGCCAACATCTTTAAAATGGTTTATCGTATTTATCCTGCCGCCGGTTCTGTCGCGTGCTTCAAGTGTCAGAATATTTTCATAACCTTCATTATACAATTCTTTGGTTGCCATTAAGCCGGCCGTACCGGCACCTATCACCACAAAATCATGATATCTGATCGAGCTCGTACCACTAATTTTATTTGTATAGAGTGTCATTTCGCGCTATTTCTTCAAGCCATGAAGAAAGTTCCCAAAGTTTTAGTTATAGCAGGCTCCGATTCCGGCGCAGGTGCGGGCATTCAGGCTGATATCAAATCTATAGCCGCAAATGGTGCTTATGCAACCACCGCCATAACTTCTATTACATCACAGAACACTATAGGCGTGCAAGCGATTTCTGATGTGCCTTTGGCGGCAGTTGAATCGCAAATAATCTCGGTTTTACAGGATATTGGCGCAGATGTCATCAAAACCGGCATGCTCTCAAATAAAAATATAATTTCCTTGGTTTCAGGCATTTTAGATAAATATAAAATAAAGCTGGTTCTTGATCCTGTGATGGTTGCAAAGGGCGGTGCAAAATTATTGCGTGATGATGCAATATCAGCGCTCAAAAATAAACTCATTTCGAAAGCATTTCTTATCACACCAAACATTCCAGAAGCAGAAGTTATATCAGGCATGAAGATAAAAAATATCGCTGATATGGAAAAGGCTGCGACAAAAATAATTTCGAAATATAAATGCAATGCCGTGCTGATAAAAGGCGGGCATATGGAAGGCAAAATACTTACTGATATTTTGATTTATAAAAATAAAATCACAAAACTCACTGCGGTAAAAACTAAAACTAAAAACACGCACGGGACAGGTTGCACCTATGCTTCTGCGATAGCGGCTAATATTGCTAAAGGCGAAAAACTTGAATATGCGGTTAAGCATGCACATGCATATTTACAAGGTGCAATTAAGGGCGGATATAAAATAGGCAAGGGCCATAACCCGGTGAATCACTTCTGGAATTCTTAGGCAACTACACCCAGATATTCTTCTTTTTCTGATATCGTTTTTACAGTGCAACCCGCAGGCAATCTTCTGACATTTTCATGTTTTGCCATTGCTTTTTCTGCAAGTTCATCAGTCAATTGTGCGCCATAATTTTCTACTACAGCGGCAGACATAACCGCACCAAGTTTAAGTGCGTTATATATGTTCACATCACCCAAATTCAACTTGCCTGATTCTGTGAGTTTAGCCACAGCTGCGCCAGTGAAGGCATCGCCCGCACCAATGCTGCTGCGGAATCTTTCTATTTCCACAGATGGAACATGCATTATAGTATCCTTAGTAATAGCGAAGCTGCCACTTGTGCCGTTGGTAACAATAACGATCTTGTCATTGATTTTCTTATCCTCAAGGATTTTTTTAGCGAATGATTTTTTTTCATCCTGATCATTTTCCTTTAAATCGTAACCGGTTTTGCCGATGGTCTGTATCCACTGTTGTATTAATTTTCGTGAGTTTTTAAAATGCTCATCATCATTATTTTTCACTTCATGATCCTTGAATTTATCATGGTCTTTATGTGCGAATTTTATAGCTTCCTCGGCATTCAGGCTAACTATATGCGCATGTTTTGCGGCATATAACTGCGCGCCACGTTTGCCTTCTTTCATATGCGCATTATCAGTTGGTGCAGCATAGGCGATCATCACATTATTCTCCACCAGTCCATCAATATATTTACGGAAATTTTTTGGCCCGAATGTGTCAACCAAAGTTGCTTCCACGAATACAAGACTATTATTTTTCTGTTCTTCCAGAAGTTTTTCGTAATCCTTTGCAAACTTAGGTTTTGTAAAAGGGCGTTTTTCAACGTGCCTGTCTTTTTTGCCTTTTTCATCTTCAGTGTTCATCACCAAATTATGTCGTGTGTGCACTAAGTTTTCAGGTGCATCGCCGTTCAAATGATTTTTCAACTCTACGCCTGAGCCTTCCATTTTCGATGCTATTATTTGTCCGGCTTCATCATCTTTATTTATTGCGCCATATAAAATGCACTCAGCTTTTTCATTGCATATTTTATACATGCGTAACTTATTTCCACCGGTGCCGCCAGCCTGTTTTATATCTTCGCTATATTTGCCATAGATATCTGCAATATTGTTTTCAAGCTCAAGTGATTTCTCAACCTTGTCATGATCCATATCTTTCTTTTTGCCGGCAACTATATGGTTGTCAAAAAGCGCATATAATTCATTCTGGTTTCTAACCAGGCGCTCATAATCACTGAACACTTCCTCTTGATTGTATTTTTTTGTATCCAATACGTGTTTGAAGATTTTTTCTGCATCTTGTAGGCTTGGAATAATGCCATCTAAACTTGGATTGTCGATCGCGCTTGCGGTGATAGGTTTAACAGGTATTACCATGTGGAGTTTTCCCCTTACATAACTAAACAGGTCGGTCAGTATAATATGAAACTGGGAAGATTGCATCAATAAAGGTCACTTTTTTATTCGGGATTTTATACTATCCTGGAAGGCATTAATTTCTTTTTGTTTTTTAAGCCTTTTTTTATGCTCGATTTCAGCTTTTTCATCATCGGTAAGGGTGATCTCATTCAACGCTTCGATGATATTATCTCGTGTGATACTATCTGTGATTGAATGAATTTTCAGAACCTCTTCCACTTTTTGCGGGTTTTCATTCACATCTGCAAGAATGGCATCAAATTGTGATTTTGCTGTCTTTTTATGCGGCTCATATTTCACATGCAGCAGCTCATCAAGTTTCATCTGCCGCCAGCGCATTATCTTTTCGATCAGATCGGTTGCTTCATCTGCTATATGTTTAAATTTATCGCTGAATTTTTTCATGCAAAAATATTTTCAAAAACAGTTTACAGTAATTCCCTAACTGTTTACAGTTTAAATTCATGGGCGCAGAGAAAACTAACATTTCAAAACCTGAATTTGTTCATTTAAGGGCACACACATCATACTCCCTTTCCGAGGGCGCAATCCGCCCGGAAGAGGTGGGTTCGCTATGTGCTGAAAATGAAATGCCGGCCGTTGCAATCACAGATTCCGGCAATCTTTTCGGTCTATTAGAAATCTCAGTTTATTGTCGCAAATATGGCGTGCAGCTTATTCCAGCGGTTGAGGCGAATTTTGCATTCCAGCCGGAAGGCAACCAACCCAATGCAGATTTTCCGAAGATAATTATCCTGGCACAGAACGAGAAGGGTTATAAAAACCTTCTAAAACTTGTTTCTGATTCCATTTTGAAAGGCGATCATACTAAGCCAATAATATATTATGATGAGTTGAAAAAATATAATGATGGGCTCATCGTTTTAAGTGGTGGCTATAACGGCATATTAGATACTCTCATTCGCAATGGACAAACATCCGCCGCACAGCAAGTTATTATCGGTTTCAAAAATATATTACCGGAGCGTTTCTATATTGAACTTAATCGCGTTGGGCAGGAGAAGCAGGCGAGCACAGAAGCAGTTCTTCTTCAACTCGCTGAGAAAAATCATCTGCCAATAGTTGCAACCAATAATGCCTTCTTTAAAGATCGTGAAATGCATGAGGCACAGGATATTCTCATGTGCATCGCTGAAGGTTCTTTTATCGGTGATGAGAACCGTAAAAAGGTCAGTGAGGAACAATATTTCAAATCTCAATCAGAAATGGCGGAACTATTTTCTGATCTGCCGGAAGCGCTTGTGAATAGTGTAAAGATCGCCATGCGCTGCAGCTTCATGGCATCTGAAAGCAAGCCTATGCTGCCGAATTATCCAACTCTTGGTGGTCGTTCCGATGAGGATGAGATCCGCGATGTTGCATTTAAGGGGCTCTGTAATCGCCTTGGCCTCGATCCAGAAACTGCTGATGTAGCCGGTAAATATAAAGATTATTTTGATCGTCTTGAGTTTGAGATATCGGTCATTTGCCGCATGGGTTTCCCGGGCTATTTCCTGATCGTATCTGATTTCATCCGCTGGGCAAAATCGCAGAATATCCCAGTTGGCCCGGGTCGTGGTTCGGGTGCCGGTTCAGTTGTAGCCTGGGCAATGGAGATCACTAACCTTGATCCTCTGCGTTTCGGTCTTCTATTCGAACGTTTTTTAAATCCTGAGCGTGTTTCGATGCCGGATTTCGATATCGATTTCTGTCAGGAGCGCCGCTCGGAAGTTATCGAATATGTTCAGAAAAAATATGGCACTGAGCATGTAGCGCAGATCATAACCTTCGGTAAGCTTCAGGCGCGTGCGGTTCTTCGCGATGTCGGCCGCGTAATGCAAATTCCATATAGCAAGGTTGATCGCATCAGTAAAATGATCCCGTTCAATCCGATCGATCCTGTAACGCTTGAAAAGGCCATCAAGCTTGACCCTGAGTTGCAGCGCGAACGTGAAAGTGATGAAGTCATAGCTAAACTTCTTGATATCGGTTTAAAACTTGAAGGCATGCACCGCCATGCATCAACCCACGCCGCAGGTGTTGTGATCGGTCGTGAGGCGCTTGTTGAAACGTTGCCGCTCTATACCGATCATCGTTCGCCAATCCCAACCACCCAATATTCCATGAAATATTGTGAGGCTGCGGGCCTGGTGAAGTTCGACTTCCTTGGTTTGAAAACACTCACGCTGGTTCAGAAAACTGTTGAGATGATCGAGAAAAATGAAGGCGTAAAAATAGATGTTGATACGCTTCCGCTCGAGGATAAAAAAACCTTTGCCATGCTTGCGGAAGGAAAGGGCATTGGTGTGTTCCAGATGGAATCCGCGGGTATGCGTGATTCCATGCGTAAAATGAAGATCGACTCTATCGAGGATATCATCGCTCTTATTTCACTATATCGTCCCGGCCCGATGGAAAATATTCCGAATTATATCGCGGTGAAGCTCGGCAAACGCCAGCCTGATTATCTCTATCCAACGCTAAAAAAAGTTCTTGAAGAAACTTATGGCGTTATAATTTATCAGGAGCAGGTGATGGAGATCGCCAGGGTTCTTGCGGGTTATTCGCTTGGTGCCGCTGATCTTCTTCGTCGCGCGATGGGTAAAAAGATCAAAGCGGAAATGGATGCTCAGGCGGAATTATTCATCGCTGGTGCGGTGAAGCAGGGCGTTGAAAAAGAAAAGGCTGAGGAAATTTTCAACCTCGTTGCGAAATTTGCTGGCTATGGTTTTAACAAATCACACGCCGCTGCATATGCCGTTATCGGCTATCAAACTGCATATTTAAAAGCTCACTACCCAGCAGAATTCATCTGCGCCTGCTTGAACATGGAGATGACAGATACCGATAAGATCCTCATGTTCCGCGAGGAAGCTCGCCGCATGGGCATCGAGATCCTGCCGCCTGATATAAATAAAAGTGATGCCTTATTCAAAGTTGAGAAAAATGCTGAGGGTGTTCGCGCCATCCGTTATGCACTGGGTGCGTTGAAAAGCGTTGGTGCAGAGGCGATGAAAGATCTGCAGGCGGAACGTGAAGTAAATGGTGCCTATAAATCAATTGATGATTTCGTCAGCCGTGTGCCGGAATCGGTGATGAATAAGCGCCAGCTTGAAAGCCTTTCTGCATGCGGCGCTTTTGATGGCATATATAAAAACCGCCACACACTATATGAAGAGGCACAAATCCTTACGCAGGTGAATCGCTCCCTGCATGAGGAAAAAAATTCCTCGCAGGAAAATCTGTTCGGTGGTGATTCGTTCGCCGGAAATCAGAAAATAAAAATGAAGGAATATCCAGAATGGAATCATCAGGAAAAAGTTCTGAAAGAGTTCGAGGCTATCGGTTTCTATCTTGAAAATCACCCGGTCGAAAACTTCATGAAAATTCTTCCGCTGGAGCGCTTCACTATGGTGCAGGACCTGGAAGAAAAAATCCCGATCGGCCGCAAGGAAACTGTTAAGCGCGAAGGCGGGTGGGGCACTCGCGAGATATATACTAACACAATTCACACGCTGCTTCTTGGCGTGCCTAACCGCGTTGTTCACCGCACTGCGAATGGCAGGCGGTTCTCATATTTCTTCCTCTCAGACCCGACCGGCATGATCGAGGTTAATATTTTTGAAGAAGATATCATTAACAGCGCGCGTGATCTGCTTGAATCTAACCAGCCTTTGGTTGTTCAGGTTGAAGCGCGGAAAGATGAGGGTGGCATTCGCCTGTTGGCAGAATCGATAATTTCTATCGATGATTATCTGCGTACGCTGAAATCCCACGCCGAAGTTTATATTGATGAGGAAAAATATACTCCTGCAACACTTGCAGAGATCAGAAAACTTTTTGCTAATGATAATGCCGTCGCTGCGCCAACGCCGGGTGTGCCGCAGCTGCAGGGCAAAGCACTGATGAAAATTCCGGTTTCGATAAATTTACGTACGAAAAATAAATTTGATGTGAAGATAAAACTTTCTGATAATTATCTCATCACTTCCGATGAGGCCCTGAGCGGCAAATATGAAAACTTCGAACTGAAACTCGTGTTCGGTTGATTATGAAATAAATTAAAAGGGAAAGCACCCTTGAATTATTTCAGATGAAATATTTCTTAGGTGCTGTACAGATTTAAAAATAAACATGGCTAATCAGATAAATTATCAATTATAGGAAAGTATTCGCCGTTGATAATTATATCGTATCTTCTGCTGTTTAACTGGTTGTTAGAAATGTCATACCTAACAGCTAATTCAAAATTTAAGTCATTCAATGCGCTTAAATCTCCGCAAGGGCTTTCATCTGCATTATCAAATGTGATGCTATTTATTAGCGTGCATGCATCATTTGCTTTATAAGAGTCTGCCTTTGCCCAAAGCCATTTTAGCCAGCCGTTTGCCCCTCTTACTATCAAATATACTTGTGATGTAACATGAAAGTCCGAAATAAAAACCTTAAAGCCATCTATTAGGGCAGGGGTGATTTCATCAAAAAAAGTTCCATAATCCTTTAATGCTTTGTGTAGCCTTTCATAAGCAATAGTTTTATCCTGGCTGTTTTTAAGGCAGTCAGTAAAATTTGCTACATAGTTGCCAAAGCTTTTGCCCAGCATAACATCAACTAAATTTACTGCGCTTTTTTCGTAATTTTTTACTGATGTTAAATAGGCTTTTTGAACTGCGTTAATTGTTTCTGCAGACGGAGTTGCGATTTTTGACGTGATCATTTTTTGTGATTTTAATGGTAAAAGTATAAATCGAATTTTAAATTTTAAAAACTTTAACCTCAATCATACGAATCATCTCGTAGATATGCATAAGAGCACTAGGCTAAAATTTTGAATAAAATTCAATAATATGAAGAACCAACATTTTACCATATTGGCGTTAAAAAATCATTAATTGCGTAACATATTGAAATATTGGCTAATAAGCGATCGGAACGGGATCGAGGTGGCGCCATAAAAACCACGCTGCAACGGTTCTATATGGGCTCCATTTATCTGATATTTTAATGATATCATTCATCAGTTTCTTCTTTGCCGCTGCTTTCAGTTTTCTCTCTTTGTCATTGCGAGGGAGCGCATGCGACCGTGGCGATCCATCTTTTGTTTTTTTGGATTGCTTCGCCGTTATTTTATTTCCGGCTCGCAATGACGATTTTGATTTCCTCTCTAAACCATAAAGATCTTTTATCGCATTGATAACTCCCAGGTCGCCAAGCGGCATAACATCCGGCGCATGCATATGAAACATCATGAACATATCAACCGTCCACTGGCCGATGCCTTTTATCTCTATCAACCTATCGCTCAACTCCACATGGTCAAATTCCAGCAGGTCTAATTTCCCTTCCAGTTCATCAACAAAAAAATTTGCAATATTAATAAAGTAATTCACTTTCTGTTGTGAAAGGCCTGTAGCCCTCAATTTTTTTGCTTCAACTTTCACGGCTTCATGCGGGTTCATATCCTTGCCGATCAGTTTTTCAAGCCGCAACCAGATGCTATCAGCTGCCTTCACGGAGATCTGCTGCCCGACGATCGAACGCACCAGTGTGTGAAATCCATTCCTTCTTCTGATCAGGCCCTCGCCTTTATATTTTTTTATCAGCCCGGCCATCACCTTATCTTTCCTGGAAAGATATTTGCAGGCATCATCCCAATAGGCCGGCCTCAGGTTTGATTTTATTTTCTTTCGTGTCATTCAATAAATCTTATGTATTTGTCATCCTGAACGTTAGTGAAGGATCTCATTTTTACTTAAGAGGGATTCTTCGTTGCACTCAGAATGACAATATTGTTCACTCAAAACTTTTTCAGTGCAACGGTCATGCCTTCATTCGTTGGAATGATTATGCCTTCATATTTCGTTTCATCTGCCAGGCGTGCGTTGAATTCTTTCATAGCTCGGGTGGATTTATCTTCCTCCACTCCGTTCTCATAAACCTTGCCGAACAGGAAAGTATTATCGCCGATTATCATTCCACCACTACGCAAATTCTTTTCCGCCCAGTCGAGATATTTCGGATAGCCACTTTTTTCCGCATCAATAAATATTGCATCGAACGGGCCTTTATTTTTTATGCTGTCCAACTTTTCATGCGCATCGCCGACTATCATTTCAATTTTCGCCTGCACATCGCTTGAAGCAAAATTACGCGCTGCGACTTCCGCAACTTTTGGATCTTTCTCGAAAGTATAAACCTTGCCATTATATGGCAGTGCACGTGCTGCCCAAATTGCCGAATAACCAACCAAGGTTCCTACCTCGACGAGCGTTTTACAATTATGCAATTTTAATAAAATTTGAACTAATTTTGCTTCCGGAGCGGAGATGTTTATAGGGTCTATGTTATTGGTTTCTATAGACGATCTTGTAGCCTTGAGTATGCCATCTTCCTTGGCGAAAAGCCTCTTAATATACAGTGACTTATCCGACTCACTGTCCCTTTTATGAAACATAATTGCCCCTTTAAAAAATTTTACTTATTTCATTTCTAAAATCGCCATTCTGATGGTATACTATATATCCGCGTAAAATATATATACATAAAATTTGAAATGGCTGTACAGACGTTAAATTTGAATCCTCCTCCGGCGCTTATTTCCGCCAGCAGCCCAAATGTTGCTAACCTGAATAACACTTCCAATAACAGGAATAATAACGATAAGGTCGGCTATTCGAATATTCAGGATCAGCTCAACGGCACTTCTAATTACAAGGCTGATAATAATGACAGCACTGATGTAGTTTCTGATAAGGATAAGGTCACTCTTTCAGCTGATGCGCAACAAGCGCTTAACGGTAATCTTCCATCGGTTGGCAATCATGATACATTTAATTTCAATGAGAACAGTCTTGATAATCAGGCGATCCAGTTCCGCGGTTTAAGCCAGATAGCGGTCAATCGCCCATTAACTGTTGATGAAACTGATCAGGTAAAATCTATCAGGGATAATTTCTCAAAGATCGGTATTGGTTCTGATAAAGAAATTCTGAAAACTGCAGATAAAAAACTTGCTGATCTGCAAACTCAGGCAACAAATCTTGTGCAATCACTGCAAAGTGGTGATATCACCGGCAGCCAATATCAGCAGCTGAACCAGATCAATAAAGTTCTGAACAAATCTAATGGTTTTGGCACTGAATCGGTTGATAACACCCAGCAGAATCAGCTTAACACTCTGAACAAACAGGTTAGCAGCATAACTCAGCAGGCGCCTGATCAAAAACTTTCTAACGATACCATCAATAACCTTAACAATCTGCAGCAGCAGGTCAGCTCAATTGCGGGCTATCGCCTGAATGTGAGCGATTCCATCGGCCCTAACGGCATCCTGGTTTAATTTCTAATTCAATAACTTAATCTGTTAATGAATTTTTCATCATTTTCTGCTATAATATAGATTCATTTATTTATTGATTTCAGATTCTTACTTAGCTTTTAGCTTTGCTCATACATTGCTTTCAGCTTTGTATTTTTCCATCAGTATTTTACATGGCACTCCTGTATAGCCATTCAAAAATAGAAAAGTTCTTACATTTTTTCACCCTCTTCAGTTTAAAAAATCTCAACTGAAGTTGTATCTTAAATCAAAATCACATGAAAAAGTTTTTATTGTTAACAGCAATGCTCGCTGTTTACTCCGCAAACGTAAAAGCACAAATTACAGTAATGGATGTGCTTTCAGTTCATGATTTAGTAATTGATAGCGTAACAGTTCTTGGCGTAACAGGTAAAAAAGTTACCGTTAATGACAGCGCTTTTTATTTTACCTCACGTAACAACGTTTATGTTGGTGTTTCTATGGTGGATGACAGGCATTTTGGTGCTACGACGCAGACTTTCGTAATCCACGGAAAGACCACATGGAGTATGTTACAAAGCGCAACCATTGTTATGGCCTATGTTACTGATGCCGGCGATTTTCTTGGTAGTTTAAAGCATATAACCTATCCAACAGCGGTAGATGTTTATGTACATGAAGATAAGCCAGTCGCTGACACAGTAAAACTTACCAGTTTAAAAAAGCTGTCATCGTATTTGCAGGGTTCTGTAAAAAGCGTGCAGTTGTATGGTAACCAGGGCATCAGCCATTTGGAAGGTTATACAGGGATAAATCCTGTCCTTCAATTTACTGATTCTACACTTACCTACAGCGCTACGTGGAAAATGCAAAAGGAAAAAGGCATTCACACTTTGACCTCGGTTTTTGGTAATGAAGGCAGTGATTTTTACCTATATTTACATCGTGGTGATAAATTGTTGGTATTACAATTGCCGGGAAAAGTTAGAGTTATTGTTGATGGCACGAAAGGGGAAATGAATTTTCCGGTGGATTATAACATCTACCTGTAATTACATTTGCCGCACATAATCAAAAGGTAAAGAAAGAAAAAACAACAGGGGTTTTTTTCTTTCTTTCCTTTCTTTTACAGGCTCCCCGTTAGCCTTTTTATTATTTTTTTGGAAATTATATTTTTTTACCTCTTTGGCGACTAAAAATTATGGCCAAGGTTGCAGTTAAATTTACGTATATGAAATTACATGTAGTGATTTTATTTTGCATTTGTGCGGGGTTTTATTCATGCCAGAAGGCATACAAGCTTCCCGCGAAACTGGCAGATACTACGACCACAAAGCCTAAGGTGCCCAAGGATACTGTTCCTTCTGTTAAAGATACAGTTACAGTGCCCAAGGATACAATCGTTAATGCCGCGGCTTATGATACAATTTTTAGCCAACAGGCATTAATTGATACATTGGTTAAATATTTGCCACATTATTACTACCAGGAAAATGTTGATTCCTACACTTTGCTTTTAGATTCCGTTTATATGGATGGAGCAAAGTTTGATGCTTTCGGAAGTTGGTTAGCCACATCTCCAAACAATTGGGCGATATATTTGCTTAAATGGGATGGAACAAATGCCAGCCCCGATGCAGAAGAATATTACCTGGATGGTAAATATATATGCGGCTATTTCAACCAAACATTCGGTGTAGGTAATATAATACTGGTGATTGGTGATAGGAAGTGGCTGGCATATCAGGTGCCGGTACAGGCCGATTTAAAGATCGAATCTGGAAGATGGCTTAGCCCACCCAAAGAAACAATTATTTACGGCAGCAGCACTAAAACGAATGGCTTTGCGGCTTCATCATCACACAGGCAAAACTTGTTTGATGTATGGAAAGACCGCCATAAAGATGATAAAACATCTCAGCATTAACAGCCTAAATAGTTAGTGCAAAAGGCAAAGAAAGAAAAACCAACGGGGGGGTTTTCTTTCTTTCCTTTCTTTTTATAAAAATTCTTCCTTCCACCTTCCAGTTTCCACTTGTTGATAGTAAATATTCCTCTATAAATATTTTTGTATTTATAGCTATGAGCAGGTTTATTTTTGAGTCCGGATATTAAAAAGAAACATACTGAAACTTCCACCCAACTGGCAACGCTTTCGCAGGTACGCCTCGCAGAAATCGCTTCTGATTTTGCCTTCACAAAACTAAAAAAATCTGAGGGTGACTTGAGCCCTAAGCGTGATACTCTGTTTGTTTATTGCGTGGATCCTAAACTTGCTGATCAGGCTGGCAAGCTGAAAAAATCCGGCGGCTATGGGTTCGATGAGGCAGGGGCGTTCGTATATCCAATTCTTTGTGATAATAAAGATCACAACCATAATTATTCCGAAAGTCTGAAACTGAATTTCATCACCGAATATAAACTTATTCTATCTAGCAACAGCAACCTAGAGCGCGTTATAGTTCTTGGCCATAGTTTCTGTGGTGCGGTCAACTCGCTTGATTTCGCGCTGTTCACAAAATCTCGCGCTAAAGAAAACGCTCTCGATGAAGATCAGATCCGCCATCTGGCAATTTTGGGTGAACATACCGATCAGTTCGTGAATATATATAAGCAGTTCAATGATATCGAAACAGGTCGTGATGATCGCCTTCGCATGCTCGAGCGTCTGGCATCACTTATTTCCGCTGAAAATATAAAGCAATATCTGTTCGATACGAAATCAGGCATGGCAAGTGGCATTCGTAATGATAAAGTTCGCAATCAGCTTTTGAGTGAGCGTCCGCGCATATATCCATGCATCGCATATTGTCCAAGCCCGGATCATCTTGCGCATGATGATATTGAAGTTTTCGTGCCTGAAGTGAAAGATTTTGTCAAGATCAGCCTGGTGTATAAGGCTTTGGGTGAATCTGAAAAGACTCCGAGTAAAAATTACTTTGATATCAATATGATAGATAATAAGTTGCAAGCCCTCTACCGCCAGCTTGAAGATGACATCGCCTCTAAATTGATCTAATTATTTATCTTAATAGTTTCAGCTATTTCACGCGCAGTATCTTGCCATGTGCCCATATCATCTTCAGGGCAGCTGAAGTTCAGGAAGAAGAACTGGCTTCCGACGTATTTGAAGGCCATCATATTATAAACATTTTCGCCCTGATGGTTCGGCATAACCACTTCAATTATGGCCAGGGTGCGGTTCCTGATAACATCGGTTCTTAAAAAGCGCGCTGATGGGAAGTTATATCGTATATCATTCTTTATATCGCGGAACATATGGATTATATCCTGCCTGTCACCAACGTTCTGGGTGATGTTAAGCGCCAGCATCGGGCGTTTGCTGCGATCTGTAAGCACCACTTTCGGGTAGTTCTTCGGGTCTGGGTAATTCTCCATTATCTGATCGCGGCTTGCGCTTGAGAAGGTTGATGGAACCTGAATAGTGATCTGGTTATTGAAGAAATTCTGGTCGTTCAGCTCATAAGGAAAACGGTTAGATTGGCTTAAGCTAACCTGCTTATCAGCATCCGGAGAATCAGCATCCTGCGCTGCCGTTTTGCCACTAAGGCCAAAATTGCACAGTGTCAAAACAGTCAAGGCCAAAATTGTTTTTTTCATTATAAAAAATATTGATTAAATTCTCGTCTGATTTTAACTTATTATAATAACATTTGGAAAGAAAATTTATGTTGATAGCAATAGATGGTCCGGCAGCAAGTGGTAAAGGCACAATAGCTAAGATGATCGCCCGCCATTATGGCCTTGAATATCTGGATACCGGTAAGGTATATCGCCTTGTTGGCCGTGAGATGATCGCCCGCACAGATGGCAATATCAACCTGCTTTCAAAAGACCAGCTGGTGAAGATTGCTGACAATATAGACCTTATGCACATTGATGATAAGGAGCTTGATTCTGAGGAGATCGGCAAGGCAACATCAGTTGCCGCTCAGATACCGGAAGTTCGCAAATCCCTGATCAATTTCCAGCGTGAAGTGGCGCAGGCTCCTAATGGTGCGGTGCTTGATGGTCGTGATATTGGCACGGTTGTATGCCCTGAAGCTGATTTCAAATTCTTCTTTATCGCTGATGCTGCAGTGCGTGCAAAAAGGCGCTTCAAGCAGCTTAGTGCTGCTCAGCCTGATATAACAGAGGAAGAGATATATAATGATATCGTTTCGCGCGATACACGTGATAGCAAACGCTCAACTGCGCCTATGGCTGCGGCAACTGATGCTGTTACGATCGATACAACTGCGATGACCCCGCAGGAGGCCTTCGATAAATGCCGCGCCATCATTGACGCCGGCCAGAAATAGCTAATGGTTTGAATTATCCTTACTGCTGAACTTGCTGTTCATTCTTCTCTTTCACAGCTTCAGCGTCATTAACAATTGTGATCTGTGGATTTGGTGATTTTGCTGTAAGCTGCTTCCCCAGATCAACGGCTTTGTCATAAATATTTACCAATAAATGTTCTGCAAGGTTTGCAGAGATATCATTATATTTCTGGTCGCCATAGGCATAGACCACACCATCTTTATTTTCAAACTTTAATGAACTGGTATTATGTTCATAATTCGCTTTCATATAGTAATCTCTTTGCTCAGTCTTTTCTGCTTCGGTTTTGTGCTGTAAAGAAGCTTCAACGCTGGCCTTGGTTAATTGTCTAAGCTGATCAGCGATTTTATAATTTTCGCCTTCAGGCAAAACCTTTAAACCATTCTTTTCAGCAAATTTTCCTATAGCCATATAATAGGCGCCGTTATCAGCAAGAAGGTCGGTATATTCAAGCAGTTGGCCGAGTTTATCTTGTCTTTCTATTTTGGCTGTTGTCATGTTTCCCCCGAAATTGTTGTAATGCAAAGGGTTAATAGCATAAAAGCCAAGATATGTCTATGCAAATAACACTTGCCAAGGGCGGTAAATGGGTATAAAAGCCTGCCCAAGCCTAGGGGTGATGCTTCTGCATAATCCACAAGTAAACCCTCTGGCATTAACAACATAACCCTAATTATGCAGTTAGGTAAGGAAATCTGAAAAACAAAAGTTCTTCATTTTCCATAAGGAGTAATAAAATGGCTAAAGCTCGTGTAGCACAAGTCGAGATCGATCCTCAGTTCACAACTGGTGAGGATTTCGCAAAACTATTTGACCAGGACAATGTTGAGAGGCTTGAAGAAGGCTCAACAGTAAAAGGCGTTATCGTTGGCATGGATGATGAATCTGTTCTTATCGATATTGGCTTCAAATCAGAAGGCCGTGTGGCCCTGAAAGATTTCCCATTCTCTGAGCGTGATGCTCTTGGGATCGGCGATGAAGTTAGCGTTTTCGTAGAAAAGCTTGAAAATTCAAGCCAGGAGATCGCTCTATCACGTCACCGTGCAGTTCAGGAAGAGAACTGGGGCAAACTTGAACGCGCATTCAAGAAAGTTACAAATGTTGATGGTATCATCACCACTAAAGTTAAAGGTGGTTTCGTTGTTGATCTTGGTGGGTGCCTTGCATTCCTGCCTGGTTCACAAGTTGATGTTCGCCCGATTAAAGATGTTGGCCCATTGATGAATATCGTTCAACCTTTCCAGATTTTGAAAATGGATCGTCACCGTGGTAACATCATCGTTTCACGTCGTGCTATCCTTGAAGAATCACTTACTTCTGAAAGAGAAGAAGTGCTTTCTAAAATCAAAGAAGGTGACACGCTTGAAGGTACAGTTAAGAACATCACCGATTACGGTGCGTTCATTGATCTTGGTGCAGTTGATGGTCTATTACACGTTACCGATATCTCTTGGTCACGTATCAACCACCCATCAGAAGTTCTGAAACTTGGTGAGAAGATCAAACTAAAAGTTATCAAGTATGATGAGAAAACTAAACGTATTTCTCTAGGCTTGAAACAGCTTAAAAACAACCCTTGGGATAATTCTGACGGCAAATATGCTGAAGGCACTAAACACAAAGGTAAAATCACAAACATCACTGATTACGGTGTGTTCGTTGAACTTGACTCAGGCATTGAAGGCCTGGTGCACGTTTCTGAAATGAGCTGGGGCAAGAAGAACGTTAATCCTGCTCAGCTTTACAAGAAAGGTGATGAAGTTGAAGTGATGATCCTATCGATCGAGCCTGAAAAACAGCGTCTATCTCTTGGTATCAAACAAACTCAAGATAACCCTTGGGATCGTTTCGCGAAAGACCATAAGAAAGGTGAGGAGATCGAAGGAACTATCAAATCGATCACTGATTTCGGTATCTTCGTTGGATTTGAAGATCATCCTGAAGCTGATGGCCTTGTTCACATTTCTGACCTTTCATGGACAGAAAAAGGTGAAGAAGCGATCAAAACTTATGAACGTGGACAAAAGATCAAGGCACTTATTATTGATCTTGAGCCTTCAAAAGAGAAGATCGCCCTTTCAGTTAAACATTTAACTGCTGATCCACATGCATCTGCAATTGATGCGTTTGAGAAAGGCAAAGTTTACACTTTCAACGTACTGGATGTTAACTCTGATGGTATCAATGTACAGGTTACTGAAGGCCTGAACTCTTTCATCAAGAAATCTGAACTTTCCAAAGATAAGGTTGAATGCCGCCCAGAGCGTTTCTCTGCCGGTGACCGTATCGATGCTAAGATCGTTGGCCTTGATAAGAAAACCAAAGAAGTTAAACTTTCAATCAAAGCATATGAGATCGATGAAGAGAAGAAAGCCATCGAGAAATATGGTTCTGCTGATTCAGGTGCTGCCCTTGGCGGTATCCTTGGCGAAGCGCTGAGCAAGGCAACTGCTGAAGCATCGGAAGGTGAAGAAGCATCTGCTGAGAAGAAAGGTAAAAAGAAGAAGTAAGCTAAAAGTTCGGGCCTCATAACCGGGGCCCGGATTTTAACCCTAACAAGGAAAATGAAATGGCACGCGTAACGATTGAAGATTGTTTAGAAAAAGTTGATGACCGTTTTGAACTGGTTGCACTTGCTGGCCAGCGCGCCCGCAATATCGCATCTGGTGCTGACCTTACTATCGAACGCAAAGGCGAGAAGGACACTGTTATCTCCCTGCGCGAAATCGCTGAAGGCACAGTTACTACTGATACGCTGAAAGCTGATCTGGTGAAATCATTCCAGAAAGAAAGGGAAGCGACTGAAGAATTCATCGTTCCTGGCAACACGAATGATAACGTTGAGATTGATGCGGAAGAAGCAGATATCGCTGCTGCTATCGCGGAAGCTTCTGAAGCGGGCCTGGCTCGTGAGGAGGAAGATCTTGAAGGTTTTTCTGAGGATCATGACCCGGCTGAGCAGGGTTTTGCTGAAGAAAGCCTGGATAACGAATAATATAGCTTTGTCATTGCGAGCGTAAGCGAAGCAATCCAACCTATCCAAAGTTAGATTGCCACGTCGGCTAAAGCCTCCTCGCAATGACAAAAATCCTAAAATCCCCGCCTTTGAGCGGGGATTTTTGTTTTTGGGGCAAGAAAATGACCTAAAAACCCAAAGCTGTATACAAATCCCTATAAAAACGCCTAAATTTAGCGTATTATAGTATGGTTAGGATTTATACGCCGATATGGATTTGCAGACTGAAAATACTCCCACAAAAACACAGAACGGGCAGGCTTTAAGCCCGAAAGAATTGCACATACCTGAAGAAGGCAGGCGCCTGCTGGATATGATAGCGAGCTATCACCCTTCGTTTGATCGCGCATTCGTGGAAAAGGCGATCGATTTTGCTGTGCGTTTCCATGGCAGCCAATTGCGCCAATCGGGCGCGCCTTATTATACCCACCCGATCGAGGTGGCGGAAATTCTGGCGGAATTCAAGCTTGATACCAGCACTATCGTGACAGCACTTCTGCATGATACGATCGAGGATACTGAAGCAACGCTTGATATGATCAAGAATGAATTCGGGGCGGAGATCGCTTATATCGTGAATGGTGTAACGAAGCTGGATAAGATCAACTTCCGCACCGAGAGTGAAAAACAGGCGGAGAATTTCCGTAAATTTCTGCTCGCGATATCTGATGATATTCGTGTGCTGTTCGTGAAGCTTGCTGATCGTTTGCATAATATGCGAACACTGCACCACATCAAGAAAGACCATAAACGCCAGCGCATCGCGAAGGAAACGATGGATATCTATGCGCCGCTTGCTGAACGTATTGGTATGCATAAAATCAAAGTGGAATTGCAGAACATTGCCTTCATGGAATTATATCCGGATGCATATGCTTCAGTGCAGAACCGTTTGGAGTATCTGCGCCAGCTGGATGAGAACCTGATCGAAAATACCGTGCAGGAGATCAAAAAAGTTCTGGCTGAGAATAACATCAAAGCTGATGTTACCGGCCGTGAAAAAATGCCATTTTCGATCTGGCTGAAGATGCAGAAAAAGAAGATCGGCTTCGAGAATGTGGCGGATATTATCGCATTCCGCGTTATCGTTGATACGGTTGATGAATGTTACCGTGCACTTGGTGCTATACACACGCGCTTCAAACTTCTGCCCGGCCATTTTGATGATTATATTAGCGTGCCGAAAGCAAATAATTATCAATCGATTCACACGATCGTGCTGAATGATGATACTGCGCGAATCGAGATCCAGATACGCACGCGTGAGATGCATGAGATCGCTGAATATGGTGTGGCGGCGCATTGGAGCTATAAGCAGAATATGTCTTATAACATCGATGGCAGCCAATATCGCTGGGTGAGGCAGCTGCTTGAAATTCTTGAAACCGCGCAAGACCCTGAAGAGGTTCTGGAGAACACCAAGCTTGAAATGTATCACGACCACGTGTTCACCTTCACGCCGAACGGTGACCTGATCGTGCTGCCGAAAGGTGCAACGCTGGTGGATTTTGCCTTCGCGGTGCATACAGGCGTTGGCAGAACATGCGTTGGTGCAAAAGTGAATGGCCGCGTAGTTCCATTGAGAACAAAATTAAAAAATGGTGACCAGGTGGAAATTTTCCAGGCGAAAGTGACTAGCATTCTGCCTTCATGGGAAAGATTCGTGAAAACCGGCAGGGCGCGTTCTGAGATCAGGAAGTTCGTGCGCCAGCAAAGGCTTGGTGAATATGCGGTGCTGGGTAAATCGCTTATCAACCAGATGTTCCTGCAGAATGATATGGAACTTGATGAGTCGAAGCTGGAATCAATACTTGAAACATTCAAGAAAAAAAGCCTGGCAGATTTTTATTCTGCAGTAGGCGAGGGTGCAATATTGCGTTCAGAAATATTGAAGCAATTATTCCCTGACAAAGTTATGGTGAAGAAGGAAAAACTTGAAGAAGGTTATTTCAGTTCAAATGAGGAATCAAGCGCACCTATTGCGTTGAAAGGCTTAACGGAAGGTATGGGCGTTTCATATGCTTCATGCTGTAACCCGATCCCGGGTGAGAGGATCGTGGGCATTCAATCTATTGGTGGTGTTATTGTGCATACTGCGGATTGTAAGGAACTTGAGAACCATGTGGATGAGCCTGAGCGCTGGATCGAATTGAAATGGGATGAAACAAGCAAACAGGGCTTCTATCTTTCACGCCTGGTGGTGACGGCAGAGAACAGGCCTGGAACTTTGGCGGAGATCACAAAAATATGCGGCGAGGCGCAGGCGAATATCCATAACATTCGCATACGCAGCAAGGGGCAGGATTTCTGCAAGATCATCATGGACCTCGAAGTGCATGATATACTCCACCTGCGCAAGGTTAAACAGGCGCTAACAGCCTCTGCACTTGTTGCTAATGTTAAGCGTTATAAGGAATAATTTTTTTCATTTTCGTTCATTTCTATTTGTTAATGAAGGCGCCTTCAATATCTGCGAGGAAATTCCAGCAATTTAAAAATATTGGAAAGGGTCGTGTGGCGACATTAATAAAACTTTCCGCTATTTAAAAATAACATCGTTACGGCTGGCCAGCTGTAAAATATTTTTCGCAAATGCAGAGATAAACCCCTCTGCTGAAAACCATTATGGATGATGTTTTTAATAGCCGGAAGTAGGATAAGTAAATTTTTTATATGTCGGCCGAAACCGGGTTTTCCCATGCTACGGGGCCGGTCATGATTACGTGTGAATCGGATTCGCGCCATTCTATCACCATCGGGCCGCCATGAGTTTTGATATTCACTTTGCGATTTACTAAACCGCGTGAAATGGCGGTAACTGCTGCGGCACATGCTCCGGTTCCGCAGGCAAGAGTTTCACCGGCACCGCGTTCAAAAACACGAAGGTTTATGTTATCTCTATCAACTATCTGTGCAAAACCAACATTGGCACGTTCAGGATATAATTTGTGATGTTCCAGAGTTTCACCAAGGCCGATGACATCAATGCTCTCAACATCCTTTTCGGTAGTAAAGACCATATGTGGGTTGCCCATGCTGACAGCAAAGGGTTTTGCAAAACCTTCAATTTCTATCGGTAGGTTTTTAATATCGACCTCATGGCTTAGGGGAATTTCTTTCCAATCAAAGCGCGGTTTTTTCATATCAACTGAAACCATATCAGCACTTACAGCTTTGCCGGAAAGTATATCGGCCTTGGTTTCAATGAAGACTTCACCTTTTTTACCTTCTTTATCCAGAATTGCTGCAACGCAACGGCTGGCATTGCCGCAGGCATAGACCTCGCTTCCATCAGAGTTATAAACCAGCATGCTGATATCGCCGCCGGTTTCAGCCGGGCCTATAATTATTAGCTGATCGCAGCCCTTGGTTTGTTTGTTATCACGCGAGGAAAGCTTCAATATCTCATCTCGGGTGAAGAAACGCGGGTGCTTCCTTGCATCATAGATGAGGAAATCATTGCCGAGGCCGTTCATGCGAATGAAATTTATGCTTGCCATTTGAAACCTTTATGCCAGAATTTATCCTTTCAAACATATAGTGTATTTTTTAAAATGTTAAAGTTCCTTATTTTTGTAATGGTTGTTATATTGGGCGTGTGGATACTTTACAGGCCTATCATACCGCAAAAGGTGACTGAAACCCAGGTTGGCAGGGTGATCGATGCTACATTATTCCCGCTGGAATATAAATATCAGGTGAAGCCAAAGCAGAACAAGTTCCTGAACCAGATAATCGGTGTGAACCCGGACAGGTTCAAGCAGGTGGTTGATTCGCTTGAAAATAATAACCCGCAGGGTGCAGTTGTGTTTTTCTATAAATCAGAATCACTTGCATCGCGTTATGTGCTTTATGATATCAATCAATTGGCAAAAGAATATGCCGGCAAGGTGTTATTCTTCGTGGTTGCGTTTGATGATGATAAGTTGAAACTTTCATATCTGCTTGATAGTTATAGCGAGCTTAATTTCAGGCCGTTGATAGTTCCTGCCGATTTCGTTGTCAGCGCTGGTTATTACTTTAATCCTTATAATGTGCATTTTTCAGAGATACCGACAGCTTTATACAAAATGCAGGATGATAAACGTTTTAAAATTATAACTATTGATGTTGGAACAAAGCGCAGCTTTGAGGATGCTATAAACGGAATCATGAAATGAGGTATATAGCGATATTATTGCTGATAGCTGTCAGCCTGTTAGGTTTTAGTATTTATAAAAATGTTCTTTCAGATGATGTGAGTTTTGGTTCAGGAAATTTAAGTATTATAAAGAAAAATGGCGAGAAGATAGATCTTAAGGTAAAGATCGCAGATACGATAAATGAACGCTCTCAAGGGTTGATGTATGTAAAGAAGATGGAAGGTTATGATGGCATGCTTTTCATTTTCGAAGATGAGAATATGAGAAAGATGTGGATGGAAAATACCAATATTCCGCTGGATATGCTGTTTATCAATGCAAATAAATCGATATTCAACTATAAGGAAAATGCAACGCCGTTAAGCCGTGAGATAATCTATTCAGTTGGCCCGGCACTTTATGTGCTGGAACTTAATGCCGGTTCGGTTGCAAAATATGGCATTAAACCTGGTGACAAAATAGATTTTCAGGTCGATAAATAACCATGACAATATACCTTCCTATCGCTGAGATACCGGTGAATATCTTCCTGCTGATGTTCATAGGAATGGCGGGGGGAATTCTTGCGGGAATGTTTGGTGTTGGCGGTGGTTTTCTGATAACGCCGATATTGATATTCATCGGCATTCCGCCATCAGTTGCGGTGGCAACTTCTTCAAACCAGATAATCGCTTCATCATCATCGGGCTTTTTCTCATACTGGTATCGCCGGGCAGTTGATATTAAAATGGGGTTTTATCTAATTATCGGCGGGATAGTGGGGTCGCTGCTTGGGGTGGTTATATTTGCGATATTGAAAACACTCGGGCAGATCGACCTGGCGATCTCGCTTATATATGTGCTGTTCCTGGGGCTTATCGGAACGATAATGGCGTGGGAAAGCGGCAATGCCATATTCAAGAAAAAGGTCGCAATAAATACGGTGAAGGTAGATTCAAAACTGCGTCTGCCTATGGTTTCACAAGCGGTGATAATTTTAAGGAAGATAAAAACCTTTATCAATCGCATTGAGTTGCCATATGAGGTGGATTTCCCAAAATCAGGGATTCGTGTAAGCGTTATAATGCCGATAGTTATAGGCCTTGTTTCGGGTATATTGGTTTCATTGATGGGTATCGGTGGCGGCTTCGTGCTGATTCCTGCGATGCTTTATATTTTGAAAATGCCTGCCAGCACGGTAGCCGGCACTTCGCTTTTCCAAACCATTTTTACCACCTGTCTGGTGACCGTGATGCATTCGGTAAGTACGCACTCGGTTGATGTGGTGCTGGCATTGACATTGATAATCGGCGGGGTTTTCGGTGCGCAGATCGGCTCGCGTTTTGCAACGCGTGTATCGGCCGAGAAATTACGTCTGGCCCTGGCGATAATAATTCTTTCACTATGTGTGAGGCTTGCTGTAGGGCTATTCTTCCAGCCGAAAGAAATTTATACGATAGAAAAGATCGCGGATTGATATGAAAAATAAAATATCAAAATTGCTGATTCTATTTTTGCTCCTGCTTTCAACGCATAACGCTTCCGCGCGCCCGATGGTTGCCGATGTTAATCCGCGCAGGATCGATATCGACCAGAACTTTAAAGGTATGGATCTGCTGGTTTATGGTGCGCGCAATGATGCCGGGAATATTGTGGTGGTGGTGCGCGGCCCGAAAGAAAAACTGATGCTGAGGAAGAAGGATAAGGTTTTTGGCGTTTGGACCAACGTGAAGAATATAGAGCTTGATGATTCATATTCATATTATGCAGTAGCTGCGATGAAGCCGCTTGATTCGGTGCAGAATGATAATCTGCTCGACCAGCTGGAAGTGGGTGAGGATAATATAAAATTCCCGAGTGATGAGTTGATGCGCGAAAGCAAAAAAACGAAACTGAAGAATTATGTAATTCAGCTGATGCAGGAAAAGAATTTATATTCCAAGCAGAATTACGCTGTGCGCTTCTGGGGTGAAACATTGTTCAGAACTTTCATAAATTTCCCGAAAAATATCAGCAGCGGTATTTATAATATTGATATTTATCTGTTCAATGATGGTGCGCTGAAAGGCTACCAGACCATGCCGATATATGTGGATAAGGTTGGGTTTGAAGCGTTCATTAACGGTATGGCCCAAAATCGACCTCTGGCTTATGGTTTCATTAGCGTATTTTTAGCGCTGACCATCGGTTTCACTGTCGGAAGCTTATTTTCCAGACGCTAGCACCACATATAATTTTTACAAAACTTAAGCTACCATCAGACCAGTTAACATAATAATTTCTGAGGTAGTTTATGAACATGATGCAGTTAGAACCAACAATTCCTGTTGATGTGGAAGGAAAAGGCAAAGGCTATGCTTTTGCGATGATTGATTATGGCCAGGAGCATGACCTACTATGGGTTGTGGGCATGAATGAAACCGGCGAGTGCTGGTGCGTGCCGAACCCAAAGATCAGGCTACAAGCCAATTGGAGCATGGGCAGGAATGATAGCCACAAACATACGGCTAACCATATTGCCAATCAGCAAAAACCTCAAAAAGAGGAAAAGAAAGAAGAGAAAATAGCCTGGAACAATCTTTCATTCATAAAAAATAATAAATAAATTCATAATTATATCATATAGTTATAAAAATATTTATCTTTCCCTTTAAATTCCTATTGACTTGGTGTAGATTAATTCATATAAGCTTAGTAGGAATTTAAGTAACGGGAAAACCCATGCTTTCAATGAAGGCTAAATACGCGATAAGGGCCTTAAGCGTATTGGCAAGAAAAGATAACGCGATGATGCAGATCAAATCGATCGCGAAGGAAGCTGACGTTCCCCATAAATTCCTGGAAACGATCATGCAGGATCTGAAATCCAAGAATATCGTGAATAGTAAACGCGGTGTTTTTGGCGGATATTTTTTATCCAAGCCTGCAGGTGAAATTAAGGTTGGTGATATCGTGCGTTATATCGATGGGCCTCTGGCTCCGATAAGATGTGCAAGTGTTACTGCCTATGAAAAATGCGATGATTGTGTGGATGAGAAAACCTGCTCGATCAAAAAAGTTATGGTGAAGGTTCGTAATGCCATATCAGATGTGCTCGATAATTGTTATTTGAGCGACATGGTGAATATGGAGAGTAAGAACTGGGAAGTGTTTAACTACAATATTTAAGGGGCCGTTATGGTGGAAGGATTGAGTGTTTTGAACGAGGCTGAAAGAGAAGTGATTGCAGCCGTGCGTGAGTTGAAATTTGGTTCGGTTGAAGTGACAGTGCATGATTCGAAGATCGTGCAGGTGGCCAAAAGCGAAAAGATAAGATTCGATAAAAAGCCAAATGCCTAAAGGCTAAAGTTTTTTATCATTAACAATAATTTGTGAGCGGACAGCCGCAGCAGCTAAATAAAAATAAAGAGGGAATTTAAAATGAAAACCAAACTATTATCAGCAACGGCTATAAGCCTGTTGTTACTAAGCGGTTCTGCGCATGCGGAAGATGTTTCGCAAAAACAGCTTGCAGCATTGCAGGCGCAAATAAAGCAATTGCAGGATCAGTTGAACCTGCTGCAAAGGAAGCAGGAAGTTGCTGAAGAAGTGACTAAGACTAACAATGCTAAACAGGCTAATGTTGAATATGGCCCGAAAGGCTTGAACATTACTTCAGCTGATAAGAAATATGCACTTAAGATCGGTGGATATGCACAGGCTGACTTAAGAAAATTCAATGATAACAGCACATCCTCAAGCACGGATCAATTCCTGATCCGTTCTGCAAGGCCAACGATCGAGGCAAAACTTCCTGGTGGTTTCTCATCAAAGTTCCAGCTTGATTTCGGTAATGGTCAGGCACGTACGGTTGATGCATATGTTGACTGGAAACAGAGTGATGCCTTCACTTTAAGAGGTGGTAAATTCAAATCGCCAGTTGGTTTGGAAAGATGGCAGGGTGAAACCGATACGCTTTTTGTTGAGCGTGGTTTAACTACTGACCTGGTTCCGTTCCGTGAGATCGGTGCCGGTGCTTATGGTGAGATCATCCCGCAGACATTGGAATATCAGGTTGGTATCGCTGATGGTGCGGCTGACTTGAACGACCTAAGTGCTTCTGCGGCTGATACGAGCGGTGGTAAGGATTTCTTCGGTCGTATATTCACGCAGCCATTTAAAAACACCGATACAACCTGGCTGCAAGGCCTTGGTGTTGGTTTGGCTGGTTCATTCGGACAGCGTGATGGCACCGCGACAAGCCCGGAGCTGACTTCCGGTTATAAAACAACCGCACAGAATAACTTCTTCACCTATACGCCTGCAACAGGTACGGTGTTCGCAAATGGCGAAAATACCCGCCTGAACCCGCAAGCCTGGTATTATAACGGCCCATTCAGCTTATTGGCCGAATATGTGAAAGAAACCAATGATGTGAGCAAATCAACTGCGCCTGCAGTGAAAACTTCACTGACCAATGATGCATGGACCGCAATTGCGACCTATGTTTTGACAGGTGAAGATGCTTCATTCAGTACGGTTAAGCCTTCGCACGATTTCGACCCGGATAAAGGTTACTGGGGTGCATTTGAGATCGCGGGCAGGGTTGGTGTTTTGAATATTGATGATAAAACATTCCCGACTTATGCTACTATAACAACTTCGGCTAAACAGATAACTGAGAAGGTTATCGGCCTGAACTGGTATCTGAACCAGAACATCAAGATGAACTTTGATTATGCGATCAACAGTTTCGAAGGTGGTTCTGCAACGGGTAACCGTGGCGATGAGGATGTGTTCCTGGGTCGTGTGCAGTTTAAGTTTTAATAATTTTGCCTGATCCCCATTCGGATCAGGTGCGGATAAGGCGGTTGCCATTTCAGCATGGCATACTTTATCCCGGCCCCTTCCTTTAGGGAAGGGGAACTAATAACAGGAGAGTAAAATGAATTTTAAGAAAACAATAACGGCATTGCTTGTAGGTGTTACTGCATTCGCTTCTGCCGCACATGCAGGCGATAAAACCATAGAGCTGCTGAACGTTTCATATGACCCGACGCGTGAATTATACGATGAATATAATAAGTATTTCACAAAGTTCTGGAAGGATAAAACCGGCCAGAATGTTGAGATAAGCCAGTCTCATGGTGGTTCAGGTGCGCAGGCGCGTTCTGTGATCGATGGCTTGGAAGCGGATGTGGTGACGCTTGCCCTTGCAAATGATATCGATACCATCGCAGAGAAGAGCAAACTGCTTTCATCTGAATGGCAATCAAAGTTCCCGCATGAAAGCTCGCCTTATACTTCAACCATCGTTTTCCTGGTGAAGAAAGGCAACCCGAAACATATTAAAGATTGGGATGACCTGACCAAATCAGGTGTGAGCGTGATCACTCCGAACCCGAAAACTTCAGGTGGAGCACGCTGGAACTATCTGGCAGCATGGGGTTATGCTGATAAGAAGTTCGGTGGCGATGAAGCAAAAACCAAAGCATTCCTGAAATCATTATTCGCAAATGTTGCGGTATATGACACAGGTGCACGCGGTGCGACCATAACTTTCGTTGAACGTGGTATTGGCGATGTGCTTATAGCATGGGAGAATGAAGCACTTCTGACCAAGAAGCAATATGGTGATAAGTTCGAAGTTGTTGTGCCTTCAATAAGCATTCTGGCAGAACCACCGGTTGCGGTTGTGGACAAAGTTGCAGCACGCCACGGCACTTATGATGTAGCGAAAGCTTACCTTGAGCAGCTATATAGCCCTGAAGGCCAAGAGATAATCGCGAAGAATTTCTACCGCCCTTCGGAGAAGGAAGTTACCGATAAATATGCTTCCCAGTTCCCGAAGGTCAATCTGGTTACGATCAGGGATTTTGGCGGCTGGAAAGAGGCTCAGAAGAAACACTTTGACGATGGCGGTATTTTTGATGAGATAACAACTAAATAATTTTCCTACAAAACTGTTAATAATAATGTAAGTTACCACCTCCCGGCGGAACAATCTGCCGGGAGGAATTTTTTAAATAATGTTCTCAAATAAAAACAGACAACTGGAATTGAGAAGGCATAGCGTTATACCGGGTTTCCGTTTGACGCTGGGTTTAACTATCGCATATCTGTGCCTGATAGTTCTGATACCACTTTCCACTTTATTCCTACACACATTCAGCATGAGCTGGGGCAAGTTTGTTGAGGCAGTTACTGCTGCGCGCCTGATGCACGCATATAAGGTTTCTTTCGGGATTTCATTTCTGGCAGCGCTGACCAATGTTTTTTTCGGGCTTATAGTCGCGTGGATTTTAGTGCGTTATAATTTCCCGGGGAAAAGATTGCTTGACGCGCTGGTCGATCTGCCATTTGCCCTGCCGACTGCGGTTGCAGGCATTGCATTGACGGCGATCTATGCGCCGAACGGCATTATCGGAAAATTGTTTGATCCGCTTGGTATAAAGATCGCCTTCACACCGATAGGGATCTATATCGCGCTGGTTTTCGTTGGCCTGCCATTCATTGTTCGCACAGTTCAACCGATATTAGTTGATATGGATAGGGAATTGGAAGAAGCTGCGGCTGCTCTTGGTGCCAACCGCTGGCAGACCTTTATATATGTTATCCTGCCATACATCATGCCGGCATTGCTGACAGGCTTTGCGATGGCATTTGCGCGTGCGCTTGGTGAGTATGGTTCGGTGATATTCATCGCCGGGAATATGCCGGGTATTTCAGAGATCGTGCCGCTTATAATCGTGATAAAGCTTGAGCAATATGATGTTGCGGGTGCAACCGCGATCGCGCTGGTGATGCTGATAATTTCGTTCTTCATGCTGCTGCTGATCAATCAACTGCAGCGCTGGAATTTGAAAAGGATAAAAGGTTAATGGCAAAGCGAAAGAAAATATCGAACGTGAACACGACAGAACCGCCTTATGTGCGTGTGCTGCTGAGTGTTGTTGCGATTGCATTCATGCTGCTGGTGGTTGCGCTGCCGGTTGCGGCGGTGTTCATTGAAGCTTTCCGTAAAGGCTGGGAAGGTTACATCAATGGCATTAATGAGCGTTATGCGATCTCAGCAATAAAACTTACATTATTGGTGGCGGCGATTTCTGTGCCTGTGAATTGCCTGTTCGGAATAATCGCAAGCTGGTGCATCGCAAAATTTGAATTCACCGGCAAAAGATTTTTAGTAACACTTATCGACCTGCCATTTTCCGTATCGCCTGTAATTTCCGGCCTTATATATGTGCTGATGTTCGGTGCTAATTCATATATCGGCCCATGGCTGATAGCACATAATATGCAGGTGATATTTGCAGTGCCGGGTATTGTGCTTGCAACGATGTTTATTACATTCCCGTTCGTTGCGCGCGAACTTATTCCGCTGATGGAAGAGCAGGGCACGGAGGAGGAAGAGGCAGCAATTCTTCTTGGCGCTTCGGGTTTGAAAACGTTTTTCTCAGTGACTTTGCCGAATATTAAATGGGCGCTTTTATACGGTGTGCTGTTATGCAATGCGCGTGCGATGGGTGAATTCGGTGCGGTATCGGTTGTGTCGGGTCATATCCGCGGTAGAACAAATACAATTCCGCTGCATGTGGAGATTCTGTTCAACGAATATAATTTTTCTGCCGCTTTTGCGGTGGCATCGATCTTGGCATTCCTGGCGATCGTGACGCTGGTGCTGAAAACATTTTTAGAAACAAAATATAACCACAGAACATCAAAACATTAAAAGGTGATGAAGGCTTATGAGCATTGAAGTAAAAAATATTGGTAAAAGGTTCAGCAATAATTTTGTTGCACTGGATGATGTGAGTTTGAAGATTAATCCGGGCGAACTGGTTGCGCTGCTTGGGCCATCTGGTTCCGGCAAAACAACGTTGCTGCGTATTATTTCCGGCCTTGAAAGCGCTGATTCAGGTCAGGTTCTGATAAATGGTGAAGATAGCTCTGACAAAACCGTGCGTGACAGGAATGTTGGCTTCGTGTTTCAGCACTATGCGCTGTTCAAGCATATGACCGTGTTTGATAACGTTGCATTCGGCTTACGCGTGCGCGATAAAGCGATACGCCCGCAGGAGCATGAGATCCAGGAACAGGTTTTCTCGCTTTTAAAACTTGTACATCTCGATGCATTTTTTGATCGCTACCCAAGCCAGCTTTCGGGTGGACAAAGGCAGAGGGTTGCACTTGCGCGCGCGCTTGCAGTTGAGCCGAAAGTTCTGCTGCTTGATGAACCGTTCGGTGCATTGGATGCGAAGGTTCGTAAAGAGCTGCGCCGCTGGATGAGAAGGCTGCATGAAGAAATTCATATTACTTCTGTTTTCGTAACGCATGACCAGGAGGAGGCGATGGAAGTTGCTGACCGCGTGGTTGTGATGAGCAACGGCAGGATAGAGCAGGTTGGCACGCCAGATCAGGTCTATAATAACCCGGCGAACGCATTTGTTTATGACTTCCTTGGAAATTATAATGAGTTTCTGGGCTGGCGCGATGAGAGCGGTGAAGTTCACCTGGAAGATTATGAGGTGGATGAAAAACTGAACCTTATCGATAATAAAAATGATGGGCTGATCGATTTTATTTCAAACAAACTTGGCTTCAAGAAAGACCCGAAAGGAAGCTATACGGAAAGAAGGCTGACCAGAAAGAACAAGATACCATCTGGTGCGAAGCCGTTGAAAATTTATTGCAGGCCGCATGAATTGCACATTACCAAGAAGGGTGACTTAGATAAATACCTGACTGCAAAAGTGACACATATAAATTCAGCAGGTTCGCTTGCAAAAGTGGAGCTGGAAGATAATTCCGGCCGCACATTATTTGCTGAAGTGCCGAACACAACATTGGTTGAAGAGAGCATCATGCGTAATGACCGCGTGTTCGTGGTGCCGAAAAATATTAAAGTGTTTGACGCTTAAAACCTATAAAGTCAGGTTATTCTTCGCGGCTATATCCAGAACATGTTGCAGATGTTTCTGTAAAGTTGGCAGGGTTTTTTCTGCAAATGCTTTCAGGGTTTTATCGCTGCCCTTCTGGGAATAAGCGGTGAATAGATTTACCGCATCAATATGCGCCTGCTGCTGAACTTTTAGATATTCAATGTCGAATTTAGAGGCATCAACTGATTTAAGCTCATTCATTGTTGCTTTATCTTTGTCGTTAAGAAGATTGCTGACCTGAGCTTTCAATTGCTGTGTGGTCGCAGCATTTTTTAATTCCGCACCAGCTCTGCTATGGTCATCGATCATCATTTGTGCGAATTTACGGACATCTTCATTTTTTGATCGCTCAAGCGCAAGCTGGCTGCTTTCTATTTCGAACTCGCCGGCATTAGCAGCGGTTTTGACAAAGTTCATGCTCATATCATCAGCAGCATGCGAGCTGGTGGCGATAAATAAAGCAGCAATAAAAAAGGCTGATAGTTTTAATTTTTTCATATACATAATTTTTTGTGACAGATAGAGAATTAAAAACTGTGGCATAAAAATTCTATATTTAACGCAAATTTCAAAATAAAAGCTTGTAATTGAAATATGAATTTTTAAAGTGGATTAAATTTTTCATTCCAATAAAGTTAATCGCTCAATATTCAGGTTGTATAAAAATGAAACGATTTTCATCCTTAGTATTATTATTTGCTTCATGTTCTCTATCAACCTCTACATATGCTGCTTTTACTCAGCCTAATGCAGCGGATGTAGGGCGTGTTGATGTTGATAATTCAATGAAGGTTAAGGCAGCGCCTGAGCAAAAATCTAATGTTGAGGTGAGCCCGCAGGTGCAGCAGGGCACGCAGCTTCCACCTGATTTCCAGAAGGTAAAAATAAAACTGAAGGATATTCAGCTTACCGGTGTGACACAATATTCCCCGAAAGAAATGCAAGAATTATATAAGGATGATATCGGCAAGGAAGTTCCATTAAGCCGTATCTGGGAAATTGCTGACGCAATCACAAAAAAATACCAGAATGATGGATTTTTCATTTCGAAAGCTTATGTGCCGCAACAGGAATTTGATAAAACTGCAGTGGTGAAGATCAATGTGGTTGAAGGCTATATTGGCAAGGTTGAGCTTGACCAGAAATATGCTGATCGTGAAGTTATCAGGCATTATATTGAAGAGATAAAAACACAAAAACCTTTGAGTTCTGAAAAGCTTGAAGAGTTATTGCTGCGCCTGAATGATATTTCCGGGATGACCTTCCGCGCGGTGCTCAATGCCGATAAAGCGCAGGATGCGAATGATGGCGAGATAAAACTAACTTTGATCCCGCAGCCTAACAAAACCAGCCAGACATTGCAGTTCAATAATACCGGCTCGCGCTATCTGGGGCCGCAAAGGGTGCTTTATAGCATTGAGAAATCTTTATACCCTCTGACAAAGACCAATTTCTCGATTCTTGGCGCGTTGCCTTTCAGCGAGTTGCAATATTATTCACTTGATAATCAGTTCACCGTGGCGCCGGACTGGTTCCTTGATCTTTCAGTTTCAAAAACAAAAACCGAGCCTGGCTTCACCCTGAAAAATAATGATGTGCGCGGTGACTCTTTCAATTATGGCTTCGAATTCACTGATAAGGTCATGCGTTCACGTGATCGGAATTTAGACCTGAATTTCGGCTTTGAAAGCAAAGATAGTGAGAACTTCATTTTCCGCGATATTTTGCTTAGCAAAGATAATATCCGCGAAGTTTCTGTCGGCCTTGATTATGATGATGAAACGCTTTTTGATGGCACAAATAATTTTAATATAAAATTTGTACAAGGCTTGAATGCGCTTGGTTCCAGCGATGATGGCGATGTTGATATCTCGCGTATCGATGCTAATCCGGATTTCCAGAAAGTTCAGGCAAGCTATTATTACAGCCATAACTTCATGGAAAAAGTTGGTTTGGTTGCGGGTGTTTCAGGGCAATATTCTGATGATTCGTTATATTCTGCCGAAGAATTCGGCTATGGCGGACAAAGTTTTGGCCGTGCCTATGATGATTCTGAGTTCCTGGGCGATAAAGGTGTAGATGCCTCGATCGAGCTGCGTTATCTGCCGATCACCGCGAATGGCGGCGACCATGTTATTCCTTATATTTTCATGGATGCAGGCAAGGTTTGGAACAATAATACCGGCCAATATGAATCGCTTTATGCAAGTTCGCGCGGTATAGGTGTCTATTACATCATGAAACAGGTGAATTTCAATGTTGCAGTTTCACAACCAGTGGCGCATAGAATTGCCGACCCGGCATATCCTAATATGGATGACTATAGGATAATGTTTACAATATCTTATAATTTTTAAGATTAGTTAAAATTCGAACTAATTCAGTCTTAAATTGTGTTATTATAATACAATCTCGCGGGATTGTATGTTATAATGAAGTATTGGTAAAAATAACGACAGTATGTCTTCCCTCGGAATATTGTATTTGTGTTTGAGAAATTACATTTTAAAAGTGGTTCAAGCCTGAACCGTAAAGGCTTGCTGGGGATCAGCGTTGCAATAGCTTTAAGCTCAACTGCAACATATGCAAACCCGGTTGATGGAAGTGTTATTGCAGGTTCTGCAGATATTACTTCATCAGGAAAAAATCTGAATATTACGCAGAATAGTGATCGCGCTGTTATTGACTGGCGCAGCTTCGATATTGCTGCAGATGAAAGCACGAATTTTATCCAGCCGAACAGTTCATCAGTTGCCTTGAACCGCGTCACCAACAACATGCCGACCAATATTCAGGGCAGCCTGACCGCAAACGGTAATGTGATACTCATAAACCAGAGTGGTATATTATTCGATTCCGGATCGAAGGTGGATGTGGGCGGATTGATCGCAACAACCGGCGATATCAACAACGCAAATTTCATGAACGGCAATATGAAGTTCGACACTTCAGGTGCTGCCGATGCAACGATTGAGAATAAAGGTATCATAACCGTGAAGGACGCAGGCCTTGTTGGGCTTGCTGCACCACAGGTTAAAAATAGTGGCGTAATAAACGCAAGGCTTGGCCGTGTGAATATGGTTGCGGGTGACCAGTTCACGCTTGATCTTTATGGTGATGGACTGATCGAAGTTGGAATAGGTGATAATTCTACCAAACAAAAAATAGAAAATACCGGCGCGATAAATGCTGCCGGAGGAAAAATTCAAATAACTGCTGCCGCAGCGCGTAATGTGGTGAACAGCCTTATCAGCATTAAAGGCGAGTTGAACGCGCCGACTTATGCTGAGCATAACGGCAAGATAGTTATAACAAATGCAAGACCAAAGTCTCAAACACAACTTGCATCTGGACAGCCCGTGCGCAAAGTAACCGTTGAGGGACGTGTTACTGCAAGTGGCGCACAGGCTGGACAGTCAGGCGGGGATGTTGAGATCTATGGTGATGATATTGATATCACCTCGACCGCAACGATAGATGCTTCAGGCCAGAGTGGCGGTGGCACGGTGCTGATCGGTGGTGATGTTCATGGAACTGGTGATGCCACAACCGCACTTCGCAATATTGTTGAAAATGGCGCTGATATAAAAGCAGATGCGACTGCTGATGGTAATGGTGGTAAGGTTATAGTGTGGGCCGATGACCAAACTTATTTTGAAGGTAATATTTCTGCAAAAGGCGGTGCGAATTCAGGTGATGGCGGGTTCGTTGAAACATCGGGCGAGAGATATTTGAACTTTGATGGTACGGTTGATACAACCGCGCTGAATGGGGCAATAGGCACATTATTGCTTGATCCTACAGATGTGGAAATTACCGCATCGCAGCCTGATACAAATATCACAAGTTCGGGCACAACCACGATTACCTATCAGCCAAATGCAGCAAACACTACAACATATTTAACCCCTACAACAATCCAGAATCAGCTCGCAAACACATCTGTTACAGTTCAGACAACAGGGACGGGTAACTTAACGGTTTCATCCCCGATATCGTGGAGTTCTGCAAATGCTCTCACACTTTATGCGAACAATCTTTTAACCATTAATGCTGCGATCACTGATTCAGGCAGCGGCACACTTAACCTGCAATCTGCAGATATTGCAATTAATGCTGCGATCACAGGAACTAGCAATGGTACGATGAGCATATATCAATCTGCTACTAATTCGCAAAATTTCTGCTTTGCTTCATGCGGTGTTACGACTGGTTGGAATTTTTCATCTGCTGAGGCGTCGAATATAACAGGTTTTACATCTGTAACATTTGGTGCGAGCTCGTCTACAGGCACGTTTTATGTTGGGCAGTTTGACTGGGGTAATTTTCAGCCGGCCTTTAGAACTGCTGCAGCGGGCACGGTAACCATCGCAGGTGCGCAGACGGTTCAGAACAATAAGGGTTTTGTTATCTCCAGCAATAACGTGAATATCAATTCAACTATCAGCAGCACGGGAACGGGAGCATTGACTATCAGGAATGCAGTTGGTGGCTCGACGATGGGTATTGGTACAGGTTCTACAGGTGTTTTAAATATCGATGACACGGAATTGAGCAATATTTCCGGTTGGGCCGGATCGCTTTCATTCGGTAGCACCTCATCAAGTTACAGGGCAACCACGATCGATATTTACAGCTCTAACCTGAGTTCGATCAACTTCAATTCAGCTGTTACATTCTCAGATGCGCCAGCAGGTTCAAGTATAGTTGTCAGAACGCCTATTGTTATGGCTTCGGGTAAAGCGCTGACATTCACTACACGTGATATGAACATTGCAGCGGATATAACCGGAACCGGGAACAGTATAATTTTTAATACTGATAGCGCATCAACGATAGGCGTAGGTACTGGTGCTGGCGGAAATATGCAGCTTGATGATAGCGAGCTGAATCACCTGATTGGTTTCACTACATATACATTTGGTAATACATCGAACGGAACTACATCAGTTATATTCAAAACCGCAAGGACATGGAGCGGAAATGTTGTTGTGAATACTGCGGCTGCCGGTTCTTTTGTTGTGAGTGCAGCGCAGAATTTCGGGGTTAACAACTTAACCGTAGTGGCTGATGCAATAAGCATAGGTGCTAACCTGACCGGTACAGGCACGCTGACGATCAAGCCAGTTGCCGCTTCTACAACAGTTGCGATCGGTGGGAATACTGGTGCAAGCGGTGCGACTCAGGAAATAGATAACACAGAGATAGGTTATATTAACAACCAGGGTTGGGGCAGTATCATATTTGGTATCGCAGCAAATACTTCAGTATTGAATGTGAATGGTGCAACTACCTGGGGATCTAATGTTACGTTCACCGGCGGTGCAGGCGGAATAAATATCAACGCTGCGCAGACAATGGCAGCTGGAAAAAATCTTACCATCTCTGGCCGTGTGGTTGATATACTTGCTGATCTGAACGGAACTTCAACAAGTACATTGAACGTGGCATCAGATTCAACATCCACCACTGTCGGGCTTGGTGATAGCGCAGGTGGAACTCTTCAACTTGATACTGCTGAACTGAACCACATAAAAGATGGATGGGGTAATCTGGTATTTGGAACTGCTTCTAGTTCTAATAGCCTGACAGCGATGGCTTATACATGGAGCGATAATGTTGAGTTCAGAGCCGGAACGGGCGGTGTTATAATCTCGGGTGCGCAGAATGTTGGTGCTAATAACTTAACGCTGACATCAAACGTGCAAACAATAAACAGCACGCTGACAGGCACCGGCACATTGACGGTTCAGCAAGCGGGCAACCTGGCATCTACCATTGGTGGTACTTCATCATCAAACACATTTTTTGTTGATAATACAGAGATCAGCAATTTCAATAATGGTAACTGGGCAAATATAATACTTGGCTCGAATACGAATACTGGTCAATTGACCCTTGCAGTTGCGAATACCTGGCTGAGCAATATGGAATTCAGGAACGGTACCGGCACCATGACGTTTTCCAATACAAATGATTTTGGAGCCAAGAACGCAACCATTACTACAGCCGGTGATGTTGCGCTTAACGCTACAAACACATTGCGTGGTACAGGCAATCTTATAATCCAGCCATATAATAATGCCACTATGGGTATTGGTGGCACCACTACAGGCGGCTCGATAAATCTTACAGCAACAGAAGTTAGCAGAATAGTCGATGGCTGGAATAGTATAACATTCGGCAGCACAACATCCTCAGGTGCGATAGCGGTGCAGGGAGGTTTCACCGGCAAGGATAACATGACCATCCAGACCGGCACCGGTGTTATTACAGTATCCGGTGCGGTTGCGATGGGCGCAAATAACCTGACGATCATCACATCATCTGACCTGCTGCTTAACAGCACATTAACAGGAACAGGCAATCTGGAATTCAGATCAGCAGATAATAATATAAGTTATGGTATCGGTGATGGTTCATCTGGCACTCAGAATTTCACCAATGCCGAACTTGCAAATATAATCGATGGCTGGAACCTGATAACTTTCGGCAGTGCTACATCATCAGGCGCTATGGATGTGAGGGCTTATACCTGGAATGACAGTCTGCAGCTAAGAAGAGGTTCCGGCGTTATAACATTCAATGGTTCGCAGGCCTTAGGTGCAAACAGCTTAACAATTGTAACGGATTCAAATCCAGTATTCGCTTCCGGTTCTACTATCAATGGAACAGGTGCATTGACAATTCAGCAGGCAAGCACCGGCACAAGCATGGATGTGGCAAGCAGCGGCAGTACGCTTGATATTTCCAATTCAGTGCTGACAAGTTTAGGTTCCAATTGGAGTTCATATTCATTTGGCCGCACTGACAGCGCGGCATTATTAACTGTCGGCGCTAAATCATGGAGTGGCAGTGCTTCATTTGCTTCCGGCACCGGCGGCATAACTTTAACTGGAGCACAAACTGTTAACGGTAATTTGTCATTCTATACAGGAAGCACATTTGCATTAAACTATGCCTTAACCGGTTCCGGAATATTAACCATAGCGCCTAACAGCGGTTTATCTATGGGCGTTGGCACCGGTGCATCCGGCTCATTCACGCTTACAGATGCGCAAATGGCAAATATCTCCAACACATGGAGTTCAGTGGTGTTTGGCAGCGCAACTGCGGGTGCTATCAATTTAAAAAATTATGCATTGAATGGTAGCTTAACAATAATAACCCCAGCACAATTAACAGTTAGTGGTGCAATAAATGTTGGTGCTAATAATCTTACAATTCAAACGAACACCTCACCTATTTTCAATTCTACTGTAGCCGGCACCGGTATATTTACAATTACGCCACTTGATACCAACACAACGATGGATGTTCTTTCATCCGGCAGTGCGGTTGATATAGGCAGTTCGGTTTTAAGCGCTCTGGGCAGCGGATGGTCATCCTATGTATTTGGCAGAACTGACAGTGCGGCACTATTGACCGTGGGTGCAAATACATGGAACACAAACGTAACTTTCAATTCCGGCACTGGTGGCATTACAGTTTCTGGTGCACAGAATATGGGCGTTAACTCACTGAATATTTTCTCTGATATAAACACGATAAATGCGGCGCTGACAGGTACCGGCACTTTAAGGGTAAGAACCGGCACAGGTGCAAATGCGGTTGTTGGCGGCACCGGTTCTATATTCCTGACCGATGCATCAATAAATAATTTCAGCGATGGCTGGAGCCAGATAATTATAGGTTCTAATTCAGTTGGCACCGGTTCACTTACATTTGCGACCTCACACACATGGAATGATAATCTGCAGATAAGGTCAAACACTGGTGTCATCACATTCAATGCGGGTGTCACTCAGGATGTGGGTTCAAATAACCTGGATATAAATACAGCAGGTGATATATCAATCAACGCAACTGCGAACATCAACGGCACCGGCACACTTTCGATCACGCCTTATAATAATGCCTCGATCGCTTTAGGAAGCTCTGGAGGCACTATCCTGTTAAGTTCAACAGAAATCGGAAGATTTACTGATGGTTGGGGATTGATCTATATCGGCAGCACTTCATCTACAGGCAATATAACGACCAACAGCACGAACGTAACCTGGAAGGATAACGTTACATTCGCAACCGGAACAGGTGCGATCAATATAAACAACAATCAAACATTCAGCGGAAATACATTTACAATTCTGACCGGCGGTGATGTGACTTTCACCGGAACTATATCATCTTCCGCGGGTAACTTTTATATAACCCCTAACGGTAATACTACGGTCGGTATCGGTGATGGTTCAACTGGCGTGCTGAATATAAGTACTTCTGATCTTTCAAAAATTGCCAGTAACACCAACCTTATAATCGGCAGTGCAACTGATACTGCAACAATGGATGTTCAGGCCGCAACTTATTTAGGAACTACGACACTGACAAATGGTGGTGCTATAAATATTAATGGCCAGCAAACCGCTAGCAATGGACTGACATTAATTAGTGATACGCTCAACATAAATGCGCCGCTTGTTGCAACCACAACTTCTTCGAAATCATTGTTAAAACTCCAGCCGTTAACAACTGGTCATAGTATAGGCCTTGGAACAGGTTCTATCGGTGACCTGGTAATTACCGATGCCGAATATCTGATGTTCAATAATGGTGGCTGGTATAACGTTTATATTGGTAATGGCGTTGTAAGTAATATTGATGTCTATAGTTCAAATCTGAGCCAGTTCACTTTCAGTAATTCCAATGCATTATCTCTTGGCACTGCGGATGGTGGAAATATTTCGATAAGAACGGCAATAAATTCAACTGGTATCACGCTGACGAGCAAGAGTTTGAATATTGCCGCGGATATTTCAGGAAGCGGAACATTGCAGATATCACCGGTTGCGCATAATGTTACTATGGGATTAGGTGATGGTGCCGGGGGCGATATGCAGCTTGATGATGCCGAGCTGAACCATATTCTTGATGGTTGGACAGTGATTAACTTAAGTTCAACAGGAATAGGTTCGCAACAGATCACATTCAACACAGCGCATACATGGACTGATCCTGTTGTTATTAAAAATGGTGAGAATGATCTGGTGGTATTCAATGGTGCGCAGACCTTCACTACTGGAAATTATTTCACTATATATGCACGCGCGCTGACCATTAACGCAGATATTAGCGGAACCAATGGTTCTACGCTTAGTATATTATCAGATATTTCTGAAAGCATGGCATATGGCGGTGCAACAGGAACAACCGGTGCGGCATTGGAAGTTGATGATTCGGAAGTTGCTCACATTGCAAGTAAAGGCTGGGGAGGTTATGCACTTGGCTGGGCTAGCAATACATCTGATATTAATTTCAACAGTGCGATAAATTGGAATGGTGGCCTTACCATTTCAAGCCTGACAGGTGCAATAAACTTTAACGCGGCACAGAGTATCGGCACGAATTCAATGCTGATCACAACCGGGGGGCCTATTACTATCAATGGTGCATTGAGCGGAACCGGCACATTTAGGATAGCGCCTATCAATAATGCTAGCATTGGTTTGGGTGATAGTTCGGGCGGGGTAATAAATCTTTCTAACGCTGAACTTGATAATATCACAGATGGCTGGGCTAGCCTGACCTTCGGCGATAATACGGGTCTGGGTAGTTGGATGGATGTGGAATCATATACATGGAAGGATCCTGTAGTTTTTGAAACCGGCACTACTGCTGCATTAACGATAAATGGTGTGCAGAATTTTGCCGCTAATGCAGTTACATTATATACGAATACATTGATTCTGAATGGTACCATAGCAGGCACGGGAGCACTGACCATCAGGCCGGCAAATAATGCTAATACTATCGGTGTTGGCGATAATGCCGTCGGCACGCTGAACCTGACCAATGCAGAGCTAGACAATATTCTTGATGGCTGGGGTAGCATAAATATTGGCACGACAAGCGGCACAGGTGCAATTGATATTCGCGCATATACCTGGAGAGATAATATTGCTTTCGCAACTCAAGGTGCTATCAGTGTCAATGGTAACCAGGATTTCGGTTCCAATACCGCCACACTCACAACCAATTCCGACATCGCATTAAATGCTGTTGTAACAGGTACGGGTGCATTGGCTTTCAGGCAGATCAGTGATAGTATTGACATGGGTATCGGTGATGGAACAAGCGGCGCTATTCAGTTCAGCAATGCAGAGCTTGATAATATACAGGGGACATATTTAGGCAGTAATGGTGTTTCATTCGGTAATAACACGACCGGCAATATTTATGTAAATGCATATAACTGGTTGTTCCCGGTAACTTTCAGAAGTGGTAAGGCAGGCGTTGGTTCGGTAATAATAAATGGCCAACAGAATTTTGCTGCTAATAACGTTACATTCATTCTTAATGCATCGCCGGTATTCAATGCTGATCTGATCGGAACCGGAACATTATTATTAAGGCAGCAGGCGAACACAACAACAATAGGTTTCGGTGACAGTGCAGGCGGCACGGTTAATTTCAGTGATGCATCGCTGAACCACATAGCTGCAGGTTGGAGTTCGATAGTTCTAAGTTCAACCGATCACGCAGCAGATCTTACCATTGCTGCGCGCACATGGAATGCGCCACTGACAATTGATGGTGGAACTTCAGCAGGTGTTAATGGTACAACTTACATCACCGGCACGCAGAATATGGGTGCAAATAACCTGACAATTGTGAGTGCGGGTGACCTGGTTCTTACAGGCGCGCTGACAGGCACAGGTCAGTTATATTTAAATCCATTAACAGGCTTTTCAATGGGCTTAGGTGATGGTGCTTCAGGAACGTATAATCTTTCTTCTGCTGAACTTGCATTGATAACCGATGGCTGGTCATCTATTAAAATAGGTAACGGTGCGAGCACCACTTCAGGAATAGATCTAAGGGCAGCGACCTGGAACGATAATTTGATAATTGTGAATTCAGGCCTGACAACCATCAATGGCCAGCAGAATTTTGGTGCAAATAATGTTGAATTTGATGTTGGTAATACTTCGCCATTGTTTAATGCGCCAATGATTGGCATGGGCACTTTAACATTCAGATATACCAGTACTGTTGGTAATACGGTCGGTATTGGTGATGGTACAGTCGGTAACAAAGTTTTCACAGATGCATCGTTGAACGGAATCACGGGTAACTGGTCATCAATAATATTTACTGCGGATGCACAAAGCGGCACGATGTATGTGGCAGCGCATGAGTGGGGTGGTTACAATGTGCAATATTATAATGTTGATGGTAATATCGATTTCGTTGGTGCTAATACGGCGAATTCTATATTCGCACAGACCACCGGCCTTGGTGGAATTGTGCTTGATGGTAAACTGACATCGACCGGCACCGGTAATGCAATGACACTTGTTACCAATACATCATTCACTAACAATTATGGTGCAGGTGCATTAACATCCAACAATGGTGGCAGATGGCTGGTTTATTCTAATGACCCGGCAAATGATTTCAGGAATAACCAAGCATATAATTTCAAACTATATAATGCGGGTTATGGCACTTATGCGCCTGCTTCCGTTACCCAGACAGGCAATGGGTTCATTTATACTATAGCGCCTACACTTACAATTGCGGCGCTTGATACAACAAGGCCATATGGTTCGAATTATTTCAACTATACAATAACTGGCTATGTTGATGGCGATAATGCTTCAACTGCATTGAGCGGTGCTCTTTCATTCTCAAGTGCTGCTGACCAGACAACCAATGCAGGTGCAACGGTTTATCCGTTCACAATTTCGCAGAATACGTTAACTTCACCATATGGTTATAATATAGTTATCAGCCCGGCTACTGCGAACTTGACCATATCTCAGGCGCTGTTAAGCCTGAACGCGACCGTGCATGACCAAACACGCCAATATGGTGCTGCGAACCCGACACTCACAGCAGCTGATGTTACATGGAGTGGTTTTGTAAATGGTGATGATTATACTGATCTTGATCTGGTGATATTATCGATCGCAAATACCGCAACGCCATATGCGAATGCAGGTACAACACACGCGATAACAATTTCTACATTCAATGATAACAACTATACGCTTGATCTTTCATCTGGCGTTACGGCCGGTACATTGACCATTACCAAAGCGCAACTGACCGCAGTTGTTAATGACCAAACCCGTGCATATGGTGCTGCGAACCCGACACTCAATGCATCAAATATTACATGGACAGGCTTTGTTAACGGTGAGAATTCAACCGTTATAGATAGTGTTGGTTTTGCCTATGCTAACACTGCAACTGCAACCGCAAATGCCGGAACAACCCATGCAATTTCTATTAGTTCATTCAGTGATAATAACTATAGCCTGAACATTCCTGCTGATACAACCGATGGCACATTGAGCATAACAAAAGCGCAACTGACCGCAGTTGTTAATGACCAGCATCGTGCCTATGGTAGCGCAAACCCGACACTTAGCGCTAACGATGTGACCTGGACCGGACTGGTTAATGGCGATACGGCAAATGATCTGGATGCTGTTACACTGGCTATAGCAGGCACTGCAACAGTAACCGCAAATGCCGGAACTACTCATGATATTTCTATCAGTTCATTCACTGATAATAACTATAGCCTGCAACAGGTCACGGTTGTTGATGGTGTTCTGACAATCGATAAAGCGCTGATCACTGCAGTTATACATGACCAGAGCAGGGCGTATGGTAATGCCAACCCGACATTAAGTGCGACTTCAAACAGCGATATAACCTGGAGTGGTTTGGTTAATGGCGACACGGCTGCTGATCTTGATAGTGTTGTGTTCGCATATGCCGCTTCTGCAAATTCAACTGCAAATGCCGGCACGACCCATGCGATAACATTAAGTTCATTCTCTGATAATAATTACACAATGAATGTTAACACTAATGTGACCCCGGGTTACCTGACCATAACAAAAGCGCAGATCACCGGTGTTATAAATAACCAGACGCGCGCATATGGTGCCGCGAATCCATATTTAACAGGTGCTGATATAACCTGGACCGGCCTGAAAAATGGTGAAAACGGCAGTGTGATCGATAGCGTTGCGTTCGATTTCCATTCAACTTCAACTGATAATGCTGGCACAACTCATGCGATATCGCTTACATCATTCAGCGATAATAACTATACGGTGAATTTAAGCACCGGCATGACGAATGGTACGCTGACAATAACCAAGGCAAACCTGACAGCAATAGTTAACAACCAGCTGAGGGAAACACAAACACCTAACCCAACCATCACTAAAAATGATGTTACATGGATAGGTCTTGCTAATGGTGAGACGGCTTCCGTGCTTGATAACGTGGCACTTTCAATCGCAGGCACGGCAACGCTCGATGCACCTGTCGGCAGCCGCCATGCCATCACACTGGATAGCTTCTCTGATAATAACTATAACCTGACAACTATTGTAAATGGTAATCTGCTGATTTTACCTAACCTTGCATATACAAGGAATATTATCAGCAATTTGGTTACTGCAGTTAACAATATCGCCGTTGCTATAACGCCGGCAAATGTAAGCACATCAACACCGATAGTTACCAGCGGTAATAGCTCGGTTATCATCAAACATCCTAACACCGATATTGAAATCGATATCGATTCACCTGGCAGTGAACAGCATGAAGATAATTCAGCTGATGACCTGACCAATGTAAAAAACAAGAATGCGAATAATAATTGCAGCCTTTCGGCTATCATCAGCAACGCATCCTGCTCATTCTCACTATAATTATATTATTTATTAATGTGCAGCAGCAGCTCCAGGGCCACCAGCTTTAGGGCGGTTATGCGGCAGGAAGCAGGCAAGTATAACACTTATTACCATCACAGTGAACAGGCAGCCGAATGCGCCGCTATATGCCATAACATTCGATTGCTTCATCAGATTTGCGTAAGTGGTGTAATTTGCAAGTGCGGTGCTTTGTAAGTCGCTATAGCCGATATTTAGTGCGGCATTTTTTATCGCTGCCATTTTTGATTCATATATCGTGTCACCAGGCACAAGATGGCCGGCGAGGTAATTCTGATGCACCTGCGCATAACGCGAAACGAAAGTTGCAACCAACGCAATACCAACACTGCCACCAAGGTTACGTGAAAGTGCATAAAGTGCCGAGGCCTTATTATTTTTTTCACGCGGGATCTTGGCGAAGGCTATGGTGCTTATCGGGATGAACAGGAAAGGCAGACCTATCACCTGAGTAACGCGCATCCATACCAGCGTGTTATAATCGGTTGTCGGAGTGATGTGCATCATGCTGAAGAACTGCCCGAAAGCGCAGAGGGCTGTGCCAGTCATCACCAGATAACGCGCCTGCACTTTTGAAAGCAATTTACCCGCAACAGGCATCAATAATATTATCACCAATCCGCCTGGAGAAATCACTAAACCAGCGGTGAGGGCATCATAACCATATTGGGTTTGCACCAACAGCGGAATAAGTGCCGAGCTGCCATATAGAACGAAACCAGTTGAGAAGATCAACAGGCAGGCAAGGAAAAAGCCACGGTCTTTGAGCAGGCGAAGATCAACAACCGGATCTTCCCGTGAGAGCAGCCAGAATATCGCAGAGGTGATAGCTAGGAAGCTTATCAGCGCAACGGTAACTATCATGTTGCTGCCGAACCAATCTTTCTGCTGGCCCTTATCAAGCATGATCTGCATTGCGCCAAGGCCGATAACAATAAGGCCAAGGCCGATATAATCTATGTTCTTTTTCTTTTTTAGTTCAGTTACGGGTTCATGCAGTAATCGGTTGACCATTAGAAGCGCAAAAATACCGACTGGCACGTTGATAAAAAATATCCAGCGCCAGCTGAAATTATCGGTTATCCAGCCGCCAAGTGTTGGGCCAATGATTGGTGCCGCGATGAGTGTGATGCCTGTAAGTCCGAAAACCGCACCGCGCTTTTCCGGTGGGAATACATCCACGATGATGGCCTGCTGCGTTGGTTGCAAGCCGCCACCTGCAAGGCCTTGGATAAGGCGGAAGAAGATCAGCATCTCAAGCGAGTTCGATGCACCGCAAGCAAATGATGAAATGGTAAAGCCTGCGATGCAGAGCATGAAGAATTTTTTCCGCCCCATTAAATCTGATAGCCAGCCGGAAAGCGGCAGCACTATACCATTCGCAACCAGATATGAAGTAAGCACCCAGGTGCTTTCATCCTGGCTTGCAGCAAGGCTGCCAGCGATGTGGGAAAGAGATACGTTGGTGATGGTGGTATCAAGAACTTCCATGAAAGTGGCGATGGAAACAACAACCGCAACCAGCCATGGGTTGACTGCAGGTTTGTTGTTATTTGCCGCAGCGCTGTTCATGTGACTTTAACTTTATTGAGTGTGAACCGTTGTCAGGACTGACATGCCAGCGCCAAGCACCATGTCTTGATCGAGCTGATCAGTGAAAAGGATTTTAACCGGAACGCGCTGAACAATTTTCACGAAATTGCCGGTAGCGTTCTCAGGTGGGAAAAGCGAGAAGCGCGCGCCCGTGCCAGACTGCATGCTATCGATTTTACCCTTATAGGTTTTGCCTGGATAAGAGTCGATCTCGATATCGACCACCTGACCGGGTTTCATGTCTGTGATCTGTGTTTCTTTATAATTCGCAACCACCCATATCTCATTACTCACCATAGTCAGAAGCTGCTGGCCTGGTTGAATATAAGCGCCGATCTCGATATTTTTGCGTGTGATACGGCCATCAAAAGGTGCAACTATTTTTGTATTATCAAGATCCTGCTGGGCTTGTGCGACTGCCGCTTTTGCGATTGCCACCGCCGCCTGGGAGCCGCTTACAGCAGCTTGACCTACTGCGATCGTGTTAGGTACCGTTTCAGCTGTGCGAAGATGAGCTTGTGCGGAATCAAGTTGTGATTTTGCAGTTTTTTCTGCAGCGATTGCATCATCTAACATTTTTTTAGTGCGGGCAAGATCACCAAGTTGTTGCATACGTTTTAAGTTCTTATCAGCATTTATCCATTCAGCCTGTGCAGATGCAACATCAGATTGTGCGGCACTTAGGCCAGATGGAGCGGAAATTTTCGTGGTAGCGAAATTTGAAAGATCGCCTTCAAGTTTTGATTGTGCATAAGCAAGGCCGGCATTGGCACGATCAAGCGCGATCTGATAGTCGGTCGGGTCGATCTCAAGCAGCACATCGCCTTTTTTTACCAACTGGTTATCATTCACATAAAGCTTAGTGACATAGCCTTTTATTTTAGGTGCGATAGGGGAGATGTGGCTTTCAATTGCCGCATCATCAGTGAATTCTTTGCCCTTAGTCATTATATAGTGAAGCCCAAGCCCCACCAGAACCACGCCTATTATTATAACGAATATCAATTTTCTTTTCGATGCAGCTGCCATTTTAATTCTATCTTATTGTTATTTTCCGGTTCAGTTTTTACTTGCAATACTAAACCGTTTAGTGTAGTATAGTGGTATAACGCTAAACAGTCAATAATAATTAAAAATAAAAAACGGTTCCAAAATGGCACCACGCTCGAAGAGAGAAGATATACTTAAAGTTGCAGCGAAACTGTTCGTGGAACATGGCTACAGGCAGGTGAGTATTGATAAGATCGTTGCTGCCGTGCCGGTTTCAAAGCCAACCTTATATGCGAATTTCAAAGATAAGCCTGACCTGTTCAATGCAGTTATTGTGGATAGGTGCAGCAAGCTTGTTGCGCGCATGAATGACGAGATCTATTCCAAAAACCTTTCAGTAAAGCAGACATTGCAGAATATAGGCGAGCAATTCCTAACCATGGTGCTTTCGAATGATTCTATTCGTATGCATCGCACATTATCGGCGGAATATGCTGAATTCCCGGAAGTGGCGAAGTTGTTCTATGAATCCGGGCCGGCGCAGATGCATCTGGCACTGAAGAAATATTTAGTGGAGCTGGATAAAAAAGGTGAACTTAAAGTTGAAGATGCTGATGTTTCAGCGGACATGTTCTTCAGCATGATAAAAGGTTATGTTCACTTGCGTTGCCTGCTTGGCGTTGCAAAAGCGCCCGGTGAAAAGGCGATCAAAAAACGTGTTGAATATGCGGTCAATATATTCTTAAGGGCGCACGCAAGATAATTACTAATCTTCTTTTTCTTCGCCGGTCAGTGCGGAGATTATTTTTTTAGATAGATAAACAATATTGCCCTTAGTGGTTGTTTCATGTTCGATGATGCGGTTAAAATCACCGCGCAGGGCTTTCAGCGCATAACGTTCACGTTCGATCTCGATCTGCGTGCGAACGCCGAGCTTGCGGAATAGTGGCAGAGGAGGGCACCAGCCGGTTATGGCATTCTGCAGCATGAACCCACCTAATATTGCGGGAACATAAAACCAGCGACGATTAACAACTGTGCCAAGCACCAGGCTTGTGAGGGTGAGGGCGCTGGCATTTGCTTCCAAAGTGCGTTCGATATCCCATTCATGATCAAGCTGCTCAAGGCGCTTATTTATTTTCTCTGGATGCGCTGCGTAATAAGCGATGTTTTTCTCGGTCTGCACCAGGATTTTTTCACTGGTGGTCAGTTGTGCTTCAAACTCTTTTTCCATAGCCATATATCCTTTAACGCTAATAACCCATTTAAATATATGGGATATAAATTTTCTATTAGAAAGCTTGGGATGGATGACAGGATTGATTCTCGCCTGCCAGCTCTAACCCTTCGGGCGCTATGCGTCCAAAATTTCTCCTGAAATTTTGCCCGAACTAGGTTCTCATCTGCAAACATTCCAAAATAAAAAAGCCCCGTAAAGGAGCTTTTCAATTTTGGCGTGCCCGACAGGATTCGAACCTGTGACCCTCAGCTTAGAAGGCTGATGCTCTATCCAGCTGAGCTACGGGCACATTGGATAAAATATATCCGGTAATATATATCACCGGATATATTTAGTATAGAGTATTAGCCTCTTCTTTCGTTATTGAAACGAGGTTTACGTTCACGGAACCAGCCAGCTTTCTCACGAGCAGCGATGATTATCTCACCCGCTTCTTTCTCAGTAAGGGTTTCAGCGCCAACCATTTCAACTAGTTCGTCAGATGCAAGATCTGCCAGGTTGTTGATGTTGCGGATGCTGTGTTCATTAAGTTTCGCAACCAGTTCCTCAGAAAGACCGATAGCATTGAACGCGCTGCCGAATGCCTTATTGCCTGAGCGGCGAGGGGCAGTCATAGCAGGTTTCTTTTCTTCCGGTTTCGGAGGATTAGCTTCTAAGTATTCTTCAGCACGTTTCTGCAATTCGTTCACCAGGTCTTCTTCGAAACCTTCGATCGAAAGCAGGTCATCTTTATCGCAGTAAGCAACTTCTTCAACACGGTTGAAGCCTTCAGAAGCAAGTAGCTGACCGATAACTTCTTCAACGTTAAGATTTTCGCTGAACATTTTAGAAAGACGGTTGAACTCATCAACTGATTTAGTTGCATCATCTGATTCAGAATTGATATCAATGTTCCAGCCGATCAGTTCAGATGCAAGGCGCACGTTTTGACCACGGCGGCCGATAGCAAGTGAAAGCTGATCATCAGGAACAACAGCGATAACTTTATTATTATCTTCATCGATAACGATCTTCAGAACTTCAACAACTGAATCGCGGGTTTTAGAGCCGATCGCGTTAACAGCAAGCGTTGCAAGATCATTGCTCCACTCGATGATATCGATCTTTTCACCCTGAAGTTCATTATAAACTGCAGTTACACGAGCACCACGTGGGCCGATGCAAGAACCAACCGGATCAACGCTGTTATCTTCAGCGGTGACGGCGATCTTAGCGCGGGAACCAGGATCACGAGCGATAGCTTTGATTTTCACAAGGCCATCATAAATTTCCGGAACTTCCTGTGCGAAAAGTGCGCCAAGGAATTCGTTACAGATACGAGAAAGGAAAATCTGCGGGCCTTTTTTCTCACGGCGAACATCAGTGATATAAGCGCGGATACGATCACCCTTACGATAGTTTTCCCTAGGGATAAGCTGATCTTTAGGAAGGATGGTTTCAGTTTTACCAAAGTTGATCAATAGATCGCCATTATATTCGATACGTTCAATAACGCCTGTTGCGATCTCGCCAACACGATCTTTGAACTCATCATATTCACGATCACGTTCAGCTTCACGAATTTTCTGCATCAGAACCTGTTTGAAGGTCTGGCCGGCGACACGACCGAAATCGATCGGAGGAAGTTCCTGAGAGATAACTTCTTCAAGCTGTGCATCAGATTTGATCTGCTTTGCATATTTAAGAGAGATCTGCGTGTTGTGATCTTCAGGGTTCTCAACAACCATAAGGTCGCGGAAGATTTTGATGTAACCATCTTTCTCAGAAATAACGGCACGAATGTTAAGCTCGTGACCATATTTCTTACGCGCAACGGAAACAACCGCGCTTTCAAGTGCGTGCATCACCACATCGCGCTTCAAGTTCTTTTCGCGTGCAACCGCTTCTGCTACCTGAACGATCTCTAAACCGCCGGTGATCGAAAATGCATATGCCATATTTAGTCCTTGGTTAGTAGTTAATAGTAATTAGTTAGTAATCTTTTTCTTCTTCAGCATTTCATCGGTAATAACCAATTTTGCTGCGTCGATATTCGAGTAGTCGATCTCGAAATTCTCCGGGAAATTTTCAGGCTTTAAAGTGAAGCTATCAACACCCGCCGCAACTATATTGCCCTTGAACTTCCTGCCCTTATCATTAGCGCGCATTAAACGCACATTTATCAAAGAACCTTTGTATCTTTCAAAATCCTTCGGTTTAAGGAGTGGGCGGTCTATCCCCGGTGATGAAACTTCCAGGTAATATCTGGCATCGATCACGTTTTCCACATCCAAAATGGCCGAAGCCCTTTTGCTTATCTTTTCCAGATCACCGACGCTAAGGGGAGTTTCATCCGCTTTTTCGGCCATGATCTGTAAAGTTTTACCTTTATCGGAACCGAACATGCGAACCTGGACAAGGTTGTAACCCATGTCTTTAAACGGTTCTTCGAGAAGATTAGCTATTTTTTCTTCTATCATTTTCAAGCTCAAATTAAGGCAACAAAAAAGGCGGGCCCGGCCCACCTTTTTGAATGAGTGGTTTATAGACCCATAATCACCCTTTGGCAAGCATATTTTTAAAGAAAATGCAGTGAGCAGGGGCTGCAAATTTTTCATAGTTAAAATTTTAACTATTTGAAGCTTAAAGTTAACATATTGATATATAGGAATAATAATTTTTGGCACGGCACCAGCTTATATAACAGGGAATAAAACCAATAATTAAGACGAAAAGAAAAAAGAATGACTAACCCTTTAACATTACTAACCTTACTTGGCGGCGCTAGCAGCGGTGTTCAGTCTATAGTTAGTGGAGTTCAATCAGCTCTGGGTAATAGTGATTCTGCAAATTCATCAGATAGCAGCGATTCAGATTTCGCCAGCCTGCTTGGTGGAGCGGTGCAAAGCGCGCTTCCAACCACAGGAAATGGCATCATAGCACAGACCGGCACCACCCCATCCCCCCTCAACAGTGGTGTCGGTTTCCCTCTAACTCAGGCGCAAAGTGATACTTCGGAAAAAATTTCCGACCAGACACTTGATGCACTTAACAAGATATTAAATGGTGGCAACCCGGCAGATATAAGCACTCTGGGTAAAACCGGAAATAACAATACGGCAGCTAACACACCGGCAAATTCTGCCAAATCAGCGCAAAGTGCCAATGCTAACAGCGCCACCAATACTACCGACCCTGATGCAATAACTGCAGATTCTACAGATACAACTAATACTGATACTACAAACACCGGTGCGGTATCATCTAATAATAATACTAACGGCCATAGGATTATGGACGATAAGAAGCTTAATGATCCGTTCGGCATTAAGGCAGCTGAAGCTAACGGTTCGCCGATAGCTGCTATTCCGGGTGTTAGCCCGCTTGACCCAACAACTATAGGTGCACAAACTTCATCATCAGATGATAATCAGCCTGATGATCTGGTTACAGCACTTAATAATGCAGTTAACAGCGCAGGTGCAAAAGCAACCGCTGCAACTAAAGGTGATGCAACTGCAAACACAAATGGTACTACAATTACTGGTAATGCTAAAGGCAATACACAAACAGTTACCGCAGATTCAAATGATAAAAGCCTGCTTCAGGATAAAATGGCAAGCCTGGCTAAGAAAACTGATAACGATGCAGTTAAAAATTTAAACGATACAACCCAGAAAGATCTGAAGATCGCTGATAATAAAGCTGATGCAGTTAATGCGGCAGTAAGCAATGCGGCATCTAAAACAACTGATACAAAAATTGATAACCTGCAAAACCCGCAAATAGCTGCGATCAACCAGATCGATCAGAAAAATACCAACACGGCAACTGTGCGTTCTGCTGATGATGTAAAAGATAAACTTGCAGATATAGATACATATAAAGTTGTGAACGTAAGCAAGAAAGATAACGTTCTTGATATAAAACTTGAGCCAGAACAGCTTGGTAAGGTTCAGATCAAACTTGATTTCACAGATGGTAAAGCAAACGTGGTGGTAAGTGCCGATAAGCAGCAGACTCTAGACCTGCTGCAGAAGGATACTAAATCCATCGAGAAAATATTGAACGATAACGGCATGAAAGCCGATAGCGGTTCGCTAAGCTTTAACCTGAATGGCCAGGGTAAAGGCCAGCAACAGAACCAGGATAATTTCAATTTCTTCTCTAATCGCCCGATCTCGTTCCGCGTTCAGGAAGAAATCAATAAAACCTCAAACGACAATACGGCAAATACTTTAGGTTACGCAAATTATAACGCAGCATCCCAGAACGGTATGCTTAACATAATAGTTTAAGGAGAAGTAAAATGGTTGATGCAATAGGTTCAGTCTTCCAAACAAGTACAAGCAGCACATCGAGTGCTTCTTCCGCCGATGCTCAATTCCAAAAAAGCTCTGATATGTATCTGCAGTTATTTCTGGCGCAGCTTAAAAACCAGGACCCGACAGAGCCATTTGATACAGCGCAAATGACTCAGCAACTTTCAACTCTGAATAATACACAGCAAGCTATTCAGACTAACAAAAACCTTGAAAGCCTGATAACACTTTACCAAAACTCGCAAGGTGCATCACTTGCTTCATTCATCAATAAGAACGTTGAGTATTTAGGTGATACTTTCTATGTGGCGCAAGGCGATACAAAAAATATCAACTATTACCTTTCTGATGCTTCAGCAAAAACAACCATAACCATCACTGATGGAAATGGCACATTAGTTAACCAATATACTGGTGATACAGATGCCGGCACCCACACTTTTTCATGGGATGGCAAAGATCAATATGGCAACCAGGTTGCTACAGGAACTTATAAAATATCTGTTGCGAGCACAGATTCATCCGGCAACACAACCAGCGACAGCACCTTCCTAACAGGCACTGTTACAGGTGTGGACTTCACTTCTTCAAGCACGCCGGTGATATTTGTCGGTAATGATGCAAACCGCGTTGGTGTTGATCTTTCAAGGATATCGGCGATCCTTGATTCTTCAGCATCGGCTTCAACTATTAATCCTACAACAACAAACACTACTAACACTAACTCATAACATAAACAAACCAGGAGTATTTTATGTCATTATTCGGTGCACTTTCAGCAGCTTTAACAAGCTTAACAGCACAAAGCCGCGCGATCAACGTTATCTCGAACAACGTAGCCAACTTATCAACAACAGGTTACAAGGGGACGACCGTTTCATTCGCAACTCTTGTTGCCGGAACTTCAGGCGGTGGTGTTATCGATTCACTTCGTTCGAACGTAAGCGAACAGGGTTCTATCACTTCAACAGGTGTTGGCACTGACCTTGCGATCCAGGGTAATGGTTTCTTCACAGTAAAAGATTCTTCTGGTAACTTATTATATACACGTTCAGGTTCATTCAGACCTGATTCTACAGGTAACCTGGTCAACGAGGCGGGATATGTTCTGCAAGGCTGGCCACTTGATACAGCAGGAAGGCTTCCTGGTGAATCTGGTAACACCAATACTACTTCGAACCAGGATCTTGCATCACTTGTTCCTGTTTCTACAAGCAGCATCACGGGTACTGCTTCTCCGACAAACCAAATCTCAACCAAGATCAACCTGAAAGCGGAAGAAAGCATTCTTGAAGGCGCTGGCAGCACATTGACTCCACAAAGCACAGCGAACAAAGATAATACTGCAACTTCAATCATCGTTCCTAACGCATTTGCTAACAACACTACACTTTCTGTAACAACTGCACTTGGTACAAGCACATTCACTTATGGTGGTATCGCTGCTTCAACTAATATCTCCGGCGGTATATATGGTGCAACTGCAGCAAACCAGGCATTCACTATCGGTTCCGGTACAGGTACTGCACTTGCGAATGGCCAGCAGATCCAGATCCAATCTTCATCTATGTCTTCACCTGCAACATTCACTTTTGAAAGCACTTCTGATACTACTCAGAACCAGTTCAAGAACTTGAATGAACTTGCTACTGTGATCAATGCTACCAGCGGCCTTCGTGCAACTGTAAGCGGTGGTGTTCTTTATGTATCTTCAACAAATGCACAGGATGCCGTTACATTCACAGATGTTGGTGGTGCTTCATTAAAAGCTAACCTTGGTCTGACCAACGTTACTTCAACAACTGCTAACAGGTTCGCATCACTTGGTGAATTGAACGATTATGTTAACAGCATAACAGCAAGTGCAGGCATAAAATCTTCACTTAACAGCTCTTCATCAACTGCAACTCTGAAGATCTATAATATAGACCCAACAGATACGATCCAGTTCGCAAGTTCTGACGTAGATTTCCTGACAGAATTCAATTTGCCTTCAACCTTGCAGCAATCAGTTTATGACCCAACAGATGCAAGCCGTAACATGGCTTCAGGTGCGGTTTCTTCTGACTTCTCAAGAACCATCACAATATATGACAGCCTTGGTAAAAGCTTGGATCTTCGCCTTGCATTCACTAAGATCGCTGATTCCGATACTGCTCAGAAATGGGCGGTTGAGTTATACTCAGCAGATCCGGCTGGTGTAAATAACGGCCGTGGTGGTGCTGATGGTCTGATCGCATATGGTACACTGAACTTCAATGGTGATGGTACACTTGCATCTATCAGCGGCCCGACAGTAGCAGCTGGCGATAAGGTATTCTCTATAGCCGGTGATATATTCCTTGACCCTGCCGGTGGTGCATCAAGCCAGAAACTTGATATAGATTTCGGTACAATTGGCAAGGCTGATGGTATGTCACAGTTCGCGGGTTCATACTCTGTAGATAACCTTTCTCAGAACGGTTTCCCTACTGGTAAGCTGCAATCATTACAGATCGATGCACAGGGTTATGTAACTGCGGTGTTCGATAACAGCTTGACCTCAAAAGTATTCAAATTACCTCTGGCTTACTTCTCTAACCCTAACGGCTTGACCGCTGAAACTGGTAACGCTTATTCAAGCAACATCCAGGCAGGTGAGGTTACGCTGGATCAGGTTGGTGATGCAAACGTGGGTTCGATCGTTCCAAGCTCACTGGAAGAATCAACTTCAGAGATCGGTACTGAACTTACTGATCTGGTTGTTTCTCAGCAAGCTTACTCTGCAGCAGCAAACGTTCTACGTAAAGTGAACGACCTGTTCGATGAGCTGAAGAACATATAATACTATTCAGTATTAGTTTTCCTCCAGAAAGCCCGGGAATTTATTTTCCGGGCTTTTTATTTTTGGGATTTAGGCTATATTAATTATAAGATGAATGATCTTGAGAAATTAATAAACCATATCGCGAAAATGCCCGGCCTTGGAAAACGTTCTGCCAAGCGTGTTGCACTGCATCTGCTGAAAAACAAAGAAACGCTGATGCTGCCACTGGCAAAATCACTTACCGATGCTGCGGCCTCAATTAAAACCTGCAGCGAATGCGGGAATTATGATGTCACTTCGCCATGCCATATATGTGTGGATGTGAAGCGTGATAAAACCACTATCTGTGTTATCGAGAATATTTCTGACCTGTGGGCAATGCAGCGTGGCAATGTTTATAACGGGCTTTATCATGTTCTGGGCGGCGCCCTATCGGCGCTTGATGGAGTGGGGCCGGATGACCTGCGCATAAATCAATTATTAGAGCGCATAGAAAATAACGATGTGAAAGAGATAATAATTGCAACAAATGCAACGCTGGAAGGGCAGACGACAGCGCATTATATTATGCAGAGCCTGACTTCAACCGGAGTGAATATCACACGCTTAGCACACGGTATCCCACTTGGTGGTGAGCTTGATTACATGGATGAAGGCACCATATCTACTGCACTGAAAGCCCGCAAGGCGATGTAACTAGCTGCGGATCTTATAGCCTTTTTTAAGCAACCAATAAATTATGCCATAGAACATAATGTTCAGGCCGGTAAGCACAATCATGCCGGTCGCGATACTGAAATCATTATGGCCGGTTAGGGAATATCTGAAGCCATCGATGATATAGAAGAACGGATTGAAGTGGTTCACATGTTGCCAGAACATAGGAAGGTTCTGCGCTGAATAGAACGTACCGGAAAGGAATGAAAGCGGGGTGATAATGAAACTGGTGATGGCTGACATCTGATCAAAGCTATCAGAATAAATGCCTGCTACCATGCCAAGCAGTGAAAGGAATAACGATGCTGAAAAAGCATAGAACAGCATGATGCCCCAGCTATGAACGTGGATCATAAGCCCTGGATCAAATGCAAGGCCGATTATGAGGATAGCGATAGCACATACCAGGCCGCACATAATGCCGCGCGTAACGCCGGCAAGTGAGATGGCAATGGTGAGTTCTTTAGCTGATAAAGGCGGGATAAGCAGATCAATGACCGTGCCAAGAACCTTACTGAAAGTCAGGCTTGATGAGGTGTTTGCAAAAGACTGCTGCAGAACTGTCATCATTATCAAACCGGGAATGATGAACTGCTTGAAAGGTACGCCTTCTACCACGTCAACGCGTGCCTTAAAGATCAGCGTGAAGGTTGAAAGCAGAAGCAGAACGTTGATAAGTGGTGCCAGGAGTGTCTGATTGTACACATTTAGGAAACGATGGACTTCTTTTAAGTATAATGTTTGGAGGCCGCGATAGTTCATGATGCAAAAATTTTTTCTATCTTTATAATCCTAACGCATATGCGGCAAGGAAAAAATAAAATTAATAAAACCGGCAAGGCTCCGAAGAAGCCTTTATCGACAGAGGAATTGAGCCTTAAAGAACTGCCAATTTCCTCGATCATATTTTCCGGCAAGGTTAAGTTTGACAAGTTAGCGCGCATTACGCTGATTTTCAATGCCGCGCCTGCAATAATTATTTTTATTTTCTTCATTAACGGTTATGTCAGCTATTTCCAGGGGTGCCTGCTGTTCTCATCGATATTTGTTGTATCGCTCATATTCTATTACCCGTATATCGCTGACCTGCAGGAAGTTACCAATTATGTTGATAACCTGGCTAAAAACTTAAACCCTCCGCAGCCTAAGCTTTCGTTCATCAATGATGTAGACCAGCTTTCTGATGCGGTTAAAACGCTGAATGAATCATGGCTTGCAAGGAATGATGTATTGAAGCAGTTGCTGCTTGAGGATGAGATACTCATAAACAGTCTGCCCAATCCTATAGTGATGCTGGATCAGGACCTGAAACTGTTAAAGACCAACCAGGCTGCAGCAAAAATATTAGGCCGAAATTATATTAACGCCCTTAATGAAATGATCGCAGACAGCAGGATACAGAATATCTGTAATGAGATTTTGGTGAGTGGCGAAGGTAAGAATATTTCTTATGAAATATATGTGCCGCAATATCACTTCTTTAATATACGCTTTGAAAAATTCCCGATGAATTCACCGAATAATATTTCGTTGATATTTGTTCTGCAGGACCTGACTCAGGAAAAGGCGACCGAGAATATGCTCACGGATTTCGTGGCCAATGCCAGCCATGAAATGAAAACACCGCTTGCAAGCATCAAGGGTTTTATTGAAACACTGACCGAGCACGAAACAGACCCGGATGCGCGTTTTGAATTCCTGAAAATAATGAAAGACCAGGCCAACCGCATGGGCAGACTGATCGATGATCTGCTGAATCTTTCATTGATAGAATCATCTGCAGGAAAAGATGTATTTGCGCCGGTTGATATGATGGCAGTGATCGATGAAATGATGCTTGCCATAAAACCACTAAGAGATAACAGGAATATCAAAATAAAACTGGATATTGAAAATGACCCACCGAAGATATTGGGCAAATTTGAGGATATTATCAGGCTGTGCGATAACCTTGTGAGTAATGCGATAAAATATAGTTATGAGAATTCTTCAGTGACCATAAAGCTTGCAAGTACTTCAAACAAAAAACATGATTTTCCTGAATTCCATGATGATGAAAAACTGCTTTGCCTTTCGGTGATAGACAATGGTATCGGGATTGAAACAGGTGACATAGTGCGCCTGACGGAAAGGTTCTTCCGTGTGGATAAATCGCGATCAAGCAATTTAGGTGGAACGGGCCTTGGGCTTTCTATCGTGAAGCATATTGTAAGTAACCACCACGGCCATCTGGAAATTCAGAGTGAACCAGGCAAGGGCAGTACCTTCAGTGTTTATTTCCCGGTCGCGTGAATATCAGCTTCAAGTGCTGCTTTAACTTTTTCTGAGGTTTTGTAACCTGCAGAATTTTTGAAAATGCTTTCAATTTCACTTACAAATAAAACCTTCCAGCTTATATTTGTAATGAAAACTTCATTGGCATTTTTAAGATCATCAACTGTGAAATGACCTTCAATGATTTTAACTGGCGAAAGCTCAAGTAACACCTGTCTGATAACGCCGTTCAATATCCCGCAATCTAGCGAAGGGGTATAAATAGTGCCATCTTTCACCCAGAAGATATTACCGCTGGCGCACTCGGCGATCTCGTTCTTTATATTTAGCTGCAGTGCCTCAAAATAGCCTTTGTCGCGCGCTTCCATTTTCGCGAGTGTCGAGTTCATGCCTTGTGCTAGTTTGTAATTTACCGGCAGGCATTCGAGCGGAATCTTTTTATACGATGAAACGGTGAGACTTACATGCGGCAGATCCATCTCCGGACGTGCCATTGCTTCAATAACGGTGTTGGCAGGTTTCTGGTTAGTTGGCATATAACCGCGGCTGCCTTCGCCTCGGCTGATCGCGATACGTGCAACGCCTGTTGTAAGGCCATTTTTCTCAATGGTTTTGAGGATATTATTCTTTAAATTATCGGTGTT
>JBEHXK010000013.1:0-56707 GCA_048498735.1 Pseudomonadota bacterium
GTTCTGGTTCCTATGGCAGCTCAGACGCAAACCTATACAACCACAACAGCTCCTGCCCCAGCACCATCTGTGGCACCAACAAACAGCGCACAATATAATAACATGCTGAACAATGTTTCCGGCACTTCGAGACCTGCAACATTAACTGATTACAATACCAGCGGCGGCAAAAAGATCCCTGCTTCCCTGGCACCTGGATATAACAACCCGCTTGAATATATACCTCAAAGCAGCACAACCACTTATAAATCAGTTACTACAACTACAGCACCTACAACGCCTGTTAATGGCATTGAAAAAACCACTGAAACAACCACCCAGCAAACGCAGGTTAGAACTTACCAATAGCAGGGTAATATATGGAAAAGGCCTATCCAATTCTGAAGTCGGAAAAGAAACCGCTGATCGATAAAAAGGCCTATGAGGAAATGTATAAAAGGTCAGTCGAACAGGCTGATGATTTCTGGGCGGAACACGCCGAGAAGGAACTTCACTGGATAAAGAAATGGAGCAAAGTCAGCGACTGGAGCTTCAAGAAAAATGATGTGAAGATAAAATGGTTTGATGGTGCAAAACTGAATGTCTGCTATAACTGCGTTGATCGCCACCTGCCAAAAAAAGCTGACCAGACCGCTATCATCTGGGAAGGTGATGATCCAAAAAATTCAAAAAAAATAACCTATGCGGAATTGAAATCTGAGGTCTGCAAATTCGCAAATATACTTAAAAATCTTGGTGTGAAAAAAGGCGATGTAGTTACCCTATATATGCCGATGATCCCGGAAGCAGCGTATGCAATGCTTGCCTGCGCACGCATCGGTGCTGTTCATAGCGTTGTGTTTGCAGGCTTTTCATCGGAGGCTTTAAAGGGCCGTGTAGAAGATGGAAAATCTAAATTAGTTATAACAGCTGATGAAGGTTTGCGTGGCGGCAAGAAAACTCCGCTAAAAGCCAATGTTGATGAGGCTGTTGGCAAGTTGAAAGATGTGAAAGTGCTGGTGGTGAAGAACACCGGCGGCAAAACCGATTGGGATGATAAACGCGATATCTGCTACACAGAAGAATATAAAAAAGTTGATGATAAATGTGAGATCGAAGAGATGGGTGCGGAAGACCCGCTATTCATTCTCTACACTTCTGGCTCTACAGGCAAGCCGAAAGGCCTGATGCATACCTCTGCCGGTTATCTGCTTTATACTGCTATAACACATAAATATACTTTCGATTATCACGATGGCGATATCTATTGGTGCACGGCTGATGTTGGCTGGATAACCGGCCATAGTTATATTATTTATGGGCCACTTTGTAATGGCGCAACCACACTGATGTTTGAAGGCATTCCGACATATCCTGATGCCTCACGTTGCTGGGAAGTGATCGACAAGCACAAGGTGAATCAGTTCTATACCGCACCAACAGCAATAAGGCAGCTAATGGCAAGCGGTGATGAACCGGTGAATAAGACCAGCCGCAAAAGCTTGCGCGTTCTTGGCTCGGTCGGTGAGCCGATAAATCCGGAAGCATGGCGCTGGTATTTTGAAGTTGTGGGTGATAGCAGATGCCCTATAGTTGACACATGGTGGCAGACCGAAACCGGCGGCTTCCTTATAACTCCACTGCCCTATGCGATCGAAGAAAAACCCGGCTCTGCAACAAAACCATTTTTCGGCATTGTTCCTGAGATCGTGGATAATGATAATAAAACCCTGGAAGGCGAAGCGGAAGGCAACCTATGCATCATGAAAAGCTGGCCAGGTCAGGCGCGCACTATCTGGGGTAATCATGATAGATTTGTGGAGACTTATTTTACTCAGTTTGAAGGGAAATATTTTTCCGGCGACGGAGCGAAACGAGATGAAGATGGCTATTTCTGGATAACAGGCCGCGTTGATGATATCATAAAAATCTCCGGTCACCGCATTGGCACTGCAGAAGTTGAAAGCGCATTGGTGCTGAACAAGAATGTTGCTGAGGCCGCCGTGGTTGGCTATCCGCATGAAGTTAAAGGCCAAGGAATTTATGCTTTTGTGACACTTAAACAAGGCATATCACCAAGTGATGATTTGAAAAAAGAACTGATCGAAGGTGTGAGGAAAAATATCGGGCCGATCGCAAAACCTGATTTCATTCAGTTCGCGCCGGCAGTTCCAAAGACCCGCTCCGGCAAGATCATGCGCCGCATATTACGTAAGATCGCTGCTAATGATTATGAAGATTTGGGCGACACAAAAACCCTACTCAACCCTGAAGCAGTTGATGAACTCATCAAAAACAGGCTGAATAAATAGTTATATTTTTTTCTGTGTAATATTAAGCTGATTAGTTTCTAGCATATTCTGAACTGTATCAGGTTGGATTCCCTCTTTACTACCATCACGTCTATTCTCTTCACATTTTACGGCCAGCTCTGCCAGATTAACTTTATCTCCGGCAACAACGAACTGAACATCTTTGAATAATGGTAATTTCAGAAATTTTATAAGTTGATATGTGCTGTCAGTGGCTATTTCGAAATAGTTTCTTGATACTGAGCCAACAAAAAGATACGAATTTTTGTTTGGATCTTCATGTTCCTTAGTATAGACTTCGTTACCAGTCAGCAAATTTCTAGTTCTAGTAATTCTTTGCTTTATATCTCTTTCCAAAATATGCGTTCTTGCTGAATCTGCAAAAAATCCTTGTGGCTCCTGAGATTTTACATTTACTTTTACAGTATCCTGCAAATTGTGATATGGCGCAGAAAATGTCATGACGATGGGAAAAGTGCCTTGCGGTGCTTGTATAGCACGGTTCATTATTGGCCTATCTGATGAAAGCTGATTGAATTTTATATCAAGAACTTTGTTCTTATCTTCAGGCTCACCAACTGGTTCATACTTAGATTTCAAATCAACCAGAACACTTTTTGCCGTGGAGATAAAATCATGTTTATTTAAGTAAATATATGGTCCTGCGGCACCATCAACATCCATAGGATGGTAATATATATTACGATTGGGCAGAACGGCGCTGATCTTATCGATATCTTCACTGTGCCTGATGTAGAGCTTCATCTCGCCACTGGGCTCAACCGTATAGAGCAAACGTTCATTGCCGTTGTGGTCTGGTTCACTTTGTAATTGCAAAATAGAAAAATAGAGATTCAGATTTTTCCTGAATAATGCGGTATTTTCAGATTCTATGCCGCTTTTATTTTTGATCGATAGCCTTAAAGTGGGAATTTTATATTGAGCAGCTTCATCTTTGAGCAAGACCAACAGATCAAGTTCTTTTATTTCCTGACCAAGCATACGAAGATTATGCTTTGCTTCTTCTATGTTTTTCGGATTATTATACATGTTCCCCAAGAAATAAACTTGGCTTGCACATAAGCTTTTTTGGCCTATATGTCAAGAAATACAAATGCTTATTAAAAACTGGTTCATAATAAAACTATGCTCAATGATGAAGTGAAAGTTCTGTTCGTCTGCCTTGGAAATATCTGCCGCAGCCCCACCGCTCAAGGGATTTTTGAACATATGGTGAAAGAGGCAGGATTAGAGGATAAGATCATAATCGACTCTGCAGGAACAGCTGGATATCACATTGGCGTGCAGCCAGATAAACGCTCACAAGCGGCAGCGCTGAAGCGCAATTATGATCTAAGCGCGCAACGCGCACGCAAAGTTGAATATGAAGATTTTGTAGAGTTTGATTACATTCTTGCGATGGACGAAAGTAATTTTGAGGATATAAAAGAGATAGCGCCGCGCGAGTTATATCATAAAATTCATCTGATCCTGGATTATGGCAGCAGCGGAAAAAAATCAGTGCCAGATCCATATTATGGTGGTGAGAAGGGCTTTGAGCTGGTGCTTGATCTGCTGGAAGAAGCCTGTGAAGGTTTACTGAAAAAGATCAGGAAAGAGTTTTTGATCTAGCTACCGGGTGTACCGGTGCCATTAGATTTTACCACCACTTTATCTATACCGTTTTCCTGCTTTATCTTCAGGTAAGGTTCTTTGCCGATATAATTTGCTGAATATAAAGTACGATTGCCCATATCCACTTCCTGGTTCACAACTATACCGCAATCACTAAGGGTTTTTCCAAAATCAATACCAGGTATGAATTTATATAATTCTTTATGATAGTCGCTAGTAATTTTATTTACGGTGTTGAATATTAGTTTGGTTTCAGGTGGAAAATTTTTAAACCCTTCAAAAAACTCTTTTACCTTTTCATGCTCAACGTAAGGCAAAACACCGATGGCAGAAACAATAAACTGCTCATCACTATCTCGTGAAACTTTCATGCTCGCACGTTTACAATCATGAGCTAAACTATGCTTGTTCATGTTTGAGCGAACATTCAGCATGTTACCGTTCTTATTTGCCACAATTTTATTTTCAACAACTGCCACATTCCTGAAATCTATCATTTCCGGCAGATCAATATTTAAAACTCTCGCTTGCGGATAACTATTTGCAAGCAATTCACCAGTGCCCTTCATACCAGGTGCAATTATTATTACATTCGATTGCGGGTATTCTTTTAAGTGTTTATTGAGTTTTGAAAATTCATAAACAGCGCGATCTGCATAATAGCTGACATCTCCGGGCTCAGCCTCTTTCTTCCCATATTTTCCTTCATAGGTTTTGATCATTATCTTGGCAAAATCTACCAAGCATTTAGGTATAATATTATCGGCTTTTAATTCAGTGTTACGATAATATTCACCTTCTAGCACATATTTGCTTTGCTCGCCTGTTATTGCCGCAATAAAATCCTTACCTGAAATATAGGCAGTTTCATCCGGGGCCGGAAGGCCTGTTTTAGGGTCATTAACCATATCTAATTATAGCACAAAGCAGTTAACAAAATGTTAACCAATAACTTATTGATTCATATGAATTATTGGCGAGTGATGTCGGTATAAAGCTCGTTAGCATCAGGCTCTGGGCTTGCTTTCGCGAATTCCACCGCTTCACTGACGATATCTTTCACTTCATTCTCGATCACTTTCAGATCTTCTTCAGAAGCCATATTCTGCTCTTCCAAAATGCGCCTTAATGATTCGATCGGGTCATGTTTGGTTTTATATTCCTCAACTTCTTCCTTAGTGCGATATTTCGCAGGATCAGACATTGAGTGACCACGGTAACGATAGGTTTTCATTTCCATCACATATGGACCTTTGCCGGCGCGTAGATGTTCGATAACTTTCTGGCCTGCTTCATAGACCGCAAGCACATCCTGCCCATCAACCTTCACACCTGGAATGCCGAAAACTTCACCACGAATAGAATAATCAGTGTTCGCAGTTGAGCGTTTTATCGAAGTGCCCATCGCATAACCGTTATTTTCAATGATGAAAATAACCGGCAACTTCCACATCGCCGCCATGTTCATAGCCTCGAACACCTGGCCCTGATTAGCTGCTCCATCACCGAAATAGCACATGCAAATATGATCATTACCACGATATTTATTCGCAAATGCAAGGCCAGCGCCGATCGGCACAGAAGCACCAACGATACCATGCCCGCCATAGAACTGGTTTTCCAGATCGAACATATGCATTGAACCGCCCTTACCGCGTGAACAGCCGGTTTCACGACCTAATAGTTCAGCAAGAATAACTTTCGGATCAGTGCCCGCTGCGATCATATGTGCGTGATCACGATATGTAGTTATCACCTGATCGCCTTTTTTCGCTGCCGCCTGCATGCCTGTAACCACCGCTTCCTGCCCGATATAAAGGTGGCAGAAACCTCCGATCATGCCCATGCCATAAAGCTGGCCGGTACGCTCTTCAAAGCGACGGATAAGTAACATTGTACGGAAGAATTTCAAAAGAAGCTCTTTTGAATAAGGGAATTTGGAGTCTTTCTTGATCTCTCTCACCTGAGCTTTTGCCATTTATATTCCTAGCATTAGATTATTTATTATAACACAATACGGGTAATTATTCCTCAAAAATATGGTGGAAAATACTGTAAATAGTTAAAATCGGCAAGTGATTTTAACTATTTGATTTATAGTGATTTACGCAATTTACCACCGAGTTATTGAATGGCAGCAACCGGAACTTCTTTCACAGCTTTTGCCGGCACCAATGACAAAATCTGAATATCTTTCTCTGGTAATTTACGAGCATTGCTATCTTTAGTAAGATCAAAATTTACATGTAATAATGCATGGCCACTGAATCTGCCTGCCTTATCGTATTTTATCGTAAATAAAGGCGTATGGTATCCTGAATTTTTTTGCAGGCCATCAGATTCCTTCATCTTTTTATCAAAAATTTCTATTTCATTACAAAAAGTGGTGGTCCTTTCTTTTTGTGGCTGAGCTAAATCAGATAAATTTACTGTGAAATCAAAACCAGAAAATTTACTTTTCAACTTTTCTTTTAATTCGTTCCAGCACTCCATGAATTCTCTATTTTCATAATTCGCAACTTTCTCATCAGCATTTTGAATATTATTTTTTACTTGTTTAGTGTTAGATGTAGTTCCAATTGTCGTTATTACATCATCACTGTTTGAAGCAAGGGTAATTCCATTAATGCCAACTATTCCATCATTAGCACGCAGATTGCCTTCTACTTTAACATTTTGCGCGAGTGCCCTTAATGTTAAAAGATCAGGAGAAATATCTTTGGCAAATTTTTCTAGTTGCTTTTCCGCCTGCTTTTTTAAATCATCTTTGTGCTTAACAGCTTCCACTACTTTTGCAGCTGCAGTAGCAAAATCTGTTGTCAATTGTCTAAAATCTTGATTTTTTTTATTGCCCATTAAATCCCCCGATTTTTTTAAGATGCGGGAATATATCACAAATCTGGGCTCTTGGAAAGGCAGTTTTTAGTTAAAAACTTCTTAATTTTTTCTAAAATCGCTTATTTTAAGGAACTGAATGAGTATCAGGCCTGGGATGGCAAGTGCGGTGCAAATGAGGAAGTAGGACTCCCAAGATAGGCCGAGGCCATTGACTTTATCAACAAGATATCCTGCCGGTGCATTAGTAATCCAACGCCCCAATGACATGAATGATGTGAGCAACGCATATTGCGTGGCGGTATATCGCACATCACACAGTGAACTGAAATATGCCGTGAAGGCAGCGGTGCCCATGGCACTTGCCATATTCTCGGCGGTGATAACTAGTGTTAGCGCAAGTTTATCATGCCCCATATGTGCAAGCCATACGAAGGTTAAATTCGAAAGCATTTGCAATATGCCGAAGATGAACAGGCTTTTCTTGATGCCGATGCGATAGACAGTCCAGCCGCCGATGATGCCGCCGATAATCGTCATGATGAAGCCATAGAACTTGCTGATCTCAGCCACCTCGGTTTTTGTGAACTGCATCTGCAGATAGAACGGGTTGATCATTTTCGAAAGCAGTGAATCACCAAGTTTGTAGCAAACCGCGAAAAGGATTATCAGTATCCATTTATTGTTTGCAGTGATGAACTGGTGGAACGGCTCGACCACAAATTTTTTCAGCCACGCTGAGAAGTTGATACTGCCCTCTTCATGCGTCATTAAATGCTTGCTCGGTTCTTTTGCGAAGAAGCCCACCAAAAACGGCACTAGCATTGTTGCCGCGATGAAAAAGAATGAGACCTTCCAAGAATATGCATCTGCGATGATGAGTGAAATGCCGCCGGCAACCAACATACCTATACGATAGCCCATTATTGATGAACCCGCACCCGCACCTTGTTTGTTCAGCTCAAGCATTTCAACGCGTATGGCATCATAGGCGGTGTCATATGTGGCGGAGGCAAAGGCAAGGAAGATCGCATACCAGACGATCTTCATCAGTTCGATCTTCGGATCAAAATATGCGAATTTGCAGATGATGAAAATTATCACCGCCTGACTGATTATGATCCAGCTTTTACGCTGACCTATTTTCGAAAGGATCGGTATCTCAAAGCCATCAACCAGTGGCGCCCATATGAATTTGATCGTGAATGGCAGGCCTGCAAGGCCATATAGACCGATATCGCGCAGATTAATGCCGCTTTCAGCAAGGCGAAAACTATAGGTGATGAAAATGAGTGTGAATGGAACGCCGCTGGCATAGCCCAGAGCACCGATGACCAGCATTCTTTTATTGAGATAAAGTTCTTTGAATTCGCGGAGGAAATTTTTTGTTTTACTAAACATGATATAGGTTCTATTAAAAACTATCGATTAACCTGATTGATAATAATTATCAACTAATAATTAACATAATAAGCCATGGCAAAAGAAAAAAAATCAGAAGAGCAAACAACACAAAATCCGCCGCAGATATCGATCGCAGCGCAGTATGTGAAAGATATTTCATTCGAAAGCCCGGATGCACCTAATTCATTAAGGCCATCAGAAGCAAAACCGAACATCAATGTGGCTGTGGATGTTATGGCTAACCCGCTTGGTGGCGATGGTTATGAGGTTGAGCTGAGCATCAACGCAACCGCAAAACGCGGTGATAAAGTTGTGTTCATAGCGGAAGTGAAATATGCAGGCATTTTCCTGATGAAAGATGTTTCTCCGCAGGAAATCCAGCCGGCACTGCTTATTTTCTGCCCGACGCTGCTTTTCCCTTATGCACGCAGGATCATTTCCGATATAACCCGTGATGGCGGCTTCCCTTCCCTGATGCTGGACCCTATCGATTTCGCAAGGTTATATCAGCAGAGAATGGCCGAAGACGCGAAAAACAGCTAATTTTTTGGTGACTTCCGCCCTTTTTCTTAATATTATTTTGAAAAACCATGAGGGGGATTAGTCATGAAAAAGGAATTTGAAGTAAATTATAGAAGTTCTGTAAAAGCCGGAATACAGAAGCAGCGGGAAAAACAAAGTGATGAAAGAAACGGTATAAAGCATAGGAAATATACTTCTACGGCAACTAAGAATGGAATTGATGCTGTAAATTACAGTTTGGTATCAGATGAACTAAATAAATTTAGCGCCGCTGAAAAATTAACCATAAGTTATTTTGTTAATAAGATTTCTGGTGGTGATAAAGAAAAACAAAAAGATGCCTTAGATCTGATTTTAAAAGATCTAGCCGGAGATGAGTCAGGTAATAAACTACAATTGATGACCAATGAATATCAGAACTACGTTAAAAGCACTGATAAAACCGGTGGCAGAAAAAATATCTAATTAAATTTCATCATGGCGTTTGAAGCCTGATGCCTGTTCAATCGCAAATGCGACGTCAAATGCGCTCTGCTCATCCCAAGGTTTAGAAAGGATCTGTAAACCTAGAGGTAGACCATCCAAACTCAAACCTGCCGGAACTGCGATTCCTGGGATACCTGCAAGTGACGCAGGAATGGTGAAGATATCGTTTAGATACATCTGCACCGGATCATTCTGATTCTCGCCAATACCAAATGCTGCCGATGGCGCAGTTGGGGTTAATATCGCATCAACTTTATTGAATGCTTCCTCAAAATCGCGTGCGATAAGTGTGCGCACCTGCTGGGCCTTTACATAATATGCATCGTAATAACCGTGGGAAAGAACATAAGTGCCTATCATGATGCGGCGCTTCACCTCATCGCCGAAACCTTCAGCACGGGTTTTTTCATACATTTCATCAAGGGTAGAAAATTTTTCTGCAGTGCGGTGACCAAAACGAACGCCATCATAACGCGAAAGATTCGATGATGCCTCCGCAGGTGCGATGGTATAATAAACCGGAAGTGCATATTTCGTATGCGGTAGAGATATCTCTATAATTTCAGCGCCGGCAGCTTTTAGCATATCCGCGCCCTTCGCCCAGATATCAAGAATTTCCTGCGGCACGCCATCAGCGCGATATTCTTTAGGGATACCAATTTTTTTACCTTTCAGATTTCCATTGATCGAACCAAACCAGTTCGGCACTTCCTTGTTTGCAGAAGTAGAATCATTAGCATCATAGCCAGCCATTGCCTGAAGCATGATGGCAGAATCTTTCACGGTTTTAGCGAACGGGCCGGCCTGATCAAGCGAGCTTGCAAATGCTATGACACCCCAGCGCGAGCAGCGGCCATAAGTTGGTTTTATACCGACGATGCCGCAGAAAGCTGCAGGTTGGCGGATTGAACCACCAGTATCAGTTCCGGTTGAAGCAATCGCGATATCTTCCGCAACTGCTGCAGCAGAACCACCAGATGAACCACCCGGCACAAGTTTTTTAGATGGATCTTTTTTCGACTTCCACGGATTCAGAACATTGCCATATGCGGATGTGATATTAGCAGAACCCATAGCAAACTCATCAAGGTTAGCCTTACCGATCATCACCGCGCCCTGCGCGAACATGTTCGAACTTACCTTCGATTCATATTGCGGAACGAAATTATTTAATATTTTTGAAGCACCGGTGGTTTTAACACCCTTAGTGCAATAGAGATCTTTCATCGCGATCGGAATGCCTGCAAGCAGGCCGGCATTTCCGGCAGCGATCTTTTTATCCGCCTCTTCAGCCTGTTTCAGTGCCACTTCCGGCGTTAAGGTAATATATGCATTTGATTCAGATTTCTGCGCAGCATCAATATAGCTTTGCGCAAGTTCCTTTGCGGAGAATTTTTTGGCTTTCAGGCCTTCTAAGGCCGATTCAATTGTAAGTTTTCTTAGTGACATAGGAAGCTTTTATATCAGCAATGAGCAATTGTTAAGAAAATTTATACCAGGGATTTATATATTTTTGCTTTAAGCCCGCGTTCCTTCTTATAACGAAGCAGCGGAATACGGCGGCCAAGGAAAGCAAAGATGCTTTTCTCATTCATCATTTCAGCATATTCAACATATTCAGGATAATTAGAAAGGTGGTTTTCCTCAGTGCGGGCACGCATGAAATATATGCAGTTCACACCAAATAGCAGAATGCTGACCTTAAGCGCATGTTCCCAACCTGAAAATGGAATGAATGGCACTGAAACCAGCCACCATGAGATGTTCTTGAATACATAGGCAGGATGCTTGGTGAAGCGATATGGACCCGATGTTATGATGCCGCGATATGTCAGGTTCGAGAAACGACAGCCGAATGCAATGGTGGCAAGCGCATAGATCACTATGGTGATGATTATCAGGCTGCACCAGAAGCCATAGAAGAATGAATTATCGCCGACCATGTTAGTCCATGCATAATTATCTTCATAGTTGAAATAACGATTAAAGAGCAGATCAGTCCAGAATGGTGGATATCCGGCAAGGCAGACCACCCAGCCGAACACGGTCGGGTCAGCAGAATATATCTGAGAATTAGTGGCACGAAGAGTTAAGATATAGCCATAAAACGCAAATATCAGATCGGCGGTGAAGATAGAGTTATTAAGGAACAGGAACTTATCACCGGGGAAATATTTGATGCGCGAAAAATCTATGCTCGCAAAATAGTTAAAATTATTAAGCACAAATACGGTCATTAACGGCAGGAAGAACCATTTCACCAGCCAACCGCGCAAATGTTCCCAGACATATTTCCAATCTATCTGATCGAACTGTGCAGTGATGATGTGACCGAGGTGAAAATAGGCATCCTCAGCGTTTTTCATGCGCAGATCAACATATATGAAATATGGTATGGCAAGGATCAAAACCATTGGAAATATATTACGGAAATGGTGCCAGAAAGGCGTGAACATATCATCCTTATAAACCGGGAAGACCCAATAGAAAAAGGCAATGAAAGCATATGTTATTGCAAGGCCGGAAAGTTTATACAAAAGCCTTTGAGCGTTGAAAGTGCGAACGGTTTTGAATGAAAGTGCGATGCTGCCGACGTTTTTATAAGAGCAGGCAAATTCATAGAATATTATTGGAAGAACCGGCAGAAGCATGATGGCATACATGCTGAAATCATCAAAGTTAGTGCCCTGTTTTCTGAAAACGAAAAGGAGAGTGAAGAATATAACACATGAAGCGAAATTGACCCAAAAGTTTGAAGTGCTTTTCGGCAATCCTCTTTCTTCAACCGCATTATTTTTGGAATTTGATCTCAACCCGCATCCACCACTTTTGGAACTACGAAGCAACCATATTGCGCCTTTGGTGCATTGGCAAGAACCTCATCACGGATATTGCCATCAGTTGCGGTATCACTTTCACGTGTGCGAAGAGTGAAGTTACCAACACCGGCCATTTCTGGCACGCCTGCAGTATCAACATCCTTAAGATCATCGATCATGACAAAGATGTTATTAAGCTGGCCTTTGAATTTTTCTTCCTCAGCAGAAGTTATTTCAATGCGCGCAAGCTTGGCTATCTTTTTTATATCCTGATTGGTGAGGGACATAATCTTTCAATTACTCGCTGCTTTTCTTACCGGCTGTTGGAGCGGCATGTGCACCACCACGACCACCAGATGTGTTCATATTCTCAAAGAAATCAGCATTGGTTTTGCTTTCTTTGACCTTATCCTGAAGGAATTCCATCGCATCAACCGCACCCATTGGTGAAAGTATTTTACGAAGTATCCAGATTTTAGGCATCTCACCATCATTGTAAAGTGCTTCTTCATGGCGTGTACCGGAACGAAGGACATCAATCGCAGGGAAGATACGTTTATCAGCAAGTTTACGATCAAGCACGATCTCAGAGTTACCTGTACCTTTGAATTCCTCGAATATAACCTCATCCATACGTGAACCGGTTTCGATCAGCGCAGTTGAGATGATTGTAAGTGAGCCACCATGTTCGATGTTACGTGCAGCACCGAAGAAACGCTTTGGACGTTGCAGGGCATTAGCATCCACACCACCGGTAAGAACTTTACCAGATGATGGAACCACAGTGTTATATGCACGTGCAAGACGCGTGATTGAATCAAGCAGGATAACAACATCCCTGCCCTGCTCAACCAGACGGCGGGCTTTTTCAATGATGATCTCAGCAAGCTGTACGTGACGTGTTGCAGGCTCATCGAATGTTGAGGAAACAACTTCGCCTTTAACCGAGCGGCTGAAATCAGTCACCTCTTCCGGGCGCTCATCGATCAGAAGAACGATAAGTTCCACTTCCGGGTGATTCTGCTCGATCGCTTTAGCGATGGTTTGCATCAATACGGTTTTACCAGTACGTGGAGGCGCAACAATAAGAGCACGCTGACCTTTACCTAGAGGCGCTATCAGATCAATAACACGGGCGCTGACATTGGATTTATCTTTCAGATCCTTTAATTCCATTTTCAGTTTTGTATCTGGATATAATGGAGTTAAGTTATCAAAGTTTGTTTTGCGTGAACGTGAATTAAGTTCTTCACCACCAACTTTAATGATGTGGGTAAGCGCGAAATACCTTTCACGAGCTTTCGGTGAACGAACTTCACCTTCGATAGTATCACCAGTACGAAGCGCAAAACGTTTTATCTGGTTAGGGGAAACATAAACGTCATCCGGGCCAGCGCGATAGTTATATTCTTTCGCACGAAGGAAACCAAAACCATCAGGCATGATCTCAAGCACACCATCAAACACGATTGTGCCCTGATTAGCTTCTGACATTACTTTTAGAATGTGGAAAATAAGTTCCTGCTTAAGCATGAAGTTGGCGCCTTCAATATTTGCTTCTTTAGCAAGCTCAACCAGTTCTTCCGCCTGTTTGCTGCGCAGATCACGCACGTGAAGGATCGCTTTATTATCACGCGGTTTTGAAGGATCATATTCTTCCGGTTCATCCTGAACAACGAAATCAGGAACTTTTGCAACCGGTGCTTCAACAGCAACGTTAGGATCAGCAGGTGAATTTGAGTGACCATTGCTGCCATTTGTATATGCAGATGTTTGAGCGCCTTGCGCTTCAGGGGTTGCAGCGCCTTCAGGTTTATCGGTTCTAGGTGAACGTTTGATTCGAAGAGTATCGTCTTTCATATATTATTAGTTAGGATTGATAAGTTAGATTAAAAAATTGGGATTGGATTTAAAAAGATTTAAAATTTAACCATGAAAACTGCCTGAAACGGCCAGATCGATGATCTATAAGTTGAGGTTTAACATGAAAAATATAGGTCTGTCAAAGGGTTTTTAATGAAAAATCACACTATTTTGCCCGAAATACCATAAGGTTGCAGATATTTCTGCAACTGAGTCTTTATGGCAGAAAGGCCTTCCTGCGAGGTGCTTTCGGCACGCATGGTTATAACGGCCTGAGTGTTTGACGAACGAAGCAGCCACCAGCCACCATCTTCTTTCACGCGGATGCCATCGATCTCAGAAACAGGTTTGCCGGATGTTTTTACCAGCGCACGAATTTCTTCCACGATACGCACTTTATCCGCTTCGGGAACTTCTATGCGATATTCCGATGATGCATATGATTTAGGAAGTTTATCAACAAGCTCAGATGCCGATTCAGATTTTTTTGCGAAGAAATTAAGCAGGCGCACGGCAGAATATATCGCATCATCAAAACCATAATAACGATCATTGAAAAAGATATGGCCGCTCATTTCCCCTGCGAGTTTTGCATCGGTTTCAGCAAGTTTTGTCTTAATGAATGAATGGCCGGTTTTCCACATTAAAGGTTTGCCACCCATTTCACGAACTTTATCGAAGAAGGTTTCACTCGCTTTCACATCAACGATTATTTCAGCACCAGGAAAGCCTTCAAGAACATCTTCAGCGAAGAATATCATCATCTGGTCGCCCCAGATGATACGCCCTTTATTATCAACCGCACCGATGCGATCTGCGTCGCCATCGAACGCTATGCCGATATCGCATTTCTCTTTTTTGACGATATCGATAAGCTGGTGGAGATTTTCCTCCTCAGAAGGATCTGGGTGGTGATTAGGGAATGTGCCATCGATCTCATGATTAACAACAAAATGCGTGCCAGGAAGTTTTTCAGTCAGCAGTTTGGTAATCTCACCACCAGCTCCATTGCCCGGGTCCCACGCTACTTTCATTTTTGAAAGTTTTGCCTCAGACTTTTCTTCAACTGCACGAAGAAGATTCTTTACATAATCTTCACGCACATCAAGAACTTCCACTTTACCATGTGGGGAATTAGCGAAATCACCATTTTCCATCATCACGCCCATTTCCTGGATCTCATCACCGAAAAGTGGATCTTTAGTATACATCATCTTAAAGCCGTTATGATGACCGGGATTATGCGAGCCGGTTATCATTATGCCACCATCAAACTTATGCGAGCGAACTGCAAAATAAAGCATTGGGCTTGGGCCAATGCCAATATCTTTCACGATGGCACCCGCCTGAACCATGCCCATTACAAGGTGCTTATGCAGCGCAGGTGATGAAAGCCTGCCATCGCGACCAACCACGATGACCGGATTTGCAAGGTTATATCTGCGTGCGATTTTAGTAGCAAATGCCTGGCCTATATAAAGTGCATCTTCCTCGAATAATATGTCGCCGATGCCGCCCCTGATATCATAGGCGCGTAAAGCAGACGGGTTTATCTTGCGGGCATTTTTTGTCATAAATTTATAAGGATTTAAATATTATTTGCCTGCGGCCTGGCAGCGATTATCTATACAAGCAGGCTTGCCTTCGTTCTCATTACATTTATATGGGCAAACGCTATCAGAACATTCCTCACGAACATCATCCATTCTTTTTGTGATAATACCTTCGAAGGTTTTATTGATATATACCGCGCAACCGACCGGGCAGAAACCTGGCAGGCTTTCACAATCATCATCTTTTTTGCAGATGCGGCCATCATGCTGGAATTTGCGGAATGTTGCCACCGCCTTGCCGCAATCAGAAAGTTCGTTTGAAACCGGACTATTCTTCTCAGAACTGCCATTGAATAGATCGGCAATGCCCGCTTCTGCTGAAGTGGAAAGCATGGTCACTGTTAGAATTACAAATAGGGTTACAAAGAATTTCATATGGTTATTCATCCCGTTAAGGCGATTCTATAGAGATAAAATATAAATAATCAACGATATAAAGCTAATAGCTGCGATTGACGCAAAATTCGAGTATATCAAGCATCGCCTGCCTCATCTCGGAATCGGGGAAGATATCTAGCGCTTTGCGGGCAGCATCAGCATATTCACGGGATTTTGCATATGAATATTCGATCGACCCAGTCTGAGCCATAAGCTTGTTGAGTTTTTTAAGCTGTACAGCACTCCGTGACTTTATCGGCCCTGAGAACAACTCTTCCATATATTTACGCTCGTCCTCACCCAGAACAGAATATGCATGGATAGCGGGAAGTGTTGGCTTGCCTTCACGGAAATCATCACCGGTTTTTTTACCAAGATCTTTCTCATCAGCAGCATAATCAAGCGTATCATCTGCGATCTGGAATGCGATGCCGAGATTACGGCCGAATTCTTCCAGGGCCTTCACTTGCGCTGCGGAAGCCTTGGAAACAACTGCACCAACTGAACAGCAGGCCGCGAAAAGTTCGGCAGTTTTACCGCGAATTATCTGTATATAATCATCGAAGCTGAGGGTAATATCGGTTTTATGCATTAATTGCTTCACCTCACCTTCTGTTATTATCGATGAAGTACGGGAGAGAATATCGATGACCTGCAACGAGCCGAGCTGTGACATCAACAGAAAAGATTCCGCCAGCAGGAAATCACCCACCAGAATGCTTGCAGTATTACCCCAAACGTTATTCGCAGTTTTACGCCCTCGGCGAAGCTTGCTGTCATCCACAACATCATCGTGAAGCAGAGTTGCTGTGTGGAGAAGTTCAACACATGCGCCCATATCAATATAATTACTGGATGAATTGCCGCAAAGTTTTGCAGATAATATCACGAAAACCGGGCGAAGCCTTTTACCGCCTGATGTGATTATATGTGCAACCAATTGGCCGATCAAAGCTGCACGATTGGAAGAGACAGACCTTATCTTTTCATCCACAAGTGCGAGTTCGGAGTTATAAAGTGATTTATATTTTTCTAACGGGTTCATATAATATCTGGAATTTTTCCTTAAAGCTTAGTTTTATCTCATCCCTGTCGAACATGAATTTACGGAACTCCATCTTCTCAAGATATTTTTTATAGATACGCATCATCAATATGGCCGCACGCATATTTTTACGCTCTTTACGCGGCAGCGCTTTTGAAGCTTTCCTATAATATGTTTCTGCCATTTCGGAAAGATCTTTCAATGCCGGCTCAAGATCGATCTCAAGTCTTGCATAATCAGTGAATATCTCATGCGGGGTTATATCGGCAAGGTGATAATTTTCCAGGAGTTCCTGCGGGATATATATGCGGCCCATGCCTGCATCCTGACGCACATCGCGGATTATATTGGTTATCTGTAAGGCTTTGCCTAAGTTGATCGCAAAGCGCTGGATCTTTTCCTTACGGTTTTTTGTATAGCCGAATATCTGCACCGAAACTAAGCCCACAGCCGATGCCACACGATAGCAATAAAGCTCAAGCTTTTCGAGTGCCGGCTTTACCATTTCATCATTAACATCCATCTGTTGGCCGTTGATGATCTCAAGCAGGTGCTCCTTCTCTATGCCGTATTTATTAATATAAAGCGCCAGTTCTGATGTTACTGGGTGCGATGGAAAAACTAGAGTGTCATCGGAATATATGTTTTCAACTTCAGCACGCCAGAATTTCAGTTTTTCAGCAGCGGCCTGTTTATCCAGCACATCATCTGCGGCATCATCAACCAAGCGGCAATAGGAATAAAAGCATAGCATGGTCTTGCGGCGATCAAAATCGAGTTTCAGAAGCGGGCGCAGGAATGAACTGCGCGACTTCATCGCCAGTTGTTTTGAAGGCTTGCCGACCTTAGGGCCTGTTAACCTGAATGCCCAGAATGAACCGGATATAGCGCATTTTATCTTTTCCAATTTCGTCAGTTCAACACGGCGCTCTAAAATGTTGGCCTTATCAAGTTTTTCGATCAGCCTTTGTGCGACCTTATAGATGGTTGCAATTTCGGCACGAATTCTGAAACCTGAGATGCTTCCAATAAGCGGTTTGGTGCTTTCAAGCATATTCTTCAGACGAAGTAATATCTCACGCTTGCCGTTTGTAACTGATTCAGATTCGCTGTCAGCATCAAGCTCATGAGTATTTGGGAAAAAATTAACACTGAAATAAATGCGGTTTAAATTTATATAGTCTTTCTTGAGATCTTGCAGGTGATTAATGAGCTGCAGAATCATGCAAAGTTTATCTGAAGCTGCGATATCAGCAGAAAAATTGCCCGTTGCCTCTAGCACCATACGGCCAATTGTAGAAGCTGATTTGCGGCAATAAGCAAGAGTGTCATCCCAGCTTTCATAACGGCTTTTTTCCGTATCCTGAATGAAAGCTTCTATAAGGCCAAGACCGTGCTTTATGTTCATTTTGCCATCAAAACAGGCGCGATAATAATCACGCGCGAAATACGGCATCTCACTCACCTTGCCTTCTTTCAGCGTGGCGTGAAGCTGCTGCAAAAGCATTTTTCGCTCATCGCGCGGCATATTGAAATCATCAGCGATCTCATCGGCAGAGCGGGCAAAACGATAAAGCGCGCGGATAGCCTTGCGAGCTTGTTTTGGCAGCATCAATGATGCCACCGGAAAATTCTCGGCGGTGCGGAATTTTTCTATTTTGTTTATATCCTGCACAAAAAATTACTGGGCTTTATCTATGGCATTCTTAACATCTTCGGCCTTAAGCACAACCGGAAGAACAATACCACTTTTCGCATGCGGCCCATATACCTTATTGAACGGTATGCCGAACACCTTGTTTTTCTGCAAATAATCGCTGATCTCTTTATCAGGAACGGTGTAGTCAGCCTTCATCAGCACCACGCCACGGCCATCAAGATAATCCTTCATCGGATAAAGCACGCGGGCCTTGTTGAACTGGCATGTCAGGCACCAATCTGCGGTAACATCAACATAGACCACTTTGCCCTTTGCGACATATTTATCGATATCCGATTCATGGAATTTCACCCAGGCACCTTTCATGAAATCCGGCTCAACCTCTATATGAGAAAGATACAGCGTCACACCGAACGTCACCACAACCATGTAAATAACAGTGAAGAAGGTTTTCGTGCGATCAAGATTGAATTTATGCGCAACCGCAAGCCAGATGAGTATCAGCGCACTGCATACCAGCATTACAAAGGCGGCATTTGAACCAGCATTCTTGAAGAAGATCAGGAATATCCAGAGATTTGTAAGATATAATAATATGCCAAGAATAATGCGAACAACCTTCATCCATCTGCCAGGTTTCGGCAAAAACTTAACTAAAGATGGTGATATCAGCAGAATGATATATGGCAGCGCCAGACCAATGCCCATGAAGATAAATACGAGCATAAGTTTTAGCGATGATGCCGTGAATGCAAATGATACGGCTGTGACAAGATATGGCGCAGTGCACGGTGTTGCAAGCAGGGTTGCGAAAGCACCGCTCAGGAAATTGCCAAGGCGTGAATTATCACCAGCATCATCGATGGTCATGTTGAGTTTATTGGCAAGCTTATATGGCAGTGCAACTTCGAGAAGCCCCCACTGATTTGCTGCGAATAATGTTAACAGCATTGAAAGGAAAACCAGGAAGATCGGGTTCTGGAACTGAATACCCCAGCCAACTTCCTTACCTGCAGATTTCAATATCAGCACGAAAGCCGCAAGCAGCAGGAATGAAAATATTATGCCGGCGATGGTATAAGTGAAGCTTGCACGGATATATTTTTTATCCGCCGCGCCATGTTTGATTATGCCAAATATTTTGAGTGAAAGAACCGGAAGCACGCATGGCATTATATTAAGGATAAGCCCACCTATAAGCGCTGCAATTATCGCCTGAAATAACGAAACATTTGGAACTTCAACAGGCGCTTCAGGAGCAGTTTCCCTTACTTCTTCCTGCGGAGCAGGTTTCAGAACCGGCTCTGGTGAATCCTGCGAGGAGGTGATTTCTGTTACAGTATGGTTAGTTTCATAACCCTGCTCACCACTGGTAAGTACAAGGTTGATCTCCCTGCCCTTCAGCACCTCACCCTTTTTCAGGCTTTCATATTTGCTGGTGAAATCGATCTTTTTATTATCAGATGAAAGTTTCACCTCAGGTTTTGGGAAACGGAAATTCTTGCTCGCCTCAGAAATGAACAGATCAGAATCAGTGGCAAAAGGTTTATCTGTGCTGCTGAATGAAGCTTTTATAGTGTTACTGCTGACCTCGATATTATCAAGGTGAACATCTTTCGATTTCAGCACCGGAACCTGCGCCTGGAATTTACTAATATCGGCAGTAACCGATTCATCCTTGAAATCAGATGGTATCTCTACAGTGAATTTATTTTCGGCGAACAGGCAATCTTCATCACATATCGCCCATTTTATATTTGCAGTTAGGGTCACTGGTTTTGAGGCATCCTGCACATCAATGATAACCGGCAGAATTACGCGCCCACCATATATCCAGCCCTCTAGATCATAAAACAGATGGCGTTTCGGGATAGGCCATAGCATCTCAATATTCTTAACATTTTCAGAACCGTTGAAATCAGGCGTTACAGGCATGCCGCTATCACCCGGCACTTTCCAGTATGTATGCCAGTTATCTTTGAACTGCATCTCGATTCCGGCAAGAATTTTATCCGGCGCTATATATCCACCCGCGATCAGGCGGGCTTTGCCCTGCTCATCCTTTGTGCCCTCCCAATCGGTTTCAAGCGCGAGTGATGGAATTGAGATAAAAAGAAAGGAAACCAGAGAAAATAGCTGAAAGAATTTTTTCATGAGAAATATGATTTATTGCATAATCATATGTAAGGTATTTTCCGGTAAATTAAAAGGTGCAAAATAAAAAGCCCCGGCAATTACCGGGGCTTAATATTAGGATCGTCACTTAAGTTAATTAAGCAGCTGCGCCAGATTTCTTACCTTTTGCAACTTTCTCATCCTTATGCTCGATGCTAAGATCATCAGCAGGAGCTTCAGGTTGAGATGCAGCAAGTTCAGCAGCTTTCGCAGCTTTTTCAGCCTGGATCTGTAGATCCACGCTTTGTGCCTGCTTCTTAACTTTGTTCAGGTATGCACCTGTACCAGCAGGGATCAGACGACCTACGATAACGTTCTCTTTCAAGCCACGAAGTGGATCTTCAAGGCCGGAAACTGCCGCTTCAGTAAGAACACGGGTTGTTTCCTGGAACGATGCCGCAGAAATGAATGATTTCGTGTGAAGTGATGCTTTAGTTATACCTTGCAGCATCGGGATGCCTGATGCTGGTTTTAAGCCTTCAGCTACCAACCTTGCATTATCCGCTTCCAGATCTTCACGATCAACTTCTTCACCTTGCAGGTAAGTTGAATCACCAGCATCAGAGATCTCGATCTTCTGAAGCATGCGTGAAGCAATAACTTCAATGTGTTTATCGTTGATCACAACACCTTGCAGACGGTAAACTTTCTGAACCTCATCGATCAGGTAACGGGCAAGAGCTTCAGTACCCATTACGCGAAGAATATCGTGAGGAACCGGTGTTCCATCCATCAACAAGTCACCTTTCTGAACGTAATCGCCTTCATTGACCAATAAGTGTTTACCTTTGGGAATGATATATTCGATCGGTTCAATATCGCCTGATTTAGGAACGATAGTGATACGAGTTTTAGATTTGTAATCCTTACCGAACTGGATGTAACCATCCATCTCAGCGATGATCGCGTGATCTTTCGGTTTGCGAGCTTCGAAAAGTTCTGCAACGCGTGGAAGACCACCGGTGATATCTTTCGTTTTAGAAGATTCGCGAGGAATACGGGCAAGAATGTCACCTGCGTGAACTTCTGTGCCATCTTCAACTGAAAGGATCGCTTCGATCGGCAGGAAGTAACGTGCTTCCAGACCGTTCGAAAGGTTAACAACATTATCTTTTTCATCGCGTAGAGTGATACGAGGACGAAGTGAAGAACCACCTTTCTGAAGCTTCCAATCTGTTACGATTTTAGAAGTTAGGCCAGTTGTTTCATCAACTTGCTTTTTCAGAGACGTACCTTCAACCAAGTCACGATATACGATGTGACCAGATTTCTCAGTGATGATCGGGATAGTATATGGATCCCACTCAGCAAGAGTTTGGCCTTGTTTCACTTTTGAGCCTTCATCAATCGTCATACGTGCACCGTATGGGATTTTGTTACGAGCGCGCTCACGGCCTTTTTCATCAAGAATGATGATCTCGCATGAACGTGAAAGCACAACGTTACGTTTCTCAGAATCTACTACCACGTTACGGTTTTCGATCTTGATCGTACCATCATGTGCCGCCTGTAAGCTTGATGCCTCAGCAGAAGATGTAGCCGCACCACCGATGTGGAACGTTCTCATCGTAAGCTGTGTGCCTGGCTCACCAATTGATTGAGCTGCAACAACACCGATAGCTTCGCCAACGTTAACCAGGTGACCTGAAGCCAGATCACGGCCATAACATTTAGCGCAAGTGCCATGTTTAGTTTCACATGTGATAACTGAACGAACTTTAACCGCATCGATCCCAGCTGCATCGATTTTATCTGCAGTGCCTTCAACGATCAGTTCACCAGCAGCAACGATAAGCTCATCGTTAACCGGGTTACGAACATCATTCGCAGAAGTACGGCCGATAACTTTATCAGTTATTGAAACAATGATATTACCGCTTTCAACTTCAGAACGTGCGATCACGCCATTAGTTGTGCCGCAATCAGCTTCTTTCACGATGCAATCCTGTGCAACGTCAACCAAGCGACGTGTCAGGTAACCAGAGTTTGCAGTTTTAAGTGCAGTATCTGCAAGACCTTTACGGGCACCGTGGGTAGAGTTGAAATATTCGAACACGTTCAAACCTTCTTTGAAGTTTGAAATGATCGGTTTCTCGATGATCTCACCAGATGGTTTCGCCATCAGACCGCGCATACCAGCAAGCTGTTTGATCTGAGCCGCAGAACCCCTTGCACCTGAATCTGCCATCATAAAGATGGAGTTCATTGACAGGTGACCGGTTTTCTTATTGTCATTAGTGCTTTTCACCTGACCGTTCATATAGCGCATCATTTCATTCGCTACCTGATCGGTACAGTGAGACCAAGCATCAACCACCTTATTGTATTTTTCTTTACGGGTGATCAAACCATCAGAATATTGCTTCTCGAACTCAAGAACCTGCTTCTCTGTTTTCTTAATGAAATCAGATTTAGCTTCAGGCACGATCATATCATCCTTACCGAATGATATACCTGCTTTACAAGCGTGAGAGAAACCAAGTTTCATCATGCGATCAGCGAATATAACAGTCGCTTTTGGCTGACAATGACGGTGGATCTCATCGATGATCTTAGAAGCCTGTTTTTTCGTGATAGGCTGGTTGATCAGATCGAATTTCACCTTGTGGTGCTTAGGAAGGATCTCTGAAATAAGCGCACGGCCAGGAGTTGTTTCAACGATCTGGGTGATCTTATTGCCTTCTTTATCGACAGTTTCATAACGGAACTTGATCTTCGCATGAAGTGACAGTTCTTTCGCCGCCAATGCATGTTCGATCTCGCCTACATTACGGAATGCAGAGCCCTCACCTTTTTCGCCATCAAATGCGATTGAAAGGTAATATAGACCAAGTACGATATCCTGTGTAGGAACGATAACCGGTTTACCATTTGCAGGTGAAAGAATGTTGTTAGTAGACATCATCAGGATACGAGCTTCAAGCTGAGACTCGATAGATAATGGAACGTGAACAGCCATCTGGTCACCGTCGAAATCGGCGTTGAATGCTGTACATACAAGAGGATGAAGACGGATTGCCTTACCTTCGATAAGCACAGGTTCAAATGCCTGGATACCAAGCCTGTGTAGAGTTGGTGCACGGTTCAGAAGAACCGGGTGTTCTTTAATAACTTCTTCTAGAATATCCCAAACTTCAGGACGCTCAGCTTCAACCATTTTCTTCGCAACTTTAATGGTAGCGGCCATGCCGTACATTTCAAGTTTTGAATAGATGAATGGTTTGAACAGCTCTAGAGCCATTTTCTTAGGGATACCACATTGGTGTAGTTTCAGCTCAGGGCCAACAACGATAACCGAACGACCAGAATAGTCTACACGTTTACCAAGAAGGTTCTGACGGAAACGACCTTGTTTACCTTTCAGCATGTCTGAAAGTGATTTGAACGGACGCTTGTTAGCATCTTTAATCACGCGACCACGACGGCCGTTATCAAACAATGCATCAACAGATTCCTGTAACATACGTTTTTCGTTACGTATGATGATATCAGGAGCGTTAAGCTCTAGAAGGCGTTTCAGACGGTTGTTACGGTTGATCACACGACGATATAGATCGTTCAGATCTGAAGTCGCGAAACGACCACCATCAAGTGGAACCAGCGGGCGAAGATCAGGTGGGATCACCGGAAGAACTTCCATCACCATCCATTCAGGACGGTTTTCGGAGTGGATGAAATTCTCAACAAGTTTCAAACGTTTTACAAGTTTCTTACGTTTTGCATCTGATTTTTGATCAACCAGTTCAGCACGAAGATCTTTGCGCATTTCTTCAAGGTCAATGCCTTTCAGGAAATATTGGATCGCTTCAGCACCGATCATTGCAGTGAAAGCTTCTTCACCGAATTCATCTTGCGCTTTGTAATATTGCTCTTCGTTGATCAGTTCACCTTTAGTGAAAGGAGTAAGACCCGCTTCAGTAACGATGAATGATTCGAAATAAAGAACTTTTTCAAGATCTTTAAGAGGAATATCAAGTAGCAAACCGATACGAGAAGGAAGTGATTTCAGGAACCAGATGTGCACAACCGGGCAAGCAAGCTCGATATGGCCCATACGTTCACGACGCACTTTAGAAGTTGTAACTTCCACACCGCATTTTTCGCACACGATGCCGCGATATTTCATACGTTTATATTTACCGCAAACGCACTCATAATCACGGATTGGTCCGAAGATTTTCGCGCAGAACAAACCATCACGCTCAGGTTTGAAAGTACGGTAGTTGATAGTTTCAGGTTTTTTAACCTCACCATATGACCATGAACGGATTTTCTCCGGGCTGGCTATTGAGATGCGAAGCAGGTCGAAATCCTGGGATTTCTTACCGTAGCCGAATAAATTGAATATTTCATCGCGCATGATTTATGCTCCAATAGTGATTGAATTGTTAGAAATTTGTGGGGCAAGTGCACCTACTGAGAAGTAGGTGACTAGCGGTTTCTTATTATTTTGGGGGTTTAACAGAGAGAACTCACTAATCACCTTTCCGGAAAAACGAGAAGGGGTCATATTATTCCTCCTTCTGTTTTAATTCTACGTTCAGGCACAGAGAACGAAGCTCTTTCACCATAACGTTGAAGCTCTCTGGAACTCCTGATTCAAACGTATGGTTGCCTTTAACGATCGACTCATACACCCTAGTTCTGCCTATTACGTCATCCGACTTAACAGTTAGAAGTTCTTGTAATGTATAAGCTGCACCATAAGCCTGTAACGCCCAGCATTCCATCTCACCGAACCTTTGACCACCAAAGTGGGACTTACCACCAAGAGGCTGCTGAGTAACAAGTGAGTATGGACCAATTGACCTAGCGTGAAGTTTGTCATCGACCAAGTGGTGCAATTTCAGCATGTATATAATACCAACTGTCACCTTCCTGTCAAATTTTTCACCGGTACGTCCATCATACATATCAAACTGGCCAGAAGCGTCTGCGCCAACGTTTTCAAGGTATGAAGTGATGTCATCCACGCTTGCACCATCAAATACAGGTGATGCAAAAGGGACACCCTTACCAAGGTTGCCTGAAAGTTCAACGATCTCATTATCATTCATCGCTTTAACTGCAGCAACATCGTCTTTCGCGGTGTAAACCTTGCTGATCTTATCACGCAGGGAAGTAACTTCACCTTTTTTGCCGTTAGCGTAATAATCATTCACCAGATTTTTGATCTGGTTGCCAAGTTCATGCGAAGCCCAACCTAAGTGCGTTTCGAAGATCTGACCGATGTTCATACGTGAAGGAACACCAAGAGGATTCAGAACCACATCAACCGGAGTGCCATCAGCAAGGTGAGGCATATCCTCAACCGGGCAGATCTTAGAGATCACACCTTTGTTACCGTGACGGCCGGCCATTTTATCACCAGGCTGAAGTTTACGTTTAACTGCAACATAAACTTTCACAACTTTTAGAACGCCAGATGGAAGATCATCACCGCTTTGAAGTTTATCGATACGGTCATTCATCTGCTCATCAAGATGCTTAACGATGATATCATATTCATCTTTAAGTTCTTTGATCTTAACAGAAGCTTTCGCATCTTCGATCTCAACCGAGAACCAGCGTGGCTCTTGAAGTTCTTGAAGATCTTCAGTCGTAACTTTGCCGCCTTTTTTCACTGCACCAAATGGTTTTGCAGCTTTAGCGCCAACAAGTATTTTTGATAGACGATCAAAGATCGGGCCGGTAACGATCTTGAATTCATCGTTACGATCCTTACGGATACGGTCGATCTCTGAACGTTCGATTTCCATCGTACGCTCATCTTTCTCGATACCGCGGCGTGAGAAGATACGAACTTCAACGATAGTGCCTGAGATACCAGGTTTCATACGCATTGAAGAATCTTTCACATCTGCAGCTTTCTCACCGAAGATAGCACGAAGAAGTTTTTCTTCAGGAGTCATCGGAGATTCAGATTTAGGTGTAACCTTACCAACAAGGATATCGCCAGGGCGAACTTCCGCACCTATATGGATGATACCAGTTTCGTCAAGGTTAATAAGTGCTTCCTCTGAAACGTTAGGGATATCGCGGGTTATTTCTTCCGCACCCAGTTTAGTATCACGCGCAACGCACTCAAATTCTTCAATGTGGATTGAAGTGAATACGTCATCTTTCACGATACGTTCAGAAATAAGGATGGAATCCTCGTAGTTGTAACCATTCCAAGGCATGAATGCTGCAAGAACGTTCTTACCAAGAGCCAGTTCACCAAGATCAGTAGATGGGCCGTCAGCGATGATATCGCCGGCTTTCACCTTATCACCTGTTTTAACGATAGGCTTCTGGTTGATAGAAGTGTTCTGGTTGGTACGCTGCATTTTGCGCAGGTTATAAATATCAACCGAGAATGAATCATTCTTCTTATCTTCAACTTTAACAACGATACGGGTTGCATCAACTTTATCAACAACACCTTCACGTTTTGCAACTACAACAGCGCCTGAATCATAAGCAACCGGAGCTTCCATACCTGTGCCAACAAGCGGAGCATCGGCTTTGATCAAAGGAACTGCCTGGCGCATCATGTTCGAGCCCATCAATGCACGGTTCGCATCGTCATTCTCAAGGAATGGGATAAGCGCTGCAGCAACAGAAACCAGCTGTTTCGGAGCTACATCGGCATATTGGATCTCTTCAGGTTTCGCCATGATGAAATCACCAGTTTGACGGCAGGAAATGAACTGTTCAGTAAATTTGCCTTTTTCATCAAGGTGTGCATCAGACTGAGCGATGATATAACCACCCTCTTCGATCGCAGAAAGATATTCGATCTTGTCTGTAAGTTTACCATTCTCAACTTTCACATATGGAGTTTCAATGAAACCATATTTGTTTACGCGAGCGTAAGTTGAAAGCGAGTTGATAAGACCGATATTCGGACCTTCCGGCGTTTCGATCGGACAGATACGACCATAGTGTGTAGGGTGTACGTCACGAACTTCGAAGCCAGCACGTTCACGAGTCAAACCACCAGGCCCAAGGGCTGATAGACGACGTTTATGTGTAACTTCAGAAAGCGGATTGGTTTGATCCATGAATTGAGAAAGCTGTGAAAGACCGAAGAATTCTTTCATTGATGAAGCAAGAGGCTTAGCATTAATGATGTCATTCGGCATTACAGTGTCGATCTCAACAGAAGCGATACGCTCAAGGATGGCTTTTTCAACACGAAGAAGACCAATACGGAACTGGTTTTCAACAAGTTCACCAACTGAACGAACACGACGGTTACCAAGGTGATCGATATCATCGATCTCACCTTTACCATCACGGATCTCGATGATCTTACGAACAATCTCGATAATATCTTCTTTTGTCAGAACACCAACTTCCTCAGGCACAGAAAGGCCAAGGCGAGTGTTCATCTTCATACGGCCCACGTCAGAAAGGTCATAACGTTCAGCGCTGAAGAACAAGTTGCTGAAAATGCTTTCCGCAGCTTCAATTGTAGGTGGTTCACCAGGGCGCATAACGCGGTAGATATCAAATAGTGATTCTTCGCGGTTCTGGTTTTTATCAGCAGACATTGAATCAAGAATATATGGTTTAGACATCGCAGCGATATCAACGATCTTGATCTTCTTGTTACCAGCTTTACGGATGTTTTTAAGAACATCAGACGCAAGTGGTGTACCCGCATTAGCTATAAGCTCACCAGTTTTCGCGTTCACGATCTCTTCAGCTGTGTAGCGGCGAGAGATGATCTCATCTGAAAGGGTAACTTCTTTCAGGCCATCTTCTTTCAGCTTTTTAGCTTTACGAGGAGTGATCTTAGAGCCTTTTTCAGCTACAACATCACCAGTTTTTGCATCAACCAGATCAAATGCGATTTCGCCGATATAATCTTCAGGAAGGTAAGGAACTGACCAACCTTCATCAGCAACAGTTGCATCGATAGATTTGAAATAGGTTTTAACGATCTCTTTATTATCCATGCCAAGTGCACGAAGAAGTGAAGAGATATAAATTTTACGACGGCGATCTATGCGGAAATATAGAAGGTCTTTCGCATCGAATTCGAAATCCAACCATGAACCACGGTAAGGGATCACACGAGCAGAGAAAAGCACTTTACCGGAAGAGTGCGTTTTACCACTATCATGATCAAAGAATACGCCAGGCGAACGGTGCATCTGAGAAACAACAACGCGCTCAGTGCCGTTAACAATGAAAGTTCCGTTATCAGTCATCAGAGGCAGATCAGCAAGGAAAACTTCCTGCTCTTTAATGCTCATAACTTCACGAGTGCCAGCTTCTTCGTTGATTTCCCAAACGATAAGGCGCACAGTGATTTTAAGAGGCGCTGAGAATGTCAGACCGCGCTGGATACATTCAGTTACGTTATATTTCGGTTTGCCGAAATCATATTTCACATATTCAAGAGTTGCAGTGCCTGCAGCATCTTCAATTGGGAATACAGACTTGAATACTGATTCAAGACCTTTGTTTTTACGCTTCTCTGCTTCGAAACCGCTTTGCAGGAATGCATCATATGAGTTTTTCTGGATATCGATCAGGTTTGGCATTGTTGCAGCCGATAGATGCCTGCCGAAAGATTTTCTTATTCTTTTACGTTGAGTGAGTGAGTATGCCATTATTAGCCCCCGGGTTAAGCTATAAGTGGTTATGTAAGTAGTCTGTAGTAATCGCAGGAAAACCTGCTTTTAAAAGTGGCTAAGGCCCGACACAAAAACTGCATCAGGCCATAACCGAATTGGATAGGCGGTTAAACTATTTAAGTTCAACTTTAGCGCCAGCATCTTCAAGAAGTTTCTTGAATTTGTCAGCTTCATCTTTCTTAAGACCTTCTTTAAGGGTTTTAGGTAGAGCACCTTCAACCAGGTCTTTCGCTTCTTTAAGGCCTAGGCCAGTGATAGCGCGAACTTCTTTGATCACGTTGATCTTCTTATCGCCAGAATTAGCAAGAACTAGATCAAATGTATCTTTCGCAGGAGCTGCATCATTAGCAGCACCAGCAGCAGCAACTGCTACAGGAGCATCAGAAACGCCCCATGCTTCTTTAAGTGCTTTTGCAAGTTCAGCGATCTCAAGCACAGGAAGCTTAGAAAGCTCATCTACGTATTTTTGTATGTTTGGGTTTGCAGACATTTTAGTTACCTTTTAGTTAATTAAGTTGTTAATAAGTTAATTTTATTATGCAGTTGGTGTTCCCTCTGCAGCTGGCGCTGCAGGAGCAGCAGCCTCAGAAGCACCAGCAGCCGGTGCTGCATCTGCACCTTCTGTTTTTGCTCCACCCTCTTTCGCGTAAGTAGAAAGAATTCTTACAAGTTTCGCCGCAGGCGCGTTCAACAAGTGAACGATCATAGCGCGAGACTCATCGATAGAAGGAATATTCGCAAGCTCATTAACACCAGCAAGATCAAGCGCCTTGCCTTCATTAGAACCGCCAGAGATTATTACTTTCTCGTTATCTTTTGCAAATTTCACAAGGGTTTTTGCAGAAGCCAGGATATCATCAGAATATGCTATCACAGTTTGAGACTTGAATAGCGGGATGATGCCAGAGTGAGCTGAATCTTTCAACGCAACCTGAGCTAGCCTGTTTTTAACGATCTTAACTTTCGCGCCGTTCTTACGAGCCAGTTTGCGAAGTTCATCGCTTTCCGGAATAGTAAGAGACTTATATTGCGCAACAACGATGGTTTTAGCAGAACCGAATGAGTCCTGCAGATCTTTTACCACCGATATTTTTTTTGCTTTATCTACCATTTTGCTACCTCAATATATTATGCAGCTACCGTGTTAGGCGCTATCCTTACAGAAGGGCCCATGGTAGAAGTTAAATAAAGTTTTTTAACCATCACGCCTTTGAACGCTGCAGGCTTCGCCTTATTAAGCGCATCAATGAAAGCACGGATGTTTTCGATAAGTTTTGCATCATCAAAGCTTGCCTTACCAACGGTTGCCTGAACGATACCAGCTTTATCAGCACGGAATTCGATCTGGCCAGCCATTACGTTTTTCACAGCTTCTGCAACATTTTCAGAAACAGTGCCAAGCTTAGGGTTTGGCATAAGGCCTTTAGGGCCAAGAACTTTAGCGACTTTACCAAGAAGTGGCATCATATCAGGTGTTGCGATACATTTATCGAAATTGATTTCACCTTTAGAAACCTGTTCGATAAGTTCCTCAGCACCTACGATCTGAGCGCCAGCTTTTTTAGCTTCGTCAGCTTTTTTATCGCGAGCGAATACAGCAACGGTAACTTTTTTACCTGTGCCGTTTGGAAGACCAACAACACCGCGAACGGTTTGGTCAGATTGTTTTGCGTCAGTACCCAGAACTATTGCAACATCGATAGATTCATCGAATTTTGCAGTAGCAGCAGACTTGATAGTAGGCACCGCTTCAGCAAGACTATACACTTTCGCGAGGTCTTTGCCTTGGCGAGCTTTTGCCAGTCTAAGTGAATAAATGCCTTTTTCGACTTTATTCTCCTGGGAAGCTTCTTTTTTTGCTTTTTTAGCAGCCATGATACATCCTTAATTAATAAAATTTATTATTCCTGAACTTCAATACCCATAGAGATACACTGACCTTCGACGATGCGCATCGCAGCTTCAACATCAGTTGTATTCAAATCAGGCATTTTAGTTTCAGCAATTTTTTTGATCTGAGCTTTGGTGATCTTTTTAGATACGAACTCAAGACCAGGTTTGTGTGAACCAGACTCAATGCCAAGCGCCTGTTTTATCAGGTATGACATAGGAGAGATTTTGGTTATGAATGTGAAAGATTTATCTTTGTAAACATCGATAATAACAGGAACCGGGCCTTGTTTATCTTTAGTGCGATCATTGAACTGCTTGCAGAATTCCATGATGTTAACGCCAGCCTGACCAAGTGCCGGACCAACCGGAGGAGCAGGATTTGCCTTACCAGCCTGAATCGCCAGTTTCACCTGTTTTACTACTTCTTTACCTTTTACTGCAGGAGCTGCCATAACGTTTTACCTATTCAATTAATTTTTTTCAACTTGAGTAAAATCAAGCTCAACCGGGGTAGAACGACCAAAGATCGACACACCGACTTTAAGCTTGCTTGTTTCTTCCACAACCTCTTCAACCACACCAACGAATGATTCAAAAGGACCATCAGTGATCTTAACGTTATCACCAATAGAATATGAAACTTTGCTTTTAGGAGTTTTCTTGCCTTCTTCAACTTGCTTGAAGATGCCCTCTGCTTCCCTTTGCGTTATAGGCTGAGGCTTAGAGCCACCACCACCTAAAAATCCTGAAACCTTTGGAGTTTGCTTAACAATCTGCCAGGTTTCATCATTCATGATCATTTTCACCAGAACATAGCCCGGGAAAAACTTGCGTTCAGATTGAACTTTCTTACCTTTTTTAACTTCCACGTAAGATTCAACCGGAACAAAAATCTCTTCAAACATGCCATCAAGGCCTTTTTTCGTAGCCCTTTCACGGATAGCTTCAGCAACTTTCTTTTCGAACCCTGAATGCGCGTTTACTATGTACCACCTTGCGTCTGCCATTGCTGCCAACATTCCCATTTAATTAATATCCTAAAATTTTGCCCAGAGCGTTATAAATTGCCCAGTCTATCGCCATGAAGAAAAGAGCGGCTATACCGACCATGACCAACACCACGATAGTGACAGAAATGGTCTCATTGCGGCTTGGCCAGGTGACTTTGGAACCTTCCGTCTTAACCTGATTAAAGAATTTTAACGGATCAATAGCCACTTGCAAAACCTCTCAAAAACCTTGTATTTCCTAACTGCCAATAAACACACCACCCCCTTTTGAGGGGTTTTGGGACGCGCTTTATACTGCAGGAAATGGCTATTGTAAACAGGTTTTTTTTATAATTTTTTTATGGGGTTAAAACCCAGACCCAAGCTCGCTTTATCCGATTTTTCACCAACGCATAAAAAATTGAAGTTTTTTAAGGTTTTTAACCAATTTTAATCATTAGTTAATGTTTATATGCTATTTTACATAAAAGCAAGAAATGCTATAATTTTGAATATGGTATCGGCAACAAATAGAATCCCTGAGATCAATAGGGATAATTCCGCTAATCGCGTGATAGAGAGAATCGTCAACCTGGTTCGTCGCAATATTGCCAATGTTGACGATAAAATCAGCGGTGCTTTGAATATACGAATCATGGGAAGAGCAGATGAGTTAGAAGAAGCAGGGAAAAGCCTGGCAGAAAACCAATATATAGCACTTGGCTTTATAAAAACAAGGCAAAAGAAGCAAAAGCTGAATATAATCGCACTTTAATAAGGGTAAAAAGCCTTTCAGATCAATTGAATGGAAGCTACGAAAAATGGGATGATAAAATCTGGGAGCTTGATAATTATAAAGGTAACGCCAAAGGTTTTAAGGCAAATATGAATGAGCTTAACAGACAGCTTTATATAAGCCATGAAATCACCGATACGGTAAAAACAGATGAGAACCCCAAATCACTACCCAACCTTCTGAAAGATTATTACAATAAAAGAGGGAATTCCCTGAAAGATTTTATTGGTATTATTAGAAAAGAATGGAATCTTAAAACCGACCAGGAAGTAGCCGACATATTTGGAATAAGCAAAAAAGCAGTGAATGATATCAGTAATGATAACCATGATTATAAGATTACATTCATACCCGCAAAAATAAGCCAGAAACACTTTGGCGAAAAATATAACCAGCATGTTTTTCTATGTTTTGCAGGCGATAATTCAAAATCTGCCGATGACATAATAAACCTTTACAAAACAAAAATACCCTATGCGGAAGATGAAGCAGAAGGAAGAAAACTAAAGGGAAACCTTTTAAAAGATCTGGTTACATGGGCCGGCGTGCCCATGGAAATGATCAAGGAACAGAATAATTCCTCAACTGAACTATGGAAATATTTTGAAGGTGAACACCTGCCTATCAAAAGCAAAACCGCTGAAGTTGTTGAAGTGCTGCCATTTTTAACCGCACAGCAAAAACAAAGCGTTACCCTGCTCTTGAATGGCTTAGCAAAATCAAATTCAGTGGAGGAACTATTGAACAGGCCTTTTATAAAAAAGGCTGATTTTCTTGAAGAACTAAGAGCATCAAAATCAATGACACAAAAACAGTTTGCCGAACATATTGGCATCTCTTTAAGAAATTACATGAAGATATTGGATGGTTCCAATCCTAAAATAGCCACAGTTATAACGATGAGCCAGAACCTTCAGGTTCCAAAACATCTTTCAAAGAAATTCATCGAATTCATGAACACAGAATCGCGTGAACAGAAGAGAAAACCTTACGCTCAGTTCATGGATTTTCTGAATCAGGCCTTCGAAAGTGGCGATGTTAGGCTTGAAGATATAAGAGACAGTTGCGGAATAAGCAAAAATGAGCTTGCAGAAAAACTCGGCACCAATACAAGACATATAAGAATCTATGAGCAGAATAACCGTATTCCTGCAGCAAAGATAACTAGTGCTTTAGAAGTATACCAGATCCCCCCTCACCTTCATCAAAAGTTTATTGATAGGTTCAGTGACGCAAATGCTAAAAATGTAGAAACTTTTGCTGAAAGAGAAAAAGACCCGAACTTTATTTCTTGAACCTTTCTATATCGCCCGGGCTGCGAAGCATCTTATCCACCTCACCTATATGCATCTCTTCCTCAGAGATCATTTTGCGGGCATACTCCTCAAGCAGGATGTTTTTATTTTCTACTGATTTGAATAGGTTATAGTAAAGTTTTAATCCATTACGTTCATGCTCTAAAGACTCCTTAAGAATGTCTTTTATGTCATGTTTATGGGATTCCAGAAGCTTGCCGATGCCGAGTGATGGATGCCCACCGAAATGGGTGATAAGTTCACCTGCCTGCTGAGCATGAAGCCTTGATTCATCTGCCTGGGTGCGAAGCCATGAAACGATCGGGATACGGTTATAACCAAAAACCATGAGGGAGTAATGCATATATCGCACCAGACCCGCCAATTCAACCTCAAGTATTTGATTTAAAAGGTCAATTACTTCTTCTTTATTGATATTATCTTTCTGCATAAGCCCTCTCACTATATTATATTATCAAATATTAAACGGCCTAATAATGCAATATAAAAAACAGGCAATAAAAAACCCCGGGGTTTGATGCCCGGGGCTCCTTATTAGCTTAGATGCTAGACTCAAAATCCAGATCCCTGCCTTCGCAGGGATAACGTTTTCCTAAACTCGGCAAAATGCCTCGTAAAGAAAAGCCGTTACTTAAGAATTTTAGTTACAACACCCGCACCTACTGTTCTGCCACCTTCACGGATCGCAAAACGAAGACCTTCATCCATCGCAACAGGAGAAAGAAGTTCAACAGTGAATTTAGTGTTATCACCAGGCATGATCATTTCAACACCTTCTTTAAGTGTGATCGCACCAGTAACGTCAGTAGTACGGAAGTAGAATTGTGGACGGTAGTTCGCAAAGAACGGAGTATGACGACCACCTTCTTCTTTCTTAAGAATATACACTTCGCATTCAAACTGAGTGTGTGGAGTGATTGAACCAGGTTTAGCAAGAACTTGGCCACGCTCAACTTCCTCACGCTTAGTACCACGTAGAAGAACGCCCACGTTATCACCAGCCTGACCTTGGTCAAGAAGTTTACGGAACATTTCAACGCCTGTGCAAGTAGTTTTAAGAGTAGGTTTGAAACCAACGATTTCAAGCTCTTCACCAACTTTCACGATACCTTGCTCAACACGACCAGTAACAACTGTACCACGACCTTCGATCGAGAACACGTCTTCAACTGGCATTAGGAAAGGTTTATCAAGAACGCGAGTAGGTTGAGGGATGTAAGAATCAACTGCAGCAAGAAGTGCGCGGATTGAATCTTCACCGATCTCTTTATCGCGACCTTCAAGAGCAGCAAGAGCAGAACCTTTAACGATAGGAATCTCATCACCAGGGAACTGGTATGAAGATAGAAGTTCACGGATTTCCATTTCAACAAGGTCTAGAAGTTCTTTATCGTCAACTTGGTCAACTTTGTTCATGTATACAACAATCGCAGGAACACCAACCTGGCGAGCAAGAAGAATGTGTTCACGAGTTTGAGGCATAGGGCCGTCAGCTGCGTTAACAACAAGAATCGCGCCATCCATCTGTGCAGCACCAGTGATCATGTTTTTTACATAATCCGCGTGGCCTGGGCAGTCTACGTGTGCGTAGTGGCGTTTATCAGTTTCATACTCAACGTGAGCAGTGTTAATAGTGATACCACGAGCTTTTTCTTCCGGTGCAGCATCGATCTGATCATATGCGCGGAATTCACCGAAGTATTTCGTGATAGCTGCAGTAAGGGTAGTTTTACCATGGTCAACGTGACCAATAGTGCCGATATTGCAGTGAGGTTTATTTCTTTCGAATTTACCTTTTGCCATTTTAAGTCTCCTTAAAAAATTGATAATAATAACAAAGGTTTGCCAGACCTTTTGTGGTTATTCTAAGAAGACTCACCCACTTTAGATATTATGATAACCCAACAATATCAAAGCTTTTGCCCAGAGTGGCTCTTAAGAATTTAACGGGGTTTAGATAGTGCAGTTTTAGGGTTGGTGCAAGAAAAAAGTTATATTGAAGTAATTATGTTATAGGACTTACTATCCATAGGTTATTTTTGTATTACCGAATCTTAGTATTATGATCCTACTCAATAGTAAAAAGTTTTTCTGTTAGAAATTAGAATGTAAAACCATACTATTTTTTGTAATTAATCACTACAAAGTACATGAAAAATCTTGACCACGCTAACCCACTGAATTATTTAGAAAAATTAATTAACAACTCGCAAAAGTATTCTATTAAGAATTTATTAACTTTTTTATGCTATACTATATTACCAATTTAATTAGCAAAATTATGTCAGAAGTTATAAAAAAAATTTTAGCAATAAAAGAAAAACAAAGAGATTTTGCAAAAGAATTTTTACAGGGCTTTCAAAAACTATATCAGGAAACAAATAAAGTTAATGGCGATAGAGGTATTTTCGGTACCGGACATCAATTAAATTATAATATAGTATGTAATGATCTAAAAAAATTTTCAGAAGGTTATGATATAGAATTTTCTTCCAATTACCATAAAGTAATTGAACAAACTTTATTAGCAATGAGCAATAGTAAATGGTCAATGGTGATAAATGATCCTAATAATCTTTCTGAATCTGAAAAAGAGAATATAGAAAAAAATACTAATTTAGTTAATCAAATTGAAAGTTTTATAAAAGATGAAAAAGTGGGACTTAAAGGGCTTTTTAATTCAGGTTTATTTCCAAGAAACATATCCCTACCTAGTAATTATAAAATAAAAGAAATCATTGAAATAAAAGACCAGCACCGCAGTGCGGCAAAGAATTTTTCTGAAGGTTTTGAAGAACTATATAATGAAATGAAAAATACTAAAATTAGCGATAGAATTTGTGGCGACTTACAATCCTCTGATAGAGATCTTTTTAATCATATACAACAAAGTTTAAAGTCTTTTGCCGAAGGGGAACAATTTAAATACGGAGATAATCTATTAATTGCCATTAGTCACACTTTAGATAAAATGAAAGATAATGTAAAAATGTATGTTACGGGTTATCCAAAAACAGAATTAGAACAAATAGATTCTAACGCTGTTAATGAGTTTCATAAAAAATTAAACGAATTTGCAAATGATTCTGAAAAAGGTGGTAAAGCTTTAGTTGATTCGGGAATTTGTGATATTAAAACTAGATTTTCTTTTTCAAAAAATTAAAATAAAAAACCCCGCTGGTTTGCGGGGTTTTTCATTGGTTTATCAGGTTAGAAGAATTAAGCGACTTTTGCTTTAACTTCCGCTGCAACGTTCGCAGGAACTTGATCATAGTGAGCAAATTCCATCGTGAATGATGCACGACCTTGTGACATAGAACGAAGGTTAGATACATAACCAAACATTTGTGCCAGAGGAACTTTCGCTTTTATAACTTTCGCGTTAGCACGATCATCCATGTTCTGGATCTGGCCGCGGCGGCTGTTCAAGTCACCAATAACGTCACCCATGTAATTCTCAGGAGTTACAACTTCAACGCTCATGATTGGCTCAAGCAGAACCGGTTTAGCAGTTTCCATAGCTTCACGGAAACCAGCACGTGCCGCGATCTCGAACGCAAGAGCTGATGAATCCACGTCGTGGTAGCCACCATCAAGAACAATACATTTGAAATCGATAGTTTCATAACCAGCGATAGGGCCAGTTTGAGCTTGCGCCTGAATACCTTTATCGATTGCAGGGATGAATTCTTTAGGAATTGAACCACCAACAACTTCTGATTCAAACTCATAACCAGTGCCTGGCTCTTTAGGCTCAAGACGCATTTTAATTTTCGCGTATTGACCAGAACCACCTGATTGTTTTTTGTGAGTATATGTAAGTTCAACAGGTTTAGTGAAAGTTTCACGGTATGCCACTTGCGGAGCACCAACGTTTGCTTCAACACCGAATTCACGCTTCATACGATCAACGATGATCTCAAGGTGAAGCTCGCCCATGCCTTTCAGGATTGTCTGGCCGGTTTCTTCATCAGATGAAACACGAAGAGATGGATCTTCCGATACAAGACGGCCGATCGCCACACCCATTTTCTCTTGGTCAGCTTTGGTTTTAGGTTCGATAGCAAGCTCGATAACAGGCTCAGGGAAATCCATACGTTCAAGGATAACCGGCTTGTCATAATCGCACAGTGTATCACCAGTGGTGGTTTCTTTCAAACCAGCAAGGGCAACGATATCACCCGCAGAAGCTTCTTTGATATCTTCACGGTTGTTCGCATGCATCAACAGCATACGGCCAACACGTTCTTTACGATCTTTCACAGAGTTAAGAACTGATTCACCAGTTTTCATAACACCTGAATAGATGCGAACGAATGTTAGTGAACCAACGTAAGGATCGGTCATGATCTTGAATGCAAGGCCAGAGAATGGCTCTTTCGCATCAGCTTTACGAGTTGCTTCCTGGTCAGGTTTATTGAAATCAAAACCTTTAACATCAGGAATATCAAGCGGCGATGGAAGATAATCAACAACCGCATCAAGCAGAGGCTGAACACCTTTATTCTTGAACGCTGAACCGCAAGTAACCGGGAAGAATTTACGAGCGATAGTGCCTTTACGGATAGCTTTTTTGATCTCTTCAGTAGTAAGAGCTTCACCACCAAGATATTTTTCCATAAGCGCATCATCAGCTTCAACAGCCGTTTCGATCATTTTATCGTGCCATTCTTTAGCCTGGTCAGCAAGTTCCGGGCGGATATCTTTATATTCGAATTTCGCACCAAGTTCTTCAGTTTTCCAAACGATCTCCTGCATGCGGATAAGATCAACGATACCTTCGTGCTTATCTTCAGTGCCGATCGGAAGAGCGATAACGCAAGGAGTCGCACCAAGGCGTTCTTTGATCATATCAACGCAACGGAAGAAGTTTGCACCAGTTCTATCCATTTTGTTAACGAAGCACATACGAGGAACTTCATATTTATCAGCCTGACGCCATACTGTTTCAGATTGCGGCTCAACACCAGCAACGCCGTCAAACACTGTAACGGCACCATCAAGTACGCGAAGTGAACGTTCAACTTCAATGGTGAAATCCACGTGGCCCGGTGTATCGATGATGTTAATACGGTGACCATTCCAGAAACATGTAGTTGCAGCCGAAGTGATGGTGATACCCCTTTCCTTCTCCTGCTCCATCCAGTCCATCGTTGCAGCACCTTCATGCACTTCACCGATTTTGTGTGATTTACCAGTGTAGTAAAGGATACGTTCAGTTGTAGTGGTTTTTCCCGCATCGATGTGCGCGCAGATACCGATGTTGCGGTACATGTTCAATGGAAGTTTTTGAGCTAATGACATAACTATTCTTTCAGATTAAAGTTGCTAAGGTTAATTTTGTAGGGGCTTTCTAACAGTTTTTCGGCAATTTACAAGGGGAAATATAAGGCTTGCCCGTTGATATTTAAAGGGGCATGGTTTATGTATGGATCATTATGATAAAAGAGAAAATCGAAGCGATATTAATTGAGAAATTTAAGCCTGAAAAACTGGAGATAATAAACAATTCCCATAAACATGCGGGTCATATGGGTGATGATGGTTCTGGCGAAACGCATTTCAAGGTTATTATTTCTGCATCATCACTTGATGGTAAATCAAGGCTGCAAAAACACCGTGCGATAATTTATGAATTGAAAGAAATAATGAAGGAATTCCACTCGCTGGAATTATCTATCAGTTAGATCAGTTCGGATCAGAATGACCCATCAGAACATCCATTGGATCGCTAGGTTTATCCTTACCGCAACGATTTAACCAATCACAGTGATCGACCGAGGCGCCCCAAGCCTCATCAGAACCTGCGGAACCAGGTGCGAATGCTTCAAACGTGCTACCCATGAAACCCACGTGGCTTGTACCAGTAAAAATACCAGACTTAATTGCAGGATCATCATCCCTTTTACCACTTGGAACTATATCTATATTATCAGAGCTAAACACGGCAGGAGCTTCCTGATTTATCCTCTGATCACCAGCAAGACCACGGTTCACTACAGAACGGCAATAGTTGTATGAATCATTCCAGCCTTTGAAATAATATTCATTATTGACCATGGTGACATCCTGCTTGAACTTATACATGGTCTTAAAATAATTGTTACCAAATGATGAAAGGCCAGATTCACAACCATGTTGCCAACCTAATTTCCACTCCGGTGGTGCCGATGGGTCATAAGAAGTGACCAGATCATAATATGGTTTCGAGCGCGCCAGACATGATGTCATAAACAAAACCATGAATGAAAATAAAAACAGGTTATTTAATTTTCTAAACATTAGAACACAGCCCCACCCATATCATATTTAGTCATATAATTCCAAATATACCAACGGCAGTAAAGATAAGAATCCTGCCAGGCATTGTAATAATCTGTGTTTTTGATCATACGCCAGTCCTGCGTGAATTTATAACCCAGATATTTCTGGTGATCGCCACCATAAGCAGCAATACCGCTCTTGCAACCATCTTCCCATCCTTGCGTGAATTCAGGCGAACCTCCTTGAGGAGTTGGAGCCAAACCAAAAGGCTTAGGTTCCCATAGATTCAGGGGCTTAGCGACATCTTCTTTAAGCGCGGTCTCGAAGCTGTCATAGGAAACCGTGCAGGCACTAAGCGCAAACATGAGCAAAAATATAAAAACAAATTTACGCATCAGAAGAAACCAACCTTCCTGTAATATTGATAGATATAACGGCCACAATAGCTAAAGGCATCCTTCCAGCCTTTGTAATACACATCGTCCTGGGCTTTTTTCCAATCCTGCTTGAAGTGATTATAATATTTATAAAAGTCATTCGTATTTGCAGAAGCGCCAGTTTCACAGCCATCCTTCCAGCCATCAACATACATTGGCGGATATTGCTTGCCATCATCGCGTGAAGGCGGGCCATCATACATCCAGCGCATTGTCGGTGAGCCCGGACGCGAAACATCAAAATAACTTTCGCTATAAGTGCCGCAACTAGTAAGCGTTAACAGAAAGGCCAATATGTATATTTTTTTTATCATCTTACAATTCTTGCTGTTTGGTTTTTTCCCAATATATCGCACAATAGAGATATGCATCCTTCCATATCTGCCTGTATATCTTATTTTTCATCATCACCGGATCATATTTGAATTCAAATGCACCAACCATTTTATAGAACGGCGTTGAATATGCATTCGAACCACTTGAACAGCCATCACTCCAACCCTGCTCATATTCCGGTGGACCCGGTGGCGGGGTCAGATCAAGCGAGTTGGGCTGCATACTCATGCTACCATCAGGATTGTGGTTACATGCCATAAGAGTTAACGACGATAGTAAAAACAAAAATGTAAAAAATCTTTTCATATTAAATAGGTTCAAAGCTTAGATATTGCGTACAATAGTTAAATCCTAAGGTTCTGCCTTTATAGTAATCAGGATTACTTACCGACTTGTCAAAATCGTAATAGATATCATCATAAGATGAATCAAGAAATCCTGAGCCGACTATTGAAATTGCTGTATTGCATCCATCACGCACACCCTGGCTATATGGATCATCACCTTGAGGCAGTTTGCCAATAAACGCCGGGGTCGCCGTTAACATACCTGGCCGGCCATAATGCGCCTTGAGATCATTGGTACATCCGGCAATAAACGGAATTATCGCTAATAATATCAGGAATTTATTTTTTAATTTCAATTCGTTCTCACTTAACTTACCGCAGCTTATATTGTATCACAATTTGGTTAATAAAACATTAAACCAAATTGCAATAAAAAATCACGATAATTCAATAAAATAGTTGCAATTAAGGCTTGCTGGAATCAATCAGAAAAACTCCATCCTGCTCTTCTTGAACATAAACAGTTTCACCGAAATCCACTTTTTCAATAGAAGAATCCGGCGATATACGAGCGCGCCTGATCACACCATTCCATTTTACATTACCTATCCTGCCCGGCACTATACCACTTCTTTCGGCCACTTCGGCTTCACTTCCAATTATCTGTGCAGCCGCAATTCTAGCCCTCTTCTTGCGCGATTTAAAGAATACACCTTTCCACACCAGAGATAGAAATATGAAATATAGAACCTGAGAGATGGCATTTACATCATCTATGTAACGGAATGTCATCAACAACCCGAGCAATATCGCTCCCAAACCAAAATAAAGAAAACCGGAGCGCCGGAGAATCAGAAGATCAATGATTATAAAAAGAATACCTAAGATCAGCCAGAAAATATGCGCGTGAGAAACTATCACCATATGAAAAACATCCTTACAAATGGATTATATAATTTCTCTGAGAAGAAGTTAATTTATTTTTTTGCAGGCGCAGCAGCTTTAGCACCAGCTTTTTTATCATCAGCACCGGCAGGTTTTGGCGCAGGAAGCGCAACCGGCTTATCAGTCATGGTGTTGAGATATTTAATTGCTGCAGCGATCTCTTCAGGTTTTTTCAAACCGGCAAATGACATTTTTGTGCCTTTAACAGTTGCCGCCGGGTTATTGATGAACGCCCAGATCTTTTCAGGGGTCCATATATCGCCTTTCAAAGCTTCCATTCCTGCTGAATATTGGAAATCACCTTTATGTGCGTGCGGGCCACCAAGAACACCCCACAGGTTTGGACCAACTTTATTCGGGCCACCTTTAGAGAAATCATGACATGCAAGGCATTTTTTTGTAACATCAGCTCCCTGCTCTGCAGTTGCTGCAGCAAGGTAAGTGCCTATATCAACCGGCTTCTGCTCCTCAGCGCCACCACCAGAAACTTCAGCACCTTCAACCTTGAAACCGCGCTTTTCTTCGCCTTCACCGCCTTCATGCGAATAGCCACCGAATGCCATTTTTGCAATGGTTCCGGAAGTCATGGCGATCACGCCACCAAGTAATACTGCTGCTGCGATTTTGTTGATCTCAAGATTCATAAGCTCATCAATGTAATTTATTTCCGAACTTTCTATACAACAATAAGATTTGTTTAAGCAATAATAATTTGCATTAATATAAATTGAAGGTCATTAAGGAAAATACCCTGTTACATTAATAGTTTATTAATCCTTTTGTGGTAAAATAGCTGATATGCTTGGTTTTATTAAAAATTTTCTAAAAAAGAAAGCACCATCTGAGGTATTCCCTCCTCTCCCCAATATTTATGCAGATGAGTTATTCAGCGTTGAAGAAGCCAAGGAGTTAATACAAACAAAGGAATTTAGAAAACTAAAAGAATTTACCGATAAATATTGTAGTTATACCAACCCAAAACCTGCTTATGGAGAGATTATACAAATAGATATGAATCCTAAAAAAGGAACCTTAGCGGCAATGGCTTGGAAAGCTCTTGGCGTAACTGTTATTCTGAATAATATAGAAGATATTGCGCATGAGAGATTATTTATTTGCCCATATCAAGATATGCTTTCTGAGGTCAGCAAATTGAATCTTGTACCCTATACCCCCAAAAATTGCGAAGATGCTTTTAAACCTTTTCCAGACCTTACTGCCCTTAATCAACAACCATTCTTCATTTGCTCTCTTGATCATCCAGAAGACAAATATTTTTCTATGATGAAAGGCGTTCAAAAATTCAGAAAGGAAAATTTAATGATCGAATATAATGAATTGGTAGAATCTATCGCAGATCTACATGAAAATAACAAAAAAGGCCTTCAGACAGGTGACCATAATATGATTAACCTTTTAAATATTTCACAGGCAAAACTTCCGCAGGCAGAAAAAGCTTTGACCTAGACGGCCTTTTTTGATGCGTTCTTTTTTGATGAGGCAAGATATTCCATGATCTCATCTTCATAGGCAAACAGGCCGAAATTGCCGCCTGTATGTATGAAAAGGATATTGGCACCTTTCTTGAAATAATTCTTACGGATAAGCCCGACCAGACCGGCAAATGCCTTGCCGGTATATACAGGATCAAGCAGCAGGCCTTCATATTGCGCAGCCAAGGTGATGGCCTCAAGCGTTTCAGGAGTTGTAACACCATAACCGCCGCCGACATAATCACTGTTAACTTTCACAAGTTCCGGAGAAACTGCAGGAACGCCCAAAAATTCGCTGATCTTATTGGCTTCATCAAGTATCTTTTTAACCTGAAAACTTTCAGGCTGGCGAATGCTTATGCCGAGCAGATCAACATTAGTGTGAAGTGCTGCAAAACCTGCTGCCAGGCCTGCATGCGTGCCGCTGCTGCCGCTGGTCACAACCACGTGATCAAGCACCAGATCGGTTGCAGAGACTTGAGAAACTATTTCGATCGCAGCATTAACATAACCAAGCGCGCCGATAGCATTTGAACCCCCACCAGGAATGATATAAGGCTTACCGCCTGATGCACGGACGATCTCCGCTTCCTTTTCCATTTCAGCGTTCATGTTGGTATCAGCTGCAACGAACCTTAATGATTCCACACCTAGAAGGTGATCGAGTAATACGTTACCCGTTACATCAAAACGCTCATTAGTGCCAGAGATGCGACGCTCTAATATAGCGCGGGAACGAAGACCCATTTTCGAAGCCGCAGCAACAGTCTGACGAACGTGGTTTGACTGCACCGCACCTTGAGTGATTATTGTATCTGCACCATTTGCAATAGCATCACCGATCAGATATTCAAGTTTACGGACTTTATTACCACCGCCTGCAAGGCCGGTTTCATCATCACGTTTCACGTAAAGATTAACATTACCGAAATATTTCGAAAGCCTTTCAAGTTTTTCGATCGGTGTTGGAAGGTTTGCAAGTTTGACGCGTGGATATTTTGAAAGCAGCATTTTTTTATCCTTAATTTTTTATTTATATCAACCTACCAAGATAAACCGATCTGACTTCATCCTGCAGGTTTTGTATATGTTCCAGGCCCTCGTTAATACTAGGATTTTTCCTAATGTCATCAAGTTTTTCATGCTCAATACCCAAATGTTGAACCAAGGCTTTGACAACCTCTTCACCGGAATGGAATTTTACGTCATTGGCAAAATCTATCGACTTTTCGCGCTTTAAAAGCTCAAAGATCGTACGGCTATTGGTTTGGGCAAATTCTTTGTTTAGGAGTTCAAGTACGTGCTCATCAGAATTCTCAATTACCTTATCAAGCAAGAGTTCAAAAGGCTGCTTGCGATTTGCTCCGCTTACGACTGCAACCGTTTTATTTTGATCCTTTGCTGTAACGCCCTTTTTTATATCACGCGATGAAGGAATATTCTTCAAAAGACGCAGTTTATTTTCAAGATTACCAAGACCAAGGTCTGATATTTCATTCTCAGTTAAACCGGTAAGATCCTTAAAACCATCATAACTTGTATTGGTTTCTTTCAAGACACGCACCAGACCATTCTCAAACGAAATAATTTTATCCCTATCTTCAAGCTGCACCTGTATTATGCTGCCAACTGCAACTGAGCCAGCTTTTTCCGGCAATATAGCGCCACCAGAATCATTATTGCGCTTAGTATCAAGATATATCAAGCCAGATGCAAGTTTCATTTCCGCTTCGGAAACAAGTTTCAAATTCTCAGGCTGAATAAGAACTTTTTTACCCTCGATAATTTGATCTTGCGTTAATATGCCAATCTCAGGCGTTGAAAGACCATTCTCTGCTTTGCCGGGTTTTATTTTCGCAACCAGTTTCTGGAAGCCTTCACGCTGATGATCCGTCAGATCAACAACACGACCTTCCTCTAATTTCAAAAGGCCTTTTGCATAATATCCATTTCGCTCATCTTGCGCGGCAATAAGTTTTGGCCCCGCTTCACCTTTGAAAAATTTATGCAGCGCACCAAATGTTGAACCATCAGATGTAGGGGAAATGGCAGTTACCCTTGCAAGATCAAGATCGTGCTGTTGAACCCATTCGCCGATCTCACGCCCCTCATTGGCAAGAGCATCAAACCCGCCATAGACTTCCTTGTTCGGTGAAGTTGAATATATAAAAGCCTTGCCGCCATGCTTGGTTATATCATGTGCAGCAGTTACGACCAGATGCTCTCGGTTATCCTTACTAGTATAATGCCTAACCTCACCATTGCTTTGCAGAATACGCTGCTGCTTGAATTCCGGCGAACTATCGGGCACATATACAACCGTTTTAAGATTTTCTATCTCATATTTTTTGCGCAATTCATCAAACACTGCTGCAACTGAAACGCCGTGATTACCTGAACTATTAGCAAATATGGTCGCGTTATTATAGGTTTTCTGGAGCAGTTTTTTAAGCGGATCCTCACTCGCGAAAATCTCAGCAATATCCTGCGGGTTATCATGCAGATGTTCACGAATATTCTGTAATATTATGCCCATTGCCACCCTGCCCTTTGCGCTGCCACCAGGAAGAAGATTATTTTCTAATTTTAAATAAAAATCTCGCTGAGTAAGCTGGCTTATATATTCAGCACGGACTATTTCTGTGGGGCCAGCACCGAACTCATGCCGCAAAAGATCAGCCACAAGTTTTATATCTGATTTAAAATCATGGCCTTTGTTATTGTCACCACCATCGCCGCCAGTGCCAACAATGCGTGAAAATAATTCCTGTGAGTTTGCGGTTATGTGTTCATTATCGTAAAGTTTATTTATATTAGCCGCTATTTCCTTAATATGGTTGCTTTCGTTCTGCACGGCACCTGTGATCAATTCGATCTCTTCTGAATCCAACGCTGCCGTATGCACAGGCTTCGCCTGATACCCTTTAACCTGAACTACCGAACCACCTGTCCCGGTAAATTCCCCTTGATTAAGAATTTCTATATCAAGTGGCGCAATTCTTATCAGAGGCTCAGGAATAGAACCTTTTACCTTCTGCCCCCAATATTGCTTGGGATCATGGAAGGATACTTCACTCACATATTCACTGTAATAAGATGTGTTATGAAAGTAATCGACTATGGCCTCCTCTAAAACATCTCTTAAAGCAGACTTGTTCAGCGGCTTATCATGAAGTGATAGAATTTCAGTTACCACTGCCAAAAAATCGGAATGATAACTTGGCGCAGCAGGATTGATCGCCTTACTTAGATTTTTGATAAAAGTATTTTTCTGCTCTTCATTGAGAACTGGTTCGAATTCACCCCCACTCATGATATATTTTCCTCTTGATTTTAATTCCTACTAAGTTTATATAGATTATATTAATATTTATTTCAAGTATTATTTTACCACTTGTTTTAAATAGATAAATAATTCATACAAAATAACTATAGATTATGGAAAAATATAATATAATTCAAACCTCTAATGAAGAGGTGAATACTGGCAGGGATAAGCTTGGTTCTTTACTAGAAACTATAGCTTCTGGATATCGCAAAGAAAAAGCCGAGATACTTTCAAAAGCCGATAATAATCCCAAGTGGAAAACAGACTATGATAAGCTTGACCATAGTTTGATATCGGATATCACTAAAATATTAAGTTCGGGCATACTGAATAAACTTGATATATTAACCGAACAGCAAAAGTCTTCCATACCCGCTAATGGCAAAGAGGCCAACTATCGCAAAGATATAATTATTCGCGGTGACGATTGGATCTTTACAACTTTCGTTTTCGGTAGCAAGGCAAGCGTTAGTCCAGAAACCGGCAAATATGGTGCCACAACAGCACTTCATGGTCACAGCCTTAGATGTGAAGCCACAAGCTTTGTTCCAAAGGGGCTTGCCCCCTTAAATGTTGCTACCCCGATCGAAGTAACGTTTGATTCTAATAATAACCCGGAATTTGCCAGAGAATTAAAAATTGCCAATCCATCAATTCGCCTGCCAGAAACCGGCATCGAAGGCGTGGATATTGAGCATGATTATCATGCGGTATTTAATGGCGACCCAGATCGCACAGCATATACCGGCCATTTTTATCTTACAAAAGGTATAGGTGCGGATAAAAACGGCAATGCCGTATATATTGATATTTCTAAAGATGAATTTCCGGCAACGGCGATCAATATGAAGAATGCCCCGGGCATCCTTCCAGATTTTAAAACCGGCAAAATAGACAGGAATAACTGGCTGCCGGCGCTTTATATAGAGCAGCATTCCATTACACCCGCCAAAAAATCTGAGTTGGAAGTTGCCGTATAAATATTATACCAAGTAACAAATAAAAAAACCCCGCGATTTGCGGGGCTTTTCTTTGGAATATTTTGTAAAATACTACCAGCGGAAGTGAGAGAACGCTTTGTTCGCTTCAGCCATTTTATGTGTATCTTCACGTTTTTTGATCGCAGTACCTTTACGGTTGATCGCATCAAGCAATTCATTCGCAAGGCGCTGTTCCATAGTTTTTTCTTTACGCTTACGCGCTGCATCGATAGTCCAACGAAGAGCAAGTGCAAGTGAACGAGACGGGCGAACTTCAACCGGAACCTGGTAAGTTGCACCACCAACGCGGCGAGAACGAACTTCCACAGTTGGTTTAATGTTTTCAAGAGCATCCAAGAAGCTTTGGATTGGGTCACCTTTAGTGTTTTTCGCAAGAATATCTAAAGTGCCGTAAATGATTTTTTCAGCAACTGATTTCTTACCGCTTTCCATTACATAATTCATGAATTTAGAGAGAGTAAGGTTACCGTATTTTGCATCAGGAAGGATTTTCCTTTGCGCAGCAGAGTGACGACGAGACATTATATTTTCCTTTTTTCTTCAGCTCAAGAATATCCAGAGCTTACTTATTACAACCCGACTATTATTAGCGGGCCTTTTTTTGAAAGCTTTCCTAATTAAAGGCCCCGGCTTTCAAACGAGGTAGTCAAATTATTTAGGACGTTTAGCACCGTAACGTGAACGTTTCTGCTTACGGTCTTTAACACCTTGAGTATCCAGTGTACCACGGATAATGTGGTAACGAACACCTGGAAGATCTTTTACCCTTCCGCCGCGGATCATAACTACAGAGTGCTCCTGAAGGTTATGGCCTTCACCTGGGATATATGCTGTAACTTCGAAGCCGTTTGAAAGGCGAACACGGGCAACTTTACGAAGTGCCGAGTTAGGTTTTTTCGGAGTGGTTGTATAAACGCGTGTGCAAACGCCACGTTTCTGAGGGCAAGCTTCCATCGCTGGAACTTTATTCCTTCTGGTTTGTTTTTCTCTTGGCTTTCTAACCAATTGATTTATCGTAGGCATTTTGTATTTCCTAATTAATATAGCTGTTTAGAGGGGCGCAGAATATAGAAACTTTCCCCCAAGTCAAGGGAAAATTAGAGGAATTTATACTATTTCCTGCTCAGATAAAGCCTGTCCATTATAATAATGGTCCATAGGGTTAGAAGGCCACTGAAGGTTACATCTGAGATGAAGTGCGAACCCTGCCATACACGGCATGCAGAGGCCAAAATCGCATAGCAAATAGTTATAAATAGCACTTTTTTACGCTTTTCCGGCGCAACCATATATCCAAGAGCCACCAGCGCAAATGCCATCGCCGCATGGCCTGATGGGAAAGAATTACCATCCATATGTGCATGGAGATGATAGAAGGTTGTATAGGTTTTTTCGCCGCCGAACTCGGTCACATTGACCGGACGCGCCCTCTCCCAGATCGGCTTCATCACCCAGTGAACGATAATGCCAGGGGTTATAACAATAACCAAAAACAGGTATTTTAGCTGTTTATTCGTGAACTTTATATATGAGCGCAATTTATCACCAAGGTTTTGAAGCACTGCTGGAATGAATTTGCGGGTATATTGAAAAACGATAGCGCCCAAACATATTAGCGCACTTAATATGCAGCATATGCGAACCGTGTAATCAAGCGCAAGTGAGCCAACATTATGAAGCGGCGATACATTACCCCTAAGCGGGAACTGCCCATCAAAGAAAAAGAAATGCGTTACCTTAAGATCTATTTCAGGGAACAGCGCAAATATGACCAACGCCAAAATTGTAATTGCTGAAAGGATTTTTATGTTCATGATGCACTCGGGATTAATTTCGGCCAAAAATATCAGATAAAAAATTTTATGTTACAAAAATTACTAAATTTCGTTTCGGTCTATGCAGTAACTTACTGGATTGTGATCTTCTGCATCCTGCCGATCGGAATAAAACAGGATGAAAACCACCTGCCCGGCAATGATCACGGCGCCCCGGCACCATTCAGCATGAAGAAGAAATTCCTTCTAACCGCGATAGTTTCATTCATTCTGGTGGTGATATATTTCACCCTTACACACTATGGAATAATTGATTGGGATGCTATCGGCGCTTAAACCTATAATTTTATTGAATTATAAAGGGCGTTAAGATAATTAAGTTTTGAACAAATCATAATATAATGGACCATATAAAACTGATTACCAGAAAGCTTATCTCGGAAAAGTCTGCGAAAGGTAATAATCGCCTCTGCGTTTTCTCACATTATGATAAGGATAATAAGATCGATGACTATGTTGCCCATTATGTGAAGGAACTGGCATATGCCGGTTGCGATATAATTTTTGTAAGCAACTGCGAAGAAATTGAAGAAAAATACACTGACAAGATATTGCCGCATGTGAATAAGCTGATCATGCGTAAGAACAAAGGTTATGACATGGCCGGGTTCATCACCGGTTTCTATGAGGCTGATAACCTGCAGGCATATACACATATTATATTTGCAAATGATAGTGTTTATGGCCCTTTCTATCCGCTGAAAAAAGTTTTCCATGATATGGAAAAACGCGAGTTTGATGTGTGGGGCATCAGCGATAATATCAGCCCTAAATACCATATTCAGAATTATTTCACCGCATATAAAATAAGCAATCAGGCAGTCAGGCAGTTGCTGGATGATATATTCAGCAATTATTTCCTGAGCGAAGACAAAGAATATATCATTAAACATTATGAGATCGGTGTTTCACAACAGGCATTGGCGAACGACCTGAAGATCGGTGCCTTCTGCCCGCAGGCAGACCTGGTGAATTTCGAGAATTTGAACAGAGATGAAAAGATATTATCACTCATCAAGGAAAGTATTTCTCTTTCCCTGCCGCGTAAATATAAGGTTTCCCGCTTCTCATCTAACAGCAGATTCCGCTTTGATTTTTTCAAACGCGATTTCGCGATAAATTATATCCCGCAATATTCCTCGTGGTATACCGCGATAGAATATTTTAACTCACCCTTTATAAGTGCAGCACTGCTACGCGAATTGAAAATGCTTTATTACCATAACTTCCTTTACCGAGATGTTATCGCAAAAAAATACCCTGATTATGACCTGAGCCTGATAGAAGGCCATCTGGACAGAGTCAGGAATTATGACCTGAACCTGTTAAAATAATTATGAAAGAATTCTCTAACGACACATTGTGGTATGATGTTCTGCAAAGGCTGGTGAAAGAGTATATCCTGCCAGAATGGAAACGCGTTGTGGTCGCCGTTGGTTTAATGATCGGCTGCGCCTTCCTGACATCATCACAGGCTTACCTGATCCAGCCGGCTATCGACCAAACTCTTTTCAACAAGGCTTCAACACAATGGCAGCTTGCGCGCATGGCGCTGATAGTTTCGGGAGTGTCGATCACCCTTGGCATATGCACATATATACAAGTGCAGATGATGAATATTCTGAACACGCGCATAACCAACAAACTGCGCTATCGCCTTTATGAAAGATTTTTGAAATCGGACATGGAGATATTCAATAATTCATCAACCGGCCGGATGATGTCTAATATTACAAATGATATATCAGTTGTAATGGGCTGCATAGGCCTGCTTCTGACCGGTACATTCAGAAATTTCTTCACTGCAACTTTCCTTGTGGGTGTGATGTTCATAATGAACTGGAAACTTGCACTGGTTGCGTTCACCGCCTTTCCATTCGGCGCATATCCGCTTTATTCCCTTTCAAGGAAAATGAAACATCTGGTTACAAGACTGCAGTTCGGCATGGAAGAAATGACCATGCAAGTTGATGATTCGCTGCGTTCAGTGCGCGTGGTAAAGGCTTATAATGCTGAAAATTTTGAGCTTACACGCTTTGATAAAATTCTACGTTCTATATACGAAAATAGCAGACTGATAAGCAAGGTTACGAGCATCCAATCACCTTTTGTGCAGTCACTGACAGGTATCGGTGTTGGGCTGGTGCTTTGGTATGGCGGCAGCAAAGTTGCAAGCGGTGAAACCACACCGGGAACCTTCTTCTCGTTCTTCACTGCAATGATGATGGCATACAAGCCTATCAAAGGTGTTGCGGGCTACAATACATCATTACAGATGGGAATTAACGTTGCTAAAAAACTTTTTGTTATCCTTGATTACAAACCGAAAGTAAAAGAAGAGCCCGATGCAATCGAACTGAATGATGTGAAAGGAAATATCGAACTGAATAATGTTAACTTCGCATATTTTCCTGATGTGCCGGTGTTGAAAGACTTAAATATAAAACTTGAGGCAGGGAAAAATTATTCCCTGGTCGGCCATTCCGGCAGCGGTAAATCAACCATTATGAATCTGCTGCTGAGATTTTATGATGTAAATTCCGGCGAGATAAAACTTGATGGCCACGACATCAGAAATTTGAAGATCCACTCACTCAGAAAGGCTTTTTCATATGTGGGTCAGGAAGTGCAGCTTTTTGATGATACAATTAAAGCCAACATTGTTTATGGCAACCAGAACGCCACAGATGAAGATGCTATAAATGCTGCAAAAATGGCTGAGGCACATGATTTTATCATGGCACTGCCGGAAGGTTATGAAACTAAGATAGGCCAGAATGGTAATCGCCTTTCAGGTGGTCAGAGGCAACGCATCTCAATTGCGCGCGCATTCTTATATAACTCCCCTATCCTACTGCTTGATGAGGCGACCTCATCCCTTGATCCGATATCTGACTCACTAATTCAGAAAGCTATAGATAAACTTACAGAACAGCGCACAACATTAACTATCGCACATAAAATTCACACTGTTGTGAAAGCTGATAAGATTTTCGTGATGGCACATGGCGAACTTATCGCGTCAGGCAGCCACAAGGAACTTATGGAATCAAGCGAAGCTTATCGAATTCTATTCCGCACAGATCTTGAAGGCTAAGCAAAATTAGAATTTATAGCTGGCACCTAGCAATAGGCCGTTATTATCATATTTTATGCTGGCAGGAGCACCTGCTGAAGTTGTGTAATCAAGTTCGCTGGTTTTGAAATATCTATATTCACCTTTGAGTGACCACTGATAACCAAGTGCATAATCTAAACCAAGCATCCCTTGGTAGGCGAACACTGTATCATCATCATCAATGTTACCGGCAACCGCAGGAGTTGTGATATTATTAGCCTGAACATCAGCAACACCTAGACCAAAGCCAATATATGGCGTGAAATTGCTTTGAGTTTTTATATCATAATAGAAGTTGCCCATCAGGCTATAGGCATCCATATGTCCATCTGCCTGATATGAGGTTCCGGCAAAACTGAATGAATCAACCCCGTTACGGCGCCAGCCAAGTTCAAGCTCCGCCCTTAGATCAACCATTGTGCCGAAATTGAATTCGCGACCACCGGCAAATAACAGGCCATAGCCATTATTGAAGGCAACTTTGCCATGAACACCAGATACTTCTGCACCTCGATCATTTATAAGTGTACCTGCACCGAACATGCTTGCATACCAGTCATCACCTTCATTCTTATAAAAATCATGCGCTTTTGCATTACCGTATGTCTGTGAAACCGGATCATAAACCTGAGCTTGTGCACTGGATGATATGACTATTGTTGAGGCAGTTACAGAAAGCAGGAGAAGTTTTTTCATTTTTATCTCTCTCATATGATTAGCGATAGATAAAAATCTATAGAGCATTTTCTTAAAAGTAAATAGACATGAATTTCAGACATAAAAAAAGCCCGCCTGAATCCAGGCGGGCTTCTAAATTTGCTATTAAGCGATTAACGATTAATAGAATTTGTATTTAACGCCAGCTACAACGTTGCTGCTGTCGAAGTTAAGATCGTTAGATGCACCTGTAGAAGAGTTCAGGTCAGCATCGGTAGTACCGATATAACGATATTCAACTTGTGCAGACCAGTTACGGTTGAATGCATAGTTAACACCTGCGATACCTTGGTAAGCAAATGTCCAATCTTGATCGTGAACGCGACCAGTTGTAGCATTGATACCATCAGCATCTAGGTATTCAGTACCGATACCAGCACCAACATATGGAGTGAATGCGCTAGAGTTTGTGAAATCATAGTATGCATTAGCCATTAGAGAATAAGCATCTAGTTCACCAACGTTAGCATCAGCTTTTTTGTAGCCGAATTCGCCTTCAGCGCGGAAGCCTTTACCAAGACCGAAGTCAACTTCGTGGCCAACAGCAGCAAGAACACCATAACCAGTGTCAAAGCTGTTAACACCTTGATCATCAAGGAAGTTAGCTAGGCCTGATACAGAAACGTACCAAGCTTCATCAGTAGGTTTGTAGCTGTTAGCATTCTTTGCAGAATAACCTTCATGGCTGCCACCAGCGTTTGCATTAGCAGCTACTGAAAGCGCTACTACTGCAGTTGTAGTTAAAAGGATTTTTTTCATATTTCCCTCTTTGAGTTGATAATAACAATGTGTGATACATCTAAAGGCTTATTAACTAGTTGTAAACGTAAAAAAAACAAAAAATAAAAAAACCCGCTATATTTTATATATATAGCGGGTCTTTTATGTTACTTAAACCTTAAGACTGGTTTTTGCTAGCCTAGTAGAACTTGTATTTCAGGCCTGCAACCACGTTATGACTATCTAGAGCATAGTCAGCTGATGGACCAGCACCTGATGACAAATCTGCATCAGTAGAGCCAACATATCTATATTCGACCTGTGCAGACCAGTTACGAGTGAATGCGTAGTTCACACCAGCAATGCCTTGGTATGCAAATGCCCAACCGTTATCATCCGCAGTACCCAAAGCAAGATTATCTGCATCAAGATAAGCAGCACCAATACCAGCACCTACATAAGGGGTCCACGCACTGTTGTTTTTGAAATCATAATAAACGTTTGCAAAGCCTGTATATGCACTTAAGCTGCCAGATGGATCAGCATCAGCAGTTCTGTAGCCAAGCTCAAGCTCGCCTCTCATGCCTTTCGCGAAGCCCCAGTTCAGTTCTTCACCAACTGCAGCCAGAACGCCCCAGCCAGTGTTGAAGCTAGAAGGGCCTTGATCACGAGTCCAGTCTGCAAGACCAGATACTGAAACATACCATGCTTCATCTGCTGGCTGATAATTATTTGTAGCCGCAGCGTTGGTTTTATATGTGTTCCTGGTTGTATATGGTTCGTTGCTGCCGCCAGCATGAGCGCCAGAAGCCGCAGACAGAACAACCAGAGATGTTGTTGCAAGTAGGATCTTTTTCATAATTTCTCCAATGTTGAAATAATAATAACTAAAGTTACCATGAGCTTAATTATGACTTTGCTGTTAAAAATGCTGTCTGAAAAAGTAACAAAGATATAAAGATTATATAAATAAATTAACATTCCATTAATTTTCTGCACTGAACCTGATATGCATTTCAAACGCTGAAGCCTGCGGAACGCCTTTATTATAAGCCGGCCTGAACTTCCATAACTTTAGTGTTTCCAGCAATATATGGTTCAAACGCATATTATTTGCAGGTCGAAGCACTTCTGTTACTGCATTGCCACGCTCATCGATGTGGAAACGCACTAAAGCGTAATCATCAAGCGCTGCTGATTTTAGATCATCAGGAATTTTTGGTGCGGGCTGATATATTATAGTGGCAGCGACATTATCATTTGCAGCCAGGGTTTGCTGATCTGCTTTTGCGGAATTATTTTTTACCGGCTTATCATCAGTTTTTTTTACTGCAGCTTTTTTTGATGGTGATGATTCAGGTTTTGTTTCTGGGATTATTTGAGCTTCCTGTTTTTCTGATATGGCATTCACCAAAGTTATATTCACCGCAGCCAAACCTTTTGGCATCATATGCAGCACATGAGACCTGCCATATAATATAATGCATATCACCATAGCGACATGCAGCACGATACTTATAGTGAGGGAAATATTATCGTGCTGATGCCGCTGTTCATTAAAATGGTCTACTAAGTGATAAATAAAAACCTCTCCTTGGACCATATTGCGGTGCGAATACCCCTATCCCGGAACCATCACGGATCTGATAGACCTCATCGAATACATTTATGACCGATAATTTCGCATCGACCTTACCGGCATTCCCTAGATCAAAATTATGAGCAGCACCTAAGTTCACCTGAGTATAATCAGACAGATGGCCGGTATTGGCAAAATCATTACGCAGGCCACTGCCATATAGAACATCTGCACTATATATAATGTCATGCAGGTTATATGATATTCCCGCCGAGCCGGTTAAGCTCTGGTCGTGAT
>JBEHXK010000014.1:0-41093 GCA_048498735.1 Pseudomonadota bacterium
TCGTTTCCGTGTCGGCTAACACGGTTGTCGTCAACCCCCATGCCGGAAGAATAAACATCTGCGGTATCAAAAAAATTTACGCCCGCTTCAATACAGATATCAACCATGCGCGAGGCTTCCTTCACATCAGTCTGGCCCCATTTCTGGAAGAATTCGTTACTGCCGCCAAATGTGGCAGTTCCGAGACTTAAAACCGGTACATGCAGGCCCGATTTCCCTAATTGGCGATATTCCATGTGATTTTCCCTCTAAAATTATATTATGTAGCTTCATATATATGCAGCGAAAAATATTTCAATGCACGGACAAAAAAATGGATAGACCATGATAAATGATAACAGGCCGGCGATAACGTTAACCCCAAGCAAACTGGCAATGTGGCGCTCACTGATCGCGATGGGTTATGCCGACGGCAAGCTCGCTGACAGCGAAAAGGCGATGCTCATTGAATATCTGAAACGAAATAATATTGTTCCAGAACAGCATGCGATCTTGGAAAATGATATAAATAACGGCGTGAAGATTAATGATGTTTACCCCGGCGTGACCGACATTCATGATCGTGCAAACCTTATCGATGCCGCACGTGTTATGTTCTATGAAGATGGCAATTTCGATGCCACCGAGCAAAAGATTTATAACCTTATCCACCACGATCAGGAAAATGCGGTTGATTTCAAGGCCGCAGAAGAAAAGGCCAGAGCAGCAACCAATGCTTATGAAGCGCAATATAATTCAGAGGAACTTGCTGTTCGCGATGCCGAGATAAAGAAAGGCGGTGTTATCGCAAGATTAGTGAATTATATCGTTGACCTGGAAGATGACTATTTCGGGTGATTTTAGTTATAAAAAAAGCCCCATAAATGGGACTTTTTTTATGGTGCCGCCTGAGGGACTCAAACCCCCGACCCGCTGATTACAAATCAGCCGCTCTATCAGCTGAGCTAAGGCGGCATTTAGAGGCACCTTTATTAACAAAATTATATATATTGTAAAGAAGATTCTATCATCGGCCATATCCGGCAAAATATGGGGCAGAAACAATAAAAACCCTCAAAATTAAGGCATATTTAGGTGGATATAGGCCTGATTTTATGTTATATTGCAGACGATTTTAATGGCAATTATGGGGGATAGCCAATGGATCCGATCACACTTTCACAACAGCTTCAATTTCGACTTGGTTATACATCTGCATTGAGTGGTAATGTAACCAGGATACATGATTATCCAGCAGGAACGGAAGATTTCAGCAGCAAGATCGGGATGGCTCCTGGTTTTAATGGCGGAATTACCGTTGCACCACCTATCGGCGACCAAGGTTTTTCACTTTATGGAACCGCTGACATTAATGGTTTTGAAAAACGCATGGATACCATTAATGGCGCAAGCTTCAGCTATTTTAATGCCGGCCTGGGCGGGAAATATGTTCGCGTATCTCCAACAACCGGAGATGATAATTACTCTGTAGCGGCGGGCTTTGCCTATAACAGTGTTAAAGTGGCAGATGGCATGTTCAACAACCCTAATTCAGATGTTCTTGGCTCACCATTCCATACGAACACTTTCGGAATGAACATAGAGCTTGAGAAGAATTTCGGCAATTTTATCGGCTTTGCCAAAGGATATGTTCCATTGCTTGGTAAATCACATGTAAACTTCACACAGAACGAAATTCTTTCAACCACAGACCCGAATAACAGGCCTTTCTATACGGCTGTGAGCACTTATGATATAAACACTAACCATGCACGCGGTGAACTTGGCTTTAAAATCCCATTCATGCAGGATGCTGCAGAAATAAGATTAGCTGGCGGTGTGTTGGGTGGTTATACGATGAATAAGATAGAGAACGACACTTATTATCCTGATGCGAATCATCCAAATAATGGCCAGGATGCAGGACAGCATAAATATACAGTTAAAGCACCTATATCACCTATCGTTGAAGCAGGCATTACTGTTAATCTTGGAAAAATATTCAGCAGATAATAAAGCATAGCAGGCGGCAACCTAAAACCGCCTGCTAATTCCTGTTACAGGGTTGTGGTTGTTTCTACCTTCTCAACCTTGCAGCTTTTCTTGCAGCAGCACAGTGATTTCAGCAGTAATATCACCGCTGCGATACCAACTATGATATAAACGGCCTTTTCAACCGGCGTGCCGGAACCAAATAGATATGATACCAGATTGAAGTTCAATCCACCAATTAGCCCCCAGTTAATTCCGCCAATGACGGTTAGAAGCAGAACCAGCCAGTAAAACGGGCAATTTTCTTTTTTGTATGTTTTTTTATCTTCAGCGCAAGCCATATAAACTCCTGTTGTTTAGGAATATATAGGTGGCTTAAATAAAAAACCTATAGGTAAGAAGAAATTAAATATAAGTGTGATTAGCGCGTTTTGTTGCCTTTATCCTGTGCATTAGGATCAACTTCAGCGAATACCGGACTGGCAGTAACAACTGATCTGAATTTATCAATCGTAATGCCACCGGACATATCCTGGCTACTGAAGCCTTTAACTGCATCGGTAAATAACTTATCTTTTTGATTTTGTTTTTTGATCTCATCGTAATTTATTGAAAGAGCGCCGTTTTGTGTGTGCCCACCTTCCATAATAGCTGCGGTAAAATCACCCCTATTACCGATATACTGTGTTCCCATCATGTGGCTACTTACGTATGAATCTATGTTTTGTATTTTCTCAAGATCTATATTGCCAATCCTATCCACCCTATCAACATAATATTTTGCCGCTGCATTAGCATCAGTGATTGCTTTAACCTTATCGCTATCGGTCAATTCACGTAGTTTTATATATTTATTTTCCTGATCGATCTCTTGCTTAGATATTTTACCATCATGATTTCTATCGATCCGATCAAAAAGTTCACCGGCAAGATCTCTGGTACCAAGTTCGGTTTTTAATTTTCCGTCTGATTGCGATATGGCCTTACCTACATAAATATCATTCTCGGTTACAGTTGCACCATTAGGTAAATTATATTTTATACTTGCTATTTCTCTACCATCTTCAAACACCAGAACATTATTGTCTTTTTCAATGCGATAAGTGATATCGCCCTTGGCATCTTTAACCATAAAACGAAAATCTTCAGCCTGATTTGGATTAATATTAATCTTTACAGGAGATTTTAGATCGTCGGTTTCAAGCAAAACAGTTCCATGCGCAGGAAGAGAAATGCTAGACCTATTCTGTTGCAGCTGAACACTAAGTTCAGTTGTCATGCCCATATCTACATCAAGACCAAAATTCCTCTGAGACATTAGATCTGCAAATTTTTTATCTATGTGATATACGCGGTATCCTCTATCGGCATTATCTGTATTCATATAATAAGCCGATATCTCAACATTACGGTTTTCGCCATTCTCCTTATCCGTTTTTATGGCAAGATCCGTATCTCCCACGGCATCAGTTTTCAAATTATTGTCATTATGTAACCTGGCCCTGAATTCCGGCTTTATATAATCAATTATACCTTTTAAATGTATGATGGGATTACCATTAGCATCTTTTATATCTTCACCCTCATAAACATTTTTTGCCCTATCTACCGAAAGATCCATATTATGCTGTGGATTGCTGGTTTTTGATGCATGCCCTTTTATATTGATCTGCACGAAAGGGTCTTTTTCCATCAATTCATTAATCTTATCGGCATAGGCTTTTATATCTGGATTCTCTGTATTGGTATAAACTTTACCATCAGGACCATTACTTGTTTCATTAAGATGTCGGCCATCTGTTTTATAATATATATTACCAAGCGTATAATTTTTCCTATATACGCCATCAAGAGAGGCGATCTCCTGCCCAGCTATATCGGGAGTGCTGTTAAAATAAATATCCTGCTGAACAGAATATCCATCGGCATCTTTATTGGTATTAAGAACAACACTTGCACCACTACCGCCTGGAATTGATTGCCTATCTGTTACAGGCCTATTGTCGGCAGTTAAATATTGAGGATGTTTTTTACTTTCAACCATCTTATATCTTCCTTCACCAATATTATAGCACAGCAATGTTAACAAAAGGTTAACGTGAAATATTATTTTATATCAATTGGTTATTTAAAAATTAAACTATGGATTTAGTTTTTAAAATAGTCTATGATATGCGCTCTTTGGGGCGTTTAATTACAACTCTGGTAAAATAACAGATCTTATATGAAAAAATTTATTCTGGCTGCAATGCTGTTATTGCCTAAGATATCTGCTTTTTGCCAAACAAATGCAGACTCTTTACAGCAAAAAATTATTACAGCTTTTAAAAATATATCTGAAGGTAAAGCAAACCCAGAAATGGATATACCCATTGATTCAATAAAGGCGTCGCATCTTAAATTGTCAGGTCCTACGGTTCTTCATATAAAAGACTCTTCAGCAAAAATTGAACTGGGCGGAGGCGCATACGAATTTATCTTCGAAATGAAAGCGCTTGATAGAAATATTCATGTATCACCACAATATAGCTATCTTCCATATACAAATGTTAACATTGTTAACGTTACTCCAGCCGGAACAAAAGATAAGGATTTACCTGCGGGTGAAAAATCTAGAAGCTTTGATCTTAAAGTTATCAATAACAAGAAAAAATATATAGGCGCTAATTACCTTCCTGATAGCATTGAGATATATCCAAAAGTGGTTGGTGGTTCTGGGCGCTATAAATAATAAGGCTTATTATCTTAACCGATAGTGCCAGCGGAATTTATTTTGATCTTAGGATAGACCTCATTCTGGCTCATGACAATGGTTTGCGGGCGGAAGCGCTCGATTATCGCACGAACATATGGGCGGATTGAAGGCGAAACCAGCAGCACTGGGTTCTGACCTTTTATCGCCAGATTTTCAAGCGTTGAACGGGTTTTACTGATGAATTCCTGCAGGCGTGTAGGCGGCATTGCCAGTTGTTTTTCTTCACCATGCCCGACCAGCCCTTCTGCAAATGCCTGCTCAAACACCGGCGCAAGAGTTACTGTTAACAGTTCGGATTTATCATTTGCATATTGGAAGCTGATCTGGCGTGCCAGGCGCGCGCGAACATGTTCTGTGATGAGCATGGTGCTTTGTGAAAGTTTTGCAACTTCCGCAATGGCTTCAAGAATGGTTGGAAGATCACGTATGGAAATGCCTTCAGCAAGCAGGCGCTGCAGAACTTTCTGCACGCTGGCAACTGATATTTGCGAAGGAATGATATCATCAACAAGTTTCTTGTGCGATTCATCCATGCCATCAAGAAGTTTTTTCGTTTCAGTATATGAAAGAAGCTCGGCGATATTTTCTTTCACCAGTTCGGTTAAGTGAGTGGTGATAACTGTTGGTGGGTGAACAACTGTATAGCCCTTAAAGCTTGCTTCTTCACGCCTTGTATCATCAACCCATTTTGCAGGCAGGCCGAAGGTTGGTTCTTTTGTATCGGTGCCGGGAAGATCGATACGGCCGCCGGTCGGGTTCATCACCATAAGTTTATCAGGGAACACAGAACCCCTGCCCGATTCCAGCTCTTTTATCTTGATCATGTAATCATTTGCAGGAAGCTGCATGTTATCCTGTATGCGTACTGATGGCAGAACAAAACCGAGCTCGCGCGCGATCTGCGTACGCAATGCCTTCACCTGATCGGTTAGCTTCTGGCCCTTGCCATAGTTGATAAGCGAAAGCAGGCCATAGCCAAGTTCCAACGTGATGGAATCGATCTTCAGCGCCTTTTCAAGCTCCTTCTCCGGCTTCAATGCTTCATCTTCAGTTTTCTTTTTCTCCTGAGCTGCAGCCTGATCTGCCTTGAATTTTTTAGAATCTTCATCTTCAAGTGGGTTGCGATATAGGTAATAAGCGCCATAACCCGCAATTGCAGTTAGCACGAAGAATGGCAGTGATGGCAGGCCGGGGAAAAGTGCCAACGCGAAAGTGATGCCGGCAACCGTTGCAAGCGTTCTAGGGAAACGGCCGAGCTGGCTTAATACGGCTTTATCAGCCGAACCTGTAACACCGGATTTTGTAACTAATAAACCCGCAGATGTCGAAACGATAAGCGCCGGGATCTGCGATACAAGGCCATCACCGATGGTTAAGATGGTATATGTGTGTGTTGCAGCGCTGAATGATAACCCCCTCTGCACCACACCGATGATGATTCCACCGAGGAAGTTCACGAAAGTGATGATGATGCCGGCGATGGCATCGCCACGGACGAATTTGCTGGCACCATCCATGGCGCCATAGAAGGTTGATTCATCCTGAAGTTCTTTACGGCGCTTGCGCGCAGTTGCCTCATCGATAAGCCCGGCTGAAAGATCGGCATCAATTGCCATCTGTTTACCCGGCATCGCATCCAAGCTGAACCTTGCTGCAACTTCTGCCACCCTGCCAGAACCTTTGGTGATCACCACGAAGTTGATGACTGTTAAGATGATGAACACGATCGCACCGATGACGATGTTACCACCCGTCACCAGAGTTCCAAAGGCCTGGATCACATGGCCAGCAGAATCAGTGCCGTTATGGCCGTTCGAAAGGATGATGCGCGCAGTTGCGATGTTAAGAGAAAGCCTGAATAAGGCTGCGATCAAAAGCACGGTTGGGAATGAGTTAAATTCCAGCGGCCTTGAAATGAACAGCGTGTTAAGCAGGATCAGGATGGAAAATGTTATCGAAACCGAAAGCAGGAAATCAAGCAGCAACACCGGCACCGGGAATAACATCACGACCAGGATCATGAAGATGCCAAGCGAGAAGAGAACATCGGTATAGCGGCCGATATTCAAAAACCGGGAAAACGGCCCCTGTGCTTCACCAGCATCAGGTAATGTAACGGCGGCTTCTGCCATAATTTATGATAATGCCGGCATTTTAAGGGAAAATTCTGCAGAATAACCCCTAAACCAGCAGTTCCTTAGTTGACTAATTAATCAATAAAACTATATATCAGCTTGAGAAAATAAAAACGAAAATGATGACGAACGATCTATTTAAAAAAAGAATTTCTATCGAACAGGTCGAGGAAGGCACAGAACTTGCCCCGAAATTCGATGAAAGCGGTTTGCTGCCGGTGGTGACAACTTCTGCAAAAACCGGTGAAGTGCTGATGCTTGGCTATATGAACAAGGAAGCGCTGGAAAAAACCATCACAACAGGTGAAGCGCATTATTGGAGCCGCAGCAGAAATATTCTGTGGCACAAAGGTGCGAATTCAGGCTTCATCCAGAAAGTGAAAGACCTTCGCATTGATGATGACCAGGATGCCGTTTGGCTAAGCGTTGAACTGGTTGGCAAGGAAGCCAGCTGCCACGTGGGCTATCGCTCATGCTTTTACCGCTCTATACCGACTGAAGGCGATGCCGGGCAAAAACTGATATTCCGTGAGGAAGAAAAGGCCTTCGACCCGCTGGAAGTTTATGGCGATGTGCCAAACCCTACTAAGCTTTAATACTCCATTCCAGATCTTCTTTCCATTACCTGTTGACCGATAGCTTTTAAGGTCGGGTGACCTGCTATTTTTGTCAGCATTTCCGGATGGTTTTTAAAAACTTCTGGATGCAATTCTCTTAATAGATCAACCTCTATTGATGGATATGTTTGTGCCGTTCCGCCCGAAGGCATTATCCTATAACCCCTTATCTCCGTCAAAAATTGCTTTTCTTTGGGATCGATTTGAACTTCTTCTTTTCGATCTTTTACAATTTCAGGAAAAACTTTTTCAAGAACTTCATGATAAGTTTCAAAAACTTTTTTAACCAGCGAGTGATCAAGCTCGTGCGCATCAGAAATTCTTCTATCTAAAGCTGCTATGAAAGAATTTATATTTTCTTCTGTTGGCTCATAATATTTTGAATCAACCTTTATCTTATCATGATCATAGCGAGCAAAATAAACTAAGCTTAGAACACGCATCAAGCCTATATCGTTATTCGGATCGCTCTTGTTAAGATTAACAACCTGAGGATCTGCATTTACAAGGTTATATATATCTATCAGATCACGGGGCTTAAAACCGTTTGGATCATTAGAATGCTGAAAAACCTTGCCAAAAGCAGTTTTTGGTGATGCCGCGCGGGCAATTTTTTTAGAAAGAAGATGTCTCCAATCATCAATTTTTAAACCTGTGCTTCCACCGCTTAATATGGGAACTTCCAAGGGCTTTAACGGAGAGAGAGGTGGCTGCGCGATAAGATCTATTTCCATGCTTACATGAGTATTATTTTGCGGCTTTGGTATATCTAAGTTCAAATCTTTGAAAACACTCTCCGCCTGGTCCGGTGTAAAATTCCTTGCCACCATGAAAGGTCTATTAAAAATAATTTCAGGACTTTTATCACCAAGTATATCTTTTGGGTCATACTGCGAAAGACCGGTTCTTTTCATGACATCAAGCAAAAATGGTTTTACGACCTTTTGAAATTCTTTTATAAATAAATCTTTATCTCTTCCGACCATACAATCGCCTGGTGGGCACACAGATATATCAATATCTCCCGACTTTTGACCCGCATAAGGAAATTTCATTCCAATCATTTGGCCAATAGTTATGAGAGTTGTTCCATAGATAACAAATTCAGAGTTTTCTAATAATGTTTTTTTGAATGGATCTTCAGAATTACGTATATTTACAAGAAAATTTTCTTTCATCCATATACGCAGTGCAACATGGGCAGGATCTTGATAATTTACATCCTTCGCCTCTAAATACTCATATATATCAGCCATGCGTAATCCCCTTCCTCTTGAATATTAACATATAACCATTAAAAAACTGTTAATTGCAATGGCTTAATTATTAAATATTAACCCTTGACTAGGACTTGGTGCTAATATATAAAGCCCTTCCAAATATAGAGAATTACTATGAGCAAACGTACATTTCAACCTTCTAACCTAGTTCGCAAACGCCGCCACGGTTTCCGTGCACGTATGGCGACTGTAGGTGGTCGTGCAGTTATCAACGCTCGTCGCGCACGTGGCCGTAAACGCCTTTCTGCGTAATATCTAAGTTTTAACGAATCATTTTGATTTTTGGTAAACCTGTCGGCCTTCCCTTTCTCATGCCTGATTTAACAATGGCTTAATTTGAGGAGTAAAAGATTTTTCTTTTTCCTCTTGCAAAGCTATTGGCCTTTGGGTAGCGTTTTATGTGTAAAGGCCAAAATCTAAGGGATGCAAGCCAGATGAAACTCAACACGATAAAAAAACGCGATCAATTTGTGCAACTGCGCAGCCAGGGAAATAAAATTTCCACTAAGGGTGTGATCGTGGAATATATGCCTATCGAAGATAAAGAATTAAATGAGCTTTCGCATTTCGGTTTCACTGTTTCAGGAAAAGTTGGCTCGGCTGTTTATCGCAATAAAGCAAAACGCAAATTGAAAGAAGCAGTTCGCAGCCTGATGAAAAATTCACCAAAACTTTTCAAAGATCATTACCGTTATAATTTCATCGGCCGCTTTTCTACTATCGAGCGCGATTATTCTGACCTGCTGAAGGATCTGAAATTCGCCCTTCACAGCGTGAAGTAATATTATTTATTTGTTCCGGATTTTCGTCTGGGATTTATTCAAGAAAATTTCTGATATTAAAAAAAGAAAAAACTCCCCAAAGGGCGAGAGTTTTTTCTGTACTACATTATGCAATTACAACTGCGCCTGCAAAGGCAGCAAATGCATGCTCTATTTCCACCACGTCTAAATCGTTCTTACCCACACCTTTTAGCAATAAAATTTCTTTTAATTGCTTTGGAATCTCAGTTGCAAAAACAACATTCAATTCCTCAAGGTCAGATTTCTTCAACTTTTTTTTGCTCAATACCATAGCGATATCAGGATGATTTAAAGCATAATTTATTGCCGTAACTATCATCTCTTTAACACCATGATCTAAGCTGTGGTAGTTTTTCAGTATCTCTGCCAGCGTATAAATATTTATTAAATTATATTTATAGCTTACAGTTACAATAGTAGGGATTAATTCCTTTGGAGAAATTTTTATTTCCACTATGTCTGTAGTTTTATGTATTTCTACATGGTAAAGCGGTAAAAAATGCCACCCAACTTTTGTCAAAAACCCTGCAATTTCGCCGTTTTTAGTTACAAGGCCAAATTCACCTGCTTTTATCCTTGTTGATAAAGCAAAATAAAAGAATACCAACAAAACTACGATAACAAGGCTTATGCCTGGCACTGATAAAATGCTCATAAAATGATTTTAAAAGTTTTGAAATTTGTTTCTAAAGAATGAAAAAATAAAAACTGAAAATTTAAGAAATCACTGTCGGCTAATTTTAGTTAAAGTTATTGCCCCATTGGCATATACTTCTGGAAGCCCATAAGTCATTAAAGCCTTTGCTATTAAATTATTAATTTCTGATAAATGATTTACAAAAAAGGAAGCATCTCCATTCCTTAAATCTTCTTCATGATGATTTAAAATGGCAAAGGATCTGCACCACATTTCTATAAAATTTTTAATAGCCGCATCAAGAGGCCCCCGTTTAACTAAATTGCTTACAACCACACTTAATTCTTCGGGGTATTTAACGCAATATTCAATACAAACAACATCGGTGGCCATAGTGAATGAGGAAGCCTCAAACTCTACTTTGCCGACTTTTTCTATTGTGCTTTTTATTGCAAACAGAGAATAATGAAGCCCCTTTGTATATACCCTCGCAATTCTATACCTTTTCTTTTTAGCGCCTGTTACCCTTTTTAAAATGAGCAGATACTCATTCTTTTTTGTATAAAGCAGGCCTTGAGAGAAAAAATACAATGCGAAAACAATAACAACCGCGTGCTCCTTAAGAAAAGCAAGTATGATCTGCATAAATTTTGATTTTGTAAGTTTCTGAAAAATTGTTAACTCTAAACATTTTAGATTTTTTATCGAAAATCATGGTTCTGTTGACCAAATAAACGAACTTCTGTAGGTGAATCACTGATCCAGCATTAGAAGATTTAAGTTTTTAGTTTTTTGTAATGTTACTCAAAGATTTTTTGGTGAAAAAATTTAATTTATATATATAGAAGCTGACTTAAGCTGTTATTTTAAAATATGTAATGTTCAACGAATGAACGACAAAAATACGAAATGTATAATTGTATAACTTAAAAAGTATGGTAGGCCTCCATTATACCATATTTTTGTTAAGATTTGATTAAAGCCACCCAACATATTGATATGTAATGAAAAAACATCTAATAAAAATTGTAATCCTTCCCTTAACCCTATATAAACTGGTTATCTCACCCTGGCTGGGGAAAAACTGCCGTTATCACCCAACATGCTCGGAATATGCGAAAGAGGCGATCGAAATTCATGGAATTTTTAGAGGTGGCGTTTTGGCAATTTATCGTTTATTGAGGTGCAATCCTTTCGGTGGCTCGGGTTTTGATCAGGTGCCGGAAAAGAAAACAAAGCAACTAAACGATAAATAAAAAACATGTCTGAACTCAATAGATTATTCCTGGCCCTGGTTATTTCAATGGGCATTATTTTCCTCTGGGGAAATTACAACGCAAAAAAACATCCAGCAGCAACTGCAAAAGGCAATGAAACCGCAGTTGGTGCGAACCTAAAAGTTACTGATAACGCTGCAGCGCAGCAGGATGTGGCGCCGCCATATGCATCAGAAAAGAAGACCGAACCGGTTGCAAAACTGAAAGAGCAGCTGAAAAACCTGAAAGAGATCCGCGAGCGCGCTGATATCATCAATGAAGGTTATGCGGTTAAACAACGTGTAAAAATCGACACCCCTGCCCTGCATGGTTCGATAAACCTGATGGGCGGCACGATCGATGATGTTACTCTGGCGCAATATCACCAGACTCTAGATGATTCCAGCCCGGAAGTTATTCTGCTTACACCGCGCTATACCAATGATGTTTATTTCATGGATTCCGGCTGGGTTGCGGCTGATAAAGCGCTAAACCTGCCTGATGATAGCTCTCTATGGACGGTTGAATCTGGTAATGAACTTACGCCTGCAACGCCGGTGACGATAAAATTTGATAATGGCCACGGCATTATTTTCAGGAAAACATTCAGCATTGATGAGCGCTATATGATCACCGTTAAGCAATCGGTTGAAAATAAAAGCGGCACTGATATTTCGCTTGCGCCATATGGCCTGATCAACCGCACATGGGATATCACCAAGAAGGCGGTTTATGTATCGCATGAAGGCCTGGTGGCAGTTTCCGGCGATGAGCTGAAAGAAATAACATATAAGGATCTCGCGAAAAAGAATGAGCAGGATTACAGCGGCAATTCAGGCTGGATCGGCGTGGGTGATAAATATTGGCTGAGCGCTATAATCCCGCAAGATTCATCGACAGGCAAATATGATATCAACTTCAAACATTATGAGAAAGATGGCATCAGCCGCTTCCAGAATGACATAATGGGAAGCCAGAATAAAATTGCAGCGGGTGAGAAAAACGAATTCACCTTCAATATATATGCGGGTGCAAAGAAACTTGATTATCTGGAAGATTATCGTGATCGCCTGAATATAAAATTATTCGAACGCAGCATCGATTTCGGCGGATTGTTCTTCATCACAAAACCGATGTTCAAAGGCCTGACATATTTCCACTCGAAGATCGGCAATATGGGTTTAGCAATAATGCTATTAACGGTTTGCATAAGGCTGATATTATTCCCGCTTGCTAACACTTCATATAAATCGATGGCGCGCCTGCGTAAGCACCAGCCGGAAGTGAATAAACTGCGTGAACGCTATAAAGCTGATCGCCAGAAGCAAGGCACCGAGTTGATGAAATATTACCGCGAGCATAAAATCAACCCGGCGACGGGCTGCCTGCCGGTGTTCATCCAGATCCCGGTGTTCTTCTCGCTTTATAAAGTGCTGAATGTGACCATCGAAATGCGCCACTCGCCATTTTTCTGGTTCATTAAAGACCTTTCCGCGCAAGACCCGACCAATATTTTCACCGCGTTCGGGCTGATATCATGGCATGTGCCGGCGATGCTGCCGCATATCGGTATATTGCCGATAATATTTGCGATCACCATGGTGATACAGCAGAAACTAAACCCACCTGCGGCTGAGGAAACGCAAAGGATAATCATGGCATGGTTGCCGTGGATTTTCCTGTTCGTGTTCTCGAACTTCGCAGCAGGCCTTGTTATTTACTGGATATGGAACAACACGCTTTCAATCATCCAGCAATCGATAATCACCAGGAAGATCGAAGAAGATAAGAATGAATAATAAGCTCAACATATTGCTTATCGGTTCCGGCGGGCGCGAACATGCTTTCGTGAAAGCGTTCAACCGCTCACCTTCTTTAAATAAACTTTATGTTCTGCCCGGCAATGGCGGAATAAATTCCGAAGCAGAAAGCGTAAATTTAAAGGCTGATAATTTCGAAGGCATAAAAAACTTCTGCAAGAATAATAATATTGATCTGGTTGTTGTTGGCCCGGAAGCACCGTTGGTTGATGGGCTGGCAGATTTTCTAGAAGCAGTGGGGATAAAAGTTTTTGGCCCATCAAAAGCTGCAGCGCAGTTGGAAGGCTCCAAAAAATTCATGAAGGAAGTGGTGGCGAAATATGGCGTGCCGACCGCTGAATTCCAAACCTTCATTGATGCAGCGAAAGCAAAGATATATGTGCGCGAAAAAGGCGTGCCGATCGTTATAAAAACTGATGGGCTTGCGGCCGGCAAAGGCGTGACCGTTGCGCTGACACAGGAAGAAGCGGTTGCGGCGATTGATGATGCATTCAACGGCAAGTTCGGTGAGGCCGGAAAAAAACTTATCATCGAAGAGTTTTTGGAAGGTGAAGAGGTTAGCTTTTTTGTTATCACCGATGGCAAAACGGTTTTCGAATTCGGTTCGGCGCAAGATCATAAACGCGCTTATGATGGCGATAAAGGGCCGAACACAGGTGGCATGGGAACATATTCTCCGGCACCGGTATTTAACGATATGGTGCGCATGAAAACGATGAAGAATATCATCGAGCCGACCATTCTCGGCCTTGCGAAAGATGGCATTCGATATAAAGGTTTTCTGTTCGCAGGCTTGATGATCGACAAACAGGGCAACCCGAAATTGCTGGAATATAATATTCGTATGGGCGACCCAGAAACGCAGGTTATCCTCCCTCGCCTGGAATCTGACCTTGCTGATATTCTGTGCAAGGCGGCTGATAACCGCTTGCATGAAGTGAAGGAAATCCGCTTCTCGCCTGATAATGCATTATGTGTGGTGATGGCAGCAAAAGGTTATCCTGAAAAATATGCTAAGGATTTTGAGATCGACCTTTCAAAAACCGTTGGCGGCAATGCAGTTGTTTATCATGCCGGAACCGAATTAAGAAATAACAAAATATATTCTATCGGCGGACGCGTGCTTGGCATCACCGGCAAGGGTAAAACATTGCAGGATGCATATAATAATGCATATAGCACCGTGGCGAACATTAAATGCCCGGGGCTTTTCTATCGTACCGATATCGGTTACAGGGAATTAAAGCGTAAATAACTAAACGTCGATCTTTTCGTGCAGGTTGCCAAGAATCTGGCTTTGTTCCTGAATGAACTTGAAGCGGAATTCTGGCTTGCGTCCCATCAAATTATCAACCAGTTCAGCAGTTGTAAGTTCTTTTGATTTTTCCGGAGCAAGATCTTTTTCGGAAAGTTCGATGCCGCCAATTTCCTGCATCTCTTTTATTTCGCTATCAGTCAGAACCAGACGAGATTCTGCCCCACTATCATCAATAACAACGCGAAGCATGGTGCGCTTCTTTTTATCCATGGTAGTTTCTTTCAATTGCGGCGGAGTCATTTCACCCAAGCCCTTGAAGCGGCCGATATCGATCTTTTTCCTGCCATTGTTTGAAAGCTCTGCAGCAACCTGATCACGCTGCGCTTCTGTGTTTGCATAGCGTGTTTCCTTACCATCAGAGATACGGTATAGCGGCGGCTGCGCAAGATATAAGCGACCCGAATCGATAAGCGGGCGCATCTGGCGGAAGAAGAATGTCATGAGCAGAGAGGCGATGTGCGCACCATCCACGTCAGCATCGGTCATGATCACAACTTTGCCGTAACGCAGTTTTGATGGATCATAAAAACCGGCCTGAACACCAAGTGCGGTGAAGATATCTTTGATCTCCTGATTGGCAGTTATCTTTTCATCAACTGCAGAAGCAACGTTTAGAATTTTACCGCGGATCGGAAGGATTGCCTGAGTTGCACGATCCCTCGCCTGTTTTGCGGAACCGCCTGCGGAATCACCTTCAACGATGAAAATTTCGGTATCTTCAATATTCGTAGATGAGCAATCAGCCAGTTTACCCGGAAGCCTTAAACGAGAAGTTACGGTTTTACGGCTGGTTTCCAGCTGCTTTTTACGGTTCAGCCTTTCATCAGCACGAGTTACAACCAGATCAAGAATTGAATTTGCCGATGCAGGATCAGCAAAAAGCAGGTGATCAAAATTATCTTTCACGGCATTTTCAACCAGGCGAGCAGCTTCCTGAGAAACAAGTTTTTCCTTGGTTTGACCCTGGAAGTGAGGATCACGATAGAATAGAGATAATACGAAAACACCGGAATCAACCACGTCATCAGAAGTTATTTTCTCAGCCTTTTTATTGCCAAGCTTTTCGCCATAATCGCGCAGGGATTTTGTCAGCGCGGCACGGAAACCATTTTCATGCGTGCCACCAAGAATGGTTGGAATGGTATTACAATATGAATAGCCTTTAGGCTCAACATCAGGTGAAAAACTTATCGCCCATTCAACACGGCCTTTATTATCAGAAAGTTTTGCCTCACCCCTATATGGGCCCTTGCCAAGCGTAACATTATCTTTTGTCTGGTCGGCCAGGAAATCCACGATGCCGTTCTCAAAGAATATTATGCCCTTTTCCGGAACTTCAGAACCTGCCGTGATCAAGTCAGGGTTGCATTCCCACTTGATGCGAACGCCTGAATATAAATAAGCTTTCGCTTTGGCAGATTGGTATATGCGCTCCGGGTTGAAATGAAGTTTTGCGCCGAAAATTTCCTCATCCGGGTGGAAAGTTACGCGTGTGCCTGTGCCTTTTGTATTTGTGGATTTCGATGCGAGTTTTGTAACCGCATGACCTTTTGAATATTGCTGCTCATATATTTTGCCGTTACGCAGAACTTCAACAGTGAGCTTTGATGAAAGCGCGTTAACAACCGAAATACCAACACCATGCAAACCACCGGATGTTGCATATGCCTTGTTCGAGAACTTACCGCCTGAGTGAAGCATGGTAAGGATAATTTCCAGCGCAGATTTACCCGGATATTTCGGATGTTCATCAACCGGGATACCGCGACCATTATCTGCGATGCTGATAGTATGTTCATCTATAAGGCTGATCACGATCTCAGTGGCATGGCCGGCAACGGCTTCATCCATCGAGTTATCAAGAACCTCACCTACAAGGTGGTGATATGCGGTAACATCAGTGCCGCCGATATACATTCCGGGGCGTTTGCGGACAGCCTCCAGCCCCTCCAGGACCTCTATATCCTTGGCGCTATAACCGCTCTCATCAGACTTTTTACCCTTGGCCTTGGAATCCTTAGATTTATCAGATGGTAAGTTAGAAAATAGATCTTCCATAAATTATTTGTTGAAGGCAAAAGTTAATTACTTTATATAGGTGGCTGTTTATAATACAACTCAATCAAAATACAAGGAAATTCCAATGCAAAACAACAATACAGCAACTAAAGTATTGGCAGTTATCGTAGTTCTGCTGCTAGTATATATAGTGGCTTTCCACGGTGGTGCCCAAAAAGGCGCTTTCAAAAGAACTTATACTGGTGATGTTCTTGCCAAAGTTAACGGCGAAGATATCCGTGAAGAAGAAGTTCGTGAAAGACTTGATTTCATAACCGGCGGCCGTGGCGCAACGATCAATTTCGACAATATTGATGAAAAAGGCATGGAAGCTCTTGCTCGTGAAGTTTATGTTCAACGCCTTGTTCTGAAAGAAGCTGTTAAAGCTGGCGTTCAGAATGATCCTGAACTGAAAAACAAAGTAGCAAGCCTTGTTAACACTATCTATAAGGAAAAATTCCTTGAAGGTATTGCTAAGAAAAACATCACTGATGAGAAAATCAAATCAACTTATGATGACCTGGTTGCGAAAGCTAAAAACTCAAAACAATATAAAGTTAAACACATATTGTTCAAAACTGAGGAAGAAGCTAAAGCTGCAAAAGCTAAAATCGAAAGCGGCTCTGCAAGCTTTGATGATATCGCTAAGCTTGATTCACTTGATAAACCTTCTGCACAGAAAGGTGGTGACCTTGGTTACATCTTCCCTGACGAATATGTTAAAGAATTCGCAGAAGCTGTTAAGAAAGCGCCTCAAGGACAGATCGTTGGACCAGTTAAATCTGAGTTCGGCTATCACCTGATCAAAGTTGAAGATAGCAGACCTGCTGAGATCGTATCTTTCGACGAAGCTAAACCTCGTATCGAGAAACAACTTGGTTCCGATGCAGTTAAAGCTTACATCGACACTATCTCTAAAGATCTTGATATAAAAGTTCTTAAAGTTAATACGCCTAAGGCAGATTCTTCAGCAGCACCTGCTGAAAGCTCTGCTCCGGCGAGCACAGTAACTACTCCGGCAGCTGATAAAGCTGACAAGAAGTAATCGACCAAAGCGGGCCTTTAAATAGGCCCGCTTAATTCTTATCTATCCTCAACATGACAGAAGAAAATTTAAACATAGCCTCTTACGCAGTTGAGGAAGCCTTGAAGCATGGCGCAAGTGATGCCGATGCAATTCTGGTTGAAGCAAGCGACACCTCGCTTCGCACGCGTTTAAGGCAGTTTGAAAATATTGAAAGATCAGAATCGCGCGATCTGGGCATCCGCGTATTTATAGCTGATGGCAAGGGCCACAGAACCTCGGCTATATCGACAAATAATTTACAGAAAAATAATATCAGCGAAACGGTGAAAAAAGTTATCGATACCGCAAAGCTTGCACCTGTCGATGAATATATCCGCCTGGCTGAGAAAGGTGAATATACGGATGATATCGCTGATATGAAAACTTATGATGGCGCGCATGTTTCAACCGATGAGTTGAAAGAATGGGCATTAAAAGCAGAAGATGCCGCACTTTCAGTTGAAGGCATAACCAATTCGGAAGGCGCCGATGCATCTTATTCATTTGCAGAAAATATAATCGTTACCAGCAAAGGCTTTGCCGGTTCATATAAAAATTCCGGTTATACGGTTTCAGTTTCAGTTATCGGTGGCAAAGACACCAGCATGGAAACTGATTATGAATATTCATATGCGCGCTTCAAGCATGACCTGGAAGACCCAAGCGTTGTGGGCAGAAAGGCCGGCGAGATAACCGTGCGTAAACTGAATCCACGCAAAGTGAAAACATGTAAAGTGCCTATTATATTTGACCCACGCGTTTCGAAGGGCATTCTTTCATCACTATGCAGCTCGATCAATGGCTCGAGCATCGTAAAAAAATCATCATTCCTGACAGAAAAAATGGGCCAGCAGATCTTCCCGCGCGGAATAAACATCATGGATGACCCGACCATTGAAAAAGGTTTATCATCTGAACCATTTGATGCAGAAGGCGTGCGCGGAGAAAAAATGTATCTGGTGAAAGATGGCGTTCTGCAGACATGGATCCTGGATATCAGAAGTGCTGCGAAACTTGGGTTAAAAACCAATGGCCGCGCATCACGCGGAATTTCGAGCAACCCAAGCCCGGCTTCCAGCAATGTTTACATGGAGAAGGGAAATATCGCACCGCAAGATCTGATAAAGGATATAAAGCAAGGGCTTTATGTTATGGATGTTTTCGGCATGGGCGTGAATAACGTGACCGGTGATTATAGCCAGGGTGCCAATGGTTTCTGGATCGAGAATGGTGAGATACAATTCCCGGTTTCTGAAATAACTGTGGCCGGCAATCTGCTTGAAATGTTCATGAATATCACCGCCGCGAATGACCTTAACTTGCGCTATTCCAAAAATGCCCCTACCCTTCGCATTGATGGAATGACAGTTGCAGGAAGCTAAGCAAAAAATGAAATTCACCTTAAAGAAAACCGATGGTAATGCCCGCACCGGGCTGATCGAAACCGCGCATGGTAACATTCAAACGCCGGTGTTCATGCCGGTTGGCACCGCTGCAACTGTGAAAGCCATCACCGTTGATGACCTGGAAAATCTAGGTGCGGAAATAATCTTAGGAAATACATATCATTTAATGCTGCGCCCTGGCGCTGAGGAAATTGCTAACCTTGGCGGCCTGCACGAATTCATGAAATGGGAAAAACCAATTCTGACAGATTCAGGCGGCTTTCAGGTTATGAGCCTTTCCAAGATAAGGAAGATCACGGAAGAAGGCGTAAAATTCCAAAGCCATTTGGATGGCCGTGAATATATGCTTTCACCGGAGCGCTCGATCGAGATACAAAGATTACTCGGCGCAACCATCACAATGATATTTGATGAATGCACACCATACCCCGCGACAGAAAAGGTAGCAAAAGATTCGATGGAACTTTCTTTGCGTTGGGCAGCACGCAGCAAGCAGGCGTATAAAGCACGTGATGGCTATGGATTATTCGGCATTGTGCAGGGCAGCGTTTATGAAAACTTACGCCGCAGATCTGCCGAAGAATTAATAAAGATCGGCTATGACGGCATGGCGATCGGTGGCTTGGCTGTTGGTGAAGGCCAGGAACTAATGTTCAAAACACTTGATTACACCGTTCCGTTTTTGCCGAAAGAAAAACCGCGCTATTTAATGGGCGTTGGTAAACCACTTGATATAATCGGCGCAGTGTTACGTGGCGTTGATATGTTCGATTGCGTTCTGCCAACACGAAGCGGCAGGCATGGACAGATATTTACCAAGCATGGCCCCATTAATATAAGTAATGCAAAATATGCAGCGGATAATTCCGTTATCGATGAAACTTCACCGATCGCTGCATGCAATAGATATAGTAAGGCCTATCTGCACCATCTGATAAAAGCAGGTGAGATTTTGGGTGCGATTCTATGCACACAGGCAAATCTTTACTTCTATATCAATATGATGAAGGAAATCAGGGCTGCGATAGAGGCTGGCAATTTACATGATTATTACAGCCAAATAGTTGAAAACTATAAAAAAACCGAAGAAGCCTAAGCACAGCATTTGCACGAAGCTTAAAATAATGTTATAATTTTAATTATGTCTGATGATAAACATACCAATCATGCGGCCGAGTCGCATTTGCGCTCGCAACAGGCGAGCAGCAAAGGTGGCGGACATGCGCCAGGTGGAAACTTTGCGCTCTTAGGCGGAAAGAATGCTGATGCTATGATGGCACTTGTTCAAGGCCATGGAAATATTCTTGCTGATGCTGGAGCAAGCTCTGCAAACTCAGGCGGTGGCGCTGCTTCAAGCGGTGGCGGAACTGATTCGAGCCCTTCCAGTCAAAACCTTGGTGGCGGTGGTGGCGGAGTAATGGTCAATACCGCATCTGCTGACAGCCGCTCCGCAATGGATTATGTTTCTCCAAGATCATCTTTTGGCTCACGCGAAGATCGTGAAGATGGCGGCAGCTCTGGCGGTCGTGGCAGATAATCTCTCCCACACTTCAATTTTAATTTCATCTATATCCTAAATATCACGGAAAAATTTGCAGGAAACTGCATAGAAAAATTTGCCGCAATTTAAGTAAAATTTTTCCTATCATTTTATCTTTTTGATTTTTCACCATTATTTTTGCCGCAAATTTCTGGCACGGCATTAGCTTATATCACTGCAAGTTGAAAAAGGGATTTATGATAGATTCAGGATTTATCGCATTTGAGGGGCAAAAGAACCTATTTAATAAGTTGGATATCGTTTCCAACAACCTTGCTAACGTCAATACGGCAGGTTTTAAACAGGATCTGGCAGTTTTTTCACAGGACCTCAACAAATATAATAACGGGCGCGATTACAGCCCGGTTCCTATTTTACAGACAGCATATGACACAACGCCTGGCGCATTACGCATGACCAACCGACCACTTGATGTGGCAGTTGATGGCGGCGGTTATTTGCAGGTGGATACACCTCTTGGGCCCCGTTATACACGTGCAGGTTCTTTACAGGTTGATGCTGAAGGCCAGCTTGTAACGCTAGATGGCTTTCCGGTTGTGGGTTCAAGCGGAACAATAAATATCGAACCTACAGATTCTGAGATCAAGATCGGTGCTAATGGTGATGTGACTGCGAGCGTAAAAGATGGCGATAGCGTTGTAAGTGTTGTGCGCGGAACCATAGGCGTTTTCAAATTTGCCGATAACTCACAGCTTCAGAAAGTTGGCAATTCATTATACACAACCACCCAAGCTGCAACAGCCGCTGATTACCAGACAGATTTCCGCATCGTTCAAGGCGCACTTGAAGATTCAAACGTGAACAGCGTTCAGCAGATGAGCGAACTGGTCGACCTGAGCCGCAGCGTGCAGAACCTTGCAAATATAATCGAGAATATCCACTCGCTTGAAAGAAGCGCAGTGCAAAGGGTGGCATCGGTATCATAACAAATTAAATGAAGTGAAATTTTAGGGAGTAACATATGCTTAGGTCTTTACAAATCGCATCAACAGGTATGGCAGCGCAAGAGCTGAACGTGGAGGTCATCTCCAACAACATCGCCAACCTGAACACCAACGGCTATAAACGCAGGATAGCGGAATTCCAGGATCTGTTATATCAGGCAGTGAATCGCGATATCGGCACGCAATCTACTACCGGCGGGAATATACCACCGGTTGGTAACCTTGTGGGCCTTGGCGTTAAGAACGCAGGCATATTCCAGAATAACGGGCAAGGCACTCCGGTTCAGACCAATAACGACTACGACCTTGCGATCCAGGGCCGAGGCTTCTTCCAGGTGACAGATTCAAACGGAACTATCTATTATACACGTGATGGCCGTTTCAACCCTAACCAGGATGGCCTGCTAGTGAACTCTCAAGGTTACACACTTGACCCGGGCATCACTATTCCTAACAACATACAAAGTGTTGATATCAACCAGGATGGTGAGGTTATCGCAACCAACCCTGATAACACTACAACAAACCTCGGCCGTATTACACTGGTTAACTTCCTGAATGAATCAGGCTTAAGACCATTAGGAAATAACCTATATGAACAGACCGAAGCTTCAGGCGACCCGCAAACTTCTAACCCGGGTGAAGACGGATATGGGACTATCCTGAAAGGTTATGTGGAGGGTTCGAACGTGGATGCGGTGATCGAGATCACCTCGCTTATCACGGCACAAAGGGCTTATGAACTTAACTCGCGCGTCATATCAACCGCTGATGATATGCTTGATGCGATCAATAACATAAGGTAATCACCATGAAACTCAGAAGCATAATCCTTAGTGTAATGATGCTTTTTGTTGGCAACCCTGCCCTTGCATCTGATAATGACATATTTTCATCTACAGGTGATAATCAGGTTCTGGCAGAAACAAATGTGAAAACACATAATAAAACTTTCACCCTTGCAGAATATGAAAAGACCCTGAATGAAAAAGTTGCCGATGAAACCGGCGAGAAAACCCTTGCCATAAATAACGTTACTTTCAAACGCGTTGGCAGCGATAAAACCTTCTCTTCCGACCAGGTTAAAAATGCAAACCTTAACATGAACTTCTTTATTCAATTAGTTGAAATAAATAGTGAAAAAAATCAATTTACTGCACTGCTAAAACCGGTTGATGGTGATTATACGATCAATGCTTCAGGCACATATTCTGCAAGCCAGAAAGTTCCGGTTCTGATACGCAACCTTTCAAAGGGTGATCGCATCAGCCAGGATGATATTGAGCTTAGAAACTTCCCGAAAGATAAGATCCAGAGTGGCGACCAGACCGATGTTAATAACATAATCGGTAAAACAGCGACCAAAACCCTTAGCAAAGATCACCTTGTTTCGGCTGATGATATCAGGTCACCGATATTGGTTTCTAAAAATGCAACCGTGTCGGCAGTTTATAAATCTGATAGCATCGAAGTTAAAGCTCTTGCCGTTGCCATGGATGATGGTGGCGAAGGCGACATTATCCGCCTGAAGAATTTCGATAGCGGCAAAGTTTTCCGTGCCGTTGTTCAGGCAGATGGAACTGTGGTCATCGGCTCTAACGTGAAAGATAATTCTGCCAGCGCATCAGCTGATGGAATTGCAAAAAACTTTAGTAACTAGAGAGGCTTATTATGAATAGCTCATTTAATAAATTAATAGTGGCGAGCCTGCTGATATCAGCACTTAGCTCCTGCTCCACCTCTCAGAAAGACAGGCTTTCGTGGTTGGGTAAACAGCCGCCACTTGATCCGGTTCAGCCGAAGGTTCAGAACGAGCCGATCAAATGGCCAATGACACAGGAAAATTCAGTGAAGTATTCTTCATCAGCTTCACTTTGGGATTCCCAATCAAAAACATTCTTTAAAGACCAACGCGCCCGCAAGGTTGGCGATATATTAACAGTGCGCGTGGCAATTAACGATCAGGCCAAGCTTGATAACTCGACCGAAGGCAAACGCCAGGAAAGCAACACTACGGGCGCGCCTGATGTTCTTGGCCTTGAAAAAAGATTATTCGGCCTGCTGCCAGGCAAGGCAACCCCTTCAGCGCTTATAAGCACAGATACCAATAACGATAATAAAGGCGAAGGCACAATCAACCGTAAAGAGGTTATCAACACCGATATCGCAGCAGTTATCACAAGCATCCTGCCTAATGGCAATATGGTGATCTATGGCAGCCAGCAGGTGAATGTGAATTTCGAACAACGCGAACTGACAGTTCAGGGCGTTATCAGACCAGAAGATATCGCTTCGAACAACCAGATACAATATAGCCAGATCGCAGAAGCGCGTATCACATACGGCGGTAAAGGTGTGATCAGCGATATTCAGCAGCCACGCATAGGTACGCAGGTGCTGGACATAGTTTCTCCATTCTAGATTAACATTGATTACTTAAAATGGTTTCACTAGTATCTTCCCTCAAGATATTAGTGAGATCATATGGCCAATTTTTTCAATTACGCCCCAAAAAATCCCGGCAGCTTCACCATCACACGAAAAAAAATGATCTATACGCTGATAGTGGCTTTATGCTTCATCGGCATATATAAATCGGTAATGATAGGGGTTGCAGAAAAGAACCTGCTTGAAACAAAGATCATTGCCCTACTCAGCCAAGTTAATGACCTTAGCCAAACAGATAAGTTAAACCAGAGCTTTACCAATGCCCCTTTCTGTGGCTGGAAACATGTTATGGGCGACGCGACAGATGCCTCGCCTGGTTTTGATGACAATTTAAAGAACGGTGATTTATTCTCAAAAGATTTTGTAAAAGATGGTATCCAGCAAAATTTTTCAATCTGCATCAATGCATATAGCTCAATAAATAACAGCGTTACCAGATCGGTTATCATAACAATTTTCGTGACAGTCATTATAATTGCACTTATTTATCTCGGTGATGAAAAAACAGAAGAGAAAATACCAACCGCTTAAAAAGGGCGATATTGTTGATATAATCGCGCCTGCCTACGGCATAAAACCACAGGAAATAATCAGGATAAAGGAATATATTTCCTCGCTCGGGTTAGTTCCTCGTGTGCCAGCCGATATACTGGCTGGCGATATAATAACCTCCGCACCTCTGAAAACACGCTTCAAACATTTGAAAAATGCATTGCTTGATAAAAGATCAAAGGCTGTATGGTGCGTGAAGGGTGGCAGCGGTTCACCACAGCTAATCCCGCTTCTTAAAAAATTGAAAAAGCCAGCGAACCAAAAACTATTCATCGCATTTTCTGATATCACCTCGATACATTTTTTCCTGAACCAGAATTGGGGTTGGCAGACCGTTCACGGCCCAATTCTCTGGCAGATCGTGCGTGAGCGCATTGATGAAGCATCTATCAAGCAGATAGAAAATGTTATTTTCGGCCGCGAATATAAACGCGAGTTTGACCTGAAAAAGATCAGCAAGAATATTCCTGATGGCGTTATTGATGGTAAGGCCGTTATCGGCGGGAATCTGAAACTGGTGCAGTGCTCGATCGGCACTATCTGGGAAATTGATGCTAAGGGCAAGATATTGCTGTTCGAAGATATAAATGAGAAGCCTTACCAGCTAGACCGCATTTTGACACACATCGCGCAATCCGGCATGGTGAAAGATGCTGCAGCCATCGTATTCGGTGATTTTGAAGGCGGTGAAATTGAAATGGATATACCGCTTATAGAAAAGGTTCTGCAGAGGTTTGCAGATGAAATAAAGGTTCCATGCTTCAGGGCCAAAGGAATCGGCCATACCCAGACCAATTATGCGGTGCATTTCGGCGTGCCGGGCGAAATCACTGTGAAGAAGGGCAAAGCAAAGCTTGAATTAGCCAAACTTGTTTAATTTATTGATTTTTCAATTAAAATGCGCAAAACTAAAATTTTTAACGATTAATTAATCTTTCTGGTATATAATAATCCTCATGCATACAGATAATTTACATAAAGATACAAATAAACCGACCACGCAGCAGGCCGTTACCTATAAAAGCCTGATGAGGCTTTATGATGATACGGAAGCCCTGCTGAAACTTGCCTATTCATATGGCGATCAAGTGGATATGTATCTGAAAGATCTACAAAAACTTGTAGATACAATTGAAAAGAATACTGAAGCGATGCTTGATACATTCTATAAGAATGTTGAGCAAAGAAGGGCCATTTCCGGCACCGATAAAGTGAAGGTGGAAAAGGCTTCCAAGGAAATAAATGTTGCAATTCAGAAATTTTTGAGTAAATTGAACGCATAAAAATTCGGGGGAATTAACAAATGTCTACTCAACAACCATCAAATATTAAAGAAGCTCTAACTCAGGGCTTACAGAATATTCTTGAGACAAATAGAATTGCTTTAGATCAACTAAACGCAAAAGATCAAGATCTGCAGCACGGCGGCCCTTCTAAATAAGCTCCATACTTAATCGGATTATTTTTAATATAACGGAAAAGGAAGTAGATTACTTCCCACCGCTCATTGCTTTGATGATCTCAACTATGTGGCGGCGCTTAGTGGCATCTTTTATCTTATAATATTCGCGCACAAGATTGATGGTTTCCTTTGATTCAAAAAGATTCTGCTTCAGGAAAGCTTCAGACTCGTTTTCACCAAACGAATATTTTTTTGTTGCCTTAGTTTCTTTATAATCCTTATAGAAATAATCTATGTCGGTGCCGAGTATACGTGCAAAATCTGCAAGCCTTGCAGCACTGATACGATTCACACCTTTTTCATATTTCTGTACTTGCTGGAAAGTTATCCCAGATTCCTGTGCCAAAGCGCTCTGACTCAGGCCTTTTATATTGCGCAAAGTTCTCAGCTTGCTGCCCAGATGCTTATCCATTTCGTTCTCGTTCATTATGTTTGTAACCCCCGAAGCTGAATTGTTCTTTCGGACTTTAGCGTCCCATTTTAGTACAGCGACAGTTCTAAAGGTTTTTCCCCTTTTCGCAAGGGAAATATCCTATAAGCTGAATTATACAACTACAAGTTTAAGCGCAGATTAAGCCATGTCTGAGGGCAGGATTAAAGCTTAAACTGCTCACCTAAATATACATCTTTTACTGCTTTGGAACGGATGATCTTTGATGGAGCCCCCTCTTCCAGAACCATACCATCGTGGATTATATATGCTCTGTCAACTATTGCGAGTGTTTCTCTTACGTTGTGATCAGTTATCAGAACACCTATTCCACGATCTTTCAATTTAGCAATAAGGTTTCTAACCTCTGCAACTGCGATAGGATCGATACCTGCAAGTGGCTCATCAAGAAGCATGAATAACGGATCAGATGCAAGCGCACGTGCGATCTCAGTTCTTCTGCGCTCACCACCTGAAAGGGCAATTGATGGAACGTTACGCAAGTGAGTGATTGAAAATTCCGCAAGCAGATCTTCAAGCTTGTGATGGCGGTTGATCGCAATAGGCTCAGTAATTTCTAATATCGACATGATATTCTGTTCAACCGTGAGCCCACGGAAGATCGATGATTCCTGCGGCAGATATCCAAGCCCCATACGTGCACGCTGATACATCGGCAGGAAGGTAATATCTTTACTTTTTAACAATATCTGGCCGTAATCAGGCTTTATCAGCCCCATCACCATATAGAATGTTGTGGTTTTTCCGGCACCGTTCGGGCCCAGGATACCGATCGCCTCGCCCGGGTTCAACGAAAAACTGATATCACGCACCGCCGGTTTATTGCCATATGTTTTGCCCAGGTTCTTAACCTCAAGCCCGTAAAATTCTTTATCCATGAACGGCACGCCAGCCTTGATAGGCCTGCGGGGCGCATATGAAGCCCCCTTGTTCGCGCTGGATATATTGGAAATGTTACCGCTATTATTGCCCGATTCAAAATCTGTCATATTTATATTCTAGCCTATTATTTCCAATCATAAAGAAAAACCATACAAACTCATATTTAACTTTGAAACTGGAAAAGTTTATATTATTAAACTCCAAGCTTATTTTTTAAACAGTGTAGCTGAAATTAAACTTATGCCCGTTATTACACTGCCTGATGGCACTAAAAAAGAATATAATGCACCTGTTTCTGCTTTAAAGGTGGCTGAGGATATTGGCCCGGGCCTTGCCAAAGCGGCTATCGCTGCAAAGGTTGATGGCATTCAGCGCGATATTTACCTGCCCATCGAAAATGATGCAAAACTGCAGATATTAACCGCGAAAGATGAAGAAGGCCTTGAGATCATGCGCCATACCATCACCGCACAAGTGCTGGCACGCGCCTTGAAAGAGCTTTTCCCGGATGTGAAACTTGCAATCGGGCCGACCATCGATAATGGTTTTTATTACGATATTTCAACACCGCATAAAATCTCAACCGAAGATTTCCCGAAGATCGAAAAACGTATGGCCGAAATTATTGCGGAAGGTCATGCTGTAACACGCGAAATGTTGAGCCGCGATGAGGCAATCGCATTATTCAAAAAACGTGGCGAACCTTTCAAGGTTGATATCATCGAAAATGCAGCAGATGATGACACAACTGAAAAAGGCAAAATATCGGTTTATAAACAGGCTGGCGACGCTGGATTTGTTGATCTGTGCCGAGGTCCTCACCTGCTCGCACTTTCAAAAATTCCAGCAAACGCATTCAAACTAACAAAAGTTAGTGGTGCTTACTGGCGTGGCGATGCGAAGAATGAACAATTACAACGCATATATGGCACGGCATGGGGCGACAAAAAAGCGCTTGATAAATATCTGATGCAGGTTGAGGAAGCGGAAAAACGCGATCACCGCCGCATCGGTAAAGAGTTGAACCTTTTCCATATGCAGGAGGAAGCTGTTGGCCAAGTTTTCTGGCACCCGAACGGTTGGAGCATTTACCAGACCTTGCAGAATTACATCGGCAAAAAGATCCGCGCGAATGGCTATGTTGAAGTGCGCACGCCGATCCTCGCAGATCGCATTTTGTGGGAGAAATCAGGCCACTGGGATAAATATCGTGAGAATATGTTCATCAGTGAATCAGAGGAAAAAACCCTGGCGATAAAACCGATGAACTGCCCCTGCCATATCCAGATCTTCAACCAACGCCCGGTGAGTTACCGTGAGCTACCCATCCGCATGGCGGAATTCGGCTCATGCCACAGGAATGAGCCTTCCGGCGGCTTGCACGGCTTGATGCGCGTGCGCGGTTTCGTGCAGGATGATGCGCATATCTTCTGCACCGAAGAACAGATCGAAGGTGAAGTGGTAAAATTCTGTGACTTATTGAAGGAAGTTTATACCGAACTTGGCTTCACTGATATCAAAGTTAAATTCTCTGACCGCCCGGAAAAACGCATCGGCACCGATGAAGATTGGGATAAGGCGGAAGGCGCACTGAAAAACGCTGTGAAAGCTGCAAAACTTGAATGGACATTGAACCCCGGTGAAGGCGCATTCTATGGCCCGAAACTTGAATTCGTTCTGACTGATGCCATCGGCCGCGACTGGCAGTGCGGCACACTTCAGGTTGATCCGCTACTCCCACAAAGGTTGGATGCATCATACATTGGCAGTGATGATAAAAAACACCGCCCGTTCATTCTGCACCGCGCTATATTAGGTTCGCTTGAGCGTTTCATCGGCATATTGATCGAGCATTATGTTGGCAAATTCCCGCTGTGGCTGGCACCTGAACAGGTTGCCATCTGCACTATCGGCGAAGCGCAAGAACCTTATGCTGATGAGATCTGGAAAAAGCTGAATGATGCAGGAATCCGCGCATCTGTGGATAAACGCAACGAGAAGATCAGCTATAAAATCCGCGAACATATGACCAATAAAATCCCGGTCGTGTTCACCGTCGGTGCAAAAGAGATGCAGGAGAATAAGGTAAATATACGCCGCCTTGGCTCTGAAGCGCAGGAAACACTTGATTTCGCGCAAGCAATAACTAGATTACTAAGCGAAATCGATTCCAAGAAATAATTTGGATTTATTAACGAACGGAGAACTACAATAGCAGACTTAAGGAAACCCCAGCCTTTCAACAGGCAACCAAGTGTTCAAAAAGGCCCACGCGCCAACAACCAGATCAAAGCAGACCCAGTTAGAGTTATCGATGAGAACGGAGAGATGATAGGCATCCTGCCGGTCCGTGAAGCCATTTCCAGAGCTGAAGCTACAGGGCTTGACCTGGTGGAAGTTTCCCCGAATGCGGCTCCTCCCGTTTGCAAGATCATGAACTTAGGCAAGTTCATGTATGAAGAGCAGAAGAAAAAGAAAGAAGCCAAAAAACATCAGAAGATCACCCAAACCAAGGAAGTTAAACTGCGCATCACCACCGATCCGCATGATTTGGAATATCGCCTGAAACAGTGCCGTGATTGGTTCTCTCATGGTGATAAGGTTAAATTCAGCATTAAATTCCGTGGTCGTGAATTTGATCATACTGATATTGGCCGTGAGAAGTTCACAAAAATAATTGAGACACTTGCTGATGTTGCAAAAGTTGAAAACGCGCCAAGAATGGAAGGCGGCCAGCTTATAATGATCCTCGGCCCTGCCAGCGCTAAATAATTATGAAAAAACTAGCCTTACTCTCTGCGATATTATTTATATCAGGCAACTCGTTTGCGCGTGAGAAGGATATTTGCGAGTTTTTCTCGCAACCGAAAAAAGCCAAGGTGCTTGAGTGCAAATATTATAACGCCGCCAAGGATAAAGCCTTCCGCGCTAAAGTGGAGGATTATTACAGCAATGCTTACCTTGCATATGACAAAAGCAAGATCGATGATTTTAAAGGTTATATAATTCAGAAGAATTCCGGCGCACTGATTGATGTTGAAGTTACCGAGAATGGTGCACCGCATAATGAAAAACTTTTCTTCAGCACTGATGATGAAAATGTCTGCGACCTGTTTGAGAAGCAGGCGAGCTATTGCATGAATATTGAGCAACTTTGCCCGGTGCTGCAATTCCAAACGCCTGAGAATCTGGGCATCACTGCAACCATCAGCAATAGCAGCCCTAAAGGCTTCGCGGATGCTGAATGCGTTGATATGAAGAATCAATAGATCTTATAGTTAATAATTAACCCTGATAGGTCAACTTCAGCTCTTTAGCGGCCTTAACCTCGTCAAGGCGGCGGCGTGGAGTTGTAACCGGATTCGCATGAAGCGCATCACCCTTACCTGCTTTCGCATCAAGCGCGATTTTGCGCATAACCGCGATCAAACGATCAAGCGATGCTTTGCTTTCAGTTTCAGTAGGCTCAACAAGCATTGCAGCCTGAACCACAAGTGGGAAATATACAGTCATCGGGTGAATGCCATATTCCACCATCGATTTTGCGATATCCATGGTTGTAACACCATGCTCTTTCTGGAATTTATCATTCGCTAAAAATTCATGCATTGAATAATAATCAGCGAATGGAATGTTATATAGATCCTGCACCTGAGAACGCACGTAATTCGCGTTAAGCACCGCATCTTCTGCCACCTGGCGAAGGCCATCACCACCGTGTGAAAGCATATATGAAAGTGCGCGGACGAACATGCCGAACTGCCCTTGGAAGCCTTTCAGGCGACCGAAAGTTTCTTTCGAATCTTCCACCAGCTCAAATTTATCGCCACTCTTTTTCAATATAGGAGTTGGCAGATATGGAATTAATTCCTCGCATACTGCGATAGGGCCGCAACCTGGGCCACCGCCGCCATGCGGAGTTGAGAATGTTTTGTGTAAGTTAAAGTGCATAACATCCACGCCGAAATGCGCCGGCTTCACTTTACCAACGATCGCGTTGAAATTAGCACCATCACAATAGAAATATGCATTCACCTTATGAAGCAGGGCCGCGATCTCATGCGCGTGAGATTCATAAAGCCCGCAAGTGTTTGGGTTAGTTAACATGATACCAGCAACATTATCATTCACCAAGCCTTTGAAAGCTTCAAAATCAACCAGACCATCTTTACCGGTTGGAACGGAAACTATATCAAAACCACAAGCTGCAGCGGTTGCAGGGTTTGTGCCGTGAGCCGAATCAGGGATCAGCATCACTTTTTTATGTTTGCGACCAAGCGCTTCATGCGCACGGCGGATCGTCATAATACCGGCATATTCACCATGTGCACCGGCAGCAGGGTTAAGCGTTACACCCGGCAGGCCTGAAACTTCCTTCAGCCACTCCTGCAATTCCCACATAAGTGCGAAAGCACCCTGTGTAGTTGATTGCGGTTGCAACGGGTGAAGATGAGCGAAACCTTCCATACGCGCATTCTTTTCATTCACACGCGGATTATGTTTCATTGTGCATGAACCTAGAGGGAAAATGCCAGAATCGATTGAATAGTTAAGAGTTGAAAGGCGCACGAAATGACGCACCACTTCAGGCTCAGAAACTTCAGGCAGGCCGATGGATTCACGAACTGCAGCACCGGTTTTATTCTGAAAATCTTTCACTTCCGGCAGGTCAACCGCATAAGCGCCTTTGGTTGATTGCTCAAGTAGTAGTTTTTCCTCATAATAAAGGCCGCGTGATTCGCCGATTATCAGATCTAGATCTAGCTGTTCCATTTTATTTTCATTTGCAGGTTTAATTTTCTGTGCAAGATTTGTCATGTTACTTCACTCCTTCTGCAAGAGCGCTTGCAAGCTTATCGATCTGCTCATCAGAGTTCAGTTCAGTAACCGCAAGAATGATCTTATTCCCTTCAACCGGATAGCCGGCGATGATGTTTTCCTTTGTAAGTTTTTCAACCAGCGCTTTTGAATCACCAGGAACTTCGATAGTAAATTCATTGAAGAACGATTTATTCAGCAATTTAACGCTTTTAACTTTGCTTAGTTTATCTGCAAGTTTAACTGCTTTCGCGTGATTGATCTTCGCAAGCTGTTTGAAACCGGTTTCACCAAGAAGTGAAATATGCACTGTGAATGCAAGTGCCATCAGGCCTTGGTTCGTGCAAATGTTTGATGTCGCTTTCTCGCGGCGAATATGTTGCTCGCGCGTGTTCAGTGTTAGCACGAATGAACGCTTACCATCAGCATCAACCGTTTGGCCGCACAGGCGACCTGGCATCTGGCGGATGAATTCTTTTTTACAGGCAAAGAAACCAAGGTGTGGGCCGCCGAAGCTCATATTAACACCAACGCTTTGCGCCTCACCACAAACTATATCTGCAAATGATGGGGCTGGCAGCACGCCAAGAGATAAAATCTCATTCACAACAACAATCAGCAGCGCACCTTTTTCAGTGCATGATTTACGAAGCGCTTCAAAGTTTTCAATATTGCCGTAGAAATCCGGGGTCTGCACGATAACACCTGCGGTGCCTTCGCACACATCAAGTGATTCTTTATATTCGATATCTTCATGGTAACGAAGATTGGTTTTTATCACAGAAGCATATTGCGGGTTAAGCGCCGGTGATACGCGGATTATTTTTTTACCATTCTTCACACGAAGCGCCATCAGTGCCGCTTCCGCTGAGGCCGTTGCGCCATCATACATTGAAGCATTGGCAACATCCATGCCGGTCAGGCGTGCTATATAAGTTTGGAATTCAAAAATATAATTTAGCGTGCCTTGCGCGATCTCAGGCTGGTATGGTGTGTAAGATGTCAGGAATTCTGAGCGCTGGATGATATAATCAACAGTTGCTGGAATATGGTGGTTATAGCAACCTGCACCTAGGAAAAATGCGGTTTTTGAAGCCGGAAGATTTTTTTCCGCATATGATTTCAAAATCGATTCAACTTCCATCTCACCTTTATGAGCAGGCAAATCAAGCTTCTCAGATTTTTTCATTATTTCGGCAGGAATTGCGCCATAAAGCTCATTCACATTTTTAATGCCGATCGCGTCAAACATTTCCTCGCGATTTTCTTTAGTCAAAGGTAGGTAGCGCATTTATATCCCCAATTATTAACCCAGTGTTTTCAGATAATCTTGATATTGGCTTTCAGTCAGAAGCTCTTCGAAATTCTCACCTGCATCAGCTTTGATCTTCACGATCCAGCCTTTATCGATTGGTTCTTTCAGCAGATCAACATTATCATTGAGCGCTTCGTTCACATCAACGATCTCACCTGAAACCGGAGTGTAAATCTCAGAAGCGATTTTTACAGACTCAACAACGGCAAAATCCTGGCCTTTTTTATATTTTGCACCTTTAGAAGGAAGCTGGATAAAAACCAGATCACCAAGCGCATCTTTCGCATAATCAGTGATACCGATAGTGATTACATTGCCTTCTGCCCTTATCGACTCATGATCTTTTGTATATTTAACTTCTGCCATATTAACTCCGTTGTTATTTATTATTTACTGCTTTTAGTGCCCGCTTTCACAAGTGGGAATTTTTTAACTTCCGCCGCATATTCCTTGCCGCGAACTGCAACCTGAATAACAGTGCCTTCCTTCGCAAGATCAGCTTCAACATAGCCCATTGCGATCGGAACATTGAGTGATGGCGAGAAACCGCCGCTGGTTACAACACCAACTTTTTTGCCATCTTTCACGATCTCAGCACCTTCACGTGCAACGATCTTATCTTTTATCACCAGCCCGATACGTTTTTTTGCAACGCCTTCTTTTTTCTGCGCAAGAATAGTATGCGCGCCGATGAAACCTGTATGATCTTTACTGATAACCCAGCCAAGGCCTGCTTCGATAGGAGTTGTTTTATCATCGATATCATGGCCATAAAGCGGATAACCCATTTCTAAACGAAGTGAATCACGACTGCCAAGCCCTGCAGGTTTAGCACCCATCTCCATAAATTTACTCCATAGCGCAGGCGCATCTTTCCCATCAATCGAAACTTCAAAACCATCTTCACCAGTATAACCTGTGCGAGTAATTATTATTTCTTTGCCAATTAAAAAACTATCTAGCCTCGTTTCAAGCCCACGCATGAAGCCAAGCTTCGCCAGGCTATCTTTATCTTTCACAAGTTCATGCAGAATAGCTTCAGCACCTTTGCCCTGAACTGCAATAAGCGCACGGTTTTCAAGTTCCCTGAATGCAACCGCTGAAGGAAGCTGCGATTTCATCCATTCAATATCTTTTTCCTTACAACCAGCATTAATAACAATGTAGAATTTATCCTGCGCAAGTTTGGTGATGATAAGGTCATCAATTATGCCGCCCTGATCGTTAGTGAGTACGGTATATTTGCACACACCATCTTCAGTGTTAACAAAATCAGTCGGCGTAAGCGAGGAAAGGAATCTATCAACCCCCTGCCCGACCATAATAACCTGCCCCATGTGAGAAACATCAAAAATGCCGGTTTCTTCGCGCACGGTTTTATGTTCGTTGATAATTCCAGGTTTATACTGGATAGCCATTTCATAACCAGCGAAAGGCACCATTTTGCCGCCGATTTCGTGGTGAATTTTATTTAGTGGGGTTTTTTTCAGTTCCATGATGATACGATTTATACGATGAAAAGATAATAGGAAAGTACAATTTAATTTAAAGTAAAAAATATAGCCATTTCATATATAAAATTTTATCCAATCCCATTATGGAACTTCAACGTTTTATTTCAAAACAAAGATTAATTTTATTCATATCCGCTTTAAGACATAACCACCTGAAATATCGGTATAAAAATTTTGGCACGGGAAAAGCTATATAAAATATAATTCTAATGGGGGTAGAATTGATATGCAGAATACAACTATAATGACTATAGATGACCAATCTGAAGATCTGGAGATTTTAAACCATATATTAAAACGGGAAAGCTATAAAACCATAAGCGCACGCAATGGCCGCGAGGCACTCGAAATTCTAGAGAAGCGCAGCAATATTGATATCATCGTTCTTGATAGGATGATGCCGATAATGGATGGCATCTCGTTCCTGCGACGCCTGAGACAATATAAGGAATTTGCAGATATTCCCGTGATAATGCAGACAGCAGCTGATTCTGATGAACAGATAATGGAAGGCATCGAGGCCGGGGTTTACTGGTATATAACCAAACCTTTTTCTGCCAATATGCTTTCAACAATAGTTAAATCCGCACTGCGGATGCAGAAGAAAAACCGCAAGCTTGCACAGATAACTGATTTCTATGTGCAGCGTAGGAAAAAACTAAAAGCCGGAATGGAGCAACTGCTTTCATGCAAGTTTGAACTGAATACCATTCAACAGGCAAAAGATGTCGCTAACGCCGTTTCAGTGTGCTTCCCTCAGCCGCGGAACGTCGTTGGCGCATGTACAGAGTTGCTGGTAAACGCAGTTGAGCATGGCAATTTAGGCATCACCTTCGATGAAAAATCAAACCTGATATTAGATGGCATGTGGGAGGATTAGATAGAATATCGCCAAACTCTGCCGGAAAATCGCAGCAAAAAAGTTCAGGTGCTTATAGAAAAGAACGATCGCACCCTGAAACTTTCTATCAAAGATGATGGTGAAGGCTTTGACTGGGAACCTTTCATGCAGCTTAATCCGGAACGCGTATATAAAGCCAATGGCAGAGGCATCTACCTGGCCGGGCTGGAGTTTGACCGCATTGAATATATCGGCCGCGGTAATGAGGTTAACTGCTATAAAAGCTTATAATAATTATTCGATCATTGTGCCGGAGCCGTGCTCGGTGAATATCTCAAGTAACAGAACGTGAGGGATCTTACCGTTAACGATATGGGCCGCTTCAACATTATGATTGATCGCCTTAGTGCAGGTTTCAACTTTCGGAATCATACCGCCGGAAATAGTGCCATCAGCGATCATTTTCTTAATCTTCGCCATGGTGATCTTGCTGATCAGTTTTTTATCTTTATCAAGCACGCCATTAACATCGGTCATCATGATAAGTTTCTGCGCTGCCAAGGCCGCTGCTAATGCACCCGCTGCAGTATCCGCATTGATGTTATATGTGTCGCCATTCTCATCGATACCTATAGGCGCTATCACCGGAATGATGTCGGTTTCTTCAAATGTTACCAAGATATCAGGGTTGATCTCTGTCGGCTCACCAACGAATCCAAGATCAAGAATCTTTTCTATATTTGATTCAGGATCACGTTTGGTTTTACGCACACGACGCGCTTTTATAAGGTTCGCATCCTTACCAGAAAGGCCGATTGCTGTGCCGCCCGCTTCGTTTATATCTTGCACCAATTGCTTATTGATAGAACCGCTAAGCACCATTTCAACGATCTCAACAGTTGCTTTATCAGTAACACGCAGGCCATCAATAAATTCGCTTTTTATCTTTAAACGCTCAAGCATTGCACCGATCTGTGGGCCACCGCCATGCACCACGATAGGATTGATGCCAACCTGCTTTAGCAGAACCACATCACGTGCGAATTTCTGGGCAAGGTCTTTATCACCCATGGCGCTGCCGCCGAATTTGATAACGAAGGTTTCGCCATTGAATTTCTTCATGTATGGCAGGGCTTCCGAAAGGATGCGTGATTTCTCCAGCAGGCTTTCAATATCTGCCGGCAGGCTGTTCAAAACGCCTTTGCCTTTATCGCCGGATTTACCTTTTGTCGGTTTCTTTTTGCTCATTTCAAATGCCCAAATTAAAAAATTTTTTCCAGTTAAAGCCATTTGAACAAATTAACAAGGTTTTTTTGAACCCGTAAATGCCTTAAGCCAAATATTAACAAATTAAGGTGAAAAACAGCCAAAACCCGTTAACCTGTAATTATTTTTATCAAATATCCTTTTGATACATAAGGGTTATTAATTTGATATAAAAATCCTATAAATTGTTAACACTTTATTAACACATCCGTGCTATATTAAGTTATTAAGGGTCTGATCCGGGGATGGGCCTTAAAGTGTTGTGATGGGAAATATAATGGACCTTGTACGTGGCAGTTTATAAAAAATATAATGATAAAACCGGCTTTGACTATATCTGTCATACTGCGACGGGCTATCGCTGCCTCTCAAAAATAATCAATCCTGATGACCTTGGAAAACAAATATATTTTTTTGCTAAACACATAGTTGGCAAAGATGGCAGGCCATATACTGAAATTGGTTTTGAGTGCAGTGAGTCATTTGCAAAACGCGATTATATTGAGCGCGTCAAATCTTCAATGCTGAAAGCCGGCTTCAAAGAAATATATACGCTTGCGAATTATGCCGAAGGTGAACTTGCCTTCACCGAATTCGCAACGCCATATCCCAACTCGATTGAGTTCAGGGTCGCCGGTGGCGAACAAGGCGTTACCCTATGTTTTGATGCACTTTCTGATATGCTTTCGAAAGAGGCCATTAACTTCGTGCATGACCAGGAATCTGATATCGAGAATATCCTTTTCGAATCGATCATGGAATCAATGGGTAGCGAATTAAGCAAAGGCCCCGGCGGCACTGACCGCGCCATAAAAAAAGCTCGCGAGCTGACCGAATATTTCATCCACGGCATCAAATCGATTTAGTTTTAGCACAGCCTTTTTATTTTTACCGGCTTTTTTCTATTACTTTTTCAAGCTTTAATTCTAAGGCCTCTGCCAGTTTCAAACATGCCTGCAAAGTCGGGCGGATTTTATTTCTCTCTATAAGACTGACAGATGTTCTATGCAAGCCCGTCAGCTCTGCCATTTTTTCATAAGAGTAGCCCAGATGCTTTCTCTGTCTGGCAAACTCTTCGATTATCGCCTCTTCCAAATATTTTATTTTCTTATCTGACATGAAAGAGATTATATTTCTTGACCGACTCAAAACTACGAGAGTATACTCTCATCAATGATCATGACAGAATCCGAAATTTTGAAACTTATTGCGATCAACTATCTCAAAGAACTATTTTGGGTAAAAGAATCTATATTGATAGATGATATTACGGCCGAAAAAGAACTGGTTTCAGCAATAAAACTGATAAAGAACAGAAGGGAATAATTATTTCTCCACCCTTTCCAGATGTTCATAATCATCATAGGCGACTTTGAGTTCGGGATGTGGCCGCACCAGATAGACCGCATTGCCGCTGTGTAGTTCTGCGACAAGATTTTTTAATTCGCGCTCAACATCCATGGTTATATTATCAAGCGATATATTATATGGCTTTCTTTCAGGACCGTTGGCCTTGAATGAAAAGTTATAATATACCATCTCGCCAAGGGAATAATCTCCGCTAATGATATTTTTAAACCCGCCGGTTTTTATCATATAGGCGGTCAGCGGCAGTTGCGGTGCCTCAAGGCGCATAACTTCACTTTTATTTGGAAAGCTGCCGGTCTTGTAATCGGCAATATTTATACGTAATTCTTCGGTAAGTTCTATCCTGTCCGCCTTGCACACAAGCGTGAATTCCGGCGCAAATTCAAGCGGCATGGCGATCTTTGTTTCCGATATCAGTTCCTTCAAGCCTTCGATATGGTTCATCTCATCGGCAATATACCATTTGCCTATCTCACTTATCTGCGAAAGCCAGGATTGATGGACCAGATTATTCTTCTCCATCTCACCGTAAACCTCTTTTGCAATGCGCTCGAATTCCTGCAGGCTTATTTTTGCCTTATCAAGCTTATGATAAAGCGCAAATTCTTCCAGCACTTTATGACAAAAATTACCGTAATCAGGCGCTTCCGGCTCACGCTCAAGTTCATCAAGCTTTTTCAGGCGCAATATCTCAGAGGCATAGATCGCATACGGGTTCCTGATCAGCGTATCTATCTGTGTGACCGATAGGCGGTTTATCTTTGCTTCTGCCGGTGGTTGCGGTTTAGGTGGTTCATAGGTTTTTGGTTTTACGAAATCACCATCCAGCTCAGCGACATAATATTCATAAATATTTTCGCTGTTATAATATTTGCAGCCGGTCGCACGGCAGAAACTTTTCAGTTTGGTAATGAAAGGCGATTCGATCATCGGCTCGCCCTGGTCATATCTGCTATGGCTCAAGAACACTTCCTTCTTGTGCATATGAAAAGCGAAATCATGCGCGGCAAGTGAAAGCAGCTCATCCTCACCGCTTAATTCCATCTGGCGGAACATACCGCTGCTGAACCAAGGTGAAAATCTGCCCGCAGGCCAGCTGCCCAGGATAAGATCAGCCATTATCACACAATCATAATGCTGCAAGCGCGCTTCGATGTGGCTTAAGATCGCGAGGTCTTTATTAATGATATATCGCGGCCATATCTTCTTGCTGCCTAGTAAGAATTTTAGGCTCTCTGCAAACAGACTTATTTCAATTTTATCATTACCGAAGGCATCAAGCCCTGAGAGTATTTCTGTGATAAGCAGCCAGTTCTCGCTTTCCTTCAAGTCGGGTGAAATGGTATTTACCAGCTCAACCGAAGATTCGAGCAACTTAGGCAAGCTTGCAATTTGCTGAGATTGGAATTTTTTACTTAAATCATAAAACTCATTAAGAACATTATAAAGCGGCTGGTTTTTTATATCTTCCGGGAATTTTTCAAACATCTCGGCAAGGAATTTTATATTATTGCGGCGGATGAAAAATTTCTCGAAATCCATCGCCTGATTTGAATTGAATACCTTCAAAAGCGGCAAAAGATATGTAACTCTGAACCCTGAAGATATCAGCCCTGCTGCCATCAGCAGCAATTCACCTTCCAGCGTTTTATCCAGCGTCTGACCGGAAGAATCATCGATATTGATACCGAATCTTTTCAGATATAACCGCACTTTTTCAGCCAGATCACGATTATTTGTTATCAGCGCGACGGATTTTTTTACCTCTAACTTATGCCTGATAATTGCGCTGATCAGCTTTGCCTCATGTGTAGTATTTTCCGCCTGCAGCAAGGTTGCCCAACTCATATCGGCATTCTTTATCAGCCGCCATGAATCTATCTGCGTGAATGGCTTCATCACCTCACTTACAAGTTTTGTACGCGCGCCCTGCTCTTTCTCCGCAATCGGCTTTATGTCTTCACGCTTCGCCTCAAGCGCGGTAAGCAGGCGCTTTAACAATAACTGGTGATTTGCGTGTTCATCATGCGAACCAAGTTCATCCCACGAAAAGGAATCAAGCTCCATATCAATATATGGCAGAACAACCGCACCGTTTGGCAATTCTGATATAGCTTTTATAAGCTTTCGCGTTGCTGGCATGGAACCGGTGGAACCCGCAATATATATCTGCGCTTCCGGCTTATTCGTGCTAAGCATTTGAACATATATATTCAGCAGTTTTATAGTTCTGCTTGCCTGATCAGTAACGCCATTTTCATCGAGGAGTTTTGGATATTCCACACAGATATAACGGATAAAATCCAGGCTTATCTGGCGGTGTTGCGCAAGTTCTTCCGGTAATATTTTTTCAAGCGCATCAATACCCAACTCATTGCGCGTCATATCATCAAGCAATGTGCCCAGCGAATGTGCAAGTTTCAGCGATGCTTCAAAACTGATATTCTCTAAACCGAAATTACCTAGCGGGCTTTGCCTGATAAGCCTTGCAAGAAGCAGCAAGCGTTTCTGCGATGAAAGTGCTGGTTTGATCTCACCCACTTCGCCCT
>JBEHXK010000015.1:0-31553 GCA_048498735.1 Pseudomonadota bacterium
GGCTTCACTATATTGCGGAAGCGTGGCTTTGCATATTCCGAGAAGTAGATAGCGCTCATGAGCCCAAATGGGATCGAAATGCACATTGCGATGAAGGTTATCAGGAAAGTGCCGAGGAAAACCGGGATAATGCCGAACTTGCCGCTTGAACCTGCCTGGTCTGCGCGAAGGGCGGTCTGCGGGCTCCATTCCAGGCCGAAGATGAAATCAAAGAAGTTAACTTTGCCGAAGAATTTTATCGATTCGATTAGTACTGAGAAGAATATGAAAACGGTGATTGAAACAGAGATCGCGGTGAAAAGAATGAAGATATTTTTAACCCATGATTCATAATGTTTTCGTGCATCAAGAGCGGGCTTCAGGAAAGTGATGCCTGCCGCCATGAAAACAAACGAAAGGATGATAAGAGGTAATATATAGGGATTGACGCTAAGCAGGCCAAAGCTGATGAGGTTCGAATTAAATAAGGAGATAAAGACCAATATCAGTGCCGCAGGAATGACGGTCCATAGAACTGCACAATAGCCATAATATTTTGGAAGGGAGTGAAGTTTGCGGCCGCTTATGCCATTATATGAAATCGAGGAATCAGAGCTGCGGGCGACTGCATATTTCTTGCCGATCTGATAGGTGATCGATACCAATAACAAGAACGCGATAAGTATATATAATTTTTCCATCCGACCCTGAATAAAATGCCAATCGTAACTATTATAATTAAGCGTTAAATTCAAGCCTTAAGTTCTGAATTAAACCTGATTTAGATGAGTGTGATTTTTATATGACCTTATCAGCCAGTTCAACCAGTTTAGAATCAAGCGTAAGGCCTACGGATTTAGCCTTTTTTCCGTTGATAGAGAAGGCAATATGCCCATCTTTCTGATACATTTCTATTATGCCGCCGGAGGTCACAAAATCAGATGTGTCTGAGATGGTGATTATGTTCTCGCCATCAAGGTTTTTTATAACCCTGGCAACCTGTTCTTTATCTATGTTGCCAAAATAGATAACGCTGCACTGTTTCAGCCCTGCTTCATTCGCACCGATATCTTTCACTTCTTTCAACTTATTGAGTTTCGAATTAAGTGCTTTTAACGAGGAAGTTATGTTGGTGCTATCGATAACGCAGGCAATGCCACTTGGCTTGCTATCACGTATATAGTTGAGGAATGTCATGATGAATTTGGCTTTTACCTGCGAAGATTCCATGTCATCTTGCGGATAAACATTGGCAGCAAAGGCGGTGATTGATAATGAGATTATCAAAATTACCGATAAGGTAGCCAACAAACTGTTTGAAAGTCTTAGCAAATTTTCCTCAAAGCCGTATTTCCCATCTCGTGCATAAATCATTTGAATATTTATACGTCTATGCCTATAAAAAGCATTTCTAAATATTCTAAACCCACAACCACAGGTTTTAACTTATGCGCCTCATGTATAAATATTATACATTATTTGTTGTTATATTGCTAGCACCAAATTTTGCTAACGCCGCTTCATGCGATGAGGCATATGTTTGTAGTAAGACCTTAACCATGTTCGGTCAAGTTCAAAATCAGATTGTCGACCATTTCCCGTATGTTAATCCGGAAGCGCCTAAAGGTGGTGTCATAAAATACGCAGTGATAGGCACATTTGATAGTTTGAATCCGTTTCTTTTGAAGGGCGTTCCGGCAGCAGGAATAAGTTCCATTTACGACAGTTTGATGATGGAAGGGAATGACGATATTTTTACCCGATATGGCCTGCTTGCGGAAAGCGTTAAAATGGCAAAGGATAAAAAATCCATAATTTTCGTGCTCAACCCAAAGGCTAAATGGCATGACGGCAAACCTGTTACCGCGGATGATGTGGTTTTCACCTTCAACACGCTGATGGAAAAGGGCAACCCTTTCTATCAAAGTTATTACAGCGATGTGAAGAATGTTGAGAAACTGAGTGACCTCGAAGTGCGTTTCAATTTCAAGACCGACCAGAACCGTGAACTACCTTTTATATTGAGCGAACTGGCGATCCTGCCGAAGCATTATTATGATAATCATAAGTTTGATGTGGTGAGTTTGGATGTACCGCTTGGCAGTGGGCCTTATGAAGTTGATAAGGTGGATGCCGGCCACAGCATATCATATAAAAGGGTGAAGGATTACTGGGGCAATTCCATATCATATGTGCGCGGCATGGATAATTTTGATAGCGTTAATTATGACTATTACCGTGATGAGACCGTTGCCGTTGAAGCGTTGAAAGCCGGGCAATATGATCTGAGGCCGGAGAACATCGCGCGTATCTGGGAAACAGCTTATAACACTGATGCCGTGAAAGATGGCAAGCTGAAGAAAGAAGAGATCCCTCACCAATTGCCAACTGGCATGCAGGCGTTCGTGTTCAACCTGCGTAAAGATAAGTTCCAGGATGTGAAGGTGCGTCAGGCGTTGAATCTGGCATTTGATTTTGAATGGTCTAACAAAACTCTGTTCTATAATTCATATAAGCGCACACGCAGCTTCTTCTCGAATTCTATATATGAAGCTAAGGGTTTGCCGGAAGGACGCGAGCTGGAAATCCTAAACGAATATAAAGGCAAAATTCCTGATGAAGTGTTCACAAGTGAATATAACCCACCGGTTTCTGATGGTTCTGGCAGTGACAGGAAAAACCTGCTTGCGGCAAAAGACCTGCTGAAACAGGCAGGTTGGGAAGTGAAGAACGGTCAGCTAACTAATGCCAAAGGTGAGGTGTTCACGATAGAGTTCCTGCTGAGTTCAGCAACGTTCGAACGCGTGATCGAGCCTTATATTTCTAACCTGAAAAAGCTTGGGATACAGGCAACAATGCGTACGGTGGATGATTCGCAATATATAAAACGCATGGAAACATTCGATTTTGATGTGGTGGTGCATTCATATGGTTCAGGGCAGATCCCTGGCAATGAACTGAGCAGTATGTATAGTTCAAAATCAGCAGATATCCCAGGTTCAGGTAATATGAGCGGTATTAAGAATGAGGCAATCGATAGCCTGATCGACAAGGTGATAAAAGCCCAGACGCAGGATGAGCTGGTTGCCTCCACAAAGGCGCTGGATCGCGTGTTGCAGCATGAATATTATGTTATCCCAAACTGGAATATCACCAAGTTCCGCCTGATATATTGGGATAAGTTCGCAAAGCCAGCACAAGCGCCTAAATATGCTGTTGGTATAGGCACGTGGTGGAGCAAAGATGCTGATAATTCGGCGAAAAATCCATCCGATGCGGCAGCGCCTGCTGCGAAATAAGGCAAAGGCTGAAAAAGCCGTTGCGAAGCCATTATGATTTAGATACTATCCATGCCACGCGAAATGGGGAAAGCGTTAATGGATAATCTAAGAACATATTTGGATAAGGTCGCTGCGTACGACAAAAAAGTTCTGGGTATAATGGATACCGAGATCAAATACCAGATTTCTGCCGCATATATAAATACAGAACTTGAAAGACCAAAGCTTTTAAAAGGGTCTTTTCAAATTGGCATAGAGCATCTTGAAGCCGCATTCAAAATGACGCTTATAAAAATGGGTGAAAAAACCACTCCGCTTATGCGCGAAACGCGTGAAGAATATTTTAAGATCCCATGGAAAAAGATAAAACTTTTGCGCGATAGTTTTGCACATATGCCTAGATCGCAGCTACAGAATATCAATAGTATGGATATCATTAAAAAATATTATTTTAATGACTTTCAGTTTGACCAGCTTGAGAAATTTTCCAATGCTTATAAAGATGATGACAGCAACCCTTTAAGAAAAGATCTGGCAAGGCATACAGCGAGCTTCCTGCGGGTGCAGAGTATTATGGAGCGCAAAGTGCCGCATGTGATGAACAAGGATGGCTGGCATTATGCCATGTTCCTGCCGGATGAGGAAAAAGACCTGAGATTTATTATGGATCACAGCACTTCATTCTATGTGGCGAATGCTTCTGAGATGATGTCGAGCCTTTCAGTTTTATTCACGGAATCTTACGGCGCGAAATCAAACTTCCCAAGTTTGAAGGTGTTTAAATCTGTCAGGAATTTTATCGATCATGATAATCTTGGGAATTATATAAATAATAAACCGCAGGAATATGCACAGTTTGCAGAGGAATTAAGGTTGCTTTTACTTTTGCCTGAAATAATAAAAAAGCAATATAACCAGAATTACGATCCGAAGAAAAATGCCAGGTCAGTTTCAGCAGAAGGATATTTTGCGCATTATTTCGGGGGCATGAGCCCTAAGAAACTGGAAGTAATGAACGGCATTATAGAGCATTTTGACCAGGTTGCAGAAGGCGCAAGAAAGCCTGATGATGAACAGGTATATCTGATGAAGATCGCCGATGAGGCTAAAAAGATAAGTGATCCAAAAAAATTAAAAGAGCTGGTAGATAAGACGATCGAGAACGTTTATTCCCCGGTGAGTTCAATACAGGTAATTTCTGTAACCGCGGCAAAATCTAATTATAAAAATTCAGAGCAAAAAGAAGATTATATCGGCGAGGCAGTAAAAAGAACCAAGAATATGCTTTATTTGAAACAGCAGGGAAAACTACAGGTTGGTGGGCGTTACAGATAATTATTCCCTGAGGTTGTCCCTGCTTCTTAATGCGGCAAGATCAAGTTTATCACTAAGCGATATGGCGAATAAAGACTTTTTATCTTCACTATAAAAACCTTCATTACCCTGTTTTATATTGAAAGAGCCGAAGGGTAGATAGTCCATTCGGTTTTGGTCTAGGTGACGTTGTAATAAGGTGTTTTGTGAATCAGGAGGGCAGACAAAAACAATATCAACATTTTCATTTTTTGCGGCCTCAAAAACGCCAGCAAGAAGCCTTTTTACTACCTGGCCGCCGGCAAGATTTCCACCTCTATATTTTTCATCTATTATAAATGAGCCTATCTCGGAATGTTTTAAATTATCTAAATCAATATCTGATTTTTTAAGATCATCATAAACATCAAAACCGGTGCGATCACCAAAGGTGATTTTTCTATTTTCACCAGGAACTATAATATTAAGGCGTACGCCAGCAATAACATTATTTTTGCCATTTGTTATTAAGCATAGTTTTGCATTGGGAAGTTGGTCACTTGGAACTGCACCTTCAGGAAAAGGTTTATTAGGTAATATCTCATTATAGACTTTTGCACGCAGAATATAATATTGCTGCAATTGCTCCGCAGTCGGGTGCTCGACGAAACTGAAGTTCTCCTGAAAAACCATGTGGTTATTTTAGCAGAAAAGCGGCGGTTTTTCTACTTCAAAAACAGCGGCAGATATTCGCCATATCCTTCATCTATAAGCTTATCTTTCGGGATAAAGCGCAGAGAAGAGGAGTTAACGCAATAATGGCGCTTGCCATCAGGCCCATCATCAAAAACGTGACCCAGGTGGGAATCGCCCCCGGTTGAGCGGATCTCGGTGCGTTCCATGCCGTGGCTGCTATCTGATTTTTCATTGAGGAAATCTTCGCGGATAGGCTTATGGAAGGCAGGCCAGCCATTGCCGGCATCATATTTATCAAGTGATGAGAAAAGCGGCTGGCCGGTTACCACATCAACATAAATGCCATCTTGCCAGAAGTTCCAGTATTTATTCTGGAAAGGTGGTTCGGTCATGCCTTTCTGGGTGACATCATATTGTTCCGGAGTAAGATTTTTCATCTCGGCATCGGTTTTTTTATAATCAGTTACAGGTTTGCTCTGATTAACCGTATCGGCAGCATAGGATGAACTGCTCAATAAAGCCAAGGTCAGTGCCAAAATTGCATGTTTTTTCATATAATCCTTAATATTTTAACCTTTCTTATAAGTATATTCGTATTTTTTATAAAAAAGGTTACATCTGCACATTCTATATGGGTATATAGATATTTTTTCCTAGACAGCTAAAAACTATTATTTTATAGCTTGGCCCTCTAAAGCGTGGTCGGATAGCTCAGCTGGTAGAGCAACGGACTGAAAATCCGTGTGTCGCTGGTTCAATCCCAGTTCCGACCACCATCCTTCGCCTTGTTGAGTTTTGTAAAGGCGAATTTAAAAGAAGGATGTCACGCCGAAGTTCTGTAAGAATGTAGGTGGACTGGCTGCGGCGCGGCGAGCCTAAATAAGCAGTTAAGCAAAAATCATCACATTGAATTTTTAAACCCAAGCTTAAGGGCTTCTAAGGCCAAACATCTTGCCATATGTTCCTATTTGGGGCAAATTGCAGTTCATGGAATATATAAGAAAAGTTTTTGCAAAAGAATATTTCATCGTGGCGCTGATCCTGATGGTGGGCGTATGCCTTTCCATCTGGCTAGGCATATGGCAGAAGCAATATTACACGGAAAAGAGCATAAGCGATTTTAAAGCTGCCGCGAAAGATCGCGTAGATGTGATATCAGATGCCGTAGATAATAACATGGCGGTGATAAGGTCTCTGATATCATTTTATAATGCTTCCGATTATGTAGATCCTGATGGGTTTCATATCTATTGCTCGCAGCTTCTGAAAGATAATGCCTTCATGCAGGGCGTAGGTTTTGTCGCAAAAGTAAAAGATGCGGAAAGGGATGCCTATGAAAAGCAGATGGCAAAAACCATTCCTAATTTCTCTATCCAGGATATCTCAGCTGATGGTAAGGTAAGCAGGGCGGAAATTCATGAGGTATATTACCCGATTCAATATGTGGAATCACGCGAGGTCAGTAACCGCAATTTTATCGGCTTCAATATATCGTCTTTACCGCACAGACTCGAAACAATAAACAAAGCAACCGAAACCGGAGATATCACTGCCACACCAAAGATGAACCTGCTTCAAAAGGTTGATGGTGTTGCGATATTCGCGCCTATATATAAAGGTGGTGTACAGGATAAAGATAAGATATTTGGCTTTGTCAGCGTAGGCATTCCGCTTGATGAAACGATAAGTGCTGCTATCAAGCCGCTATCACCTGCGGGTATGCATGTGATAATTCATGATGAAACTTCCGGAGATCCGGAGCCAATATATATTTTTCCATCACGCCTGGCGCATTCATCAATAGATCAGGTGAAGCTTGAATATAATGATAAGCACCAGTTCCAATATCAGGGCAGGGTGAATTTTGCAGGACGTATATGGAGAATAGATATTATTCCGGCAAGAGGTTATTTTCAGCCTACAGCATTTGTAAGTTACTTTATGCCGATGTGGATAGGTATAGCCTTTACAGTGTTGCTGGCACTTTTCCTGCTTGGGCGCATCAATGAAACAAGGCGTATAACCGATAAGGTCAATGAGCGCACAAGGCAGCTTGCAGAAGCGAAAAGGCAGACTGAACTTATATTGAATTCCACTAACGATATTGTGATCGGGATCGATAAAGAAGGGATGATAACCTTTTCAAATCCGGCGGTGCACAGATTGCTTGGTTATCGTTCGAAGGATATCGTTGGTATGGATAGCCATGACTTCTTTAAATTCCCGAAGATCAGTGAAGATGTGCACAATGCTTCTGACCATATATTTAACACGATATATAATAATGTGGTCACGAAAGTGCATGATATCAATATTTATCGTGCTGATGGAAAATGCATTCCGGTTGATTATATCTGCTCGCCGATCGTAAATGAAGATAATGAAGTGACAGGTGCGGTGATAGTTATATATGACATCGCGGAGAAGAAAAGATATCAGCAGCGCCTGATAAAACTTGCAAGCTATGACCATTTAACCGGCCTTGCAAACCGTTCATTATTTCTGGATATGCTGAATAAATCTCTCGCGCGCTCTGCACGTGTAAACACAAAAGTTGGCGTGATTTATATGGACCTTAACGATTTCAAGCCGGTGAATGATAAGCTCGGCCATGCAATCGGTGACGATCTATTGAAAGCCTTTGCAGCGCGTATCGGTGAAAGCCTGAGGCAATATGACACGCTTGCGCGACTGGGTGGAGATGAGTTCGTGATATTGGCGGATAATATTAACGGCCGTGAGAACTTGGAAGTTCTGATAGAGCGGGTGATAAAACTGGCTGAAGACCCGTTCGTTATTTCCGGCCATGAGATAAAGATCAGCGTTAGTATCGGTGCGGCGATATTCCCGGATGATTCAACCGATATTGATATGCTTATCAGCCATGCTGACAGTGCCATGTATATTTCCAAAAACGATCGCTCAAAAAAATACGTCTTCTTCGACGAAAACATTAAGAATTAAATAAACATTGTTTTTTTATACTAACTGCTTAAGTTTTTGCGAAACCAAGAATTTAGGAGTTAACATGCGTTATATAATGAGTTTCGTTCTAGCCCTTTTGATCGCCGGAAGCGCGCAGGCAAAAATAGTTTCCAAAGATGTTGAATATAGCCTTAACGATACCAAGCTGAAAGGTACGCTGGTTTATGATGATGCCAAAAAAGCACCGGCTCCCGGTGTTCTGATCGTTCCTGAATGGTGGGGTGATAATGATTATATCAAAGGCCGTGCGAAACAGATGGCTGAGAAGGGCTATGTGGCTTTCGTGGCTGATATGTTCGGTGGTGGCAAATCAACCGATAAAGCGGCTGAAGCAACTGAATGGACAAAACCATTATATACTGACCGTAACCTGATGAGGGCAACTGCGAAAGCAGCACTTGATACACTGAAGATGCAGCCGCAGGTGGATAAGAACAATATCGCTGTTATCGGTTTCTGTTTTGGTGGAACTGTGGCGCTTGAACTTGCACGCAGTGGTGAAGATGTGAAAGGTGTGGCGGCGTTCCATGCGGGATTACAATTCCCTGAGCCTATCAAAGGCCCGGTTAAAGCGCATGTTCTGGTGCTTAACGGCGCTTCTGACCCGATGGTGCCTTTCACTGATACGCAGAAATTCATCGAGGAGATGGATCATGCCAAGGCTGACCTGCAGATCGTTGAATATTCAAACACTCTGCATGCATATACAAACCCTGGCGCTGATGAGATAGCGAAGCCAAACGGCCTGGTTGGTAAGATCGGCTATAACAAAACTTCAGAAACAAGGGCGTTCAAAGCGCTTGATGATTTCTACGCTGAAATATTCAAATAGACTTAAGTTTCAGGTCGTTGGATTATAAACTATTGAATAAAACGCAATGGTATTATATTAACGACCTGGAAAATTTTTATGACTAATAAATTCAAACTGGCAACTGACCGCATTCTGGAAATAAAACCTTATGTTCCGGGCAGCTATGCTAAATCTGAAAAAAGGCTGATAAAACTTTCATCTAATGAGAACCCGCTTGGCTGCAGCCCGAAAGTGACCGAGGCTATGAATAAGGAGTTCTCGAAACTGAATCGCTATCCGGAAGGCACGAGCCACGCGCTGCGCGATAAAATTGCTGAAGTGAATAATATTGATGCTGATCGCGTTATATGCGGTGCCGGTTCTGACCAATTAATAACGCTTATTTGCATGGCATTCGGCGGTGTGGATGCCGAAGTGCTTTACAGTGCACACGGTTTTTTGATGTATCCGATCGCGGCACTTTCTGTTGGTTCAAAACCTGTTGTTGCTGATGAAAAAAATTTGAAAACCGATGTTGATGCGATATTGAATAAGGTGACTGATAAAACGCGCATAGTGTTTATCGCGAACCCGAACAACCCGACAGGCAGTTATTTAAGTGATAAAGAAATCTGGAAGCTTGCAAAGGGCCTGCCGAAAAATGTTATCTTGGTTCTGGATATGGCTTATGCAGAATATGCTACGGCTAGCGATTATACAGTGCCTTATAACCTGATCGATGAATTTGAGAATATCATCATGTTGCGCACTTTCTCAAAAGCATATGGCATTCCATCACTTCGTTTAGGCTGGGGATATTCAAGCGCGGGCGTTATAGATATTCTGAACCGTATACGTGATCCGTTCAATATTTCATCATTCGCGCAAGCTGCAGGCATTGCTGCACTTGAAGACCAAAATTTTGTAAAGCAATCAGTTGAGCACAACACCAAGTGGCTGCATGTGCTGAATGAGGCTTTTGATGATATGGGGCTGGTGGCTTACCCATCGCAGGCGAATTTTGTTCTGGTTGATTTTGTATCAAATGAACGTGCTGCCGCGGCGGATGAATTCCTTCGTGCGGAAGGCATATCAGGCAGGCGCATGGAAGCATATAATTTACCTTCTTGCATTAGGTTTACCGTTGGGCTAGAAGATGAGAACAAAATCCTGCTGGATACACTCAGGAAATTCATGGACAAGGTGGTTTGAAATGGCTGATTTCATTGATGAAGTAAAACAGGAAATGGAGTATGAGAAATATCAGCAATTTTTCATAAATAACGGCGGCAAACTGATAACTTTAGCGGTTATAATCGTGGTTGCCACAGCCGCATATACGATCTACCAAAAACAACAACTGAAAAAAGCGCGCGCAACCGGCACTATGTTCGTTGATGCATTCGCTGATACTAAACCTGAAAATTATGATCCGATAATCGCAAAGGCTCATAAAGGTTTCACGCCCCTTGCAGGCTTGATGAAAGCAGGACTTTTAAATTCAGAAGATAAATATGATGATGCAACAAAAGCATTGCAGGGCGTTTCCGGCAATTATCTATATGATCGCGCATTTCGTGATATGGCGATGATCGATGAAGCTTATGTGATGATAGAGCAAAAAGAGAAGAAAGAAGATATTCTAGCCAAGCTTGAAACTCCTTCAAAGCCTGATGCACCTTTCCATGCAACAGCGCTTGAACTGAAAGCTTCATATCTGCTGGATAATGGTGATAAAGCAGCTGCAAAAGAAATATATACCCAACTTGCGAATGATAAAACTCTTGCTGCAACTATGCAGGATAGGGCCAAGCACATGCTTGCCGTTATCGGTGACTGATTCTTAAAAGGAAATCATATGAACAGGAAATTAATTCTCCCTTTATGTTTAGTGCTTGCAACAACAGCCTGTAGCCATAAGAACAAAAAGCCGGTGGTTGGTGATTCATTCTTTGAAAATAAACAGGAACAGCTTGCACCATCAGAAGCGACAAGCATGATGCAGAGTTTCTCGAGTTCAATTCCGGCAGCGGTGAGCAATTCACAATGGCTGAATAACGGTTATATACCGGCAGAAAATCTGGCGGCAAATTTCAAGAAAGATACTGACAGCGAAACAGTTGGTGAAAAAGCCAAGCGCGGTGTGAACATAACCGAAAGGCCACTCATCGCAGATGGCATGATATTTACTCTCGGTGGGCAGGGCGAATTACAAGCGCGCAAAGTTGATAATATTTCCAAAAAACTTTGGGAGCTGAATATTTCCCAGGCTGAAAGCAGCGCGCCTTCCAAATCGGGTTATTTCAGTAAGTTGATCGATAAAGATTCTACGCTTGAATTCATCGGTGGCAACATGGTTTATGATAATGGCACGATATATGTCACCACTCGTCGCGGCAGCCTGATATCGGTTGATGCAAAAACCGGCAAGAAGAACTGGGGTGTGAATGTGCTGGCGCAGATACGTTCAACACCGGTGGTTGCTTCCGGCAAAATTATTTTCACGACAATCAATAACCAGACTATCGCCGCTTCAACTGAAGATGGCAGGATTCTGTGGCGCCATGAAGGCATGACATCCGGCTCAGAATTCCTGGCGAGCCCGGTGCCTCTTGTTGTTAGCGGCCGTGTGATCGTGACCTATTCAACCGGTGAGATTTTCGGGCTTGATATACAAAGCGGCAAGGAAGCCTGGACGAACACTGTTAGCAAATCCGCGTTCGGCACGCTTAACAATCTGTTCGGTGATATCAGCCAAAGCCCGGTGCATTATAACGGCATGATATATGTGGTTTCAAGCGATGGCACGATGAGTGCAATGGATGATGCTGGAAAAACTATTTGGTCACTTGAAGGCAAAGGCGTGAGCAAAGCGCCATGGCCTGTCAACGGTGTATTGTTCACGGTCAGCCAGTATGGCGAGCTGATGGCGATATCAGCCAAATCCGGCAAGATCATCTGGGAAAAAGATATGGATGTGAGGAAGGATATCGATAAGAATGAAATGCTTTTCACCGGTGTTGTGATGGTGAAAGGCAGCCTTTATTCTGCTGATAATGTAGGCAAGCTGCATCAATATTCCCCGAAGGATGGTGCGTGGATAGAAACAATCGAGATACCCGAAAATGTTCTGCAGGCACCGGTTACAGGCAATGGCAAAATGTTCCTGCTTTCGAACGACTCTGAACTAATCGAGTTGAAATAGTGCTACTAGCGGTTGATATCGGCAATACCAATATTGTTTATGGTCTTTTTGACCACGGAAAAATTATAGACAGTTTGCGCGTTGAAACTGTGCGTGACAGGAATGAAGCGCAATATGAGATAAGTTTCCAGCCACTTCTTTCACGAAATAAGCTGAATTATTCGGTAATAAATTCCATCATCGTTGCATCGGTGGTGCCGCAGACGCGTGATGAATTCGAGAAATTCACCGAACGCTGTTTTGGTCAGAAACCTTTTGATGTGAGCAATAACCTTCTTGGCCTTGGCATGAATGTGAAACTTGATAACCCGAAGGAACTAGGCGCAGACAGGCTGGTGAACGCAATTGCTTTTTACAGCAAATATAAAAAAGCCGGCATAATAATTGATTTCGGCACTGCCACAACTTTTGATGTGGTTGATTCTAATGGTGATTATTTAGGCGGCATGATATCTCCAGGGGTGAACCTCGCGCTGAAAGCACTTACAGATGCGGCTGCAAAACTGCCTGAGATAAAAATCGAGAAGCCTAATTCTGCCATAGGGCATTCAACAAAAGATGCGATGCAGGCCGGCATATATTATGGTTATCTGGGCCTGATAAAATCATCAGTTGAAAATATAGCTTTAGAATTACGCCAAAATGGGCTAAACGAGAAGCCGATGGTGATAGCAACCGGTGGCCTTGCGAGATTTTTTGAAAAATCAGAAGTGATTGATGCTATCGAAGAGAATTTAACCTTGAATGGTCTTTTATTAATTTATCAACAAATAGGGAGGAGTTAATAGGGTGGCGCGCTGATATCAGCAGATCTGCTCATTTTCTCACATAAATGAAAAAACCAAATAAAGATGAACTGGTGTTCCTGCCGCTTGGCGGAAGCAATGAAATTGGCATGAACGTTAACCTTTACCACTATAACGGTAAATGGATAATTATTGATTTAGGCGCAGGCTTTGCCGGTGATGAATTCCCGGGCGTGGATATGCTCGCACCTGACCTTTCATTCGTATATGAAAACCGTAAGGATTTCCTCGGCATCGTGCTGACGCACGGGCATGAAGACCACCTTGGTTCGGTTGGCTACCTGTTTGAACATTTGCAATTGCCTATCTACGCAACGCCATTCACGGCGCAGATCGTTGCGAATAAACTTGATCAGATTCAGGCGAAGGACAAAGCAAAAATAAATATCGTGCAGCCTGGCAGCCGCTTTAAAGTTGGTGATTTTGATCTGGAGATGATTCAGATCACGCACTCTATCCCGGAAATGAACGGCATAATGCTGCGCACACCGGTTGGTAATGTGTTCCACACAGGCGACTGGAAGTTCGACCCGAACCCGGTGGTGATGCCGACATCTGATTTCAATAAACTTGAAGCAATCGGCAAGGAAGGCGTGCTTGCGATGGTGTGCGATTCCACCAACGTGTTCAATGACCGTTATTCCGGCTCAGAAGGTGATCTTCTGCCGCATATGACCAAGCTGATCGGTGAACAGCGCGGCACGGTTTATGTGACCACATTCGCATCGAACGTTGCGCGTATCGATACTATCTGTCGTGCAGCGGCTGCAAATAAACGTAAAGTGGCGCTGACAGGTTTATCGCTCCATAAAATAACCGATTTCGCACGTAACACCGGCTATCTAAAAGATATCGAGCCATTCATTTCTGATAAGGAAGTGAGCCAGCTTCCGCGTGACCGTGTGCTGGTGATATGCACGGGTTGCCAGGGTGAGGAAAGGGCGGCGCTGAAAAAGATCGCCTCTAACCAGCACCAATATTTAAAGATCACTCCGAAAGATACGGTGATATTTTCGTCAAAAATTATTCCGGGAAATGAGAAGAAAATTTTCAAATTGTTTAATACTTTCGTGCGTTTACGCTGTGAAGTTTATACCGAGAAAGATCATATTGTTCACGTTTCAGGCCACCCTTCGGCGCTGGAACTGACGAAGATGTATGAGCTGGTGAAGCCGCAGATCGCAATTCCGGTTCACGGTGAAGCCGCGCATATTCACGAACACTGTAAGTTGGCTAAGCGCGTTGGCGTGCCGCAGAATATCGAGATACAAAACGGCCAGATGGTGAAACTTGCACCGGGCGAAGCAAAATCTATGCAGCATGTGAAATTCGGTTATCTGGGTGTTGATGGCTATATGCTGCAGCCGCAGGATGGCTATGTTATGTCTACACGCCGCAAATTACAGGGCGATGGTATGGTGGCGGTTTCACTGGTTGTGGATAAGCAGGGGCGCCTGCTTTCAGATCCTAGGGTTAAAACTCCCGGCCTGGTTGATGAAGCTGAGAATGGTGAATTCCTTGATTATCTGGAGGAAGAGATCGCGGAACTTATGGAGCACCAACGCAAACAGCCAGATGATGCTATAGAGAAAAAGGTGCGAAAACTATTAAAAGTTATCATCGATAAAGAGCTGAAAAAACATCCTCTGATTGAAGTGATGGTCAGCCGCGTAAACTAAAAAAAAGTCACTTTTCTTAATGATTTGTTAATTCTTCTTTCATATAATACAGATGGATGAGGGGAGAATTCTATGAAATTCGCTAAGGAATATTTCGGCCGGAATAAAATGGCCGAGCTTCTGGAGATGGGTAATAAAGATCCGCAACTTTTGGCATTCTATGGCAGAGTAAGAAATTTATACTTTGCTGCGGTAGCACATGACCGTGCTAATAAGCAAACTGAAGCACAGAATTTATTTAAAGATCCCAAACACGCGAAAGTTTCAGGTGAGCAGGAACTCAGGTTAAAATATAAAAATGATGAGGGGCAGGAGCAGTATTTAATGATAACTGCCAAGAAAATAAAACTGCCTGATAAACGTCAGCCTGATGGTTCGATGCGAAAGAACAGATTCTATATTGGCATAGAGCCCGATAGCGTTAAAGACGTTGTTGCGTATCTAAAAAAGCCCATCCCGGAAAGCAAAGTGCGCATGATAGAAGCGGCAAAAACCGTTGAAAGAATGCCTTTCCCTCTGGCTATGTATGACCCTGTTGCAGATAAAAAACCTTATGATTTCATTTCCGTTGGAAAAAACAGGGAATATGAACAGTGGGTGAAAGAAAATATCAGGGAAATGAAAGAGAATTATATTAATTTCAAACCCAATAAAAAAATATCCGATGAAGAGGCTTCAAGCCATGTTTATTTCAGGGTTAATCTTGAAATTGAAAACGTAAGGGAAGGATACAGAAAAACTTATCCACAGCATTATAAGGAAGTTGTTTCTAATTTTTCCATAACTAAGGAAGCGGCCGATAATAAACCAGATAATTTGAATCATATTTTTAATGGAACTGTTGTTAAAGTTTCAGAGCATGAGGCACTTATCCGTACATTTGTGGATAAGGGGCATCCGAATTATAATAAATATAATAATCTGTTAAGACATGCGCGCAACGGCTGCAAAAGTAAAAATAACGATACGCCACCTTCATATGAAACAATCTCGGAAGTAACAAATATTCCTTGCGACAGAATAAGAAATATTTTCATGGGTAGAACGCCGCCGACAAAACAGGAAGGAAAGATGCTGACACATGTTTTCTGTATGGGCGAAAAGACCAAGAATAAAGTCATGAACCAGTGTGTGAATAAGGAAGAAGCAGTTGAAATCCGCATAGCATAAAAAAGAAGTGGAACCTATTCCATGTTTGGTTCGAAATAGATCTCAGAGATATAACGGCGGCCTTTTTCACCGCGTTTCAATTGCACTACGATCTCAACTACCTGCAGAACATAGTTCTTGATCTCCTGACGGGTCATGCCAAGGCCAGCCTGCATCACCATCAAACACATCTGTTCGATAGCAAGGCGAGGGTTATCAGCGTGCAGGGTTGCAATTGAACCCGGGTGACCGGTGTTAACAGCGCGCAGATAGCTGAATGCTTCAGCGCCGCGTAACTCACCCACGATGATACGTGAAGGGGCCAAACGTAAGCAGGCCTCGATGAGATCCTGCGTGGTAACTTTTGCTAAACCTTGCCCGCCCTTAGATGCAACAAGGTGAAGTTTATTGGGTTGGTCAAGCTTGATCTCACGCGCATCTTCAATCGTTATCAGGCGTTCATCATGCGGAATTTCTTTATATAATGCGCTTGCGAAGGTGGTTTTACCAGTTGATGTACCACCGCTTATCACCAGGTTCTTTTTCGCTTTTACAGCAGTACGCAGGAAATTCTTGATATCTTTCTTTTCATAAAGTTCACGCAGAACATCATCATGCGGGTTATGTTTTTTCTCAAACGAAGCTTCAGCGAATGCCCCCATTTTTTCATAGGCTTCAAGATCAAAATTCAGCGTGCTTGGTTTCCTGATGGAGAAGGCGATGGTGCCTTGCTCAATTGCAGGTGGGAAAACTACCTGAACCCTGTAACCATTAGGAAGGATCGCAGAAAGTAGTGGCGTTTCGCTGCTGATGACCTGATTGGTAGATTGTGCTATCAGGCGGCCAAGAGTTAGAAGATAGTTAAGATCAAAACCCGGTAGTGATGTATAGGTGTGGTCACCACGGCTTTCAACCCAGCAGCCCAGTGGTTCATTGATGCTGACCTCGTTAATACCTTCCGGTTCCAATATCTTATATATTGGTTCAAGGAATGTTTCTAATGCCGTTACGCTCATAGCGATGCTAGTTTATGAATTGAACGCCACTCTTACCAACTCCGCTTTGTGAGAAGAAAGAAGGGGGGAATATGATATCTTTATTTACAAAGATCTTGATCCTTGTGCCCTGATCAACGGTTATACGAGGTTTAGTATTGATATAATCCTGCGCGAGATTGCTCATATCATTACCCAGTTTCAGCACCGCATCGCTGACACCCTGAGAAGCGATATCATTTGATGATGTTGTTGTGCCGGCACCATAGCCACTGGTAGTAGTGGTTTCTGTAGAATTGCCTCCAGCTGCAGCATCAGCCGCCACAGCAAATGCAACTGTAATAGTGCTTAACAGTATAGAGCTGCCGAATATTTCAAAGAATCTGTTATCAAGCTGACCATAAACACCGCTGCGGCCAAGAGAATCAACAGCGATCATGCCATCATTACCATCCAATACGGCATCAATGCCATCAGGTCTTATCACACGGCTCCAGACCACATAAACACGTGCCTGACCGAATTTTATGTCAGTTGCATATGAACCTATTAGCCTTGAGCCCTTAGGTATAACAACGCGTTTACCATCCTCAGAATATACGTCATGGCTTAAGATCGCACGCAACTTACCGGGAAGATCTGTATTGATTGCGGTTTCAAGAACAGCATCGATCACTTTGCCCTGAAGTATAACATCCTGCAGGTTCTTTCTTACAGTAACTTTTGTCTGGCCGGCACTGGTTTCATCCAGAACAAAACCTTTCTGTGCCGCTGCGTTGTTAGGTGATTTGCCACTACCACTGCCACCAACAAACATGCTTGCCTGCGCCCTATGCTGACGATCTTCATCAGCTTTTTGCTGTTGCTCCGGATCAAGTGCGGAGTCATCAGGTAATGAAGGCGATGACGATGAGCCTGCATCATTGCCTATTTCAGGTAAACGATCGCGCTTTGTAGTATATGTGCTGCCAAAACCAGACTGGCTTATTGATGGTGCGGAACCATTGCCACTATTGCCATTATCAAGGTATACACTTGCAGGATCGAATACAGGAGGAAGTGTTGGCGGTGGTGGAAGTGTTTCCTGCAGGGTTGCCTGTTGTGAAGAATTGTTAACAGCAGTAGGAACCGCGAGAGAAGCATCCTGTGCACCTGGAAGTGCAGAGCTTGCCGAAACTGCTTTATTGGAAGATTGCGTATCACCATCATTACCACCAGGAACTGCAGAAGGTGTCAGGTTCTTCTGCTGCATCTTCTGATTTTCACTTTGTACGGTTGGTGCTTTTTTATGCGCGGAATTCAGCAGGGAATACACGACGAACATTGCAACGCCAAAGCCTACAATGAATATAAGGGCATTCTTTCTTTTAGTAATGGAAACCGCTGGCATGTTATCCGGAAAATCATCACCATGATCATCAGCAGAAGGTGAAAATTCCTGGCCTTCAGTGGGGCCAAGGTTTTCAGAATTATTTTCAATATCTTTATTATCGTCCATCACAGGTCAATTACGCAATTTCATTTTTATTTATCTGATTCATGCTGAAAGGAAGTTTTACCGCAGGAACATTAACGTTAGGTGAACCAGGTGCAGAAGGCATATTATTCTTATACTGGATCGAAAGCGGAGTATCAGTGCCAGGTGCCGTTGGCATATTGTTATCGATCATATCCTTAGGAGTAGGGATCGCCGCGCCGCCGGCTGCAGATGCAGCAGGCTGAATGTTTGAAAGATTCATCGGTGAATATAGATCCATTGGTCTTTCAGCCTGTTGCTGGCCTGAAGTACCATTATCCATATAATCAGTGAAGGCGAATTTAACCACATACATCATATCCTGAGGATCCTGCAGTGCAGAAGTAAGCTCAAACTGGTAAGACCTTTTATCTGTTATAACTGTCATGTTAGTGGTCTGGTCATTTTCCATGGTTTTTATGAACAGGCGCGTACCAGACGGGATTATTTTGAAGATATTAGGATTACCGATAGAGATGGTTTGGATTTTTTCTTTAGGATCAAGCTCTATTACGGTTTGGTAACCATAAGTGGTGCTGACCTTGAACACATCATTCTCGCCATAAATGAAAGTGCGGATGCGCGCATCGCTGCCAACTGCCTCAAGCGCACGGGAATAGATCGGCGCCGAGAGGATTATTGCTAGAACTAAACCAAGTTTATATATTTTTTGCATTGATCTCTTCATTTATACTATAAGCAATTATCTGGATACCTAGTGGATTAATGTATCGTTCGGTTTCAGATAAGTCCAGGTCACCATACTGATAACGCAGTGTGATGATGTAGCTTTTCTCGTTCTGTTTGAATATTGCATCATTTGCGGTTGCCCTTGAAGGAACTTTTGCCTTACCTATCCTGATCTGAATAAGGTTATTTTCCTCGTCAAGCTCGATAAGTGATTTGATCTCAACATCTACCTTGTTATCAAAACCAAGGGAAATAGGACTTCCCGGGTTGTTAGGATTAATTTCGGCATTAAAGTCATCATAAACATTGCGCGCAGACATCAGGCGCACGATCTGGTAATAGTTGAACTGATAATCGGCGTAGTTGTAAGACTCACGTGCCAGAACATAACGCACCAATGATGCATTACGCACCGCTTTTTCAGCCGGAAGTTCACGCACGGCGCTATTATTAACTTTAGTTATGATGCCGGTATTTTCTTCGATCTGAACGATAAATGGTTCATAAACTTTAGAATTATTAAGTTTTATGATGCCAACGATGGTAAATGCAAATATGCCAATGAAGGCAATAACGCATATGAAAAGCAGGTTCCTCTGGATGAGAATAGTTTCGTATCTGTCCTGATACCAGTTTTTAACTTTTTCTAGGGTTTTGTTGCCTGAATCTTTTTTCTTAAAATTGAACACTAAACGGCCTTATATCTTAAATATTAATTATTAGTTAATAATTTTAGACATTATTAAGTAAAAATCAACTTGATTTAGAACATATCAAAATAGTGCCTTAATACAGGCTAAAGGGTAAAAATACGCTCGGTTTTATGGGAAATTATCTCACTGTGTGTCGCAATTACAAGGGTGGTATTATTCTCTTTTGCAACCTTAAGGAAGAGGTCCAGCACTATGCCGGTATTGGCCTGGTCGAGGTTGCCGGTTGGCTCATCGGCAAATATTATCTGTGGGTTGTTAGCAAGGGCGCGTGCGATGGCAACGCGTTGTTGCTGGCCGCCGGAAAGTTCCGCCGGGCGGTTATTTAATTTATCGCCAAGACCAAGCCTTTCGAGCATAGCAGTTGCATGGTTTTTTGCCTGAGTTTTGCCGGTGCCTAATAATAGTTGCGGCAGCATGGCGTTTTCAAGTGCAGAAAAATCAGAAAGCAGATGATGATATTGATATACGAAGCCGATGGATTTAAGCCTTAGTTCAGATTTTTTGCGGTCACTTAACTTGCCAAGTTCGGAACCTAATATATTTACCGAGCCCGCATCATAATCCTGTATGCCGCCTAGTATCTGCAGCAAAGTTGATTTACCGCGTCCGCTTTCACCCATAAGTGCGATAACTTCACCGGCCTTAACTTCCAGGTTTATATTTTCAAGAACATTTGTTTTCTCTTTACCGGAGATAAAACTTTTGCCTAAATTCTGTGCTGTGATCACATTACTCATATTTCAACGCCTCCGCAGGTTGGATGCGTGAAGCCTTCCATGCCGGATAGATGGTAGAGAGGAATGACAGGCCAAGCGATAACAAAACGATGTGAACCACATCGCTGTTCTTTATTTCTGCCGGAAGTTTTGAAAGGAAATATATTTCTGCAGAGAATAGATTTGTACCGGTTAAACCTTCAAGCCATAAGCGAATCGAATCAATATTAGCAGCAAAGCTCAGGCCAAGTATCAGGCCGAACAAGGTGCCAAGCACGCCGATAGCCGAACCGCAAATAATAAAAATACGTATGATGCTTGAGCGCTTTATGCCGATGGTGCGTAAGATAGCGATCTCTTTATTCTTATCATTCACCAGCATCACCATGCCGGAAATAACATTGAAAGCCGCAACCAGAATTATCAGCGCCAAGATCAGGAACAGAACATTGGCCTGCACATCGATAGATTCAAGGAAGCTGGCATTCTGCTCGCGCCAGTCGGTCAGATAATAAGGTGAATCTTTTATCATTTCGAATATCTGTTGTTTAACCTCGGCAAAATTTTTCGGATCATTAACCTCAATTTCAATCGTGTTAACACCATCACCAAGCGCGAAGAATTTTTGCGCCACTGCCAATGGCATGAATACGACTGAAGAATCATATTCATACATGCCAACATTGAACACGCCGCTGACCTCAAATTCTTTCAGACGCGGGATGCTGCCAAAAAGTGTTTGGTTGAAAGTAGGGGAGATCAGCGACATTTTTGAACCCGGCTTCACACCCATATGGCGTGCAAGATCAGCACCGACAAGAACGTGATAACTATCTGCTTCATACATGTTGCCGGAAACAATATTTTTCTGCACCAGAGTTTTTTTCGCCAGATCATCAGGTTCGATGCCGCGCACCATCAGGCCGATATTTTCACCATTGCTTGAAGCAAGCGTTTGCCCATAAACCGCCGGATTAACTTTTGTAACGCCTTTTACCTTTGCGATATTTTGAGTGAGGATCTGGTAATTATCAATATGGCCATTTGCAGAATTCACAGCAATATGTGCATTGATGCCGATGATACGATTTATCAGCTCCAATTTTACGCCATTCATCACTGCCATCACAACAATTAAAGTGGCCACGCCAAGCATGATGCCGATGAATGAAAACACCGCCACGATCGAGGCAAAGCCTTCTTTTTTCTTCGCCCGTAGATAGCGTGCAGCAATGGAGAATTCCAAACCTATCATCAAATAATGTATAAATTATCAGGTTCTAAAATACTATTGTCGACAGAACCTAAGTGTTAGTTTATATAATCATTTTTGAATAATACCAGCATTAACGAAATGACGCTTGAAGAACTGAGGGAAAGAATTGACGATATAGACCAGCGCCTGTTTGAGCTGCTGCAGGAACGCCTGAAAGTTGTGGGTGATGTCGGCAAATTGAAAAAATCAAACGGCAGTGGCAAATATATTATCCGCGCCGGCCGCGAAGCCGTGAAAGTTAATAAGGCATTCCGCCAGGCGATAGAAGCCGGATATGATAAAAAAACTGCAACTGCATTTGCCTCACTTTGGCGTGAGATAATTTCATTATCTATAAATTACGAAGAAGTTGCGAAGATCGCTTATAATTCTACAGACCCTGAAAATGTATGGAAGCTGCGCGAATATATCGGCCCATATACGGAAAAGCAGGCTTATAATTCTGATGCAGAAGTTTTTGCGAGCCTTGAAAGTGGCAAGGCAAATATCGCTTCATTCACAGTGCAGAAAAAATATGATGATGAACCTTGGTGGCTGAAAATTTCAAAAAATTCTGAGCTTTCGGTTTTTGCATCGGCACCGGTGTTCAAAAGCCCATCTAAAACATTAACGCTGGTTGTTTCAAAAGTTGCGGCAGAACCGAGTGGTGAAGATAAATTCCTATACGTGGTCTCTGATAAAATTCCTGCTGATGAAGTGGATAGTTTTGAGGTTATCTCGCAATATAAAAATTACTCACTGGTTTCTATCGATGAATTTTATAATAATTACCAATCCAAGCTGAAAGCCAAATATATTGGCTGCTACGCGGTTTTTGAATTCTAAGATTTCAGTTTATAACTTCTTTTATATCTGCTGCCGAGGTTGGTTAATATCTCATAACCAATAGTGCCGGCATTCGCTGCAACTTCATCTACGGTATAATTCTCACCGATCATTTCAACTTCATCACCAAGTTTTACATCAACATTGCTGATATCAAGAATGCTCATATCCATCGATACGCGACCTAGAAGCGGCAGTTTTTTGCTATCAAAAAAACCATATGAATTATTTGAAAGGCTGCGCAGATATCCATCGGCATAACCAAGTGGAACAACTGCAAGCCTGGTGCCTTTTTTCACCTTCACGGTTGCGCCATATCCAACGAAGCTATCTTCTTCAACCTGGCGGATATTTATTATTTTTGCCTTAACGGTGATAACATTTTTTATATCGGCATTCTTACCGCTTTTAACGCCGTATAAAGAACATCCCGGGCGGATCAGATCAAAGTGATATTCCGGGCCGGAAAGAACGCCCATCGAATTTGCAAGGCTAACCGGAGTATTCGGGAAAAGCGCGCTGATCTTTTTCACACTTTCAAGCTGCTGCTTATTCATCGGGTGGCTTTCATCACCGGAGCAGGCAAGGTGGCTCATGATATATTTTATATCAAGTTTTTTAACTTCCTGGCTTTCTGAGAGTTCTTTTGCCTCACTTTCATTAAAACCAAGGCGATTAATTCCTGTATCAAAATGCAGAATGCATGGCAGTTTCAGCGCTTCATCACGTGCGGTTGAAAGCCAGATATCCAACTGATAGCGGTTATTTATCACCGGAATGATGTTATTGCTGGAAAACAGGTTCTCTTCCCCGCGTTTTACCCCATGAAATACGTGGATATGGGCATCAGGCGCCAGGATTTTAGTGAGTTCCAGAGCTTCATCAATGGTTGCAACGAAGAAATCACGGCAGCCGGCAGAATATAGAACCGGGGCAACTTTATCAATTCCAAGCCCATAGGCATTGGCCTTAACCACGGCAGCGGCCTTTGCCTTGCCGGCCATGCGGGAAAGGGATAAATAGTTGTATTTTATCGCTTCCAGGTCGATCTCGAGTGATATGTCAGAATGGCTAGGGAGCATATTCAGTTCAATGCACAAATATAATATTGGCCTCTATTATAATTAATTTTGACAAAACAAAATAGTTTATTTATAAGCTCGAGCTTCTTCCCACCCTTTGGGGCTATAGCTCAGTTGGTTAGAGCGTACGGCTGATAACCGTAAGGTCACAAGTTCAACTCTTGTTAGCCCCACCATCCTTCGCCCTTAATGAGTTTTGTAAAAACGAATTTAGAAGAAGGATGTCACGCCGAAGTTCTATCAGAACGTAGGCGGACTGGCTACGGCTAGGCGAGCCAATTTATCTATATCAGTTTTAAAAGAAATTCGCATGTATTATGTTTATATATTGCAAAGTATCACGTTTCCTGACCGCTATTACACCGGCATAACAGAGGATTTAGATGCAAGGCTTGCAAGACATAATAATAAAGAAGTTCTGCACACCTCTAAATATGTTCCATGGAAGCTAAAAACATATGTTACTTTTTCTGATAAAACTAAGGCTTTTGAATTTGAAAAATATTTAAAATCTGCTTCCGGGCGCGCCTTTGCAAAGAAAAGGCTATAAAGCATTTTTCCTATTTCCCCCTGATAACTATTGCTTATTTTTACTTTCCTTATAAGTTTTTTACATATTCGGCATTAAACTGGTTTTTTTAGGGATAATTGAGTGAGTGAAGATAAGAAAAATCTGCCTAACCCGTTATATTTGAAAAACCTTCTCGATCACGTTGCCGACCCGATTTTTGTGAAAAATCGCAAGCACCAGTGGATAGATGGCAATAAGGCTTTTTGGGATTTGATGGGTGGGCCGAAAGAGAAATTTACCGGCCTTAGCGATTACGACATCTTCCCAAAGGAGGAAGCAGATACATTCTGGGAAAATGATGATAAGGTTTTTAATACCGGTGAATCAAGCATAAATGAAGAATTCCTGACCGATCGTGAGGGCAAACGACATATAATCTCAACCAAAAAAGTTCTGTTCATAAATGATAATGGTGAGCAGGTTCTGGTCGGCATCATCCGTGATATCACCGCTGAAAAGCAGCTTGAGGATCTAAAAGCAAAATCGATGGAGCTGCGCTTTGAAACTATGGCAAACGCCATGCCTGCAATGGTATGGATGGCCGATGCGAACAGGCAGTGTTATTTCTTCAATGATGCCTGGCTTGATTTCACCGGTCGCAATATGGAAGAGGAAAAAGGCTATGGCTGGATAGGAGATGTGCACCCGGAAGATCTTTCCCGCTGCTTAAAGATTTATGAAGAGGCATTTGATGACAGAAGGCCTTTTGAAATAGTATATCGCCTGAAAAGGCGTGATGGCGTTTACCGTTATATATTAAATAAAGCACAACCGAATTATAACATATTTGAAGAATTCGAAGGCTATTCGGGTGCCTGCATTGATATAACCGAAACCATGGATGCAGAGCGCACCATGAAGGAAGGCGAGCTGCGCCTTCGTGCCATACACAATCAGGCTGCGATCGGTTTCGTACAGACTGACCTGGCCGGAAATATCATGACGGTCAACCCGCGTTTTTGCGAGATTGTTGGGCGCTTTGAGCATGATCTGATAAACACGCGCCTGCTGGAATTAAGCCATATGGACGATAGAAGATCAAAATCCATATTGCTGGAATATCTGCTTAAAACCGGAAAGGCCTTCAGTATTGAAAAGCGTTATGTGCGCCCGAGTGGCGAGATAGTCTGGACCAGTAATGAGGTTTCGCTGGTGAGCCATGCCACCGGTGAACCCTGGCTTATCATGGCTGTGGTGCAGGATATCACCGAGCGTAAACGCGCGCAGGAGGCCCTGAAGCAGAAAGAACTGCAATACCAGAATATTTTCGAATCGACCAAAGATGCGATCGTTGTGTTTGATAATAACGGCAGGGTGGTGGAAACAAATCCTGAGGCATCAAGGATATATGGTTATTCATATGAGGAATTTAAAGAAATTACCGGCAATGAATTCACCCCGATAGAGCATAGCAAGAAATTTACTAATTTCATGAATCTGACAAGGCAGGGAAAGAATTATTTCGCTGAGAGCATACATTTGAGAAAAGATGGAACACCTATCTATGTTGAGATCAATGGCGGCGCATTTAATTTTGGTGGCAAGTTCCACGTGATGGCAATGATACGCGATATTACCGAGCGTAAACAGGCTGAGGAAAAACTTGCGCGCATATCTGAGCAATCTGACAGGTTGCGCCGCATATATGAAACCGCACTCTCCAACACAGCTGATTTCAACTACATCTTCGACCTCAAAGGCAATTTCATTTACATGAATAAACCACTGCTAGATCTCTGGCATTTGAAGCCGGAAGATGTGCGCGGAAAAACCTTCCTTGATATGGGTTATGATCCAGAGATCGCCAAGCAGATACATACCGAGATACAGCAGGTTATAGAAACCAAGCAACCGCTGAAAGGCACTAACTCATTCACCAATAAAAAGGGTGCGCGTGTTTATGAATATATCTTCCAGCCGGTGATGACGCCTGATGGTAAGGTGCAGGCGGTGGCCGGTTCAACGCGTGATATTTCAGAGCTCATTCTTGCTGATAAACGTAAGGATGAATTCATTGCGATGCTTGCACATGAACTCAGGAATCCGCTCGCGCCGATCAGAAATTCAGTTGATGTTATCACACGAACAGAAGATGAGAAGCTGCAAAGTGAAGCGGTTCACACTATTGAGCGCCAGCTAGACCATATGGTGCATCTGGTTGATGACTTGCTTGATGTATCGCGTATCTCACAGAATAAGATCGAACTGCGCCGTGAAGATATTTCTTTGCAAAATGTATTGGCGCATGCGGTTGAAACTGCCCAGCCCCTGATACAAAAATTAAAACACAAGCTTAATGTAAATATTCCGGAAGAGCCGATTTACTTAAATGCCGATTTCAGCCGTATCTCGCAAATATTTTCCAACCTGCTGAATAACGCTGCGAAATATACTGATAAAGGCGGCACGATTGAACTTAATGTTAAGCGCGCAGGTGCGCATATCATTGTTAGTGTAAAAGATAACGGCATTGGCATCAACCCGGAAATGCTTTCAAGTATATTCGATATGTTCTCACAGATTGATAGCTCGCTTGAGCGCACACATGGTGGGCTGGGTATCGGCCTGACGCTGGTGAAAAAAATGGTTGAGATGCATGGGGGTAATGTTGAGGCGCGAAGTGGTGGTGCGAATAAAGGCACTGAATTTATTGTCACCCTGCCTGTTCTGCCGGCATCAACATCAAAAGCGCAGAAGCAGGAAAACAAGCCGGCATCTGCGGCTTCAACCGATAAAGCTAATCATTATAAAGTTCTTATCGTTGATGATAATGAGGCTTCGGCAAAAACTATGGGCTGGGCGATGGAGCTTTACGGCCATGATGTGAAACTTGCACATGATGGTTTGAAGGCGATAGAAGCGGCTAAAGAATATAAGCCGGATGTTATTCTGCTTGATATAGGTCTGCCCGGCATGAACGGATATGATGTTTGTGCGGCGCTGAGAAATGACCCGGAATTAAGGAACGCAAAAATAATCGCACAGACCGGCTGGGGGCAGAAAGAACATCTGGAACGCTCCAAACAGGCTGGTTTTGATAACCACCTGGTTAAACCTATTGACATAAAAGAGTTGATGAAGATTATCTCGGGCTTGAATAGTAAGGCCGCGTAGTAATATATATCATCCATGAATCAGATCCTTTCCGTTAAAAATTTGTGCAAAACCTATGGCAGCAAAAAAGCTGTTGATGGCGTATCATTTCATGTGGCGCCGAACGAAATAGTTGGCCTGCTCGGGCCCAATGGTGCGGGCAAAACCACAACCATAAACATGGTGCTTGGTGTTTTGGCGCCAACATCCGGCAGCATTGAAATTGATGGCACGCCGCTTGCGCAGAAGCGTTCTGCTGCACTTGCTAAAACCAATTTTGCAGCTGTATATGCGCCACTTCCCGGCAACCTAACGGTATATCAGAACCTGAAAGTTTTTGGGCTTATCTATGCCGTGAAAGACCTGAATAACAGGATCAAAGAACTTATTTCGCAGTTTGATCTGGAACATTTGAAAGATGCCAAATGCGGCGTGCTTTCATCAGGCGAGCAAACGCGAGTGTGCCTTGCAAAGGCGATGTTGAACAAGCCGCAGCTTCTGCTGCTTGATGAGCCTACCGCATCACTTGATCCATCAACTGCGAAAGATATCCGCACGCGCATTAAAGATTTTGCGGCCAATGGAAATTCCGGCGTGTTATGGACCTCGCACAATATGTATGAGGTGGAAGAGGTTTGTGACCGTGTTTTATTCCTTTCCAAGGGCGAGATATTGCTTGAGGGCAACCCGAAAACGTTACCGGCAGAACGTGGAAAATCATCGCTGGAGGAATTGTTCCTGACCGTTGCGCGCGAACCTTTATCGCTGGAGAATGCATCATGAATTTCAGCAGTATATATGCAATAATTCTAAGGCAATTCTATTTAATACGTGGCAGCACAGCGCGCATATTGCCATTGTTCGCATGGGTTGCGGTTGATATAATTCTCTGGGGTTTTATCACGAAATATCTTAACTCCGTCACCGGCCATTATAATTTTATCCCTTCAATGCTTGGTGCGGTTCTGCTGTGGGATTTTCTGACGCGCGTGATGCAGGGTGTCACCATGGCGTTTTTTGAAGATGTCTGGTCGCGAAATTTCCTGAATATTTTTGCAACCCCATTACGCATCATTGAATATATTTTCGGGCTGGTGCTTTCAAGCATTATGACCAGCGCCGTGGGTCTGGCGGTAATGTTAATCCTTGCAACATTCGTGTTCGGGCTTTCATTCTTTTCATATGGCGCGGTGATGTTTCCATTTCTGCTTGTGCTTTTCATGTTCGGCATTGCGCTTGGCATTCTTGGCTGTGCTGCGGTGTTAAGATTCGGGCCGGCGGCTGAATGGTTCATCTGGCCAATTCCGGCATTCATCTCACCATTTGTTGGTGTGTTCTATCCGCTTTCAACACTGCCATCATGGATGCAATATGCTTCAAAGATCTTGCCGCCATCATATGTGTTTGAAAATATGCGCGCTATGGTTTCAGGGCAGGGATTTTCGGCTGAGCAGCTTGTAATCAGCATTGCACTCGGTGCTTTATATATAATATTAGCTGCAGTGATATTCACCCGTGTATATCGCCATGCGGTGCGCACTGGGCTTATTGCGCGCTATAGTGCCGAAAGTTTAAGTTAATTGCATTTTACGCCGTCATATTCTAAAAGGCTGTTAATGGAAACCAACTATTCATATATCCTGGCCTCATACTTAACAGCTTTTGTTCTGCTTGCAGCATTATCGCTGAAAATAGTTTTTGGCTATTACCGCCAGCGCAGGATAAACCAAGAATTTGAAACCTACACTCAAACTTCAGATGAAACCAAAGCATAAAAGGCTTTTGATAGTTCTGGCCTCGCTTATTTCGATATTTGCCGGAACCTTCATTCTGCTCAATAATTTCCGTGATAACCTGATATATTTTTACCCTCCAGCTGATATCGCCGCAATGCCTGCTGATAAATTGCAGAAGCTTGTGAAAAAGCAGGTGAGGGTTGGCGGCATGGTGAAGGAGGGCTCGCTGAGAAAGAGCGGCGAGCTTGATTATAATTTTACGCTCACTGATTTTAAGAATGATCTGGAAGTTAGTTATCACGGCCTTTTGCCGCCGATGTTCCGTGAAGGGCAGGGTGTGGTGGCACAAGGCAATCTAGTTGAAAATGATGGCAAGGCTTCGTTCACGGCAAAACAGCTTATCACCAAGCACGATGAGAAATACATGCCGCCAGAGATCAGCCGTAGTCTGAAAGTTGAAAAGAAGAATTAAAAATTTATATTTTAAATTATAAACCGGAGAATATATGAAAAAATTTGCACTGATATTACCGTTCCTGATCGCAGCTAATGCAAGCGCGCAATCAATTACTCCACAATCACCGCAATCGGCAAGAACTCCGCTGCCGCTTTCACGAAATATTCAGCCATCAGCTTCAACTCCTGCTGCAGCAACAAGCCCGGCACAGAATGCAGAGAAAATGCAGCTTGCTATGCAGCTAAATCAAAGCTTTGCAAAAAGCGTTGATTTCGAAAAGACCATGCAGGCAGTTGCTGACCAATATATTGCCGAGCTGAAAAAAGCCCATCCACAGGAATCGCAGGCGAAGCTTGATGCGGTGAGGAACAATATGGTTGCGATCTCCGGCAAATATAAGAACAGCATCATGCAGGAAAATGCTCAGGTGTTTTCTGATTCTTTTACGGTTGATGATCTGCGCCAGATAATAGCTTTCAATAATTCCCCGGTCGGTCAGAAGATAGGTTCGAAAAGCGGCGCTATAGCGCGTAATGCCATAAGCGGGCAGGAAGCTGCAAAAGATGGCGCAAACAAGGCTATGACCCAACTCAGCATGGATGATATAAATCAGATCAAGGCTTTCTACACATCACCGGTAGGGCAGAAAATGCAGAATAATATGGAAGTGATTTCAGGTAAGCTGAAAACCATCACAGATAAATACATGCAGCTTATCAGCAATGATGTTGATAAAATGACCTATGAAACACTGGGTTATACTGCGCCTGCAAAATAATTCTTATTTTTTATCAGCAATAGCCTGCATTACCGAATAGCTGATCTGGCCGATCAGTTTTGAATATGGCATGCTTTGAATCCATACGCGGCCCGGACCTGTAAGTTTGGTGAGGAATAAATTCTCCCCGCCGAACATCATGTTCTTTAAACCTTTCACCGCCTGAATATCAAACTCCACGCCTTTCTGAAAGCCCACCAGTGACCCGGTATCAACATATATCACCTGGCCTTTGGCAAGCGTTAATTCTTCCATCGAGCCACAGCTATGGATGAACACCGTGCCCGTGCCGTTTAGTTTTTGCAGTACAAAACCTTCACCGCCAAAAAGCCCGACGCTGAGTTTTTTCGTATAGCCAACACCGATAGATGTTCCTTTCGCAGAACATAAGAAAGAACCGCGTTGGCATAATATCTCACCGCCGCATGAATTCAGGTCAACATCCTGGATCTTGCCCTGATATGGCCCTGCAAATGCGACCAGATGTTCTTTATTATCATTGTTGGTGTAGAAAGTGACAAACAGATCCTCGCCCGCCATATATCTTCTGCCCATGCCGGCAATGGTGCCGATCATACCGGAATGTTTATCGGAGCCATCAGTCAGGCTGGTGCTCATCTGGATGCCGCTTTCCATGAACATCATGGTTCCGGGTTGTGCAATCACCGCCTGGCCGGGCTGCAATATCACTTCAACATATTGCATATCCGCGCCTTTCACTTCAAATTTTATATCGCTGAATGTTTTTGCCTGTTCCATATTGCCTTTAGTTCTTTATGTTCTAATAATATCTTTAAAATGACAGCCAGGCAAAAAAATATTTACGCGATCGCGCCAGAGAGTGACTATCTCCGCACCCTTGCGACATTTATATATAATAGAGCAGGTGGGGATCATTTGGCCTTAAGCTCGGTGAGGATAATTCTGCCCAATCGTCGTTCGGTGCTGAAGATAAAAGAAGATTTTGTCGATATATCGCCGAACAGGTCAGTTATCCTGCCGCAGATAATTTCACTGGGTGATCTTGATGAGGAAATGCTTGATCTGGATGCGGCCTTTTCATCAGCCGAAGTTGGTGAGATCAAACCAGCACTTTCATCGCAGAAACGCTTGCTGCTTCTTGCAAGGCTTATCAGCCGTGCGGAAAAGGAACGATCCCGGCCTAGATCGCTCGACCAATCACTTCGACACGATTCACAACTTGCTTGACTCCCTCAATGTCGGCAACAAGCTCCTGTG
>JBEHXK010000016.1:0-29345 GCA_048498735.1 Pseudomonadota bacterium
ATTTATGATCATGCATGAACCAACCGTAGATGCAAAAACATTAGCACCTCCTCCACCGACGGATAACTATAATACTCCGTATTATAGTTATGTGCCTCCTGGGAAGCTCGGAACCTGGTTATATATAAAAATATATGACCATGATAACCGCAAGAAGCTAATAGCGAAAGACAGTGTGTATGTAAAGAATATGGAAATGGCAGTTTTTGCCCCATATAATTTTGACATACTCTACAACAATCATGAACCTGATCCTGACAATATCAGTTTCAGTTTTCATTGATTGATTTAAAGATTAGAAAAAGCTTGGTACGGGATTACCGGCTTTTTCTTCTCTTTTACAGCACAAATTTATTTGGGCTTTTTACTAATTTCACGCAGGCCGAAGGCCATCTCGAAGATCTTTCGCGGTATCAAACAATAAACTCAACAAATTCTGTTTTCCAGCTTCTGGCTTAGGTGCCTGGTCGCCCTCGAATTCTTCCGCATATGAAGCAACATATAATTCCTCACTTGGGTAAAGCAGGCATTTCACATCATTTCGAATCATACTTGGTTTGCGCGGCACTAATGTAAAATCATGATAGCTATAAACAAGTGCTTCAAGCATGGTTGCAACTGATGCACTGCCCTGGCAGAAATAGCTCGATGCGATCATATTCCAGCGCAATTTCGCCGCAATATCCTGTATCTCATTATCATCACGCGCATGATATGCCTGTTTCAGCAAATCGCCCACACGTTCCCGCACATCCTGCTGATAATTGCCGACAGGATAGAACATGGTGGCATCACCATAAATTTCCGGGAACATCGGGATGGAAACACGATCAACCGCGATATAGCTTTCACCGCCATAGAATTTATAGATCACCTTGCAGCGATTCTCATTCACATTTGCTGAAACGATCAACTCAGGATGTGTCATGGAAGTTTTTTTGTAATTCTCCTGCGCGATCTTCATCACCAGATCAAGCGCCTCGCTCTGGTCGGTCTCGCTCATCATCGGGTAGCCATCCTGGAATTTGCGGTTCGATTTCTTTTCCGATTCCGAAGAATCAGATGAACGCACGATGCCTAAATTATATGTTTCCTTCTCACCAATGATCTTGGCGATATTCTTCCTGCCTTCGATAAGCTTGCCGATTATGGCATCGAACACTTCGCCGCTTTCGGCCTCAAATAATTTAGGGTTTTTATAGATAAAGCTTTTTTCGCTATTGACCAGCCTGATGCATTGCTCGGCCCATTTCTGCTGATCGTGCTTGGCAGCATAGATGGTTTTCGGGTCGGTAAAAAATGCGGCGTCAGTTATTTTCAAGCCTCTGCTCATTTAACTACTATAGATGATAATAGTTAAATAACCATTAATCGCAAAACTATTTCAATACTTTTTTTGGCTTAGCAACAAGTTTCAAAGAATTGATATAATCAGTATCAAATTGAATTACCCTAATTTCACTAGGTTTAAACTTGCGCGTACCAGACCATTTGCCGTAAACATCCAAATAATTGATTACCAATTGCTTACTGTCGATTGATTTTAAGTTCCCCAAATAACAAACTGTTTCATCTTTGGTTTCGATCTGAAATACACCCACTTTTTTTGTAAGGTGTTTTAAAATCGCTTCAAGACTTGTAAGTGGCACAAGGCTCTTTTTTAGAGGTTTTTCACCTTTTAATTTTATAACTTTCTCTATGAACTTTTCTTTCTTTTCCCTGATAAACCCTTCCAGATTTTTGTGTCTGAATATTATATAACCATCAATCATATAATCAGAGGTATATTGCATTAAGGTCCAATCATCATTGTAATCTATAACAATGCCGTTAATAGGAGTTTTACGGTCAGTGAACTTTATAGAAATCAGCTGGCCTATATGTTTTTTGTTTTTCATAACAATTTATTTTCTAAAGCAGCCTTTGCCGGCATATTTCGGAGCGTTCAAAAACTCCTCAATGCGGATGAGTTCATTATATTTAGCAGTGCGGTCAGCGCGTGAAAGAGAGCCGGTTTTGATCTGGCCGCAATTGGTTGCAACCGCGATGTGCGAAATGGTTGAATCTTCAGTTTCACCACTGCGGTGCGAAAGCACAGATGTATAACCCGCAAGATGCGCCATACGAACCGCTTCCAGCGTTTCAGATAAAGTTCCGATCTGGTTCACTTTGATCAGGATCGAATTAGCGAGGCCATCTTCAATGCCTTTCTTCAGGATTTTTGGATTGGTCACGAACAGATCATCACCAACTAGCTGAACTTTTTTGCCGAGCTCTTTGGTCAATGCTTTCCAGCCCTGGCGGTCATCTTCACCAAGCGCATCTTCGATCGAGCGGATTGGATATTTATTCACCAGCTTCACGTAATATTCGATCATCTCATCAGAAGAAAGGCGTTTGCCCTCACCTTCCAGCACATAAGCGCCATTCTTATGGAATTCAGTTGCTGCAGCATCAAGCGCTATAACGATATCTTCACCCGGAGTATAACCCGCTGCATCGATAGATTTCATTACATAATCCAAAGCTTCTTCCGAGCTTTTCAGGTTAGGCGCGAAACCACCTTCATCACCTACAGCTGTTGAATGGCCTTTATCAGCAAGTTTCTTTTTCAGATTATGAAACACTTCAGCGCCCATGCGGATAGCTTCGCGGATATTACGCGCTGAAACCGGCATGATCATGAATTCCTGGATATCGATCGGGTTATTTGCATGCGCACCACCATTGATGATGTTCATCATCGGCACCGGCAGAGTGTTGCCGAGGCTGCCGCCAAGATATGAGCACAGCATCATGCCGCTGCTTTTCGCTTGTGCTTTCGCAACTGCCATTGAAACACCAAGGATCGCATTCGCACCAAGGCGTGATTTATTTTCCGTGCCATCAAGGCTGATCATCGCTTTATCGATAGCTTCCTGCCATGAGGCATCCATGCCTATAAGCGCTTCAGAGATCTCGCCGTTCACATTCTCGCAGGCTTTCAGAACGCCTTTGCCTAAATATCTTTCCTTATCACCATCACGCAGTTCAAGCGCTTCCATCGAACCTGTCGACGCACCAGATGGCACCGCCGCGCGGCCAAAGGCCCCATCGGCAAGCTCAACATCCACTTCAACAGTTGGGTTACCACGCGAATCAAGGATCTCACGGGCGTAAATGGCAGTAATCTCAGACATAATGCACCTAAATGTTAGGGTATTATCGATACCCCGGTTAAATTATGCCTCTACTTACTATTTAAGGACAATAATTGTCAATAATTCATTACTGACTATCGGCTTTTCCGGCGTTGTTCTCAGCCGGTGTTGCAGATTCAGGCTCATTAATGCCGGCATCAGGCTGCGCCGCAGGGCTTGGGATAACTTCAGGGGTGCTTTGCGGCTCCTCAGTTTTCTCAAGCTTTTTGGTCGCGCGGTTCTCATTACCTTTATCAATAGTTGCTTTTGCTGCATCAGCCTTAGTATCAGCAGGTGCATTAACATCCTTATTGCCTTTATCAGCAGCTTTATCAGCCGGGGTTGCTGCGCCAGTTGCATCTGCAGGCTTGCTGTTATCCTCGATCTCTGAATTTTCATTCAGCCAGCTGCCGCCTTCGATCATCGGGCTTGATTGCAGTGGTGCCGGAGTTTTTTCCTCAGGCTCAGAACCTAGGCCGATAGAATCCATCGCACGGCCAACGAAAGTAGGGCCACCTTTGTTTTCTTTCTTCTTGTTCACAAGCTTATATGCGCGTTTATACCACTTGCCGCTTGGATAGTTATAACCAAGCACGGTTGCATAACGCACCGCCTCATCATCAAAGCCAAGAATGGTGTTCACTTCAACCAGGCGATATAAAGCCTCTTCGATCTGCTCGGTATTGTCGTATTGTTTTACCACGGCCTGGAAGCGATTGATCGCCGCGATATAATTCTTCTGCCTCATATAGAAACGGCCAACTTCCATTTCCTTTGCCGCAAGGTGATCTTTTATCAGATCAAGCTTGAACTTGGAATCCTTCGCATATTCAGTGCCTGGGAAGCGGTTGATAACCTCTTCAAACGCACTCTGCGCCTTAACGGTTATTTCCTGATCGCGTTTCACATCCTGAATGCGGTCATAATAGCAGATAGCTTTCAGGTAATACATGAACTCAACCTCTTCATTGCCCGGGTTGAGCTGCACGAAATCATCGATCACGTCGATCGCCTTGTCATATTCATCATCCTTATACTGCGAATATGCTTCCATCACGCGTGATTTGGTTGCATATGGCGAGAATGGATATAAGCGCTCGATCTCCTGATATTCCTTGATCGCCCTTTCAAGCTTGCCCTTTTCCATCAGCTTTTTAGCTTCGGCGAACATTTCCTCAACTGGCTTTTTCGGCACATCTACTTCCTTATCCTTCTTGCTGCTGCATGCAACCAGAGTAAAGGCCAGAGTTATCGTTAATATCAGTGAGAGGGATTTTTTCATGTGGAAATAAACATTTGATTTAAGCGGGAAGAAAATTACAAAAACTATTTGCAAAAAGCTAGCTTTATTATTAGAGGTACTAGCACTTGACCCTTTTGGAGGGGTGGCCGAGAGGCTGAAGGCGGCGGTTTGCTAAACCGTTATATGTTTGTAAAGACGTATCGAGGGTTCGAATCCCTTCCCCTCCGCCACTGATTTTTAAAGACTGTAAGCCTAACAAGGCAGTCTTTAAAAATTGGTGGCATGATGAGTTAGGATGAGAACGAAGTTCGAAAGCAAGGCCAACAGGCCGAAGCTTGCACGAAGTGAATCCGCAGGAATAAAGGCCAGACGGCCTTTATCAATCCCCTTCTTTAAATTAAACAATAGTATCTTGTACATCTCTTATCATCTTGTATTATATGCAAATGTCGGAAGAAGAAAAAATAATAAATATTACAAGTCATAATCAAGAAAGTGGAATTACCGCTCACACTGTTAATATTAATAAAAGCAATGATTTTTTGAAAAATTCTGTACCTGAAAAAACGCAAGAGAAAAACTGGTTTAAAAAAATATGGTATGATCCTGTAGGAAGTGAAATTATTAGTTATATAATTATTGGCATTATAACCTTCGTATTTGCTTTTTTAGGCTTTGATAAATCTTTTAATAATAAAGAAATGGATAAAAAAAATATGACAGAAAATAAAACGATAAATGTAACAAGTATTAATCAATCTGGTGGAATAACTGCCGGTATTGTTAATATTGGATCTCAACAAAGAATTTTAGATGATGGCGCCAAAAAAGAACTGCTTAATCTTATACCAATAGAAGGCAAGGTTGATATTGAAGTAATAAATGGTGACAGTGAATCTTTTGGATATGCAGAACAAATAAAACAATTTTTGATTTCTCAAAAACGAAATATAGTTATGGACACACAAACTATTGACTCTCCAGTTTTTGGACAAAAATATGAAAAAGTTAACGATCTACACAGAATTATTATAGGATTAAAACCTCATCAATAAATATTAATAACCCCATGGTCACTATAAGCATAGAATATCAGGGCGAACTGCACACCGAGGCAGTGCATGGCCCATCAGGCACAAAACTTTCAACTGATGCGCCGAAGGATAATCAGGGGCGTGGTGAAAGCTTTTCCCCGACCGATCTGGTCGCAACCGCTCTGGGCAGCTGCATGCTGACCATTATGGGCATTATGGCGCGCACTTTGAACATTGATATAAAAGGAACAACGGCGAGAGTTGAAAAAGAAATGGCGAACGCCCCCGTGCGCATGATCCATAAACTAACGGTGAAGATCCACGTGCCGCATGAGATCAGTGACGAAAATAAGCAGAAATTCATAAAGGCAGCGCATGCCTGCCCGGTGCATAAAAGCCTTCACCCTGATGTGCAGATGCCGATAGAATTCACCTGGGGCAAATTTTAAAATGTTGCTTATGCATCATTTATTTTTAATATAATCAATCTTTTATAGCATATTTCAGGAGAAGTTTATGGCAGAGATAAAACGCATAGAATCGGGCGCGCGCCTTAGTGAAGCGGTGATATATAACGGTGTTATCTATACCGCAGGTGTGGTGGCGGATACAACCCTCGGGCATTCGGTTTTCGAGCAGACAAATGATATCCTCGGCCAGATCGATGCGCTTCTGGCGCAGGTTGGCAGTGATAAAACCAAAATATTAAAAGCAAATATCTGGCTTGCCGATATCAAAACGCGCGATGAGATGAACAAAGCCTGGGATGCCTGGGTTGTTCCCGGCAAAACCCCTGCCCGTGCAACGGTGGAATCAAAACTCGCGAATCCCGGCTATGCAGTCGAGATCATGATCGAAGCCGCGGTTTAGATGACTACTGTATCTGCTGGATGCGGCCGCTGACAGGAACTGCAGCAGCTGGCGTTGCAGGCGGTGCTGCTTTCGCCTTATATTTAGTTGTAATGCCCTCTTCTGCCATGCAGGCCTGAATGGCCTTAGGGTCTGGGTTGCCATAAAAATCTTTTGGTGCTTTTTCACCGCATTCCTGAAAGGTTTCCTGAACTTTTGTGGCATAATCCTCGGCCTTGGCAACGCCCGCTAAAGAAACAACCAAAACTAATGATAAAATAACATACTTCATTTTATACCTAAAAATCACTGATTACCCTTAGTTACAAAACCATTTTTATTCATGCAATCGGCAAGTTTTCCTTCATTCATATCACCTTTGACATTCTTGCTTTTATTCATGCAATCAGCAACGGAAGTTGGCCCACGTTTTATTATTTTTGATTTACCTGTAGCCGGTGCAGCATGTGCCGAGGTTGCAAGCAGCATCGTAATAGCCGCTAATGTAATAATATTCCTTTTCATAGATATCCTTTTCATCCGTCGCGGCAAATATTCCGCTTCTGTGCATAAAATGCGGTGATTAGCTTAAATTTGCAACGGCTTTCTGCAATTGTAAGAAAACTTATGGCATCCCTGTGGATATTCTGCATTTCATGGTCTTGATACAATATTTATAAAAACATCACATTTATCACTTGGCATATTTATGTAATTTCTTACACTGTGACCATTATAATATTCAGGAGTTTAAAATGAAAATTAAATCAACCCTATTCACCGCAGCCTTTGCCGCAATATCAGCGGTTCTGCTGATGAACCCGGTTCAGGCAAGTGCCTCGGCTTCAAACACGGCCGAACTTCAGCGCGATTCTAAAAACGCGCTTGAAAAACTGGTGAGCAGTAATGAGTCTGCCGCAATGCTTGCGAAAAAAGCCAAAGCAGTTCTTATCTTCCCTGATATCGTGAAAGCCGGCTTTATTTTTGGCGGCGCATATGGTGAAGGTGTTCTTTACACAGGTGAAACCGTTGATAATTATTATAACACCATAACTGCTTCATGGGGCTTGCAAGCCGGTGGCCAATCATATGGTTATATCGTGTTCCTGATGACCCAAAGCGCGGTTGATTATATCCACAAATCATATGGCTGGGAAATTGGCGTAGGCCCTACAGTAGTTCTGGTTGATGAAGGTGTTGCGAAAAACCTTTCTTCCACCACTGCGAATAAAGATGCTTATGCCTTTATTTTCGGCCAAAAAGGCTTGATGGGCGGCATCAGCCTTGAAGGCACTAAAATAACCCAGATCAAAACTGGCAGCAAGATCACTAAGCAAAAATAATTAGGGAGTTATCTCTGATGTTTGAATGAGGCTCGCGGCTCCAACCCCGCGGGCCTTTTTTATGCAGCTTCTAAATCCATTTCTTCATATTCATCTTCTGGCTTCACGATCGCGAATATCAGCGAAACTATCAGCGTGGTGATGCACAAACCAATGGTGAAACATGCAATTCCCTGCACACTCCAGCTATAAACAATATCGGTAATAGCAAGAAAATCATTATGTATAGCGCCGAAAGCCTGATGCGTGGAATATTTATATCGCTCATATGAATTGAATATCAAACTATAGCTGAAATAGAAATTATCCAGCACCAGATAAAAACCAAACAGCGCGCTTAAAAATCGCTCCAGGTCACTGCGGCCACGAACTTTCAGCCATGCGCGATAAAGCAGAAAGCCACCTATCAGAATCGAACCGCCATGGCCCATATAAAGCGTCACTACATCATAATAGCCACTAAACGCAATTATCATTATCAGAATGGTGAAAATCACTGCGGGTATAAAGAACTCTTCGTAATTTTCATAAACCCAATAGCAGCCATAGATCAACCCGACAAAAACCGCGATCTGCACCAGCCAGAAATGCCCAAAGGTTTGCGAGAACCCGCCCGCCTGATCAGAACCGAACAAAGTAAATATCATCGGAATAGCAGGTTGGCCGAACAGCCAGAAAAATATAGTGTGTCCCATTTCATGCGCGAATGTATCCGCCACGAAAAGCGCTCGGTATAATATATTCACGGGCATTGCGCTTTTTGTTGCAGGGAATATGCACAGCAGCGCCAGCCCAAGTGCCGCGAATAATATAATAATACTTTTTATTTTAGGCATCTTTATCTAATAACCATTTGATTAATAAAACAATTGCATATTAAACATTAATTAATCATTTTATGTTATTATAAGTAAATAAAAAAATGCGATTTTGATGGATATTAACGAACTTTTAAATTCTGCTTTCAAACCTGATGGCTATTCGCCTCAGCAGGCTGTAAAAAAATTTGCTGATTTTGTAACCACATCATGGAAGTCACCTTTAACCGGTTTTGGTTTCGAAACTGTGCGAAATCCGGAAGATTCCAGATATCATCACAGAGGTTCAAGAGTATCTGTTGGCTGGGAAACCGATCTAAGAAGACCTGTAGTCTCTGTCGGTGAGATTATATATCCACAAAATTTTGATCCAAAAGGCCTGATCTTTAATGGCATCTCCGTTCATAGCCTGAACCGGGATACTCATACAAATCATAGTGATCTGGAAATTCCTGATATCTATGATGGCAAGAAAGTTACCATACCTGCTGCTGTTCAGAAAGATTTCGATAAGATAAAAAAATTCTATGTTGATTACGGTTTCGTTGAAAAACCCGAAGATGTTGGGTTTGTTATAGCAAAAACAGGCAAAAAAGATATGTATAACGGCTTATGCAATAATGCCCTAATATATGTTAGCTTACCGGCAAAAAAGATAAGTTTTGAAAGAGCGGATATGCTTGCAAAACAATTTAAAAATTATGACTCTATTGAAAAATTATTGCACAAACTGGATGATAACATAAAAGAAGAGAACGGCACATTAGAATATAAGCAGCCGGAAAGCCCCAAAAGCCCTATGTTTGTAAGATTGCTGCTGGATAAGGAGCATTACGAAATGTTTTCCCAATTCAAGAATGCCGAACATTATGTTGTAAATGTAAGCGAGATGACAGGGGATTATCCTCCATGTGGTTATAAAAGATGGCAATACAGCACCGTCGATTCGATCGGAAGTATGATTGATGGTGAGTTAAAATTCACCAAGTCAAAATTTAAAATGGAAGCCGCTGAAAATGATGATGAAAAAAAATATCTGGAAGATGGGTTTAAAAATCTTCTTGGCCTGAAAGATAACACTTCAATCGCCGAAGTCATTCTTGATGGCCGCCAGCTGCATCTCCTGAAAGAAGATTTGCTGGCCAGGGAAGCTGAAAAAGAGATGGAAAATCTATTTAAGAATAACCCAAGCCGCTTGATAGAGCTGATGAATATTTATAACGCACAAATAGAAAAGAAAAATAATCGCAAACCGTAATATTACAGCATATCCGGGCGGAAGAGTCTGGTCAGGCTCATTTCCTTGCCGGCTGTCATGAATTTGCCATCACCCTGATAATGCATTGTATGGGGGTTTTTGGGCGAGGTCGCCACATGCGCTTTCAGCACTTTAAAAATGAAAAAGTTATATTTCTTCACCAGCACATCATCATGCAGGCGGCACTCCAAATTCGCGTAACATTCCTTTATCAGCGGCGCCTTAACCTTAGTCGCCTTTTGTGCAGTGAGCTCAAATTTTTTGAACTTGTCTTCCTCGTCGCCGCTGCAATTGCCTATCCCAACCACCTTCTCCGCCATCCATGTTTCAGGAATATTTATCACGCATTCCTTACTTTTCCTGATCAGCTCAAAACTATGGTTGCTGGAAGTTATCATGCAGCCGATCAATGAAGGTGTGAATTCCAGCACCGTATGCCAGCCCATTGTCATGATATTCTTCTCACCGCGATAGGCTGAACTCACCAGAACGATCGGCCCCGGCTCGATAAACCTTCGCACCTCTTCAACGGGGAAATCTTTTTTCTTATAATTTTTTATCATGAAAACTCTATATCATTTGCCTGCACCACGCGGCTTATCATCGGGAATATATTCTTAACCGCAAAATCATGCATCTCATGGCTAACCGCGCTCACACAATCTTCCGCCAGCACCACATCATAATTTGCTTCCCATGCCTGCCGCGCGGTGGATTCCACCCCCATATTGGTGGCAATGCCACCGAGCACGATATTTTTTATCCCGCGCCGTCTCAACTGCGCATCCATATCGGTGTTATAAAACGCGCCCCAATTATGTTTTGCCACCACAATATCACTATCATGTTTTAAGCCATCAACGAACTCGCTGAATTCCGCCGGATATCCAGCCACTGGTATCGGGCGTGGTTTATCAACTTTTGCACGCAGGATCTCGCCACCATCTTTGCTTGAGGTAACATGAACCAGAATAACCGGCGCATTTGCCGCCCGGAATTTTTCCGCCAAAGCCTTGCTATTCCTCACCACTTCCGAACCTTTGCGCGGCTGCCTATCTTCAGTGGCAATGCCTTTCTGCAGATCGATCAAAACAAGAGCGGTGGTTTTCGGGTCAAGCTTCAGCATGAAAATTCCTGTTAATATTTAACAGCAATCACATAGGCCTAACCATATAACAATTCAATATTATTTTATTTCCAGGCATGAAAGTGGGCACGCCATTAAAGTGCCCATGTCACCCTCACCCGCCCCTTCAGAAGTTTTACACATAACGTGATATTTCATTTTCCAGCATTCGTTGCCTTTTGAAAATTCTTCTTCGCTTTTTATTGTAACCTTATCAGAAACACCTTCCATCGGCGCACCGCTATAGCAATTGCATGTTTTTGTTATCAGCTTCACACTCTTCAAAGCTACCGCTTGCTCAGGCTCCGAACTCACCCCGCATAATTCTGCAAGCTGCGCCCTTCTTCCAGAACCCCAGGTGTTTGAATCAATATTTTCCTGCTCCTCCCACGGGATCAGGTCATCCATTTCCGCTTCAGTAAAATCATTCTGGCAGAGCTCTTTGCGGGTTTGTTCAAGCGCGGTTGAGCTTTCATCTTTTGCCTTCTCAAGTTTTTTGATCTTCACGTCAAGGTCATGCTTTATCTTCCAATCTGCAAACGGCATAATTTTTTGATCGGCGGGAACCGGTGCCTGATCGCTTGATATCTCGCGCAAACCGCCACTCACCCAACCATGCGTGTTATAAGCCCCAACGAATTTCCAATCACCATAACTTCTTTTTATTTCCGCAACTTCAGGTGCTTTTGTTATCGCAACAACCGGCGATTTATCACTGGGAAGCGCATATATCTCCCCTGCCGGCATCCATACAAAACCAGATGCCGCCTGAGTTCCGGGAATTTCCTGCCCAACCATATAACCATCTTTATATTGCGGTTTTTCACACGGCTCATTTTCTGCCATCCATTCTTCCATGATGGTATTATCCGGCAGAAGCATATTATAAAACACCGTCCCGCGATAAAGCCTGTTCATCTCGATCAGATAATCCTGCCTGTCAGCATTACTGATTTTTGAGGGCATAGTTGTATTGGTATATTTTATCTCCGCCACTTCTGCAGGCTTTATATCCTTACATGCCTTATATAATTCCTTGCGCTCTTGCAGCGTTTTGGTCGGATGAACTATCTCATGTGCATGTGAATCGCCAACCGTGAAAATAAGCGCTATAAAAAGCAGTGCGGCGAAAAATTTCATATATATCCAGATTGATATTATGGCGAAATCGATAAAACATAGCTAACATGGATTTGATATAACAGGAACAGATTAATGCATAAAAACCGCATAGAGGCCTTTAGCGATGGCGTTATTGCCATCATAATAACCATCATGGTGTTGGAGCTGAAAGTTCCGCATGGCGATGATTTCACCTCGCTTACACCAATGCTGCCGGTGTTCTTAAGTTATGTGCTGAGCTTTATTTATGTAGGGATTTACTGGAACAATCACCACCATCTTTTTCAGATCGTTAAAAATATCAATGGCCCGGTTCTGTGGGCGAACACGCACCTGCTGTTCTGGCTATCTCTTATTCCGTTCGTAACTGCCTGGTCGGGCGAGAATCATTTCGCGCAAACACCGGTGGCGCTTTATGGCTTTGTGCTGCTGATGGCGGCGATCGCATATTTCATCCTCACAAAAACGCTGCTCAAACTTCACGGGGCTGATTCTGCCATTGCAGCCGCAATAGGCAGTGATTTCAAAGGCAAAATATCAGCACTTCTATATGCTGCAGCAATTCCGCTGGCATTTGTGAATTCGGCTATAGCTTTGGCGATCTATGTTTTCGTCGGCGCAATGTGGCTTGTGCCAGACAAGCGCGTTGAGAATGTGATTAAGTGAATTCTCTAGTGATTAAATGCTTTTAGGAAAACTTCCCTGATATATTCCATATCACCGCGCGACATCATATTTATCAAACCCACCAGAATTATTATGATTATGAACCCTGCATATAATCCCTTTCCACTGGCCATTATATTCACCGCCATAGCATTTTTTGGATCATCCTTGCTATATTTTATTTGCACCACATCACCAACATTATATTTCCCAAACAATAGGATCTGTGTCATTATTTCATTATTACTCATGTCACGGAAGGTCACCTCAGCATCAACCATGTTCACATTTCCAAAACCTTTCTTTTCCAGGATTATTTTACTAATCATCGCCTGAACCTGTTCGGTATTAGTCCCCAGAACTGGCTTCGATGCCTTATAAAAATTTCTCAGGACAACAAACCCGATAATGCAGAAAAACAATACAGGCAGATAAGAGCTTTGGTTTAATTGATCTAAATATGCTGCATATTATTCCTTGTTAAGATTTGAAATTAAAATAATGCTATAAAGTAAGCCGATAAAAATGCAGAACATAACCATTCCCTGCCATCCCAAAAGATTATGCTCCACATCAAAAAAATTTTCGGCATAAGTAAGTAGATAGCCGAACGGTAATATGAATATTGTATAGCAAATATAAACACCAGCCCAGGCGGTGGCACTATCAATAAAAACCTTCTCCCCATCCTGTGAATATAATATATCTATTTGCTCCCCCACTTTATTAGTGTTTTTTACCCAAACTTTCTGTTCAAGCTGGTTGTGGAGCTGGTTTTCAAAATTTATTGTCGCCATATAGCTTCTGCCTTTCCCGTCATTAACAACCCTAATTTCTTTAATAGTTGCTTTGGCTTTGTTAGAATTTTCTAGGAAAGTTTTCGCGCGATTATAGGCAATAAACGTTAGCACAATCGCTATAAAACTAATGGCCCCCAGAAACTGAACAAGGCCATCATTAAAAAATGATTTTATACTATCATTTATCATTCTGGTGTTTTCATTACAGATATAATTTTACGCATAATTATAAATAGGCTTATAACCAACGCCACCAAAACCCCCGCCTGATAAGCTTGGCTTATCTTGGTTTCATCCATAAAATCCGCAGCAAAAATAATTATCATTGCCGCCGCACCCCAATACGCACAAAGAGTGGGAGTCCAAATTTTCAAGCTATTTTCCATGATCTTTTTGGGATCATCTTTGTTAAACAATATCTCAATTATATCATCGATCTTATAGTCAAAAACACCTTTCTTTTTATCACTGAAAAGAACCAAAGATGACTCGACCTCCTTACCCAATTGGTCATGAAAAGTTACCTTGGTATCAAGCCTGTGATAACTAATATTAGAAGAAGAAATCTCGCGAAGCGATAATATGCGCGCTTTCGCAGGCAAAGAATCTGCGATAGCTTTTTTGGTATGGAAATACATAAATATTGTTGCAACAGTAAAACCAAAAAAGACAACAGCCCAAAGACAAGATCTTTCTGCTGCTTTATTTCCGCCAGTAGCATATCCATGCTATCAACCAACACTCAGCACCGGGGTTGATTCCTTGTCGGATGTCATCACGATTAGCAGGCTGTTTATCAGCTCAACTTTTTTATCATCGCTGATCTTGATATTGCTGTTTTGATCAAGGTGTTTCATCACCTCATCTATTATCACAAGCGCATTTTCAACCATATATTGCCTCGCCTGGAAAATCGCCACCGCCTGCTGGCGCTTCAACATCGCCATTGCAATTTCAGGCGCATAAGCAAGGTGGCTCAACCTGGTTTCTTCAATAATAATGCCCGCAACGCCAAGTTTTTCCTGCAGAACGTTTTTCAGTTTCGCAGCAACTTCATCCAAATTTGCACGAAGTGAAGTTTCCTTCTCAGAATCATAAGGGTAATGCGCTGCCAGCGTTCGAATCGCCACATCGCTCTGGTTAGCAACGAATGTTCTGTAATCATCCACATTGTATGCCGCCTGCGCCGCATCTTCCACGCGCCACATTATAACACCACCTATCTCGATCGGGTTACCGTTCAGATCATTCACTTTTAAGTGATCGGTCACGAAGTTGATCAACTTGAATGGGATTCGCTTTTTAGAGCAGAACGGGATTGTAAAAGTGAAGCCTGCATCTTTCAATGTGCCCAGATATTTACCGAAAAATGTCAGCACGATTCCTTCATTCGGCTGCACGATAGTAAATCCTGACAGCAGGAAAAATGTTGCAAAGCCCATTGGTATAGCTGCAAACGGAATAAGTGGCGTTGGTGTGAGCAGCAGAACACATGCCCAAATCGCTACAAAAATTATTATCATTATCATGCCATTGATAAACGGCGCTATACGATCGTGAATTGCCTGCATTAAAACTCCCTCATAAGTTGCGGTGATATAATATAATTTTTGCTGGCATTACTCAATTGAATTCGTTAATTTTATCGCAATGAAAGCACATGAATTTCTTGCATTATCATCTTTATTGCTGCCGTCAATTTCAGCCCACGCGGAAGAAATGGCGATGCATGGCTTCTATGGCAATTATACTATGTCACGCGAGGCTTCTGGTACCGCCTGGCAGCCAGATTCATCTCCGATGACCGGTCTGCATAATATGTATGGCGACTGGATGACCATGCTGCATGGCGATCTCGATTTCATATATAATAATCAGGGCGGCCCACGTGGTGATGAAAAATCCTATCCGCAAGGCATGATAATGGCCATGGCTTCGCGCCCACTTGGTGAGGGCACGCTTGGTTTCCGCACCATGCTTTCGCCTGATCCGTTAATGGGCAGGTCAGGTTATCCGCTGCTGCTGCAAACCGGTGAAACCGCGAACGGCACAACTCCATTGGTTGATCGCCAGCACCCGCATGATCTTTTTATGGAACTGAGTTCCACTTATAGCCACCCGATAAATGATGACAGCTCCGGCTTTATCTATGCCGGATATCCCGGTGAACCGGCACTTGGGCCTGCAACTTTCATGCATCGTTTTTCCGGCATGTATAACCCGGAAGCACCTATAGATCACCACTGGCTTGATTCAACACACATCACCTATGGCGTGCTCACCACCGGCTATATCTGGCGCAACTGGAAGATCGAAACATCAGCCTTCAACGGCCGCGAGCCCGATCAGGATCGCTATCAGTTTGATGACCCGGCATTCAGTTCTTATTCCGCCCGCCTGACATATAACCCAACTGAAAACTGGTCTTTCCAGGTCAGCGAAGGCCATATAAAAAGCCCGGAACAACTTGAGCCTGAACAAGACCAGAACCGCATCACTGCATCAGCTATGTATAACCTGCCATTCGGTAATGGCAATAACTGGCAAACAACACTTGCATGGGGGCAGAATGATGAACTTCCCGGCCCGCGCCTGAGTGCATATCTGTTAGAATCTGCCGTGCGCTTTCATGATACCCACACAATATTTGCCCGCGCTGAACAGGCCGATAAGAATGAACTGTTTGATAGCGGCCCGTTGCTTGATCAAACTTTCCATGTGAATAAATTCAGCCTTGGCTATGAATATGAATTCCCGGTTGCGGCTCATATAAAAATGGGATTGGGCGGTTTGGGCAGCCTCTATGCTCTGCCTTCCGAGCTTGATCCATATTATGGCAATAACCCGACATCATTTATGTTGTTCACACGCCTTTCAATTTTTTAAATTCGCACTATTATATATTCTATGAGCGAAAAAATTTCAAAATATCAGCCGCTGATAGTTGTGATCGCCATCATCGTTCTGGCATCGGCAGCGCTTGAGGTTGCCCGCGGCGGGTTTGATTTCCGCATCTTCATGATCAATTTCATGGGATTTTTCTTCCTGATCTTCTCGATGTTCAAATTCTTCGATATACATGGCTTCACCAATGGCTTCCGCATGTATGACATCATCGCCAAGCAAACCCACACCTATGCCTATATCTACCCCTTCATTGAACTCGCACTTGGCGTTCTATATTTAAGCCGCATGTATCTCTACACCGCCTGCATCATAACTTTGGTGGTTATGTTCATCAGCGCGATCGGCGTTATTCGCAGCGTAACATCCGGCATGAACCTGAAATGCGCCTGCCTTGGCACAGCGCTTAATGTGCCTTTAAGCACGGTCAGCATAATCGAGAATATCGGCATGGGGCTGATGGCTGCTTATATGTTAATCCACTAAATAATCACAAAAATATGGCAAAGAATTACTGGCTGATAAAATCAGAACCCTCCTCATGGTCGTGGGATCAACAGGTGAAAGCCGGCGCAAAAGGCACATCGTGGGATGGCGTTCGCAATCACGTTGCGAAAAAGAACCTGATGGCAATGCAAAAGGGTGATCTCTGCTTTTTCTACCACTCTAACGATGGCAAAAATATTGTCGGCATTGTTGAGGTTATAAAAGAACATTTTCTTGACCCGACTGCCGAAAAGAACGAGCCCTGGGTTTCCGTTCAGGTAAAAGCGATAAAGGCCGCACCTAAAGCTGTTTCGCTCGCAGATGTAAAAGCCACTCCAAAACTTGCTAAAATGTCGCTATTAACATCGGCACGCCTTTCGGTTCAGCCAGTAACCGCACAGGAATGGGAAATAATTTCTAAAATGGCCGGTATTTAAGCGCATATATATTGCAAGCTTAGAGGCAAAACCTATATTAATTTCTGAACCGTAAAATATAGAGATATGAACCCTAATCTTGCACCAAATCCGCTTCTTGCCCCATCACCATATCGTAATGATGTGCCATCTTATGACCTTATAAAAACCGAACATTTCCTTCCCGCGCTTGATGAAGCCATTGAAATTTCGAAGGCCGAGATCGAGGCAATAAAGAATGTTAAAAACCCTGATTTTAAAAACATTATCGAGGCGCTGGAAAATTCCGGCCATGAGCTTGATCGCGTTGTGGGAGTTTATTTCCATTTTGATGGCGCGAATAACTCTGATGAGTTACAGGCGATCTCACCAGAGTTCTTAAGCAAACTGACAAAATATGAAAGTGATCGTTCACTTGATGAAAAACTGTTCGCGCAGGTGAAAGCGGTCTATGACAAAAAAGATGCGCTAAAACTTTCCACCGAGCAGGATATTTTGCTCACTGATGCTTATAAATCATTCGTGCGTAATGGCGCGCTACTTGATGAAAATAAAAAAGCCGAGCTGCGCAAGATCGATGAAAAAATGGCCGAACTGAAAAATAAATATGGCCAGAATATTCTGCAGGAAACCAATGATTTTAAACTTTATATCGATGATAGGTCAGAACTTGATGGCCTGCCGGAAGGCGCAATAACCGCCGCCGAGGAATCAGCTGCCGAACATGAGCATGAAGGCAAGTTCCTGTTCACCCTGCATGCCCCTAGCCTGATTCCGGTTCTGACATATGCAAAAAATCGCGAATTGCGTGAAAAATTATGGCGTGCATTTTCAACCCGCTGCAAATCCGGCATTTATGATAATCAATCAACCCTGCTTGAGATTGTAAACCTTCGCAATAAACGTGCAAAGCTTCTGGGTTATGACTCACATGCCGATTATATTTTTGAAGAACGCATGGCCAAACGCAAGGAAACGGTCATGAAAATGCTTGAGGATTATACCGCGAAAGTGAAGCCTATAGCATTAAAAGAACATGAGGAACTTAAAAAATATATCAAAAAATCCGGCGGGCCGGAAGATATCAAGCCTTGGGATTTGGGCTTTTATGCCGAGAAAATGAAGCAGGAGATCTATGGCTTTGATAGCGAGGCGCTACGCCCATATTTCCAGTTCGAAAAAGTTCGTCAGGGCGCATTTGATGTCGCCAGCCGCCTTTATAACCTGCGCTTTGAAAAGGCTGATGACTATCCGCTATATCATAAAGATGTCGAAACCTTTGATGTGTTCGATAATAAAACCAATGAACTTATCGGCGTTTTCTATACTGATTATTTCCCACGCAAATCCAAACAGGGCGGCGCGTGGATGAATGATTATGTCAAACAATCACGCGATGATAGCGGCAAGCGCAAACCACCGGTCATCGGCAATCATGGTAACTTTACCAAGCCAACCAAGCAGAAACCTTCCTTGCTGAACTTGAACGAAGTGCTGACTCTCTTCCATGAATTAGGCCATGGTCTGCACGGCCTGCTTTCTGATACGCAATATCGCTCTCACGCGGGAACTTCGGTAAAGTGGGATTTTGTCGAGTTGCCTTCGCAGATAATGGAAAACTGGGTGAAAGAAAAAGAAGTGCTGAATATTTTCGCCAAGCATTATGAATCAGGAGAGAATATGCCGGAAGAACTGATCCAGAAAACTCTCGATTCGGAAAATTTCCGTGCGGCAACCGGCTTCCTTCGTCAGGTGCAACTCGCAAAACTGGATATGATGTGGCACACCGCCAATCCTGAGGATATCAAATCGGTTGAAGATTTTGAATATGGCGTTTGCAAAGAATATTACATTCTGCCGCCGGAAGGTGGCCTCACCTCGCCTTCATTCTCGCATATATTTGATGGCGGCTATTCCGCCGGATATTACAGCTATAAATGGGCTGAGATATTAGATGCTGATGCCTTTGAAGCCTTCAAGGAAAAAGGCCTGTTCCACGCTGAAACTGCTGCAAAATTCCGCGCGCTTATGGCAAGTGGCGGCTCGCGTGACCCTGAGGAATTATATATCTCCTTCCGTGGCCGTGCGGCTGATCCAGATGCTCTACTTCGCCGCAAAGGGTTGTTGAACTAATGTCTGCACTTCAACTTGTATATGGCCTGCAGCCGATCTTTAAAACCAAATGCACACCTGTTGCATCGGTTGATGATGAGTTACGTGATCTTGCGCTTGATATGCTTGAGGCTTTGAAAGTTGAACACGCCGTCGGTTTAGGGGCTAATATGTTCGGGATCGCAAAGCCTGTTGCAGTTGTGGATATAATGGAAAATGGCACATCCAACCCATATGTTTTCATCAACCCAGAAATAATCTGGGCATCAGAAGAAATCCAAACTTTTGAGGAAGCCTCACTAAGTTTTCCCGGCATTTCGATAGATATAACCCGCCCGCGTGCGATAAAACTCAAATATCTTGATATTGATGGCAAACTGCAGGAATTAGAAGCAAATGATTTCTTCGCGCAGGTGATCCAGCATGAAGTTGATTATTTAAATGGCAAAACCATTTTCGATCATCTTTCAAAAATGAAGCGTGATATACTGATCAAGAAAATGCAGAAATTTATGAAGAATTATACCCCGCATGTTCACGATGAAAATTGTGGCCATGCACACCATCATGATAATCACCACGTGCATGATGAGAACTGCAATCACTAATTACTTCTTAAGTTTTTCCAACCCTACCGCCGGGTTTTTTCTCTACCTGCTGACGGTTATTCACAATAGCTACTGCAGCTTCTTTCATCACCTCATTAACCTCTTGCGCCAGGTCAACAAGCGGTTTTAAATGCGAATCGTCATTAAAGAATGGATTATTTCCTGGCGCACTTTCTTTTGAAAACTCAGTATGCATCAGCCCGAATATATTCGCTGTCACTTCCTGCCCTTTAAGCTGCTCCCATTGATAATCAGTTGGGTTTTGGTCCGGCAAAGTATAATTCCTGTAAGCATTTGATGTCGCATTAAGCAATGCAGCAAGATTAGCACCCGGCATAGCTTTTGAAGTCATATTTCTTAATTTTTCCTGCGCCTCATCATCAAGCTGGGAAAATATATGAAAAACCTTCCTATATAGCTGAGGAATTTTTCCTTCCTGAATTATCTGCCCACTTTCATTACAAACCCCATAAAGTTTGCTATCAGAGGTCACCACATCAGAATTTAGCGCTATGTGCAATTCTTCATGTAGTATGGTTTGCGCAACTATGAATGGCTCTGCAGAACGCCCTATACCTTTGGCAAAAAATGCCAGTTTATGTCTGGAATTTCTTGTTCCCATTGAACCGCGCGTGTCCTCATTGCTTTTATCTGAAAGGCCAGAAAGGTTATCTTTCGGGTATATGGTCCTAAGATCATCTTTATCCGTAAATGCCAAACGATATTTTTCTGCATCTAATATCTCAAGAGCATGTTCTGGAAAGTATGAAAACATATTATTATAAAAATCCCTGCCTTCTTTAGAAATTGGCTTAGGGTCATTTATACCAAGCTTTAGTATAAGCTTGGTTAAATAATCCTTTCTAATGTTCTTACCGCTCTCAATTTCCTTGTCTATTATCCTGTCACTTTGTGAGCTGCTTATTATTGACCTGGTCTTTTCCAGAGCCTGTTCTGATGTTAAGCCAACATAGTCTTCTTTTGCACCAAGCGCTCGCGAGATACAATGAGCTATCTGCAGATATCTCTCCTTGCCAAAACCACCGATCTTTTTTGCCAGTTCCGGATAAGTTCCAAATGTCTTTCCAGTCCCGCTATTATCCTGATATTGCAACTCCCCACATATGTAAAAACAGCCTTTTTGAGTCCAGTCTTTCACCAGTTTCTGGATATGATCATCTTCATAAAGTTTCAGTTCTTTTAATGTATCAACAAACCATTCTATACGATCATCCTTAGTTTTATTTGAGGCTTCAAATTTTGCTTGAGTATCGCGCGAAGCTTGCAGGAAAGTTTTTCCTGTCGGGCAGCGGGAAACTTCATCCGCCAGATAAAGATAAAGGCCGAATACGCTATAATTCTTGTGATATAATTCCGGCTGGATCTGATCAAAGTTATCGATCACTTTATAATCACGCATATCACCGTTATATTCGAGTGCCGTGTTGATGATACGATTTAAGCTTCTTTTGTTTGTATTTGCCAGATCTTGGTTTGTTACTAAAACTTCAGTCGTGTGGCGATTGACCAACTGGAACTGCTCAGGATTGTAATACATCCTGCCGCTATTGATGAGTTTTTCTATGAGTTGGCCAGCCATCAGCAACCTTTTGATGGTCTGGAATTTATTTGAAACGAAAAAGCCATTATCCCCCTAAAATGCCACAATATATTAGCAAATCGGGGATAATGGCTCAAGCAAATAAACCGCTTATTTTAAGCGATATTAGTCGCGGCAGGTTGTGTTCTGCAGCGGAATATATTCCTTACCTAAATAACCACCGGCAAGCGCGCCGCCAATTGTGGCCGCGGTTTTACCACTACCTTTACCAACTGCATGGCCTGCAACACCACCGCCTAAAGCACCGGCCGCCATACCAAGCACGTTATTATCATTACATTTTGGTAGCTGCTGTTGCGGCGCCTGTTTATATATTACAGTTTTTGTAGGCTGTGGAGGTGTAGCTGTAGCTGCTGATTCACGCGTCAGGTAAGCAGATGCACCTGCAGCACCGGCAACTAATATAATTACTGCCAAAATCCCTATAACGACATCACGTTTATCTAACGATCTTTTAGTTTCAACAGGCGCTGGTGAATTCATCGGCACCTGGCTGTTTGGGTTTGCATTTTCCATATATCCCTCCGGACTTTAGGTTTCTATTCAAGGCTAAAGTTACGCTTCCACGTATAAAAAATATATTAATAACAGGGCCATATTTTATAAATTGCCTCTAATTATCCGCTGATATATCTTTGCGGTTCAACCAATTAGCAAAATGATGAAAAACAAATCAAGAACGCTTTATATCCAGGTTATAATCGCAATTGTGGCAGGTATAGCGCTCGGCGCATTAGCACCACAAACTGCTGTTGATATGAAACCGCTTGGTGATGCCTTCATCAAATTGGTAAAAATGCTGATTGGCCCAATAATATTCTGTACTGTTGTAACCGGCATAACTGGAATGGGTGATATGAAGGAAGCTGGCCGCATCGCCATCAAAGCACTTATATATTTTACAATACTAAGCATATTCTCGCTTTTCATCGGTATGGTGGTTGCGAATGTTGTAAAGCCGGGCGCAGGCATGAATATAGATGCCGCAGGTCTTTCTACTGCTGAGGTTGAAAATTATACAGGCAAAAAACTTGCCGATTCCAAGCCCGAAACCTTCGCTGCTTTTATGCTGAACGTAATTCCCGCAACACCGGCTTCAGCTTTCGCTGGCGGTGAGATATTACAGATATTATTCTTCGCGGTGATCTTTGCCTGCGGCACTGTTATGGTCGGCAAAAAAGCCAGCCCGGTGATCGCCCTTGTGAATGAATTATCCGACATATTATTTGCCATCATCGGATTCATAATGAAAATTGCACCACTAGGTGCCTTCGGCGCAATGGCCTTCACAGTTGGTAAATATGGCTTAAAATCGCTGATACCTTTAAGTGAACTTTTGCTGTGTTTCTATATAACATGCGCTGTGTTTATCTTCTTCGGCATTGGTGGAGTTCTTGCCGCTTTCAAAATAAATATCTTCCGCCTGCTTGCATATATAAAGGATGAGATATTTATCGTATTTGGCACATCCTCATCTGAAACGGCACTCCCTCGCCTGCTTACGAAACTTGAAAACCTTGGCTGCGATAAATCAGTTGTCGGCATGGTGCTGCCAACGGGTTATTCATTTAATCTTGATGGCACTGCCATATATCTAACTATGGCCGCGATATTTCTTGCCCAAGCCACCAACACACCCATGAGCCTTGCTGAACAAATTCTTCTCTTAGGCGTTATGATGCTCACTTCAAAAGGCGCAGCAGGCGTAACCGGTGCAGGCTTCATAACACTTGCAGCAAGCCTTGGCTCGGTTGGGCATATTCCTGTCAGCTCCATCGCATTGATATTGGGCATCGATCGCTTTATGTCACAAGGGCGTTCGGTCACTAACCTTATCGGCAATGCTGCAGCAACAGTGGTTATCGCTAAAATTGAAGGCGAGCTTGATGTAAAACAGGCAAATGCCGTTTTATCCGGTAAAAAAGCTTAATGGCCTTGAATTGGCCTAAAATCAGACTAAATTACGCCAAACCTCAAAATGGAGAGAACTCTATGTATACTGTTTATTATTCTGCCGGCTCATGCTCAACTGCCGTTAAAGTTATTCTGAACGAAATCGGTGCTGATTATGAAGCGAAAGATCGCTGGACTGATGCATCACGCACAGCAAAAGATCCTGAATTTTTGAAAGTTAACCCACGTGGCACAGTTCCAACTCTGGTTACAGAAGGCACTGCTCTTCTTGAAGGCGCTGCTATCATCACTTATCTTTGTGAAAAACATAAAAGCCCGCTTCTTCCGGCTTCCGGCATCGAGCGCGCAAAAGCCCTTCAATGGCTTGCTTTCGCCAACGCAACTCTTCACCCTGCATATGGCCGCTTCTTCTGGTCCGCTTCCAACCCTGGCCTTGATGAAGCAACTAAAACTGCTGTTGGCCTTGCTGCTGCTGATACTGTCCAAACACTTTGGAATGATGTTGAAGCTCAACTTGAGAAAACAACTTACCTTGCAGGCAGCACACTAACAGCTGGTGATATCCTTCTGACTGTTATTGCAAACTGGAGCCCAAGGCTTCCTAAACCGATAAAATTCGGCCCTAAAACTTCTAAACTTCTTCGTGAAGTTAGCAGCCGCCCTTCATACCAAGCGGTTCTAAAAGCTGAAGGTGGCGAATATAAAGTTGCTGCTTAATTTCTATCTTTCTTGTCATTCTGAGCGAATGCGAAGAATCTCTCTTAAGTGAGATGCTTCACTTTGTTCAGGATGACAGAAAAAATCCTAATCATTTTTAATCTATTTAAAAAAGCCGTTCACCGCATCAACAGTTAAACTGTTTTCCTTGCGGTGGAAGGTCTGAGACCCATAATAGCCTGATCCATAACCCTTCGCATGAAGGTGTAAAAATTTTCCGATACTAATTCCATTTTCCAGCACAGCTTCTGATATCATCTGCCCAACCCCGCCATGCTTCACATGCTCTTCAAGCAAGCATAATTTTTTGCCTTTCATTTCTTTTACAAGTTCCGCAGGCAATTCATTTATGATCGGGAGTTCGCTCAGAACCCAAACAGCGGGTCTTGTTTTTTCCGGCTCATCTTTTAACTGCTTTATCAATCCGCCAGCAAGTGCACCGGTGATTATCAGCACACCATTATCGCCATTCAAAAACTTCCTCCAGGCACCATAAGTTGGTGTTTCCATGCCCTCAAAAGCCTCGTTCAAACCAAGGCGCAAATATGCCGGGCCGTTTATTTCATCTATCCTTTGCAGCATTGGTTTTATATCCGCACCGATCGCAGGCACAAACGCATGCATATTCTGCAAGCTCAGCATCGCACCATAATCCTCAATCGCATGGTGAGTGCCACCCATCACGCCATAACCATAGCCACCGCCATTGCCAACAATTGTCACTGGCAGGTTATGCAAACACACATCATTACGAATTTGCTCGAACGGCCTTGCATATGCAAATGGCGCAATGCTATAGGCAAAAACTTTCATTCCGGTTTTTGCAATGCCCGCCGCAACGCCGATCATATTCTGCTCCGCCACACCGGCATTGATGAACATCTCACCCATTTCTTTCTGTAACGGCTCAAGCGCCTTGAATCCCAAGTCACCTGTCAGGAAAATAAACGGCTTCCTTTTGAAGGCCTCGATCATGTCATTACAGAACAGGTTTCTCATTTGCTTTCCAGCTCCTGTTTTGCTTTGTTATATAACTCTTCATTCAGCGGCAGATAGTGCCATTCCATCTTGCCTTCCATGAATGAAACGCCTTCGCCTTTGCGCGTATCAAGCAGCAGAACTTTAGGCCTCTCACTTTTCTTCTCAATTGCCGCAGCTAATTCCTGTTCACTATTTCCTTTCACCACCTGCACATCAAATTCCAAATCGCCAAGCAGCTTTTTCATTTTCGTAATATTCATTGAGGCTATTTCTTCCGTACTGCCAAAACCCTGAAGGCCGTTACAATCGATCAATATGGTGAGATGATTTAATTTATGATGCGCGATGAAAATGAAAGCTTCCCAATTGCTGCCTTCCTGACATTCACCGTCGCTCATCAGGCAGAAAACATGTCCTGGTTTTTTCTGCAAGCGATTACCCAGTGCCACACCTGCCGCCAAGTTCAAGCCATGCCCCAGACTTCCGGTCGCGAATGGGATCTCCTCGATCCAGTTCGGCGATGGATGGCCCGCCAATTTCGTATTATCTTTATGGAAAGTTTTTAATTGTTCGTCTTTAATTTTGCCAACGCTCCAAAGCGCGATATATAACGCACCCGCCGAATGACCTTTGGAAAGGATGAACCTGTCATCTTTCTTCATTGCATGGTGGAATAGATAAAGCAGCGAATCGATCGCGGAAAGGTTCCCGCCGATATGCCCGACACCACTTTCATAATGCATCTGCACCAAGCGCAGGCGGGCTTTTTTCTGTAATGCTGCAAAATCGCTCATGGGTTAAAGATATAACCAGCAGATGGATTATCAAGCCCAAAGCTTTTTCTGGCAGTTTAGAATAGGTTAAAAATCTACCGTTACGCCCAAATTCACACGCAGTGGCTTATTGAACTTGATGTTCATGTTCACATCAGGCTGTGAAGGATCATCATATTTCACTTTGATATCCTGCTTACCAAGATTTGCCTGCGCACCAATAAACGCACCAAATGGCATATCCCAGAGTTCAAAGGCATGCTTAAAGCCCGTCTGAACATTCAGTACAGAAAATGTGGTATCATGCTCAGTGAAACCATCATGGTGTTGTTTTACTGTTCCCACAAGTGGCTTCGTAAATGAAGCTAGAGCATATGGCCCGTGTTCATAATTATCATTCTGGTATATGACTGTTGCCCTTGCTGCCGGCGTAAAATAACCGCCATGCACCAACCATTCATAGTTTGATGCAAAATCCTTTGGCTGGTTCGGATCTGTATATAAATTAGCAGCTCCGCCAACAGTTAAACTTGCTGAAAGTTTGTTATCATCTTGCGCATCACCAAAACCATATGTTTTTGTAACGCCAACACCAAGATAACCCGAAAAAGTGCTCGCCGCCCCCTGCATTACTCCAAAATTTCCGGTAAGTGCAGTATTATTTCCCAAGTCTTTTATGCTGAAGGAATTAACATCAAATAAAGGCTTACCTGACTGATTTATACTAAGACTTGCCATCTCGATCGGGCTAAGTTCCGAACCACCGGTTCCAAGGAAGCCGCCGTCATTGCTTGCAGGCTGTTTGAATTGCACACCTTTCAGGCCGAAATGCTCGTTCTTTTGTAATAGTGCGCGATAATCAGCTGGAAATAGCTGTTGTTCTTTTTCTTTACCCATGAATTAAACCCCCGTTTAAATTTCGTGGAGTATATCATAAAATCAGGCACATAGCACGCACTAATTTTAAATATCATCTTATTGAAATATATAACTATATTTGCTTTGAGTATTTCAGCAGTGCTTTGTGGGCATCATTAAGTTCACGTTCTTTACGCACATGTTGTATGCCGCGCTCGGCCTTGAGGTCTTCCAGTGGTATCTGCCCGCCGATCTGTGTCTTACGCGTGATAAATCTATCATTCCACGGGCTATAGCCATACCAGTAAATAAGCGCATCATCAGCGCTGATAGTTTTCACCGGTGCCAGCCAGGTTTTATGGCGACCCGGTGTATAAGCCCCGATAAGCGCACGATGATAAAGCCTGTTGCGCATCACACCATTCACCATCATTGCTTTAAAAGCTTTTTTATTTGCATTCTCTTCGATGAATCCGGAGTGTTTCTGCTGAATCAATGGCATGTCATAAGTTGGCTCGATCTCTGGTTCAACATCAACCATCACCGCGGTTTTTATCAGCACGCCCTTTAAATTCTCGCTCTCGATTTCACGCTCTATCTTATCAAGCTTGTCACAAACCAGAAATTCTGCAGATGTCAGCGCCATTTTGAAGCCGCTCACTTTTTCCTCGGCCTTCATGATCTCATGATCGCACATTATCGCATCGAATTTTTTATTCTGCGAAGGTATGACCTCCCAGCTCGGCACTAGCTCTTTGCATATCGCGCGCGACCTGTCTGTTGAATGATAATCGAACAGCACGCCGTGGTCGAACATCTCACGATGATGTTTCAGCCACCAGGGAAGCAGATATTCCTCGTTAAAAAAATGACTGAACAAAGTTCTCATTTATTTCTCTTCAAATTTCACTTCAGGAAAATAGACCAAAAATTCAGATTTTTTTCCCGGTCTTGCAGCGGCAACTTTTTCCTTCAATTCCTTATAGAAATTCCATGCGGAGATAACGAAAAGCGTTTTCTCCGGCATATCGGCAACTTCCTTCAATGCTTTGATCGGAAAGTTCATTCCGGCAATATAAAGGCCGATCTTCTGCACCGCCTCATCCACCACCGAATCAGCTTCGATCGATGCCGCGCGCATGAAGGTTATCGCTTTCGCTGCCGCACCCACTAAACAAATTTGATAACCTGCTGCCTTCTTTTTCGTGATAATATCCTGCACTTCTTTAATGCGCGCTTTTGCCGCACGCGCGAAATTATCATATTGCTTGTGCAATTCTTCGGCACCGTAATCAAAGAACCATGCCTTTTCCTTTTCTGATCTCACACCGAATGGCGCACTCAGCAATGCATCTTTAGCAAGCAGTTTATTCTCTGGCTTTTTGGAAAGCACATAAACAGCACTCATGCCGTGTATATCGGCAAAGCTTTCAGCAATGATGTGCAGGCCAGCACGTTTTGCAAGCGCACGCATTGAATTGCCGGTGAACAGCGAATAATGTTCATGATATATCGTGTCAAAATCACCCTGCTCCAGCATCAGCGCCTGTGAGGTCTGGATTATCGCGATGCTGTCATCATGCATCACATCTTTTATTCCCAGCAGAAAATCATATGGTGCCGGGTTATGCGCGAAAACATTCTGCGCCACGATCACATCATATTTATCTGGGAAGCCGCTTAGGTCACATGGCCAGAATGCATTTTTAACTTTAATATTCGGGTCAGATATCTTCTCAACAATGTTCTTTGCCGGGTCAACACCAAAGGCTTTCCAACCACCGCGGGCGAAGGTTGAAAGCAGCGTGCCGTCATTACAGCCGATCTCCATCAGGGTTTTACCACCCTTCCATGTTTTGTTCAGATCATCAACATACCATTCGAAATATTTGCGTAACGTATTTGAAGTGCCGCTGACATATAAATAATCGGAGAATAATTCTGCCGGATTCACGAAATAATTCAGCTGGCCGTGCAGACATTCATTGCATTTATTCAGGCCCAGAGGGTAAACATTATATTTCTTATCGGCACTTGAAAGCAGGCAGTTTGCCGGCGGCTGGTTGTTCAGGTCAAGCACCAGTTCCAGATTATCACTTCCGCATACAATACAAAAATCGTGTTTTTCTTTCGCCATTTTTAATCACTTATTATTTATAAAATCTTTTGCTTCTTCGATGAATTCCGCGCATTCTTTTTCCAGATCACGGTGATATTTTATTTTCAATATCTCCTCTGATTTCTTTGTATCCATCGCAAATGAATAGGTCGGGTTGCCTTCAACTGTTTTAACTTTTGCCCTATTGAACGCGCCGATCTTATCCGCGATCTCACCGATCGTCATATTCAGGCTTGAAAGGTTATAAAAACCCGACGGCACCTGCTCCAGCTCAATGCAGGCTTTCACCGCCTGATATAGATCCTTCAGGAATAAAATGCTCCTGAATGAGCCGCGGTTCGAAACCGTAACTTCGCCATTTCGCTTTGCGTTTATTTTCAACTCGATGAATATAAACG
>JBEHXK010000017.1:0-21329 GCA_048498735.1 Pseudomonadota bacterium
CCTTATCATGTTATAATATGTGCTATTTTCTATAAAAGAAGTTTGGGAAGTATGAAACAGAAGCAAAGTCTTAAAGAAATAAATAACAATTATTTTAGAAAGCTGATCGGAAACTTTATTTCCGATCAGGATAAAATAAATGATTCTGTAAAATATTTTGAAGAGAATGCCAATCTGGCCTCAAAAGATCATATCGTTTTTATGGCGATGAAGAATAAGATGGGAATTGTGAATGATTTTTATACACCTCCTTATTCTGAAGATATATATGTAAAAGGACTTGCTGGTGTTATAGGAAATCTGCATGAGCACTTAGGAATACCAAGGCCGCTTCTTAAGGATATCGAGGAAAAATTGAATGAAAAAATTCCTGAGGCGTTGGAATCGGTAGGTTTAGGGGTGCAGCAAAAAGAGTTAAAAATGCGGCCACTTACTGAGGTGAGCAGAAACTATTTTAAAAATATAATTAAAAAATATATTCCTACTGACAAAATTGATGCTTCAGTTGAATACTTTGAAAATAACGCCAGTATGGCTGCAAAAGACCATATTATCTTCATGGCGATGAAGAATAAAACAGGGATAGTGAATGATTTCTACACACCTTCTTACTCTGGAGAACAATATATAAAAGGCTTGGCAACGGTTATCTCAAACTTACAGGATCATCTGGGAGTTCCCAGACAAATATCTGAAAATTTTGAAAAGGAATTGGCTACCCTGATAGCAAAAGAGATAAATTCGAGTAAGTTCAGAACTTAATATTATACTAATTTACTTACTGCTTCCTTGATGCGCTCAAGGGCTTTTTTCAGGATCTCATCTGAAGTTGCATATGAAATACGGAAGAAACCTGCTGCACCAAATGCGATGCCCGGGACAACCGCAACCAGATAATCTTCGAGAAGATAAGCAGCGAAATCATTATCATTATTGATAACTTTGCCGGAAGCAGTTTTCTTGCCATACAGGCCTTTGCAGCCAGAGAATACATAGAACGCACCTTCAGGGTTGTTACATGTCAGGCCAGGAATTGCACGAAGGCCATTCACCAGCAGATCACGCCTTCTTTTGAAAAGTTCGTTATTAGGTGCGATGAAATCCTGCACGCCGTTAAGTGCTTCAACCGCTGCAGCCTGTGAAACCGAAGATGGGTTTGAGGTGCTTTGCGACTGGATAATGCTCATAGCTTTGATAAGTTCAACCGGGCCAGCAGCATAACCGATACGCCAGCCTGTCATTGAATATGCTTTAGAAACGCCGTTACATGTAAGCGTGCGATCTTTCAAAGCCGGAGAAAGCTGCGCGATGGTATGGAATTTAAAGCCATCATAATTCACATGCTCATAGATATCGTCGCTGAGGATATAAACATGTGGGTTTTTCTCTAGCACATCAACAAGGGCCATTAGCTCATCTTTCGTGTAAGCGGCGCCTGTAGGGTTGCTTGGTGAGTTCAGGATCAACCATTTTGTTTTTGGCGTGATAGCTTTTGCAAGATCTTCAGGATTCAGTTTGAAACCATTAGCTTCAGTACATTCAACGAACACTGAAGTGCCGTTGCCAAGTGCTACGATATCCGGATATGAAACCCAGTATGGCGCAGGAATAATAACTTCATCGCCTGGGTTAAGGCTTGCAAGTAACGCGTTATAGATAACCTGTTTTCCGCCGGTGCCAACAGTGATGTTAGCAGGTGTATATTCAAGGCCATTCTCACGTTTGAATTTTTCAACAATAGCTTTTTTAAGGGCAGGAGTGCCATCAACAGCGGTATATTTTGTTTCGCCTTTATCTATCGCCGCTTTTGCCGCGGTTTTGATATTCACCGGAGTATCAAAATCAGGCTCACCAGCGCCAAGGCCGATGATATCTTTGCCAGCCGCTTTCAGTTCCGCCGCTTTCGCAGTTACTGCCAGAGTTGGTGATGGTTTGATTTTTTTCAGTGAATCAGAAATAAAGGCCATGTTCATCCTATTATTATTGTGCAGGCGCGTTATAGAGCTAAATGGGGGAAGTTTCCAGCGTTTTTTCAATCTCGGTTCCAGAGCCGCTTGGCGCCGTTATCTGAGGTTATGACGCGCTTTTTATCGAGGAAGAACAGGCTTGTGCCGGTTTTTTTCAAAGTTTCTTTGGTGATGACATCGGCCTTATCACAAACAAGATCGAATTTCCCCAAATTGATAATGTAAGAATATTTATCGCAATCATCATGCGAAAAAAAACTTCCTATCAGAACGTTTTTATAAGCACATCTTTTGCGATTGCATTCATCACTTGGAATTATGTAATCGGGCGTCTGAACACCGAGTTTGGAATTGAACTGGTAAAGCGAAAAGCTTTCACGCTTTGCGCCTAGATATTTATATGAGCCATTTTCCTGACGAAGTGCGATAAGTGAGCCGCTCTGATTTATGACAAGATCCGGCATTTCAGGCGGCTGCAGGATCAGAAAATAACCGTAGAAAACCAGTGGAAGGCCAAGGAACCTTATCCATGTTCGGAAGATAAAAAGTATCAGGAAGCCTGCGATTATATAGATGATAAAATCGGGCGGGATATCGGCAAAATAACTCACACTGCCCGGGCGGTTACTCACGAAAAAGCTGAAATCACGGATTATACGTGCGCCGAATGCAGAGACTTTCAGGAACGGTGCAGCGACACCAAAAGGCATTGCGGCAAGGGCTAGGAAGGCAAATGGCAGAACGATTATTGATGCGGCGGGAACGCCGATCATATTTGCGATAACGCCATAATTTGAGAATGTGCCGAAATGCAAAATGCCGAAGGGTGCTGTGGTGATGCTGGTGCAGATGGTGGTGAACATGATGCCGAGCAAGAGCAGCAGCATTTTCATGATGAAGTTGGGTTCAAAAGTGAAATAGCGCCTGATATAATTTTCATAAATTTCATACATGCCGATCAGGCCGATGACGGCGGCAAATGATAGTTGGAAGCTAGGTGATACCAAATTCTCTGGCGTAATGATGAGGATGCATAAAGCTGCAAAACCAACCGAGTGAAGCGAGATCGATGGGCGATCAGATAATATGCCGGCAAAGAAAAGCAAAACCATGATGAATGCGCGCACGGCTGAAACCGGCATGCCTGTGATGAGGAGATAGAGTGTACCGAAAGTGAAGGCGACAATGCAGCTGAGTTTTTTAGTATCATATTGCAAGGCAATGCGCGGAAAAAATGCGAGAATGCTGCGCGCAAGAAAGAACATCCACACCATTGCGACCGACATATTCATGCCTGAAATTGCGATGAGGTGACCAAGGCCGGCCTTACGCATACTTTGATAGGTGGCATCGGAAATTACCACGCGGTCGGCGGTGATCTGCGAAACAACTATGCCGGCAAGATCAGGATCTGAAATGCTTTCGTTAGCTTTTTTAAAATAATAATCCTGCAATCTGTCGATCCAGTTCTCTTTCTTTTTTTCATAAATTTCTACAGGGGAGATGGCATAACCTATCGCGCCGATCTTCCTGAAATATGCAATGCGATTGAAATCATATCCGCCGGGATAGGCAGGGTTTTCTGCCGGTGGTGAAAGTATGGCTTTAAACGCGACGATATCGCCTGGAGTTATATCTTTATCGATATCAGTGCGGACGGTGACGCGCATTTTCTCAGGGGTTTTTTCATGAGCGAATTTGCCGGTTTCAGGCTGCCATAGATCAAGATCGTTCAAAAGTAGTTGTGCAGAATTTTCATCAAGATCAATGCTGATTATTTTAGCGCGCACCCAGATCTTTCCTAAGTCAGGTTCGATAATGGTGCTTTTGACAGATATGGCGCGAACTTCCGCGAAGAAAAATCCTGCGACAAGAAAAGTTGTGAATATCGCAAAGATGCGGAATTTTTTGAAGGCGAGGGAGAGAGTGAGAGTTATGCCGGTAAGAATGAAGGCGATCAGTGAATAGGTGAATCGCGGTTCATCATGCAGGCTGAAATATACCCAGACACCAGTGCCGAAAAATATGGGTGCGAGCAGGTATAGCGCCTGCAATTCGCGCTCGACCAGATAGGCGACTGGATTGTTGATTTTCCTCATGGGAAATATTTTGCTTAAGATTGTAGCAGCGTCAAGGAGTTAGTTCTGTACAGTAAAAAGCCCATATATTTATGACAATGCGTCATTCCAGCGCAAGCTGGAATCTAAACGTTCAAATAACTGGAGAGATCCCTGCTTTCGCAGGGATGACGCGAAATTAAAATTAGTTTAAGCGCGTTTTTTAAGCAGTTCTTCACGGGCAGCGCGAAGTTTTACGAAATCAGCACCGGCGTGATATGATGAGCGGGTAAGCGGTGATGATGAAACCATCAGGAAGCCTTTCGCGCGGGCAAGATCTTCATATTGTTTGAATTCTTCTGGAGTTACATAGCGATCAATACGTGCGTGTTTTGGAGTTGGCTGCAGATATTGGCCGATGGTCAGGAAATCAACATCAGCAGAGCGAAGATCATCCATCAGCTGATAAACTTCTTCAGATTTTTCACCAAGGCCAACCATTAAACCGGACTTTGTGAAGATGCTCGGATCAAGCTGTTTTACGCGGTTAAGCAAATTGAGAGAGTGGAAATAACGTGCACCCGGGCGGATCTTCAGATACATGCTCGGCACGGTTTCAATATTATGGTTGAACACATCAGGCTTTGCAGCGACGACGATCTCAAGCGCGCCTTCCTTGCGTAGGAAATCAGGAGTTAGGATTTCAATTGTTGTGCGTGGTGAAGTTTTGCGGATGCGCAAGATGCATTCGGCAAAATGCTGTGCGCCGCCATCATCAAGATCATCACGATCAACAGAGGTGATAACGATATGTTCAAGGCCTAAATCTTTTACTGCGTTAGCAAGGTTTTCAGGTTCGTGCGGGTCAAGCAGGTTCGGCTTGCCGGTTTCAATATTACAGAACGCACATGCACGCGTGCAGATGCTGCCCATGATCATAACGGTTGCGTGTTTCTGTGCCCAGCATTCGCCGATGTTAGGGCAGGCGGCTTCTTCACATACAGTGTGAAGTTTGTTGGTTTTGATGATCTCTTTAGTTTCCATATAGCCTTTGGAAACCGGAGCTTTCACGCGCAGCCAATTCGGTTTCGGCGGTGGCATGTTGATCGGGTTCTTCGCCTTTTCCGGGTGGCGCAATTTCTGCGCGGGAGTTTCAACCGGCGCTGAAGTTATTTCTATGTTCAGGTTATTATCTTCCATGAATCTATTTTGTAAGCCCCAGGCTTATACCCCAAAAATGATGAATAATCCAGCAATAGAATTATTTATTAAAGCCAAAGCGCTTAAGTTCTTCAATTTCCTTTAATCGTTTTTCACCGATAGTATCGGTGCATTTTACGGTAAATGTAGTTAAATAATCATGATCAATTACTAAATCGCCATTTGCAAGTGTATATTCACCTAGTTCAGTAGGGCTTAAATTATTCCATTTCCCCAAATCCTGGCCATACCCTATCAGCCGTATCCTGCCAGAGTTTATTTTTACCATAAGTATTATTCATTCTGCCAATAAAATCCCCTTTAGCTTTTTCGCTGTTTTCTCTTGCCATTTGGTCGATAGGTTCTCTGGTTTTTTCTATGGCTTCCTTGAAAACATCTCCAAGAACAACACCTAGGCATTTATTAAGAATTTCTCCAGTATTTTTAATGGCAATTGCCAATGTGCCTGCTATTTCAAGTTTGCCATATTTGAAATCTCCTCTGGTAATGTCCAATACTTTTTGTAAATCTAGGTTGTAAGCTTTTTTAAAGCCTTCCATCCTGTTTTCCATCAATTCTTTGATAAAAGGAAAATCCTGCAGGGTTTTTTTAAAGTCATTTTGATGGATATAAAATTTCTTTGGACGATTTCTTTCATTATGACTTTTATTGTATTGGTCATCCTTTTTAGGGGCAAAAACCATTTTATTATTTAGTAATACGGCAACTTTTAAATCTCCGATAAATTCTTCCGTCAATTGGGAAAAATGATCTTTTATTTCTTTAATGAAACTCTCACGAGTATAGCCTAGATCTCTCTGAAATTGTTTTTGTTCCCCGGTATGTTGGGTTTGAGAGTCAGAATCTTCATTATTATTTCGAGAAAATAAAGACTTTTTCTTTTCAAGCTTTTCTACGTAATTGTGCCTATAACTAAAAAGAGAGTTTGAGAGTTCTGAATAACCAAATTCATCTTCCAGGTATTGTTGGTCAATGAATTTATACATTAATTCTTGCGTATTCTGTTTTTTCGCCCCCAAAACTTCAGTTAAATTAAAAGAATAGGGCATTTTAGATTTAAAAAAATCCCGAATCTGCATGAAATCTGTGGAAAGATTTTCGGCTGAAGATATTAACTTCTTTCTTCTTGAATCCATTATGGCAACAAATTGTGCATTTTCTTCTGTTTCATTTTTGCCTTCGACAATCACTTCATCATTAAAATGCTGCAGGTTATCATTAAAAACCTTTTTATTAAGTGCAAATGATGCAGCGGTTTGAAGGAAATTATTCGGGCCAACTGTTACTTGTTCTTCTTTAAAGTGGCTTCTATCAGTAATTCTTATATAGAAAGTGGTTACTTTTTTGGCCCATTCCATAGTATCATTATCAACCGTATTACCTTCTCTTTCGGAATCTCTTTTTAGTTTTTCGGCTAAATTTCTGTTACAAACTCTGCTTTTAAACTATGGAGAGGAACTCTCATTACTTCAGCATAATTCTGCTTTGCAGCTTTAACTAGTTCTTCATCGGAAATATTAAATTTTGCTTTGAGCTCAGTCCAGTCACTGGGTGAAGAGATAAAACTAAAAGTATTTTGACTCGGCAAATTAGTTCCAGAAACAAACTTATAAACATTTCCGTCTTTATCAGTTATCTCTGACTTTCCGGTGGTGTAGAGAATTAAATGCGCTAACGAATTATTTTTTTCTTTTTCTTCAGCCTTCGCTAAGTCTTCATCGTTTGTTACGCCGTATTGTTCATACTTGTGTTTTTTTATGAGTTCATCAAACCCATTCCACGAGTTATCCATAATTCCCCCCAATAAGATATAGGAGCAATTTATCAAAAAAAATCAAAAAATCAATGATATATTTAGGTTTTTATCTAAACCTCAGTGCCACCGACTGTAAGGCCGCCGATTAGCATTGAAGGCTGGCCAACACCAACAGGAACACCCTGACCATCTTTACCGCAAGTGCCGATGCCGGCATCAAGTTCCATATCGTTCGCCACGGCTTTGATCTTAGTTAATGAATCAGGACCGTTACCGATAAGCGTTGCGCCTTTGATCGGCTGGGTGATCTTGCCATCTTCAATTTTATAGGCTTCATTGGCAGAGAATACGAATTTGCCTGAGGTGATATCAACCTGACCACCGCCGAAGCTGACGGCATAAATGCCTTTCTTCACACCGGAGATTAGTTCTTCCTTAGTTTTATCGCCACCTAACATATATGTGTTGGTCATGCGGGGAAGGACAGGATATTCATAACTTTCACGGCGACCATTGCCGGTTGGTTTCATGCCCATCAGGCGTGCATTCATCCTATCCTGCATGAAGCCGACGAGAATGCCATCCTCGATCAAAACGGTGCGATTTGTTGGAGTGCCTTCATCATCAACCGTGAGTGAGCCACGACGATCTGCGATCGTGCCATCATCAACAACGGTTACACCTTTTGCGGCGATACGTTGACCCATCAGATTTGAAAATGCGGAAGTTTTTTTGCGATTGAAATCACCTTCTAATCCGTGGCCGATCGCTTCATGTAACAATATGCCTGGCCAGCCAGCGCCAAGAACCACATCCATTTCACCTGCAGGGCCTGCAACAGCAGAAAGGTTGACAGTTGCTTCACGCAGTGCTTCATCAGCTGCAAATTTCCAACGGTTTGAAGAAAGAAATTCTGCATATGAATTTCTGCCGCCATAACCATATGATGCTTTTTCCTTGCGACCATCTTTCTCAACCATGATAGAAACATTTACGCGTATAAGCGGGCGGATATCAGAAATTTCAAAACCGTTAGAGCGTATGATGTGGATCACCTGCCACTCAGCAGCGATGGAAGCATTAACCTGCTTCACCAGCGCACCACCTTTTGCGCGGACATATTCATCGATCTCGTGCAAAACTTTTATTTTATCCTGAAAGGAAATTTCATCGAGGGGGTTTACATTAGTATATAATTTCTTTTCGAACTTTACCGGGTTGGTATCGATCTTATATGATTTGGTATTATTTTTTACTGCGGCAACAACTTCAGCCGCTTTTTTAATCGAGTCGAGACTCAATATAGAAGAATGCGCATAACCTGTTGCTTCACCTACAATGCCGCGCAGACCAAAACCCTGTGTGGTATCGAACGATGCACTTTTAATTGTGCCTTCATCAAGTGTTATTGCCTCAGAAACTGTGTATTCAAGAAACAGTTCGCCATCATCTGTGCCGGAGAGCGTATCAGAAATTAATGTGTTAACTTTATTTCTATCCAGACCATAATCATTAAAAAATATTTTATTTGCTGTAGATAAATCTTGCAACTTAAGCCTCACTTGTATTTTTTATTGATTGATTTTACAGAATCTATATAAAGGCAAAAAACTTAAATTCCATATGAAACTCATAAAATCGTTATTTTCAGCATTATTAGTAATTTTTAGCTCTTCTGCGGCTATGGCCGATCAGCCGAGACCTTGGCAGATGTATTTCCAGGAGCCGGCATCCCCGGTTATGAAGCAGCTTGTGCACCTGCATGATGGCCTGGTGGTGATGTGCTTCGTGGTCACTGCTTTTGTGCTTATGTTATTGTTATATGTATGTATTCGCTTCAATGCAAAACGCAATCCAACCCCTTCAAAACTGACCCACAACACCACTATTGAGATCATCTGGACAGTTATTCCTATCTTTATCCTATTATCTATCGTTATTCCTTCATGGCGCATAATCCACTTCATGGATAAGGCTCATGATGCTGAAATGACAATAAAAGCAATAGGTTATCAGTGGTATTGGGGCTATGAATATGTTGACGGTGAAGGCAAAGGCATCGCGTTTGAAAGCTATATGAAGATGGAAAACCCTCCTAAAGGCCAGGAAGCGCTTAAACTTCTGCCTGGTGAAACCCGTAATCTGGCAACCGATACTGAAGTTGTTCTGCCTATCAATACGAATATTAAGATATTGACCACCGGTGCTGATGTTATTCACGCATGGGCAGTGCCTGCTTTCGGCGTTAAGATGGATGCTGTTCCGGGCCGTATCAATGAAACATGGGTAAGGATCGAGAAGCCGGGTGATTATTATGGCCAGTGTTCTGAGCTTTGCGGTTCAAGGCACGCATTCATGCCTATTCACGTTCATGCAGTATCTAAAGAAGAATATTCTGCATGGGTAAAAAAACGTAAGGCTGAACTTGGTGTGAAAGACGAACCGGCTGCTGCTGCACCAGCTGCACCTAAGGCAAAGAAATAATACGAATAAGAACAATAAGAATAGGGAAATAATATGGAAGGCGCACCTAAAGGTTGGAAAAGATGGGTTTATTCAACTAACCACAAAGATATCGGCACAATGTATATCATATATGGTATCGTTGCAGGTTTACTTTCCGGTTTGATATCAGTTTGGTTCAGGGCTGAACTACAACACCCGGGCGACCAGATATTCCACGGTAACTATCAGTTCTATAACGTGCTGGTTACGGCGCACGCACTTCTGATGGTTTTCTTCATGATCATGCCTTCAATGATCGGCGGTTTCGGTAACTGGTTCGTGCCACTTCTGATCGGCGCGCCTGATATGGCTTTCCCTCGTATGAACAATATCAGCTTCTGGCTGATGATCCCGGGCTTCCTATTGCTTATGATGGGCGCTCTATGGGCGTTCGACTGGGTAGCGATGTTCCATGATTACGGCACACAGGCATGGAGAGGAACAATATATGCATATTATGATACTGCTGGTGGCCCCGGCACCGGTTGGACATTATATCCACCACTTTCTGAGAAGGCAGATATCTCTGTAGACTTCTCAATTCTTGCACTGCACATTCTAGGTATCTCTTCGATCCTAGGCGCGATCAACTTCATTGTGACTATCATGAATATGCGTGCACCTGGTATGACGCTTCATAAAATGCCTCTATTCGTTTGGTCTATTCTTGTGACTGCGGTTCTGTTGGTTCTGGCGCTTCCTGTTCTTGCAGGGGCTATCACGATGCTACTTACTGACCGTAATTTCGGTACGCATTTCTTCAAACCTGAAGGTGGTGGCGATCCACTTCTATTCGAACACCTGTTCTGGTTCTTCGGCCATCCGGAAGTTTATATCATCATCCTGCCTGGTTTCGGTGTGATATCGCAAATCGTTTCAACCTTCTCAAAAAAGCCGGTTTTCGGTTACCTTGGAATGGTGTATGCGATGTGCGCGATCGGCTTCATCGGCTTCATGGTTTGGGCACACCACATGTTCACAGTGGGTATGTCACTTGATACGAGGCTTTATTTCACTGTTGCGACAATGGTTATCGCGGTGCCGACAGGCATCAAAATATTCAGCTGGATAGCAACGATGTGGGGTGGTTCGATCACTTTCAAAGTGCCAATGCTATGGGCGCTTGGATTTATTTTCATGTTCGTTGTTGGTGGTGTGACAGGTGTTGTGCTTGCTAATGCCGGTATGGATATACCGATGCACGATACATATTATGTTGTGGCGCACTTCCACTATGTGATGAGCCTTGGTGCGTTGTTCGCAGCATTTGCGGCGTTCTATTACTGGTTCCCGAAAATGAGCGGTAAAATGATCCCTGAATGGTGTGGCTGGTTACATTTTGCCGGCACATTCATCGGCACTAACCTGACATTCTTCCCGATGCACTTCCTTGGTCTTGCTGGTATGCCGCGTCGTTATGCGGATTACCCGGATGCATTTGAAGGCTGGAACAATATTATTTCCATCGGTTCATATATTACTATGACATCAACTTTCTTCTTTGTGTTCGTGGTGCTTGTATGCCTGGTGAAAGGTAAAAAAGCGCCTGCTAACCCTTGGGGTGATGGTGCAAACACGCTGGAATGGACTATTCCTTCTCCGCCGGAATATCACACATTCTCAACTCCGCCGATCGTTTCGGGTGAGGATCACCACCATTAATAAATAAAAGCAAAGGGGCTAACCATGAAACCTAAATGCCATAAATGCGCTAAGAAAGTTTTAGCAATTGCTCTATTCGCACTTATAAGCTGGGCTTGCGGTTTCGGTGTTTGGTGCTTCTTTAAAGACCAATGGCAGACACCTGAGCTTGCTGCTATCTGGCGCCCGATGACAGATTCTCACTGGAAACTGCTCCCAGTAGCTAATTTGGTGCAGGCACTTGCATTTGTTACTGCTTATGCATTCTTCGGCAAGAATTTTAAATGTATATGCTGCCCGTTCATGAGGGGTGCTTTCTTCGGTGCTAAAATATGGTTAATTGCTGGAGTTTCAGGTTCTCTATTCTGGTTCCTGACTGAAAATATCACTCCGCAAGTTATAGGCATTGCGTTGCTGAACCAGTTCTTAGTATTTGTGATCGGTGGTGCGGTTGTTGGCAAAGTGTTTGGTAATGGATCTTCATGCACTACAGATTCTGCAGAAGGTTTTACATGTTCAACTGAAAAACCAGTGAAAGAAAAGAAAGGTTGCTGCGGCGGCCATGAGAAAAATCACTGCGGTGGTAAAGATAAGAACCATTGCAGTTCAAAAGCTTAGGAAAAAGCAAAGCCTTTGGTTGTTTTTTTGATAAAATAATGTTATACAGCCCGCATTAATTGGGGGAATAATCATGAAATTAAACGACAAAGATAGGCAATTTCTTGCCTTGCAGGCTTCATCTGAAAAAAATATCAACCAGCGCCACTTCATAGAAGTTAACACCGATGATATGGTTGAAGGATTGGGTGAAGATTGGTTCAGTAAATTAGAAGTTGCAAGAATTAGCCATTTGGCCAGTGCACAAGGCAATATCAAAATTTTGAAAGATAGCGAGCTTAGAAGCGTAATTTCCAAAATTGCGACAGGCCCTTCTTTCTTTGAGAGGAATTAACTCCTTTATTTTTTGTGATTTATATTGTAGGGATTGGCGCATAAATTTATGCGCTATAACTCGAACTCAACAGAAATTTCAAGCCAGGTTCAGGAAGTGAGGGATTATATATCCCTGCTGAAACCTCGCGTGATGAGCCTTGTGGTATTCACAGCCTATTGCGGGCTGTTGGTTGCGCCGGGGAATATTCACCCACTGGTGGCGCTGATCGCGATCATATGCATTACACTTGGCAGTGGCGCGAGCGGTGCTATTAATATGTGGTATGAGCGAGAGCTTGATAAGAAGATGGAGCGCACCAAGAATCGCGCATTGCCACAAGGACGCATCAAGCCGGAAAATGCGATAGATTTCGCCGGAGTTCTTGCTTTTGCCTCAGTGTTCATTATGGCGTTCGTGGTTAATATAACAGCGGCGTTCCTGCTTCTAGCGGCGATTTTATTCTATGTTTTCATTTATACGATCTGGCTGAAACCGCGCACGCCACAGAATATCGTGATCGGTGGTGCAGCAGGTGCATTCCCGCCAATGATAGGATGGACGGCGGTTACAGGCCATGTGACGATCGAGCCTATAGTTTTGTTCCTGATAATTTTCTTATGGACCCCGCCGCATTTCTGGGCGCTTTCACTTTATAGGAATAATGATTACAAAAATGCTGGAATACCGATGATGCCGGTTGTACACGGCATTGCAGAAACCAAAAAGCAGATGCTGATCTATACATTTGCGCTGTTCGTCATAACTCTGATGCCTTATTTTCTGCATTTTGCTAACGAGCTTTATCTGGGTGTTGCAGCGCTTTTAGGGGCGAATTTCATTCGTCACGCAATTAAAGTTTTTAAAGACCCGGCCGAAAGAAATGCCAAGAAGATGTTCGGTTTTTCGATCATTTACCTGTTCACGCTTTTTGCATTTTTAGTGTTCGACCATATAATTTTTAAATTTATGTAATGACGATAGGTTCCTAATGCCGATAGAAAAAGTACATCAACAAAGAAAAGTTAAGAATTACCTGCTTCTGTTGATATTGGTGATTCTGTGCGCGACCTTCTTTTTCACCACTATGATAAAACTTTCCGGTGCTTTGGGTAAACCAAAGGCCGATGTTGCAGCCCCTACAACCAGCGATACCACTTCTGCCAAGGAACAAAAATGAAGAAGAATAGCCGATTTGCACTGAACATTCTTGCCATTGTTGTGGGAATGTTTGGGTTGGCCTATGCCTCTGTGCCGCTTTACAGCATGTTCTGCAAGGTGACCGGCTATGGTGGCACCACACAGGAAGGAAAAGCCATACCTGATAAAGTTTACGACCGTGAGATAAAGGTTTTCTTCAACACCGATGTTAATCCGGAATTAAGTTGGAAATTCAAACCATTGCAACCAATTGTGAAAGTTAAGGTTGGTGAGACGAAATTAGTGTTCTTTGAGGCTGAAAATTATGGAACTGAGCCGGAGATAGGCGTTGCCAGTTATAATGTTTCGCCGGATAAGATGGGACAATATTTCGATAAGGTGCAATGCTTCTGTTTTTCGCAACAGCTGATAAATCCAGGGCAGAAAGTGTCGTTCCCAGTCTCTTTTTTTATTGACCCGGAAATAATGAATGATAAAAACCTTGCAGATGTTAATGAAGTAACCCTGTCATATACGTTTTTTAAGTATAAGGATCAGGATATAAATAAGTTTAAACGAAACAAGTCAGGAACGGGAAAATAATATGGCAAATGCTAAAGCAAAAGCTAAAACATCGAAAGGTCATGATCATAGCCATGATCACCACGACCATCATGAAAAGAACCACGATTACCATATCATAGAATTAAGCCCGCTTCCGATAATGACGGTGATATCGCTGTTCATCCTTGCAGTTGGCGCGATCCTTACTATGCACCAGATCCACCACGGCAACAGATTGCTTAGCGTTGGTGTGGTTTTTGTCATCTCATCACTTTATTTCTGGTGGAACAAGGTTATTAAAGAAGGCCTGAAAGAACATGCGCACACAACAGTGGTGCAACGCGGCCTGCGTTTGGGTATGGCGCTTTTCATCGCTTCTGAGGTGATGTTCTTCTTCGCGTTCTTTTTCTCTTACTTCACATCATTCTTTAAGGCTATCTGGTTCGGCACACCGGTTTACGATTTTGATACATTGATGATCACCGGTAAATCGCTGCCTTGGCCGCCAGTTGGCATTAAAACTTTCAACCCGTTTGAAATTCCATTCCTGAACACGTTGATCCTTCTACTTTCAGGCACAACAGTAACCTGGGCTCACCACGCGCTTCTGCATAATAACCGCAGAGATCTGATCCGTGGCCTTGCATTTACTGTGTTCCTTGGTTTCACTTTCTCATGCCTGCAGGCGTTTGAATATTCACATGCACTTTTCCACCTGGACACTAACAACTATTCATCGAATTTCTTCCTGGCAACCGGTTTCCATGGCCTGCATGTTATCATCGGCACAACCTTCCTGGCGGTGAATCTTGTGCGTGCAATACGCGGTACATTAACTGAAGAAGGTCACCTTGGTTTCGAATTCGCCGCATGGTATTGGCACTTTGTGGACGTTGTATGGCTATTCCTATTCGTCTCTATCTACTGGTGGGGCAAATAATCATTATAATTGGCGAAAATTTCCGTTTTCCTGCGCTGCTTAGGCTTACATATTAATTATATGCGCGCCTGCGCTGCTCGAAAAAGCAAAAATTTTCGCTCAATTCTAGTGATTATTTTAATTTCGGTTTAAGCCTAGTGAATTAATAATCATTTGTATTATATGCGTAAGGCGCTTTTCAACATATTCTGCCTTTCATGGATAGTGATATTCATATGTCTTGGCTGCTGGCAGGTAAAACGCCTGCACTGGAAGGAAGGACTGATCGCGCAGGTGCAGAAATATGAAAATTCTCCACCGGTTGAGTTCCAGATAAAAGATTACGATGCTAATAAAGACCTGTTCAAAAAAGTTTTCCTCAATGGCCGCTTTTTGCATGACCAGGAGATATTGCTTGCTGCGAAATATCTGAATTCTGATCAGAACAAGAACGAGCTTGGCTATCATGTTATAACCCCATTCCTTACAACAGAAGGTGTGGTTATATTTGTGAATCGTGGTTGGGTGCCGGTGCAATATAAAACCGCGCAACAGCGCCCCGACAGCCTATATGAACCGAATGCCGAAGGGCATATCGAGGGAATGATCCGTGAAAATCATGGCAAGGCGCCATGGTATATGCCGCACAACCAGCCGGAGAAGGATGTCTGGTATTGGATTGACTTGCCGGAAATGTCTAAAAGGCTGGAGGAGAAATCGGGCCTGAAAAATATACAGCCTGTGCTGATCCAGCAGACCAACCTTACAACCTATAAAGACTTCAAATATCCGGTGCCGATAGCCTCGCACCTGGAGTTCTACAACCAGCATATGACCTATATTATAACCTGGTTTTCGCTTGCGGTGGTGACACTTATAATGTGGATAATTTATAATAAGAAAAAATAAGACTTTAACTACTATCGCTTTTTTATAATCTGTGCATTAGATAGAAAAAGAATTAAAGAATCATCATATGGCACAGGCACAGAAAAAATCAAAAATCAAAGAAAGCAGAGTTTTAAGTAATAAAGTGAGTATGGAAAAGGGCGGGGCAGCTGCTTATAAACAGCTGGAAAATAAATTTGCCACCACGGCAAATATATATCGTGCAATGTCTATTTTAGGCTGGGACCATGCTGTGATGATGCCTGAAGGCAGCAATGAGGATAGATCAAACCAGCAGGCAACACTTGGCGCAATTGCACACCAGATAATTACCTCGCCAGAGATCGAAAAGCTTCTGGACAAGGCAGAAAAAACTGAAGCGAAAACCCTGGATAAATGGGGTAAATCTAATCTGCGCCTGATGCGTAATGAGTGGGTGCATAATAATGCCGTGCCGGAAAAACTGCTGACCGAATTCTCTCATGCGACTGCTGAATGTGAGATGGTGTGGCGCAAGGCAAAGGCGCAGAATGATTATAAGGCATATGCCGTGCCGTTGAAAAAAGTTATAAAGCTTGCACGTGAGATCGGAAAATTAAAGGCGCAGGCGCTTGGTGTTTCGGTCTATGAAGCGCTGATCGACCAATATGATGAAGGCAGGCGAACTAAGGAAATTGATAAAACTTTTGCCGACCTGAAAAAATTCCTGCCAGATTTTACCGACAAGGTGATCGCAAAACAGGCAAAGAAAAAGGCGCCAGTAAGGCCAAAAGGACACTTCCCGATTGAGAAGCAAAAAATTATTGAAGAAGAAATAATGAAGCTGCTGGGGTTTGATTTTTCCCGCGGGCGTTTGGATGTTTCGGCGCATCCATTCAGCGGCGGAACATCAGATGATGTAAGAATCACCACGCGTTATAGCGATAAGGATTATACACGCAGTCTGATGAGTGTTTTCCATGAAACCGGTCATGCGCTTTACAGTTTTGGGCAGCCGAAGAAATATGCCAACCAGCCGGTTGGTAATGCGCTGGGTATGAGCATACACGAAAGCCAAAGCCTGCTGATCGAAATGCAGGTATGTCGCAGTATGCCGTTCCTGAAATTTCTGCAGAAATATACAGTAGAAGCTTTCGGCGATAAATATGAGAACAAGGCGGAAAACCTGTATAATCTATATAACCGTGTACATCGCGATTTCATACGTACAGAGGCTGATGAGGTAACTTATCCTATGCACGTGATATTGCGTTATGAGATCGAGAAGGAGATCATTGCAGGCAATCTGGAAGTTGAGGATATTCCACATGAATGGAACAAGAAAATGAAGGATATGCTGGGGCTGAAAGTTAAAACCGATAGGGAAGGCTGTATGCAGGATATTCACTGGTGCCATGGTTCGTTCGGTTATTTCCCAAGCTACACACTTGGTGCAATGGGTGCGGCGCAATTCTATGCGCAGGCGAAAAAGGATCTGCCAGGCATTGATAAGCAGATCGAGAAAGGTGATTTCAAAAAACTGGTGAACTGGCTCCATGAAAATATCCATGCGCAAGGCTCGCTTTACAGCGCTCAGGAGCTATTGAAGAAAGTGACCGGCTCGGAGCTGGATGCAAATATTTTCAAGAATTACCTGAAAAAGAAATATCTGGATTAGTTGATGAATAAAATTTTCACTGGGAAAAACCCGCTGTTATGTTTTGTGATCTTTTCATCAATAATACTGGCGATATCGAATTATTTCTTTTCCTTTAATTTTGATGTTGCTCTGCACTTTTTCCATTCAATAAGAATGGTAGAGCAGGGTGGGCTATATACCAGGTGGGTAGAAGTTATGCCGCCGACGATATATCTGATATATGCGCTGCCGGTATATGTGCATAAAATAACAGGCCTAAGTTATGTTTTCTGCCTCAACTTTTTTGTAAACCTTCTTTCGCTGGTGAGCGTTCTACTTATCAATAATTCGCTTAAGAGAGGCAATGTTGATAATGGAACAAGAATTAATTTCATCACCGCTGCACTGATAATATTTTTCATAATACCATATCTGAATCTGGCACAAAATGACCGTGATACGCTGTTCCTGGTGCTGTGCTATCCGTGGATAATGAACAGGATATTGAAACTGAGAAGCGGTTTGCCGGTGTTGGTTCTTGCGGTGATAGGATTTTCGATAAAGCAATATAACTGCCTGTATCCGCTGGCGATAATCCTGCTGGGAGAGAATTTCGACAGGGATTATTTCCGCCGGATATTCTCGCGTGAGAATATCATCCTGGGTACGTTAATGGCAGGTTTGCAGATCATATATTTTATCTGCTTCAGGGAGTATTATACGGAGATATTGCCAGTGTTGCTGGTGGCTTATAAGGGTTATTATCCGCCTAGTACATGGCTTTTACTGGTTTCAGGTTTTGTATTCCTATTCATCTTTTTTTATTTCATGAAATTAAAAATATCCAAAAACGTTCTGCGGATATTTTTAATAATTTTTGCGGTAACGCTTGTGATAATAACGCTGAACGGAAATGTGCGCTATAACCTGAACCATACATATGCGATCGCCGCAATTGCGATATTCTATGTTATAAGTATACATCCGAAAGCCGAAACCAGATACACCATAAGCCTGTTCGTATGTATGGTGATAACAATGAGCTTATTGATGCAGGGGCTGGCTGTGAAGAAAGTTCTTATCAGTGATCGTGCCGATGAACATTATGATAAATGCCACCAAAAACTGACAGAATATACCAAGCACCCATATATATTCCTTGATGTTATGAGATGGGGTTTTATGCAGGATTACACCAATTCTGACAGGCTATATTATGAAAATACCAACCATATGATGGCGCTCGACCATTTCTGGATGATGCCGTGGCTCTACAATAACAAAGATAAACCTGAGGCCACTAAGATTAAGGATTATATCAGGAAGAATATAGAAGATGCCTTGGCGCGCGATGATAATCCATACATAATAAATGATATATCGCCGCAGCATGAGAGTTTGCCTGAAGGGTTTGATATTCTGAACTTCCTGAAAAATGATGTTGGCCTTGCAAAAGAGCTGCAGGACTTCAGGAAGATAGATTATATATCGGAATGCCAGATCGAGATCTGGAAAAAACCTTAGTTTTTCTGCCTGAGCAGATCGCGGATCTCTTCCAGAAGTTTTATATCAGCAGGCTTTTCAGCAGGAGCAGCTTCCTTTGGATTCGTGAGTTTGTTGATGCCACGGATAGCGATGAAGATCGAAAAGGCAATTATCAGGAAATCAAAAATTGATTGAATGAACATGCCATAATTTAGATTTACAGCAGGGGATGCGCCAACAGCTTCCTTCAGGGTTATTTTCATATCAGTGAAATTAATGCCGCCGACAACAAGGCCCAGAAGTGGCATAACTATATCAGCCACCAAGGAAGAAACGATCTTGCCAAAAGCCGCGCCGATTATGACACCCACTGCCAGATCAACAACATTGCCGCGCATGGCGAATTTTTTGAATTCGGTGACAAAACTCATGATTTTTCTCCTTATTTTATTTGAGGAATATAAAATCATAACTAAATATTGCAATAGTTTAGCTATTTACTATTCTGCTAACGAATAAATTTGTTTTAGAATGAAATTCAATAAAATCGCTATACTTGCTGATGAATCGGAAGCGGCGCAAACCGCAAAAAAACAGTTCATCGAAAAATATTCTTTCATTGAAATAACCGATAAAAGCAACCCTAACGTTGATGCCATAGTGGCAGTTGGCGGCGATGGCTTCATGCTTCACACTTTACATAATCATATTGAAGATGGCGTGCCAATCTATGGTGTGAATAAAGGAACGGTCGGGTTTTTGATGAACCCTTTTGAAGATAAAAGTGATATCATAGAAAAGCTCAATAATGCTGTTGATAGCCGTATTCATCCGTTGAAGATGGTTTGTAAATGTGAAGATGGCAGCACGCATGAAGCGCTGGCGATAAATGAGGTATCATTACTTCGTACAACAGGCCAGGCGGCAAAACTGCGTATAATGGTTGATGGCACGACACATCTTGATGAGTTGGTGTGTGATGGTGTTCTGGTTTCCACGCCTGCGGGCAGTTCAGCCTATAACTATTCGAATGGGGGCATGATATTGCCGATCAGTTCGAATCTACTTTCATTGACACCTATAAGCCCGTTCCGTCCGCGTCGCTGGAGAGGGGCGCTGGTGCCGAACCGTGTTTCTACACAGATCGAGGTGCATAAATATTGGAAACGTCCGGTTAAGGCCGTTGCTGATAATTTTGAAGTTGATAATGTTACATCAGTTACCATAAGCCTTGATACTTCACGGGTTATCCACCTTCTGTTTGATTCCGGACACAGCCTGGAAGACCGTATCATGCGGGAAATGTTTGAAATTGGTTAAAAATTGTAATTTCTACTATTTCTGGCTAGTTTATATCTGCTATAATAGGCTGAAACCCAAGATTAAATTTGTTTGAAAGATAAACTGAAAAAAGGCTTCTCGCTGATCGAACTTTCGATGGTTCTGATGCTGATAGCATCGCTTTCCACTATTGCGATAATAAAATATACATCGATGAAAAAGCTGGATAGCCGCCAGAGAGTGATGGATGATCTGGTGCGGATAAAATCTGCCATTCAGGCATATTATAATAAAAATGGCAGTTACCCATGCCCTGCTGACCCAACGCTTGCAATAAATTCCCCGACCTTCGGTGTGGGACAAAGAAATAATGATAAAGCAGGTTCATGTAATACAACAAACCTGAGACTTGATCCGATTAAAATGATTAAATCAAATAATCAAACCGTTGCGAATCTTGACGGCACAACGGAGTTTAAAACCTGCCGGACCGATGGCTTCATACCTTATGCAAACTCCATAAAAGGCACTGTACCTTGCAAAACCTTGGGCCTTCCTTATGATTGCATGATGTCACCGGAAGGGCATAGATATTCTTATTCAGTTGTGCCTTTTTATGCAAATGTTATGCCGGCCAGTGGAAGTGCTGCCGAAGCTGAACAGGCAACCTGCAAGAAATATTATCGTAATGAAACCTATGGTTATGATGATCGCGGCACGATCTATGTTGAATATTCCACAACATTCAATGATGGAACATATCCTGCTTACGTTCTGGTCTATTATGGGCCGGATGGTTTCGGTGCCTATCCTTATGATGGTGGCCCCCTACCTCTAAGCCCGGTTGCGGCACCGGGAGGTGGACTTTTAGGAGATAGCAGCTATCAGGAAGTAAACAGTGACTTAAATAGCCCCCTTGATTCCACATATATAGCGCCATCACAGCCGATAAATCCCAGCAATCCTGCAGATAAATTTGAAGATATTGTGGTTTATGGAGGCGTCTCTACTCCAATGAACCCTACCAGCGATTACGGTTTCTATATGTTTGATGGTTCACAGTCGGCAAACCCGGCATGTGATCATCCATTGGCTGGTATTGCGCCATATGGCTCACTAAGAAGTCCGCTTAATCCAGAAATAAATGGTGATGCTTTTTATCTTTATGAGACAAGTAGTAGTCCTAGTTGTAATGGCAGTTTGACCGCTCATCAGGGAGATAATGGTACATGCAGCCTTCAATATTATAAAGAATATACATCGCCAGGTGTGGTTCTAGGGAATTACACTGAGTTAAAATGCTTATCACAGGTTTATGGCTGTGATGCATTGGGTGGTACTGGATGTGTATCAAAA
>JBEHXK010000018.1:0-14605 GCA_048498735.1 Pseudomonadota bacterium
GAACCGGTGAAGGTGATGCACCAAGTGGTGATAGAGAAGGGCTTGCCACTTGCGTATAACCAGGTTGAGGGGCTTCCATCGGAACTGTTGTTGTAGTTATAGGAGAAACTGTCTGGCTATAAGTTGTGGTGGTAGTAACCGTGCCCGGAGCTGCAGGAATTTGGGGCTGCATTGGCATAGGGATCTGCATAGGTTGAATTGGTGCCGCTGCATAAGTAGGCGCTGGTGCAGGTTGAGTAACTTGCGTTATTGCCGCTGCCGGAACTTGCGGGATACCGCGTTCAGATGAGGGTGTAACACCTGGGGTTATGCCAAGGTCAGCATTCTGGTTAACGAAAACTTCCGGTGCGTTCATCTGTGGCGGATTGCCTGTCATATCGATGAAACCTGGCGCTTGAATGGTAGCCTGTGTTGTTGACATAGGAACTGCTGCAGAGCCACCTTGCATTTGCTGCTGCATCTGCTGGCGTTGAATATCAGCTTCCAGCTGTGTGTTCACAGGGGTTCTGGCCTGTTTATATAATTTAGGCTGCAGTTCGTTCTTATCTTTGCTGCATGAAGTTACAAGTGTAACTGCCAAAACCGGTAATATATATTTTTTCACAATTCCCTCGGGGTATAATTCAGTTGGTAAGCTATAAAATTATTCATCAGGCCGCAATATAATTCTGAAACATTATACGCCTGTTCTTGCGCCTTATCAACTCGGCCTTTGTGGCAATTATCAACAGGCTCAGGAATAGAAATATGAAAAAGGCGAACATTAACATAAGCGGCAGCATCAGTTGCGGTGCAATTGATGGTGCGCTCAGTTTCATTACGCTTGCAGGCTGGTGAAGCGTATTGAACCATATCACTGAAAAACGAATGATAGGTAGATTAACTAAACCGATAAGCGCCAGAACAGAAGTTGCGCGTGCGGCTTTATCGTCATTTTCAAAAGCGTGATACAATATATATAGGCCTATATATATAAAGAATAATATCAGCATGGCAGTAAGCCTTGCATCCCATGCCCAGAAAACGCCCCATACAGGTCTGCCCCACAATGCGCCCGTGATCAGGCATATGGCGCTGAACACCGTGCCAATAGGTATAGAGCATTTGAGGAAGATTGCAGAAAGCGGATTTTTCCAGATCAGATATGACGCGGCAGAAAGTGAGATACTTAAATAGATACTAAGGCTCATCCATGCTGATGGCACATGCACATACATAATGCGAACATATTCACCCTGCTGGTAATCAACAGGTGAAGAGATGAGGGCGACATAAGAACCGATGGCGCAGAAAACCAAGCTTAAGGTAACAAAAACAGGTAAGGCAATTTTGGAAAATTTATTGAAGCGCGATAATGTGATGAGATATTGCATAAATTAATTTATGTGCAGGCCCTTAACAAACTTATCAAGCACCGCATTTACAAAGCCCGTTTCACTGCGGCCAAAAAATTCTGAAGTGATATATAGATATTCGCTGAATATGATGGGGCGGTCAGTTTCCTTGTCTTTCAACAGTTCTGCGATAGCAATGGTGAGGATGGATAGGATCAGCGGATTCATCTGTTCGCTGTTCTTTGCTTCAGCATATTTATTGATGATGAATTCGATCGATTCTTTTTCATCAACTGCAAAATCTAATAATTCAGCACCGAATTTTTTCTTAACTTTGATATCATCTTTTTCCAGAACTTCTGCAGAAGTTAAAATTGCATTTTCTTTGGTCTGGTTTTTATCAACCAGCATAGAGTAATAACTTTGTACTGCTAAAAGTCTTGATGCGGTTTTTGGATTTATTGCTGACATTATATATATGTTCCTGAATTTATTTTTTGAATTTATCGCGAATGTTTATCATTTCAATGCAGGCGCGTGCAGCTGTAGCACCTTTGTTTCCCTTGCTTGTAGAGGCTCTCTCCCAGGCCTGTTCATCATTTTCTACAGTTAAAATCCCATTGCCGATCGCAAGATTTTTATTAAGTGCAAGATCAGTTAACCCACGCGAACTTTCATTTGATACAACTTCAAAATGATAAGTTTCACCTCTGATCACACAACCTAAAGCGACGAAGCCGGCATATTTTTTACTCTCATTTGCAAAATTTATTGCCGATGGAATTTCCAAAGCACCGGGTACGAATAGCCTGTCATAGGTGTATCCGGCAGCCGTAATTTCAGCAATTGCACCCGCTGCCATCTCTTCTGACAGATCCTCGTAAAACCGGCCTTCAACCAACAAAATTTGCATATCAAGAAAGTAATTTTAATTCAATATTTTAGCTTATAGACCAGTGGAAGTGAGAGTGCAACTGGTTTCTGCCATGTTCAACTCCGGTGAAAAGGCAAGAAAAAAAATATAAATTTTTTTCACTTTTTTCTTGCGTTATTGTTCATTTAGATATTAAGTGTTCCCACAAAGCGCTGCAGGGCTTGATTCTAGAGGTTGAGTCTTTCAGAAAGCTTGTATTTACTTAAACCTAAAAATAGGACTTAACATGAATAAAACTCAACTTATCGAAAACGTAGCGAAGCAAACTAAAGGCACTAAAGCTGATGCAACTCGTTACATTGATGCAGTATTTGCTTCAATCCAATCTTCACTTAAAGGTGGTAAAGAAGTTCGCCTAGTTGGTTTCGGTACTTTCTACGTTGCAAACCGTAAAGCGACTACTGGTCGTAACCCACGCACTGGCGCTCCTATCAAAATCAAAGCGTCTAAGCAACCTAAATTCCGTCCAGGCAAACAACTGAAAGACACTGTTAACAAGTAATTGTTAGTGTCAGTTGTTTAACTGAACATTTTATAGGGCGTTAGGATTATCTCTTAACGCCCTTTTTCTTTGCCAGAATTCTTCTTATACCTTTAAATATCCCTTTACTTTTAGCCAAAACCTATTAAAAAGCCCAACATTGGGTGACTAGCTCAGTTGGTTAGAGCATCTCGTTTACACCGAGAGGGTCGGGGGTTCGAGTCCCTCGTCACCCACCATAATTTTCCTAATAGCAATTTTATATTATCCGTAAAATCGTATTGTTGGTAACAAACAACTTTATGAAGAAATTTATTTTACATATGGGATTGCCAAAAACAGGTACATCCGCCCTGCAGGTCTGCCTGATCCAGAATCGGAAAAAGCTTCTGAAGCGCCATATATTATACCCGGCTGAAAAGAATGACCCGAGTCTTGTAAACAAGATAAGTTCCGGTAACGGAAAAATGGTTAATTATTTTTTTAGAAAGCCCTTATGGAAACCAAAAAACATATTGTTCAGAAAAAAAATCACCTCATGGTTAAAATCTTTACCAGAGGATGGCAGTTTGCTATTTTCATCTGAAGATCTGGTTCAAAGGTGTAGATTTGATAAGCTTAAAAAACTTGAGTCCTTATGCAATAAACATGTGGCGGAGCTGGAGTGCGTTTTTTATGTCAGGTCTATTGTGGGTTATGTCTATTCATCCTACAATCAGGCGGTAAAAAGATCCGGATATAATAAAAGCTTTTCGGACTATATAAGGGATGATTTACAATTGCCGTATGATACCATTCTTTTCCTTAAAGAGCGTGGGGTGAATGTGGTGGTCAGGAATTATAACAAGATAAAAGACAGTATAGAGCAGGATTTCATTTGCGACTATATAGGCCTGCAGGATGAGCAGATAAGTTTTGATAAGAAGATGATCAACAGAAGTCTTACGGAAGAAGAGGTGGAAATGATGCTGGTGTTCAATAATAACGAAAAACTAAAGCCTTATTGCGGTGTAATAAGCGATACGCTGATATATAACAAACCTGAATTAGAAGTTTCAAAAAAAATAAAGAAAGATGATTATGATTATCTGGAAGAAAAATATGGTCATCTGGTAAATGAACTTAACCAGACATTCCCAGGACTTGGTCTTAAATTTACCAACCCGGTCATTGCAATCGAATCATGATGTTTAGAGCCACAGTATAATAAGATAGAGGTTGCTATAAAGGGCGACTTTTGTTTTGTGATTGAACTGGCAGGTTCTTATCTATAGTTCTTATAGAAACAAATATAAAAACCACATGCGCAAAACCAGACTTTTTTTCCTGATAATTCTTATTGAGGGCTATGTGGTTCTTGCATGTGAGCTGCTGGCGATCCGTTCTATGATTCCGTTCGTTGGCAGCGGAACCGAAACCATTTCGATAATCATCAGTGCGGTGCTTTTGCCGCTGGCGATCGGCTATCATAAGGGCGGAGACGCGTTCCAGAGGAAATATACTAAGGCAAAAGCAAAAGGGAAATTCGTAACCGTTCGGGGCATATTATTAAAGAATATAAGCTATGCATTATTGTTCTTAGGATTAGGCCTTTCATACCTATTCCTTGAGATGTTCTTCAGCGGGCTTATTCATTTGGGCATAAAAAACCGCATGGCGCAGACAGCTATATATTCCTTAGTGTTCCTGGTATCGCCTGTATATATGCTGGGCCAGACAGTGCCACTGGTGAGCAATTACTTTTCATCAAAGAACCTAAGCGCTATCACCGGCAGGATGTTATTCTTCTCGACCACCGGTTCTTTCTTTGGTTCAGTTTTCTCAACCATAATATTAATGACATTCATCGGTGTGCATTACACAGTGATATTCACTATAATATTGCTGGCCTCATTAGTGCCTATATTGCTGATCAATCATAAGTGGGATGGCAGCATGGCAAGAACAATGCTTGCGGTTGCCATCGTTCTGCTGCTGAATAACGGGCTGGTGATGAAGGGGATGCATATAGTTTCTGATAACCGCTATAATACTGTAGAAATATTTGATGACCCAAAAGTGCCGGGTGATAAATATATGAACATAAACCGCTCATGGTCTTCGAAATGGAGTAATGATCCGGAGAAGTTATTTCCGTATATTGCCTATATAGAAAAAACTTTCCTGAAGCCGGTGGAAAATGCCAGCCCGAAAAAAGATATTCTGATAATCGGGGCCGGTGGGTTCACACTTGGATATAATGACCTGAACAATAATTATACCTTTGTTGATATTGATGCGAAGTTAAAAGAAGATTCAGAAAAATATCTGCTGCCGGGTAAATTACAGGCGAATAAAAAATTCGTGGTTACGCCGGCAAGGGCGTTTGTTCATAACGGTAATGAGAAGTTCGATGTTATTGTGGTGGATACATATACGAATGTGATGTCAGTGCCGATGGAAACGGTTACCCGCGATTTCCTTGTTGATGTGAAGAAGATGCTGAAACCCGGTGCTGCGCTTATTATTAATATGATAGCAACGCCTGATTTTAGCGATAAATTTTCAGTGCGTTATGATAATACATTCCGCAGTGTTTTCCCGAATTATAACCGTCAGGTGATAAATGAGTTCACCACTACAACAGCGGCGGATAAGGATAAGAACGTGAACGCATTATATATATATTTCAACAAAGATGCAGATAACAGCATTTATACCGACGATAAGAACAGCTATTCGATGGATAGATAAGAGAAAAGAATCAAACCCTAAAAACGTAACCTTTGCCGCGGCTGGTTTGCAGGAATACAGGGTTTTTAGGATCATCTTCAATCTTTTTACGCAGCCTTGTAACCTGCACATCAACTGAGCGCTCAGAAATGCCATTGAACTTATATGCAAGTGCAGCACGTTCAACCGGTTGATTAATATTAGTGCAGAAAATGTAAAGCAGATCTGACTCGCTGGAGCTTAATATAACGCGTGCACCGGATTTAGTTAATGCACGGCTTTCAAGATGGAATTCAAAATCTCCGAAACGCACAGTATCATTTTCTTTATGTTCCAGAACCGCAGTAGAATTCTTGAACCTGTCGATCAGTTTCGTGATGCGCAGGAAAAGTTCCTGAGGCTCAAAGGGTTTTGAAAGATAATCATCGGCACCGCTTTCAAGCCCTGCAACACGCTCATGTGCATCACCTTTGGCAGTCAGCATAAGAACGGGAATGTCATTATGCTTTTCTTTAAATTTTTTGGTAAAATCTATGCCATTCATGCCCGGCATCATCAGATCAACGGTGATGAGGTCATATTTCATGGTCATGATCCGCTCAAGCGCCATATCGGCAGATTCAACCGTATCAGCCTCGATGCCCTGATTGCGGAGGAATTGCTGCAGCAGATCGCGCAGTTTCCTATCGTCATCTATGATCAAAACCTGGTTCATACCTTAAAAACCCTTAAAAAATTTGATTTTTCGTAAGTTAACATCTATATCAGCTATGCAATTAAATAGTCAATAAGGTTAATATGAGCGCAAAACTTACAGGCGTAGATTGGGGCCAGCCCTTCGATAACCGTGACGGACAGATATGGTTCGACGGTAAAATGGTTGAATGGAAAGATGCAAATGTCCATGTGTTGAATCATGGTCTGCATTATGGCTCATGCGTGTTTGAAGGCATTCGCATATATAACGGCAAGGCGTTCAAATTAACAGAACACAATCAGCGTTTGATAAAATCAGCCGAGCTTCTTGGCATGAAAATTCCTTTCACGGTTCAGGAACTAAACCAGGCATGTGTTGATGCATGCAAGGCGCGTGGCGTTGAAAATGGTTATATCCGCCCGGTTGCCTGGAGAGGTTCTGAGCAGATGGCGGTTCTTGCGGATAAATCTAAGATCCACGTAGCGGTTGCTGCATGGGCGTGGCCGGCATATTTCTCTGATGAAGCGAGGAATAAAGGTCTGAAATTAACTTTTTCTGACTGGAAACGCCCAAGCCCTGAAACTGCGCCAACTTCGTCAAAAGCGGCAGGCCTGTATATGATCTGCACGCTGACAAAGAATAAATGCGTGGCTGAAGGTTATGATGATGCCATAATGCTCGATTATCGCGGGTTGGTTGCTGAAGCAACGGGCGCGAATTTTTTCATCGTTATAAATGGTGAATTGCACACGCCAACGCCAGACTGTTTCCTTAACGGCATCACTCGCCAGACGGTTATGGACCTTGCGCGCAAGGCTGGAATTAAAGTTGTTGAGCGCCAGATAAAAGTTGAAGAGCTTAGCTCAGGGCAGGAGGCATTCCTTACCGGCACTGCGGCTGAGATCACCCCGATCGGCTCGATCAAGGGAAAATATGGTAATTATGAATTTACCGTTGGCCCGGTTACGCAGCAGTTAATGGCTGAATATACTAAACTGGTGAATGGTCAGTAATAAATGGTGAATTTATTTCCGCAAATGATGGATAAATTACGCCCAGGTTGGCGGAATCGTGCGGAACATAAAAAAAGTTTCTGGAATATAATTCAGCTTTTTCTGACCATGACATTATTGATTACTATCTGGTGGAATACCGGAAAGATCTCCTGGGAAATAAATAAAATATTATATCCGGCGCATAAGGGGATAAAATGGATATCACCTCAGTTAAATAGACTGGCGGAAACCGGTAATGCGCATATAGGTTTCATGGTTCTTATATTCGCACCTTTGCCGCTTGCGATATTACTATCAGGGATTGTGAGCAACTTGCTTTTCTGGCTGATTAAGCCAGCGCAAAAAACCTTTGAAAAAGAGGCTGCAGAAGCCCAAGACCCAACAATGACCTTTAAGGGCTCAATGAGGCCTTTGAGCATTGTAACCTTGATTGCTATTCCTATTACTCTAGCTTTATTAGCTATCGGTATTCATTTAATTAAATAATTTTCATTTGTTTGTCTTATTTAGTTGAAGGCGCCTTCGTATTTTCGCGAAGTGCTGCTTCCAATTTAGGCTTCAGATCAGGTGTTGTGTGGCAACTTATTAATAAAACTGATCCTCTCAAAAATCAAAAGCCCCAGTAACTGGGAATTTAACCGGCCGGTCAAAAAATCGCTGACAGGGATTTCTCCCTGCCTGAGATCATAATAATTTAAGAAAAACAGGCCCGGAAGTACTAATCGAGAAATTTTTTTAGTGGGATTCTTCACTGACGTTCAGAATGACAAAAACCTAAGCAACAAGCTACTAATGTTTTCGTCAATTAGCTTTTTTGAACTCGATTTCCTGGCCTTTTAGTTCGGCAACAAGCCTTGCGCCATCTTTGATCTTGCCTTCAAGAATCTCGGTCGCGAGCTTGTTCTGCAGATCACGCTGGATAACGCGACGAAGAGGACGCGCACCATAGACCGGGTCATAACCTTTATCAGCAAGGAACTGGCGGGCAGAATCTGCAAGACCAAGGGTTATATTGCGATCTTTCAGGCGTTTTTGCAGGTCTTCGATCTGAATATCAACGATACTTGCCATGTCAGCTTTTTTGAGTTTGTTGAACAGCAATATCTCATCAAGGCGATTTAAAAATTCCGGCCTGAAGGCTTTACGCACTGCCTCCATAACTTTCGGGCGGGCGAACTCGATCGGGTCTTCATCTTTTAGTGCTGCGATATATTCCGAACCCAGGTTAGATGTAAGGATTATTATAGTGTTCGAAAAATCCACGGTGCGACCTTGGGAATCAGTCAGGCGGCCATCATCAAGTACCTGCAAAAGAATGTTGAAAACATCCGGATGGGCTTTTTCAACCTCATCAAACAATATCACGCGATAAGGGCGGCGGCGGACAGCCTCAGTAAGCGTGCCACCTTCCTCGTAGCCGACATAACCAGGAGGTGCGCCGATCAAGCGGGCGACGGAATGTTTCTCCATATATTCGCTCATATCCATGCGAATCATTGCTTCTTCATTATCGAACATGAAAACTGCCAAAGCTTTGGTGAGCTCAGTTTTGCCAACGCCCGTTGGGCCTAAAAATAGGAAGGATGCAAGTGGGCGGCGCATATCATGCAGGCCGGCTTTAGAGCGGCGCAGTGCCTCAGCAACTGCCTTAACGGCTTCTTCCTGACCAACTACGCGCTTGCGCAGATTTTCTTCCATATGAAGAATTTTATGCCTTTCAGCTTCCATGAGTTTTTCAACCGGAACGCCTGTCCATTTCGCGACTACGGCGGCGATATCATCCTCATCAACAGCTTCGCTGATGAATTCAAAGTCTTTTTTGCTTTCCAATTCCTCAAGCTTTTTCTTTAAAGATGGGATCACGCCATAGGTGATCTCACCGGCTTTAGCGAGGTTGCCCTCACGTTGCGCAATCTGGAGTTCGGTCTGAGCTTCCTCAAGCTTTTCCTTAACGTTTTTAACATCTGTGAGTTTAGCTTTCTCTTTTTCCCAAGCCTCTGTGAGAGATTTAGCCTTTTCCTCCAGGCCTTTCAGTTCATCCTCAATTTTTTTGAGGCGATCTTTGGAAACAGCGTCATCTTCTTTTTTCAGTGCTTCTTTTTCAATTTTTAACTGGATAACTTTGCGATCAAGCTCGTCTATCGCTTCAGGTTTGCTATCGACCTGCATGCGAAGTTTTGAGCCTGCTTCATCGATAAGGTCGATTGCCTTATCAGGCAAAAAGCGATCAGAGATATAGCGGTTGGAAAGGTTTGCAGCGGCAATTATTGCCTCATCCTTTATGCGCACACCATGATGCACTTCATATTTTTCCTTCAGGCCGCGAAGGATCGCGATTGTATCTTCCACACTCGGTTCACCTACAAATACAGGTTGGAAGCGGCGCGCAAGGGCTGCATCTTTTTCTATGTGTTTGCGATATTCATCAAGAGTGGTTGCGCCGATGCAATGCAACTCACCGCGTGCAAGAGCCGGTTTCAATAGGTTGGCGGCATCCATTGCGCCTTCGGCCTTACCTGCGCCCATGAGTGTATGAAGTTCATCGATGAATAATACGGTTTGCCCGGCATCAGAAGTTATTTCATTCAGAATGGCTTTTAAGCGTTCTTCAAATTCACCACGGAATTTCGCACCTGCGATAAGCGCGCCCATATCAAGTGCCATGAGTCTTTTATCTTTCAGGTTTTCAGGAACATCACCTGCGATCATGCGGTTAGCGAGGCCTTCAACGATGGCGGTTTTACCAACACCTGGTTCGCCGATCAACACCGGATTATTTTTGGTGCGGCGGGAAAGCACTTGCATTGTGCGCCGAATCTCTTCATCGCGGCCGATGACCGGATCAAGCTTGCCTTCACGTGCACGGGCGGTGAGATCAATGGCATATTTTTCGAGTGCCTGATAATTATTTTCTGCTGTCATAGAATCTGCCTTTTTTCCTTTACGTATAGTTTTTATTGCAGCCTTTACCTTATCTTTTGTCAAGCCGGCGGCGGTTAAAATGCGGTAACTTTCTGATGTGCCTTCTTCCATTATCGCCTCCAGGAAGCGTTCGGAAGGAGCGAATTCATCTTTGTTATTATGTGCAAGAGTTTGTGCCTGATCGAGCAGCTTCGCAAGTTTTGGATCAAGATATAACTGGCCTTCAGCATCGCCGGAAACTTTCGGTAAACGATCAAGAGATGCTGCAATTTTCGTGACTATATTATCCGGGTTCACGCCGGAAAGTTCCAGAACTTTGCGGTTAACGCCATCTTTTTCAGGGCTCAGGGTTTCCTTTAGAACGTGCAGGTCGGTCATTTGCTGGTTTTTGTTCTGAACGGCAGATTGCCCGGCGGCTTCAACAGCCTCCTGAAACGGTAATGTGAATTTGTCCGGTTTGAAACCCATGTTATAAATTTAGGGAAAAAGAGTGGAATTTCAATAGGCAGTTTATGCCAGAAATTTCAGGATAGAGATGAAGCTATTGTTATATTCGCGCTGATCAAGCAGCTTATAATCATCGCTTTCCTCAAGTTTTTCGCGGATGGAATGTTCAACTATCACCACACCACCATCGCGGCACAGGCCGCTCAGAGCGATGGATTTAAGTGTCGGGTTGACCAGTGCACGATTATATGGCGGATCAAGAAAAATGAGGTCAGCGCGCAGGCGGGTTGAATTAAGCGCTGTGGCATCAGCGCGGATGAAATTGCAATCTTCGATTATATTCATTTTTGCGGCGGTTTTTTTGACCAGATCGATGGTCATATTATTCTTATCGATAAATATGAGTTTTTCAGCACCGCGGGAATAGGCCTCAAAGCCCATTATACCGGTGCCGCAGAAAATGTCTGCAACTGTGCGGCCTTCAAGAATACTTGGTTCATCCGGAGTTAGGAAGTCGATCTCTTGCAGGAATTTTCCATGTTTCAGAAGATTAAAAACTGCCTCGCGGGTTTTGGAAGAGGTGGGGCGCAGCTCGCCTTCCTTATCTTTATAAGAAAGCACTTCACGGTTCTTTAGCCGACCAGAGATTATGCGCATTTATTACTTTACCTTCACTAAAGCATGTTTCTTTTTACCGGCCGAAAGTTTTATCACCCCATCTTTAAGATGAGAGGAATTTACCATCAGGCCGATATCAGAAATTTTTTCATCGTTTATGCGCGCACCACCGCCCTGAACCAGCTTTTTAGCTTCGCCATTGGATTCGGTCAGGCCCGCATCTTTAAATAATATAGCGATGGAAATGCCTGCATCAAGTTGCGCAGGCTCAATATTATATACCGGCAGATCACCGCCGATGCCGCCCTGTTCAAACACTTTACGTGCGGTTTCTTCGGCATTTTTAGCTGCATCAGCACCGTGCAGGAGTTCAGTTGCTTTATTCGCGAGAATTATTTTTGCCTTGTTAATATCAGCGCTACCTTCAAGTTTCTGCAGTTCAGAAATTTCTTCGAGCGAAAGTTCAGTGAAAAGTTTCAGGAATTTTATAACGTCAGCATCGGCAGTGTTGCGCCAATATTGCCAGTAATCATATGGTGAAAGCAGATCGGCATCAAGCCATACCGCGCCATCTGCGGTTTTGCCCATCTTTGCACCTGATGATGTGGTGAGAAGCGGGGTTGTGAGGCCGAATAAAACTTCCTTGCGACCTAAGCGGTGAGAAAGATCAGTTCCGTTGACGATATTGCCCCATTGGTCGGAGCCACCGATCTGGATGCGGCAGTTATATTTATTTGCAAGCTCTACAAAATCATATGCTTGCAGGATCATGTAATTAAATTCGAGGAATGAAAGATTTTGTTCGCGCTCTAAACGGCGCTTCACTGATTCCATCGTGAGCATGCGATTGATGGAGAAATGCGGGCCGATATCGCGCAGGAATTTAATGTAATTTAAGCCCGAAAGCCATTCGTCGTTATCAACAAGAATTGCGTCAGAGGCGCCTGAGCCGAACTTCAGGAATTTTTCGAATACTTTTTTAATGCCTTGCTTATTTCTTTCGATGCCAGCTTCATCTAGCATTTTTCGTGACTCATCTTTGCCGGATGGATCGCCAATTTTTGTGGTGCCGCCGCCAAGCAGAACAACGGGCTTATGGCTAAGTTTCTGCAGCCAACGCAGGATCATTATCTGCATCAATGAACCAGCATGCAGCGATGATGCTGTACAATCAAAACCGATATATGCTACACCAGGCTTGCCGGATTTTTCTGCATTTTCGAGGTAGCTATCAATGCCGGCACGATCAGTGCAATCCTGGTAAAAGCCCCGTTCTTCAAGTGTTTTTAAAAATTTTGATGTCATATTTATTATGCCGGGATGTTATCTATAAGTCTTGTTTTTCCTATCCATGCAGCGGCGAAAATCCTGCTTTTATTGGTTAAATTTTCCGTAACTTCCAGATTATCACCTTCGCGAATTTCAATATAATCAACTTTCGTGAAGCCGCCAGCAACTAATTGGTTTTTAGCATCATCAAGGGTGGATTGAATATCTGCGCCGGCTTTAACTGCGGCAAGCACATCACGCATTTTCACATTGAGGGTGGAGGCGATCTCCTTCTCAATAGGCGTGAGGTATTTATTGCGTGAGGAAAGTGCAAGGCCGGTGCTTTCACGAAGCGTTGGTGCGCCGATTATCTCGGTTGGGATGTTGAGGTCTTTTGCCATCTGGCGGATGATATAAAGCTGCTGGTAATCTTTTTCGCCGAATACCGCAACATCGGCACCGGCGATATTCAGCAGTTTTGAAACCACCAGCGCAACGCCATCAAAATGACCAGGACGAAATGCACCGCATAATATATCGGCATTGCGAGTGACATGGATCGCAGTGGAAAAATTATCACCATAGATCTCATGCACGGATGGCAGAAAAACCGCATCACACCCATTAGATTTCAGCAGGGCGATATCATCCTCTTCCTGGCGGGGATAACGGCCGAAATCCTCATTAGGCCCGAATTGGGTGGGGTTCACAAATATCGTGGTGATGAGTATATCGGCGTGTTTTTTTGCCTCATGCAGAAGTGAGATATGGCCTTCATGCAAAGCGCCCATGGTAGGCACCAGAGCGACCTTTTTACCTTGACTTTTAGCCCCCGAAATGAAATCCCTTAATTCCTGTTTAGTGCGTGAAATCAACATAATGAACCGAAACCCACAAAATAACGGCCTGATATTAGACTATCAAAAGCTTATCTCAAGCAAAAAAATATTGCCAGATGCCGCGCAAAAGCTTGTTGTTGATGCGCTTGGCATTTTGAGCACAGAAATCGAAGGATATTTTGCTGCGAAAGCGAAGCTGTTTTCAAAGATAGGCATTTCAAAACCGGAAAAACCGAAAGGTTTATATATCTATGGTGGAGTGGGCAGAGGCAAATCCATGTTAATGGATCTGTTCTATGATAATCTGAGCAAAAATATTCCCAGCTTAAGAACGCATTTTCATGCATTCATGAGCGATGTGCAGACGCGCATCAAAGAGTGGCATGATAAGAATGACGGCAGCGATGATGTAATTAAATATGTTGCGGATGAAATCACAAAAGAAGCAAAAGTTCTGTGTTTTGATGAGATGCAGATAAATGATATCGCCGATGCGATGATAGTTGGGCGCTTGTTCGAGGCGCTGTTTGCCAATGATGTGATAATTGTTGCGACCTCTAACCGCCATCCGGATGATCTGTATAAGAACGGCCTGCAACGCGACCGGGTTATCCCGTTCATCGAGATGTTCAAGCGCGAGCTGGATATCATGGAGTTGAAAAGCGACAAGGATTATCGCCTGCAGCATATTAACAGTTTAGAGCAGACCTATTTCTATCCGCTGGGTGAGAAGGCGCATAAGTTCATCCATGATGCATATTATAAGCTGGCGGGTGAAGATAGCGGCAAACCGAAAACTATCGAAGTGCGGGGGCGGAAAATAGCGGCGCTTAAAAGCCATGGTGATATTGGATTTTTCACCTTTAAAGCATTATGCGATGCGGCGCTTGGGAGTGAGGATTATATTGAGATAGCGCGCCAGTTCAGCACGGTTTTTATTGAGAATATCCCCGAGATGAAAAAGGAAGATTATAATTTAAGCATCAGGTTCAGGCATTTGATCGATGAATTATATAACCATAATTGCAAGCTGATCTGCACCGCAGACGCAAGCCCGCAGAAACTTTATGTTGAAGGCGAGCAGGCTTTCGAATTTGAACGCACGGTTTCGCGCCTGATCGAAATGCAATCAGACGAATATCTGAGAGCCGAGCATATGGCGTGATAATTACTTGAATTGTAAAGATTAAAACGAATAATTAAGTAAACTACAAAGGCTTGGTTAATCTTTTTTTAACCTTATCATGTTATAATATGTGCTATTTTCTATAAAAGAAGTTTGGGAAGTATGAAACAGAAGCAAAGTCTTAAAGAAATAAATAACAATTATTTTAGA
>JBEHXK010000019.1:0-9997 GCA_048498735.1 Pseudomonadota bacterium
TGCTTTATCTAACACCGGTGCTGCTGCAGGTGCATTTGCCGCCGCCGGAGCGGTCGGTGCCGGAGCTGCCGGCGCAGTTGGTGCTGCCAGTAACGGATCAGGTTTTGTCAGGTCCGGAAGGTCGGATTCCTCTGAATAGGCATTGCCGCTGAATAGAAGCAAGCCGAGCAAAATATATTTAAGATTTTTCAAGGTAAGGCCTCGTTTATGAGTTGTTAAGATTAACAAATAACAGTAGTTTAATATTCTATCAAACTATTTTGTTTAAAGCACATAAAATGGCACTTAAAAATTTCGTCATCATTGCTCTTGGGTCAAACCTCGGAAATAGAAGGAAAAATCTGGCCGAAGGCATCAAGCGCCTTAAGCTTGCAATCGCTGATTTAAAGTGCTCAGGCATATATGAGACCGCCGCCATGCTACCAGATAATGCGCCCGCAGACTGGGATATGCCTTTCTATAACTGCGTCTGCTGCGGTGAAACTGAATTGAGCGTTCATGATATGCTTGTGTTATGTAATAAAATTGAGAAAGAAAATTCACCTGAAAAACGTAGTAAGGGTAGTTCCGGTCCACGCTATTTAGATATAGATATTCTTGCTTATGGAAATGAGGTACATGAAACGCCAGAACTAAAAATCCCCCATCCAGGAATTTTGAAACGCAATTTCGTGCTGGCACCACTTTCTGAAATTCTTCCCGATTGGGTTCACCCCCTCACCGGCAAAAAAATATCCGAATATTCTTTTGATCTCAATATTGATAAGGTCTCTGCGAGTGGGTTATGACAAAACTGGTTGGCATATTGAACATAACTCCTGATTCATTTTCCGGCGATGGCTTGTCTAGTGATCTCTCCTCCGCACTAAAGCATTTTGATGAAATGGTAAATGATGGCGCTGATATTATCGATATCGGCTGCCAATCAACACGCCCGGGTGCAGAAATAATTTCTGCAGTGGAAGAATGGCATAGGCTTGAACCTTTTTTACAAAAAATAAAAGATAAAAAAATTCCCATAAGTATAGATAGTTTTCATGCAGAAGTTATCGAAAAATCCCTTCCATATAACATCACCTATATAAATGATGTCTCCGGCGGAAGTGCCGAAATGGCAAGACTTGCGGCCGAGTATCACAAAAAATTTATTTTCATGCATTCGGTTACAATCCCTGCTGATAAAAATAAATCATTGCCGGAAAATATTAATATAATTTCTTATCTTTCAGAATGGCTGCTGGAAAAAATTTCTTTCTTTACTTCACTTGGTTTGAAAAAAGAAAATCTTATTTTTGACCCCGGCATCGGTTTTGGAAAAACTATAAAACAGAACCTTGAATTAATTGCAAATATTGAAAGTTTCAAAAAATTCGGCCTTGAGATTTATGTTGGCCATTCGCGTAAATCATTTCTAAGCACATTCACCGATAAACCAGCCTCAGAGCGCGATAGCGAAACGGCTCTAATTTCGAATTTTCTCGCACGTAAAAAAGTTGATTATCTGCGTGTACATAATATTCCTTTAAATAAAAAAGCGATCTCACTCATATGATTTTCAGCGGCAATAAAGAAATGCTTCTTGCTCTTGAACAGGCTAAACTTGCATCTGCCAAAGGTGAAGTGCCTATCGGTGCGATTCTGGTCGATAAGGATAATAACATTTTAGCTGCAAGTTATAATAAAGTTGAGGAACTGAAAGACCCAACCGCGCATGCAGAAATTCTTGCCATTCGTGAAGCTGCCGCAAAATTTGATGATTACCGCCTTTCCGGCTGCACACTTTATGTCACGCTTGAACCCTGTGCCATGTGCGCATCTGCCATTGCCCATGCACGTATAGCAAAACTTGTTTATGGCGCATCGGATGAAAAAGGTGGGGCGGTCGAACATGGTGCAAAAATATTTTCGCACTCACAAACCATGCATAAGCCAGAGATAATTTCCGGCATTGCAGAAAATGAGTGTAAGGAAATTCTGCAGAAATTTTTCAAAGAACTGCGTTAGTCTTTTTTCTTAATGATATTATGAATTTTCTTGGAAAGAATTATAAGCGCCAATGTAAACGTAATAGCATTTGAAACCACCATTGCCCTGCTGTCTCTCATGGTTCCAAAAACCATCCATAGAAAAACGCCCAAAGTAAACATGCTATACATCATCAAAGATATGGCTTTAGTATCCTCTGCTTTGATAGATTTTATTGCCTGGGGCAAGAATGAGGCCGTTGTCAATATGCCGGCCATAGAACCAATGATTTCCGAATCTACATTCATAATTACATGTTCGGATAATTAGGCCCACCGCCGCCTTCAGGCGTGGTCCAGTTAATGTTCTGCGTCATATCTTTTATATCGCAGGTTTTGCAGTGTACGCAATTCTGCGCATTGATCTGGAGCTTATCTTTACCGTTATCATCTTTGATGAATTCATAAACACCTGCAGGGCAATAGCGCTGTTCCGGCCCATCAAAATATTTCAGGTTATAATCAACTGCCTTGCTAGGGTCGATAAGCTTTAAGTGCGCCGGCTGATCTTCCTCATGATAAGTGCCGGAAAGATAAACACTCGAAAGAAGATCAAAACTGATAGCACCATCCGGTTTCGGATATTCTATCTTTTTGCATTTTTCTTTAACCTTTGTCTGCTTGTTGTCGGCATGGTTTTTGAATGTCCAAGGCGCGCGGCCACGGAATATATATGTATCAATCGCGGAATAAATTAACCCGCATATCAAACCAAATCGGAATGATGGTCGAATATTCCTGACCCTATAAAGCTCTTTATAAACAGAAGAGTTTTTTATCTTCTCCTCATATGCACCAAGATTATCTTTATTTTCTGTCACCGCTTCAAATGCCGTTTCAGCCGCTAGCATTGCCGATCTTATTGCGGTGTGCGTGCCTTTGATCTTTGGAACATTTAAAAACCCTGCCGCGCAACCTATCAATGCACCGCCAGGAAATGTCAGTTTCGGAATTGATTGGTAACCGCCTTCATTAAGTGCACGTGCGCCATAGGCAATGCGCTCACCACCTTCAAGATAATTCTTTATGAACGGATGATGCTTAAATCTTTGAAACTCTCTAAACGGATTCAGATAAGTATTCTCATAATCAAGCCCTATCACATAACCTATTGCCACCTGGTTATCTTCCATATGATAAAGGAAACTGCCGCCATAGGTTTTCATGTCCATCGGCCAGCCGATAGTGTGGATGATCTTCCCTTGTGAATGTTTTTCAGGCTTTATCTTCCACAATTCCTTAATGCCAATGCCATAGCTTTGCGGGTTTTTGCCTTCACGCAGATTGAATTTCTTCTCTAATCTTTTTGTCAATGAGCCACGACAACCTTCCGCAAACAGAACATATTTTGCACGCAGTTCCATGCCCGGCTGGTATGATTCTTTTCTCTCACCATCTTTGCCGATACCAAAATCACCGGTGATGATACCGCACACTCTGTCATTTTCTATTATAACTTCTGCAGCAGGAAAGCCGGGATATATCTGCACACCCAAAGCTTCCGCCTGAGTTGCAAGCCAGCGGCACAAATTCGCAAGCGAGATTATATAATTCCCGTGATTATTCATCTGCGGCGGGGTCGGCAATTTGAAATGTTTGTTCCTGGTCAGGAAAACAAAATTATCATCTTTCGCTTCTGTATGAAGTGGTGCACCCTTTTCCTTCCAATCAGGAATAAGTTCATCCAAGGCCTTTGCTTCGAACACATTTCCTGAAAGAATATGCGCGCCAACTTCCGAGCCTTTCTCAACGATGCAAATATTAAGCGGCTGATTTTTTCCCTGTGAAAGCTGTGCAAGCTTTATCGCTGCCGCAAGGCCGCTTGGCCCTGCACCAACGATCACAATATCAAAATCCATTTTTTCACGAACAATTTCTGCGTTCTCCATATCCTTCTTTATTGTCTAGGGGCATCTCCACCCTTGAAGCTGTTCATAATGCCTTTGCCAAGTCCGCCCTTGATCTGGCTGGTTATCCTATCCAGACCCATTATTCGGACATCGCTCAATGTTACTGCACCTGAAGATAATTGCGCAGCGATCTGAACAACCCAGTGGCACATAGCACTCATCATATAGCATACGATAATGATCGAGAACACCATCCATATATTTATCGGCAGGACAGGATTTATATCAGCGGCACAATTGTTAGGTCCTGAACAGAGCTTGAACCATTTGAATTTCTGTTTCGTATTCTCATTGGTCTGATCTGTGTATTTTACACACATTCCTCCGGTATTCAGGCTTGTCATCTGGTAATTACATGTATCAACCTTATGACCTTTATCATCGTTCAGGCATGAGCATGCTCGGTTACCGTTAGCTGCATCTTGACCATTTTTACAGACATTTTTCGTTTTGTTATCATTATTACACTGCTTAACAAGAGTAGGATCTCCCAAAGCTGCACAATCCATAGGGAACTGTGCCTTTGTACCACTTTCCACATCGGCATAAAGCTGTGTCATGAATCCTGAAAGCATGGAATGGAACATTCCCAGGAATATGAAAAGGAAAACCGGCTGCAATGTATAGTTTATCAATTGCTGCAGCCAGCCATCGAATAGAGACCTGGTCTGGTTGAAAAGTGCAAAAGAAAGGAATAATGGCGCTAGACCGTAAAGCACCCATCTTGCTATCTCGGCCATGAAATATGTTTTTATTGCTATCACCACCGTGCCGAAATACGCAACTATCATAGCGAATACCATTACACTATAGAATATCCCGGTCTTGCCCATACTCAACAGACCGAGTATCAATTGCCAGAGATGGAAATCAAATATACGGCTCAGCATATTATCCATTGCACCAAACAGCATCACCGATCCGGCAGTTGAACTGCTTATGTGAAGAAGACTGAAGATATCTATCCCGAACAGCGAGGTTATTGTCCCTGGTATATCACATGCCACTGAACCGAACACACCAAGACACGCACCCTTAGTGCTGGTCGACACATAATCACTGAATGTCAACGCGGTGGCCGACATGACATCCGACAGCAGCGATTCAAAAGATTGCACCACATAAATATTGAAATAGATATAGTTCACCGCAAGCTGGTATATTATTATCAGCTTGAACATATACATCACGATATTATAGCCCGATGCCTGTGTCATGCCTAGCAATATTGAACCGGCGAATAGCAGCACCGAAACTGTCAACATCATTGAAAGCAACCAGCGGAACTCAACATTCAGTGTCAATTTCAGCCATACAAGCAGTGAAGCCATTTTTACCGAACCGGTTATCTTGCCGTCCATCCATTCGATTATCCCTTCTTCACTTTTACAGTTTGCGCCACTATCATCGCAGTCATCTTTTATGACTATTTTCCTTGTTGCAACCGCACCATTGAAATTCAGTATCTCCGCTACCGGAACACATCCGGTATCACCGGTCAGGGTTGCCATATCATCGTCTGATGTCCCACATGAACCCAGCATCAAAATAAGAACAAGGCTGAATAGTATTTTCATCATGCGTTGCATTACCTACCCCCGCTAAATTTTTTTATTCCTGCACTTCCGATACCGGCTCTTGCTACTTCACCAAGCCCTGAACCTATAGTGTTTACAGTTCGCAATATATGCTCTGATGGCTGCCCTACTATTGCGATCAGTTTTCCTGAGGCACCGCCTGTACCAACTATGTCATTAACCATGGAAGGTATCTGCCTTATGAAGGAAATTATCATCATCATCATGAATATCTGCGCTATTATGCAACCTATCACATATCTTATATCCTGAAAGCTGAGAATACCGAATTTATCTTTATCGGCATCAGACATAACAACATTATCACTATCAAGCTTTAATACCTGAGCATTTATCCCACAATTGGATATATCCACTTCTTTATAATCCTGAGGCAACAGATTGCCTGATATGTTCCTGTAGTTATATGTTTGTTGCTCATTTGCGCCGCTCATCACGGAGCCCCAAACATTTTCCTGATTCCCTTCTCCGGCAGAAACACCTGAATTGCTGCCAAAGCTGCAGTTGAAGATTTTAGTATTTACCGTGGACTTGCCATCAGCATTTTCCCATTTTTTCTTGAGTCTTGCATATTCTTTTTCAGTTTGTTTAACCAATGAAAATAATATTGACATGGCAAACATTATAAACACCGCCATAACTATAGGCTGTATGGAATATACCAGTAAGTTCTTGAACCAATAATTGGTTATGCGCGCTGTCGGTTCGAACAGCATGCAACACAATGCCAGAGGCGTTATTGCTATCAGGAAGTTTATTGCCAAAGTTATTACTACGAAATAGAGAACCAGCTCTGCGATCGCAAACAGGCATGAGGCAATATATGTAATTATAACAATTGCTATTGTTGCACCTATATTTCCGGCAAATAACAGGCCACATAACAAGGCCGCTATTCCTATGAATACATTTGTATTCTGTTTGGTGCTGTTAGCATCATCTTTCGATACACCAAATGTCTGCAGTATTATTGTATCGAATTTGTCGTAAAAATCAGAAAGCGGGCTTTTATATTTGCATATAGCGGTGGAATCCTCACTACCATCAGCATTTTTCGGACAGTATTCATCAGGCACAAATGTTTCGATGCCGGTTGTATCAACGGCGAATTTAACCCATGCCATTGGATCAGATGTGTCAGATGGCACAGCCATAACGGAAGCGGCAACACTTTTTGGAAATTCTATCAGCGTGTTCCTGATAAGTTTCAATTCAACAAAACCCATAGGGCTGCAGAAATAAAGCACTACTATTATTTTCAACAGCACTGTCATTGTTAATCCATGGTGCGTTGCAAGGCCGAACATCATTCTTATCGCATGGAAAATTATCGCAAGTGTCACGCTATAGAAGATCAAATATGAAAATTTTATGATCATACTATTTACCATCACGTCAGCACCGTAATTTATGATGCTCTCAACACAACGTACTATATTGCCTGTGATGTGATTGTTTTTGATAACGCCACTGCCAACTGCGTCACCATTTTGTACAAATATTGCCGTGCATAAGCTTTTATATGTTGATATCGGCTCCTGTGGTATATATCCACCCGGCCCGATCCCATAATAGTTCATGCTGGCATCGGAACTTCCTTGGTCAGCAAATGCTGCCGGACCACATAATAGTATGACCAAAATTAATAATATGTATTTTCTTAATTCTTTCATATTTATCCGGCCAATGACCTGGTTATCTTATTTGCCACCGTATCGTAAACATTTGAAAGGCCTCCTATTGGCCTTACACTGACACCGGCTAATTGTGCACCGAAATGCATGACGTTTCTCAGGAAAGAGAAGCATATAGCCATTGCGATGAATAATATTATCAAATATTGAATATAGCCGAGTTTCATTTGATATTGTGTCTTGTTATAGTCAGCGTTAAGTTTGATTTGTTCTTCAGTTAGGTTCTTATCTTTATTAGCTTCGTTTAAGCTATTACCAACGTTAGGGTTTGAAAGATCTGTGTTTAAAAAACTTCTTATCCCCGCCTTGATCTTTGAACCATCACCACCATAAGGATTTGCAAAATCCTTGGAGAAAAATTCAAATGAAGGCATTTTTATATTGAACATATTTGCACCAGGCGACTGGGCATCTAAATCGAACAGGCCAGCCTGACCGTTTGAAACCTTCTCTGTTGCTGGTGCCTGGAATATTGCACTGGAATTACTCCCTATATTATAATAGGTGCTGGTGTTATAATATAGGTTAGCGTTATTTGATACAGGTATGCTACTACTTTGTAGTTTGCCAGCAATATTCTGTCCTAGTCCTGCATCCTCAGGACTGCCACTTGTTGTCTTTGTTATCACCGAAATTATTGGCTTATCTTCTTGGTCACCATTTTTATATGCATCACCCAGTGTCAGGTCCATAAAGCTTTTCTGGGCATTTTGTGTACCATATGTACTTATGAACTGAATGACCGAGAGCATAAAAGTGAGATAACACAACACTAGTCCGGGCTGTATGGTATAGGCAAAAAGCAGCTGTATCCATTTATCAAATATCCTTGTCCTGGTATATTTGAATAGGAAGCAAGGTATTATGAGAGGCGCGAACATTCCCAATACCAGAACCGCAAAATATGATGTTATATATATCAAAGCAGCCTGGGCAAACGCTATGAACATCAGGAAGAAAGTAATAAACCCTGTTATTACCAGTATCAGACCCACTGATTGATCCTGGAACAACAGGCCTATAATTATTGCTGCGGTCGAAAAAACTATTACAAGATTTTGCCTGTCATTCTTTATTATTCTTTGTAGTTTATCAATACTTCCTATTGAAAAACTGCCATCGTCATTTTTCTTTATAAGTTTCAATATGCAATAATCCTGTGCGGCCTGGGCATCATTCCATAATTTTTGTACAACATTACCGTCACTGAAATTTAAATTTTCCTCAAGGCCGGCATAACTGAAAAAGCAGTATGGATCTTCTGCCATCTGGACGAAAGGATTTGTTTTACTGGCCCATACATCATAATCTGTTTTACTATTATAATTACTAAAAGGTTGAGATGGGTCTGGCTTATCGGGTGAACCAGAACCGCCTTGGTCAAAATATGAACCCACTCTCTGCAATACGGGGTTTGCACCGATCAGATAAGCGAACATGCAGTCTGCGCGCTGCCACGGCGTGTACATGTTATTTTTATTGCTTGTAGCCGACTGATATTCGTTATTTGAATCAAGCGGGCCGTAACATATGAACCTGCTCTGGCTACTTGTATCCTTTCCCTTAGCCTTTGCATCTTCCAGATCATATGTCTGCTTGGTATATACCGCAGCAGTAGCAACAGCGGCAAATTCTCCCTGTAAGCCGGTGAAGAAATATAAGAATTTCTCCATTCGCGCCGTATTTAGAACATATGTTATAAAGAAGCAGGTGATTATGGTTATCATTATTTCGCTTCTGGCATTTTCCAGTGCATTGAATGATAATTTCAGACCAAACAGACAAATATAAAGTATAAGAAAGGCAACGCCTGCTGCAGAGAATTTTTTGTTCAGCCTGTTCAGTCCGCTTATCACTGATTCACGGGTAGACATATGTGTCGTGCATTGCACTATCTTATTTATAAAACCTGGATATTGCCTGCAGGGCTCAATTATAAGGTCTTTATCTTTATTGGTTATTGCATCAACCGGAATATTTACCAAACTGTCCAGTGGAACAACATCAGCATTGGCCGAACCGGCAAACAATATCATGAATGCTGATATGATTAGGCTTAACAATGTAAATCTATTGATCATATCTATTCTGCATCAACCACTCTTTTTTTGAAGATAGGCAGGAATTTTTCCGGGTCGTCACCCACCTCTTCGATTATTTTATCCAATATCCTAACCGTGTCTGCACGCGCTGAAAGCACCTCGATTATATCATTCATGCCGGAGAGATCTATCCTCGCCACTACTGAATCTTCGCCCTGTTTCACCAGGAAGAACCTTGAACCCGCATCGGTATATTTTATCAGCGCATATTCACGGTTAGAAAGTTTGAACACATCCTGATAGATCGATGTCGCTTTCATATTAGGCAGGAATATCTGCGTTGCGGTCTGCTGCACCAGCGTTTCGCTGATCTTACTTTTGAAAACGTCTTCCGGGCTTTGCGTTGCGAATATCACCATACCATTCAGTTTACGCATAACTTTCAGCCAGTTTTTGATCTTTGGCGCAAACACCGCATTATCCAGAAGTGCCCATGCCTCATCGAGAACGATCATTGTCGGCGAACCCGTCAAGGTCATGTTTATACGATGGAAAACATAAAGCAGAACCGGACCCAAAGCGCTTGGCACTTCCAGAATAGGTGCCATCTCAAACCCGTGTATCTTTTTGCCGCCGAAGCTTAATGAATCCTCTTCATTATCAAATATGCCGGATCTCTGCTCACCGCTATGCCACACCCTCACACGACTTGCGATCGAACCTGGTTTT
>JBEHXK010000020.1:0-5705 GCA_048498735.1 Pseudomonadota bacterium
TCCTGATAACCTTCATCGCAATGTGCATTTCGATCCCATTTGGGCTCATGAGCGCTATCTACTTCTCGGAATATGCAAAGCCACGCTTCCGCAATATAATGAAGCCCATCCTTGAGATCCTGGCAGGTATCCCGACCGTGGTATATGGTTATTTCGCAGCCCTCACTATGGGCCCGTTGCTTAAAAATTTCATGGCGCATTTCGGCATTGAAATGGCAACTGAAAGCGCACTGGTCGCAGGCCTTGTTATGGGCATCATGATCATTCCATTCATCATGAGCCTTTCTGATGATGTTATGAATGCAGTGCCTCGTTCCCTGCGAGATGCATCGCTTGGCCTTGGCGCCACCAAGTCTGAAACGGTTAAAAAAGTTGTTATCCCGGCTGCACTTCCTGGCATTATGGGTGCGTTCCTTCTGGCAGTTTCCCGCGCAATCGGCGAAACTATGATAGTGGTCATGGCGGCGGGTCTTATCGGCACGCTCACCATCAATCCGCTTTCATCGGTAACAACCGTTACAGCACAGATCGTTAAACTTCTGGTCGGCGATCAGGAATTTGACAGCGCTAAAACACTTGCAGCATTTGCACTAAGCCTCACCCTGTTCCTGGTGACCCTGGTGCTGAACATTGCGGCGATCATAATAGTTAAGAAATATCGTGAGAGGTATGAATAGGCCATGAGCAAAACTAATCCATTCATATTGTCTGATAAAAACCCTGCGCACCAGAATGTATTAAAGCGCAAAGGTTCTGAAATTCGCTTCAAACTTTATGGCCTGTTTGCCATCTGTATCTCGATCGCGTTTCTTGCATTTTTACTTGGCGATATTTGCAGCAAGGGTTACACCTCTTTCGAGAAGACGGTTATCAAAATTCGCTTAAATCTTTCACCTGAATTAAAAGATGAGAATCTTGATGCAACTATCGATAATATAAGCGAATTAAACTTCAGAAAAATAGTTTCCGATAGTTTGAAAGATAGGTTCCCGGAAGCTACAGATCGTAACCAGATTCTGCAAATGAATGAGCTTATTTCGCGTGATGCCTATATCGTTGCCAAGAACAGAACGCTCGATAAATTCCGTAAAAAAGGTCAGCTTGATAACATCATTTTATGGGTCCCTGCATCCTCTAAAATTGACATGTATATTAAGAACAAAATCGATACCTCTGTGGATGAATCGATGAGGAAAGTATCTGACTTCCAGATCCAGATGGTACAGAAGCTGAAATTTGAAGATAGCATCAAGAAAGTCTTCAATGGTGATTTCTTAAAGAAAAGCGATAGCCGTGAACCGGAATCTGCAGGTATTTATGGCGCATTCACTGGCTCATGCTATGTCATGTTGCTTTGCATGCTTATTGCCCTGCCTATTGGCATAGGTGCAGCGATATATCTGGAAGAATTCGCCCCAGCCAGCCGTATCAAAACCGTTATAGAAATTTCAATAAATAACCTCGCTGCTGTGCCTTCAATCGTATATGGTCTGCTTGGGTTGGCGGTATTCATCAATTTCGTCGGCGTGCCAAGGTCATCTGCAATTGCAGGTGGTTTAACACTTGCCCTGCTTATCCTGCCAATAATCATCGTATCAACACGTAACTCCATTGCTGCTGTGCCACCTTCGATCCGTGATGGTGCAATTGCCCTTGGCGCATCGAAGATACAAACAGTTTTCCACCATGTGTTGCCGCTTTCACTTCCGGGCATCATGACTGGCTCCATCCTTTCCATGGCACGTGCGGTGGGTGAAACTGCGCCGCTCCTTCTGATTGGCATGGTTGCGTTCGTGCGTGATGTTCCGCATAAAATAACTGATCCTGCAACTGTGCTTCCGGTGCAGATATTCCTATGGTCTGACCTGCCTGAGCAGGGCTTTGTCGAAAAAACTTCTGGCGCGATTATAATATTGCTATTGTTCCTTATAATTGCTAATGGCTTGGCAGTTTACTTGCGTCGCAAATTCGAATATAAATGGTAAGATTGGCTTATGATATCTAATGTAAAAATCGAAACTCCACGCATCAGCAGCAAGAACGTGAACGTGTTCTATGGCGAGAAACAGGCCATTTTCAATGTTGATCTTGATCTTGCGCAAAATAAAGTTACCGCACTTATCGGCCCATCGGGCTGCGGCAAATCAACCTTCCTTCGCTGCCTTAACCGCATGAATGATACTATCCAGAACTGCAGCGTAACCGGCAAAATCCTGTTTGATGGCTTTGATATTTATGCTGATAATGTGGATGTGGTTCTGCTGCGTGAAAAGATCGGCATGGTTTTCCAGAAGCCTAACCCGTTCCCTAAATCTATTTATGATAACGTAACCTATGGCCCGAAGATCCACGGCCTTGCGAAAAAGAAATCTGAATTTGATGAGATCGTTGAACGCTCCCTCACCCGTGCCGGTTTGTGGAATGAGGTGAAAGATCGTCTTGGGGAACCTGGCACGTCGCTTTCCGGTGGTCAGCAGCAACGCCTTTGCATCGCACGTGCGATCGCCGTTAACCCGGAAGTTATACTTATGGATGAACCATGCAGCGCGCTAGACCCTATCGCAACTGCAACCATTGAAGAACTTATCGATGATCTGAAAAAGAACTATACCATCGTGATAGTTACCCACTCGATGCAGCAGGCAGCACGCGTTTCTGATTATACTGCCTTCTTCCACCTTGGCAAAATTGTTGAATTCGGCACAACCGGTCAGATATTCACCAACCCTAAAATCAAACAAACGCAAGATTACATCACTGGAAGGTTCGGTTAATAACCATGGTTCAAAAACCTCTTATAGGTTTGATTCTCGACAAAGAAAATTTGGGCAGCTTTTCCAAATATCCCTATTACGCACTTCGCGTTAATTATTTTGATACTATAATAAAAGCCGGCGCCCTGCCGATCGGCATACCCTATTCCAACCCTGAAGATGCAAAGAAATATTATAACCTGATAGATGGGCTGGTGATTCCAGGTGGTGGGTTTGATATCCCGCCTGAAATGTATGGTGAACATGATGTGCATGAAACTGTCAGCCTGAAGCGCGACCGCACCGAATTTGAATATGAAATGGCCAAGAAATGCCTCGATAATGATAAGCCGATGCTCGGCATTTGCGGCGGCATGCAGCTTATAAATGTGCTAACCGGTGGAAGTCTGATACAGGATATCCCTTCACAGTTTGAAAGTAAGATTGCTCACCGCGCCGATGACAGAACCATTGAAGCGCATAAGGTTGATATCATAAAAAACACCCGCCTTTATGATATTGTTCAACAGGAAAAATTCGGCGTGAACACAGCACATCACCAAGGTATTAAAAAGCTTGGTAATGATCTGATCGTTAATGCCCTTTCAGATGAAGATGGCCTGATCGAAGGCATCGAGCACACTGACCATAAATTCTGTTTAGGGGTTCAGTGGCACCCGGAATATGAGGTCACCGGCGCTGATTTCAAGATCATCAAAGCCTTCATCGATAGTTGCGGCAAATAATATTATTCAACCGTTACGGATTTCGCAAGGTTGCGCGGCTGGTCAACATCAGTGCCCTTTGCAACTGCCACATGGTAGGCAATAAGCTGGATAGGCACCGCATATATAATCGGGTTAAGTAGATCGCATACAAGTTTATTCTGGCATTTCACTTTCGGCATCTCGATTGAAAAAGTTATAACATCTTCAAGCTTTGAAAGGCCTTCCACATCGCTAAGTAGAATAATTTTTCCACCACGCGCTGCAACTTCACGAATGTTCGAAGCAGTTTTTTCGAATAATTCATCACTCGGCGCTATCACAACCACCGGCACTTTCTCATCAATAAGCGCTATCGGCCCGTGTTTCAACTCACCTGCTGCTGTTGCCTCGGAATGGATATATGAGATCTCTTTCAGTTTCAGCGCACCTTCCATCGCGATCGGGTATGAAACACCACGGCCGATATACATGATATCTCGCGCCTCAGAAATTTCCTGCGAAAGTGTATTTATTCGCCTGTCCTTCTTCAGAACCTCAGAAATATATGCAGGCGCTTCAAGCACGGAGCGCGTCAGTTCTTCCAGCAGTTTTTTATCAGCGCCTTTTTTCTCTTTTGCAATTTTCAGCATTAAAAATGCCAGCGTACAAAGTTGTGTGGTAAATGCTTTGGTCGATGCCACGCCGATCTCCGGCCCACTATATATCGGCAGGATCACATCCGATTCGCGCGCGATACTGCTTTCCACCGTATTCACGATCGAAATGATCTTTTGCCCCTGCGATTTTGCGTATTTCAGCGCCGCCAAGGTATCAGCCGTTTCACCCGATTGTGAAATGAAAATGCTCAGACCACCTTCCGGCAGAATCGCATTACGATAGCGGAACTCAGAAGCAATTTCTGCATGACATGAAATTCGGGCAATCTTCTCAAACCAATAGGTCGCCACCTTCGCCGCGTAATATGAAGTACCACAGGCAACAATGGTTATCTGAGAGATATCTTTCAGATCAAACGGAATGTGCGGAAAGTTAATTGAATCATTCACCGCATTGTAATAAGCGTGGATGTTATCACCGATAACCGAAGGCTGCTCAAAAATTTCTTTCTGCATGAAGTGGCGATAATTCTCCTTGCCGATATTTATGCTGGTGAGGTTTGAAAGCGTTATTTCGCGCTCAACCTTATTGCCCTTGCCATCAATTATCTCAACCTTATCAGGGCGAATCTCTGCGATATCCCCCTCTTCCAGATAGCACACACGCGGGGTCATGCTTGCAAGTGCCAGCGCATCTGATGCGATATATTTTTCCTTATCGCCATAACCGATAACCAGCGGCGCACCGTGGCGAGTTGCGTAAATAACATTTTTTTCATTCGCAAAAATTATGCCGATGGCATAAGCGCCTTCAAATTCCGAAACAGCTTTTAACACTGCCTCTTTCGGCTTCAGGCCCTTATCCAGATATGAGGTTATAAGCACCGGAATAACTTCCGTATCGGTCTCGCTTTGGAATTTATAACCTTCCTTCAAAAGCTTCTCGCGTATCTCTAAATAATTCTCGATAATACCATTATGTACCACCGCAACTTTATCAGTCGCGTGTGGGTGAGCATTCTTTTCCGATGGCGCACCGTGTGTTGCCCAGCGGGTATGGCCAATGCCGGTTGTGCCAACCAGCGGAGTTTTTGCCAGAACTGCTTCCAGATTCTTTATTTTGCCCTCAGCGCGGGCACGTTCTATGACGCCTTTATCATTGGTCGCAATGCCTGCTGAATCATAGCCACGATATTCCAGGCGGCGCAAACCATCAACGATCACGTTCGCCGCATCACTCCTTCCCGTTACGCCAATAATTCCGCACATAATATTTTTAATTACAACTTCAGAGTTTTTGTATATTTTCTGCACAATTGAACAAGTTACAAATTATTTCCATGGCTTTTATATTCATAAACGGCAATTTTTTTGAGGAAAGTGAGGCAAAGATATCAGTGAAGGATCGCTCCTTCCGCTTTGGTGATGGCATTTTTGAAACCTTAAGCTTCTATGATGGCACGCTTTACAGGTGGGATCTGCACCTGAAAAGGCTCGAAGAAGGCCTGAAAGCCATAAAGATCGATTATAACACCGATAATTTAAAGAATAATATCCTCAAAACCATTGAGAAAAATGGCCTTACAACAGGCGTTGCACGTATCGCGATCAGCCGAGGCGAAGGCAGC